>NZ_CP037951.1:1545000-2792500 GCF_004358445.1 Parashewanella tropica
TTACTGGTTCAGCGCAATCACTTAAAGAGTTTTGCGAGCAGAAGAGGTTGAGTGGCTATTTATTTTCCTTAAAGCGGGTCACGGCTGAATAATACAGACTGTAACATCAGCTCTAAACACCGCTGGCCGTAGAAATTTAATAGATAAAGACGTCCATTTGGCGATATAAATTACGCTTTAATTAACTCTATTGAGAAAACGACAATACATTGCTCAATCACTTGCCAACCAATATTAAACTTATCTAGAGTAATAAAATATTGCTTATCATCAGGCTTATTTTTCTTATATGCAGGACGAGGGTCTTGAGCGAGGACTTGTTCAATTAATCGTTTTAGTTCTTCACCTTTATACATTTGACTTAACTGAGTTAAACACGAATCATTGAAGACTATTTCACATAACTCTGGCGATTCTTGTGCCATACCTGCCTGAGCATCAGGTAAACTGTCTGAAAATGGTAAATAAGGTTTGATATCCAGAATTGGCGTACCATCAACCAAATCCATACCTGAAATATCAATAATGACTTGGTTTGACTCAAACCTTACCCCTTCAAGCTTTACTACCGATTGACCAATACCGTTTGGACGAAAGGTTGATCGAGTGGCAAATACACCAATTTTTTCGTTACCGCCAAGGCGAGGGGGGCGAACTTTAGCTTTAAAGCCTTGCTCAAGGTTTTCGTGAAAACTGAATAACAGCCAAAGGTGAGAGTATTGCTCAATGCCTTGAACAAAATCGAGGTGGTTATATTCTCCAGTAAGTCGTATCTGCCCCTTCGCTTCAACTAAGCCGGGTTGTCTGGGAATGCCAAATTTTTGTTGGTAAGGGGTTTTACAAATACCGACTGCTTCTATGGTTTGCGTAAACAATTTTTAGCCTTAGCTCCAATGAATTGATTTAGTTTTGGAAGGGGTAACCGTGATTATTTAATTTTAATCGCTTTACCACTGCACATAACTTGGGTAAGGCATTCTGGAGTTGGCGTTGAAAGATTAACGCAATGCTCTACGATAAATCCATTCGCACCTAAGTCGGCAGCTTTACGACGAGCATCGGTTCTCGCATCAGCTTCTGTTGCGATTTTATCATCGCTAGACATTTGACAAGCTTCACCATTCACAATTTTAATTGTCTGAAAGTCAGCTGGAGCAGGATGATTTTTGTCAAACAGCTTTACATCTGCTGCTTTAAAATAATCTTTGATGGTCTCTTTGTCGATATTACTATGGAAGGCGTAATTCCCCGAACACCCAGTGAGAAAAAGGGGAAAGAAGAAGATGAGTTTTTTCATATTAACCTCATGGGCATAAAAACACATCATGCCCGAAATTACGGGCATGATTTATAAAGATGAAACGATATCCTATCGCTTCAAGTACTTTTGATAAAGCTGATTATGGCGATTATTCAAATCAACTTTACGACCATCAATGTACAGCTGTTCAACTTTACCTTCAGCTTGGTCAAGCAAATCACCTTGTGTGATCACAAAGCTCGCCTTATAGCCTTTTTGCAACGAGCCGATATCTTTTAGGTTAAGAATATCAGCGGCGTCTGCAGTAATCGCTTTGAGTGCTTCTTCTTTGCTCAAACCATGACTGACGGTTTGCCCTGCTGCAAACGGAAGGTTGCGAGTATTCCAATCAGCTTTGATAGCTAAAGCAAAAGGAACACCAGCTTGTTTAAGCAAGCTAGGGACTTTAAACGCTTGGTCTACCGGATCATCATTGCGTTGAGGCAAGCCAAACACATTGGTGTAAATGACTTTAGCGCCAATTTCATTGATTGAAGTTGCTACTCGCCAAGCATCATAACCACCCACAATAACAAGCTTGAATTTGTACTTTCTAGCAATAGCAATGGCTTGTTCAATTTGCTTCTGTTTATTGGCATGAACATAGAGCTGCCCTTTGCCTTCAAACAGCGGGAGCATACTCGCTAAGGCTTTATTGCCCTCAACGTCATCACCAGCTTTGGAAGCCAAAAAGTAGCGGTATCCATCCTCAAAGGCTTGATAGACTTCTTTTATTTGCTTATTTTGGTTGTCCAATTGTTGCTTGTAAATTTTTGGATTTGATGAAGCCCAACGAATAGATGGCCAATACAAGTTCATTTCTAAGCCTGTTTTGACCAGAGCGTCATCAACATTCCATGAATCCAAGTTAACAACAATAGATTGGCCGGCAATACCGTTACCACTTGGGATCACTTGCGCATAAGTGACTCCATTACGACGAACGGTCGGAATGATTTCTGAGTCTGCGTTGTAAGCAACAGCAGGGGATAGCTGAGGATTAACAAAACCGACTTCTCGATTATCGACACTTTCTTTTACGGCATTCACTTCTACCAAGCCTAAGCTGGTGCTGAGTGCAATTAATCCCGGGTAAACGTGCTTACCTGTAAGGTCGATGATTTGTGCCGAGTTCGATGTCAAATCTTGGCCGATTTCTACAATACGACCGTTATCAAACAGCATATCACCATTTTCAATCACACCATTTGCAGCTGTGTGAATGGTCGCGTTTTGGATCAAAATAGCTTGTTTTTGTTGTTCAGCTGGCACGATGTCGCTGGCTAACGTCGCTGTTGAAAATAACCCTGCCACTGACAATAAGCTGATGGCTAAAAAATTCTTTTTCATTGTTCTTCTCCTTAGTGGCTGTGATTATGGTTGTGTTTGTGTTTGCTATCCCAAGCATGGAATAGTGTGTCACAGTGCCATTCAGGTTCTTTAAACAATGGTGCCGCTGACTTCGGCTTCATTTTGGTGCCGCTGGTTAAGATCTTTTGAATGAGAGCTTGGCGCTCATCGGCAACTTGTTGCTGCTTTTGTTTATCCTTTTCGATATCAAAGTAGCGTTTGCCATCAACCCATACTTTTTCTGCTTTAGCATAAACTGAAAGTGGATTGTGACTCCATAAAGCTAAATCTGCTTGTTTACCTTCTTTGATAGAGCCAACGTATTTATCAACACCGAGTTGTTTAGCTGGGTTGATAGTCACCATGTTCCATGCATCAATTTCGCTCATATCACAGTAAAACATTGACTTGGCGGCTTCTTGGTTAAGACGGCGCATCATTTCTCTATCGTCTGAGTTAACACTTGTAAGTACACCTTTTTTCGTCATCAAGCAGGTGTTTTGTGGTATCGCGTCATACACTTCGAATTTGTATGCCCACCAATCAGAGAAGGTAGAAGCGGTTGTACCATGCTTTGCCATTTCATCAGCAACTTTATAACCTTCAAGAATATGAGTGAAGGCTTTTACGGTAAAGCCGTAAGTATCAGCCACTTTTAAGAACATAAGAATTTCAGATGCAACATAAGAGTGAATGTGAACATCGCGCTTACCATTTATAACTTGGCTAATGGCTTCGAGGCGATAGTCCTTTCTTGGAGCAACAATTTTACGTTTAGAGCTGCGACGTAAATCGTCGTAATCCTTTTGCGCTTTTTCGTACTCAAGTGTTGCATCCATGGTTTCACGGAAGAGGGCATCAACACCCATGCGGCTCTTAGGGAAACGACGAGAGAACTTATCACCCCAGTGAGTTTGTTTTACGTTTTCACCCAAAGCGAACTTTATGCTTGGATTAGCTTCTTTAAACTTTAATTGCTCAGCAGTATCGCCCCAACGAAGTTTAATAGTTTGTGCTTGACCGCCAATAGGGTTGGCACTGCCATGAAGTAGCTGCACAGTTGTTACACCACCAGCAAGAGCACGATAAATGTTGATGTCGTTAGGATTGAGAACGTCACCAATGCGAACTTCTGAAGTCACGGCATGAGTTGCTTCGTTAACACCGCCATTTACCGCAATGTGCGAGTGTTCATCAACAATACCTGCGGTAAGGTGTTTGCCTGTACCATCAATGACAGTCGCATTTCTTGGAGCGTTTAATCCCTGACCAATTTCTTCAATTTTGCCGTCTTCAATTATTACATCAGTATTTTTAAGAATCCCTGATTTTTCTGATGTCCATACAGTAACGTTTTTGATTAAAACGGTTTCTTGTGTTGGTAATGAATCAAGACCGTAAGCTACATTTGGATAAGTCAGCTTACTGACATAACTTGCTTTGGCTTTTTTATCTTTAACTATTTCTGTTGGTTTCGAGTCACTGCCTTTTTCAAGCTTTATACGCTTAGCGGTAACAGGATGCTGCGTACCATCCGCGGTTTCCATACGTCCCGTTAGTTCATTGCCGTCTAACCATAAAACAAAACGAGTAACGCCTTGATAACCCGCTTCACTGAGATCGGCAATGAAGGTGAGTCGCTCGTCGTTGTACTTAAGCTTATCTAAGTCAACTTGTTGCTCACCGCTTGCAAGCGTTGCATCTAACTTTTTGCTTTTCTCTAAGCCAAAGTCAAAGTCGATTTGATTAAGTGTGAGCTGGTAATCGCCTATAAGCTTGTCGTAACTACGATCAAGCAGTTGAGTTTCATTACCTTGCAACCAAACGCTATAAATTTTACCGTTTTCGAACAAATCGCCTTTTGAAATCACAAAATCAGCTTTGTAGCCTGGTTTAAGCTTGCCTGCGATATCAGAGATATTAGCCATTTCAGCAGGGTTAGTGGTCAGTGCCGCGAGCGCATCTTGCTTTGATAAACCAGCTTTAATCGCTTTACGAAGCTCTTTCAAAAAGCCTTTTTTATTGCTGCCAGACATTGTAAAAGCAAATGGAATATCAGCTTTTGCCAAAGCGGCTGGGTTTGAAGCGGCACGTTCCCAATGCCTTAGTTCTGCTAGCTCTACATCTTTTGCTGCATCGCTGTCTGCAACATTAGGCGCATCAGGGAACTTTAGCGGTAAGATGATCGAATAATTTAATGCCTTGATTTCATCAATTCGACTGTATTCGCTACCAGTACCAACAATGGTTGGAGTTAAATTAAACTCAGCTAATTCACGAGCAGCACGTAATTGGTTATTAAGGTTATCGGTTTCAAAAATAACTTGTTGCTTGCCTAAGTTTGCTAGCTTTTCAAATGCGGCATTAAATTCGATTTCATTGGGTTGAGATATCGTTCCCGGCTTCTTGTAATTTTCGTTGTACCATTTTGCATCCGACAGTGTTTGACGAATAAGGGCAATACTACCCATAAGTGAACCTGGGTAGTCCTGTTTTGAGCTGCCTTTATTGAAAGACATAAATTGGTGACCACGAGCCTGATAGATCACTTTGTTAGGAATATCCTTATCCAAGGACAGACTTACCCCACGACCACGAAAAATCCCGTCTAATTTCGCAGATTGAACACTGGTAAAGCCATTGTTAATCCAAGTTTTCGCACTTTTATTACTTGGCTTTATGTAGTTGAACCATTCTTTTTCAGCATGAATTGCATCATTTGAAGCATTACCGCCGATACGGTCATTGTGGTAAATCGGCTTGGTTTTCTTGGTTTCAGGGTAGCTATAATCAATCCCATATTGAGTGTAAGGATCGATAAAACCTGGGTAGATGGTATATCCAGTGAGATCGATTTCTAAAGCAGACTTTGGAAAGTCATTATCTTTTATGATAGCTTTAATACGATCGTTTTCAACCAATAAGGTTGCGTTTTCAATAACTTCACCAGGGGCAACAATAATATTGGCGTGAGTTAAAGCCGTAAGTTTATTGTTCGCATTCGGTGTAAGTACACTGGCGAAACTGGATGATGACAGAACAACTAACGCACTAGCGCTTATCACTTTGTTAATATTTATCATTTTTCCATGTGATGTTTTGTTATAGGTAGCGTTAGGATACTGCAAAGGCAATAGGGAAAAGAAGTTTTTTTGTAACTTTTTATTATCAATTTACGTCATTTAGATATTGAATTTGAAATTGGTTTTCGAACTTTTGTCACTTGAACTCGTTGTATCAATTAAATGTGATATATAAGAACAAAAGCTAAATTTGCAATTGATATTATTCTTATTTAGGAGTTGCTTTAAAATAATTCAGGCGGCATATAGATGTGATTTTTAATAGTTTTGAAAATGAGGTTTAAATTGAATCCATAGAAAAAGCCCGAACTTATCGTCGGGCTTACTTTAATTAAATAGCGTTATTTAATTAAAAACTCATCAAGTTTGCGACCTTTATCAACTTCGTTTTTAAATACGGTTGGCATGCGACCTTGACCAGTCCATTGAATTAATTGACCATCAACCGTGATTTCATACTTAGGTGGACGAGGAGCGCGTTTTTTAGGTGCAGCTTTAACCGCACCTAGATCTTCTACAGATAAGCCAATGGCTTCCATTTGTTGGCGAATCTTTTCAATTTCAGCGTCTCTTACAGCGTTTGCTTTTTTTAGCTCTTCTTCTTGTTGTTCACGCTCAACAATAATCTTATCTAATTTAACCGCTAATTCTTTTAATTCTTCAACCGAAAGCTCTTTTACTGCAGCTTTAAAACGGCGACCATGAGTTAAGATTTCTAAAAAATCATTCATTGCAAACATTCCTATTCAATAATTTAAATATTTGAATGAAATAATAATGAACTGAAAGTAATAGATCAATCAAAAAAGTGTCAAAATTTAGAAAGGTAAGTTATAGGTTAAAAGTTGAAAGATTAACGTAAGAATAATCCAATATTAAACAAGAGTCATAATTAGATAAAAAGCATGAAGATAAATGGATATACGGTTTAAGTTGAGCAATAATCAAATTTTTCAGGGACAATTTTTAGAAAACGGATTTAGAGTTTTATTTTATTAATACTGAATAATTGGTGTCCCTATGGCAAGTGCATCACTTTTACCTTCACAAACTCGCTCCTTAGATGTTTTACATACCTTGGATTATAAAAATATTGAACAAAAAAGCGGTATTAAGGCTAGGTTAACTTTTAATGGAGTGAGTGTAAGAAAAGAATATCTTTATGAAGTACACATTCAAGTTTTAAATGGTGAAATTGATGTTAGCTGCAAGCACATAAAAACGGAGTGGATTCAATTTCAGCCAAAAGATTTAAAAGCCGCCAAAAGACAGGCGAAAATTTATGTTATTTCAGCTTCTTCGATACCAAAGGTTTTATTTTTAAAAGCCTTAAAATCACCATCACTTGAAGATCTAGAGCAAGTAGAAATTATACAAATGTTAGAGTTAAATCGATGCGTTGAACTTGTTTTATCAGATGATGTAGATGCCGATTTAAAGCCGAAACTACTTAAACAAATCCTATTGAAAAATAGAATTGATAACGAAGCTCCTGAATTAAGCCTGACAAACGCACAGCTGCTTCCAAAAGAGTGTGTAAATATTGACGATATCATACAGCTAATGAAGTTCAAGTGTTGGGATGAACAGCCTAAGTATATAAGGCTTCGTTTTTATTCTAGGCTACGCAATAACGAGTTAAAAGCGTTGTTTAAATTGGCTTCGCTCCCACAGAAGGTGGAAATCCTTAATTTATTGATTAAAGGCTCTACATATACGGCAATATACGCTGATCAAGCACAAGCAGAAGCTGTGGCTAATTTTGAAGATTGTGCTTTTCTTGACGTAGAGGATGAAGAACCAAAGGTTGAACCAAACAATGAACTTCTTCTTGAGTTAATTGGTGAGTCTCAAAACATTCCTGAACTCTGGAATGGTGTTTTTGAGGAGCTAGCTTCACCTGAATTGAGCTATGTACTAAGTAAAGTATATGAGTTCGGCATAGAGAAACTTCCGAATATGCAGCAGTTATTACTAGCGAGCTCTTTTAGAGTATTAAGCATTGTAGGGGCAGAAATAACCGATCTAGCTTTTAACAAGCTAGAACCAGAATTACGCTTAGCGGCACTTCTAGATCAAGAACAACACTTATTCGCTGCTTTAGATCATGCTGACGAGCAAATAATCATTAACTTTTTAAGGGGGACCTTAGGTAAGTGTAAGGTTTCTGAAATGGGTGATCCAGCAATCAGGAGCTTAGTAAGAAGAGTTGTTAGTGATCAGAGACTTAAGACGATTTTTTTGGAGAGCATTTCGCTCTATTTCTTCGATGTTCAAAGAGATGTGTTTGCAAATCATTTGGACGATGCCGAGTTACTAGACTTATTTAAAGCTTCTGTTGAGATGAATAAAGGACTTGTTGATTTAACAAGGCTTGTGATGCTGCGATTTAATAAGAGACCTGAAGCCAGAAAGTTATTTATGGAGGGGTTAAAAGTAGATAAAGAAGAAGCGATGGCACAATGTAGATGGATGGTTCGTGATAAACACAAGCTGACCACTTATTTATATTGCTGTCCAGTTACTGTATCAAAAGAAATCGTTACCGATTTTGCTACTGCTTGCACTTGTGAAGATTCGGAAGCGCGTAATCGCCATGGCAGTTATCGTTTATACATTCATAGGCCCACTGAACTTATAAGTCTTGTTCCTTATTTAACAAGTGATATTTGGATGCAGATGCTGTCTCATTCACAGTATTTATTTCAACAGCCAAAAAGTGATGTATCTTCTGAACCACTCTTGTCTCATTTAAAGGGAGATGAAGCTTTAGAGTTACTCATGGATCAAGAAACTCAATGTGGTTGTAACAAAGTTTTAGATAATCTAACAGAGGCTCAACTAAGCAGTATGATTTGGCGTCTACAAAAAAATCCAACGATATTCAAACTAGTACGTGATTGTGCAAAGATTGAGTTGTTTTATCATTGCGAAAAAATAGGAAGAGACCTTTCTACTTTTAAATCGAAGTTACAGGATACCCCAGACCAACTGAAATTATTTGACGCTGATTTGCAACGCTTGGCTAAGAAAATGGTTGAGACTGAACCTACAAGGTTTTATACCATGATATCTAGAATCAGGCTGTATTTAGATATTGCAGTCGAAATGTTAGAGGATTTTTCGTCTGACCAGCTTTTAGATACATGGTTAAATCTAAGTTCTTTTGACAAAGAAAGTTCTAGGATCCCTCTGCGAGAAAGACTGTGTCATGAAGCTAAATTTCAACGCAGTATGTTAAGCAATAAAGAAAAGGCCGTAGAAATTCTATACAGCCTTTTGCACAATGAAACTCAATCACTTTTGAGTGAATTAGCACAAGAGCATTTTACACAAGAAGAAGTGACAGACCTTCAAACCGCTTTTAAGCAGTATCACCCTAATGAAAGTGAAGCTCTAAATAGCTATTTTTGTAAATCACATTAAGTAATTCATAAAAATACCAAAAAAGTCTCTTAAATATCACGCCTCTATAGTTGATGTACCAAAAACTTAATATTAATAAAAATATACATTCAAGACGTTTGTGCATAAATAATGGATAATCATCGAGTCACGTTGGAAGTTCGAATATTTTTAAAAGGACTAAACGCTTAACCCTTATTAACTCGATGGTATAAACATGACTGCTGAAGCTTCATTTCCCGTTCAGGCCTTAACTTTAGATACTTTGCATAACCTCTCATTAAGTGGCTTAGCAAATGGAAAACGTGTTGAAGCCAGTTTTATATCATCTCCTTCTGGTAGAAAGTACCATTTTTCCTTAGTTGTTGAGGCTCATGAGTCAAAAGTTCATGTTTTTTGTGAGCAAAAGGGAGAACAAGGGTACTCGAAGAAAGTAAAAGCAAAAACGGCTAGGCTTGCAGAGCTATATGTCATTACTTCACCGTCTTTGCCAGAAGATTTATTTTCAATAACCGTAATAACTAAGCCTGATGAAGTGCGAGCAGAAATCCTTGGGGAACTAAAGCTAAGCCGCTGTATAAAACTTTGCACTTTTGAAAAGAAAGTTCCTGTAAAGCTAAGGAAAGAGATCCTTTCACAAATATTGAACGGAAAAAAACACGAGAAAGATACTGAGCCTGAATGGTTTACTGCGAATGAATTATGCCAACTCATAGAGCTTTCTATATGGGATGAACAACCTGCCCACATGAGAGCTGAGTTTTATTTAAGACTTCCGCTTGAGCAATTTAGAGAAGTATTTAAGTCTTTATCATTAGCAAAGAAAGCGGAAGTGCTTAACGTTTTGGCTAATGAACAACTCCTCAGAAAACCTACAAGTGAGCTCCTGCTTAGTGAAACTGAGACTAGTGAAGCGTACACACTTGTTAGTGTTGAAAGCGCATACGATCAAAGTGATGTTGGGGTTGCTCAATGTTTTATTAACCAATTAATACAAGAATCACTTCACACCTCTGAGCTCTGGGACGGTGTTCTGGATAAACTGGAACCAGAGTGCTTAAAATTTGTTATAAAAGTAGTGAGTGATTCTGCTTATTATCGAAGCTTTAATACGATTCCAAATTTTCAAAAGTCATTATTAGCCAGTTCTTTACCAACCTTACTGATAGCAGGACAATGTGTTCCTGAAGAAGAATTCGACAACATAGACCCCATCTTAAGATTAACCCTGCTGCTCGGTAAAAAAGAGGCATTACTTGCTGACTTAAAGTCTGTAAGTCAAGAGGTGGTTACCGGTTTTTTACAAATCATTTTATCTAAACACCCTTCGGGTAAAGAGCCTAATTCTGCACTGGCTGATTTAATAAATGGCGTGATTAATGATGAATATCTCAAAGCGCTTTTGATAACCTGCGTATTGTATAAGTTGGAAGATTCACAACTTGAAACTTTTTATGTTCATATAAAAGATCTGGATCTGGGAGAGTTACTAAAAGCATCTATAGAATATCAGCAATCTCTAGATAGCTGCGCTAGGCGCGTTTATCTTACAAATCCTCCACAATATATTGATGCGAGCATCAGGATGGTTGCTACTCGAATATCCAGAAGTGAAGAATCAAGACATTTTTTTCAAGGATTACTAAATATCACTAAAGAAGAGGTTAAACAGCTTTGGCACGTTTTGAATGACAGCCGAATCAAGATGACAGTGTTTTTATATTGTTGCTCAGTGGCAGTTTCTAAAGAGGTTGTAATGGAAATGGCACTTAATAAACAGTTTGTTACTTTAGATGATCCGTACCCTACAAAAGGAGAAAATGCTGATTTAGCGAATGCGGCTGAATTAGAAGAGTTAATTCCTTATTTAACCGATGACGTATGGTTGAAAATGCTATCTGTGCCGTATATTTTATTTCATCAGAATCCTTATTATATCTCTCGGAACTTACTTTTATCGAACCTTGAACCAGCGATAGCATTAAAATTAATCAAAAGCCAAACTTCACATGAAGGGTGTCATCAGGTAGTGCGTAATCTTAGCCAAGATCAATTAAATAAAATTATGAGGAGAATGGAGAAAAACCCTGATGAATTCTTGTCTCTATCTGATTTTCAGAAGACGGAGTTACTTTTTAATTGCGCATCTATCGAAAGCTCACTCCATTTTATGCAGGAGAGCATTGGAAATGATGACGATAAATTACGAGAGTTTAGATTGGTTCTACAGCGTGTAGGCAAGGCCATGTTGGAATATGACGAATCAAGATTTCATTCTCTGATAAAAACTTTTTATATTGATCAGGATATTGCGATAGAAATGTTATCTGAACTGAATCCTGAACAATTTCTGAATACTTGGTTGAGTTTATATCCTTTAAATATTTATCCCTCTATAACTCCTCTTCGTAATAGGCTTTGTCGTGAAAATCAAATGAAAGTAAGTATGTTAGAGAGTAAAGAAAAAGGTATTGAAGTGCTTTATACCTTGCTACATAGAGAGCAGTACTCACTGTTAAAAGAAATTGCACAGAATATGTCTACAGAGGAAGAAGTGTTAGAACTTCAAGATGTCTTTAAAAAGCATCACCCCGGAACAAGTGAAGAGTTTAATCAGTGGTTTTGTAAAGGCTCTTAATCGACAACTTATTGGATTTGTCACTCCCAATAATTTCTACTCAATAAATCAACTCATCCGAGGTGCAGGATCTTTTAATTACTGCAAGGTTGACGTGAACGTAAACTGGAGTTAGAGTTGAGTCCATTAAACCTTATGAGATAACAAGTTTTATTAAGGAACCTCCATGAAAGTATTGGTACCCGTCAAGCGCGTCGTTGATGCCAATGTAAAAGTCAGAGTCAGTGCTGACAATACAAAGGTAGAAACCGCTAATTTAAAAATGGCTATTAACCCGTTTTGTGAAATTGCAGTAGAAGAAGCGGTTAGATTGAAAGAAGCTGGTATCGCTACTGAGGTCGTGGTAGTGAGTATCGGACCTAAAGTGGTTCAAGAGCAAATTCGTACTTCTATGGCATTAGGAGCTGACAGAGGTATTCAGGTTGAAACTGATGCTGAATTAGTTCCACTTTCTTTAGCCAAGATCCTTAAAGCGATTCAAGAAAAGGAAAATGCAGAACTCGTTATGTTCGGTAAACAATCGATTGATGGCGATAATAACCAAACAGGGCAAATGTTTGCAGCCTTAACAGGGATGCCACAAGCAACGTTTGCTTCTGAAGTTAAGGTTGAGAATAACCAAGCGATTGTGACTCGTGAAGTAGACGGTGGTTTACAAACTTTATCTATGCCACTACCTGCGGTAGTGACCACAGATCTTCGCCTTAATGAGCCAAGATACGCTAAGTTACCGGATATCATGAAAGCTAAGCGTAAACCGTTAGAGGTTATTTCAATTGATGACTTGGGTGTTGAGCTTAAAGAACATCAAACCGTATTAAAAGTTAATGCGCCTGCGGCTCGTGAAGCTGGTGTTATGGTTTCTTCTGTTGAAGAGCTGGTGAAAAAACTACAGAACGAAGCAAAGGTGATCTAAATGGCAATTTTAGTATTAGCAGAACACGATAATGCAAGTTTAAAACTAGAAACAGCTAAAACCGTTGCTGCGGCAAATGCATTGCCAGGTGATGTGCATGTATTGGTTGTGGGCCATCAAGCTCAAACGGCAGCAACAGCAGCGCAGAGCTTAACTGGCGTAAGCAAAGTATTATTACTTGATGATGCGACTTATGAAGCTCAATTAGCTGAAAACGTTTCAAAAGCCATATTAGATATTGCTTCAGACTACGAATTCATTTTGGCAACGGCAACGACAACAGGTAAAGATGTTTTACCAAGAGTTTCAGCACTGTTAGATGTTGCTCAAATTTCAGAAGTGGTTGAAGTAGTATCTGAAGATACGTTTGTTCGTCCAGTGTATGCGGGCAATGCAATGGCGACTGTTCAGTCTCACGATAGTAAAAAAGTGATGACGGTTCGTGCGAGTGCTTTCGATGCAGTATCCAGTGAAGGAAGTGCAGAACTTGTATCTCTTTCAAATGCTATTGAAGCGAGCACACAGTTTGTATCTCAAGAATTAACCGAATCAGAGCGCCCTGAACTAACCAGTGCTGGTGTGATTGTTTCTGGTGGTCGTGGTATGGGAAGTGGCGAGAACTTCGCTATCCTTGAACAGCTGGCAGATAAATTAGGTGCAGCCGTTGGTGCATCACGTGCTGCTGTTGATGCTGGTTTTGTACCGAATGATATGCAAGTCGGCCAAACAGGTAAGATTGTTGCCCCTGATTTATATATTGCAGTTGGTATTTCTGGTGCAATTCAGCACTTGGCAGGTATGAAGGATTCTAAAGTGATTGTTGCAATTAACAAAGATCCTGAAGCGCCAATTTTCCAAGTTGCCGATTATGGTTTAGAGGCTGACTTATTTAAGGCTCTACCAGAGCTGATTGAAAAATTATAAATGCTGTAATTGATTGAATCTAAAGTCCTAAGTGCATTTGTAGTTAGGACTTTTTGTTTATGCGGTTAACTTAATTTAATTATTTTTCTTCCAATTTTGTCGTTATGCTCTAGCGTTACTTATGCTCTAAAAGTAAGAAAGGCTGTATGACAATACTTTCCTATGCTGACTCACCATTATCAATTTTTCCTCCCTTATTAGCGATTGTTCTAGCGATTATTAGCCGAAGAGTTTTACTCTCTTTAGGTTCTGGCATTCTTGCAGGCGCTTTATTGGTTACTAACTTTTCAATAGAGCATGCCGGTAAGTATATTGCTGATACTGTTACAGGGCTATTTTGGAGTGATGGCCAGTTAAGCACATGGAATATTTATATTTTACTTTTCTTAATTTTACTCGGTGTAATGACAGCATTAATGACGGTAAGCGGAAGTGCGAAAGTATTTGCTCAATGGGCCAAAGTGCATGTTAAAAGTCGTCGAGATGCGAAAGTATTAACCATGATCTTAGGCATTGTGATTTTCATTGATGATTACTTCAATAGCCTAGTGGTAGGCTCAGTAGCACGACCGTTAACAGATAGATATTACATTTCAAGAGCCAAGTTAGCTTACCTTTTGGATTCAACAGCTGCGCCAGTATGTGTGATCTCTCCTGTATCAAGTTGGGGGGCCTATATTATCGCTTTAATTGGTGGAATATTAACGACGCATGGTTTTCATAATGTCAGTTATTTGGGAACCTTTGTAGAAATGATCCCTATGAATTTTTACGCCATTTTTTCACTCCTGCTTTTGTTTTGCGTATGCATGTACGGTTTAGATGTAGGTTCGATGAAACAACATGAAATAAATGCTCAAAGAGGGGAGCTGTATGATCCCATCAAGGGCACACCACCAGGCAGCATTGCTGATTTACCCGAAGAGCAGAATGGTAAGGTTTCAGGATTGTTTATTCCTATTGCAATCTTAGTCTTTGCAACTGTGAGTTTTATGATTTTGACAGGTGTTCAACAATTACAAATGGAGCATTTGCCACTTAGTCTAATAAAAGCTTTTGAAAAAACGAATGTGAGTTTGTCTTTAGTTCTCGGTTCCAGCACTGGCCTTATAGTGACGTTATGGTTGGCAGTAAAACAAAAAATGCCAGCAGACAAAATCAAATTGGCGATTTTACACGGCATTAAATCTATGTTGCCTGCCATTTATATATTAATTTTTGCGTGGACAATTTCTGGCGTTATAGGACACTTGCAAACGGGTAAATATATGGCGACTCTTGCTTCTGGTAATATCCATTTTGCGCTACTGCCAGCAGTAATGTTTGTATTAGCAGGCATTACCTCCTTTTCCACAGGTACGAGTTGGGGAACCTTTGGGATCATGCTTCCTATTGCGGCTGATATGTCTATGGGAACGCATTCATCTATGATGGTTCCTATGCTAGCTGCAGTGCTTTCAGGCTCTGTATTTGGCGACCATTGCTCTCCCATTTCTGATACGACTATTTTGTCTTCAACAGGGGCGAGTTGTCATCATATTGATCATGTCACCACTCAATTACCTTATGCGTTAATGGCGGCGACTATCAGTATGTTTGGGTATTTAGTCTTAGGGTTAACGAGCTCAGTAATGTGGGGATTAGTCACTTGCTGTACTTTATTTATTGGATTGGTCGCAATATTGAAATATAAAGCTTCTAAGCCATGATATGCCGAAGGTTTCTTGTTATCATTTTACAACGATAATAAGAAAGGACCCTTGGCTATGGCTCAGCTGTATTTTTATTACTCTGCAATGAATGCAGGTAAATCAACTTCTTTACTTCAATCATCTTATAACTATCGTGAGCGCGGAATGAACACTTTAGTGTTAACTGCGGCAATTGATGATCGATATGGTGTAGGTAAAGTGGCATCTAGAATTGGACTTGAAACTGAAGCCAGTATTTTTGGTGCTGAATCGAATTTGGTTGAGCTGGTTGAATCAGCATTAAAGGAACAAGAAATCCATTGTATTTTAGTGGACGAAAGCCAATTTTTGACAAAGGAACAGGTAAAGCAGTTAACTCATGTTGTCGATAATATGGATATTCCGGTTTTGTGTTACGGCTTGAGAACTGACTTTCAAGGTGAGTTGTTTAACGGCAGTCAATACTTACTCGCGTGGGCAGATAAGTTGGTTGAGCTCAAAACTATTTGCCATTGCGGACGTAAAGCTAACATGGTTGTTCGTCTTGATGGTGATGGCAAGGTGATGAAAGAAGGTGAGCAGGTCGCCATTGGCGGTAACGAAAGTTATGAATCAGTTTGCCGTAAGCATTATCGCGAGTTTATTTGGGATCAGTGATTGTTTGAAAAACTGGATAAATTAGCTTGTATATAGCAACAGAGTAATAGCGTAAACAGCAACCGAAGCGCACATCTGATAGGCAGGAAGCCTGAATGCCATGAAGCACATGGATGTGCGAGAATGGCCCTGTGCTGACGACCGTGACATCCTGTCACGGACGGTTGTTTTATCACGCTATTACTCTCATTGGATTATTGGTGGCCTTTGTAATCCCTTTACTTTGCTAGAGAGTAATATTCCTTAAACTGTTTACTCGTTTCAGTAATTTCGCTACTACTTTCCAACTGTTCGATAAGAACCCGACCCGCCATAATCACTACCCAATAATCATAAAAACTCCAAAAGAGTTTAGTGGCGATTTCAAATTCAACTCTATTTGATAAATTCAATTCTGAATGTGATTTTAGATAATCAGTAACGATTAGTTTTTTATCACTTTCAGTAAGATCATGGTTTTCAATTAACGAAGCCAGTTCAAAAAGTGGGTGTGATTGGCAGGCGTATTCAAAATCAATACAGATTAATTGTCCGTTTTTGATGAGTATATTCTCTGGGTTTAAATCCCTGTGACAGAATTGAGGTTTTACGTTTAAGCTCTCAAGAAAATCGACCCAACCTTTGATGTTAGGTTGTAGTGAATCTAGTTTTGATTTCAGTTTATTCCATTGCTCATATTCAGTGAGCAAATCAAAGTTATTCGTTTGTAGCAACTGAGTTGTAATAGATTGAACTTGTTGCTGATAGATTTGCCATTGCTGTTCGCAAGTGATTATTTTTGTGGGCAAGGGCAGAGTGCTCAGAGCATTCAATAGTTTTTGGACTTCTTTTAATCCATATCCTTTATCTATCGGTTGCTGAATATATTCACTCAAATAGAAGTTATTATCTCCACTTACCCAAAACAACTTTGGCGCAAGACTACTTTGCTCTGCTATTCGCCAACACTCAATTTCATTTTCTCTATCGCAAATAAAACTGGATTCAGCAGAATTGACTCTGAGTACATAATCTTGCGTAGGAGTATTGATTAAAAAATTACGGTTACTTTTTCCCGCAGTCAGAGTAGAGACTGAAGTCATGTGCGGAATGATCGAGAGCCTCGTATCATGTTCACAATACTCAAGTGCACTTATTACTTCTGCGGGAAAAGACTCCATTAAGCAAAAGACTCCGTTTTATCGCTACTTGAGTTTTGTTTCATTGAATCTCGCCATTGCTTATAACCAATGACAGAAAGTACAAGATACAACCCAAACAACACTGAAGTTAGCATCAACTCTTTATTGATATAGAGGTAAATAGATACTGAGTTTATTACTAACCAATAGAGCCAGTTTTCCAATACTTTTTTAGCCACTAAGTAAGTCGTTACTACTGCAAAACAGGTTGTAGCAGTATCTAAGTATGGATACGAGGCATGGGTATGGTTTGCCATAAAGTACCCTAAGATAAGCGATACGATTGTGGTTGTGGCAATAATGGCTAAATGCCTTTGCTTAGACCAAGAGACAACTTTTACGCCATGTTGCTCAGCACCGCCTTGGGTCCACATCCAATACCCATAAATCGCCATTGCTATGTAATAGAAATTCAGGATTGAATCCATTAACAAGGAGACTTTCCAAAAGATAATGGTATAAATGAGTGAGCTAGTAAAAGCGGCAGCCCAACACCAAATATTCTGTCTCATTGCTAATACTAGGTAAGCAACAGCAAGAATAACAGCAAGTGCTTCCCAATTGGTCATTACAGACATTTCAGACTGTATTTTTGTAATTAAATCCATATTGAACCTGAGTTTTGGATAATGAAATCTATTAATTTTTCATGTAGAGAGTGCATAATTCTATAGAGGTTTGCTTATCCTGAATTCAGGTTCACTACTCTTTATGGGTTAAGTCGAGTTCCGAGCCGATAAATTTACAAACAAATACGGCTTTGCCCCATTTAGAATGTGCTGCTTCCATTTCTGTTGCTAGCATACTCATGACTTCCTGATAATCACCACATACTTGAGTTGCCATAGCGTTAGTAGTACGAGTGATGTTTGGATAGTTGCGTAGGCGTTCAATAAACCACTGGATAGGCTCTAAGTAGTTTTCATTAAACGGATACATGCTGATTTCAGCTGTAAGTTTCATGGCTTGGTTCCTTTGATATAAAGGAACTATAGTGCGCACGACAACAGAGGCGTACGTCCATGTACTCACGACCGTTACATCCTGTAACGGACGGTTGTCTTAGCGCACTATAGTTCCTATCAAATTCAAATCACTGAATACGGAAATTAATATATTGAGTTCAATTAGAACTTAATATTAGTGGTGATACCAAACGCTCTAGGATCACCAAAGCGAATGTACTGCTTCTTCACCCAATCTTGGTCAGGTTCGTTACCAAAGAAGAAACCACGAACGCCGTATTTCTTATCAAATAAGTTACGTCCCCAAAGGTAAACACCCCAATCCTCAGTTTCATAACCCACTCTAGCATTGAAGATTTGGTAACCTTTTGACTTAGAGTCGTTACTGTCAGAGTAGAAAAACTTACTCTTACCACTGGTATTTAGGTTCACAAAAATACCATTATCAGCACGATAAGTCGCACCTAAGCTGTTAGTAAATTTAGGAGCATGTGCAAGCTCACGACCCGATAAATCGATAACTTTACCGCGTTTGTCTTTATAGCTGTAATCGCCGTAAGTAGCACGTAATAAACCTAAGCTTGCATAAACCTCTAGGTTATCCGTTGCTTGCCATTTAGCATCAACCTCTAGACCATAGTTGCTTGAGTTACCCGCATTCTCTGTATAAAGGATAAAGCGATCTGGACGGTCAGGATCTTGTTGTGATGCAGAAACTTGCTGATCTTGTCTATCCATGTAGAACAACGCAACATTAGTGCTTAGAGAATTATCCAACCAACGAGATTTGAAACCTAGCTCGTAGTTATATAGCACTTCAGTGTCGAACTGCTTTTTATCTTCAAAGCCTTTTGGCAAGCTCATATTAAAGCCACCAGCTTTATAGCCACGAGCAATTCGAATGTAAGTGCTGTGTTGCTTAGAAAGCGTTTTGCTTAGTGAGATATGGCCACCCCACATATTTTCAGATGGTGAGAAAGCCTCTTTTTTACTGTCTGTGTAGTCGCTATTACGACGCTCAAAACGAAGGCCATTGGATAAGCTATAGCCATTACCCAAATCAGTATCTAATTGACCGAAAACAGCATAGTTTGTCGCTTCATAATCTGAATCGATGCCACCACGGTCACCGTTATAAACATCGAATTGACTGTTGTCTTCTTTGAGGTTCATGGCGTAAACACCCACCAACCAATCAGTCGAGCCAGCGAAGATACGTCCCGATTCTTTTGGAGTTAAACGGAACTCTTGTGACAGAGTTTTACGATTGCCGGTTTTGCTCCAAATCGCATTGTATTCACATGGCTTATCACCACATTTACGGCTTTCCCAGTATTTAGGGTTTGCCCAATCACTGTCATAAGCGTGTAGATGTTTACTCTCTGAAAAAGAGGTAATTGACGTAATGTTAAAGTCATCAGCACCAGTATGGCTTATTTTAAGGCTTGAACCTGTGGTGCGTTGGCTGTCTTTACCCGGTTTGTCACTTAAGGTTTTAAAGCCGTTGTTATTTAATGTCCAAGCGTCATAACCATTGTCGAAATTGGCATGTAAAACGGTTAAGTCAGCAGTCGTGCCATCGTTGATTAACCAACGTAGTTTCATTCTGCCAGAGAATTCATCACGCTTGTTGGTATCGTCACGGTTTAAGAAGGTGTTTTTTCTAAAACCGTTTTGATTATGTTGCTGAATAGAAACACGATAAAGCACTGAATCAGAAATAGGGCCAGAGCTAAAACCACTGAAAGTACGTAAATCGTCATTACCTACTGATACTTCAGCACCGTGTTCAAAAACATCGCTAGGGTCATTACTTTTTAGGTAAATAAGACCAGCAAGTGCATTTGCACCGTAGCGAGTACCTTGAGGGCCACGAAGTACTTCAACTTGCTGTAGGTCGTACATGCTAGAAACCATGCCTAAACCAGATAAGTCGATATCATCAATGACATAACCTACTGATGAGTTCGGAGCACCTTTATAATCTTCTTGCTCACCAACACCACGAATTTGGAAGTAACGTGGGCGAGAAGTCGCACCAGACCAGTTAAAATTGGCGATAGAATTCAGTACGTCTTCAAAGTGCTGATCGCCTTCATCTTCTAATTGTTTAGCATCAATGATGGTTGCACTAGCTGGTAAGGTAAGTAAGTCGTGTTGGCGGAAATCAGCGGTTACTTTGATAACTTCGATATCGTCATTCTGCTTGGTTTCAGCAATAGCTTGTCCACAAACAGCTGCAGAAATGATCAGTGCAAGTGGAGATAATTTTTGTTTTAAAGCTTGGTTTAACATGGGACCTCAAAATAATCTGAGATCCGGCATTCGGTAAGCGCTATGAAAGTGCGAATAAAATGTTCACGACAGAATGTCATGACATTTTTTCATGGCATTAAAAAGCCATTTAGCCCATTCCTACGCCGGTATAAGCCGGATCAGGTTCTAAGGGTTTGATCTCAGTTCACAGACTTTTATCTGCAAACACCCCTCGGCGGCGGCAATTATATAGGAAATTAAAATAAAAAATGAGACAAATGTTGCGAAAATATGAATTAAAATAGCTTTATTGGTTTAATTGTGAGCAATTGTACGGTTTTGGTTGAAATGAGTGATGTCTAGAAGGGAAAGCGGCTTTCAGGTATCAACCGAAAACCGCTCAATAAGATTAAATGATAGCTGGGATACCTTTAATCATGCCAACTGCAAGCATAGCTGCAAGGCAAATCACAAAAGCTAGAGTTGGAATAACAACACGGTCGGCAAATGAAAGTTGTTTTGGTCTTTCTTTATCACCAATCAATCCATTGTTATCTAAAAGCATGGTTAGTGCCCATGCTAACACTGGGTTAGCAACAAACGCCGCAAAAATACAAATGCCAGCAGCTTGACTGCTGACGCTGTCTTTAACCATTTGCAAGCCAGCTTCAAGTAGTGGTAAGAATACACCAACAAGTAAAGCAATTGACATTACTGGTCGCCAAACCGCAACATCCATAGGATAGCCAAGTATCGCGACTACAATACAAAGCAAGCCAAGTAAGATTGCTCCAGCTGGAATAGGGCGTTTGGCAATCGCAGCAGGGATCATATAAGTTCCCCAAGACGAAGTGATGTTACCACCACCAACAGCTGTACCAACAATCTGACGAAGAGAACAAGTGGTCATGGTATCGTCAACGTCCATGAGCACTTTATCTGTACCTTTAGGGTAGTTCAGCTCTTGGAAAATACGGTGCCCCAAAAAGTCAGGCGACCACATGGCTACAGCTAAAATCGCAAATGGTAAAGAAGCAATAAAGTGTTCAACATTAGGTAAGCCTAGCTGCCAACCTGTTTCAGTTGAGCCCCACCAATAAACAGGGTTTAAGTTTGGAAGACCTGGAGCGGTTACAAATTGTAAATCTAACCCTGCACCTAAACCAAAAGCAACGATAATTGCCGTAATTGAGCAAAGAGGAATCGCTAACCAACGCTTTTCAATTTTTGCTAGGAAGGCATAAAGCACCACGTTGATAAGTAAGATAACAAACGCAACATATGATAATGAATAGTCGAGAGCATGTTTAGCTTGAAGCCCAGCAGACCAGTCAAATAATGAAGTGATTTGACCTTTGGCTCCCATAAACCCTAAATAAACGAGTAAACCACCGGCAACACCACTACTGGTGAGGTTTACGAGTCGGGAACCTCCTTTTAGCCAACTGAGGATCAAACCAAATACACCAATAAGAATGGCGAGAGCAAGAGGGTGAGCACCAGCAAGAGCAATTGTGCCAATAAGAGGGATCATTGGGCCATGATTGCCGCCAAGGTTAGCTCTAGGGTTGATAAAGCCAGAACTTAGTACGCAAAATAGTAACGCTGGAATCAACATTTCGACGCGCATTACTTGAATCGCGAAATCTGCACCTAAATTAACATGAGGCCATTTCTCCGTTAAACCCGCTGCCCAAGCCGCCATTACAGCAGAATACATTACGGTAATACCGATAGTACCCGCTATGGCTGGTACAAGATCTTCCCATTCAAATCGAAAGTCACGCCCGGGTAAATTAAGCCCCCAACGGCGTGGCTTCATAATTTGAAGCTCGTGTTCTAAATAGTCGCTTCTGGATTCGAATTCAGAAGCAGGTCGATGCAGTTCTTGATAGCTTGCATTGTCCAAGTTTTGATCATTCATTTTATTTTCTGACATAAATAGTATCGCTCCCAGATGGTCAAACTGAGACAGTCTCTTGAAGAGAGTTTAAATCTAAATTGGTATTACCAATTTACCTATTGGGGATAGTAACAGAAGATGTGGTGCGGCATCAGTACTGAAATCACAGCTTAAAAGATTGAATGGAAAAAATTGAGATCTTGGTAACAAAATCGAGAGCTTAATTGATAGTTCTAAATAAGTTGAGTGCTGGATGTGAAATTACAGTTTTGTTATTGGAAAGAAAAAAGCGACTTCATTGAAGTCGCTTTTGAATATTCGTTAAATATTAGAATTTAACTTCAGTTTCTACAAACCATTCACGTCCGCGAGCGTTGAATAGCGAACGCTCATAGTGTGGCCAGCTTGATAATGTTGGGTCAAAGTTAGGACCTTTATCAAATAGGTTCAAGATACCTGCTTTGATTTGAACATCGTCAGAAACGTTGTAAATCGAAGTGAAGTTCCACTTAACGTATGAAGCTACTTCATTAGCCTTTTCATCAAAGTTCTTAGAGTTAGCTTTTACTGACTTATAGCTTGCACCATGGTGTCTTGCAGTGTAGAACATACCAAGAGTTGTTGTGAAATCTTGATAATTCCAAGCTGTAACGAAGCTACCTTTTAGTCGAGCAATACCGCCGTCATCGATGTCATCATCAACAGGAGAAGCTGCATCAATTTGGCTTTCTGATTTAAGCAAGTAGGTCGCTTTAGTTTTGAAAGAAAGCTCACCTAGAGCGTCCATTTCATAAGTGTAACCACCTTCTAAATCAATACCGCTTACCTTTTTAAATGAAAGGTTTTGCGCTACAGAGTTGATGTGAGTAATTTTTCCTTGAGCATCACGAGTAATATCTTTTTCGTAAAGCTTATGTTCACGAGCTTTTCTAGAAGCTGATACAGTAGTAACCATATCATTTAGCTTCCACTCCCAAACATCAATAGAAACGTTTAGCTCGTCAGTACCGTATACGGCACCAACATTTGCTGTATAACCTTTCTCTGCTTTCAGATCTGGGTTAGCGCCTGTTGTAATATCGATGTGTAATTCATTACATACGGTATTTACATTGTCAGGTAGACCTTTAATAACCTTGTCAGGTGTTCCACCAAGTTCTAGGCATCGTTTAACGTCAGTTACTTGAGAGAAACCTGTAGAAGGGTCACCGTATACACGTTGCATATCTGGAGCACGGAATACCTTGTTATATGAACCACGTACTAGAAGTTCATCAATTGGACGGTATTCTACAGCGATAGATGGCGTAACATTACCACCAAAGTCACTGTATTTGTCATAACGAAGTGCTAAGTCAAAAGTCAGCTCATCTAAAACAGGAACTCTAAGCTCTGAGTACACTGCGTAGAATGAACGCTCACCTTGACCAGAAGAACCACCAGTACCTACAACATTACCAGCTTTAGATTCAGTATCTGCATTAGCACGATATTTTTGCTTAGACCACTCAGAACCTAAAGCAAATTCTAGATCATTACCATTTGGAAGCTGTAAAGCAACACCTGAGATATTTGCTTGGAAGTTCAGTAGCGAAGAAGTCGCACGAGAATGAGGCGTGTACTCTAACTTTTTGTATGCATCTTTTGAAATAGGATCAAGAAGAGACTTACCATTTTTCTCAGAAGTGATGTAGTCTACGATTTTTTGCTCTAGGCTATAACCGCTATTAAATACATCTAAATCTGTTTTTCCGTAGTTTGCAGATACGTCCCAGCTATATTCGTCAGCTAAAGTACCCTCTAGAGCAAATGAGCCATAATAGTTTTGGGTATTGGTTTCACCTTTACGGTTACCCAAACCATTCAAACGTCTGATGTAGTAGTACTTACCGTCTTCAGCGTTCGCAAAATCCCCGCCAAATGCATCAGCCTTGTTATAAGTAAATTTTCTACCATAAGCATTAACATTTACTTTATTTTCTTTAACTTCAACATCCACACCATCAGTTGACGTAGGTTCAATCAATGTGGTTGATTTAGCTTTTGCGAAATCAATTCGGCCATTAAAAATGGTGTCATCAGTTAACTCGTAATTAAAAATAGTCGAGCTGATAAAACGGTAACTTTCTGGGCTTAGGTCACGTTGCTTAGAGCGGTCATATCCACAACGATTGTTTGCTTTATCCCATAGTAAGTCTTGGGTTTCACATTGTTCTTGATTAAGTGCTCTTTGGCCTTTTGCACCTTTAGAGTTTGGAGCAATACGTGCACCGTATGAGCTGTATTTAGATTTAACACTGTGTGGTACTTTATCTGTATCTAAGCCAAAGTTAGCTCTGTCAGTAGTCTTTAATTGTTCATTGAAGTTAAGTTCAACAAAGCTAGATACATTACCACGTTCTGAACTAGAACCAAGAGATAAAGCTACACGAGAGTTAGCTCCACCACCATGAGTAGTATCACCGCGACGGGCTTTTAATGCGATTCCTTCAAAATCTCTTTTCAAAATGATGTTGATAACACCACCAACGGCATCTGCACCATAAATTGCAGACGCACCAGATTGAAGAATTTCAACACGAGCTACAGCTTCCATTGGCAAGTTTGCAGTATCTACAAAGTTATCTGTACCATTTAAGAATTTAGGGTATTGATTTAATCGTTTGCCGTTAATCAAGGTAAGGGTACGGTTAGCTCCTGCACCTCTTAGGCTAATTGCAGATGCTGAAGGAGTATATCCATGCACTGATTGTGTAGTAACTGCACCTGTTGTTGCGCTTAGATTTTCAAGAGCATCTTGAACATTAGTAAAACCTTGCTTGGCCATGTCATCAGCACTTAATACGACAACTGGATTAGCAGTTTCCATATCAGTACGTTTAATACGAGAACCAGTAACTTGAATACGTTCTACATTTGCTGACTCTTCTGCTGCGATTACGTTTGCAGTAGACAATGTTGCAGATGTTGCACCAGCTATTAACGCGAGGCGTACAGCTTTGGCTAATACAGCATTAGCTTGCATTGATATTTCTCCCTAAAAAACGATTTGTTATTTAATTTTTTTAGATTTTAAAATGTAATTTCAGGTTTATTTTGAAATAAAAATCTAATTACATTGACCCGAATATAATCACATTAAATTTTTATCGGCAACACTGTGTATACAAAATCTACAATGGTGTGATTTAACAAATTAAGCAACAATCAAATGGTTTCTGCTTATGTTTGTTAACATTTGATTTGTTTTTGTTCTGACAGGAGAAAAACTTAGAGAAAGATCAAATATAATGTTTATTTAAAGTTAATTATGTTTTTATTTTTTTTTAAAGTATTGGTTAATGTTTTATAATGTTTTCAAGTTGTTTTAATTAAATAAAATTATAATTAAGTGCCGTTTGGTTATATTTTAGTCTTTATTTGGGTGTTAACAGAGAAGTTTAGAGATAGTGAGCGAGTTAAAGAAGGGGTAATAGTAAGAATAAACAGTCTTTTTAACAAAAGAGAGGCTTAAATTTAAGCCTCTCTTTACTGTTAAATTAGTATTTAGAATTTAACATTTGCTTTGATAAAGAAGAATCGACCAATAACGTCATAAGTGTATGGGTCAGTGTTCGAATCATTGTTACCTGAGTAGTATGGAGGTTGCTTATCAAATAAGTTCTTAACACCACCTGATAGGGTTACATCATTAGTTAATGAGTAAGAACCTAATAGGTCGTGATAAACAACGCTACCAACAGACGGTGCAGCACAGTCTTTTGGATTCTTCTTACATTTAGAAGAGAATGAATCCATACCGTCGATGAATCGTGCAGCATAAGTCGCAGACCAATCATCACTAGAAGCCTTAATGCTTAGGTTTGATTTAAGTTTAGCGTAAGCACCTACACCACCAGTGATATAACCTTTATAGTCAACAGCTTTACCATCAGGATCGAACTCTTTGAACTCTGTCAAAATAGACGTATCAAGGTTTGTCTTCCACTCAAGGCCGAATGCATCAAAGCCATAGGCTAGGTTGATGTCAAACCCAGAAGTTTTAGCTGCACCGATGTTTTGTAGACCATTGTTGAAGCTAATACGACCTGTTGAATCTAAGTTAATATCCGCAGACTTACATAATGCAGTGTCTTGGTTGATTTTCTTACCGTTGGCACCTAAACACTTATCAGCGATGTAGCTTGAATCCACTTTAGTGATAGCGTTAGTAATATCGATGTTGTAGTAATCAACTGTCAACGATAGGTTTTCAATAAAGCTAGGTTCAATAACAACACCTGCAGTTAAGGTTTTCGCCTCTTCTGGAGTCAGTAATGGGTTACCACCAACAGTAACTTCTGCCTGAGTCTGCTCTGTTGCAGGGTGATCAACTTGATCAAATGATGGAGACTTACCACCGTATAATTCACTTACAGTTGGAGCGCGGAATGCCGTCGATTTAACACCACGTAGCATAATGCTGTCATTTAGGCGCCAAGTTAGACCAAGTTTCCAAGTCTTATCAGAACCAAAGGTACTGTAGTCGAAGAAACGTGCTGCAGCACTTAATTCAACTTGCTCAGCCATCGGCAATTCACTTAATAGTGGAATTGCAAATTCAGTGTAGGCTTCTCTTACGCTAAATGAACCAGACGTTGGCTCAACACGTGGGTCATTCGCAAGACCTTGAGCTGTTAATGAATCTGGAGTGAAGTATGCAGACTCTTTACGATACTCAATACCGGATGCGAAACCGACTACACCAGCAGGAAGTTCGAATAGTTCACCAGCAAAGTTTGCTGCAGCAATATCTAACTCACTACCACCACTGTTCATTTCGGTGTAAATGAATGGCTTAATACTGTCGCCTCTCCAAGAAGATTGCTTAAATGGGTCAAACTTCTTGTCTTTAACTGCTTTGTCGATAGCACCTAAATTATGAAGGTTAGCTAGCTTGTCTACCGAGTCATTTTTCCCTTTGTTGTACGAAACGTCCCATGTGATGCCGTTATCAAATTCACCCTCTAGACCTAAAACTAGGCGAATAGTATCAACATTTTGTGAGAAGTTACGAGTACCAGATTCAACCATACGGCGACCATAGCTCACTTTCTCACCATTCTGAACCCAAGGAAGTAAATCATCAGTCATCCAACCGCCATGCTTCTTAGGCATGTAAACCCAAGGAGACTTGTTCCAGATTGGTTGAGGGGCCATTTGTTGAGTCGACCAACGCTTGGTATACATTGCTTCTGCAAAGAAAGTTGTTGTATCAGTTAGCTCATATGTACCAGAGAAAGTTAGGTTTAATCTTTCCATTGGTGTAGTAAGGTAGCTGTCTTTAGCGTAGTTATATCTGTCGTTATTGTCGCCAGAGCCTGCAAATGGGTGGTATTTGTCACCACGACCACTTAGATCAGCTTGCTTTTTATTATCGTCAATATATTTAAAGACGCGTTCACCTTTTTCCATGGTGTAATAACCATAAGAGCCTTTTTTGTCTAGCTCAAATACGTCTTTACCATCTTTGTCTTTTACAGTTGGAATACCGTGGTTTTTATCACCCCAAATGTGTCCGCCTTCTGAGTATGAGCTACCGCCACAGAATTTGGTTTTACTACCCGTTTTACCGGTTTCAGCAATTGGGCAATTTGAAAAATCACGGTCAGCTTGACTTGCATCTCCACGCTTGGTGTATTGAGCGTTGATAACAATGTTACCTTTCTCAAACGTATTACCTAATGTAAAGTCGATGCTAGTTTCGTTAGCGTCATCATGACCAGATAAGCCTGTTTGTGCGTTAAGTTCTAGACCATCAAAGTCACGTTTTAGAATAATGTTAACAACACCAGCAATCGCATCCGTACCATAGATTGCAGAAGCGCCATCTTTTAGGATTTCAACGCGTTGGATCATTGAAACTGGAATGGTGTTTAAGTCAACAGTAGAAGCTGCACCTGTACCAGATGCAATCATACGACGACCGTTAACAAGAATAAGGGTACGGTTAGAACCAAGACCACGAAGGTTGATACGACTGTTACCGCCTGAACCATTGTTGATACCTGAATTGGTCATAGCACCGCCAGCTGCAGTCATTTTTTGCAGTACGTCATCAATAGATGTAGCACCCGTTGCGCTGATAGCTGAAGCATCGATGGTGGTAACTGGACTTGCCGTTTCCATGTCAGTTCTTTTAATACGAGAACCAGTAACTTCAATACGCTCTACTTTAGCAGACGACTCTTCAGCCATAACATTAGAAGCTGTAAATGCACCTGTAGATGCACCAGCGATTAATGCTAAACGAACTGATTTTGCTAATACAGAATTAGAACTCATGTTTAACTCCCAATACGTTGTTGTTTTGTTTTTATTGTTAGATTTATTTTTCTTGAAAAAGTAATTTTTGATTACTTGTAAGAAACATAATTCATATTTAATTAACTTTGCAACATTGGGTTCACAATAAATGTGGCTTGTTAGTTTTACATTTAATTAACCTATTGGTTGATTAGTAGTCTGTTTTTCTGGTTTTTTTGTTCTTTTATGTAAATAGTTAATTTGACATTTTAATCTAGCTCTTAAAATATACATCTATATTTCAAATATGTTAATTTAGTAGCCGATATGTTTTATATGTTTGTTTATTGTTATTTGAAAATAAATCTAAATCTGAAATTGTTTGGTTGATTTTTATTCTATTTAGGTTGTTGAATTATTATAAATTCAGTTTCGATGTGTTTTATTTCACAATTTGTAACACCAATCATTTACATTCTTGGTAGTGAGGTGTTTGACTAACCGATTTTGATATTTCTATTCAATTTAGGAGCTAGTCACGTGCGAATTAGTGAAAATCATTATCATTTGGATCCGTTGTGGAGTATGATTTGCCCAATAAAAACAATTTATACATAACAAGGTTAGCCCTTAAGCAAGGTAGGTGTCATGAAGCTAAGTGAGCTTGAACCTGGAGACAAGGTTACCGTTTCTGAAGTAGGTAATTCTGAAATGTCCCAGACGATTAAAAGAAAGTTATTATCTATGGGGATCACGCCCAAAAGTAAGATCACATTAATAAGAAGGGCACCTTTAGGCAGCGGGTTAGAAATAGAAGTCCGTGGATCACGTCTTTGCGTTAGAAGCGAGTTAGCTGATGCTATTGAGGTAACAAGATGAAACAGACATTCACTTGCGTCACAGTTGGTAATCCAAACGCAGGTAAATCAACACTATTTAATGCGTTAACAGGTTCTAATCAACAAGTTGGTAACTGGTCGGGTGTAACAGTAGAGAAGAAAACTGGAACATTTGAACAAGCGGGCTTAGAAGTTGCGATTACTGATCTACCTGGTATTTATGATTTAACTGCAGCAAGTGATGGTTGTGATTGCTCATTGGATGAAACCATCGCACAGCAGTTTTTATCTCAACAATCTGTAGATTGCATCGTTAACCTTGTTGATGCTTCAAATGTAGAACGTCATTTATATTTGACCACTCAATTACTCGAGCTAGGCATTCCCGTTGTAGTCCTATTAAATAAGCACGATGTTGCTTTACAGCGTGGTATTGAAATTGATCTGAAGAAGCTTAGTGAGCGTTTATCGTGTCCTGTTATTAATGTCTGTTCTCGTAACGAGCAGGATATTGAGAAAGTAAAGCAACTATTGAGCGACATTCTAAAGGCCGATCATGCTCAATCCCCTTTACGATTAAATTACGATGTGCAAGTTGAAAGAAAGATTGCTGAGCTACAAGAAGATGAAGAAATATCACGCTCGCAAGCGTTAACTCAACTTACACGTAAACAAGCTTGTGGTGAAACGCTAACAACAGATAATAGCGACATTGAAATTCTCATTGCAAGTGCTCGATATCAATTTGCAGATCAAGTTTGCCAAGATGTTATTGCTGATGAAAAAAAAGCAACCTTTACGGATAAGTTCGATAAGTTAGCACTTCACCCGTTCTTAGGCATACCCTTCTTCTTATTTATGATGTACATGACATTTATGTTGAGCATAAATGTGGGTAGTGCATTTATCGACTTTTTTGACATTACATCTGGGGCATTGTTCGTTGATCACTTTGGGCTGCTCTTATCAAATATAGGAACGCCAGACTGGTTGGTCACGATTTTAGCTGGAGGTGTGGGGCAGGGCATACAAACGGTATCGACCTTTATTCCCGTTATCGCTGCACTTTTCCTAGTACTTTCAATTTTAGAAAGCTCAGGTTACATGGCGCGTGCGGCATTTGTCGTAGATGGTTTGATGCGTCGTGTTGGTCTACCAGGCAAAGCTTTTGTACCTATGATAGTTGGCTTTGGTTGTAATGTGCCAGCGATAATGGCAACTCGGACTTTAGGTAACGAAAGAGAGCGTATTGTTACGGGAATGATGGCGCCGTTTATGTCTTGTGGTGCACGTTTGTCTGTGTATGCTTTATTTGCTGCGGCTTTCTTCCCTGAGTCTGGGCAAAACATCGTATTCCTTCTTTATATTCTTGGAATATTGGTTGCTATAGGAACGGGCTTACTGCTGCGAAAAACCATTCTTCCAGGAACTAGCAGTACATCTGTAATGGAGCTGCCTGATTACGAAGTACCACAATTTAAAGCGGTAATGTCTAGAACTTGGAAAAGAACCAAGAGCTTTATTTTTGGTGCAGGTAAAACCATTGTAATCGTTGTAACACTGCTGAACTTTATCAATGCCATCGGAACAGACGGTTCGTTTGGTAACGAAGATTCCAGTAACTCAGTTTTAAGTGTGGCAAGTCAGAAGGTGACACCTTTGTTCTCGCCAATAGGCGTCAAAGAAGATAACTGGCCTGCAACCGTCGGTATCATCACTGGTATCTTCGCTAAAGAAGCGGTAGTGGGCACCTTGAACAATTTGTATTCTGGTGGACAAGATTCAGAAGTTCAGCCATTTATACATAGTTTGAATGAAGCGATTGCCACGATTCCAGCAAACTTGTTGGATATTAAAGTTGAGGATCCATTATCGTTAAATATCGGTGATGTAAAAGATAAACAAGTGGCAGCTGAAGACCAAGACGTGAATGTCTCGACGTTTGGCGCATTACAAGCTGGATTTGTTACAAAGACTGCCGCGTTTTCTTACCTACTCTTTATTTTACTTTATACACCTTGTGTAGCAGCACTAGGCGCATTGGTGAGTGAATTCGGTGGTAAGTGGGCTAGATTTGCTGCATTTTGGACATTCGGAATGGCTTACGGCAGTGCCGTATTAGTTTATCAAACAGCAACATTTACTCAGCACCCATTGTCATCGTCTGCGTGGATTGTTGGTGTTCTACTCGCTTTGTTTGCTTTTTACCAGTGGCTTAAAAAGAAAGGAAAGCAGGTTCAGCAGGTTATTCCAGGTATAAAAGTAGTAACAGGATAACGATTGGAGCATAAAATCTGCACTATGAGTTGACTCTCAAGACTCTAAATAGACACAGATAGGAGTGAGAGTGTGATAAGACAACCGTCCGTGACAGGATGTCACGGTCGTCAGCACATGGACGTGCGTTTCTGTTGGCGTTCACACTATTGCTCCTGAGTTATGTCAGGGCAAATTCGCCCAAAGGGTAAAAACCTTTAAAAAGCGACCAAATGGTCGCTTTTTTTATAAAGATCATCAATAGGGCATTGTAACTCACGTTCAACTGTAGGATTATTCACTGTTATTACTAATATCAATATTTGAGTCACAGAGGACATTCATGGATCACGAGGGCAACGAAGTACGTCCAAGTAACTTCATTCGTAATATTATCGATGATGATCTAGAAAGTGGTAAGCATACCGAGGTTCACACGCGTTTTCCGCCAGAGCCAAATGGTTACCTTCACATAGGTCACGCAAAATCAATCTGCTTGAACTTTGGTATCGCACAAGACTACCAAGGAAAGTGTAATTTACGATTTGATGATACTAACCCTGAAAAAGAAGATATCGACTACGTTAATTCGATTCAGGCAGACGTTAAGTGGTTAGGCTTCCAATGGGAAGGCGACGTTCGTTACTCTTCAAATTACTTTGATAAGTTACATCAGTACGCAATTGAGCTAATCAACAAAGGTTTAGCTTATGTATGTTTCTTGAATGCTGATGAAACGCGTGAGTACCGTGGAACTTTAAAAGAGCCGGGTAAGAACAGTCCTTACCGTGATACTTCACCTGAAGAAAACTTAGCCCTATTTGAAAAAATGCGTTTAGGTGAATTCAAAGAAGGTGAGTGTGCGCTGCGTGCCAAAATAGATATGGCATCGCCATTCATGTGTATGCGTGATCCTGTGATTTATCGAATTCGTTTTGCTGAGCATCATCAGACGGGTGATAAGTGGTGCATTTATCCAATGTACGACTTTACTCACTGTATTTCGGATGCCATTGAAGATATTACTCATTCGTTGTGTACACTTGAGTTCCAAGATAACCGTCGTGTTTACGATTGGATTTTGGATCATCTGGATGATTTTAATAAGCCAAGTCGAACTCATCAGTATGAATTTTCACGCTTAAACCTAGAATATACTTTGATGTCAAAGCGTAAATTGAATGACTTGGTTGAGCGTAAAATCGTAAATGGTTGGGACGATCCTCGTATGCCAACTATTGCGGGTTTGCGCCGCCGAGGCTATACGCCAGCATCAATTCGTGAATTCTGTAAGCGTATCGGTGTAACCAAGATGGATAACTTGGTTGAAGTGGGTATGCTTAACGCTTGTATTCGTGAAGACTTAAATGAAAATGCACCTCGTGCAATGGCGGTTATTAAGCCAATTAAAGTCATCATTGAAAACTATCCTGAAGGTGAAGTTGAGAAACTTTCTGCTCCAGTTCACCCAAATCATGAAGATTTAGGTGTTCGTGAACTTCCTTTTGGTCGTGAGCTATTCATTGATGCCGCTGATTTCCGTGAAGAAGCCAATAAAAAGTACAAGCGCCTTGTTTTAGATAAAGAAGTTCGCCTGCGTAATGCTTATGTGATCAAAGCTGAACGCTGTGATAAAGACGAAGACGGTAATGTAACCACGGTTTACTGTACTTATGATCCTGAAACACTTGGTAAGAACCCAAGTGATGGTCGTAAGGTGAAAGGTGTTATCCACTGGGTTGAAGCGACACATGCAAAACCAGCTGAATTCCGTTTGTACGATAGCCTATTTACTGATGCTAACCCAGCTGCGGCTGAGTCAATTGATGACATCATTAATCCAGAATCATTAGTAGTTGAGCATGGTGTTGTGGAACCAAGCTTGGTTAACGCTGAAGTTGAAAAAGCGTATCAGTTTGAGCGCGAAGGTTATTTCTGTGCGGATAACAAAGATGCATCAGCGGACAACTTAGTGTTCAACTTAACGGTTGGCTTAAGAGATACGTTTGCTGGTTAAATAGATTTTTGTTATCTCTTAACTGAAAATGCCAGTCACAATGACTGGCATTTTTTATGGTGGATAGTATTTATCCACCCGCTAATTCAGGCCCGAAACCGTTACTCCATAAAATTACGCTGGTTGCCATCAGTCCAACGAGTAGCACTAAACCGCAAGTGACCAGTGAGCTCGCATAAATAAAGCCCTTTTCTTCGGGAATATTCATAATAATGGGGACACCGGTATAGAGCAGGTAAACGGAATAGCTGATCCCTATTAAGGCTACCGTCATCATAAACCAAAGCTCAGGGTAGAGCGCCGACAAACCTACCATGAACATCGGCGTTGCGGTATAAGAGGCTAGTTCAATGGCTTGAGTGAAAGTTGGATTGGCATCGAAGGTTTTTGCCATCCAATGAGCCAAATACGCAAGAGCTAATACACCGATAATTAATCCGAAGTACATGCCTACAGACATTAATACGGCGCTATGTGAAGTTAAAAATAGTTTTTCAGCACTGGCCACTGGGTTCCAGCCAATATGAGCAGAACCTATATAAGCACAGATTGCAGGAATTAAGGCGACTAACAATACATGAGATAGGCTACTTTTTAATGACTCATGATTTTTTTCGATGTTATGCCATTCTTGTTTCGGTTGGGTATATAAACCCATTAAGTGATTTAAGATCATTATAATTATCCCTTTTCATTACTCATTTACCATCCGTGGTCACTATCAACTAATGATCCACAGTACCTCGGACAAAGTCGCAATTGCCTTAACCAACTCCCGACGAAATAAATAATGGTTTAGACAATTTTACGTCTCACACCACAGTACAGAAATTCCTGCACAAACCTTATGGTTATAGCTTATTTATTAAACAAAAAACCTTAAGAGTCAAGTCACACTTTTAAATCAATAGCTGGATATGCATTGAATTGACACTATTTTCGGTTATGGTATATTTATTTTCAATGTGACAATTTATCGTTGTTTGTTTCTATCACTTCCATGGAGTTATTGGTTGGGTTTTGGATTAACCCTTTGGCTGCTGTTTGATTTAGTTCGAGGAGAAGCGTATATCTGGGAGTCGTACAAACGCTCAGAACAGCTAGTTGCTTTATATTTGTTTAACAAAATCTTATGTTTGGAATATTAAAATGAAGAAAAATGATGTAATTCCATTAAAAGCTTACACAGACCCTAAGTGGTTCGATCTTGAAATGGAGCATATTTTTTCAAAAACTTGGTATTACGCGGGGTTGATGGAAGATATTTCAGAGCCAGGCCAGTTTAAGTGTATACAAGCAGGGCTCAATAGCATCATTATCGTGATGGGGCGAGATTTTCGTCTTAGAGCTTTTCATAACATGTGTCGGCATAAAGGCACACAGCTATTACGAGCAGAAGGTAAAGCACAAAAGTCAATAACTTGTCCCTACCATGATTGGACTTATGATCTAGAAGGCGATCTTATATCCGTACCCAAAATGAGTGCGGAATTTGCGAATTTAGATAAAACTTGTCTTGGCCTTAAACGTGCTTCAGTGGATATATGGCGTGGTATGTTATGGGTTCATCCTGAGGAAAATCCAATATCAATAACAGAATGGTTTGCCCCTGTCGAAAATCTGTTAGGTCCACATCAAGTTGAACATCTCGTCGAAGCAAAAGACTACAAGGTTGTAGAAGAAATTAATGCCAATTGGAAAATCGTCGTTGAGAATTACATCGATCACTATCATCTCGCTCAACTCCATAGCGGTACTTTAAATATGTACGATCATGCAAAAGCTGAGTTTGGCTTTGCGGGACCTCATTTTGCTTTTTGGGAACCTCTGGATGAAGAGTATGCTGCAAATCTAGAAAAGCACACATCAATGCCATTGATTGATCATATTCCTAAAGACCAACTGGGCGCATATGTTCCTATGTTATTTCCCGGGATAGGCTTGGGAGAATCAGAAGCGGCTTGGTCGGTGTTTCATGTGATACCGATTGCTGTTGATAAAACGCGTGTTGAAGTCAGAACCAAGGTCATGCCTGCATCTGACTGGGAATTTGCCAAATACAGTATGCGCTCAGCTTCGTTTTGGATGAAGAGAATAAAACCAAAGTATGCGACCGAAGATAGTAAACATCCACTTGGCTCTGCTGATTTTATGCAAGAAGACATTTACGTGTGTGAACAGCAACAAAAATCATTTCAAAGTCCTTATTTTGAACTGGGACCATCGGCAGAATATGGTGAATCACCGGTGAGAGAACATCAAAAGGTGGTGTTAGAGTACTTAAAACCGTTTGTACCGGAGAAATAAAATGAACAGGTATGATTTAACCGTTTCAGATATTTCACAAGAAACAAAGGACTCTGTTTCTGTTTACTTTTCAATTCCCGATAGTTTAAAGGATTTATTTCATTGGAAAGCAGGGCAACATATCAGGCTTCAATTGGAAGTCGGTGAAGAGCTATTTACACGAAACTACTCAATCTCATCAAGTAAGCCTGAAGAGCTTAAAATTACGGTTAAGAAAGTCAAAAAAGGTCGAGTTTCCACTTATATCAATGAGAAATTGAGTATTGGTGAAACAGTTAAAGTTACTCAGCCAAATGGCAATTTTATTTTAGAGCCAGAACAGAGTAAAAGACGAAGCCATTACTTTTTTACTGCAGGTTCAGGGATCACACCTATTTACGCTATGTTAACCAGCGTCCTTGAGAATGAAGCCAATAGTTTTGTTTATTTACTTTATGGTAACAAAGATGGGGCAAGCACCATATTTTCCGGTGAGCTTCATCAACTCGAAGAAAAGTATTCTGAAAGATTAGTCATTCAACACTGTCATAGTTCTCCAAGTTGGTTTAAATCAAGTCCTTGGCGAACAGGAAGAGTGGATGACAAAGCTGTTCAGGCTTTTATCAATGAAAATCCACCATATGCTCAGGATTGTCAGTATTATATTTGTGGTCCAGATACCTTTATCCCAAATGTTAAGTCCGCTTTAAAGGCCATTGATGTTCCAGACAGCCGCATCCATGCTGAATACTTTGGCTTGGGAAAAAAGACAGAAGTTCAAGGTGGTATGGATGCAGACTTACAAGTGGAATTGAATGGTAAGAAACAACAGCTAAAAGTCAATGCTGGCGAAAGCTTACTACAAGCCATGTTAGAAGCTGGGATCAGTGCTCCTCACTCATGCGAGGCTGGGCTGTGTGGTACTTGCCAATGTAAATTAGTCGAAGGCGAAGTTAATATGCCAAATAATTCAGCATTGGAAGAATCAGAAGTTAAATCAGGGATAATACTAGCCTGCCAAGCGGTGCCTCACTCCGCAGCATTAAAGATTAGTTATAAATAGAGTTACTCAATGTAAATACAGATTTTGTTCAGTTAGACCAAATTAGTATTAGGGAATTATAACTAATCCCTTAATGCTATGAACATTAGAAGTAAAAGCTTATCTATTCTGTGTGCCTGTTTTGCTGTCGGGGGCAGTGCCGCTTCAGCAGCAACGATTCCAGTTCACGTACAATGTAATGTTAGTGCACACACTGCAATGGCCGCTACCCTCACATTGCCTAAAAATCTTGGTTTTTTCTTTGTTAACTCAGACGTAAGCCCGAGTGATATACAAGCACTTTATGTATCAGGTACAAAGAAAGACAGTTATTTTTCCTTTGAAGGGCTACAAAATAATAAAAATTTCACCGTTACTTATAATCAGCTTGTGACTGATCAACAGTCAAATCAACCTGTCAGACGTTATAAACTTAAATTTGGTAGCCCACAACAAGACAGCAACTTTAGTCATGTTTTCATAAATAAAAATTTACTTAATTCGGCTAATAATTTGGTACAAATAGATGGACGGGTTGAATATTGCTTGGATCACCCTGATTTTAAAGAAGATCTGAATGCCCAAATCACCTTACAAGTCCCATATGATTATGATGGTGATCAAATATTGGATTATTGGGAAGTAAGCAAGCCAGGCGTTCAAGTGACAGATGATGCTATTCCTGTTGATTTTAAAGGTGGTAATGGCTCTCCATTGAGTATTTATATTGAAGCAGGAGTGACTGAAACTGGAATAAATTATCATAAGGCACTCCAAGGGGATAGCCCTTTTGACAGCATAGATTTGACTTTAATCCCTAATGATAATAAATCGTTGCTTCCGGATTCTTCCGTTAGACAAGGATTTATAGATCTTCTTCCTACTTACTCCAAGAACATCGATATTAGAGATGTCCCATTAGGTAGTGCGATGTCAGAAATTGATGCACACGCGATAAACATACAAACAGCATATCTTAACAATAGTACAGCCAATGAAACGGATTTCAATTCTTTACCCTCAGTTTTACGGGTTGTAGATAATACTTTCTATCTAAATCATTATAATGCACCACCTCCTACTCCGGGTTGGTATATACCTGACGTTACTGTTGAAAAATTCAACGACTCTGTTGGGGGAGATACATTTAAATCTGTAAAGTCATTCACTGATGTTCCACCTGTGATTAGTAGAAATGATTCGATAGTTTCCAATCAAATATCAAAGCTCATAGAGTTGGGGAGTGCGTTTCAAAATCAAGTATTAGATTTTGATGTTTTCAAGCAAGAAAGATTTTATATCGTAAACAGTGTCGATTCTGAAGGCAGAGTTAAGTTAGCTAGAATTCGATCAGGTGACAGTGCTACTAATCCCATCTGTTTTGATTTTTCAAAGCTAAGTAATGGCGATATAACATGGTGGGGCAGTAGAGTGCGCTGGCTGATTAAAGATGAAAACGGTAACGTCAAAATTCAGGAAGGGTATTTTGGTTGGCATGCTCCAGACGGTAACTACGCTTTCCTAAATTTAAATGATGGTGTTAAATCACTATCAACCTTACCTAAAAAAGGGGATGTGATTGCGTTTGAATTCGCAAAAGTTGATCAGTAAGTTGCGCTGATTATTATCCATATAGAAGTGGAGAGTAAGATGCTAATCATACCTAGCAATGGGTTAAGGTGTAATTCAGCTCTTTTGATTAGGATAGAAAAATGCTCTTTTAATCAAAAGTAAGATTATGGACATTAAACGTTATTTTCTTGCAACTGTTTGTTGCTTAAACTTAGTGACGTTCAGCTCTGTAGCCGCAACAATTCCACTGCACATGGAATGTGCTCACACTTCTGGTTTTAACAATACTGTTTTTCAATTTCCAAAAAATCTTGGTTTCTTTTTCGTTAACTCGGATGTCAGCCCAAGTGACGTTTATGGCTTAGAGTTTAAAGATCCCAACTCGGAAACTACCTATGCCGTTTCAGGCTTTAAATACAATACTGATTTTGCCGTTACGTTAAATAAACTGGTTACCGATCAGCAATCTAATCAAAGAGTTCGGCGTTTTAAAGTTAAATTTTTAGAGCGTAAGCAAGATAGTAATTTTGATCATAAAAACTTAATGAATGGTGAGCATTCAACACCAATTAGCAACTCTACAGATAACGATACTTTTGGAGTCACTACCTTTACCAAGTATTGTGATATATACCCTAAATACAGTGCTGATCTGCAATACGAAGTCAGGTTAATCGTTCCTTATAGCTCTGGGGGGCGCTGGGGTGTCAGTAAACCAGGGACTCAAATATCAGAAAATGCTATACCTATCGATTTTAAAGGTGGTAATGGTTCACCATTAAAAATGTACATTGAAGGTGGGTTAACCGTTACAGGGATTAACTATCAAGATGAAGTTAGGTCTAGTCTTTATCCTCAAACGATAAATTTAAAGTTAACTTCGCTAGGCAGTAATTTGGGTGTTGCAGCATTTGATTCAGTTGATGGAGAAGTTAACCGCTTTAATTATTATTCGAATATAAGAAAATTAGGGAGCCATGCAGGCGTTACCAATTTTGTCATTGATCATAATTCGCTAAGTTTTGAAATGGGATTAATAGATAATGCTACTCTACAAGAAACTGAGTTTAATTCTTTACCTTCAGTTCTCGAAACGGTAACAGAGAGAAATAATTCGATATCTCCAGCGCTTTACAACGCTCCAACACCTGAGCCGGGTTGGTATTCTCCAGATATTGTGGTTAACACTAGGATTCACTCATCTCTTGGAAATAAAGGGATAATATCTTCAGCATCAGTTGATGAAAAACAGACGGTTATTACTAGTAATTCAACTGAAATATCTGAACAAATATCTAAATTAATGGAAGCGGGTGATGCATGGCAAGATGAGCTTCTTGCTCCAGAGGCTTTTCCATTTGGTCGCTTTTACACTATCAGCAGTATTGATGGTGATGGAAGGATCAAGTTGAAGTCAATTGAACCTAATACTTCTAGTGATGGCAATGTTAACTATTTGGATTTTTCAAAAATAAGTGATGGCGACATTGTGTGGTGGGGAAGTTTAGTGCGTTGGTTTATAAAAGACGACAGTGGGAATGAAATAGTTCAACAGGGATTCATAGGTTGGCACGCACCAGATGGCAGTTATGCTTTTCTTAATTTAAGCGGCAATACAAAGTCCCTTAATACCTTGCCGCATATAGGAGATATTGTGGCGTTTGAATATGTGATGCTAAATTAAAGTAATTTGTGCTGTAATGGCTATGGGCTAAAGACTGGTTACGGTACAATTATGATTTTTAATCACAGGAATTCAGTCGTTGAGCTACACAGAGTTACTATCTCCAATTCATCAATTTTTAAAATGCAGAACGCCTGAACAATGGATAGAAGAGGCGATAAAGCCTGAAAATTTGTCAGTGATTTTAATCGATCATTTAATTTGTGAATTAAAGGCGGCTCAAAGTGCGATGTACTTAATTCGTAAATATGCCGTTGATAAAGAAAGTGGAGATGCGCTATTAGAATGGCTGAAGCCTTTTGAGGATTTTGCTTACCGTAAAGAGGGAAATTGGCGCGAACTGGTTAAACACAATACGTTAACAAAATCTATGTTACCTAAGTCAGGCACGCCTTATGGGCAAGACTTGATTGATAAAATGGTTTTGCTGATAAAAGAAGAGTTACATCATTTTTATCAAGTATTAGAGCTGATGGATGAGTTTAACGTTCCTTACGAAAACATCACTTCAAGTCGATATGCCAAAGGTATGATCCGTCATGTAACTAGCTATGAACCAGATACCTTGATTGATAAATTGATCATCGGAGCTTATATCGAAGCCAGATCGTGTGAACGCTTTGCAGCGATTGCTCCTCATGTTGATAAGCGATTAGGTGATTTCTATGTTTCTTTACTTCGTAGTGAAGCTCGCCATTATCAAGATTATTTGACGTTAGCAGAAGAAATTGCTGGTGGTGATATCAGTGAGCGCGTTAAGTTCTTCGGAGAAAAAGAAGCTGAGTTAATCAGTACTCCTGATGCTGATTTTAAGTTTCATAGTGGAGTACCAACAATCTAAATTTAAAAAGGTAGTGTGTGTAAAGTGGCTCCATCATGTGACACTTCTAACATACTGCCTTGTTCATACCAATCACCAACTACAATCCGTTCTTTGGTTTCATCAACTTGGTTATACCCAGGACGATGCGTATGCCCGTGAATCATTTGCACAGTCTTGGTTTGCTGCATCAGTTGCTTAACCGCTGATGGTTCAACATCCATTATCTGAGTTGTTTTGTATTGGTTTGAGCTTTTACTTTTATTGCGGATCTTTCTAGCAATTGCTCGGCGTATCCCACCTGGTAGGCTAGCATAAAGCCATTTTACCCATGCCTTATTTCGAAACTTACGAAATTTTTGATAATCTTCATCCAAAGTGCAAAGGCTGTCACCGTGTAAAATTACGGTGGGCTTACCATACAAATCGAGGGTATGAACTTCATCAAGAATTCTCATTCCGGCTTGGCGTGCATATCTATGACTTAATAAAAAGTCACGGTTGCCATTAATAAAATAAATTTTGGTATATCGAGAAATCGCTTTGAGTTTTTCAGCGACTTCAATAGCAAAAGGTTCTGCTACATCGTCACCAACCCAAACTTCGAAAAGATCACCAAGGATATACAGCGCCTCAGCTTTTTGAGCGTGAGTCTGTAAAAAGTGAAAAAAACAATCTGTGATATAAGGGTGATCTTCACTTAAATGAAGATCACCAATAAAAAGTACACTCATACTAAAAAATTAGCCGTCGATAGATACTTTTTCAATGATAACAGCCTCTAATGGTACGTCAGCATGCATGCCTTTAGTACCAGTAGCTACGCCTTTGATTTTCTCAACAACGTCCATACCTTCAACAACTTCACCGAATACACAGTAACCCCAACCTTGAAGGGTTTCTGATTTGAAATCTAAGAAATCATTATCTTTAACGTTGATAAAGAACTGTGAAGAAGCAGAGTGAGGCGCTTGAGTACGAGCCATTGCAAGAGTACCTTTCTTGTTAGAAAGACCATTGTTTGCTTCGTTTTGAATCGCTTCTTTAGTGGTTTTTTGCTGCATATCTTCAGTGAAACCACCACCTTGGATCATGAATCCATCAATAACACGGTGGAAGATAGTGCCATCGAAAAAGCCATCTTTAACGTAAGACTCGAAGTTTGCAGCTGTGATAGGCGCTTTTTCGTGGTTAAGTTGGATTTTGATATCACCAAAGTTTGTATGTAATGTGATCATTTTGATAACTACTTCAAAGAATAAAACTGAATTTTAGCTTAATCCTTATTTTCACTCAATTAGATCCCGTCTTATAAAAAACAAGAGTATTCAAGTTAGTCAACACCATGCTAGAATTTTATCTCGTTGTCGGTGGTTGTGGGATATCACACCACTATTGTTATAGTTTTTTCAAAAGAGATCGAAGATGCTGAAGATATACAACAGCTTGACCCGCAAAAAAGAAGAATTTACGCCAATTCGTTCAGACAAAGTTGGCATGTACGTTTGTGGAGTCACCATCTACGATCTCTGTCATATTGGTCACGGTCGAACGTTCGTGTCTTTCGATATGATTGCTCGTTACCTTCGATACAAAGGCTACAATCTGGATTATCACAGAAACATCACTGATGTTGATGACAAAATCATTAAACGTGCCAACGAAAACAACGAGTCATGCGACGAGCTTACGGAACGCTTGATCAGTGAAATGTATGCTGATTTTGATGCGCTTAATATGATCCGCCCAGATCTTGAACCTCGTGCCACTCAACACATTCCTGAAATGATTGATATGGTTGAGCGTCTAATTGAACGTGATCATGCTTATGTGTCAGAAAGTGGTGATGTGCTGTTCCGCGTTGAATCATTTGCTGATTATGGTCGTTTATCTGGTCAGGATTTAGATCAACTTAAAGCAGGTGCGCGCGTTGAAGTTGAAGACTCAAAAGAAAATCCAATGGACTTCGTACTGTGGAAAATGTCTAAGCCAGGTGAGCCAACTTGGGATTCACCATGGGGACCTGGTCGTCCAGGATGGCACATTGAATGTTCAGCGATGAATAGCAAGCATTTAGGCTTACATTTTGATATTCACGGTGGTGGTTCAGACTTACAGTTCCCACACCATGAAAACGAAATCGCGCAATCATGCTGTGCCCATGACACGCCTTATGTGAACTATTGGATGCACTCTGGCATGGTGATGATCGACAAAGAGAAAATGTCGAAGTCATTGAATAACTTTTTCACCATTCGTGATGTACTTGAGCATTATGATTCTGAATCAGTACGTTACTTCTTGTTGTCAGGTCACTACCGTAGCCAAATCAACTACACCGAAGATAACTTAAATCAAGCTCGTGCTGCGGTTGAACGTTTATACACCGCAATTAAAGATTTAGATTTGAGTGTTGAGCCTGCTGAAGCCCCAGAGTTAGTTGCTAAGTTTGATGCGGCTATGGATGATGACTTCAATACACCTGAGGCTTATTCGGTGCTATTTGACATGGCCCGTGAAATCAATCGCTTGAAAGGTAAGGATGATGTTGCTGCTAATGCATTAGGTGCAAAACTGAAGCAACTTGCTGATGTGTTAGGTTTATTGAAGCAAGAACCTGAAGCCTTCTTTAAAGGTGAGGGCAGTCAAGATGAAGTGGCTGAAATCGAAGCTTTAATTGTTGAGCGTAACCGTGCAAGAACGGAAAAAGATTGGCCTGCAGCCGATAAAGCTCGTGATGCGTTAAATGCACTTGGTGTCATTTTAGAAGATGGTGCAAACGGTACTACTTGGCGTAAGAAGTAACTATTCAACCAAAGTAAGTTATAAAAGGAGCAATCATGTGGACGTCAACTGAAGCGCACGTCCATGTGCTGACGACCGTGACATCCTGTCACGGACGGTTTCCTTTCCACACAATTGCTCCTATCTGACTAGATTGAATTTTTTCTTACTTACATATTGCAGATCAAAAAAGCCAGCTCAATAAATGCTGGCTTTTTTGTTGCTGAATAACAAAGAATTAATCGTGATACTCTTCAGCTGCAAATAAGGTGTTTTCCAACAAGCTCACAATAGTCATAGGACCAACTCCACCCGGTACAGGTGTAATAAAGCTAGCTCGCTTAGCCGCTTCTTCATATTGAATATCACCAACTAAGCTGCCGTCTTCAAGACGATTAATGCCTACATCAATGACTACAGCACCTTCTTTAATCCACTCTCCAGGGATAAAGTTTGGCTTGCCGACGGCAACGACCAATAAATCGGCTTGTCGAACCTTATCCTCTAAGTTTTTAGTAAAGCGATGGCAAGTTGTAGTTGTGCTGCCAGCTAAAAGCAATTCGAGTGTCATTGGACGCCCAACAATGTTTGATGCACCAACTATCGTTGCATCAAGGCCATAAGTATCTACACCCGTTGACTCAATTAAGGTCATGATCCCTTTGGGAGTGCATGAACGAAGAAGAGGAATGCGCTGAGCAAGACGTCCTACATTATAAGGGTGGAAACCATCAACATCTTTATCAGGGCGAATGCGTTCGATGATCTTTTCTTCATTGATATGTTCTGGAAGTGGTAGTTGTACCAAAATACCATCAACACTAGAGTCTTCATTGCATTGGTCGATAATTCTAAGTAATTCTAATTCCGTAGTGTTGGCTGGAAGATCGTGGGAATGTGAGATAAAGCCTACTTCTTCACAAGCACGGCGTTTACTACCAACATAAACTTCAGAGGCGGGATCGGAACCGACGAGAATCACAGCTAACCCTGGAGCTCTTTTACCCTGAGCGATACGTTCAGCAACTTGGGCTTTTAATTGGCTTCGAATGGATTTAGCGATTGCCTTGCCATCAATTATTTGGGCAGTCATAGGTGTAGGATATCCTTTAAATGCGGTGCAAAGGTTAAGTTATGACCTTAATTAAGTAATTTATATCGACCCACTATGTCTATTACTGGCATTTTATAATTGGAGGGTAGCAAGCCAGTAATTCATTTTTTATTTTATTGGAATAGGTTAACTCAATTAAAAATCCAGCGTATTCTATCAATAGCGAACATAGGTGTCATTCTGAAAGCACTTAAATATGGATGAAAAAAGCTTAATTAGCTTGTTAATTCATCACACAGTCAGCTTTTTCAAAAAAATCGTTGACGGAAAAAATCGGACGCTATAATATTCGCTCCGTTCTCAAGCAGCAGGCTAGCTTGAAACACTCTCGGTGATTAGCGCAGCCCGGTAGCGCATCTGCTTTGGGAGCAGAGGGTCAGAGGTTCGAATCCTCTATCACCGACCAAATTTATTGTCATTTGCCTTAGTGAGTGACTAAAATAGCTAAGGAAGCTATTTCCGGTTTAGGACATTTTTAATAAAAATGCCATGCGCCCGTAGCTCAGTTGGATAGAGCATCCGCCTTCTAAGCGGATGGTCGCAGGTTCGAATCCTGCCGGGCGTACCATTCTTCTCTTGAAGAATTTAAAAAAATAAAAGTTTCAGCGGTGATTGTAGCTCAGTTGGTAGAGTCCCGGATTGTGATTCCGGTTGTCGTGGGTTCGAACCCCATCAGTCACCCCACTCTTTAAAAAAGGCGACCTCAATGGTCGCCTTTTTGCTATTGGATACATTCTTTTCCTCGACATAATTCACACTCTTAAAACAGCTGAAATCACAGCTTTTCTGCCCCACTTGAGTATATAGATAACCATGGCTATAATGGCGCGTCTTATATCAAAGTAACTCGGTGCTTAAGGCACCTAAGAACGAATTCTTAAACGTAGCTGAGGCTTCGGCTATGACAAAGGACGTTAGACAAATTTCGAGGTAACATAATGCAAGTTTCTGTTGAAACAACCCAAGGTTTGGAGCGTCGTTTAACGATCTCTGTTCCTGCAGGCGATCTAGAAAAACTAATCAAAAACGCACTGGTACAAGAAGCACGCCGTGCTAAAATCGCTGGGTTCCGTCCTGGTAAAGTACCTGTAAGCGTTATTCAAAAGCGTTACGGTGCGGCTATTGAGCATGATATTAAAAATGAATTCATGCAACGTAACTTTGTTGAAGCAATCATTGCTGAAAAAATTAACCCAGCAGGTGCTCCAGCGTTTACTCCAGGTACTACAGAAGGCGAAAACTTCGAGTTCACAGCTACTTTCGAAGTTTACCCAGAAGTTGAGCTTAAAGCTTTAGATGCAATCAATGTTGAAAAGCCAGTTGCGGAAGTAACTGACGCTGACGTTGATAACATGATTGAGACTCTACGTAAGCAACACGCGACTTATGAAGCTGTTGAGCGTGCATCTGAAGACGGTGACAAAGTTAAAATGAACTTTGCTGGTACTGTTGATGGTGAAGAGTTTGAAGGCGGTAAAGCAGAAGATTTCGAACTTCAACTAGGTAGTGGTCGTATGATCCCTGGTTTTGAAGACGGCATCCTAGGTAAAAAAGCAGGTGAAGAGTTCGATATCGACGTAACTTTCCCTGAAGACTACCACGCTGAAAACCTAAAAGGTAAAGCGGCTAAGTTCGCTATCACTTTGACTGAAGTTCAAGGTGGTACATTACCAGAAGTAAACGAAGAGTTTGCTGGTCTATTTGGTGTAGCTGAAGGCGGCGTTGACGCACTTAAAGCTGAGATCCGTAAAAACATGACTCGTGAGCTTGAGCAAGCGCTTAAAGCAAACGTTAAAGAGCAAGTTATCAATGGTCTAATCGACAACAATGATATCGAGCTTCCTAAAGCGCTAATTGACGGTGAAGTTAACGCTCTACGTCAACAAGCTCTACAACGTTTTGGCGGTCAAGCTAACAACAATATGCCTGAGTTACCAGCTGAGCTATTCACTGAACAAGCTGAGCGTCGTGTTAAGATTGGTCTACTTCTTGGTGAAGTTATCAAGACTAACGAACTTAAAGCCGATGACGATAAAGTTAACTCTCTAATCGAATCTATGGCTTCTGCATACGAAGATCCTTCTGAAGTTGTTGAATACTACAACAAGAACGAAGAACTTATGCAGAACATGCGTAACGTTGCCCTTGAAGAACAAGCAGTTGAAGAAGTACTAAAAGCTGCTAAGGTTTCTGATAAGGAAGTTCAGTTTGAAGAATTTATGAACAAGGCTACTGCCCAAGCATAAACTCAAGCTTGACTTGAACGGCTAGAAGCCATTTATAATGGTTCGTATGAGGCTCCTCGTACGAGCCATTTTTATTTTAAGGAAATAATGCATATGCATAAAGCGCCAGAATCTGTCCTGAATTCATTAGTGCCTATGGTTGTTGAACAAACGGCTAAAGGTGAGCGTTCATACGATATATACTCTCGTTTGCTAAAAGAAAGAATCATTTTCTTAGTAGGGCAAGTTGAAGAGCATATGGCAAATCTTATCGTTGCACAGCTACTGTTTTTGGAATCAGAAAGCCCTGATAAGGATATCTACCTGTACATTAACTCGCCAGGCGGTTCAGTTACCGCAGGTATGGCAATTTATGACACCATGAAGTTCATCAAGCCAAATGTTAGTACAGTATGTATGGGACAAGCAGCAAGCATGGGCGCTTTTTTGTTAGCAGCAGGTGAAAAAGGCAAGCGTCATTGTTTACCTAATTCACGTGTTATGATCCATCAGCCATTAGGTGGCTTCCAAGGTCAAGCTTCTGATATAGCTATTCATGCTCAAGAGATCCTAGGCATTAAAGAAAAATTAAATAAAGTTTTGGCAGAACACACAGGTCAACCGCTGGAAGTTATTGAAAAAGATACAGATCGCGATAATTTCATGAGTGCTGAAGAAGCGATGAACTATGGTCTAGTTGATTCAGTAATGACACACAGAGACTGATTTTTTTACGTCTCTGAGTTATGCTCAGAGATATAGAGTATAAGATTCACTATGTCATAACCCTTTATGGCATAAAGAGGTAAAATAATGGCCGACGATAAAAGTAATGGTGATAGCGGTAAACTGCTTTACTGCTCTTTTTGTGGAAAAAGCCAACACGAAGTGCGAAAGCTGATTGCTGGTCCGTCTGTGTATGTCTGCGATGAATGTGTTGAGTTGTGTAATGATATTATTCGTGAAGAGATCAAAGACATTTCGCCTAAGTCTGATGAAGATAAACTTCCCACTCCACATGAACTTCGTCAACATCTCGATGACTATGTGATTGGTCAGGATAAAGCAAAGCGTGTGCTTGCCGTTGCTGTTTACAATCATTACAAGCGCTTAAAGCATTCAGATCCAAGTAGTGACATTGAACTTGGCAAAAGTAATATTTTGCTTATCGGTCCTACTGGTAGTGGTAAAACACTACTGGCTGAGACGCTTGCTCGCTCGCTAAATGTTCCATTTACAATGGCTGATGCAACGACTTTGACCGAAGCAGGTTATGTAGGTGAGGATGTTGAAAACATCATCCAAAAGCTGCTTCAGAAGTGCGATTATGATGTTGAAAAAGCTCAGCGTGGTATTGTTTACATCGATGAAATCGATAAGATCAGCCGCAAAGCAGATAATCCATCGATTACTCGTGATGTATCAGGTGAGGGTGTTCAGCAAGCGTTACTTAAGCTAATTGAAGGCACTGTAGCAGCTGTTCCTCCACAAGGTGGTCGTAAGCATCCTCAACAAGAGTTTCTGCAAGTAGATACCTCTAAGATTCTATTTATCTGTGGCGGTGCATTTGCTGGTTTAGAAAAGGTTATCGATCAACGTATTGATACAGGTAAGGGCATTGGTTTTGGTGCGACAGTCACCAGTGAAGCTGATAAAAAATCGGTATCTGAAACCTTTGAGCATGTTGAGCCAGAAGATTTGGTAAAATTTGGTTTGATCCCTGAGTTTATCGGTCGTTTACCTGTGGTAGCTACGCTAAAAGAGCTTGATGAAGATGCGTTAGTTCAAATCTTATCCGAGCCTAAAAATGCCATCACTAAGCAGTATGCTGCTTTATTTGACATGGAAGAGGTTGAACTCGAATTCCGTGAAGATGCGTTAAAAGCGATCGCTCAAAAAGCAATGGAACGAAATACTGGTGCTCGTGGTCTTCGTTCAATTGTTGAGAATATTCTTCTTGATAGCATGTACGACATTCCATCCAACAATGACGTAAGCAAAGTCGTTGTTGATGAATCTGTTGTAAAAGGTGAGTCAGATCCAATTCTGATTTACGATAACCAAGATGCTCAAGCGGCTAGCGGTGAGCAATAATTCTAGATTTTAGAACAAAGAATTTAGATTCTAGGTTGAAAAAGGAGCAGTAAGCTCCTTTTTTTTGTCTATGCTATTGAAAGGGCATCCAACGCCCTTATATAGTCTTTATATGGTTTTTTAAATTAACTTAATGCTCAAATTACTGAAGTAATGTTGTTGATCACACTATTGCTCCCGAAATAACGTAACTTAAGCATTGAGCAAATCTCCTTTTTTTACTCATCATACGGAATTGCAATATGACCCAAGAGAGTGCTACGCATATCGAACTCCCCGTATTGCCACTAAGGGATGTGGTTGTTTACCCGCACATGGTTATTCCGTTGTTTATTGGCCGCGAAAAATCAATTCGTTGCCTTGAAGCAGCAATGGAGCAGGATAAACAAATTATTCTGGTTGCCCAGCGAGACGCCGACCTAGACGAACCGACCACCGACGATATTTTTGGTGTTGGTACAGTGGCTTCTATTCTGCAATTGCTTAAATTGCCTGACGGTACCGTAAAAGTACTGGTTGAGGGAGGCAAGCGAGCGGTTATTGAAAAATTCACTCAAGAACAAGACTTCTTTGTTGCCGATGCAAGTATTCAAGAAACAGAATCGCTTGAAGCTAAAGAAGAAGAAGTTTTAGTTCGTAGTGCTATTGGCCAATTCGAAGGTTATATCAAGCTCAATAAGAAGATCCCACCTGAAGTTTTAACTTCATTATCTGGCATCGATGAAGCTGCACGCCTAGCCGATACCATGGCAGCACATATGCCATTAAAGCTTGCTGATAAACAGTCAGTATTAGAAATGTTCAATGTTGGTGAACGTCTTGAATATCTGATGAGTATGATGGAAGCAGAAATCGATTTATTGCAAGTCGAAAAACGCATTCGTACTCGTGTTAAAAAGCAAATGGAGAAAAGCCAGCGTGAGTATTATTTGAATGAGCAAATGAAGGCCATTCAAAAAGAGCTCGGCGATTTAGATGAAGGGCATGATGAATTTGATGCTTTGACTCAAAAAGTCGAAGATGCTCAAATGCCTGAAGAGGCAAAGAACAAAACGCTAGCTGAGCTTAAAAAATTAAAAATGATGTCACCAATGTCAGCGGAAGCCACTGTGGTTCGAAGCTACATTGATTGGATGACGTCAGTGCCTTGGAAAAAGCGTTCTAAAATCAAACGTGATCTCTCCAAAGCTGAACAAGTACTTGATACCGATCACTTTGGGTTGGAAAAGGTCAAAGAACGTATCCTAGAATACCTAGCCGTTCAAAGTCGAGTTAAACAGCTTAAAGGACCAATCCTTTGTTTAGTTGGACCTCCAGGTGTTGGTAAAACCTCTCTCGGTCAATCCATTGCTAAAGCTACGGGACGTAAATATGTTCGAGTAGCTCTTGGTGGTGTTAGAGACGAAGCGGAAATTCGTGGTCATCGTCGTACTTATATTGGCTCTATGCCGGGTAAGATCATTCAAAAGATGTCAAAAGTTGAGGTGAAAAACCCACTATTCCTTCTGGATGAGATCGACAAAATGAGCTCAGATATGCGTGGTGATCCATCATCTGCATTACTTGAAGTGCTTGATCCTGAGCAAAACACTAGCTTTAACGATCACTATCTTGAGGTTGATTACGACCTTTCAGATGTAATGTTTGTGGCTACTTCGAATTCAATGGATATTCCAGGACCATTGCTGGATCGTATGGAAGTCATTCGCCTATCTGGATACACAGAAGACGAAAAGCTTAATATTGCTAAACAGCATTTACTGCCTAAGCAAGTTGAGCGTAATGGTTTAAAGCCTGCTGAAGTGAATGTAGAAGATAGCGCGATTATTAGTATTATCCGTTATTACACTCGTGAAGCCGGTGTGCGTGCTCTTGAACGTGAACTGTCGAAGATTTGTCGTAAAGTGGTTAAGAAAATCCTGCTTGATAAGTCGATTAAGTCAGTTGATGTTACTGCTGAAAACATTAAAGAGTTTTTGGGTGTGCAACGTCACGATTACGGTAAAGCGGAATCTAACAACCAAGTAGGGCAAGTTACTGGCTTAGCTTGGACGCAAGTTGGTGGTGATTTACTCACCATTGAAGCGACCTCTGTTCCTGGTAAAGGTAAATTAACCTATACCGGTTCATTAGGTGACGTGATGCAAGAATCTATTCAGGCGGCATTGACGGTTGTTCGTGCACGTTCCGAAGAACTTGGTATCAACGCTGATTTCCACGAGAAGCGTGATATACACGTGCATGTACCTGAAGGCGCAACGCCAAAAGATGGTCCATCGGCTGGTGCGGCTATGTGTACTGCATTGGTGTCAAGTTTGACTGGTAATCCCGTGTGTGCAGATATTGCAATGACAGGTGAAATTACCCTTCGTGGAGAAGTTCTACCCATTGGTGGATTGAAAGAAAAACTGCTTGCCGCGCATCGAGGTGGGATTAAGCGAGTGCTTATTCCGTACGAAAATGAAAGAGATTTGGAAGAAATCCCAGAAAATGTGATTGCAGATCTCAAAATTTTCCCTGTAAGATGGGTGGATGAAGTGCTTGAACTGGCGTTGGAAAACCCAGTTAAGGGCTTTGAAGTGGTAAAAAAAGAGCAAAAAACAAAAAAATAACAGTATTCACTTAAAAAAATTGAAAAAAGGGCTTAACAAACCGCAGACCTGTGGTAGCCTAGGTAAGTGGATAATCAAGCCTCGACAGGTGTTGGGGCACTTGGTTTATAGCTGTTTCCAATATTAAATTGGTTTTTTATTTAGCTTGAATATTATTTTCAAGTTTTACACAAAGCATCCGCAAACCGCGTATATATTAGAAGGACTTGGTTGCGGTGATTAAAATAGTACATTCAAGGGGATGACATGAACAAATCTGAACTAATTGAGAAAATTGCGTCTGATGCAGACATTACTAAAGCTGCTGCAGGCCGCGCACTAGACTCTTTTATTGCTGCTGTAACTGATACTCTAAAGAGTGGTGAAAAAATTTCTCTTGTTGGTTTTGGTACATTTGAAGTACGTGAGCGCGCTGCACGTACTGGCCGTAACCCACAAACTGGTGCAGAAATCAAAATCGCAGCTGCTAAAGTACCTGCTTTCAAAGCTGGTAAAGCACTAAAAGACGCTGTTAACTAAGAATAGCGATTTTGATAAGCCTTTATGGTATTTGTATTTAAGCACTGCATTGCAGTGCTTTTTACAAAATAGGGCTCTGGATTTTTAAGTTAATCTAACACCCATTATGACTGATATGTGCTCATATAATGTGTATAAGACACACCTCAACCATAATTGATGTTGACTTGATTTAAAGCTCCATCTAACCGAAGAAAAGGCGCACAGTTAGGGCGCCTTTTTTATTTTCAAACAAAGCGAGATATCTGATGTTAGAAAAGATTCGCGAAGGATCACAAGGTGTTATAGCTAAGACTATTTTGATTCTTGTGATTTTGTCATTTGCCTTTGCAGGTGTAAGCAGTTATTTAGGTTCGAAAACAGAAGTAGCTGCTGCCACAGTGAATGGCGATGAAATTAGTAAAGCTGAGTTAGAGCAGTTGTATCAAAACGAACGTAATCGTTTGCAACAACAGCTTGGTGAGATGTTTGACACCTTGGCATCCAATGATGGTTATTTAAAAAGTGTTAAGCAAAGTGTTTTAGAGCGTTTGGTAGCACAAAAACTCGTTGACCAAGCAGCTGCAAACTTAAATTTAACTGTCTCTGATGCACAAGTTAAACAAGCGATTCTTTCAGAGCCAGCTTTCCAAACAGATGGCCATTTCGACAATGATCGTTTTCAAGCCGTTCTTCGCCAACTTGGTTATCAACCAGCCGCGTTTAGTGAAAGCATGCGCGTAGATATGACTCGTCGTCAGCTTATTGAGGCACTGATTGGTTCTGAGTTTGCACTTAAGAGCGAAGCAAAAAATATTGCTGAAATCCAAGGTCAGAGCCGTGATATCCGCTATGCCATCGTTGATGCTGAGCCTTACAAAGCGAATATTGCCGTTACTGATGCTCAGGTCAAAGAATACTACGACCAAAATACAAGCCAGTTTGTTCGCCCAGAGCAAGTTAGCCTTGATTACGTTGAGTTAAATGCTTCTGATTTTGCTAATAACATCAAAGTGACAGCTGAAGATGCTAAAGCATATTATGATGAACACAAAAATCAGTACCAGACGACTGAAAAGCGTTTACCTGCACATATTTTAATCCCATTTGGGGATGACGAAGCTAAAGCTAAGGTAAAAATTGAAGCCATTAAAAAAGAATTAGATAACGGCGCTGATTTTGCTGAACTAGCCAAAAAAGATTCTCAAGACACTTTTAGTGCTAAAAACGGCGGCAAGCTTGATTGGTATGAGCAAGGTGTAATGGATCCTGCTTTTGATGATGCTTTATTCAAACTGAAAAAAGGTCAAGTTTCTGGCATTGTTAAAACAGAATTTGGTTTTCACTTGATCAAACTACTAGATGAAAAGCCTGTTGAAACTCAGCAATTTGAAGCTGTCAAAGCTGATATCGAAAAAGAACTAAAACAGCGTAAAGCTGATGACCAGTTCTATTCATTACAGCAAAAGTTGGCTGATACCAGCTATGAAGTACCTGATACGTTAGAAGATGCTGCTAAAGCGGTAGATGCTAAAGTAATGCATACAGCACTCTTCTCTCGTGCTAATCCTCCTGTTTCATTAAATGATCCTAAAGTAATTAAAGCGGCTTTCTCAGAGCAAGTACTTGATCAAGGCATGAACAGTGATGTGATCGAACTTGGTAATAACCATGTGATTGTGTTGCGTGTTAATGAGCATAAAGCTGCTGGTACTAAGTCATTTGACGAAGTAAAGTCAGATATTGTTGCTCGTATAAAGCAAGATAAAGCCAATGAACAAGCTAAGACTAAAGCTCAAGAGTATGCTGCGAGCATTAAAGCAGGCAAGTCAGAAGTTAAGCTAACGGCTAAATCTAAAGTTCATCGTTATGACAGGGAGCTTCAGCCTGCTCTTATAGGTAAAGTGTTTAAGCTTGCTAAACCAAACGATGCTCCTACTGTTGGTACTGTAGAATTACCTAATGGCTATGCGGTTGTTGTACTTGATAAAATCAATGCTGCTGAAGGGATTAACGACTCTGTCATTAGTTCTCTAACTCAGCAACTAGCCAATAACTATTCTGAATTAGATTATCGTTCTTTGATTTCTTATTTGAAATCTAAAGCTGAGATCACTTATGCTGAAGATGCTAATGAGATTAATGAACTGCAATAATTTCTAAATATCGTCATTAGATACTAAACTCCTCCACTGTAAAATGGAGGAGTTTTTTTATTATGTTTTAAAGGATAATTTGAAGCATAGTTACTAGATTTAAGTGGCATTGTTAACCATTTTTGTCTTGCATAAAAGCAAAGCATTGTGCCGGTGAACCTTCAAAAGGTTTCAAGTCACGAATTAGTTGCTCCCAACCACCTTCACTTATGATTACTTTATCATCTTGACCTATAGCTTCTGCAACTAGCAACCCAGCACCAGTAGCGTAACGTACACAATTATTAAAATCGAATCCGTCCCCACCCGTATAAGACTTAAATTGAAATGTAGTAGTTTCGAAATATTTTGAGTCTGGGTATTCATTATTATTACAGTCAATAATGATGGTTCCGTGCTGTCGAGTGAAGATTGCTAAGACTGCATGGTCAATATGAAACAGAGACCTTCTGATTCCAACGACCTGCATTAGATATTGCGTGTCACTTGGATATCGTGAAAATATTTCTTTGTACATAAAGTTAAGATAGTCTGCAAAATTACTTTCAGGTACACCTTTAACGTATGATTGATCTGGAAATGCAGGCCCTATGTACTTAACTAATCTAGGAACATCTTTCAAATGATGATCAAAAGCATTAAGAGCGATTGAAACCGGTAAAGTTCCTGTATCTTTTGGCTTATATGTATACTTGTCTTTATCTTTATCAACTAGTTTGACTTCATCGCCATCTTTAGCCACCTTACCATCTTCGTCTAATTCGAGCATGTCATCGAGGTTGTCACAGCCGTCTAGAAAACTATCTGTAGAGTCTGAGTCAGGCTCTTTTTCTTTCATACATTCATGTGCTTGAGTTTTTTGTTTTACTCCAGTTTCACATTGTAATGATTTGGACGATATTGCTTCTTGCATTTCTGGTTCTTGACGCTGTTTTTCTTCGGTATGATCAGGTTGTTGACTTACCTGATATGAGAAATGAGGCTCCTGAGTTTCTTGTTGTTTTGTTTGAGTTGAAAGAGGTGATCCCCCTGATGATATTGAAGTTTTATGTGTTGCTTGAATAAAATTAGCTAAATGTGACGGTGATTCAGTATCTGGCTGTGCTTTGAAATCATCTGGTTCTACAATAGTATACTCTGATTCGATTCCTGCATAGTCATTTCCAAGGGGGCTCCAGTGCACTGAAACGGGCTTCTTATATCCTTCATGAGGTGAACTCGATTGTAGTGTATAAGGTTGAGGTTTTTGTACTGCCATGACTATATCTCAAAACACTTTTATACCCAACAGTAAACCTCTAGGTATAAAAGTGAAACAAAGGTAAACAATAAATAATGAAATCAAATTTGATACTAAGATGATTTTATTCAGTCTCTATTGAGCTGTTATTATCAGCTTCAGGCGCCATTGCTCTTGGTAATTCAGCTGCAGGAGTCATTGGTTGTGGTAATTCAGCTTCTTGATTTAGCTCTAGCTCCTCTAAAAATGCAAAAACCTCCGAAGGCTCTTCATTCGACACAGGTAATCTGCTTTTTAAGCCTTTCCAGCCACCCAGTAAAGCACTTCCGTCACAAAATTCACGGGCAATTAATATTCCACTTTTAGTGGCGTGTCGAACACAGTTATTTCTATCAGATTCGCATTTGTAGGGTTTAAAGTGGAAACTTCTAGTTCGGTAGTTTTTAGAGTTTGAGTAGGGAAAAATAAAACGAGAGCTATCAAAGATGATGGTCTCTTTTGCTGTGTAAATAGCCAGTATTGCATGATCTGGCCTGACTGTTCTCTTTAGACCCACAACTTGCATAAGTAAATCACATTTTTTAGTTGGAAATACTTCCGTATGCATTGTTTCTAAAAACTTAGCAAGTTTGCCTTCTGGTACATATTCAGGATAATCCATATGTGGGCCAGTCCAATTAATTGGTATATCTAACCCCTTCAAGTGATGGGCAAAGGCTTGAACTGCATTGGACGCTCCAATTGTTCCTTCAGTATTTACTGTAAACCTGCTTTCTGGGTTTTCAGCGATTTCTTTCATTTGTTCTGCATTAATGGACTCACAGTCATCGAAAAATATACCTTTGTCCTCGGTCTTCTGTTCAGCACTTGATTCAAGGTTTGCTGAAGATACAGTAAAAGGCGTAGGGCTTTGAGCAGGTTGTGGTAAAACTTCTTCACTTTCCACAAAACCTTTAACACTAGGATCACTAGCTTCCGCAGGCTTAGTCTTGTAGCCAGTTCCAGACTTTGATGTGGTTAAGACATAGGGATCTCGGGTGACAGTTTCTGTATCTGCTGCTAAATCGTATGCTTTCTCTTTATCCTGTATAACTACCCATTCAGCAGTCGGTGTCATTGGTATATCAGAAGCCTTTGCCATTGCGTTATCTCACATAATATTGATGACTATAAGATTAATACACGAGAAGAAAAACTGTATGAATGTGAATTATAAATAATACAATCGACATTCATTCTTAATGTTAATGGAAGTGATCTATTTTGAATTTTTGATACAAAAAAACGCCGCATTGTAGCGACGTTTGCAATTTGGATTATTCTCTTAATTAAAGCTGAATCACATCGAAATCAACTAATGGGCTTACATCCGCTTCATAGTCGATGCCTTCAATACCAAAACCGAATAATTGTAAGAACTCATCTTTATATTCTTGGTAATCAGCGACATCTCTTAAATTTTCACTGGTCACTGTTGGCCATAAATCACGGCAGTGTTGTTGGATTTCATCACGTAACTCCCAGTCATCTAAACGCAGACGATTACTTTCATCAACATCAGCGGCTTGGCCGTCAGTACGATATAGACGATCACTGAACATACGGTTGATTTGCTCAATGCAACCCTCATGGAGTCCCGCAGAGCGCATTTTTTTAAATACCATTGCAATGTACAAAGGCATTACAGGAATTGCTGAGCTAGCTTGTGTTACAACACTTTTAAGCACTGCAACATTCGCACTGCCGCCTTTAACACCTAGCTGTTCATTTAAGGCATGAGCTGCGCGGTCCAAGTCCATTTTGGCTTTACCAAGTGCACCATGCCAGTAGATTGGCCAAGTCATGTCTGTACCGATATAGCTATAGGCAACAGTTTTGCAATCGTCAGAAAGTACACCAGCTTCAGATAGCGCATTTATCCAAAGTTCCCAATCTTGACCACCCATAACCGTTACTGTATCCGCAATTTCTTGCTCAGTGGCTGGCTCAACATGGGCTTCAATAATAGTGTCTTTGTTGGTATCAACTGCAGTTGAAGTATAGGTTTCACCAATTGGTTTAAGTGATGAACGAATGACTTCGCCAGAATCAGGCATTTTGCGGACAGGGGAGGCTAATGAATAAACCACCATGTCAACTTGACCAAGGTCTTGCTTGATTAGATCAATGGTCTTTTGTTTTGCTTCGTGGCTAAAAGCATCACAGTTAATACTTTTTGAATATAAGCCTTCAGCTTTAGCAAATTTGTCAAAAGCCGCTGAATTATACCACCCAGCAGTGCCTGGTTTTTTCTCAGTTCCCGGTTTTTCAAAAAATACACCGATTGTCGCAGCGTCATTACCAAATGCTGCAGTAACACGAGACGCAAGGCCATAGCCACTCGATGAACCAATTACTAGCACTTTTTTAGGGCCATTTTTTAAGTTGGCATTAGCTTTAGTAATATTGATTTGTTCTAGAACGTTTGCTTCGCAACCCACTGGATGTGTGGTGGTGCAGATGAAGCCACGAATTTTCGGTTTGATGATCATAGTTATTCTTCTGTTTAGTAGATTGAGAATAGAATAATAATTTACGTGTTAAATTGGCACTTATTTTTGCCTTTAAATAGCAAATCTTAAAGTGGTTGGAGCAGTGATTGGTATTAACACAGCTCCTGATCTCTTAATAACTTCTGGGTATACGGGTGTTGAGGTTCGTTAAACAATCGCTCGGTAGTAGCCTGTTCGACAATTTCCCCTTTTTTCATCACAATCACATTATCACTGATGTGTCGGATCATTTTTAGGTTGTGGGATACAAAAATGTAAGAAAGCCCTAACTCTTTTTGTAGTTCAATTAGTAAATTTAAAATTTGGGCTCGCACCGATAAATCTAAGGCTGATAATGCTTCATCTGCGATGATTACTTTAGGGTTAAGCATGAGTGCTCTGGCTACTGCAACTCTTTGTTTTTGTCCTTCAGAAATCATATGAGGATAAAAATCGGCATGCTCAGGTAGTAATCCCACTTTTTTTAAAATACTCAACACTTGATCATGGCGTTGTCTTTCAGAAAGCGAGGTATTGAATTTCAGAGGTTCGTCAAGGAGCTCACCAATGGTTAAGCGTGGATTTAATGAAGTGCTAGGATCTTGGAAAATCATCCTAATTAAGCGGCATCTTTGTTTTACATTTCGTCGCTCTAATGGTGTACCTTCAAATAAAATCTCACCTCCACTTCGTGCTTCCGCGCCAACAAGGATTTTTGCAAGTGTACTTTTTCCGGAGCCAGCTTCTCCGACAATCGCTAAGGTCTCTCCTTCAGCAAGAGTAAACGTAATCGGTAGCAATGCATTAGAGCACTGGCGCTTAAAACCTTTGTAACCAGAGAAATACGTTTTTTTAAGGTTTTTGACTTCAAGTAATGATTGGCTCATTAGCTTTTCTCTTGGTTGTACGGAAAGTGGCAAGCATAGCTGTGCTCTTTACGCTGTGAAGGAAGAGGTTGGTTTACACATTGGCGCTCAGCTTTGGGGCAACGAGGCCCTAATCGACACCCAATAGGGAGGTGCTGTAAAGCAGGAATTGAGCCTGGTAGAGTTTCAAGAATCATTTTGCTGCTGGCTTCATACTTATCCTTAGCGTAGTGATCCATTAAGGTCTTAGTGTAAGGATGGAACGGCTTTTCAACGATTTTATCGGTTAGACCAGATTCAGCCACTTGCCCACAGTAAAGTACAGTTAAGCTGTTACACCATTTGGTTAGGTTTTCCAATTCATGGCTTATAAGTAAAACGGTTACATTCTGAAGTTGGTTCAATTGTGTTAACAGTCGGAAAATTTGAGCCCGAGTACTTGCTTCCATGTTGGTAGTCGGTTCATCAGCAATTAGCAGTTGAGGTCGGTGGGCAATTGCCATTGCAATCATCACCTTTTGACATTCACCTTCGGATAACTCCCAAGCATAGCTATCCATAATGGTTTCAGTGTTTTTAATGCCAACTTTATGCAGCCATTTATTGGCCATTTTTAATTTTTCAGAGTGCCGTTTCCAAAAGTAAGTGCCTTTTGGCACTGGCATACTTTCTAAAATTTGAGAGCCTATCGTCTTCGCTGGATCAAAACTCCCCGATGGATCTTGAAAAATCATTGAGATACTTGATCCCATGAGCTCACGGCGTTCTCTTGATGACATTGTCATGAGGTTTTTACCATCAAACATCATTCTATCGGCATTTAGAGTCCAGTTGGGATCTTCTAATCCGATAATGGCTTTGGCGAGCAAGCTTCGTCCTGAACCCGATTCGCCTAGGAGTCCTCTAATGTCACCAGCATTTAAAATCATACTGACTTTTTCAAGGGCTTTTACTTTACCGTGAGGAGTATCAAGCTCAATGGTTAGGTTTCTTATATCAAGTAAAGGCATATAAAGTACTCTAGCTGCGCTGTGGTGATAAGGCAGAACGTAAGCCGTCACCTACCAAGTTAATGGCCAAAACGGTAATTAAAATTGCAACACCCGGAATTGTGACAGTCCACGGAGCTATTAAAAAATGTTCAGTTCCTTGCATTACCATAGCTCCCCACTCAGGGCTTGGTGCTTGGGCACCAAGGTTTAAAAAACCTAGTGCAGCAATATCAAGAACCGCGACTGACATTGCCAGTGTTACTTGAATAATCACAATATCCCAAACATTTGGCATAATCACATACCAATAAATTTGCAATGAATTGGCGCCATCTAACCGCGCGGCTGTAACGTATTCTTTTTGGAGTTCTTCATGGATAGCTTGATGGATAGCCCTAACAAACTGAGGTACAAGTGCTAGGCCTACAGCCCAAAATACGTTTTCAAGGCCTGCGCCCATAACGGCTACAACTAACATTGCCAATATTAATGATGGAATGGATAGCAGTGCGTCTAATAAGTGGCCTAAAATACTCGATTTAATACCACTCATCATTCCTGACACTGAGCCTAGAAAAAAACCGACAATTAAGGCAACGGCAACCACAGCAATAGATATACCAAAGGTTAGATGCGTACCATGTAAAACTCGGCTTAGAATATCTCGCCCTAATTCGTCGGTTCCCAAAAAGTGTGTAACACTTCCAGCTTGATCCCAAGAGGGGGGTAACAGGAGTGCATTAGGATCTTGTAACCCAGGTGGGAATGGGGCTAAGTACTCACCAAACAGCATGACCAAAAATAAAATGAAGAGCAGCCAAAGACCGACTAAAGCGAATGGATTTGATGAAAACGCAATCCATGTTCTTTTGCTTGGGGATGGAATTGCATCATCCTGATAAATTCTAATTCTTGCCATAAAGCTCTTTCTTAGTGATCGGATTAACAAGGTTGTGGATCACATCAATTAAGATATTTAAGAAAATAATCAAGAGTGCCACAACAAATACACCGCCTTGAATAACAGTATAATCACGTTGGTAAATGCCTGATACTAACCAATAGCCCACACCAGGCCAGGCGAAGCTCACTTCAACTAATATGGCGTAACTGGCAAATGGTCCAAGCATTAATCCTAATTGCTTTAGTACAGGGATAAGAGCATTAGGCAGTGCATGTTTAATGATAATCTGGCCAGTATGCAACCCTCTTGCTTCAGCGGCACGAATATAGGTTTTAGTCATCACATTCTGCATGGCAGAACGCGTAATTCGAATCACAACCGTAAGCGGTAAAATTGATAGGGTTACTGCAGGCAAAACAATGTGCTGTAGTGCATCATAAAACGCTGACACTCCGTATTGCTTGCTGGCTAAAAGGCTGTCAATAACAACAAACCCTGTGACAGGTTTGATTTCGTAAAGTAAATTAATTTGGCCCGATACAGGTAGCCATTCTCTCTGAATTCCAAACCAATGAGCCAACATCAACCCTATCCAAAAGACGGGTAATGAATAGCCCGTAAGAGTGGTTGCAACAATCAGGTTCTGAATCATTTTATGATGGTTAAATGATGCTATCACTCCAATTGGTATGCCTACGACTAATGCAATCAAACCTGCAATCATTGCTAATTCAAACGACGCTGGCAACACTACGAATAACTCTTGGGATATAGGGTGGTGCGAGGTTAGAGAAACACCAAAATCACCACTAAGTCGGTGCTGAACATAAGCGAAAAACTGACTGAAAATATTACTGTCTAAATGATAAGCTTGAGAAATTGCTAATTCTTGTGCTGGAGACGGATCATTTATGCCAGATAATGCAACATTTGTTGAAACTGGAAACAAATGAGTGACATAAAAAAGTACCACTAGCATTACAAATGAAGTCGCGATAAACAAATTTAAACGTCGAACTAAATACCAAGTCATAATTAGTCTTTTAGCTCCTTGGAGTGGTAAACTTTAGCAAATGATATTCCACCATAAGGGGCAAGTTTTACTCCTTTGATATCACTTCTTTTCAAAATAATGCGATTAGAATGAGCCAATGGCACTAATGGTGCTTGTTCACTCAAGAGAATTTCTGCTTGTTGATACAGCTTCTTTCTTTCTGCCTGATCTGTGATTACTTTAGCTTGTTTCAATATGTCATCAAACTCTGGATTACACCATTGAGCACGATTACTTTTTGATTTTAATGCAGAGCAACTCAAATAAGGGGAAAAGAAATTATCAGGGTCACTATTATCAGCATTCCAACCAAGTAAAACGGAATCATACTGGGAACGATTTAATTTTTTAGAAAACACGCTCCAATCATAATTTTTAATCTTGGCTTTAATCCCAACTTTGGCAAGATCGGCTTGAATTAGCTGAGCTGTTTTAACTGGATTAGGGTTATAGGTTCTTGCCGTTGGCATGGTCCAAATATTCATTCGCAAATCTGTCAGGCCTTTACTTTGCAAAATCTGTCTTGCTTTGGTTGGATTATAACCTTGATGTTTTGGATTAATTGTATGAGCCCATGATGCTGGAGGTAGAACGCTGTAAGCTTCAACCGCGGTTTGGCGATAAACCACACTTAAAATATCGTCTTTATTGATAGCCATTGCTAAAGCTTGTCGAACTTCAGGGTCATTAAAAGGCGGTTTAGAAGTATTAAATGCCCAATAAGAGACATTCATTCCTCTTTGCTGCTGGATTTGGATATGTGGGTTTTGATCTGCAACTTTCAACTCTAATGGTTTAGGTAATGCTGAGACTCCACAGTCATCTGTCAGTAATTTAGCCAAACGCTGAGAGTTTTTTCTGGTGATATCAAAAACCAAATGTTCAACTTTTGCTCTAGCTCCCCAATAGTCATCATTTCTTTGATAACGGATATATTCATTTTTGACGTATTGCTTGAAGGTGAAGGCTCCCGTACCAATAGCAAATTGGTCGATCATTTGCGGTGTGCCTGCCTTAAGAAGTGTGTCTGCATATTCTTTTGATAAAATAACAGCAAAATCAGACGCGAGATTTGAAAGGAAGCTTGCATCAGGATGGTTTAAATGAAAAACCACAGTGTGAGTATTTGGTGCTGAAATACTATTAACTAAAGATTGAAATCCAATGCTTTGAAAAAAGGGATACCCATTATGCGATACATAATGGTATGGGTTGGTTTCATCAATAATACGGTTAAAAGAAAATAACACATCCTGAGCATTAAAATTTCTACTTGGAGTAAACCACTTATTATGGTGAAACTTCACGCCTTTACGCAGTTTAAAAGTATAAGTCTTACCATCGTTACTTACTTCCCATGATGTAGCTAAAGACGGCGACACTTTTCCTGTGGAAACATCGAAATCAATCAGGTGATTATAAATTTGATGCGAGCTGGCATCTATGGTTGTACCTAAAGTCACCGTTTGAGGGTTAAAGCCCTCAGGGTTTCCTTCAGAGCAATAGACTAAACCGCTAGGAATGTCTTTGGGCTGGCAGCCTGAAATTAAAATTAAACTCAGGCAAATAGCGAGAGTTTGAATGAACCGATTTTGAGCCAGTTTCATCATTAAAATAATTCTTTATTTGATATCCCTTTATTCTAACAGCCATCCTACAAAGCGGGCAAACAACAACGATAGGTTAATTCTTCTCCAACAGGTTGTATTTCTTCAAGATACCTCGAAGTTGATGGTAACTAAGCCCTAGATTATCTGCTGTTTTTCTTTGATTAAACTGACTTTCCTTTAAAGCAGTTTTAATTAAATCAATTTCAAATTTTTCAGTTTCATCTTTAAAGTTAATAGGGAAATTCAGAGGCTTGTGCTCTGGCTCACGGTTTTCTTCAGTGGAGAGTTCTTCTTTCTTCTCAATAGGTGTTGAATTTTCAGTATTTACTCGCTGAGATACCGTTCTGACTCTTTGCTTGGGGCGATATGGGGATTCAAATGGGTCAAGACTGATTTCTGAAATAGGTTCAGCTTCCATTCCATATCGATAGACACTTCGCTCAATCGCATTTTTTAATTCACGAATATTACCAGGCCATTGATAATCGTGAAGTTGTTGAACAGCATGTTGGGAAAATCCAGTAAAAAATGGCATTTCCAGCTGTTTAACCATACCCATTGCAAAATACTCAGCGAGAGGCATGATATCTTCTTTGCGATAACGAAGAGGTGGCAGGGTGATAACATCAAATGCCAATCTATCTAATAAATCAGCTCTAAATTCTCCAGCTTCTGCTAAAGAAGGTAAATCCTCGTTTGCAGCACAAATAAGACGAACATCAGTTTGTACGGTCTTACTGCCGCCAACACGTTCAAATTCGCCATATTCAATCACTCGCAGGAGCTTTTCTTGTATCAAGCCACTGGTATTGGCGAGCTCATCTAAAAATAGGGTGCCATTGTCGGCTCGCTCAAAGCGTCCTTCATGACGGCCTTTAGCACCTGTAAAGGCGCCTGATTCGTGGCCAAATAATTCACTTTCAAGCAGGTTTTCACTTAAAGACGAACAGTTTAATTTGATAAAACTCTGATCCCATCGTTGGGATAGATAATGCAATCTTTCTGCGATAAGCTCTTTACCCGTTCCTCGTTCACCAATAATCAATACTGGTTTAGAGAGAGGGGCGACTTGTGATACATGCTCTAAAACTTCTAGCAGTGCATTAGATTCGCCAATCAAATTATCTTGTTTGAATGAATTACTCATGTGGTTATTAGTAATTTCCACTAACTTTTGGTGAAAAATATAATATGATGCTGTTTAACGAAATGAAAGTAAAAGTTATAAAATTGTTTAACATGTTGTTATTTCTGGGTTTTGCAAAGTTGGCACGCTATCTGTAATAGTGAATCCGACATCAACAACTTTGAGGATAGAATGATGGGAATTTTTTCACGTTTTGCCGATATCATTAATTCGAATATCAGCTCTTTACTCGATAAGGCTGAGGATCCTGAAAAAATGGTTCGCCTGATCATTCAGGAAATGGAAGACACGCTAGTCGAAGTTCGCTCTACAAACGCGAAGGTGCTTGCAGAGAAGAAAGAAATTCTTCGTCGAGTTGCTAAAGCAGAAGAGCAAGTTCAAGACTGGGAAGCGAAAGCTGAACTTGCATTATCGAAAGACCGTGAAGATTTAGCGAAAGCGGCTTTGATTGAAAAGCAAAAAGCTTCTGACTTAGTTAAAGCGCTTAGCGATGAGCTGCTTGTAATTGAAGAGCAAATCGCTCGCTTAAAAGAAGAAGTGGTTCAACTTCAAGAAAAACTGGCAGATGCAAAAGCTCGCCAAAAGACAATTGTCATGCGTACTCAAACCGCATCATCTCGTTTAAACGTTAAACGTCAGCTTGATTCAAGCAAAGTTGATGATGCCATGCTTAAGTTCGAGCAATATGAGCGTCGTGTTGAAGGTTTAGAGTCTCAAGTTGAAGCTTATGATCTTGGTAAGAAAAACACACTTGCTGACGAGTTCGCTGCACTTGAAGCTGAAGAAACAGTAAACAATGAACTAGAAGCCTTAAAAGCCAAAGTGAAGGCGAAAAAGGAAAAAGCGAAAAGCTAATCGCTGTAAGGATTGAGGTGAAATATGAACCCAGATATTTTAATCGCCCCACTGATACTCTTTATGATATTCGTGGCTCCGATTTGGATAATCATGCATTACCGTAGTAAAAAGCAGATTAACCAAGGGTTATCGGAGGAGGAATATAAGACTCTAAATCAATTGATTGCTCAAGCAGATAGAATGGCACATCGCATCGAAACGCTTGAAAAGATCTTAGACGTAGAGTCTCCAGAATGGAGAAACAAACATGAGCCACAGCGATAGAAAAACCTTATATCGTGTTCCAGAGCAAGGAAAAATAGCGGGTGTTTGTGCAGGTGTTGCTGAGTTCTTTGGCTTTGAAACATGGTTAGTAAGAGTGGTTACCGCTTCAGTATTTTTACTTGGCGGTACAGGGATGGTGCTGATTATCTATATCGCGCTTTGGGTGATTTTAGATATTAAGCCTAGGGAAAATGCCGAAGATTCACTTCATAAGGATATTGAAGTGAAAAAGAAAATTTGGCAGGCAGGAGAGCCTGCACAGCAAGCACTGCAAGACGTTAATCATCAGTTTAGGTCATTAGAGTTACGCCTAAGGAACCTTGAGCGACATGTAACTTCTGATAGCTACGACTTAAAACGTCAAATCGATAACCTTTAAGGCGCGCACATTGCGCCTTTTTGTTTTTTTGGGCTGTATTTATTTCTATGAGTTTATTTTTTGAGCAATTTTCTAAAGTCAAAAATAAAGCCGAATCTGTAGTTAATCGTAGCGCTGATAGGCATGTGCGCCTTGCTGTAACTGGATTATCAGGAGCTGGTAAAACTGCTTTTATTACTGGCTTGGTTCATCAATTATTATCTTCTACCGCTCACAAAGGAGAAGATAATTTACCTCTGTGGCATCTGGCTAGAGAAAAACGCTTGCTTGGGGTCATCAGAGAGCAACAACCCGATCTTTCAATTCCAAGTTTTGACTATAACGGTGCAATGGCGCAATTAACAGCCCAGCTTCCAAAGTGGCCTGAATCTACTCGCAACATCAGTGAAATCAGACTCGCCATTCACTTTAAACCGCAATCAGGAATAAGAGGTAAACTTTTCGATAAGAGTAAGTTATTATTGGATATCATTGATTATCCAGGAGAGTGGCTGCTCGACTTACCGTTACTCAAACTTAGTTTTGTTGATTGGTGTATAGAGCAACAGAGCCGAATAGCTATTTTTAGTCATTTTTCTGGCTTTAATTCCTTTCGTGAAGATCTGAAAAAAATAGACTTTGCTTCGCCAATGGACTTGTTTGTATTAGAGCGTATTGCTAAGCAATACCAAAAACTACTAATTGAATCTGTAAATGAAAAGGGGTTTTATTTAGCTCAACCGGGAAGAATGTTGTTGCCCGGAAATTTAGAAGGTTCTCCTTTACTCACTTGGTTTCCAATACTGAATTTATCTAAAGCACAGTTGGAATCATTAGATAAAAACGCAGAGCAGAATAGTTACTTCCAAGTATTAAAACAACGCTATCAAGCCTATGTTGATGAAGTGGTGAAACCATTTTATCGAGATCATTTTCGACATTTCGATAGACAAGTGGTGTTGGTCGACAGTTTGTCAGCATTAAACCACGGCCAAGCACAATTTAATGATATGACACAAGCTTTGTCAGGTGTGCTTGATAGCTTTCAATTTGGTCAAGCAAATTGGCTGAATCGTTTATTTTCGCCAAAAATTGATAAATTACTTTTTGTTGCCAGTCAGTGTGATCAAATTACCCGAGATCAACAGTCAAATTTACTCTACTTACTCAATGACATGTTATCCGACTCTCAACAATTAGCCACGATAAAAGGCTGTGATGTTGAGACTATGGCTATTAGCGCAATCAAAGTGACTAAGCATGGATTAGTAAAGCATCAAGGGCAAGAAGTTGAAGTGGTCGAAGGGCGAACCACAGGCAATGAATTGATACGAGTTTTCCCTGGGGAAGTGCCAAGGAAACTGCCTCAAGTTGATTTTTGGCAGAAACAAGGGTTTCATTTCAAAAAGTTTCTACCGCCTATGTCTTTAGCTGGAGATCAGAAGCCTCAATTGCAGCATATTCGTCTAGATCATCTGCTGCAGTATTTACTAGGAGATAAACTTGACTAAAGCCAATGAAGAACAAACGAGCTTGAGACCATCTCAAGTGTTTGACGCTGATAAAGAGTCGCTCTTGCAACAAGAGGTTCAACAAAAAGCTCAACAAGAAATCAATGAATTGAAAGGCGCAGAAACGTTTGAGCTTGAATTGATTGATGATTCCGAGCTTGATCTGCAATTGGCTGTATTCGATTCTGAGCAAGGGTCACCTAAGGCTTCAGCTTTTTCTAAGTTAGCTAAATTGGCGATGTTAGCATTTGTCGCTTTGGTTTCTTTAGAGTTAGTTACAGGGCTAATTGAAGTATGGCAGCAAAGCCCAATCCTATTTACTGCCTACTTAATGTTAATTGGCGTTATTTTAGCTTGGGCTGGAAAAGTGGTTCTATCCGAATATAAAAAGCTCAAGTCTTTAAAGAGCCAGCAGAATCACCAACAGACATCCTTGCGTTTGAAAAACAGTATGCAGATGGGGGAAGCAAGAGCTTTCATCAATAGCTTGGTTTTTAATGCTGCGGATCAACAATCGCTTGCTGAGTTTAATCAACTGAACTCTCAAGAACATAATGATGCTGAGTTATTACGTTTATTTGAGCAAACAGTACTGACTGAACAAGACAAACGAGCCAAACGCATTGTTCATAAATATGCTGCGGAATCAGCGCTATTACTTGCTGTTAGCCCGTTTGCTTTATTAGATATGGCAATGGTTTTGATCAGAAATCAAAAAATGCTGACTGAGTTAGCAAAGTGTTACGGTGTCGAATTAGGTTACGTAAGTCGTATTAAGCTCACCCGAAGCATTATCAAAAATATTCTTTTTGCAGGAACAACGGAGGTGCTTACTGATCTTGGTAACCACATGTTGTCTTTGGAGTTAACTGGAAAGTTGTCAGCAAAATTAGGGCAGGGACTGGGTGGAGGTTTATTAACAGCAAGGTTAGGTTATCAAGCAATGGGACTTTGCCGACCTATAGCGTTTGATAAAAGCTCTAAACCTAAATTAACCAACATCCATAAATTACTCTTGGTTGAATTAAAAAACTTCGCTAAAAATAAGGATTAGGGACTGTTTGTAATTTTGGTTTTACAGCTCAATTAGGATGATTTTTATACTTGAGGATAGGTTTTGGTGAAAATATAGGTATGTTACTTAACTAAATTTAATAATAAAAACAAAAATGAGGTAAGTATGAAAAATACATGGAACATCTCCACCAAAGCCATTCATGCAGGTAAAGGTATCGATCCAAACGGTGCTTTAGTCTCTCCCCTCAGCCAAAGTGCGACTTTTGTGTTTGATTCTGTCGAACAAGGCGGTGCTCGCTTTAGTGGTGATGAGCAAGGGTACATTTATACTCGCCTTGGAAACCCTACTACAACAGAACTTGAAACCAAAATAGCGGCACTTGAAGGCGCAGAAGATGCCGCCGCAACAGCGTCAGGTATGGCAGCAGTCTCTTCGGCATTATTGGCTAACTTAGCTCAAGGCGATCACGTCATTGCTTCTCGTACCGTATACGGCTGCTGTTTTTCGCTGCTGACTCACCAGTTTGAGCGTTTTGGTATTGAAGCATCATTTGTCGATTTTACTGATGTTGAAAAAATCCAAGCGGCAATAAAACCCAATACCAAAGTTATGTTTTGTGAGACTCCAGTTAATCCTCACCTTGAAGTTTATGATTTAGCGGCAATTGCAAAGTTAGCGAAACAAAACGGCATTACTTCAATTGTTGATAACACTTTTATGACGCCCATTTTACAACGACCATTAGAATTTGGCATTGATATGGTGGTTCATAGCGCGACTAAATACCTTAACGGTCATGGTGATGTTGTTGCTGGTATCGTGTGTGGTAATAAAGAAATTATGACCAAAGTTAAGTATGAAATCATTAAAGATATCGGCGGGATCATTTCGCCTCATGATGCTTGGCTAATTTTACGTGGAATGAAAACATTAGATGTTCGAGTGCAGCGTCATTGTGATAATGCAGAACAAGTTGCGGAGTTTTTAGAATCTCACCCTAAAGTCGCCAAGGTATATTATCCAGGATTACAGTCTCATCAAGGCAATACTTATATCGGAAAACAAATGCTCCGTGCGGGTGGAGTCATGGCTTTTGAGTTAAAAGCTGATTTGCAATCGAGTATGAACTTCGTAAATTCATTAGAGTTATTTTCTATAGCCGTTAGCCTTGGTGATGCAGAGTCATTAATTCAACATCCGGCTTCGATGACACATTCACCTTACACCGAAGAAGCTAGAGCCGAAGCAGGAATAACCGATAGTTTGATTCGTATTTCAGTTGGGCTTGAAAATGTCACAGATATTATTGCTGACTTAGAAACTGGTTTGGTAAGCCTTTAATTTATATTTATATGATATATAAAGGTTGATCTTTCTCTATTTATTAGTAATGTGGTCAATTGTTGAGCATGTGTTTCAACAATTGACGATCAATAATGGAGAAGGGAAAGCCAATGAAAGGATTAATTCAGGCTTCATTGATTGCGCTGGCCGTAATTTCTGCGCCAGTGAACGCTGGAGACAAGATTAAACCAGCTAAAGCTCATTTAGCTGTAAAGGAAGTTAAAAACCTCAAAGCCATTAACATTAATACTGCTACAGCTGAGCAGCTTCAAAGCCTTAAAGGTATTGGAAAGAAAAAAGCGGCTGCGATTGTAGAGTATCGTAAAAAACACGGTAAATTTAAGTCTGTTGCTGATCTTAAGAAAATTAAAGGTCTTGGTGATAAGTTCATCGCTAAAAACAAGAAGTTGTTGATACTTTAAACCGCAAACATTCTGAGCAGGGCAACCTCAATTTAGGTTGCCTTTTTTATTGTTAAACTACTCAATGTTTAGCATAATCCTTTCACTATCAAAGCTTCATTCAAAATTGCTCTTCTATGAAAATAATTGCCGATGCCAATATGCCTTTTGCTGAAGAACTGTTCCAGCAATTTGGGCACGTCCATAAACTAGATGGTCGTACAATGACCGCTGAAGATGTTAAAGATGCTGATATTTTATTGGTTCGCTCAGTAACCCAAGTGAATTCATCTCTTCTTGCCTTGAATAACCAGCTGAAGTTTGTTGGAACGGCGACTATAGGTACTGATCATATTGATCAAGAGTTTTTAAAATCTAAAAACATTGAATTTACCAATGCGCCAGGGTGCAATGCTGTTGCCGTAGGTGAGTATGCGTTTACAGCTATGTTGGAGTTGGCTCATAAATATGGTGAGAAGCTCAAAGGTAAAACGGTCGGTATTATTGGCGCAGGCAATACTGGCTCTGCTCTAGAAAAGTGCTTAAAAGCTTATGGGGTAAAAACATTACTGTGTGACCCAATAAAAGATCAGCAAGGAGACTGCCGAGAATTTGTATCGCTTGAACAGATAATAAAAGAGTCAGATGTTATCAGTTTGCATGTGCCATTAACCAAGGAAGGTGAATACAAGACATGGCAGCTTTTTGATGAAACAAAGTTAAAACAACTCAAAAGCAATGTTTGGTTACTCAATTGTTGCCGTGGAGAAGTGGTTGATAACGAGGCTTTGTTAAGAATAAAAAATCAAAAAAAAGACATTAAAATTGTATTGGATGTTTGGGAAGGTGAACCTTTTCCGATGGAAAAATTAATCCCTTTTGTCGATTTTGCAACTCCGCATATTGCAGGGTACAGTGTCGAAGGTAAGGCTAGGGGGACTTTTATGCTTTATGAACAAGCGTGTAAGCTATTTTCAAAATCAGTAAATACCAGTATGTTCGAGCTCTTACCTGAGTTTTTTGTTAAATACGTAAAATTGAATAAAAATCTAACACAATTAGATCTGTTACGACTTATGCGTTTAGTATACGATATCAGTGATGATGACCGTAGTTTCAGGCAATTAGACTTCTCGAATGGGGAGTTCGATGCAATGAGAAAGTCTCATAAACATCGCCGTGAATGTTCAGCATTAACACTATCCGCAGTTAAAGAGTCACAAAACTGGTTATTCGAATTAGGTTTTTCTAGAGAACAAGCATAAATATGTCACAAGAATTTAATATTGCCGTCCTTGGCGCATCTGGTAATGTCGGTCAGGCTATGATCGAAATTTTAGAAGAGAGAAATTTTCCTGTTGCTAATCTGTATCCATTGGGCAGTAAAAACAGTGCAGGAAATACCATTAACTTTAAGGGTGAAGAAATCACCATTATCAATGTTGATGAATTTGATTGGACTCAAGCTCAAATCGGCTTTTTCTCTGCTGGTGGTAGCGTTTCTGAGAAGTGGGCTCCGATTGCTGGTGAAGCAGGTTGTGTGGTTATCGATAATACTTCACATTTTAGATATGACATTGACGTACCTTTGGTGATTCCTGAGGTGAATCCACAGGCTATTGCAGATTTCCGAAATCGTAATATCATTGCTAATCCAAACTGCTCAACGATTCAAATGTTGGTAGCACTTAAACCTATTTATGATGCATTTGGTATTGAACGAATTAATGTTGCCACTTATCAGTCAGTTTCAGGTTCAGGCAAAGAAGCCATTGAAGAGTTATCTGGACAATGTGTGAAGTTGCTTCAAGGACTGCCTGCAGAGTCGAAAGTTTACGATAAACAAATTGCCTACAATGCCTTACCTCATATTGATGTCTTTATGGACAATGGTTTTACCAAAGAAGAAATGAAAATGGTGTGGGAAACTCATAAAATTTTAGGTGATGAGAGCATTATGGTGAACCCTACAGCTGTAAGAGTTCCTGTATTCCATGGGCATAGTGAAGCTGTTCATATCGAAACTCGTCAACCTATTGAAGCGGAAGATGTAAAAGCAGTATTGTACGAAGCTGAAGGCGTTGAGCTTTTCCCTGAAGATACTGACTACCCAACAGCAGTAACAGATGCTGCAGGGGCTGATCCTGTGTATGTAGGGCGTATTCGCAAAGATTTATTTTTGCCAAATGCTGTAAATTTATGGGTTGTTGCCGATAACATTCGTAAAGGCGCAGCTCTTAATAGTATTCAAATTGCTGAGATTTTAATTAGAGATTATTACTAACAGCAATTAAATCATGGGTATAATTAAAAGCTTGCGTTTAGGCAAGCTTTTTTATTAATTGCTATATAGCGAGAGAATTTTTTCTGGTTTATAGTTAAACTCAATAAATACAAATGCATAAATCTCATCTTTGAGCAAGAAAGGAAAGGATTAATGAACTTTCGCACCTCGTATTTGGTTGGCATATTAGTTATAGCATCAACTATGATATGGCAACATGACTCTTTTATTACCTCAGCCCATGCTGCCACAAAATTCAAAGTTACAGGTCCCAATGGGGAGCGAAAAGTAGAACATAGCCAATATGGCCCCACAAAAATTTCCGATACGTTTTGGAGCATAGCCAGTAAGGTAAGGCCAAATCAACAAGTTTCGATTTATCAAGTAATGGCAGCGGTTTACGATGCAAACCCACATGCGTTTTCAACCACCAATTACAACAGCCTTGAAGCAGGGATGTTTCTAGTCATACCTCCAGTTGAAAATATGCTGTCGATTCCACTTTCTGTAGCGAGAAGTCGTGCAGCGCAAAACGATAAAGCTTGGGGAAATCGTCAAGCGGATCTTGTAACACCTAAGTCTGTAAAACCAGCATCGGTAAACGCCAAGGCAGTCCCGAGTGCTCCAAAAGTTAAACCAGAGCTAACCACTGAATCTACTCCCAAAGTAGATGAAACGCATCAGCAAAAGATTAATGAACTTACGGCTCTATTAGAAAAAGAAAAAAATAAAACCCTATCATTAACCGATGAACTCAGCCGCACACAAGATGAGTTAAGGGTAACGCAAGAAGATAATCAAGCCTTAAAAGCCAAGCTTGATAACTTAAATGATCAGGTAGCTACGTTAGATGAAACGTTATTGGGAACTAAGCAGAGAAATGCCGCATTAACGGCTGAAAATGCTGATTTAAAAGATAAACTTGCTGCTTTAAAAGTGGAACAACCCAAAGAAACTTGGACAAAGTTATTAGATAATACATGGCTAATCGTAGCTGCGGCTATTATACCTGCTTTATTGATCATTATTATTGCTTTGTTACTTATTAGACGGAACTCAAATACTGAACCAGAATCTCAGCCAGAAGAGACACCGCTAGAAGCTCCACTTCCAGCAGAACCTGAAGTAGATCTCAATTTGGCTTCAGAAGCAGAAGAGTCGGATCAAGAGTTAGATGATGTTGCGATTCATTTAGATAGTGATGAAGGTCATGAAGTAGAGTCTGTAATTGAAAATCAACCTGAAGATGACAGTAATGCTCTTGACGCATTATGGGCTGATGCTCTAGATGAACAAATAGATGGTAAAGAGATCAGTGAAGATACTGAAGAATTACTCGCTAAACTTGAACAGAATCAATCTGAAACGATAGATGAATTTGACGGAGCAGAAGAGCCGAGCGCCAATGAAATTGATGACATATTGACGCAAACAGAAGAAGTCACAATTGCGCCTGAATTCGATCCCGTAAGTGATTTTGAAGAAAGTACTTCTGAGGAAGAACTAACACCTGCTTCACTTGATGCAAACGAAGAAATAAATGATTCGGATGAGCTTTCAGAACAAGAGCTTGATGATATTCAAGATAAAATCATTGATGAGTTTTTTGAACAACAAGGGATAGACTCTCTACTTGATAATGCACAAAGTGATGAACCTAGTAATAACGAAGAAAATACAGGGTTTGATATTGAATTAACCGAAATCGAATCGGAAGATTCAGAACTTGAAGATACTGAAACTTCAATGCAGCAACAAGAAAGCATTATTGAACAACAAGAGGTTTTGTCTGAGCCAGAAGCTATTGAGTTTGAATCAGAAAATGACTTTACGGACGAGTCTCTTGAACCCATTGAAAATTTAGAAGCTATTGAAGATCTTGATCCGGTAGAAGATGCAGAAACTCTGGCGTTTGCTCCTGATGCAAATGAAGCAACTGATGATCTTACGATTGACTTTGATACCGATACAATTTCTTTAGCTGATGACGAAGTCAGTTTAGAATCACCTGCTGAGCCTGAGCCTGAGCCTGAGCCTGAGCCTGAGCCTGAGCCTGAGCCTGAGCCTGAGCCTGAGCCATTTGATAATGAAGAAAGCGCGCAAACGCACAATATCAGTGATGCCGCGGCAGAAGAGCTTACAGAAGAGTTTGGGGAATCATTAGATGAGCTAACTCAGTTGGTTTCAGATTCCTCAAAAGCAGAATTACCTGAGCATCAATCTACAGAATCAGAATTGCCGACAGCTGAACCGGTTGATGATTTAGATGCCTTGATGTCAGAGTTCGGTGTTGCTCCAACATCATTAAGTGAGTCAAACAAAGAAGAAAGCTCAGGAGATGATTTAATTTCCCCATCTCCGGAGCCAATTGAACCAGAACCACAAACTTTGGTTGAGGATGACTTCGAGTTACCAACTGAAACTGATGCCTCATTTGAAGGTGATCAAATGACTGTTGATGAAGCTCTCGCGGCTTTAGATACGGAGGCTGAAGCAAGTGTAGAAACACCAGAACCAACAAGCATTGCTGATTCAGCCTTGGCTGAGTTCCAGCAAGAAAATGGTTACATTGACATAGATAAACTACTTAATGAAGCCGATGAACAAGCCAGTGAAGTCGAGCCATACAAAGATGTAGATATTGATTTAGGTTTTGATCAAGATATGAGCGAGCTTATGGATGATAAATCTATGATTGACGTGGATGATGCAGAAAATGCTGTTAACGCCAAACTGGATTTAGCAAGAGCTTATATAGAGATAGAAGATAAAGACAGTGCTAAGGCCTTACTGCAAGAAGTTCAAGCGGAAGGTAATGATCGTCAGAAAGATGAAGCACAGCAGCTTATCGATAACCTGTAATAGCTATAAATCATTCAGAAAACGGTAATACTTCGGTATTACCGTTTTTTTTGGTGTGGAGTTTAGTTAAACTTCCCGCCAAGATTGAAAATATGTAGCGGAAGATTATGCGAATAGCACTTGGTGTAGAGTACGATGGCAGTGCTTATTTTGGTTGGCAAAGGCAAAAAGAAGTTGATTCTGTACAAGCTCAACTCGAAAAAGCATTATCCTTTATTGCCAATGAAACGATTGAATTACAATGTGCTGGCCGTACAGATGCTGGTGTTCATGGCACAGGCCAAGTCATTCATTTTGATACTACAGCGATTCGCCCATTAAAGGCGTGGAGCATGGGAGTGAACGCTAATTTGCCTGATAATATTGCAGTACGTTGGGCAAAAGAAGTGGATGAAAACTTTCACGCTCGATTTTCTGCAACGGCTAGACGTTATCGGTACATCATCTATAACCACAAACTGCGTCCAGGAATTTTACGTCACGGGGTCAGCCATTATCATGGTGATATAGATGAAACTAAGATGCATCAAGCTGCTCAAGCATTGTTAGGTGAGCAAGACTTTACCAGCTTTAGAGCCATTCAATGTCAGTCAAATACTCCCTTTCGAAACGTTCATCATGTTGAGGTAACTCGACAGGGTAACTATGTTATTGTTGATATTGCGGCAAATGCATTTTTACATCACATGGTGCGTAATATTGTAGGTTCTCTCATTGAGATCGGTTTAGGTAATCAACCACTAAATTGGATGAAGACTTTACTCGACTTAAAAGACCGGAACCAAGCGGCGCCGACTGCCAAAGCGGGTGGGCTGTATTTGGTTGATGTCACTTATCCAGAGTCATTGGGCTTACCTAAGCCTACTCTTGGTCCTTTGTTCTTAGCAGATTAGTGTTTCGAGGATTTAATGATGTCTTCTCTAACTCAATCCTCTACACTAAGCGAATGGCTTGATTACATATTGGCACAGCATCATGTTGAAATAGATATGGGGTTGTCACGGATAACTGAAGTGGCGAAGCAATTAGATGTATTAACCTTACCTAACTCTAAAGTGATCACTGTTGCCGGCACTAATGGTAAAGGCAGTACTTGCGCCATGCTGGAAAGTATTCTATTAAAAGCAGGCTACTCCGTTGGGGTTTATAGTTCACCTCATTTAATGCGATTTAATGAACGTATACGCATCAATAGAGAGTTTGTTTTTGATGAAGAATTGTTGGCTGTTTTCCAGCAAATTGAAACCGCTAAAGGTGAAACTAGCCTTTCCTTTTTTGAATATACAACCTTAGCAGGATTACTGGTATTTCAAAAACAAGCACCTGATGTGGTGATTTTAGAGGTCGGTTTAGGTGGGCGATTAGATGCAACCAATATCCTTGATTCCGATATCTCTGCTGTTACAAGTATCGGTTTAGATCATCAAGAGTACCTTGGTGATACTCGTGAGTCAGTTGGGCTTGAAAAAATTGGAGTCTGCCGTTCAAATAGATTAGCGATTATCGGTGAGCCAGATGTCCCTGAAAAAGTCAAACAAACTCTGTTTGAAAGACAAGTTAATGCGCATTTTGTCGGTAGTGATTTTTCATATCAAACTCAAGAAAATGTAAAGATGTGGGATTATCTAGGTCAATCTACAATAAAGGGTATTCCTGTTCCACAACTGCCTTTGCCGAATGCTGTAACTAGTATCGCTATTATCGAGCAGGCATTTCCAAACATAGACCAAGAGATCATCAAGCAAGGCATTGCCAGTGCTCGTGTTGCTGGTCGTTTAGAGCAGGTTTTAGATAAACCATTGGTACTTTTGGATGTAGGGCATAATCCACAAGCGGCGAGATATTTAGCTGAGCGATTAAAGCAGTACAAAGGCAAAAAGATTCATGCCATTTGCGGTATGCTTAAAGACAAAGATATCAGCGCAGTGATTAAAGAGCTTGAAAATACTATTCATCACTGGAATTTCATTCCATTACCTACAGAGCGAACTGCGAGTGTTGATGAGCTAAAAAGTAGCTTATCAAGCCCAAATAACATGCTGGAATTTGAAAGTATGGCAGACGCTTGGTTAAAAATATCTAAGCAAGTAAATAACGAAGATGTGGTAATTGTGTTTGGCTCATTTTACACTGTAGCTGAGTTTTACAAATTAGACCTTGATGGACGTTTTAGCTTTCTGACGAATAAAGGATAACTCGTGTCGAATCAATTTCAGAACCGCTTAGTTGGAACCATAGTTGTTGTCGCGTTAGGAGTGATCTTTTTGCCTGATATGTTAGATGGCAAAGATAAAAGACAAGAAGAAAATTTTTCTGAAATTCCTCTACGTCCCGAATTTAGTGGAGATTTGCAACAGCCTCTAGTGACTGAAATTCAACCTAACTATAACGCTGAAATTGAATCTCCAGCAGAGTTACCTAAAGATAAAGGTAACTACTCTAAGTCATCTCAAAAGCCAACTGCTACAAATGAGCAACCGTTGTCAAAGGAACAGACTAAAGCCCAAATTGTTTCCGGCTCGAAAGCAAATAATACTCAAGAACCCAAGTTATCAGATTCAGTGGCATATACAATTCAGCTTGGCAGTTTTAATAATGCTAAAAATGCCAATGCACTCGTTCAACGACTACGAAAGCAAGGGTTTAGAGCGTACAGTGTTCCTAAGGTACCTAAAGATAAACAATTAACAAGAGTGTTTGTGGGGCCAGATATTTCAAAAGAAAAATTACAGCAAACACAAAAACAGTTGTATAAACTCACTGAAATGAAAGGGCGAATTGTTAACTATGATCCGATTAATTAGGGCGTTTCCAATTAGATTTTTGGTTTGCTGCTGTTAATTTTTTAGGTTAAATAAGGCGGAAAATGTGAAGTGTAGTAATCTACACGAATATTTGACAACGCAGTTTAAACAAAAAAGAAACGCAGCCCTTCGGGTTACGCCTAAAATTTGCAAACTCGCCGTTACTCATCTTTCGTTTAGTTTACTAAACTTCATTTTTCGTGCCTTGATTTTGTAAATTTTAAGCTGTAACAAATCAAAAAATCTTTAATTGGGTACGCCCTAAACGTGATACAAATTCAGTTATTTATTATTCAGACAATTAATTCGTAATTACAGGGGTGAGAAATTGTTGCAGTTTTGCTAAGATCTTGCCGTTAGAAGAATATCTTCAGGATCATATTTAAATGCTTTGGATCGATTACGCCATACTTGGCATTATCGGATTATCGACCATTATTAGCCTTATTAGAGGCTTCGCTAAAGAAGCTATGTCGCTGGTGGTCTGGTTTGCTGCTTTTTTCATCGCCAGTCAATTCTATAAAGATCTCGCCGTTTTCTTAACTCAAATACAAGATCAGCTTTTTCGAAACGGTGTAGCTATTGCGATTCTTTTTATAACCACTCTAGTTTTAGGGGCACTGCTCAATTTTGTTTTAGGACAATTGGTTTCTAAAACGGGGCTCAGTGGCACAGACAGAGTTCTAGGTGTTTGCTTTGGAGCCGTACGCGGGGCGTTAATCGTGAGTGCAATCTTATTTTTCCTTGATGCATTTACAGGTGCTCCTAATTCAGAGTGGTGGAAAGCCTCAAAACTAATTCCAGAATTCGGTGTAGTGATTCAGTGGTTTTTTAACTATCTGGAAACAACCTCAAGCTTTGTACCCAAATAAAAAATGAAATACGCGTACTCAAAATCATTAACAATAAAAGTGAATGAGTACAGATTGCTTCAGTCAATGCGCTCTTATGTTGATTTGTGTATTGCTGAAGCTTTGTTGTATTAGAACATCTTAAAATGAGGAATATTACCCATGTGTGGTATTGTCGGAATTGTTGGCCTGTCAGCGGTTAATCAAACCATCTATGATGCATTGACTGTTTTGCAACATAGGGGGCAAGATGCAGCAGGTATAGTAACCCAAGATCAAGGGTCGTTTAGGTTACGTAAGGCTAACGGACTAGTTAAGGACGTTTTTGAAACTAAGCACATGCAACGTTTGCAAGGTAACGCAGGTATCGGCCATGTTCGTTACCCTACTGCGGGTAGCTCTAGTGCGTCTGAAGCACAGCCTTTTTATGTGAATTCTCCATTCGGTATTTCACTTGCCCATAACGGCAACCTTATTAACACAAAAGAGTTGTTAGAACGCCTAGCTTTAAAGCGTCGCCACATCAACACCACATCGGATTCGGAAATATTACTCAATCTGTTAGCTGATGAGCTTCAGCATGTCAGTGGCTTATCATTAACGCCTGATGAAGTATTTAGTGCCATTCGTCAGGTTCATCGCCAAGTGAACGGTGCTTATGCCACGGTTGCCATGATTATCGGTCAAGGGTTAGTGGCATTTCGTGATCCTTACGGGATTCGTCCTTTGGTGCTTGGTAAACATGAAACTGAGCATGGAACAGAGTACATGGTTGCTTCGGAAACGGTGGCATTAGATGCGGTAGGTTTTGAAGTTATCCGTGATGTTGAGCCGGGCGAAGCTATCTATGTTGATTTGCAAGGTAATCTTCATAGTCGTCAATGTGCGGATAATCCTCAACGTGTTCCATGTATATTCGAATTTGTGTACTTTGCGCGCCCAGATTCCACCATTGATAAAGCCTCTGTGTATTCAAGCCGAATCAATATGGGCACTAAGCTGGCTGAGAAAATTAAATCGGAATGGGAAGATAAAGACATCGATGTCATTATTCCAATTCCAGAAACCTCTTGCGACATTGCGGTAGAAATTTCAAATAACCTAGGTATTCCTTACCGCCAAGGGTTCGTGAAGAATCGATATATCGGTCGTACATTCATTATGCCGGGTCAACAAGAGCGCAAAAAATCCGTTCGTCGTAAGCTGAACGCAATTAAAGCGGAATTCAAAGGCAAAAACGTACTGTTAGTGGATGATTCTATTGTTCGTGGAACAACCTCTGAACAAATCATCGAGATGGCTCGTGAAGCAGGGGCAAAGAAGGTTTATTTTGCTTCAGCGGCACCAGAAATACGTTTCCCAAATGTGTACGGTATTGATATGCCTAGCTCTAGTGAGCTGATTGCTTATGGCCGAGATGTTCATGAGATTGCAAAGATGATTGGTGCGGATGGCATGATCTTCCAGAACCTTGGTGATCTTGTTGAAGCTGTTAAAGCTGAAAATCCAGATATAAAAGAGTTCGAAACGTCTGTTTTTGATGGTCACTACGTGACGCCGGGTGTTGATCAGACTTATTTAGATCATCTAACTAAATTACGAAATGACGACGCGAAAGCCAATCGTAATCGTGATTTAGGGACTAACCTTGAGCTTCATAATGTTGGTCATCCTTAAAATTTGATATCAATAAAAGCCAGAATTGCTCTGGCTTTTTTATTGTTTAAATTTCCTGATTGTTCAAGGCTAAAACATGAGGTGGCAACGACGCAAGCCTCGGACTTTCCTTTGGTAATATAACGAATGAGCGACACTGTTTAATATCTTCTTCAGAATGTATTTCAATGACGTGCGCAGTGTTATACATACTTTTACCTCTTGGGTAGTGACTAGTAAAAAAATAGCCCCAAACATGGTTGCCTTCAGCCAAATTTCTACGAACAAAGTGTCTCTGTGCCATATTCACTGTAGAGTCAGTTTCATCAAAGTGTAAAAGTTGGCAGGGGTCTTCGAGCATTTTTTTAAAATCAGGGCAGATGGCTAATACTTCTTTTTGTACCATAGCCGTTTGTTTGGCAATTGCTACTTCGAGTGCTCGAATATTACGAACTAAACTATTGAGTATTTCTGCATCAAGTTCTTCTATTCCCAATGACTTTTTTAATTCAAGCAATAATATCGAATTGTTCTCTTGGTTAGCGATTGTTTCTAATGCTCTTGAAAAAGTCCCCGTAGACAGTTTTTCTTGGAATGTATTTGGGGAAGTACCAAAAATTGTCGAAGGCAAACTGAAGAATTGAACGAACTTAGAGTCCGATGCAACTCTTACTCTTTGTGATTCTTTTAGAAAGTTATTATCGAGTAATAAATTCCATAGGTCTTTATCTATTAGGGTTTGTACCGTTTCAGTATTGGCTCCGGCGATCATGCTTGCTAGGCATAATTGCAAGCTATGGCTCAGTGGTCCATGGAAATTATTTAATGACCAAAGGCTATCGATAAAACCGTAGGGTTTAGCCCATTCATTAGCAAAACTATGAGGTATTGAGCTAACAAATATTGGCAGCGCTCTTATTGATATATCGCTTTCGGTACAGGTACCAATTGCATTTAACAGTTCCTGTTCAGTAAATGCATCTGGAACCTCTGACTCTGAAGCTATTAGTATTCTACAAACCCTTCTTTTCATCGATGGGGACAAAACATTAAACCAAGCAGACCTTTCACTTATTATTGGGCAAGATTTAACTTTGCCGAAATCAGAGGTAGAAAGTGAGGTTAACTTGCATTGATTAGCCGTATTTAAAAGTGCCTCACCAATTTTGCTGAGAGGCACAATAAGTTTTCTTATGTCTGAAAAGCTCTCCGCTATTTTTATCAATTGTTGTTTAATTTCAATAGGAATATCGTCATATTTTGTATCTTGTAATTGCTTGCAAAGTTTTGAAACATTGGTAGCAATTTGAGTGTCAATAGAGTTTGCGACGACAGGAGAAATACTACACGAGGGGGTCAATAGGTCTTCAAAATTAATTCTCGTGCATTCGATGACTAAAGCATCTGCAATTTGTGATACCGCTTGTTGTTGAAATAATCGAGCTGCTCTTTCAGTTGCGCTCAAAGCCGGGGCAAACTCAGCTCTATATTTAAGTTCTTGTGTTTCAAGCCAACTCGTCAGCAGTTGCTCTTGTGATGGTTGAACGCTTAAATTTACTGTAGAGCAACGAGGGATTCTGTCGTTTTTTTGGCTATGAAAGGCTTGTAGCTGAGCATTAGGCTTAACCTTATTACATGCTCTTTCACTCTTAGCTTCAGCAGTTGAAGCTAACCTTTGTGGGTAAATATAATGTGGTGGTATAGAGTACCAGAGTGAAGAGAGCATTTTATGGTTGCTAAACGTTTCATTTTAATAATATTTTAATTCCCTAATATTAAGCTAGCGTTATCAGGAAATGATTTAATGTTCACTAATTAACTAACTTCAGTTTCAGCTTTCAATACTCCACAAACCTCAAGTTTTAATTTATCTCCTTTGATTAATTCTCCCACTCCAGCAGGTGTTCCTGTTAATACAATATCTCCTTTTTCCAAAGTGAAATGCTGACTGATATAGCTTAATAGATCAGGGATATTAACGAGCATATTTTGTGTTTTGCCATGTTGCCTTAACTTCTCATTGATAAAAAATCGATATTCAAGAGCGTTAAGGTCGTGCTTATCGAAATTAATAAAACGAGTAATGGGGCAGCTATTATCGAAGGCCTTTGCTATTTCCCATGGGTGACCTTTTGCTTTTAACTTGGTTTGTAAATCACGGTAAGTAAGATCTAATGCGGCTCCAATACCTTCAATGGCACGGTTGGCCTGTTCTGGTGAAACCTTTGTTAACTTATTTCCAATCAATATAGCCAATTCTGCTTCATAATGAATTGGATAGGGGGCTTGGCTGACATTAATGGGTTGCTCAAAGTCGCATAGTGCTGTGGTTGGCTTAATGAAAAGTAGTGGTTCTTTAGGTATTGGGTTATTCAGTTCTTTTGCGTGTTCAGCATAATTACGACCAACACAAACAATTTTAGATGCCATTGTATTTCCTACTTCATGGTTACGCTTTATTCATAGCTACAATTTTCTTTAATGTACTCAGTCAAAAAATTAGAGGTTTAAAGTAGCTAAAGAGAAGCGTTGTATGAATCTTGTTTGTATACAATACTTTATCTATATGGATTGTAAATAGTGGCAAATAATAACTTATTATTTGGCTAGGAGTATGGATGTCAGCACCTAAGCTTTCAAAACAAGCTGTTCAGTATGAAGTTGCTCGCCATGCATGGGAGGGGAAAGACTTATCTTCATTAACCTTATCAAACGGTAAGCAATACAGTGTTCATTTCTGTGATGATGGAGTATTGGGCGCATCAAGAACATCTGAATATTTTAGTGTTACCGATGCCGTTAAATCCTTCTTTATGTATTGTTTAAAAACCATTGCTGGTATACAGCGAAGGACGTCAGATCATATTGTCCAGGGGATGTATGACGAATGCATCTATCCATCAGATGTATATGATGATGAGAATGCAACTATTCCAAATGGCTCACCTTTCTTAACCAATGTAACCGAAAGAAGGTTGCATTTAACTCCGCAAGAAGCAAAAGTGATTAACCAGTCGTTTAATGTTCCAAAAGCTGAGTTTGATGTTAAGTTCTCACGAAATTGGGGCACGAGTAGAAAAACTTGCCCTATTTTAAATAAACGTTTAAATCATCAAAATGCCATTGTATTAAGAGTCAAAGGTAAGCCTGTTGCCGTCTCTCGAGAAGGTTTGAGAGCATATTATTTAGTGAATTTTCCTGATGTTAATTTAGGAGTCAAACCTTCTGATATTAAACCTGAAGATATCGAGCCATTAACCAATGATAATTTAACTTGGCGAGGTTTTAGAGATTGGTTGTATCAAGATGTTGAGGTTGAAGAAGGAATAGAGGCCTTTCCGAGTAAAGATGAACTTCCGACTTTTGTAAAACAGAGGCCAATTGATAGTGATGAAGCCATTACACTTACAATGAAAAAAGCTCCGGTGACGGATGAAGAACACTTAAACTCTGTCAAAGCTGAAAAAGTATCTGCTCGTAAGAAAAAAGCTGAACACAATCGTAAAGTGAAATCTCAAAGAAAAGGTTAACATTCATTTTATTGCCTACAGTGCGTAATATTATGCAGGTTAACAAGGTCTAAACTACTGATACTTATTTGGCAGAACAAACCAATGTCTCATCAAAAAAATACTGATTTATCCCGTTTTTGTTTCGAAAGCACTGAAGATATGGCTTGGGAATCAAGCCCGAGTACTTCAGTCTTTCGAAAGCGACTTCACCTTTCTGGCGAAAAAGAATCAGGACGGGTGACTTCAATGGTTCAATACTTACCAAACTCGCACTTTCCTTCGCACCCTCATCCTGACGGAGAAGAAATTTTTGTGTTGGAAGGTACATTTTCTGATGAACATGGCGATTGGTCTGCTGGCTCTTATTTATTAAACCCTGAGGGGATTGAGCATCAACCTTTTTCAAAAGAAGGCTGTACTATCTTTGTAAAGCTTCGCCAATATTCAGGTGTCGGTAGAAAACAGCTTCAACTAGATACAAAAGAATTAACTTGGCAACCAACATCAAACTCTCAAGTTCAGACTAAGTTGTTATATCAACAAAAAGGCTTTATTGATATTACTCGGCTTGAAAAGTGGGGGGCGGATACTCAGTTGGAGAAACGAAGCTATCAAGAAGGTGCTGAAATTTATGTTATTTCGGGCAGTTTGTATGATGAAAACGGTACATACCCTAAAGGCAGTTGGCTGCGATTTCCTAAGAATTATTGTCATATACCAGCAACGGAAGAGGGCTGTACTATTTACATAAAGACAGGTGGAATCGAATACATTAAATAGAAAGCATCCAGCCATTAAAATACGTAATCAAATGACTGGATGGTTAAAGTAAGATTAGATAGTTTGTTTCTGTTGAATATACTTATCAACCAAGCGCTCTAAGATGGAAAGCGGTACTGCACCATTTTTCAGAACAACATCATGAAACTCAGCCAAGTTAAATCTATCACCCAATTGGGTTTTGGCTTTTTCTCTTAGCTCTAAGATTTTCATCATGCCGATTTTGTACGATGTTGCTTGGCCCGGCATTACGATGTAACGCTCAATTTCGGAGACTACATCGCTCTGCGCCATACCTGTATTGGCTTTCATATAATCAATGGCTTGCTCACGTGTCCAGCGTTTATGGTGAATACCAGTATCAACCACCAGACGCACGGCTCTGAATAATTCGGCTTGTAAACGGCCGATATTATCTTGTGGGTGCTTTTGGAAACCTAACTCCCACGCTAATTGCTCTGCATATAAAGCCCAGCCTTCACTATAAGCGGTAAAACCACCCATTTTGCGTAAGAAAGGTAGACCTTTTAGTTCCATACCTATGGCAATTTGGAAATGATGCCCAGGAATACCTTCGTGATAGGCAAGAGTACGCATACTATAAGTTGGCGTGGCTTTGATGTCATATAAGTTCGCGAAGAAACGACCAGGACGAGAACCATCTAGAGAAGGAGCTTGATAATAAGCACCCGGAGATGTTTTTTCTTTAAACTCAGGGATCCTAACCACTTCCATACCTGCTTTGGGACGGATATTAAATGCACCCCCCAAACCCGCGTCAATTTCATCAAGAATGGTTTGATAATCCGCTAAGATTTGTTGGCGTCCTTCATCGCTGTCTTGATAGTAATATTGCTCATCTGCAGCCAGTGTTTCGATGGCTTTTGAAAAACCGCCTTCAGTACTGATGTTGAGTTTTGTAAGCTCAGCTAAAATCTCGGCTTGTATTCTGTCTACTTCTGTTAAGCCAAGGTTGTGAATATACTCAGGGCTATAATCTTGTCTCGTCCTAAAATACGTTGACGGTTTTAATGTAAATCCAAGAGCATTTGCTCTTGGATTTTTTTATGCACTTGGTTCGGTGTTTTCATCTCTAAACTTAAATGCGGTCTCATATCGTTGTATATCGCTATTGATTCATCGATGAGCAACTTTAATTCATCAATATTTTTACATTGATATACAAGGAACTCCTGCTTCAGTATACCATTCACCCTCTCTGCGAGTGCATTTTGATAGCAGTCATAACCATCAGTCATTGAGGGTATTATATTATTTTGCTTAAGTTTATTCTGATAAATAGCAGAGCAATATTGTAACCCTCTGTCTGAGTGATGAATTGCGTTACGTCTATAACACCTATGGCTAACAGCCATATCTAGCGCTTTAACCACGTCTGTCGCTTTCATTCCATCACTTAATTCATAGCCCATTATTTTTCGACTATAAGCGTCAGTGACAAGCGAGAGATAATGCACACCATCATCACTTTCCACATAAGTGATATCACTTACCAAGACTTCTTCAGCTCTTTGTGGCGTGTAATCCTTTAACAAATTCGGATGCTTTTTCATCCAATGCTTACTGTTAGTCGTTTTCCTATAACTACGCTTGGGTTGAATTAGCAGGTGTTCTTCCCTCAGATAGTCGAATAGGCCATCTCGCCCGAGCTTTATGCCTTCCTCCATAAGTTGAGGCTTCAGAAGATAGTACAGTTTCCTACCGCCTAATCGTGGCATAAATCGCCGTAACGCTAGCACCATATTTTTTACTGGAGCTAACATGATAGCCCGTTTTTTATCTCTATATTCCCTTTGATAAATTGATTGCCTCGTCATGCCAAGAAGCTTACAAGCCTTGCTTAAACTTACTTGCTTTTGTACCTGAAGGTTTCTTGCTCCTTGGCTATAAGCTTTTTTCGCAACCCTATACCATGTTCAGCATCAATAATATCGACGACTTCATTAAGTAATAGGTTACGTAACTTTTCATCCTTCAACTCTCGCTCTAAGCGCTTAATCTTTTGAGCTGGTGTTTCTTTGGCTTTAGGTGATTTAGACATGGTTATTTTCGGTGGTTGACACCAATCTAGCTTACCGTGTTTTCTCAACCATGTAAGTACTGTTGAGCGACCTTGGATACCATAGATTTTTTGAGCTTGCTTATAGGTCATATCACCTTTTTCAACAGCTGCAACAACCTGCAATTTAAAGCCTAATGAATAATCACGTTGTGTACGTTTTATATAGGTAGGATCTGGGTTTGTCATAATAAGTCCTAAATGTGTAAACACATTTCAGGACGGGACATCTGTAGTGGTAAAGAAAGCCAGCGCCTGTTGATAGGCTTTATCCCCTCCGGGTAGCTTCCACAAACCGTCATCCGTAGTTGCTTTGGGAGTTAGCGCAGTAAAGTAGTCAATCAAATCCTGATACGCACGATAAACGCTGGTTTCGATGGCTTTATTCGCCTCAGCTAACACTCTGCGTTTTTCTATTGGGTCGAGGTTATCAATTTTATCCGGCTTTTCTTTCAACGAAGAATAGAGAATGTTTTCTTCGATAGGTGTAGACACAAAGCCATTCATTTCTTCTAGTACACGCTCAATAACGAACTTAGGAGGAATGATTTGCTTTTGCTCCCTAATTTTTAACCCCTCAAGGTTTTGAGAGAACTTAACAGGGACTTTGTTTAAGCGAGAAATGTAATTATCTGCATCTTCAATGCTGGTTACTTGGTGTTGAGCCTCCATAAAGCTAGGGAAGTTATTTTGCAGACCAAACAGTTGGTTTACAGGGTAGTTGTGGTGACGGTACTCGTAAGAAGAATCTAAAAAATCCAAAAGGTATAAAGTGATTTCTTTAGACAGTTGGTCGTTCTCGTTAAGATCTGCGTCATCATATTGCTCGACCAGTACACGGATTTTCCTAGCTTTATCAAACATCTCCTCCAGAACTTGAGGGCGGTCGTCGTCTAATTCTGCATTATGTCCCTTAATTCCAACAAACTCTAAAAAGCCTAAAGAGGTCAGAGTTTCAGGGCTTTCAAAAGCGATTTTAACCATTTCTCTGTCGAGTAATGACCGTAATTTAAAAGGCTTATCGGCATACCATTCATGGGCAGCAATACTGCCACCAATACCAATAAGTACCGCCAAACTTATTCCAGACCACTTAAAAATCTTTTTAACCATGAGGCTCTTCTTATTTTGTTAACACAGGGTTAACATTGTCGTTTTTAGGAGAACAATGGGGAAAATGTAACAGTGTTTGAAAAGGTTAGTTGTAGTATGAAAGTAGCTTTACTCTCTAAATGGCTCCTATTTTGATACAGAAAAGAACTATCTTTGGCAAAACAGTGTCCTATCTAATTGTTACGAGAATTCGCAAAAGGCCATTAGATTTTCTAGAGAAAAGGAATAAAAATGAATTACAGGATAGTTTCTGCGTTATTAATCTTGTTCAGTGCCCAAGTAAATGCCAATCAAATTGAATGTGGCACAGTTAAAGATGTTGAAGTGTTGAATAAACATGACGTTGTTATGTTGGGAGAAATACATGGGACTATTGAAGTCCCAAAACTATTTGGTGATATTGTTTGTCATTCAGCAAAAGATGGTATTGGTGACATAGCCGTAATGCTTGAATTACCAGCAAGCTTACAAGCGAGTTTAGATTTATACATGATAGGTAAGATTGATGAGCAGGCGTTTCTTTTCCATCCAGTTTGGGCTCCCGCATGGCAAGATGGACGGTTTAGTGTTGCCATGATGGATTTAATAAAAACATTGAAGCTTATAAAGCAGAAATATCCCCAAAAACTAAATGTGTTTCTAGTAGATCTATTACCTGAAAACAGCAATAAAAAACCTAAGAGTCAATATTTAGCAGATAACATCTCTAAACACCTATCGAATGAATACGATAAAACATTTGTATTAACTGGAAATTATCATAATAGAGTTAATGTGAAAAATGGAAATTCAGCTGCAACCCTATTAGAAAAATACGACCCATTCACCTTAACCATAAAATCACCCAAAGGCAGTTATTGGTCTTGTACAGGCTCCAAGGCGACTGATTGTAAAGAAAATAGTTTCAATAGCGGGCAAGATGTAAGTCGTGAAGGGGTTGTTGTCTTTGATGACATACAACCTTGGCATGGAGTGTATCAGTTGAAAAAACTCACTTTTTCTCCTCCGGCTAGATTTTGAACTATGAGAGAGATGTTAATTTGTGATGAAGCCGCTTTAACTAAAAACTTAGGCCATAAATGGTAATGTATTGAAAGTTTAGGGTGAAATATTACAGTTTCGATGACAAATAAATTAGGTTTCCCTATTCAATGTTATGAAATGAATACTTAGGAGTAGTATTAATGATTTATTTTAATTCCTATTTATCAGTACCAGAAAGGGAGTGTAATCGCATTGATACAATACTTGCTAATCCCACTACAGCTAGAGTAAATCATCAATTTACAGTAAAAGGTAAATTTCAAAATAAAGATTGTATTGTCACTTTCCAAAATGGCAAACCGTTTTGTATCAAAGATAAAAGCTTCAAAAAATTAGACGTAAAAACATGCTCAACAGAGCACGCATTAATACAGTTTATTCACAAACGTATTGCTTTGCGTAATCGCCCACAAAATCAGATGTTGGATTTTGATTGGGAAGAAGTGTGGAGTTCACCATTAGACACGAAAAATACCATGAAGGTATTTATGTTAAAGGATTTAAGTAGCTAAAAAAGCACTCACGACTCAGAATCTGGATGTTTTCTCTTTTTTAAACTTCGTGCTAATACTCAATCTTTCAAAACCATCTATTAATTAAGAAGGTACTCACTAATAGGTATAAATTGACTTTCATTCTCTTTCATTGAGTGTGTTTGTTAGATTTGATAACATACAAATACTTTCAAATAGATACTGTTATTTATGCTAAGCACAATAGAGAGACGTAACGAAATCGTCAACATGGTCAATGAAGCTGGAAAGCTTGAGGTTCAGGCGTTAGCAGACAAATTCAATGTTTCGACGGTAACCATTAGAGCCGATTTAAATGATTTAGATAAAAAGAGGCTGTTGATCCGTTCTCGTGGTGGGGCAATTGCTGCGAAAAATATCGCAAAAGAACTTTCAGTAAAAGAAAAGCATTGTGAAAACCTTTCTATTAAAGAAAAAATCGCAGACGCTACCATAAAGCTAATTAATAATGGTGAGGTTTTATTACTTGATTCAGGTACAACTACCGAGCAAGTAGCTAAAAAATTAGCTGCACACAAAAACCTTGTTGTTATGACTAACGGACTTAATATCGCAAATGAACTCGCTGATTTAAGTGAAGTAGAAGTTATGATGACAGGAGGAAAGTTACGTCAGAAATCATTATCTTTTCATGGAAGACAAGCAGAATCTAGCCTAGAAAACCTTCGTTTTGATAAGCTTATTTTAGGTGTGGATGGTATTGATGAAACTGCTTCGATTACAACGCACTTCGAGCATGAAGCATCGCTAAATCGGGTTATGTGTAAATCGGCAAAGCAGATAATCGTAGTCACCGATTCATCTAAATTCGGAAAAAGTGGCTTTCATGTTATTGGTGATTTATCAATGGTCGATGTGTTAATCACGGATAATAAGATTCCTGAAGCATTTAAAGATGCTGCAACAAAAGCAAATGTAAAAATAATCATCGTTAATTAAAATTTTCTCTTCATATCATAAGGTGTGTATTCATCTACACATCTTCTACCATTCTTAGCAACTACCGAAATCTTACGATATCGCTTTTTTAATAGTGTATCGATACAACGTAGCTATATTCATTATTGTCCCTTCATTCGTTTTCGTATTGAGTCTTGTTTAATTTAAAAAGGCAAATGAAAACCATCGTGAAGTGTAAAGAAAGTAATTGAAAGTTTGCGAAAGCCGTCGTATTATCTTTTAAAAGATACGAATAAGTTGAAAGGTAATGAAAGATTTACGCACCATAATAAAGTCAAATAAAAACGGTGAAGCACTTGGCATTTACTCAATTTGCTCTGCCCATCCTCTCGTCATTGAGTCAGCAATAGAGCAAGCTAAACAAGATGGAACACCTCTGTTAATCGAAGCGACAGCCAATCAAGTTAACCAATTTGGTGGTTATACAGGAATGAATCCCAGTGAATTCCTTGAGTTTGTCTTCGCTATTGCTAGTAAGTTGGATTTTCCTAAAGAAGCCATAATAGCGGGGGGGGATCACCTTGGACCTGTGTGTTGGACTAATGAATCTGCAGCGTCAGCAATGGCTAAATCAGAAACATTAATTGAAAGCTATGTCGCTGCAGGGTTCAAAAAAATACATTTAGACACCAGTATGGGCTGTGTCGACGAACCTGAATTATTAGACGATGAAATTGTCGCTCAAAGAGCTGCTCATCTGTGTATGGTTGCAGAAAAAACAGCTATGAAACACTTTGGAACTAGTGACATTGTTTATGTTGTTGGGACTGAAGTTCCTCCGCCTGGAGGAGCAAGTGAAGAACTTTCAACTGTTGATCCAACACCAATTGCCCGTGTAGGTAAAACAATCGAGTTACACAAGCAAGCCTTTGAGCAGCTTTCATTATCAGAAGCTTGGGAACGAGTAATAGGGTTAGTTGTGCAACCTGGCGTTGAATTTGACCATACAGGTATCGTTGATTATCAACCGAATGAAGCTGTTGAACTAAAAGAGTTCATTAAAAATGTCCCTAATTTAGCTTATGAGGCTCATTCTTCTGATTACCAGAATGATGAGGCTTATCATAAGCTTATCCAAGATCACTTCGCCATTTTGAAAGTAGGGCCACAATTGACCTTTGCATTAAGAGAAGCACTATTCGCTTTGTCTTATATTGAAGATGAATTGTTACCTGTTGAGCAACGTTCATGTTTAAGAGAGGTCTGCGACGAGGAGATGCAGGTTAATCCTAAAAGTTGGCAGAAATTTTATCCTGTAAACAACCACTCTAAGTTTTATCGTCGCTTTAGTTACAGTGACCGAATTCGTTATTACTGGAATAACCCACGCATCATAAGCGCTGTTGAAAAACTACTGAGTAATCTCAATTCCAATCGTATTCCATTACCTTTAATTAGCCAGTTTTTCCCAGAGCAATATAAGCAAGTAAGAAAGAATGATTTAGAACTTGCTCCTGTTTCTCTGATCAAAAGCAAAATAAAACAAGTTACTGAGGCGTATGCACAAGCCTGTTGGAAGCAATAATTAATGCTCGTTATTAAAAAAAGCTAGGGATAAAAATGTCTTCATATTTGTCGATAAACGAATCAAAACTCAAAGAAGCTAATGGTTATTGGACGGCAAGAGAAATCGCACAACAACCTGATATGTGGTTACAAACAACAGAACAGGTAAATGCTTCGAAAGAAAAGATAAATGCATGGTTAAAACCACTTTTAGCCATGGATGATTTGCGTATAGTACTTACCGGCGCTGGTACGTCTGCATATATAGGTGAAACTCTTTCACCGTTACTCAATATAAAAGCTGGCGGTAAGTTTGAAGCGATAGCAACTACAGATATTGTTAGTTCACCAAAGCAATATTTACATCAGAATAGACCAACGCTATTGGTTTCATACGGTCGTTCGGGAAGTAGCCCTGAAAGTGTTGCGAGCGTTGAGTTGGCAAACCAATGTATTGAGCACTGTTACCATTTAGTTATCACCTGTAATCCAGATGGTGACTTAGCCCTAAAAGCAGCGTCCTCTGATAATATGTTTGCTTTAGTTTTACCTTCACCAACGTTAGATCAAAGCTTTGCAATGACGAGCAGCTTTACTTCAATGATCGTTGCGAGCTTAGCAATATTCCAACCTGATGAAGAGCAATTGGCACAGGCTGTTATGGCTGCACGTGTCCTTTTAGGTGATAGGCTAGAAGCGATAAAAACACAAGCTAGTTTGCCATGCAAAAGAATGGTGTTTTTAGGTTCTGGAGGTTTGCAAGGTATAGCTAAAGAAGCGGCATTGAAGGTTCTTGAGCTTACCGCTGGTAAAGTAATGAGCTATTTTGAATCGCCATTAGGGTTTCGTCACGGTCCTAAATCTTTAGTGAATGAAGATACTGAAATCATTCTTTTTTCATCTAGTGATCCTTACTGTTCTTTGTATGAACAAGATTTATTTAAAGAGCTGGTTAAAGATGATATTGCTCTAAGTGTTACCCAGTTAAATGGTGAGTACCTTCAACTCCCTCAAAACATTGACGACGTATGGTATGCATTACCTTATATCCTTTACTGTCAGGTATTGGCGTTTTTCAAATCATTCAACGGTGGCGACACGCCAGATAATCCTTGCCCAACGGGAGAGGTGAATCGGGTGGTACAAGGGGTAACCATATACAAGTTAGCTCAGAATGAGAATTGAGAATGTCATTAACTGAATCACAAGAGCCTAATACAGAAAAATTACAACCTTTAATATTTGGTATTGATATCGGTGGAACAAAAATGGAGATAGCGATTTTTGACCAGTCGCTCAATTTCATTGACTCATGGAGAGTCTCCACTCCTACTGAAAACTATGAGCATTTCTTGTCATCATTAATCTCTTTAATCAACGATGCAACCGAAAAATATGGAAGTAACTATGTATTAGGCGTTGGCATGCCTGGGATCATTAGTGATAAGGGTAAAGTAAAGTCAGCGAATGTGTCTTGTGCAACTGGGAAGTATATTGCTAAAGATATCGAGCGAATAATTGATAGCAAGGTATCGATTGGCAACGATTGTCGGTTATTTGCGTTATCTGAAAGCATCGGCGGTGCGGGTACCGGCTACAAGAACGTTTATGGAGCAATCATTGGAACTGGTGCTGCTGGTGGATTATGTATTGAAGGCCAATTATACAGCGGGAGAAATGGGATTGCGGGCGAATATGGTCACATCCCCGTTTCGGCATATCTCATAGAAAAATACAATTTACCTGTTTTCAAATGCGGATGTGGCTTAACTGGGTGTTATGAACCCTATATTTCAGGCCCTGGCTTGGGGAGGCTCTACAAGCACTTTGGAGCTCAAAATTCCAGTACTTATGATTTTGTTAAAAATTTAAAACAAAATGACAAGATAGCTAAACAGACCTTTAGTTGTTATATGTCTTTGTTAGGGGCTAGTTTTGCCTCTTTAATTCTATCGTACGATCCAGATGTCATTGTGGTTGGTGGTGGTATATCTAAAATAGATGAAATTATCGATGCTTTGCCTGATGCCATTGAGGACAATTTGTTTGAAGGGGTATTCTGCCCACCAATTAAACACGCAAAATTCGGAGACTCAAGTGGTGTTCGTGGAGCGGCAATTTTAAGAATCTCATGCCAATTACACAAGGAATAATATGAGTTTTTATATTAAATGCGGCTCTGTATTTATAGATGAGTGCTTTAAGTCTGATCAATATGTATTGGTCGAAAACCAAATAATTCGAGAAATTACAGTAACGCCTAATCCAAATATTAAAGTCATCGATTATTCTTCCTACAAAGTTTTACCCGGCTTCTTAGATCTTCATATTCATGGGCGAGAAGGGGCTGATGTTATGGACGCAATCCCTGAAGCTATAGAGAAAATTTCTACATCACTAGCCAAGCATGGTGTAGTTGGATTCCTGGCAACAACGGTAACTACGACTTGGGAAAAATCGTTAGCTGCGTTTAAAAACATTGGTGAGTGTTATCTGTCACAACCTTCTGGTGCTCAAGTATTAGGTGCATACAACGAAGGGTTGTTTTTTACTGAAGATCATAAAGGAGCGCATGATGAGCAATACTTTCAGCCTCTAACAAAAGAAAAAATAAGCGAAATTATTGTTGCGGCAAATGGCTCACTAAAAGTGGTTGCGTTAGCTCCTGAATTACCAAATTCAGACGAAGTAATAAAATACCTTTCAGAGCAAAAGATCATTCCAATGCTAGGTCACACAAACGCTACCTTCAAACAGACAAACCAAGCGCTTTGCGCTGGTGCATGTGGTGGCGTTCATGTATTCAATGGTATGCGTGGTATTCATCATCGCGAACCTGGATGTGCTGGAGCGGTTCTGCTCGATAAGGATGCTTATGTAGAGGTCATTGCTGATGGAATTCATCTTCATCCTGGAATACTTTCCCTTATTCATCGAATGAAAGGCTCGCATAAAATGGGATTAATTAGTGACTGCATTGTGGCTGGAGGAATGAAAGACGGTGACTATAAACTGGGTATGCTAGACGTAAAAGTTGAGCAAGGTATCGCAAGGACAATGAGTGGTTCTCTGGCAGGAAGTACTTTGTCGCTTGAAAAAGCGGTGAAAAATATGATTAATATGGCAGATATAGCGGAATCTGATGCAATCAACATGGCAACCATTGCTCCTGCTAGATTTCTGGGTATTAATGACAAACTTGGAAGTATAGACATTGGAAAGCAAGCTTCATTTACAATAGTTGATGAAAATTATGAAGTTATAGCTACTTTTGTTGCAGGTTCTTTAGTTTATAAAAAAGAGCATTAAGCCTTAAGGTTAATGCTCTGTGATAAGTGAAGTTTCAACTTTAAAGGATCACCTATGCTGGTAATCGTTCTCTTCGTTGACCCATAATCGAATAGAACAGGATGAACAGATAGCAAGGTAACATAATGGCGTAGCTTAATTGTAAGTCACCTATATATTCAGCTATCACACCATAAACAAAGGGTAAAATTGCACCACCTGATATAGCCATGATCAGTAATGCAGACGCAGAGCCAATATATTTTTGTTCGACGCCATCCAATGCCATAGGCCAAACTGCAGGCCAGACTAATGCGTTAGATAAGCCAAGCATTGCGACTAAAAGAACCACATCAGGTAAAACCTCATTGTGAGATGTGCCAAAAACAAAATTCCACATAACTTGCGTATCATTAGGTAAAAGCAAGATGAGTAAAGTGAGCATGATCCCTAATACTGCTGATATCTTGAGTGCTCGAGCTTGAGAGATAAACTTTGGGATCAATATCATTCCCAATATGTATGCTAAAACCATAAAAGCCATAGTGTAAGAGGTTAGTTGTGTAAAATTCTTTGTTCCCAACTCCTTACCAAAAACGCCTATAGTGTCTCCTGCAATGACTTCAACGCCTACATAAAAGAATAAGGTGGCAACACCAAAGTAAAGCTGAGGATAGTGCTTAAGAAAAGATAAATTAAAAGAACGGCTAGTTTGTTCAGTGTTTGCAATACTGGGTAGCGCTGCTTTTCCAATTAATACAGCTAATAAGCCCAAAACTATAGCCATAATAAAATAAGGTAAAATCAATCTTGAAGACAATTCAGATAAAGTTAACTCTTTTTCGGTCTTTGTTAGTGATGCAATATCGATATTCGCAAACAATGCTACATCCGCAAAAATAAGAGCGGTAAATAGGATTGGTGCAATAAAGCCTGCTCCTTTATTTAACAAGCCCATCATACTGATTCGTACTGCAGCAGATTCTTTTGGCCCTATTAATACAATATAGGGATTAGCTGCGGTTTGGAGTAAAGTTAAACCTGTTCCCAGCACAAATAAAGCTGATAAGAATAATGGGAAATATCTAAAATATGCAGCAGGAATGAAAAATAGTGCGCCTACAGCCATCACTGCTAAGCCTATGGACATACCTTGTTTATACCCTACTCGATTTAAAATACTCGATACTGGGATAGCCATGACTGTATAGGCAAAGTAAAAAGTCATAGTAATCAAATAGGCTTCAATGTGGTTCAGTTCACAGGCTATTTGTAAAAAAGGGATTAATGCTCCGTTAAGCCAAGTCACGAAGCCAAAGATAAAAAACAACCCTCCGATAATGCTAATAGGTAAATAATATCCACTTTTTTCATTTGTATAGTGCAAAGACCTTTCCATAAATCTTCTCTCTTATTTTTATTTATTGTAATGAACAATGAAAGACTATATGAACAAACTGTCTTTCACAACCCTTCACTATTTTATTTTTAACATATTTGCTTTCATTTTCCTTTGGTTTTATGGGTGAAACCGTGGTTCATATATTTGCGCGAGGTGGTTTTTGCGCTTATTTTCTATATTAAACAGCGTATTATGTCATGGTGGTGAGTGGCTTTATTATTGTTGTTAAAAAAATGTTTCGAAAGTTATTGAAAGTTTCAAATGGTTTGTGTATATCTATTGTCGAAATAGTGAAAAGTGGTACCAAATTTTACTAAAAATAAAAGAATATAAATTAGTAATGTCGAAGGTGAACAAATGAAACTAGAAACAATGAAACTATCAAAATCCAGCATAGGTGTTTTGATAGCGCTGGGAATGAGTCCATTTGTATCAATTCAAGCGCAAGAAAATAAAGAATCTAAAGTTGAGTCTGAACAAAACACTGAAGTCATTGAAGTAAGAGGTGTTCGAGGAAGCCTCAATCGAGCGCTTTTTGAAAAACGAAATAACACAGGATTTGTTGATAGCATTAGTGCTGAAGATTTAGGTAAGTTTCCTGATACAAATATCTCTGAGTCTCTGCAGCGTATTCCAGGTGTCACAATTGAGCGCGAGTTTGGTATTGGCTCAACAATAAACTTAAGAGGCTTAGGCCCAGAGTTTACTATGGTGCAGATAAATGGCGTTTCGTCTACATCTTCTGGGTTCAGCGGACAACTTGATGCTGAAGGTGGGCGTGAATTTGATTTCAGTTTGTTGGCATCCGAATTATTCAATCAAGTCAATGTCTATAAAACCTCCACTGCGAAGCAAACTGAGGGTGGGTTAGCCGGAGTTGTCACTTTAGAAACACCTCGCCCTCTAGCTTATAATGCAAATGACACTAAGTTCACAACATCTTTTCAAGCTTCACGAGGAAATCTATCAAAAGAAACAACCCCTAGAGCAGCAATGTTCTTCAGTAACAACTTTGATGATGTTTGGGGAGTTTCTGCTTCGGTTGCATATAACGAAGTTGACACAGTGGTTAATGAAAGTGGTACTTGGAAATATGCAAAACTAGCTGACAACATTAAAAAGCGTGCAACAGCTGGTGACGTCCATGAAGCTCCTAAGTACGGCCAAGCATTTATGCCTGATGATCCACGTTACTTACGTAATGATGTAAATAGAAAATCTTTAGGCACCACTTTAACCTTCCAATACAACGCTAGTGATGATTTACAGCTCACATTCGATAATATTTATGTAAAATCGGATAGCTTAAGAGAGTACAACCGCATCGATGCCACTTTAGAATGGGATATTGGTGGGGAGCCCGATTCTGCTCAGTTAGAAAAAATTGCGGGTAAAGACTATATCGTTTCAGCCGCTTTTCCGCGGGTGCGAAACCGTGTAGGGACACAAAACATCGATCGTGATGAAACTTTTGCTTCACATGTATTGAGTGCTGACTGGAATCTTTCTGAAACCATTACGTTTAAGCCGTTGATTGGATATACAAAGCGTACTGGTGATGAAGAAACCTATTTATATTCTTTTTACAATCGTATAGCGACTCAAGTTACACGTGCCGGTGCAGGTTATGAATTTCATCCTGTTGGCAGTACAGCTGAATATTATGCAGATAGAAATAATGCGGAAAATTTCTTGTTCAACGTGATCTTCAGTAAAGACAGAAAAAATACTGATGAAGAATTTGTTACTAAATTCGACTTCACCCAAGACATAGATATGGGGAATTTAATCAGTCTAGATTATGGTATTTCATTAAGTGATCGTGAGAAAACGAGACAGTATGATTCTTGGGCAATGGGGCAAAATGCAGTTAAACACATAAACCCTCAGCATTACCTTGCAAATAAAACTGCTTGGTCAAAATTCTGGGGAGATGGCCCTGCATCTGCTCAAGATGACTTGTTAGCTGGTGCCGGAATGACATTGGCTGCTGTGCTGGGTGAAAACAGAGATTTCCGCGTTGATGGTATCAATGGCCCTAGCTCATTAATTTATGTTGACCACAACAAAATCCAAAAATTGTACATGCAAGGAAAGCACGGTAATGATGTTGCTAACAACGGTTACAAAGCAGCAGACAGTGCAGCTGGTACATATGGCATTACAGAGAAAACCCTTGCTGCGTATATTCAAGCTAACTTCGAAACAGATAATGCTAATTTCAATGTTGGCTTACGTGTTGTAGATACAAAAATTAAATCTAACGGTTCTTTGTTACAAAAAGGCAAAGCAGAGCCTGTTAGCTACAGTAGTAGTTATACGGAGTTCTTACCAAGTTTTAACTTGAGCTATGAATATACAGAGAACTTCTTCATTCGTACTGCATATTCTAGAACTATGACAAGACCACCACTTGCTAGCTTGTCACCAGCAACGACTATTGACTCTTCAAGGTTAGAAGGCAATAAAGGTAATGTAGATTTACTGCCTTATACTTCAAATAATTTAGATCTTGGCGTTGAATGGTATTTCGCGGACGAATCTCTGTTAGCTGCTTCTCTTTTCTATAAGAAGATCGATGCTCTTATTGAAAGCTCAGTAGTTTCAGAAGTTGTGACCTATCGTCACCAAATCTCAAATGAGTTAGTAACAGGTCCTATTGAGTTTACTCAACCTAAGAATGGTACAGATGCGTCAGTTGCTGGTTTAGAATTAAGTTTCCAAAGTCCATTAGGTTTTGTACACGAGAGCTTAGAAAACTTCGGTACAATTTTAAACTTCACGTATACAGATAGTGAGGCATCATTCGAGGAAAAGGGAGATATCCGCAGTACTTCGCTTCCTGGGTTATCTAAGAACAGCTATAACGCCGTATTCTACTATGATGATGGTGATCTCGATGCTCGATTGTCATATGCATGGCGTAGTGAGTATGTAGATTTCTTCCCTGAGTCTAAGTATCAAGATGACTATGGCCAGTTAGATTTTTCGTCTAACTACAACATTACCGATAACTTTTCTATCCAGCTTGATGTACTTAATTTGACAGATGAACAAGTTGTAAAAAATCAGTCAAATAATAGCAAGCTTCCAATCAGCCTAGAGCAACTAGAGCGTCGGATAATGCTCGGAGTTCGTTACTCTATGTAACATTTGTTGTCTTAGGGAAGCATTTGCTTCCCTTTTTTTCCTATCATTGATGCTGTTATATACCCATATATATCGATAACAATAATAACAAGGCAAGACTATGATAAATAAGAAAGCAAAACTCACAACGCTTTTCTGTGCAACTCTGCTTGGTCATTCAGCTTTTGCATCAAATGCAGTTATAGAAACAGTGCCATCAATTAAGAGTTGGAGTGGGGGAGCGGGTCAATTCTCGGCACTAAATAATGCAAATGTAATTATCAATAGTAATTCAAGTCGAACTGAATCAACGTTATCTGGCATTACGACTACTGTCACCGAAACCGCTAACCATTTTATCCTAGATTTAAAGGCGACCACTGGTCTTAACTATCAAGCTACTACAAATAATACAGCCAATAGTGGTGATGTATTACTCACGTTATTAAACACTTATGACTCCAGCATAGGAGATGAAGGGTACAAGCTAGACATCGGTGATTATGTTGAAGTCAAAGCGAATACGGTAACTGGTTTGTATTATGGTACGCAATCTTTACTTCAAGCTTTAAAGTCAGATGATGACAACAAAGATATAGCAAAAGGAACGGTCAGTGATTTTCCTACTCTGCCGGAGCGGGGAATTATGATCGATGCCGGTAGAAAATACTGGCAGCTTAGTTACTTAAAAGATTTAATAAGAGTCCTTGGTTGGCAAAAGATGAATCGCTTGCACTTACATCTTACAGAGTGGAACGCATTCAGGTTATCCAGTAACAATCCTGCTTTAAATGGTTTAGCAGCACTTGGTTCCTATACTGAATCAGAAATTAATGAATTAGAAGCCTTAGCTAAAAAACATCATGTAATAATAGTTCCAGAAATAGATATCCCAGGACACGCAAAATTACTCGGTGATTTTAGTAAATCGGATGCTTTTAGTTGTAATTCAATGAGTCGTCCAGGCTATAGTTGGGAAGGCGCTTCGGGGCCACGCTGGACTATTGACTACACAGGCATTTCAACAAATAGCCCGAATACAGGTCGAGACTTTTTATATTCGATAGTAGATGAATTTTTGCCGTGGTTTGATGGCCCTTATTTTCATATCGGAACCGATGAAGTACCAGAAAGCTGGAGACTCTCAAATTGCAGTGAGTTGACTAATTACGTTGAAGATACTCCGAGTTTATCAACCCCTGGAGATGTATTAGTTGAATTTATTGATGAAATGAATCAGCGAATTAAATCCCATGGAAAAAAAACTCAAATGTGGAATTGGTATGAGCGACAAAATACTTCTATTGAACCAGCTAATGATATTTTAGTCGATGTATGGGCTGGAAACGCTGAATCTGCCTACATTAATTTAGGGTTTGATGTCATTAAAACAGGTGCAGGAGGGTTTTATTTGACTCCTGGTTTTGAAAATACATTCCCATCTAATAGTACTATTTATACTTGGAACAGTAATGCATCCAGTAAAGTAAAGGGTGTGAAAGTTAGTGTATGGACTGATACAGCGTACACATGGCCAGATCAACAATTTGAAAGCTTAATGTTTGATTCAAGAGCTGTTTCAGCGGAAAGGAATTGGTCAGGGGCTCAATCAAGCTCAACCCTCAATAACTTTTTAGCAAAAGCAAGAAAGCTAGGTAGGCCTGACACTACAGAAGGTGAGCAACATACTATTTCCAAGAAAAATTGGACAGTTCACTCTGCTGGCAGCCAAGAAACGTCAAGTGAAGACGGTAAAGCATCAAATATTTTCGATGGCTTAGGTACAACTATCTGGCACTCAAACTATTCTAATGGGAGTAACGATAATTTCCCTTATAACGTAGATATTGATTTAGGGGCAAATTACGATCTTTATGGTGCAAGATTTCAAGCACGAAGAAATCAAGGTCGTGACCTCAATGGATTAGTGAATACTTATGATTTTGCGGTAAGTTCAGATGGTGTAAATTGGACAATCATCATTGAAAACGGTGAGTTTTACGATCTAGTAAATGAACGTAAGGCTCGTAGAGTTGACTTTCAAAAGCAAACCGCTAGGTATGTAAGATTCACTGCCAAATCAGCTACAAATGGAAAAAAATTCGCAGCATTAGCTGAATTAGATTTGTTTGGTACGACCGTTGGTGGAAATGCTATTGTTCATGATCGACCAAACATTCAAATTAGACCTAAAACGGACATGAGCTTTTGCTTAGGTATTGACCGAGAGAATGGCTCAGTGGCTAATGGCGATACTGCAGAAATGCGTGTATGCAATAAAACGGATGAATATCAAAAATGGGAAAGACATGATGAGGGCAATGGGTTTTATTCAATCCGCTTAGCAAACAATACAAACATTTGTTTAGATGTAAATCGAGGTTCTGATCAAAAGATAAACGCTGGTGATGAGATTTTAGTATGGAACTGCCATTTAGGTGATAATCAATTGTGGAAAATTGGTAGGGAAACCTACGGATTCTTTAGTTTAAAGCCAAAAGGAGATACAGAGGCTTGTATTGATATAACGGCTTCCTCAAGCTCTATCGTCTCTGCAAATGATGACATCAATCTTCAAAACTGTGATGCGAACGACGAACAACAATGGGTGCTTATAGAATAAGAAGCTTTTTACTAATGTAATTGGCGGGGATTACCCCCGCCAATTACACCTTTATTCTAGAAACTCAAAGCCTAAAACCTTTTAGGTTTCCACTTTTGCAATTCAACAGGTATCGAAATCCCTTGTGATTGCAGCAAGTTAATACGGGCTTGATAGGCGGCACCAACCATCAAGTGACGGGCTAAGTCAGCGGCATTACGGACTTGATAATCATCTAAGTAAGAACCGCTTGCCCATGCGTTGAACGCACCAAGAGCAGGGCCTGCCCAAATTTGATAATCCATTTCTCTGCCAGATTCACCTTGGTTTGACCAACGGCTAGATAGTCCTAGATACCAGCGGAAGATTAATGCCATTTTTCGTTTTGGATTATCCAAAGCACGCTTGATTTGTTGTGGGTCTCGTTCATTAAAATGCTCTACTGTACCTTGCCAAATCTCGTTTAAGCTGGCTCTGAATACTTGCTTTTCAAGCTTGGCTCTTTCATCAGCAGGGATAGCCTCAATCGAATCATAGCGAGTGTAGATCTCATATAGCTTATTAGCGCGCATAGGGAATAACGTGCCACGCTTAACTACTTGCAGTTTCACGCCCATTTCAAACATGTCAGCGGCTGGTGCCATGGTTACATCGGCCATTTCGGTCGTAGATAGCAGTTTGCGAGTATGCTCACTGGCTCCAGCTTCAACACAAGCTTGGTTTATAGAGCCTGTTACAATATACGCAGCACCCATATTGAATGCGGCTAACGCTGCATCAGGTGTTCCAATACCACCGCCAGCACCAACTCGCAGTGGAGTAGGGTATTGATATTGCGCCTGCATTTGATCTTTTAGGGCAATCAAAGTTGGTAATAAGGTCACAAGAGGACGGTTATCAGTGTGACCGCCAGAATCGGCTTCGGCAGTAATGTCGTCAGCCATAGGTACTCGCATTGCCATTTGCATTTGATCTTCGGTGATCAAACCTTCTTCTACTAGAGGTTTTAGAAGTTTTTCAGGTGCCGGCGCCATAAATTGCTTTGCAACTTCGGTACGACTGACTTTGGCGATGACCTTGTTGTTTATTTGTATATTGCCTTGTGAATCACGGCTTAAGCCTGCTGCACGATAAAGAACAATTTGTGGTGTTAATGCCAAGAAGGCCGAAGCTTCAACGGCTTGTACTTTATGTTTTAGATACAGTTTTACGCTGCCCCATTCAAGTGCTGGTTCGCTTGGACTGTGAATAAGGTTGAAAGCGTAAGGCCCGTTCGGTAGTTCCGCTTGAATACGTTTAATGGCGGACTCTACTCGACTTGGAATCAATCCAGCTGCACCAAAAGAACATAAAATACCTGCTTTACCTAGAGCTATAACTAGCTCTTCTGATGAAATCCCATTAGCCATTGCACCTGCATAATAGGCGTATTTTACGCCGTGTACGCGACGGAAATTACTATCACCTAAGCTTTCTGTTCCAAGTGCAGGAGCAAAGGCGCTGACAGGATATTGATGATCTAGTACTTGATAAGCAGGAATAACGACTTCAGCTTGGTGGCTACATGCCAATCCTTTTTCTGGATGATTGATGATGTAACAAGGTTGATTCAAGTCTTGTAGCGACTGACTTAGTGTATTGATATCAAAATTCAATTCTGATTTATCAACCTGCCACGGCCAAGGGCTGATTTTGTTGTTATTGTCTAATTGCAATGTCATCGTTGTTCCTAAACTTTATATATCCTGATTTACTCAATCGTCATGCCTGCGCATGCAGGCATCCAGTGACTTTTCAATCTCTAATAAATAAAAGTCAAAATTAGTTTTTTCTATATCCTTGAAGGGGCAATAGTGCGAACGCCAACCGAAGCGCACGTCCATGTGCTGATGACCGTTACATCCTGTAACGGACAGTTGGCTTATCGCACTATTGCCCCTGTCTTAATCCTTGGTTGATTCAAAGTTAGATACCTGACTTTAAATCATCCCCCCATAACAGGGCTTACAACATTTGTTTATCTTTGTCATTTAAATTCTAAAGTTAACCCTCATACACACAAATAGCGATATCCGTTACTTCGTAAATCCTTAAACCATCTTTACTCAAGTTCGCATCACCTTTAATGATAACTTGGTTCGGTTCGTGGATGATATCTGTTATGTGAACATCCAGTGACATTTGTTTGTTCAATGGCGTGATTTGTCCACGATACTTCCATTTTATATCCGATAATATTTGTCCGAATTTCGGATTGCTAAATTCTTGTCCTAGCCCTTCATTCAATGCAAAGGTTTGCATCAATTCGATGATAGCTTCGACACCTAAAGATCCTGGCATTACGGGATCTTGGTGGAAGTGGAATTGGAAGAACCAGTCGCTAGCATCAACGGTGCGCTCTGCGTATAGATAACCTTTTTCGGCTTTACCGCCATTTCGAACAATATCTACTTTGTCGATAAAGTTAAGTTGTCCGCCAGCTAAGCGATAATGAGGTTTATCATCTTGTGCGATAAACAGCGGGCAAGCATCATCAAGCAAATTGATTTTAACATCAGCTGAAACTTGATTTTGGTGATGCCAAGCTTGGGTGACATTGCCGTTGTCTAAGCCAAGCTGGTGGGTTAAGGCTTGCTCTTTAAAGTAACCAAATACCGCACTTCCTCGATAGAATGGTTCATTGTCTACTGATAATTCAAAAGTAAAGTTCTGAATGATGTTACTGCCAGCCACTACGGTTGAAAGCAGCTTTGAATCATTCACTATGGTTTTACCACGCAGATCGACATGACGTAATAACTCGCCCGAACCATCTAAGTTACGGAAGAACAGTTCATCATTCGGGAACTGTAGTGTTGTTCCCATCCATGCCGAAATAAAGCCGTTGGGTTGTAATGAGATTTCCATTAATACCGAATATGGCATTAAGCTATCGTGCGTGTTTTTCTCAAAATACCAAGCATCTTCTGGAACTTCATACTCAGCAATACAAGAGGCTGGGTTGCGTAAATCCCCACGTTTACCTTGAATGTCGATGACTCTTGTCGTTAGCTGTAAGTCACCACAAGGAGTACGAGGGGGGATCAAGTCTCGATAGATACTGAAGTCAGAACCAAAGCACTTTTCAATATCGCCCGTGGCAAATTCAAATAGATGATAAGGTGTATATGGCAGTGTATCTGGCTCAGTATTTGGATAATCTGGGCTTAATGGTGCAGGCACATGCTGAATAGGAATCACGCCTTTGTTGATTGGAGCTGAGTGATCGGCTATCTGAGCCATTAATGGTGCATTTGGGCGGTTGCCAAAATCAATTTTGATTGGATTGTTGTTCTCGGTATAACGAGTACAATCCACTTCTTCTTTGATCATCACTCCAAGGTTTTGAAAATCCACCACCACTTTACCATTAAGTAGAATATCAATATTCGCTTTGGCGAATGGGTTAGGGTGCAGGCCGATTTCGGTGACTTCCATTCGGTATGTCAAAGTACCATGCTGTGGTAACACCTGACCACGACAGCGTACTTTTTGTGAAGCATCTTTAAGTGGTTGGAAACGACCTTGGGTAACTTGAGTGTGCATGCCTAAGTGCAGCATAAAGAATTGCAGTAATTGGCCACAACCCTCAGCCATTAATGAACCTGCCATTACTTGGTCGTCTTTAAAGTGACAAGGAAAGTACCAATGATCGGGTGCGAGTTGTTTTTCACCTTCAACAAAGCCTAAGCCCCAAGCTCCACCGTGAATATCAAGCTGATTCACTTGCTCGATCATCAAAAACTTTTCAGAGGCGAAGCACAGAGATTGCTGAATGCCATGTTGCGCTTGGTAGTCCGCATGTTGACCACCAAAACATTGACCAATGTTACCGTTTAATAAGTTCGCTATTTGCTGGTAATCAAACTGAGTTTGACCGCAATGAATCAAAGGCTTAAAACGAGGTTTATTGGTCGCCATAAGTGCAGCATTGCGAGTGGCAATTTCGTCATCGGTGCGTATAACGCCTTTGCCATCAGCCAGTTCTTGATCGGTAAAGAAACCAGCACAACCACCATCCATTTTCAGGATCATCTTATCGCCAACAAAGCACTCGTAAGAGAAGAAGAACAGCAAGGTATCGCCATTACTTGCAAAGTTATTGATGGAAATGTCATAGCGAAGCGTATCACCACCGCGAGGTAAATCGCCTAAGAAGGTTAGGGTGCAGTCGAGTAATCTGTATACCCGTTCACCTTTATTTTCAAAGTCGATGCCTAAATAACTGATCAACATAAGATCGCATTGACCTGATTCAACGGCAACCGCCCACGGGATTTGACCATCAACTAAATAAGGAGCATTCACAGGAATATCATATTCAGTGGTCATGGTACTTGGTTGATATTCATTGGTTGCAGCATTGAGCTTAGTTACACGAGATACCAACAGATAATCTGTGGTGGGTAGACGCACTCTACGTGAATAATTGTCGATAACGGCATAGTCTTCACCAAAGACTTTCGCTATATCACCTTCAGCATATTCAACTAAATCTTGATAATCCCAAATACATGGTTTTTGCTCTGGAGTTGGCACGATATAAGGCGTAATTTGGTTTAGTGAATGAGGGTGTTCAACCGTCGCTCCTGCGGAGGCAGGAGTCCAGTGACTTTCTTCTGGAGTTAAAAGACGCTGGATGCCTGCCTGCGCAGGCATGACGTTTTCATTATTTAGCAGTTGAGCTTGTTGCTGCTTTAATAATGCATCGGCAATTTGTAAGCCTTGCTGACGAGTTTTTAAGTAAGCCAAATGAGCTTCACGAGCTAAAGACTGGTTATGATTAAGAGCTTGTAAATTATTCATAGATGCAGATTCAAGGGGAGATGATGCAAATTGAGAAAGCGATGAAGAGTCATAGTGGGATAAGCCAACCGTCTGTGACAGGATGTCACAGTCGTCAGCACATGGATGTGCGTTTCTGTTGGCGTTCACACTATGACTCTGGTCTTGATAATTCGAATAATCGTTTGCTTCTAGCTGTTGGACAACTTTTGAATTAGTAGATGCGTTAGAAAATTTTTCAGTGAGTTGTGCTTGATTACCCATTGGCGTTTTACAAATATGCTCAACAATATCTCGACCACCTAAAGTGACTGTTTTGATCAAATGCTTTGAATCAGTCCATGTCAGATCTTGCGATAATCGAGTGACTAATTGATCTTGTTGCGTTGTACTTTGCTCTATACGAAGCTGTGACATTTGCGAAACCGTTTGAGTCTGAACTAATGCTGTTGACTTCTCTGGGTTCAACTTGAGTAGTGCATGTAACAGAGATGCCATACCAGAAGCAGCAAAACAATGCCCAACAGACTGAGCTGCACTTTGGTTCGCCTGAGGTAGCTCAATGGCTGAGTTATATTCGACAAGTGAATCATCATTATTTAATGAACCATCAAAACTTAGAGCTTTAATTTGTCCGTAAGATTGTTCCGCATCAGCAGACAATACAATGGCACCCGCACCTTCACCAATATTCCAGCCTTCATTACTCTGATTAGGTTCAGGATTAACCGCTTGTACTTGGTGATGCAAAATCACTTGTTCAGCGCTACCACTTAAATCCACCGCGGCAATAACGACTGCATCCACGTTATCTTGCATCATTAGATTGTCAGCGACTTCTAAACAGCGATTCACTGAATGCTCAGCTGCCGAAATGGTAAAGGCTGGTCCGTTAAAGTCCCATAGTGATGAGATTCGAGATGCCATAATGTTACCAATAAAGCTGGTGTACTGATTGAGCTTGGCAGCATCCAATACAGAATCCATTGCAATGGATTCAAGCTGTTGGTATTCATCACTCGATAGTGAAATGCCTTGCTGTATCAAGCTATCTCGGATTTGAGTATGCAGATTAACTCGACCACGGAATTGATGTAATTCAGGCTCGGTTTCCATTGCAACAAGTACAGCAACATTGCTACCAGCTTTAAGCTTGGCATCACGAATGGCTTCATCTGCGACTTTGATCAATAGCAATTGTTGAGCGATCAAACGATCGTCTTCATTAGGCGGTACTTTAAATCGTAAAAAGTCGAAGTCGAAGCTTTCAATAAAACCACCTTGAGGTACTTGATCCATTCCCCATTGTGCTAATAGTTCTGGCTGGTTCTGCAAGCCTTTCCAACGTAGTGGTGGTAATGATGTAAAGCCTGTCTCGCCAGATTGAATCCCTTGATGCCAAGCATTGATGGAATCAAAGCGACCAAAGTGAGAGGCAATACCTGAAATATGTAAGGGTAAAAATTCTGTTATTCCTGGCTTATATGTGGGTTCATCACCTTGGCTTGGTTGATAACTTTCTAACACCAAGTGAGCATTACAACCGCCAAAACCAAATACCGACACGCCAGCGTGTTTTTGATCGGAGCCTGATTTTTTAGGCCAAGCTTGAGTTTCAGTGGGGACTTGTTTACCTGAGAATAACTCATTAGGTGATGCAATCGCTTGGTTCAAATTGACCGTTGCAGGCAGTTTTTCATGCTCCATTGCGAAAATCATTTTCATGATCCCCGGCATGCCTGCAGCTGTAAGTAAGTGACCTAAGTTCGATTTGGCTGAACCAATCATTGGCGCAGTGGTATTGTCTAACTTGTCTGTGAAGAATTGCTCCATTGAAGTGAGCTCAACTTTATCACCCAATGGTGTGCCAGTAGCATGACATTCAATGGCTTCTACTTTTTTTGGTTCAATCCCTGCCTCGGAATAAGCGCGCTCAAAAGCGAGCACCTGACCTTTTGAGTTTGGGCTTAATACAAATTGCCCTTTACCGTCGTTAGAAAGCCCAACACTTGAAATGACACCATAGATGTGGTCTCCATCACGCTCAGCATCGGCTAATCGCTTTAAGACAAACACACCAGCACCTTCACCTGCAAACAAACCTTGGCTATTTTCATCAAAAGGGGCAGAGCAGTTGTTATCTGGATAGGCGTGAAAGATGGAGAAACCCATATTGATAAAGAATGGATCCGCACCAGACATAGCACCAGCCAGCATTACATCAGCTTTACCCGAGTTAAGGTAATCACACGCCAGTTTTACGGCATAAACTGAGCTTGCACAGGCTGCATCTAAGGTTAATTGACAACCACCTAATCCCAGTGCTTGATGCAAAACTTGCGAGGCACTGTGTGCAGCAGCTAAGTGAGTTTTGATATCAGCATCGACTTGAGGTTTAGATGAAAAATACTCAAGTTTAAAATTCGGCTGATTGAACTTTTGTTGCAGTCCTTTTTCAACCGCTTGATGATATAAGGGCAGCACTAACTCATTTGACGTTTTAGTGGGGAATGACAAACTGCCCATCACCACGCCTGTGCGAGCGAGCGTTGTTGACTCTAATGAGATATTGGCATCTGCAAGTGCTTTACGACCACAATCTAGCGCCCATAAAAAGCCGTCATCTAAATGAGTTAATTGATCTGCGGGTAAATGATAACCGTCGGCTTCAAAGGAAAAGTCTTGTATGTAACCACCGCGATCACAATAGAAGCGATCGGACTCGCCTTGTTGCCCACGATAATCATCAGGTTGAGCGTTAAGTTTATCAGCGGTGAGTTGGGTTCTCGAATCTTGTTTATCTAATAAATTTTGCCAGAACTCTTGTGCATCATTAGCATTTGGATAGCGAGCAGCTAATCCTACAATCGCAATCTTTTTTGATGTTCTAGATATCTTTCTTGAAGACAAAGAGTTTGATGATTCGGGCTTCGAAGGCACTATCGGCTCTCCTTAACTTGGGTAAAACGGGCGGTGAGGGCATCAATGGAAAGTGGCACCCGTAAACTGATTAATTTTGCAATGCCGTTCAGTAAGCTGGTTATTGTATCTTGTCCCTTACTATTCAAGGCGATGATATGGCAATCTTGCTTGTCTTGTAATTGTTTATTGATCAAAGTGGTGGTTTGCCTATCTGCGCCTACCTCTACAAAAATGCGACTGCCATGGGATATGGATTTATCTACGACATTTGCAAAATCTAACGGCTGAGTAAATGTATTTGCAATGCTGGTTGCAATGGATTCAGCATTGATTGTCTGTTTATTCAATGGTTCTGATTGAGACGCTGAAATAAAACGAATATTCGGCAGTTTGTCGACTATAGGCTGTTGATAAAAAGCTTGAATGTCATTTTCTACCAATTGCGATGCAGGTGTGTGCATTGCGGTAACCATATTAGTGGCAATCCCTCGTTTACCTATGGTTTTGAGTAAATCGCGACAAGCTTGTTCATCACCTGCGATGATGCAGGTATCTTTGTGGCTAATGGCTAGATATGCTTTGGGAAACTTTGGCAGAGCTTGTTTTATTTCATCAGCTGTTGCCGCTACATAAAAGCTATTCCAGTTGATTGATTGTTCAGATTCTAATTGCCATAACTTTCGAACGGCTGTGAGTGAACCTGATATTTGATGCTGGAATATTTCACTCTTGGCCGTAGCATCAATCAAGGTTTCTGGTTGTTTCCATACACCAAGGCTTGCCCACATAGCGGTTTCGCCCATAGAGTAACCTAAAGCCAATTCTGGTTTCAGCTTGAAGTCTTCGAGTAAGAGTTGGCTTAATAAATAGCTGACTCCAACTCCAGCAATGGCTTGCTGACTCAAACTTGGCTTGATTGTCTTGTTAGAGTAGTAAATATTGGTTTGTAGCAGGGCATTGATATCAAGCCGTTGTGCTAATTGTGTAAATCGCTGAGGGAAATATTGATGCAAGCCTAAAAACATCTTAGGGTAGGCGGTGCCAACACCCGGATAGACAAAGGTTAAGCCTTTATTTTGTGGAGGTTTAGAATAAAAGCAACTTCCGTTGGGTGTTGTAAAACGCCAATCCTGTTTACCTTGGTTAGCAATGACCGATTGCTCAAATGCTTTTATCTCTGCGAGTAATTGAGCTGGGTTTGATGCTTGAAGTACTAGCGCTAATGGTTGCTGAGCCTGATAGCCCTGCAAGTTAGCACGCATGTTGCCAAGAAAATCAGTAGAAGTAGAAAGCGCTTTAGCTTGCGTGAGTACGTCATCAACCTTTGTACCAGTGATGATATAAAACAGTCGAGTGGCAGCGACCAGAGGTAATGATCGCTGCACATCTAGGAGTTGTTTGAAGTCTAGGTTTACACTCACAGACTACCTGCTCCTAGCTGACTTAGTTCTGTGTGAGGTTCAAACACTAAACTTGGGCTAACAGTAACCCTTGCTTGCTTCATAAAACCGCAAACTGTTCCATCGTTGGCTAGCAAAGCAATATCAGCAATTACTTGATGCTTACTGGCTTTTATCACTTTCAACCTTAGTTCTGTGATTGTCTTGCTTTGCTCAACTGAGCAAGCTTGGTACTCAGCAATACTCACAGGTAGGCAGGCATGTCCTGTATTGAGCTTTGTCCAAACTAACAAAGCTTGAAGCATTTGATCTTCCGCTACAGGATGATAGCCGCAAATACCATTATCCAATTCAGAGTTAATTGGGCTTGGTATATTCAATTTAGCAATTAAACCTTGTTGATCGTAATGGCTAAGTTGGCTAAGACCTTGTAACTGCTCACCGTGGAACAAAGTGCCGTTTTGGTAAAACTTACTCGCATCTTGTGAAAAGGGTGTAATACCTTTTAACTCAAGAGTTGGTTGAGGTATTACTCCCTCAACTAACTCAGCTTGATACTGAGGCTTACCGTCACATTCTATGGTCGCTACAAGATGATCATCTTTTGGCTCAAGTCGTAATATCAGAGCCTTGGTTTTGTCTGTATCAAATACAACACCTTTCAGTAATTGATAATGACGAATAGACCAAGTTGTATCGGTTAAGCTCTCCACTTGCTCCAGCATCCAATCTAAGGCAAACACAGTTGGTAAAACAGGATTGCCTTTGATTTGGTGATGCTCAATAAAGCCCAGTTGTTGCGGATCTAACTCAAGAGTGATGTTTTTATCCCACTGAATTACATCCGCATTAGGCTTTTTTGATTGAACGTCCTGTTCGTTTGCCGAATTACCTTGCATATCAGAGCCAATCAAAAGCTGGCTTGAAGATTGAGACAGAATTTTATCAGCAAATAGCTGAGCGCCAGCTTCTAGTGGAATGACATATACGCCACGTTCAGTGAACATTTTCTTGAGCGCAGAGTTCACCATACCACCGTCCCAAGGACCCCAATCAAAACTAATGCTTTTACAGTTTGGATAGCGATGACTTAACTGAATGGCGGTTTTATTCAAAATCTCGTTCGCCATGGCGTAATCACTTTGACCTGTGTTGCCATAAAAACCAGCAGCAGAAGAGAACAAGGCGATAAGCTTCATTTGCTCTGGTTCTAACACTTCAAGCAACTGGTTAAGACCATTCACTTTGGTACCGTAAACTCTTGATAATTCGTCTAGAGATTTATCTTGAATGAGCTTGTCAGCTAGTACGCCAGCACCGTGGATTAATCCTGTAATAGGAGTGATGGCCGTTAACGGCGCTAAAGTTTCTGCTACTGCATCTGCATTACTGACATCTAGTGATAGATATTCTGCACTTGCGCCTAATTGCTCAAAGCGTTTGATAGCTTGGTCAATCTCCAGTGAACTTTTGATTGGCCAAATCAGATCATCAATTTGCTTAGGGCTTGGCTTTTTACCTTCAGCTACCAAGGCTGCAATGGCTGCTTCCTGTAACTCATCAGCCGTTTTACCTTGCGCCCAAGTCGGCAGTTCAGAGTGTGAAATCTGCTGGCTGCGACCTGCTAGGATAAAGTGTGCTGGAGTGGCTTGTGCTAGTTTCAAAGCACATTCTAAGGTGACACCTTTAGCTCCGCCTGTTACCAAAATTTTGTCTGTTGCAGTGATTTCAGCGGCGTTAAATTGCTGTTCTTGTTCGCCAGCTACCAGAGTAAAGCGACCAGATTGACTTATGCCAATTTCAGATATTGATGATTGCTCGAGTAGCTCAGTAATGATTGCTGTGGAAAACTCCGCGCTATCGAAATTCGTATCAATATCTAATGCCTTACAACTCACTTGAGTCCACTCATGAGAGAGAGTTTTAGTAAGCCCCGATAGTGCAGCTTGATTTAGTTCAAATGATTCATCATTCAAGTAGCCGAAACCACCATCCATTCTTGAAACTGTGACAAATTGACTTTGCTCAGCTGTATTTAGAATTGGCTGTAAATGTTTAGCCCACAAGAATGCATGCTCTACATGAGAATACGCCGTTTCATTGAGGTTAATATCTCGCTCTGCATCAACTTTTGGTTGTAAGTGAATAAAGCCGCTAATACTGCCTAACTCTTGAATCGACGATAAAGTCTGAGCAATTGAGTTATCACTGATTTCAGATAGCGTGAATTGGGCAACGTCACTATTTAACGGTGAATGAGCCGTCAAGATAGATTCTGGAGCATGAACAACTGCGACGGTTAATCCTTTTGCGGTTAGCTTTTCAGCTAGAATACCGGCGTTCTGCCCATCATCAGTGATGATAAACAAACCGCTGGTGGTTACCGATTTAGAATTAGCCGCCGCTGGCAGCTTTTTTAAGCTAACCTCGCTGTGTGGAGGAAGCTCTACATTCACTGATTCACTGTTTGCAGCAGGAGTGTGTGCGATAACTTCAGCCGCTTGGACTTGCGTTGTCAGCTTCGAGTTCATGTAAGTAACGATTTCTTCAAGCGTACGACACTCGGCTAAGTCTTCAGGGTTTAACTCAGGTAATTCCGGCAGCTGATCTTGCACTGTACCGAGAATTTCTACACGCTTAATGGAGTCAATACCTAAGTCAGCTTCCATGTCCATGCTTAGCTCTAACATTTCAGCAGGGTAGCCTGTTTTGTCAGCAACAACAGATAGCATGGTTGCTTGCACTTGATCTGCGTTTAAGTTTGATACTTGAGTGTTTGCGTTGACGTTATTGGTTTCAACAACTGGATCTGATGAATCCAATTTTGAATTCATATAAGTAACGATTTCACCAAGAGTGCGACACTCGGCTAAATCTTCAGGGCTAAGTTCTGGTAACTCAGGAAGCTGGTCTTGCACTGTACCTAGGATTTCAACACGTTTAATGGAATCGATCCCTAAGTCGGCTTCCATATCCATGCCTAACTCTAGCATTTCAGTTGGATAGCCCGTTTTTTCAGCCACGACAGATAACATGGTGGATTGGACTTGCTCTGAACTTAAGTTTGATGCTGTTGCTTGAGAGGCTTGAGTTTCAACAGTAATAGCAGGTGAATCCAATTTTGAATTCATATAAGTAACGATTTCACCCAGAGTACGACACTCGGCTAAATCTTCTGGGCTGAGTTCTGGAAGTTCTGGTAGTTGATCTTGCACTGTACCTAGAATTTCAACGCGTTTGATTGAGTCGATACCTAAGTCGGCTTCCATGTCCATTTCTAAGTCCAGCATCTCGGTTGGATAGCCCGTTTTATCGGCTACCACAGAAAGCATGGTCGATTGAACTTGTTCTGTATTTAGGGTTGATGCTGTTACTTGAGCGGCTTGAGTTTCCACAACAATAGCCGATGAATCCAATTTTGAATTCATATAAGCAACGATTTCACCCAAAGTTCGACACTCGGCTAAATCTTCTGGGCTAAGTTCTGGTAACTCTGGAAGTTGATCTTGAACCGTACCTAAGATTTCAACACGCTTAATGGAGTCGATTCCTAAATCGGCTTCCATATCCATTTCTAAGTCCAACATTTCAGTTGGATAGCCCGTTTTTTCGGCTACCACAGCAAGCATGGTGTTTTGAACTTGTTCTGAGCTTAATCCTGCTTTGCTAGGCTCAATAATTGGAGTTGGAGCTTCAACGTGAGTGGTTTGAATCGGCTGTGGAGTGGATATCGTTTGTGGTTGCTGCATTACAGGAGCTTGTTGCTGAACACTTGCCTGTACTTTGGTTTGAGCAACAGGAATATTTTTTACATGCGACGTAGTGACATTCATGTTGTCACTTTGCAACTGTGTACCATTTATCATCGCAAGAGCCGCTTGGTTTTGGCTGGCTTGCAGTTGCATAAATTGTTCATGGCTTTGCAGCGTTTGACTTTGATGTTGGTGGAACATTTCCATTGAGCGTTGCAATGCTTCAGGAATAGCCAAACCTTGGCTTGCTAATTTAGCTTGCTCAGCCATTAGCGAAGCAAAAGTATCACCATATTGTTGTGGGATTTCTAAAAATTGCTGATGAAGCTTAGCGACCTGATCTTGCGCAGCAAAAAAGGCATCAAGTGTGTCACCAGATGCTGATGTTGCTTGAGAAGCTGTAGGCTTGGATGTTGGTTTGTTCACACTTGATTCCGGAAGTTGTTCAATAATAGTTTTTTCAACGAGAGGTTTTTCAATAATTTTTTCGACCACTTTTTCAACGGGACGATCGACATACTTGATTTGAGATTGGATCTTGCCGTTTTCTAGCGAAGCCTGCATTTTTTGCTTAGTCGCTTCGCTGATGTAGTTGTGTCCACACAGTTTCACCGACATTCCAGCGGCAGGTTTACTGCGCTTGATTTCAGCTCGATAAGGGTCGATGTTTTCAAGTTCAATGCCAGCAACCGCTAGTTGAGTCGCTGCGAGTCTGAACTGTAAATCGCTGTCGCCTTTGGCATTCGGGTTGATGCTGATGGTGAGGATTTCTTCATCTTCATTTACTAAGTTATCAGCAACTAATTTTTGCAGAATGTCTTTCGGTCCAAACTCGACAAATACACGAGCACCATCTTGGTACATGTTTTTGATCTGCTGCTGGAAGCGTACTGATTGCAACATGTGCTGTTGGAACTCAGACTGAATAACCTCAGCGTCATCTTCATACAAAGTGCCAGTCGCATTGCTGTAAAGATCACATTGAGGAGCATTGAAGGTTGCAGACTGAATCGCCTCTGCAAATGGCTGCTGTGCATGAGCAACCAATTTAGTATGAAATGCGCCAGATACAGGAAGCTGAATCGCTTTAAAGCCTTGCTCTTTTAATTGTGGACCAATGGCTTCAATTGACTCAGTTCCACCCGCAATTACTTGTTGCTTACTTGAGTTGTCATTGGCAACTTTTACATCATTGAACTTAGCTAGACATTCATTGAGCTGTTCGAGTTCAGAATCAGAACCCGTTGGCAAAATTACTGCCATCATACTGCCAGCATCTTTACCTTCTGGTACAGAGGCCATTGCTTTACCGCGAGCAAAGGTCAGTTGGTAATAATCGTCACGATTAATTACGCCTGCTGCGCGTAGCGCCGATAATTCACCAAAGCTGTGACCAGCAACCATATCAGGGCTAAAACCAGCTTGTTCCAGTAATTCAAATTGAGCCATAGACATAGCGCCAATGGCGGATTGAGCATAAGCCGTATTCGTTAACTGAGCTTGCTGTGCTTTTTTGTCTGCGCTGGTGAATACAGGAACAGGGAAAACACGTTCAGATAAGTGTTGTTGTTGGTTTTGTGAATAAACGGCATTGGCAGAATCGAACTCAGTACGAACCTCAGGGAAGTTACACGCAAGCTCTTTTGCCATGTTTACGTATTGAGAACCTTGCCCTGCAAATAGGGCGGCAACCATTGTTTTATGGTTCACTAGGGCACTTGGTCTATAACTCGTACCAGAAGGTAATGTCCAAGGCGTATCTGAGTTGTGTTTTAACTGCTTTATAGCTTGTTCAATCTGCTGTCTAGCTTGCTCAATATTTGAAGCAACGAAACCTAATCTTGGTCGTCTTGATGGAATACCTTTAAGTGGATATTTGGCGGCCAATTCCGATAGCGAAAAATCTTTTGATTGAACATTTATCAATTCATCAATCAAATCATCAACACTATGAGCACTGAAAAGAAGTGATGACGCTACAGTGCGCTGGCGATACTTGCTATCACGATCGTGCTCGGCATTGTATTCTTCTAAAACAATATGGAAATTTGTGCCGCCAAAGCCAAAGGAGCTAATGCCACCACGACGTGGTGTGTCGTTAACACGCAGCCAAGGTCGAGTTTCGGTGTTTAAGTAAAACGGGCTGTGTTCGATATCCAATTTTGGATTCGGTTTTTCAACACTAATGGTTGGTGGTAACACTTTGTGGTGCATGGCTAATGCCATTTTGATTAAACCAGCCGTACCAGCGGTAGACTTAGTGTGTCCCACTTGTGATTTAATGGAACCAAGGGCGATATGTTGTTTTTGCTCGTTGTCTTCAGAGAAAACAGAATCTAAACCGAAGAATTCTGCTACATCACCCGCTGCGGTGCCTGTGCCGTGAGCTTCAATTAAGCCAACGGTTTTAGGTTCAAAGCCTGCATCATCATAAGCACGCTTTAATGCTTTAGCTTGTCCTTCACTGCGCGGTGCATAAATACTCTTAAACTTACCATCTGATGAAGCGCCAACGCCTTTGATAACGGCATAGATTCTATCACCATCACGCTCGGCATCTTCTAAGCGTTTAATGGCGATCATGCCTATGCCTTCACCTATCATCATGCCGTTAGAGTCGGCATCAAAAGGCTTAATAGTTTCTTGGTCGGTAAAGGCGGGGGTTTTTGAGAAACTCATGTACATGTAAGGAGAGTTGTCGGTACAAACGCCACCTGTGATCATCATGTCTGAGCGACCTTCAACCAGCTCGGTAACCGCCATACGAATCGCAGCATGAGAACCCGCACAAGCCGCATCAACCACACAGTTCATACCACCTAGGTTAAAACGGTTAGCTATGCGTCCTGCAATCACATTACCCAGTGAACCCGGGAAGGAGTTTTCTTCCCAAGGTACATATTGATCTTGAACTTTCTGAATGAGCATTTCAGCATCTTCATCGCTGATGCCACTGTTTTTGAAAACTTTACGAAGCACAGGATATTGCAGTCGAGCATTCATGCTTTGGCTTATCTGCTGACCGCCACCAATACCTAAAGTGATACCGATACGATCTTTATCGTAATCGTCATCAAGGTTTGCATCTGCCAACACTTCTTTTGCAACAACCAAAGACAGTAATTGTGAGGTATCGGTTAGTTCAAGAATATTTGGTGGTAGACCAAACTCCATTGGGTTAAAGTCGACTTCAGGCATAAAGCCGCCACGTTTGCAGTAGACTTTATCTGGCGTGGACTTATTATTATCGAAGTAATCATCGGCATTCCAATGTGTCTCTGGTACATCAGAAATGGCATCGATTTTGTCGCTGATCAAATCCCAAAATTCATCTAAATATCGTGAATTGGCAAAAATGCTCGCCATACCAACAATGGCTATAGGCGTGTCTTTCAAACGTCGATTTAGCCGCTTATCTTGCTGCTGGTCGTGAGTGGATGATTGGCTCATGCTGAGTCTCCGGAAAATAAACTGGCTTTAGCTCGTTCTGCTGTGGCAGTTGGTCTTGTTCTTTTGGGCACAATTTGAGTATTGGCGTCAGGGAAACGAGCTAAAAATGACTGGTAATTTTTTACCAATAGTTTGCGTAAATGGAATGGACCTTGTTCTAGGACATAACTGATGTAACGATTCGATGCTTGGGTTTCATTATCCTGATAAATATCGATGTAAACCCAATCACTTTGACTGTCGGTACCAATAAATACTGAAGTTGGCTGAATTTTAGTAATACTGTCAGGAACACTAAATGCCATTACCTGAACCACGGTATCACCATCGGCACTGGGCAAATTTAGCGCTTCGGCAAGGGTTTCGGCATTGAGGGTATACTGGCTAATATCTGAGCCTTCGACAACGGGCAGGGCATTAAAAAATGGCTCTGGTACAGCATCTAAATCAGGCTGTTCACCACGAGAAAAACCATAACGCTTGAGGCAACGAGCTAAACCTGAACGTGATACATTCGGATTGATAAACTCTTGCGTGATTTTTAGAAGCTTATCCAATGAGAGTTTCAATTGAACTCTTAACCCAACCACCACATATTCTTCAACCGCTGATAGCGTGGTATTGAGATGATGTGGAGTATGATCCCCATCTTCAATATCTTTACGGTTTCGCCATTTCCTAACTGTGGCTTGGCTGATGTTGAGGATTTTAGAAAGCTCAGACACAGTAAGCTCTGAGGTCTGAATAAATTTCCTCATTTCAGGCGTAGTGGTCGCATTTCCGTGTCTTTGACGAGCTGTCATCTAACTTTAGCCTTCAGTAATAAACTCTTGGGACAATTTAGTTAATAAGCGATAAAATGGGCTTATTAAATTTAGGAAGATGAAGATTACCTTAGCTTTGGCTTTGATACAATCATGTGGGACAAAAAATGCGAAAGGATATAATCACCAACAAAAATTCTGAAAAGATTGAATTACATTGTTTAAAAAAGACTCAATTATCCGATTTGCAACATAAGTGCCTCATTGAGTTGCTCACTGATGAGGAAATAGATCGTGTTAATGGATTTCGTACTCAAGAAATGCAACAGCATGCCTTATGGGTGAGGGCATCTTTGAGAGAGCTATTATCAGAATACAGTCAACGACATCAAATTGCTGAAGTTAAGCCTGTACAGTGGCAATTTGAAAAACTCAAGTACGGCAAACCATACATTATCAACCAGCCGAGTCGTTCACAAAATATTGAATTTAACCTCAGCCATAGTGGTGACTGGTTATTAATCGGTATTACTCATAGAAAAGCAGATAACCAATCATTTTATTTTGGTGTCGATATAGAACGAGAAAGGTCTAACACTAATGTCATGACAATTGCCAAACGCTATTTTTCAGAACTTGAACTAGAACAGCTTGAAGCGTTAGAAACTGAACAAGAAAAACGGCAGCGATTTTTTGATTTATGGACCTGTAAAGAGTCTTTTATAAAAGCAACGGGTAAAGGTTTAGCGACAGATTTGAAAAGCTTTAGTTTTGACTTTTCCAAAGTAATCAAGGGTGAATCCTTTTTTGAAGTTCCCCTCATGCTGCGAAAAAATGTTACTGGGAAATGTGGCACTTGGTTTTCTGCTTTTGGTAGGCTCGACGATGTTTATCGGTTTGCCTTGAGTGTTAAACCCAATTTTGATTCTTGTTCATCTTAATCTTGTAACAGAGCCTCCCAGTCTATTGTATTTAAAAATTCATCAAACCCTTTTTCAATGGTCTCACTATGAATCACTGAAAAATTGGAATGATTTAGTGCTTTTTTAAGTCTTTCAGGGTTTAATTTATAACTTAGAAACTTCCCTTGAATGCCACTGTAACGACTCATTCGAGGTTCAACTCTTTTGGTTAGGGACATCAGCCAGTCTCGGTCAGGTCTCATTGAGTAATGGCCAGCGGAGAGGTGAGTCAAACTTGTTTGGAAAAAAGCTCTAGACGGCACAGTAATAACGCAGGCACCGTCTTCAGATATCACTTCTTCAGCAAGAAATTGAAAATAGCTTTTCTCGACTTGGTCGAATTTTTGGTAGAACCTACGAATATTCCAAAATCCAGCTTTTTCAGCGACTTTACCACTAAACAGAATACCGTGTGCATTTAGGTGTTTTTCAAAAATTTTATCAAGATCTCTTGTTCTATCCAGAGGCAGGCACAATACGGCTGGCTTTTTAGCTATTTCTCTAAATGTATGTAAATACGGAGCACGCTTTTGAGCCCAGCGTTGCAAATCAGGCTTTATGGCGTTGCCTTTTCTCCATGACCAGCTAGATGTAACGTGTGTTGTGACAAGCTTTTGTTTTATGGTATGGGTTGTCCCTCCGAGTTCTTTTTCTGGAGGAGTACAGTCCAATTCTTGGATAACCTTATCAGACCAACTGAGATGTGATGTGATTTTTAGATAGTACTGCTCTAAAATTTTTTCTGCTCTTTGCTTCTGTGAAGAGTACTGCGCTATGTGTTCTAAAATTGGCAAATATTGTCCGATAGATAATTGTTCAGTTTCGAAAAGCTCTATGCTCTCTTCACAGAAGGTGAGGTAGCACTGGTCATTTATCAATTTATTTCTATATAGCTCATGTATAGCTAAAAAATATTGATAGATACAGTAATTGAGTCTATTTAATGAATCCTGACCGTATAACGGTTTTTGGGTAGCATATTCTTTTGCATGTCGATACCAGAGTTTAAATAGCTCTGGTAGCACAGCTATGATTAAGCCATCATTCTTTAAGAGGAGTTTTTGTTTGTTAACATCATCTAAATATGTAACTAAGTCATGGAATTCATGTACAACCCTTTTACTTTTTAGCGTTTTTATCAATGCTATAAAATAAAGTTGATCATCTGGTGTCGTTGCATCTATGTATGCATTTGCGAGTAGTTCAAAATTGCGTAGTTGGCTTTTTTTTGGTGATTCTAAATCTTCTAATGTTAATATTTTATGCAGCGGGGCTGACTCCAGCGTTTCAGCAAGCTCAGTTTCTTCAAAATCTTCACTGTCTTCTGCTTCAAACATTGCATTTGTAAGTGGGTCATTATTTTGAGGGGAGAAAGGGTTAAGATATGCACTTTCTCCATCGACCGTTGGAGAAGCTGACTCCATATCTAGATAATCAGGGGTATAAGTCTTCCCAGTGTTATGCTTTCCACCTAAGTCAACTTTACGCCATAAACCTTCTTCTTCAACTCCAACCTCAATATATGAATGGACGTCATTAGAAATAATTCGGGATCTTATCCCAAGGTATTGGCAAATTAGGTGGAACCCCAAAGCGCGATGTAGGCAAACCCCTTGTTGTGATTTAATAGATTGAATGATCACTTCAAAGTTACCATTTATGGAACCTTCAATATCCTTGTTTGCATCAAAGCCTCTAAAAAATAGTATCAAATGTCTAAGCTGATCTTCAGGAGTCGGCATGGATTTAATGCCCTTTAAATGCTTTATAACACTATTACTTTGATCTTCGGTATTAAACAGCTCAGCATCTAAGGTGTGACTGATTTGTTGGTGACAAGGGGATTGGAGTAAAGATACTTGATCTCTTAATCGAAGAAAGTGAGTTTTTTGCCAAGGTTCAAATATTGTGAAATCAATCGTTACGTCTTGAGTCTCTGGTGTGGCTAGAGGAGCAAGTTTAACTAACCATTGTCGGGTCAATTTATGCCTTGCAGTGATCAGTTTAACTGGATGTCTTGCATCTATCGAAATGAGTAAGGATTCTGTACTAAAAGTCGGCAAAATTGACCAATTTGAAGTGGACAATTTAAATGTTACACAACCTAGAACTTCACCAGGGATAAGTCTTTGACAATGCCTTAGGGCGAATGGTTGGCCTAGTTTTGTGAGAATCAATCCTGAATTGTTTTCATTAGATATATATGTTCCGATCGTATCTGAAAGATGTATGTTGTGTTCATCTGCTACGGTTTCTGTCAACTGTAACTGGCCATCGATAACTGCGAGCTCTTGTACTCTTGAGCGATAAAAAGCGTGAGGAATATCTGAGTCTTTGAAATACAAAGTTACATCTTTAGGAGGAGCCGATTTAATCTTTCCATCTATTTTTGTTTTGGAAGTAACTGTCTTACAAATAACCCCTTCGTCTCTATGATATATCATTTTGGGGCCCTTTTGTGAGCGTCTAGATGGAGCTGATTGAGCTGTAACCAAAGACTTGAAATCCCGTTTTCGCTCATGCAGTTTAGCACTTGCTTCTGCATCGATTTCTAATTCTTTTTGGACATTACTTTCAATTGCGTCGCTATCCCAATCAATAGATTGCATCGATAAGCCAAATTTATTATGTAGTATATTTGGCCAATTCTCTTTAGGTTGCAAAATCAACAGGGAAGTCAGCTGAATGAGGTCTTTTAAGGTAACTGGGATTGGAGATCTACTTTTTTGTAATTCTTGATTTAATACTGAAAATCTTTGTATTAGCCAAGTTACAGCTTCTTCATTTCCAGGAAATTTATTCAGTAATATCTGTTCTAAATCGGAGTGGGTAAGAGGTGTGAGTATGATATTTACACATCGGTTTTTAAAGGCGGGTGATGCAGCTTCTCTGCCCTCAAAACTTGAAGGGTTTATTGTTGCAAATAGTAAAAAATTCGGGTTCGATGGGCAGGTAAGTACTTCATTAAATAGGCCTTCAATTAGATCACTTGGCAATAAATTCAGTTCACTAATAACCAATTTTTTCCCAAGCTTCATTGCATCTTGTATTTCACGTAAAGATTCTTCCCAACTGTCAGGGTTGGCATTGATATGGGTATACTTTTGTGATTCAGGAACATCCTTTTCCCAGAGCTCTAATACTGCTTCTAGAATCGTATCTTTTCCCCAACCGGATGGGCCTTCAACTAGCAAGGCTCTTTTATCTAAGCCATTGGATGCACTTCTTTTGTTTAAGAATGACCAGTAATATTGGACTAATGCGCATACTGCTTCATTTCTTAAATCCAGACTTGGATTTTGTTCTCTGAGCTCTAAAAGAAATACGTTAAAGTTATGCTTTTTTATATCTAGAACTGAATTTTCACACGGGAATTCTTGTTGTAATTTAGCTTTTAATTTAAGGAGTAAACCTTTATTTTTTAAAGGAACGCCTGGCTCTATCGCTTCCTCGAATGCGTCAAAGATAATGGCATGAACCTGTGTCATATCGGCAGGTGGCGTGACAAGCAAATTTTGTGTGCAAGATATTCTTGTTAATACTTCGTGTAAGTCTCTAGGTGTTAACCCTTCTGGGATAAGAGAGGCAATCTCTTCAAATGTCTGTATAACTAGATGGCAAGCCTGATTGCGAAATGTTAACGGCCATGTTGATGGAAGTGATGGCTTTACGATAAGTTTACCTTGTGTCTCACGAGACAGTGGTCGACAGTGTACCGTTAGCATACAGCTACTGATATCAGGATCCATCTTTCTGCCGGCATAAAAATCAGGATTCCCGGTTAAGATAACTCTGTGCTTGCTAGTAAGAGGATATATTCTCCCTTGATAGCATAATTGTTTTGGTTCTCTACATAATCCTGCAAGTGTGGCGATAACACCTTCTTTAGCGATATTAGCTTCATCGAGTACCAGCAGTTGTGGGTTTCTATCTTTCGCCCACTTGAGAATTGGACCGTCTTCAAATTCAGTTCGTGAATCACCGCTAGCATCCGTTATCAGCTTTTGTTCACCAAAGAGTGAGCAAGTTGTTGTTTCTGGTCCAAGACTTATCACTAATGGTGTATCAAAATGCTTAAATTGTGGATCTTGTTTTGAAAGTTCATTGGAAACTGCTTTAGCTAAGTGGCTTTTTCCTGCTCCTGCTTCTCCTTGCAGAAATACGATAGGGTGATGTCGAACTCTGTCACACATCCTGAGGAGACGCCTATTTTCTCTAATGTGGCAGTTTTGTGTTCCAAATAGTAAATCTTCGGCTAAGTCCACAAAATCAGTGTCTAAAAGCTCCTTGTCAAAGTAGCGATATAGATGTGCCGTTATGTTTTCTAGGAATAGAGCTTGTTCCTGTTCCCTGTCTGAAGACGTGTGATACTCAGTGATTAGCGGTTGAATTGATGCGGCTAATTCCTGTGTCTGTCTCGAAATACAGCCAGCTTTGTTTCGCTTGGAGCTCGCAACCAATAGAGCGTCACGTAATTGTGAAAATAATAGTGAATTTCGTTCAATGACATCAATTGGAGTGAGCTCCTGGTCCAGAGTTCGTAGTTGCTCTGCTTGAGAAGGTAAGGCTATAGAATGTAAACACCTAAGCAAATTATGTATGTCTTCTTGAGTCGGAGTGAATTTTCGTCCACGAATTGTTTTTTCAAAATATGTTAAAGGGCAATGCCTAACCAATAACCAGAAATTTTTGGTTAATGTTTCTCTTGTGAGAGGTTGATTTTTACCCATCCATTGTCGTAGTTGATTAACATCAATTTCTTCTAGGCTTGTTGGCTCGTAAGTAAACTCTAAATGTGTTTTTAAATAGTTATAAACTTTTTCGTCACCTCTGTAAGCTCTGGTTATCAATGTATTTAATGCTCTTTTATAATGATAATTTGTGGGTTGGTAACTGCCATCCTGACGAGTTTCGATTTTAAGTTGCTCATCAAATAGTACATTAAAGTCTGCTTCTTCCCATGGAATTGTTGCGGGGTAAGTATGATGATGACTTGGTGGTAATGCGCTGAGTAGATCATAAATATATTTAAATTTACCCAAGCGTCGATGGGTATGAGTTCTGGATTGAAGTGCAAACCTTTCTCTTAAGTGCTCTGTTCGTTGGTTGTGGTATTGCAGGAGTTTAGGTAGCTTTTGTTGTTGCTTTTCGTTTAACACTAAATGAATTGAAACTTGTGCTCTTGGAAGCTCGTGTTTTTTTCCGTGCAAAAATAGGTAGGGTGGATTGGCGAAAAGAGTTTCAATTTGCGCAAGGATTTTTGAATTTCTTTCAACACCCGATAGCGTTATTTTTTTTCCATTAACAAGTGCATCAAATAGTTGTGTTTGTGTTTGTTGAAATTGAAATCTATCTTGGCTTTGTAGTTTAAATTCTTGCCACATACTCTCCCAGTCTTCTTTAGCCGTAACTTGATATACCATGGATTCTCTATTCTGAAATGCTAAGGAATCGGCTGCATTTGAAAATACATGGCAACTAACATTAAGTTCTTGATCTGGGTTCGGAGTAATATCTTGTGTCCCCCAAACAGTCACTCTAGGTATTGACTTATACCTTTCTAATCGCCTGAGAAATCGTAACCACTGATGTTGCGAAAGATCACTTGTGATACACAACTCAGCTTTTCCAAAAATGAGTTCATTGAATGTATCATGGTATACAGGTGTTCCGTTTTGAATTTTAAAGTCAGAGAGTATTGCATCAAGATTTGAACCGTTTAAATAAACAACACCAGAACATACTAATGGTTCAGCAAAAGGGACGATTTTTTTCCTAAAGGGCAGTTTTGCAAGTATCCGCTGTTTTCTAGTTAGTGGTTGTGTAGGAGTAACCTGAAGAGGCTTATTTAACAATTGACTTTTTAGACTTTCAATTTCATCATCGCTGGTGTCTTCCCTGATGATTTCCATTTCGTCAGGTAAAGAAAATACTACTCCATTGGCTGAAAACTGGCGTGTGATTAGACATTCTCGTAAATCATAAACAAACTTTTTTGAGTTCCAAGGTGCATCTCTAAAAATAAGGATACAGCCTTCATCAGATTCAGTTAAATAACCTCTTTTGAAAAACCATTGACCGTTATTGTCGATACTGATTTCTCCAAAAAGAAGTGCTTTCCAGTTATCATTTGAAAAATCAATCGTAATTCTTCTTCTCGGTATACCTCTGCCGTCTTCGAATACAATATCTTGGTCAGTTGTTGGAATATGAGATTCGAGTACATCAAAACCTTGTTCTCTTGGGATGAGAAGGTCAGGGGAGTCAAGCATGACAAAGGCTTTACTTTCGTCGTGATAAGCCTTTTGTAAGTGTGGCTTGTCATCAACAAAAATAAAGTCATCGAATTCAGATTCATATTCAGATTCAGAGTCACCTGATAAAGAGCTACTTGTTGGCTGTGATGGGACGGACCAATTTTGAAAAAGAGTAACGTCTTCTGCTGGTGGTATTTCATTCAAATAATCTAAATCATGATAGGATTCAAATTGAGTTAATCGGCGCCAACAGTCTTGATTAGGCTGAGATTCTCCAGACTTCAGCATTTGAGGGTTTATTAATACAACACGAGAGATATTTTTACCTAGGGACTTACCATTTAATGAAGGAGGCGTATCTAACAGATCATTCAAACTAGCCACTTGAGAGGGCGACATACTGGTTAGGTCTAAAATCAAAGTGAGAGGTTGATTAGAATATAATCTGCCTTCCTGTTCTTTAATTCCACCCTTTGAATCAATTATAACTGACGATTTTAAGCCGTCTTCTTCAAGGTGTAATGGGGAAAGGATATTGATAATAGGTGAACTTGGATTACTACAACGGCAATGGTCAATCACTTTTAACTTATCTTGTTCAGACTTGATATTAAAAATAGATGAATGTGCTGTTGCTGAAGTGCTTGTTTGTTGAACTTCTACTGTTTGAGCAGCAGCTTGTTGTGCTAAAGGTTGATCGGTTTCAGCTACTTTAGCAGCAGTATGGAGCAACATGCTTTTGTTAGTTTTATTTACAGTAGTAGTGTACACCCTATTAAAGTTGCCTAGGGGGGTTGTTACTGTACCCGTTGGTTGTATTGAGTCATAAGGGCGGTCTTGAGTTCCTTTTAGCTCAAGTTGTGGGACCGTCCCTGTTGTTACGCTGCCGCTTGACAATTTAACTACCAATGAATGTGCCTTAATCTAAAGTCTATATATGGATAACAACGCCATAATTAAAATTTATTCACCTAATACTACGAATTGGCGAACAATGAAGAAATTGCCTGTTTTGTTTAATTTCTGACAGCATCTTTAATCTTTTTAACTTTTTGATTTATATGCTTAAACTGCTTTTGAAAAAGAATGGAGTAGAGGTATGTTTATTGAAAATATATTTTAATCTTTTACTAGGATAAAAATCTCTTATGTATGGCAAAAGTAAATCGGTTTGATATGACTAATTAAAGAGGAATAAAGTGCTTGATAATTGATCAACAAAATCATGTGTTGGTGATAACTGGTAGGCTTTAAAAATAAAAACTGCAGACTATGACAAACCATAGCCTGCAGTTTGACCTAAATTGACTTAGAAAGTTCACTTAGAACTTATAGCTTAAGTTTACGTTAAAGTTTCTACTCGGAGAGGTATTGAAAGACAAATCAGAGTTAGCCTTATGACCTTTCACTCTGCTGTATTTTACGTATTCTTTGTCTAGCAAGTTTTTCGCATTTACTTTAATAGCTAGTGCTTCAGTAATCTTATAGCTTGCTTGCAAATCAAACGTGGCATAACCAGCCGTTTTAGCCGTTTCTTTTCTGACCTTTGTCATACTTTTGGCCCACTTCATAACAAGTGTTGAACTGAAATCACCAAACTCATAGTTAACCCCGGCGTTTCCGCTTAGTGGGTTGATAGAATCGATATACTCTTTGGTATTGTCGTCTTTTCCATCCATATAAGCAGCATTAGCAAAGATGTTTAAATCGTCGTTTAAGTAGTAAGTTAAGCCAACTTCTGCGCCTTTAATGGTTACTGAGTCAATGTTAATGTATTTATTAACACGAATGTCTCTAGTAACACCCCTTACTGTGACTTTTTCAATGCGATCTAAGCGAGAGGCGATGAAGTCATCATATTTGTTGTAGTAAGCGGCAGCTTTAAATGCTAAATCGCCTGCAGAGCCTTTGATACCAATTTCGTAAGTGTCACTTTTTTCTGGGTTAAGGTCTTCACTAGGTTCAACCTTGTAACCAAAGCGGCTATTGTCATGCTCAATATAAGCTAGATCGTAGGCTGGAACTTTAAAGCCTTGTCCATATTGTGCATATACTGAGATATCATCAGTTATTTTGTATAACGAGCCGAAGTTAAGTGATAAGTTGTTATCTTTAATGCTCTTAAATGCTGTTTTTTTATCAGCTTTTAAAGCACCGTTCGGATCCATATCATAATGGTCGAAACGTAAGCTTGGTGTCAAAATCAGCTTTTCGTCAAGTAATCGAATCTCATTGTTTACAAATAGCCCTAAACGAGTGGTATCAGTCTTAGGGAACTTGTTTTCTGTTGTATCTGTATTTGGTTTTGGTTTACCGCTACGGACTTGATACTCACGATAATCACGTACCGTTCGAGTGCTTTCGGTGGTTTCAAAGTCTATGCCGTAACCCAGCGTGCTCCAATTTGCTAATGCTAAGTTTGCATGAGCCAGTAATCCAAAGGTTTGTTGCTCATAGTTACCATAGCGCCACATATCACGGATTTCATCGACCTTAATTGGACCGAGAGAAGCTTTAATGTCTAGCTTGCCGTAATCAGTGTCTTTTTGTTTGGTATTGTGTGAATACAAATTAACACTTAGGTGATCGTAGAAAGCGGTCGCATGAGACATAAAGCGTAATTGGAACGCCTGTGTGCTTTGATCTGTTTTCCCGTTTTCATCAACAATTTTATAACCAAGTTTTGCAAGGGTACGGAATGGACCTAACAAGCCATCAGCAGTCTGATCTTTGACATCTTGATCCCAGATATCAGCAGTGAAAGTTAACGAATTATGGTGGTTAAAGTTATATTTTGCTTTATAGAAAATGCTTTGAGATTTAATGTCTAAAGGCTTTTTCGTCTCGTCATAGTTTTGCGACTCTTCACCATCACGTTTTACCACATTGATGAAGTGTTGGAAGTCACCAGCTTGATGAGCTAATACTACTGATGCATTTTTTTGTTTACTGTTACTTGTGTAACCAACACTTGCTTTGCCGCCAAAAGTTTCCCCTTCGCTAACAAAATCACTTGCGTCTTTAGTGGTGAAAACCACTACGCCACCTAAGGCATCAGAGCCGTATAAAGAAGAGTATGAGCCTTTTGCAACCTCAACTTGCTTAATGGTGTCAGTATCAATAAATCCACGACCAACAATATCGTTAAGACCGTCTGCGCCATAACCTTCGTTCATACGCATGCCGTCTTTGATCATAAGAACACGATCGCCACCCATACCTCGAACGATAATGTTTTGAGCTTGTCCCTCACTGCCAGTTACGGTAATGCTTGGATCATATTGGAACAACTGACTCATATCAGTGATCACTTGTTTTTCAATATCATCTGCAGTAACAACAGAAATGCTACCACTCACATCTTTAAGTGCCTTTTCGGTACGAGTACCACTGACAACCATTACTTCTAGTTCTTCAGCCGCTTTTGTTTCAGCTTCTTGTGCTTGTGCTGGCACGAATAAAGCAGTTGCAATGGCAATTGCTGTAAGTGTTGGTGCTGTTTTAAGCATGTTAAAAATCCTTCAATGAGGGTTAATAATGTCAATGGCGGGTATAATACTTAAAAAAACGTTAAGATCAACACAAATGATAACTATTATCATTAAAATTATTGATTAAGTGGTCGGATTACGTTAAATTTGCGCCACCAAAATGTAGTAGAGATGGAAAACGTGAATATCCAATCAATCGAAAGCCTAATGGCGAATGTGTCAGAAATCCTTATGGCACCAGTTTTAATCGCCATTTTTGTCCTGTTTATTTATGCCTTTTATGCACTTGGGCATTTTATTTCTCAGTATTTAACGCGTAAGCAAGGAATGACGGATTACCTTTCTCAATTGAGAAATAAAGAAGGTAAAAAGGTAAAAGGATATACCATTCACAATTATTACATTCAAAATCCAACTGCAAGTGAAGATGAACTAGAAGTGGTTGCACTTAAAAAGCTTGAAACTCTTCGTATCGTGACTCGTATTGCACCGATGCTTGGTCTTATCGCCACGATGATCCCAATGGGGCCTGCTTTGAAAGCGCTATCTGACGGAAATATCCAAGGTATTAGTGAAAACCTAATCGTTGCTTTTGCTGCGGTAATTTGGGGCTTGGTGATTTCAACTCTGACCTTTTGGCCTGCATCAGTAAAGAAACGTTGGTTTGCAGATGAGTTGATTAATATTCGAAAGCTTAAAGGCGATGCCTAATGAAGTTCTTAAACGAAGATGAAGAGCTAAACCCAATCGTAAGTGCGGTGAACTTGATCGACGTATTTTTGGTGATCATCGCTGCGCTTCTTATTGCGATTGCGCAAAACCCTTTGAACGTGTTCTCTGAAGACAGTGTCACTGTGGTTAAAAATGCTGGCAAGCCAAATATGGAAGTGATTGTTAAAGAAGGAAAAGAGATTAAGCAATATAAATCAACAGGTGCAATCGGTACAGGTGAGGGCGCTCGCGCTGGTGTTGCTTACAAGATGGCTGATGGCAGTTTTGTTTATGTTCCAGAAGGACAAGATGGAGCAAAAGCTAAATCTCAGGAGACAAAATTAAAATGAGAATAGCAACAGCACTTTTCACAGTGCTTTTTTCTATGTTGAGTATGATGACTTCTCCCCTTGCTGAAGCATCTACGTCAAAACCTAAAGTTAAACTTTTTATGTCAGGTCATGGCTCAAAAGCCAAGGCTGATTTATTGATTGAGCTTGCAAAAGATCAACCTTTTGAGCTGGAAGAATTTAAAACTAAAGGCAAAAGCGAAGAGCAAATTGCTCAGTCTTGGAAAGAAAGTGATTTGATCTTACTTGATGGGATCAACCCTGCATTATCCAGCTTTTTATTTAAAAAGTACCAAGGTCATTTAAAGCAGTTCCCTAAAGTAGCTGTTTTGTCATTAGGCGATTTACATAATGCCAAGATGAACCAAGGTCTTTCTAAAAAAGATAAAAAACAGCTTGGTGATTATTACAAAAATGCAGGTCGTGATAACTATCGTAACTTTATGCTTTATCTGAGTAATAAAGTATTTAAGTTAAGTGAGGAAAAAGCTGGAAAGGTTAGAGCTGTTCCTAACGTTGGTTTATACCACCCTGATTTTCCAAAAATCATGACTAGCGACAAAAACGAATTTATCCAGTGGTTAAATCCTGCAAAAGGTCAAAGCAAAATTGCGATTGCGATTCATCGTTCTCGCATTGATTACGAGCAACAACATGTGGTTGATGCTCTAATCAAACGTCTTGAAGCTAAAGGTGCTAAAGCGTTTGCTTTTTTCTTTGAAGGAAATGATGAAAGCTTAACTTACCCTGAACTACTTACGAATGAAAACGGTGCTTGGATCGATTTAATGATCAATCATCGTTCACTTCACTATGTGGCTAAGCGTCGTGCCGAATTTGAACAAATTGGTGTACCAGTTTTACATGCATTGAACTATGGCGAAGGTGATGAAGCGCAATATAAAGAAGACCATGCTGGTGTTTCTGCATCGTTAACGCCTTTCTTCTTAGTTATGCCAGAAGATACGGGTAGTACAGATCCAATCGTGATTACCGCAACGGAAAATGGCAAAAAAGTCATTATGGAGCATCAACTTGATGCTTTAGTTGAGCGCGCCATCAATCATGCCAAATTGGCTCACCTTGCCAACAAAGATAAAAAAGTGGCGACCTTTATTTGGAACTATCCTCCGGGAGAGAAGAATATCGGTGCGGCTTTCTTAGATGTGCCGGGTTCAATCGAGCAAATTGCCAAAGGCATGAAAGCTAAAGGCTATAACGTTGATGTTAAAGATAGCAAATGGCTGATTGAAAATGCAGGTCTGTTGCTTCGTCCTTATTATCGTCAAGAAGATGCAAGCCAGCTAATCGAGAAGGGATTAGCAGATTACCTACCAATCGAGAAATATCTTGAATGGTTTAATGCACTTCCTGAAGATGTGCGCCAGCCGATTGTCGACCGCTGGGGTAAAGTAGAAGAGAACGAAATGCTCACTGACCACAACGGCAGCAAGGCATTTGTTATTCCAAGAATGAATCTGGGTAACTTGATTGTTCTTCCGCAAGGTGTACGCGGTAGTGATGCCAAAGAACATGCAAACCTATATCACGATACTAAGAACCCAATTAATCACAGTTATTTAGCGATTTACCTCTACACTCGTTTGCAATTTGGTGCTAACGCTTATATCCATTTAGGTACTCACGGTTCACAAGAGTGGTTAACGGGTAAAGAGCGTGGCTTATCTGTGTTTGATGCGCCATCTCTTGCTGTTGGAAACTTGCCAGTATTCTACCCATACATTATCGACAATGTTGGTGAAGCGATGCAGGCAAAACGTCGTGGTCGTGCGACCATGATCAGTCACTTAACGCCGGGTTTTGCTAAAGCAGGTTTATACACTGAAATGGCAAAACTGAATGAGCTTCTTGGTAACTATGTGTTGCTAACAGAAGGTCAAACCAAAGAAAACACTCAAGATGCCATCATTAAGCAAGCTGTTGAACTAAACATGCTTAATGATCTTGAGTTAACTGAGCAAGACCTGAAGACCAATTTCGACACACACGTAGCGAAAATTCAAGATCACCTCACTCAGCTTTCTGAAATGAGCCAGCCATTGGGTGTTCATATCTTTGGTTTATTACCAGAAGACGCTCATCTTTATTCAACCATGCTACAAATGATTGGTGATGAGTTTGTCGTTGAAGCAACAGCTTATGAAAAAGAGCACGGTTTAGCTATTCCTGAAACTGAAAGCAAAGATGAAAGGGAAGTGGTTAAGCTTGAAGCACTCGGCGGCTTCCAGCTGCTTAAAAAGCACTTATCTGGTGAAAAGCTAGCAGATATCTCCGAAGATTCTGAACTGACAAAAGGTCTAGAAAAAGCAACCAAGTATTGGGATAACTTCCACAAAATTGCTGAAGTGAAAAATCTACTGAAAGCGTTAGATGCAGATTACATTCCTGTTAGCTATGGTAATGATCCAATTCGTAACCCAGAAGTAGCGCCAACAGGTCGTAACCTCATTGGTTTTAATCCTGCCAAAGTGCCTTCAAAAGAAGCGTATGAAGCTGGCGTGAAACTGATGGAACAAACCATTAAAGATTATCACGCTAAGCATGGTCGTTATCCTAAGAAGCTAGCTTTTTCTTTGTGGTCACTAGAAACCATGCGCCATCACGGTGCATTAGAAGCGCAAATTCTACATGCGTTAGGTTTAAAGCCTAAGTGGGATCGTCAAGGAAACATCAGTGGCACTGAAGTCATCGAATACAAAGACTTAGGTCGCCCACGTATTGACGTGGTAATTTCAGCGACAGGCTTGTATCGTGATGCGTTTCCTAACGTCATGCTGTGGTTGGCTGAAGCCATTGATAAAGTGGCGAAGATGAAGGAAGAAAATAACTTCGTTTATCGTCATGCTAATGCGCTTAAGCAAGAGCTTTTGAAGTCTGGAAAAACTGAAGAAGACGCTGATTATCTATCGTCAGTTCGTATTTTCTCTAATGAGACGGGTAACTATGGTACAGGTTTAGCGGGCGCAAGCTTGGCATCTGACACATGGGAAGACGACAGCAAACTGGCTGATTTATACCTTCGTCGAATGGGCTTTGCCTTTGGTAAAGACGAAAAACGTTGGAGTGAAAATGTTGGTGGTGATGAGCTGTATGCCAAAGTACTTTCTGGTACTGATGCGGCTATTTTCTCACGTTCGACAAACCTATATGCCTTAATGACCAATGACGATCCATTCCAATACTTTGGTGGTTTAGGTTTAGCGGTTCGTCATCTTGATGGCAAAACACCTGAAATGTATGTGTCTAACCTTCGTAAAAAAGGGAAAGAAAAAGCACAAACTATGCAGGAGTTTATGAACCAAGAAATGCGCAGCCGTTATTTCCACCCTCGTTGGATCAAAGCGATGCAAGATTCTGGTTACGCAGGTGCTACCGCTATTCTGGATCGCATGAACAACATGTGGGGTTGGGAAGTGATGACACCAGAAGCGGTACGTGATGATCACTGGCAAGAATTCTTCGAAGTTTACGTTGATGATAAATATCAAATGGAAATGAAGAAGTTCTTTGAAGAGCACAACGCGGAAGCATTAGCGCAAATCATTGAGCGTATGCTGGAAGCAACACGTAAAGGCTACTGGACGCCAGATGCCGAAACTTTGAAGAAGATGCTTGAAACCTATACCGAACTTGCTAATAAGCATGACGTAGTTACGGACAACGAGAAGTTTACCGAATACGTGCAAGAGCAAAATGCAGGTTTTGGTTTAGCACCACTGGCTCCGGGACAAGCTGCTCCAAATGCAAATGCGGCTTCTCAAGCAGCAACTCAACAAGTGACAGGTCAAAAACTTGAGCAAGTTGAAAAAGCGGAAGAAGTTGAATCAAACGATAAGTGGTTGTTCTTAGCTATCTTCTTGATCCTTGCCGCAGGTATGATTAGACAGCGATTTGAACGCATGTAATTTGTTATGTGTACGATTTCTATAACGTACATTTAAAATAAAAAGCTGCTTGTTTCATACGACAAGCAGCTTTTTTATGGGAAATTTATAGAGTTTTACTAACCTTTGTTTTTTATGCCTCCATTATTCGCACTAGTAATTCAGTCATAATTCAAGAATATAACCCCCATAGAATTAATCTTAAATGAGCAAAAATTTAAATTTGTTTTAAAGCTGATCAATCAAATTCCGTGAATTTTCAATGTCTTTATCTAAACTTTAGTTATGGTTTTTAACTAGGAAAACATAATGGGTGGGAAGTTAACTGGTCCAGCAAGCTCTGATACGGCTCCTACACAACAAGCGTCAAGAGAAGAAGAATTAACAAGTACATCAGCTGCTGCGACTCTGAATGAACACAAAATTGATGAGGTAGTTGGTTCTCAAGTAGCACTAGCTTTGAAAGAGTTATTTAATGATCCTGATACACAAACTCAGCCAAAAGGTGCAGATGAGCTTCAATCCAGTAGTTCATTTGTTGAACATAAAGCTACGGGTGAGCCTAAAAGTGCATGCGATGATCTGGGTACAGATGACTTTTTAAAATGCTTAGATGATTATAGGGTAGCAACTTATCCAGCCAATTCTCCATTCTCGAATCCATTACAAGCATTTCATGGTGGTTCTTCACTTTTAACTGATCCCGAGGAGGTTAGTCGTGCTGAATCAGTTACTAGTCCAGCTGAAGAGCCGCAATCGAACCCTGTTAATACAGGCCACGATACACAAGTTACAACAACTACAGTTTCTATTGATGAACCGAAATTGAAGCAAGATGCTGTCTCTCAAAGCCCTCTTTCTTTGGATGTTGATGTAGAAGGTGTTGAAGAAGATGGCTTTGAAGTACTTGATGAAACGGTCTTTGAAAAATTAGGTACAGCCGAAGACTTTGATAACACTAAGTTGGGAGAGGTATTTCATGGACAACAAGAGAGAAACAGAAAGCGCTTTGAAGATGGAGTGGCTAAAGAGGAGAAAGCTGAGAGATTAAAGATGGAGCAAAAGGAAAAGGCCAGAAAAAAAGAAGAGGAAAGAGTGGAAAGACTCAAACAAAGAGAGTTACAACGAGCTGAAGGTGAAAGAAAAAAAGAGACGCTGAGAAAAGAGAAAGAAGCTCAAGAACGACTTCGACAAAAAGAGGCTCTTGCTGAGAAACAAAGGCAAGACCAACTTACAGAAGCAAGAAATAGAAAAGCAGATGCTAAAATTTTGTTTGGTCGCTTCGGAGTTGATACACCAGATGACAGAGATAATACTCTATACGCTACGATAGCACGGGGAGATAAATTACCCTACAACGACCTAACCCGGGCCAGAAATGAAGCCCTTTTTTTCATGGAAAACGCCAACCCAAAAACCAAAGCATTAGCCTCTTGGTTAATAAGAGAGCCGTATTGTTTAACCGATATACAGGGTAGTAGTGAGAGCTCAAAACCGGCAATCGATGCACGTATTTTGCAAAGGTATTTAGAGGGGCGTGGAGTAACACTTTCTGATCGTGTCAATTACGAACTATTAGTAGATTTTGTTCATTCCTATTATGTACTTGAGATATTTGAGAGAAATGTAGCGAGCACTTTTGCTGCTGAAGTAATGGATAGAGTGCAGCGAGGTGTGCATTTGTACAGTGACCTAATGCATTAAGATTGATATTTAAATAGGAATTGCTTAATGGGTATTACATCGGTTCATCGATTTTCAAAAGCTTTAACCTCTGGATTTGTCGGAGTGTTTTGTTTAATCGTTGGTTATAACAATGTTGTTGATTTCAATACCAATTATCAATTTATTGTTCATGTTTTATCGATGGATTCTATGGAACCTTGGTTTTCTGGAACGCAATTGTTCGATAGAGCCATTAGTGATCACGGTTTAATAATAGCCGCTTATTGGTTCATTATTTTATCTGAAATCCTTGCAGGTTTAGTTATCTCTTTAGGCGTATTTTTTATGTTCAAAGGAGCTAAAGAAAATAAAGTTACTTTTATAAAAGGGCAGGGAGTATTCCTTCTAGGTGCTACTTTAGCAATCTTTATTTGGTATTTTTGTTTTGCTGTCATTGGTAGTGAATGGTTTCAGATGTGGGCGAGTACTGAAAATGCACAAATGAAAGCTTATACATTTTCTGCTTTTATTTTAATGGTGATGATTTACGTGATAATTCCTTCCCCTAAGGAATGGCATGATGTTTAGATAGCGGCATTAAAATAAATACGGTCTATAATGCCGCTAAGTAATTTAGTGGTTTATATACTACTGACGAGCTAAACGTACATTATCATTTAAGTTTTCAAAATCGCTGCGGTAAGGATTGATATCCAGTCCACCACGACGAGTATAGCGTGCAAATACAGTAAGTTTGGTACAATTACAATAACGTTTTAAATCCATAAAAATACGTTCGACACATTGTTCGTGAAATTCGTTGTGCTCTCTAAAAGAAATCAAGTAACGCAGTAGCTTTTCACGATTAATCTTCGGACCTTGATAACGGATCATCAAACTGCCCCAGTCAGGCTGAGTAGTGATTAAGCAATTTGATTTTAAAAGGTTAGAATTTAAGGTTTCTGCAACTAATTGATTTTCATCAGTACTATCAATCAGATATTCAGGATTAAATTGATAGTCGTCTACTTCAATATCTAAATCGTCAATACAAGTACCAGGAAGCTCGGTGATGCGTTGATGCCCAAATTGTTTCGGCTCAATAATCTTTACTTCTACTTTACCTTGCGCACACTCTGATAAATCTTGAGTTAGTGCATTTGCAACATCATCAACAGAATCGAAACGAGTTAAATTAAATGTGTTTAAATACAACTTAAATGATTTAGATTCGATTAAGTTTTCAGATTGATAGTCAACATAAAATTCCGCAATCGCAACCATAGGCTTACCTTTGGCATTGAGCCAAGAAAGCTCGTAGCCAGTCCAAACATCCACACCATGGAAAGGTAATTCGTTAGATAGTTCGATAGCATCCCTATTTAGTTTACGCGGTACGGCTTGAAGAACTTCAGGGTTATATATAGCTTCATATTGGGCTGATTTGCCTAACGTTAACCCTTTTAATTCTTTTGCTTCGCTGTAGGGATCGTGATTTTGTGTCATCAATACAATTTCCGTGTCAAAATAGAGCGACATTATACTGAATTTTGGATTGTACTTAAGTGTCTTGCCTCACTGCTTTAGAAGAATTTTATAATCAATATCTCACTTGTTATCAGCAAAAGTTATCAGAGTCACCGCGCTTTTATCCAATGGGGGAAAAATCCGATTGTATTATCGGCGATTATAATGGTGAACTGGAAACAGTAGTTCAGTGGAAGCCATTTAAACGTGAGCAAGGTGCTGACTTCTCGAATGTCGAATCTGCATTATCGATATCATTACATCGTGATATTAATAAGTTCTATGGCGGTTGGTTTTCTGGTCATTTATTTTTTGATTCAAAGTGGGGACATGGAGAGTTAATACAGCCTTGGAATCAAAGTGATTTTGAGCTTCTACAGCAAAATACCATTGGTCATTTAATGATGAAGCAAAAGCTCAAGCAGCCACTAACTTGGTTTATTGGGGTAATTGAAGAAGGCGACCAAATGATCACTGTGAATAACGATGATGGTAGTGTTTGGCTAGAGGTTCCTGGTGAAGTGCCTACACAAAAGCTGGCTGATTCAATTAGTGAGTTACTGGAAAATATTAGTCCCAGAGTGACGCCACCTGAAAAGCCACAAAGTGAAGAGGAATATGTTGAGCATCCAGGCATATTTTCCAGCTTCAAGCGTATGTGGAATAATCTGAGAGGAAAAGCATAAAGAGCTTTCTGTGGTTCTATGGTAATAAGTACCTTTTATCTCCATAGAACCATTATATAGAGTTATAAAAAATCCCAAGAAATATTCGAAACGATTCGACATTTTTCACAACGGAAATGAAACATATCAAGTAATGGTTCATCAAGTTTCCAGTCATGGCTACCACATCGTGGGCAAGGGCGATTCTTCTCTTCTTTCAAACTAGTGCCGCCAACTCGATACAAATAGTAGTAAGTGGGTATTTTAGTTAAGTATTCAATTCGTCCTCTTATTCCCCAACCTCTACGACATAAATCACTGTCAACATCACCGATTTCATAGGCTGAAGCAAATTCGGCTTTAGTTGCCGCTGCCATTTGGATTTCATCGCAAGCCTGCCATTCAGTTTGCCAGCGGATCACTTGTTTGTGATCGCCATTAAAGGTGGATGGAATTTGATATAGAGGAATCGGTTGCAATGTATCACCGCTTCTTAATGGTGAACACATATGAACATAGCTGGTATACAGAAGCTGCCAGCTTGGTATTTCTGTGGTTGAGGTTTCAGAATTAATATCTTGACCGATAAATTTTTCTCTAGGTGCGAGAATCTTGGCTTCAGTAAGTCCTTCTAAGGCATCTTTTACCCATGGGCTATTGTGTCTTTGGCTAAGGCTGGATTTTTCAGGCACCAATAAACGACACCTAAATTCACCTTCGTTGAAGGCTACAGCAAATTCCCTGCCCAGTACTTGTCCATTGGCTCGAAGGGCTTCTAGGTAGTTGTTAATTGCCTTTTCGGCAATACTTATGGTGGTGTTGTCAAAACACTCAAATCTTAATTCAATAACGTACATTACTACTGCTTTTCTAACTGTTCGATACGGTTTAATAACAAGGATTGCTGAGATTGTAATTGACCAACTTGTTGCTGGAGTACTTTTACTTGCTCCTCAAGGGATAGGCTCAACTCTGTTTTTGCCTTTACAACAGTGCTTTCATCATTAACCAATTCTCTAATTTCTTGCTCAGAGAGAGAATTAAACTGCTGTAGCCCTTTTAAGATCAAAGGCATTGGGATTGTTTTTCCTAACTTTGCTTTTAGTAGCGCGGTGGTAGGTTTTTTCCCTGATGTGTGTAGGCGTTTGGCAAATTGAAGAACTTGGTTAATTTCGCTCATAAGTTAGTGCTTTTTACTAATAACTGGATTGTAATCTTTGATATAAAATAAGAGGCAACTGTAAAAATCTATTTAAATCAAGGTGTAATAAATTTGGCTTGCTTTGTGCTTTAAAGCTTGTGTGAAAGATAATGAACTTAACACAAAGGAAGTTAAAGATGAAAATAAAAATGTTAGTTGCAGCTGTTTTAAGCGTATCTATGTTGTCTGGTTGTGTTGTAAGCATTGGGGGAGATGGTGAGCACAGCAGTTACATATCGAGTTGGCAAAAAAGACAAAAAGAAAACCGAATGCATATTGCTCAGTTAAAAATGGGTATGAACTATCAGCAAGTGATTGACTTAATGGGAAGCCCAGATATAAACGAGGCGTACCTCGAAAAAGAAAATGGCACAAAGCATGAGATTCAGGTTTTATTCTACCGTACTCAACATGTGAGTTCAGATTCGATTACTACTAAAGATGAATGTACACCGATTGTGATCAAAAATGGCCAAGTAGTGGGCTGGGGTGACAAGGCGTATCAACTTGCGAAATTCTAGATTTTGAATCAAATCTATACCCGCGCATGCTTTATTGTGCGGGTTTCCATTCTAGCTTTATCGACAAAGTTGTTTAAGTCGAGAGATGAAACCTCCAATATTGTCTCTAATGGCTAACATTGACCGTGATCTTTCTAATTTTTCTAAAGAGGTATCTAGTGCATTCGTTACTACTCTGGTTTTTTCTGGTGGCAGTCTAAAAAAGCGCATCATGCTTTCATGATCACATTGGGAGAGTAGCTTTATTTTGTGTGGGGTATTTAAACGGCTAAATAAGAATGAGATGGCAATTCTTGCTGCATCATTTTGATCATATATGGACTGTTTAAACCACTGACTTAATAATTCGGATTGGTCTGATACAGGTAAATGAAGCATCATTTCAATAAGGGTTTCACAACCTGACTGCCACTTAGTGTTTAATTGAGGAATTGTAGCGTGTGCACTTAGGGGGTTATCCATTTCAGAGTCATCGCTACAGGTACTTTGAACTTCAGTGCTTACAGAAGGGAGTGATAATGAATCATCTTCATCCGTAGAGTTAGTCATTCCACTTTGTTCTGATCCTTCAGATATAGACTCGCTTTCATCCATTGGGTCTACTTCGGATTCTAAGTCATCATCAATGAAAACATTATCCTGTTCATCAAATAAATAACGATGCTGAGAGTTAAGAACCGCCTGTAGTTTTTGCTGTTTTGTTAAGGTGTAGAAGATGGCTAATTTTACGGAGTTTGAAACTTGGGATGTTTCAATTGCTGCACATTTTTGCTCAAAAGTCAGGTGGCTTATGGTGTTGCAACTTTCTTGTAATAAATAAGTAGGTCCAATTATCATTAAATAAGAGCTAATTTTCCAACTCGGTATACATCGTATTGTTCGCTGCAAATGCTTGTTAGGTAACTTATAAAACCATTGATGATATTGCTCATGGTTAAAAGTATAAGAACAAACATATTCAGCTACACGGCTTGGTGATGAATGAAGACACATTGAAAATTTAACTTCATTTGAGGATTTTTCTAAAACAGATGTAAAATTAGAATCACTTAGTTGACTACAAACCTTTGAAAATACTTGCAAATCCTGTTGAATGAAAAACGCTAGTAGTTTGCATCCTAGCCTTTTATCTAATTCCGCTAATTTTACTAAGGAACCTATAGAAAACTGTAAAATAATGGCATTAAATCTCTTTTGAGAAATTTCGCGAAGTGGAATTAATAAATGATCATCGAACCAATGAGCATGAACTAAATATCGTTCAATGAGCTTAATGAGTCTTGTATTTAGGTGTTTCGGGCAGCGAGTTAGAACTTGAGTTGTTGTTTTTTTGCTTACTTTCTTTAGATTCGAAATATCTTGTTCAGCCATATTAATTAGAAAAATTGTTAATGTAGCTATGTCGTTTTGTTCCTCTAATTGTTCACAAACATAACTTGAACATTCAGTTGGAATTGACTGGTAAGGTAATTGGTTTGTCTTTATTTGATTAATTAAATAGGGAAGGTTTAATTTATATAGTTTTGCTTGATAGTACCAATGATTTGTTCTGTCTTGACAAAGTTGTAGGCAATGTTTGTGGACTCGAGCTTGAACTTCGTTCGGTAAGAGTGCATAGATTTCGATAAGTTGGCTATTTGCCTGACAACCAAAACAATTAACAAGTGCATCGCAATACTCTAAAATCTCAGTAAATGAGAATTGAGATAGTATTTGTCTTTTTTCTGCTTCATTAAATAAATTATGAAGTCTTGCCAAGGCCGCTAAATCGTTAAATGCTAGATAAGGCTTATCTAAGCTTTTGAATAGAAACTTAATAATATTCAAACGTTCATATTCTACTAAGCCTATTGTTGCTAAACTTGCATGAACACACTGTTTTTGCTCTTCAACGGGTAATTGTAGGAATAAGGATTGAACATATTTAAATATGCCGTTGTTGCCGAACTCTAGATCTGTAATGATTAACTTTGAGAGGTGATTCTGTAGATTATCCTCGACAAAATTATTGAAAGCAGGTTCTGTTATAAGTGTTTCAACTGCAGGTTTGCTCAAAAGTCTAAATACGGCATGAAATTTATCAGGCTCTATGAGCTTAAGAGTATCTAATACCTGTTCAGAATCTATTCTATTTTCTGAAAATCGAGTAATTAAAACTTCTAAAATATATAGCTTGCAACTTTGATTAATAGCTGAAAATACTGATAATTGATTATGGTGAGGCAGGCTTAAATAAAACTCAGACAAAACCTGCGGTGTTGCGCTTTCACAAAGTGCTAAAAATACATCACTTCGCGTTGAGCCTGTTCTATCTCTATCAAAAGCCTCTACTAGATCGCTGGTTTTTAAAATGTGATCGATACTAAGTGGGGGCCTAGAATGACAGATATACAAAAAGCTCATTAATTCATCGTGAGTTAAATTTTCTTGAAGCTCTCTGTAAGTTCTTACAGAAACATCAAGATATACACCGCTATCAACTCTAAATTGTGTCAGTAATTTATCTGCAATCGAATGTAAGTAGCGATCTCTTAATTCTTGTGTGCAATCTGATTTGGCAAGTTTAATGAGTGATTGTAAAGGTACTTTACTGTGTAATCTCTTTATTTCTGAATTATGTAATTGCGTAATACAATGCATTTCATCTTCAGAAAGTTGACAACAAGCATGAGCTAGTGCCACTGAACTATTGTGGACTTCATTAGTAAGGCACATAAGCTCTTTGAAAGTAAAAGCTGTTCCGTAGCATTGTCTAGAGTCAGCAAAAATTATCAGAATTTTTTTAAAAAACTCTTTCTGCCGTGATAAGGGCATATGTTTTAATACTTCTCTCACAGACTCTTTTGGCATACTGATTATATAATTCGTTGCAGCTTGTATCGGCAGTGGGGAAGAGACAACATAAGTTAAAATTCGGCATGACATATTCTCGGGATTAAAAGGCGTTGATAATTCACAATCCGTATCTGACTCTTTTAAAGCTGCTCGACTTCTTCGGCCATGAAATGCGGAAACTTGGTGATGCACACTCAATGTATCTTCAGAACAGCAAATATCTACGCGGTACCTGTTTCCATTCGTAATAAATGTAGGCTCTACGTATAGTGGCTTTGCTCTGTCAAATTCAGAAAACTCTAGGTTAAATTTTCTAAGCGCATTTCGTGCTTCAATTGGAATTAAATGGGTCGCTGACATGGCTTTAAATTAGGTAACTGAATGTAACAACTTGTAACAGTTCATCTTTTTGATAACCAGTTAAATTTTATTAATAAGCCTTTTCTTTGTTTGCATGAAATTTGCACTTTTCTATTAACTTGATACATTGATATCACCATACACTTTATCGAGACTCGTAGAATGGATACTCAAGTGATAGAAAAGTGCCGTGCTGTTTACCTAACAGCCGAAGATCTCCGCATTGCCGCCTCTATTTTATATAACGCCTATTATGATGATCCTTTTTTTCTTGAGGCCTTAGGTACAGGTAACGAAGTAACCTACCAAGAAAGACTTAGAGCAGCCATTCGTGAAGAATTGCATACCTTATGGAAGCAAGAGCAAGCTTTGATAGGTTTCTTTGAAGGAAAGCGTATGATTGGCGTCGCGTGTGTGATGACCCAAAATGTTCCATTAGGTGAGGATAGGGTTTGGGATTGGAAGCTCAAGATGCTTTTGGGCGCAGGATGGGGCTCAACTCAAGCAATCATGAATAAAGAGTCGCATTTAATACAACATCTTCCTAATAAACACTGCGGTATCTTACAGTTTATTGCTGTAGCTCCCAATGAGCAAAATAAAGGCTTTGGACGTACTTTAGTTCAAGCAGTCATTAGTTGGTGTGATGAGCAACCTGATGTCGATGGCGTAGGTGTATTTGTGACTCAAGAAGCGCATTATGAGCTTTTTATTAACAATGGCTTTGATCAATTGGCTTCAATTAAAATCAGCAATGTTGAAGGTGATTTACTGTTTCACAGACCAACCTGATCGGAATTTGATCAAGGCTTCAAACGCCTTGATTGGAAAAGTCTGCACGCCATGTGAGATATATCTTACATGGTTGTAGGATTCGCTAGAGATTTACTTACCTCTCCAAATACCCCTCAGATTTCACTACAAATTAAAAGTGAATAGTTTCAATTGCTTATGTTAATTTGTAGTTGGAATCAAAATAAAAACATAATTATTACAATGTTAATGCTGAGTTTTTAGCCTGTTTCGAATGGTTAAATTCCTTAGAATTGATTCCAGAAAAGATAAAGAAATGGATTTCCATGTTGCGTCAAAGGAGCTGAAATAGGAATTAGAGTAGCTTTTATATAGAAAAATTTTAATTCTAAGGAGCAGAATTAAATTTATGTTCTATAGTTTAATTGAAGTTGCTTCAGTACGGAAGCTGTCAATCAAGAATGTAATGGAATGTTGGCATGGAAGCAGTTAACAAGGAAATGTTAACCGCAAGGATGAACAACAAGGAATTTCAATTACAAGGACAGTTGATTACAGTGAAGTATTGAATGTAAGTCACGGATTGACTTTACTCAAGGATGAATCTGGACACGCTCAGGATGGAGCATGCTTGGTCAAGGGATAACCAAGGAAAAGGATAGTACGCAAGTACAAGGATTCATGGATGGGTCAAGGATGTGGTATCGCAAGGACGCAACTTAGACGCATGGATGGTGCAGGGAGCACAACAATAGCTGGAAGGCTTAACGGAGAACAAAAGGGCGTAATCCTAGATTACGCCCTTTCTTTTTGTTGTTTTTTATAGACTGGAATGATTCTTTTCTTTAATCAAAGCGATCGCCGCATCCAATAATTCATCTTTCCCTTGTTTGATGCCTTCAATCGTTGGTTCAACTCTAACATCTGGAATAATACCGATACGTTGAGTTTCTTCGCCGTTAGGGTAGTAAATACCGACACCTGAAAAGCTTGTTTTTAAACCTCCGGGTAGATAAAAGAATGTCATATCGCCATCAGCTCCAGCTGAGTTACTACCAACGAGTGTAGTGTTTACACCTTTTTGTAACGCCATGGCGATAAATTCAGGTTGGCTCTGGCTTTGTTCATTAATTAAAACGACTAAAGGTTTTTGGTATAAGCTATTGCCTGGATTAACTTTGAGTTTATCCTTAGTTTCAATTTCGCCTGGATTGTCTAATTTAGCTCCGGTCGCTGAGACAAATTCAATGGGTTTATTAACAAAGTACTTACCTAATGCATGCAATGTAGGCTCTTTAGGGTATTGTCTTAAATCGATAATGATCCCATTTGTGTCGAATAACTCGCTCATAGCAGAATCGACATCATTTATTGCCAGTTGACCAATGCTGATATAACCAACATTACCTTGCAACTTAGAATGTGAACCAGCAATTTTAGGTACGTCAACTTTATTGAAATCGATATTCTTCGGGGGAAGATTGTTTAGCTGAAATGATAAGCTATTGCTTTTTCTGATAACGGTTATGGAGGTTAATTTTTTTGAATCAACGAAAAGCTGATAACCCAGCCGAAGCATTTTTCCTTTAAAGTTAGAAGCAGCAATCAAGCTTGTTTTTTGTCTTATCACTTCGTTTATAGGAACTCCATTGAACTCGGTGATAACATCACCAACTTCTAGTTGATAGTGATAATTAGGCTTTTTTAGTAAAGGAATCAGACTGCTAACAATAAGTTGGTTTTCGACCCATCTAGCTATGTAGGGAGCTTGATATTTGTTTTGAGAAAAGATTGCATTCTTTCCCCAAAGTACGACATGACTATCATCAGCTTCTTCAAGTAACTTAGTTACAGCTAACTCATATGCCAATTCATTTTCTGCAAGAATAAAGTTTGGTAAGTGCTTACTCAGAACTTCTTGCCAGTTGGTATCGGTCAAATATTTATATGGGAAGAAGTAATGCACGATATTCCAGTATCGATAAAGGCTTAATAGTCGATGACCAATATCTGGATACGCCATATCTTTATATGCCTTTTCATTAGTAAACGTTGGCGCTGGAGAGTTTTCATAAGCCACATAATGATGCTTGCCTTGGTAGCGATTTTTGTAGATGTATTCAAGTTGCTGAACTAATTTTTTTGATTTGATATTGTTTAACCAGAAATGGTCGGGTTTAAGTTTTGAGTCACTTTTAGTTGGCTGACAGCTAGTACATAAATCGACTTTACCTAATTTTGTTACCCAGTTTGATAAAACTTGTTCTGCTTGGATTTGATTTGAAGCTTTTAAATAATCAGGTAACACTTCAAATAATTGGTGATCCCAATTTAATTCTCCGCTTGCAGATTTAGGGTGGTAATACTTTAAAAAGCCCCAAACTTGACCGAGAAGTTCTAGCTTTTGATGTTGCAGTGGGGATAGTTGTGAAATTTCAACTCCTGAACCATTAGAATATTTAGACTTAGGTGGTGTAGATTTGGTTGTATCAGCAACCACTGACAAACTGATTAAAAAAAGGCTGATAAGAAAGTACCGCATAACGCACATTTCCTTTTATTTTGTTATTGGCAAACAATACGTTACCAATGTCGTCAACAAAAAGAAAGTGCGTTATATGATACCGTTCGTACCAATTAGCTACGTCTTGGATTAGGCCTTAGCTTTGTAACTACATCGTTGCAATTCCTCACCATAGTTACTGCTATGATTCGTCATTGCGCTTTGTATTTCCTTTGCTAACGCTTCCCTCAAAACACAGTTAAACATAGTAACGACAGTTTTGTATGTCGATAATTGATGTGAATGGTATTAGGTTATCTTCTCAAACTACAACTACCAATTTTTCCGCGGTTTGTTGGGGCTTGTTCCCATTCGGGTTCCGGAAAAACAGGCCAATCTACAGATAAAACTCGGTTATGTAGCATGGTGAAATTGGCTCTATGCTGATCTATGCCATCGGTGCTGAATTCGAGAATAAAGTTTGCTTTCCAGCAAAATCCTGTATTCCCACCTAATGATGGACGGGCTGATGACATGGCTACAGCGATTAATTGAACGTTTTGTTTAGCGGCTTCACGCTCTGCAAATAAACGGCTGTTCTCTGCCATTTGCCGCAGTTGCCAAAAAAAAGCGGCAATTAAGAAAATGGCTAAAATCAGCAGTAAATCAGTCATTATTATTTAGTCCTTAATGTGTTGCAGCAAATAAACCACCAACAGCTTTTGACAGGGTTGGGCTACGTTTGGGGTTTCTTAATTCGCCCAGCATAGCATTTCGTAATACAGGAATGGCAACTAAATCGGCAAAAACCTGATTGAAAAAGGCTTGTGATTGTAATGCCAACGCTTCTAAGTAGGCTAAACGGATTTTATCGTCTGTTAACACATTCCAATTACGAGCTGCGATAGTAATAAGAATGGTATCAAGGCTAAGCTTTCTTTGTTTTATCAAGTGCATAACCGCTTTTTGTGAGTAAGCTTTATTACCTGCTAAAGCCCTTAATTGGGGCAGTGTTAAATCTTCAAATGAATTTACAAAGGCTTCATAAATTGGCTTTGCAATATCATCTGATATTTCCATATGTTCCAGGCTTTGGCAAAGAGCCCCTTGTACTTCAATGGCACTGTTTTGTAATCCATTTAGGATATGTTGCTCATGATCCAGTTGTTTCGCTCTAACACACACATCGGCTATTCCTTGTAGACCTATGTATTGCCAGTTTTCTTTCAGCATTTGTCCAGATAAATATTGAATTGCTGATTCATATTGAGATGAAGCGGGTAAACCTAGCTGTTTTCTTACAAGTGCATTGAAAACGGCTAGCTTTTCTTGACTTGGCTTAAAGCTGAATGGGTTATTAGCCAAAGCTTGTTGCTGTTGCTCTGTTAACGGCTGAGTTGGATCGCGTCCAAGTGCTTCTAAAATCATTTGAATAAATTGAGAACGTGCAGCAGGAACAAATAGTCCTCGCTCGTCTAATGCTAGCTTGATAAACCAAATATAAGGCTGTTTATCTTCATTCCAAAAGACTACCGCAAATTGCGCATGACCTTGAATTGGGTATGGATAAGGTGTTTTAAGAGACTCAATTTGATGAAACGCCATCATGTCGATATGTTGGACACGTCGACCTAAGTCATAGATTTGAAATTGAGTTTTAGCGGTAGTTAAAAATTGGCTTAAAGTAGTGATTTCAGTCATGGATTAAAAAGCAATAAACAGCAAATGGCGCAAAGTCTATCATTTGCTGTTAGATAAATCACTTCAGAACAATAGGTCCTTGAGGGGGACTGAGGTTAATGACGTCAAGTTCATTTTTACCTTCTGCTTTCCATATTGTTGGGTCGCAATTAAATTCAGGTTGACTGAATTGAACACCTGCTTTTTCTGCGATAATTTTATACTGTCCGGGTTGAACATTCATAAAAATGACGCCTCCGTCTGCCGTGGTTTCCTTAAGCCCAGGAATAGGCAGTGTTTTTCCACCAAGGATACCGAAGTAATAAGTCTTATCGAAGCCAACTCCAGTTTCTCCGGTTTTCACATTTTGCAGATTTACTGTAGCGTTAGGTTCTCCTTGCGGATCATCATCAAGTGTACGATCGTATGCGGTTACTGTTGCAATGACTTGGCAATCACTATTGTTCATTTGGGTTGAGGTATCTAATTCAACGATGTTTTTGACTAAAAACCAGAGGAAAGAAGGGATGGCTTGCCATGAAATATTGTTATGTTCGCCTGTAAATCCCTTAGAGGGAACAGTAAAGGTTCCTGATTGAGTGGTTTTATAGCCTTTATGTGTAAAAAGTAAATCTAGTTGCTGTCCCACTGGATAGTTAAAATGATACATGCGGCCATCAAAGCTAGGGTTTAGGTTGGTATGCTGATTGATATCATAAACACTAATATCTTTAAGTGGATTGTAACTCATCATGGGTTCGGCAAAAGTGTCCACTTGAGCGTTTTGCGCAGCAACTAATGGGCAGTAAATTGCTAGAAATATGGGAACTAAGATAGATTTCAAGCCAATCCCTCCATCAAATTGTGAAGAGGAATCAGCTTAGCTTGTTGTTTCTAAAATTAAATCATTTATTAATCAAGATTAATAGTTGCCGCTTTCATTGAGCTGATGAACTGACTCAGCTCTTTTAGCATACTTTCGTTATCGGCTAAATTAGCCTCAATGATTTTGACCACAGCCGATCCTGAAATTGCCCCCGCTGCACCAGAGCGAATTGCTTGGGCTACTTGCTCTGGTGTTGAAATACCAAAACCTAAAATAGCTGGTGGAGCATTATACTGTTTTAAGCTCGCTAGAATATGTTCAACTGGCATTCCAGCTTTAGTTTCGGTGCCTGTTACACCAGCACGAGATAATAAATAAGTATAACCGTCACCTATTTCACTGACTTGTTTGAGTAAATCATCATTAGCATTTGGCGGTGCTATAAAAATTGGTGCAATATCATGAGCTTTGGCAATCTCTCTAAACTCTGCAGATTCTTCAACGGGTACATCGGCGATTAACACTGAATCAACTCCAGCTTGTTGGCAGTTGGTATAAAAGTTCTCAATACCATTGCTATAGACCAAATTTGCATAGGTTAATAAGCCGACAGGAGTGTCTGGGTAATTTTTCCTTACTTTTGCAAGCAGCTCAAAACAAGCTGTGGGGGTGACATCAGAGTTTAAAGCGCGAATGTTCGCGGCTTGAATGACTGGCCCATCAGCGAGTGGATCAGAAAAGGGTAGCCCAAGCTCAAGCGCATCAGCACCAGATTCAATTAGAGTTTGAATGATCTTATATGACTGTTCTAAATTCGGATCGCCTATGGTGACAAAAGGAACGAAGGCACCTTGTTGTTTCGCTTTTAAATCCTCAAAGACTTTTTGGTATCGAGTTTGGCTCATGTGTTATTCCTCAAGGATTGATGTTTGATTTTCAAGAAGTTTTGATACAGAAAAGATATCTTTATCTCCTCGGCCTGATAAGTTCACAACCAGTAAGGTATCCTCTGTCGCTTGCTGTGCCATTTTATAGGCATAAGCTAAAGCATGTGATGATTCTAGCGCGGGAATAATACCTTCTGATTTTGCTAATAATTGGAATGCTTTTAAAGCTTCGTCATCGGTAGCCGACACATAAGTGCCACGACCAGATGCATGTAGCTCAGCATGTTGAGGCCCCACTGATGGAAAGTCTAGCCCTGCGGAAACCGAATAAGATTCTTCAACTTGACCATGTTCATTTTGCATTAGCGGAGATTTCATACCAAAGAATATTCCCGTTCTTCCATGAACCAAAGGCGCACCATGCATTGGCGTATCAATGCCTTTGCCAGCTGGTTCAACGCCAATTAATGCTACGCTTTGTTCTTCGATAAAATCAGCAAAGAGCCCAATAGCATTAGAACCACCACCAACACATGCAATGACAGCATCAGGTAATTTGCCTTCTTTTTCTAATATTTGTTGTTTGGCTTCCTCTCCAATCATCTTTTGAAATTCACGAACGATAGTTGGATAAGGATGAGGGCCAGCCGCTGTACCAAGTAAATAGTGAGCCTTATCATAGTTACCCGTCCAGTCGCGCATGGCTTCGTTACAGGCATCTTTTAAGGTTGCAGCACCAGCGGTTACAGGGATAACTTCAGCTCCCATTAATTTCATACGAAATACGTTAGGCGATTGACGCTCAACATCTTTGGCACCCATATATACTTTGCATTTTAAGCCTAATAAAGCGCAAGCCAAAGCTGTTGCAACGCCATGTTGCCCAGCTCCTGTTTCGGCAATGATTTCTTTTTTACCCATGCGCTTAGCCAGTAATGCTTGACCTAATACCTGATTAGTTTTGTGAGCGCCACCATGAAGTAAGTCTTCTCGTTTTAGATAAATTTTGACTTTAGGGTTGGGGCTAAAGTTACGGGTTAAGGTTAGTGCTGTTGGTCGTCCAGCGTAATCCTTGAGTAATGAAAGAAACTCTTGTTGAAACTCTGGGTCAGACTGGGCATCAATAAACGCTTGCTCTAATTTCTGCAGGGCAGGCATTAGGGTTTGGGGAACGAATGCACCACCAAACTCACTGAAATAAGGATTTAATTTAAATGTCGTCATGGTGATTTATGCCTTAATAGTTTCTTAATAGGGTAAACACTTGTTGGATCTTTTCTGCATCTTTGATCCCTGCGGATGCTTCTAAACCAGAGTTAAAATCTAATCCGTAAAATCCTTGATTCATTGCTTCGGTGGCGTTTTTAGGCGAAAGTCCCCCCGCCAACCAAGTACTGGATTTACTATCAATTGGCATGGTCCAATCAAACGCATCGCCTGTACCGCCAAATTGATCTTGGCTTTTGGTGTCTAACAACAGTCTATCCGAATTGTTCACTACAAAATGGACTTGATTATTTTCATCAACTGCAACGGCTTTGGTGACTTTTGTCGATAATCCTGAAATGGTAAAACGAGCTTTAAGCTGCTGAATAAAATCAGTTGATTCCTTGCCGTGAAGCTGAACAGAGTGTAAACCAAGCCTGTGGCTTAGAGAGACGATATCATCAATGCTTTGGTCAACAAACACACCTACAAAATTGAGCCCTCTCTGAGCATGGCGATGATGTTCTGTAATACTCGCCGCAGTCTCTGGTGAAACGTAACGAGGAGATTTTGGGGTAAATATGAATCCGATGTGAGTCGCACCAGCGTTGGCTGCAGCTGAACTGTCTTCGATGCGAGTTATCCCACAGACTTTGTTATTGCCATAAACGAGTTGACGACAAGCAAGGTCTAAATCACCTTCAGCCATCAATGAACTTCCAACTAAAAATCCATTAACTAAAGGAGCGAGTTGTTTCACTTGCTGATTGGTGTAAATGCCTGACTCACTGACAATGATTTTGTCTTTACCGATTAGAGGAGCAAGTTTACGCGTTGTATCTAAATCAGTAGAAAGATCACGAAGGTTGCGGTTATTGATACCAATGATTGCAGCATCTAAGTTAATTGCGCGTTGAAGCTCCTCTTCATTAGAGACTTCCGTTAAAATATCCAGTTGATATTGTTTGGCAATGGTAGCTAGAGCTTGGTATTGCTCATCACCTAAAACCGATAGCATTAATAAAATTGCATCTGCGCCATGATGAGCGGCCAATTTAATTTGATAACCGTCAACAATAAAGTCTTTGCATAAAATAGGTTGGTTAACCAGCTTTCTCACTATGGCTAAGTTTTCAAAGCTGCCTTGAAAAAACTGCTCATCGGTAAGTACAGAAATTGCGCTGGCGTAACGACGGTAAATGCTACAGATTTCTCCAAGGTGAAAATCTTCACGGATCAAACCTTTAGAAGGACTTGCTTTTTTACACTCAAAAATAAAACCGGTTGGTTCTTCTTTTAGGGTGTCATATAAGCTTTTAAGTGAAATTTTTGGTTGTAATTGTTCTTCAGGGTATCGAACTTTCAGCTGTTCAATATGTTCAACCTTAGTCGCAACAATTGTTTGTAAAATCGTAGACATTCTTACTTCTCCAAACCTGCAATAAGCAGAGCTAACTTTTTATAGCCTGCATCTGTATTCAAAATTTGTAATGCGCGTTGTACGCCTTCTTTTGGTGAATTGGCGAGTCCACTAAGGTAGATCGCACCGCCAGCATTAGCGGCAACGGCTGCAATATGAGCAGGCTTTCCTTGCCCAGATAATATTTGGCGACTGATTTGAGCGTTTTCAGCAGGCGTTCCGCCTTGTAATTCTTTTACTTGGTACTTGTCTAGGCCTAAAGAGTTAGGCGTGAGCAAAGAAGTTGTTAGTTGTCCATCTTTGAGTTCACAAACAAAGGTTTCTCCATGCACCGCAACCTCGTCCAAGCCACAACCATGAACCACCATCGCACGCTTTACACCAAGATTTAGTAGTACCTTTGCAATAGGTTCGACTAATAATTCATCATAAACGCCAAGCAAAATAGCATCAGGTCTGGCAGGATTAACTAATGGGCCGAGTAAATTAAAAATGGTGCGTGTTTTTAGTTCCTTGCGAACAGTGGCGGCATATTTAAAGCCACTATGATAAGTAGGAGCAAACAAGAAACTGATCCCTGTTTTCGCTAATAACTGGCTGGCAACTTCTGGGGATATGCTTACATCCACGCCTAATTGGGATAAAACATCAGATGAGCCTGATTTACTTGATACCCCTTTATTACCGTGTTTTGCAATATTTGCTCCAGCCGCAGCAGCCACAAATGCAGCTGTGGTGGATATGTTGATGGTATTAAAGCCATCTCCACCAGTTCCGACAATATCTACAATATTTGAGACATTATTGCGATTAAACGCTTTTGCATGAGCAAGCGAAGCTTCGGCCGCACCACATATTTCGTCAACGGTTTCTCCGCGTACTTTCATCGCCGTGAGTAAACCTGCTAGTTGTATGTCATTAACTTGATTGGTAATGATGTCATCAAAAACACATTTCATTTGCTCGCGATTTAAAGACTGTCCATTAAACACTTTCTGAAATAATGCTTGGCTGTTGTTCATTTTACTCTCCTGAAAAAGTGCTTAAATAAGTTAATGATTGAATTAATAGCTCACTACCACGAGTCGTTAAAATTGATTCGGGGTGAAACTGAAATCCGAGAACTGGATGCTGTTTATGGGCAATAGCCATAGGCAAACTTTCGGTGTAGGCAATCACCTCAAGACTACTTGGAACTTGGGTTGCCACTAAACTGTGGTATCGAGCAACCGGTAAAGGTGAAGGCAATTCACCAAACACTTTATGCATTGTGTGATTAATAGGGCTGGCTTTACCATGAACGGTTTGAGGTGCTTTATCTACCTTACCACCGTAGTGTTCTACTAAGGCTTGATGACCTAAGCAGATCCCAAGAATAGGTAATTGACCAGAAACCAATTCGATAAGCTTCATCATACAGCCTGCATTTTTTGGTGCACCTGGGCCGGGAGATAAAACCAGAACAGCATCATTATCGGCTAGAATTTTTTCAGCGAGATATTCAGCATTTAAATCATTGCGATAAATGTATACCTGATGACCCAAGCTACGAAATTGATCAACTAAGTTGTAGGTGAAGGAATCAAAGTTATCTAATAGGTAAATGTTCATAGTCCACCTCCAAGTTGGATAGCTGAAATAACGGCTTGGGCTTTTTGACGGGTTTCATCGGCTTCGGCTTGTGGGTCTGAGTCAAACACCACTCCAGCTCCTGCTTGGATATGGGCAATGTCATCTTTTACATAGGCGGAGCGGATCACGATACAAGTGTCCATGTCTCCATGAGAATTGATATAACCCACTGCGCCTCCGTAGCTACCTCTACGCTGACCTTCAACTTGCCTGATCAATTGGCTGGCCTTAATTTTTGGTGCTCCGGTTAATGTACCCATATTCATGCAAGCTTGGTATGCATGAAGGGCGTCTAGTTGTGGTTGAAGTTGACCTGTAATTCGACTGACCAAATGCATGACATGTGAATAGCGATCAACTTTAAGTAACTCTGGAACTTTGCGAGTCCCTGCTTGGCTGATTCGAGCGATATCATTTCGTCCTAAATCGACTAGCATCAAATGTTCTGCCAATTCTTTTTTGTCTAACCTTAACTCAAGCTCTATACGGCAGTCTAAATCGGCATCAATGTTGCCATGCTCGTCTTTGCCACGCTTTCTTGTTCCGGCAATAGGGTAGATTTCCACTTGATTTGAGTCTGCTTCATATTTCAGGGCACTCTCAGGAGATGCACCAAACAAAGTGAAGTCTTCACCACGGAAATAGAACATATATGGGCTTGGGTTTGTCTGTTTAAGCTTACTATATGCTCCCAGTGTATTAGGGCAGGGCAAACTAAAACTACGAGAAGGAACAATTTGAAAAATATCGCCTTCAATGATGTGTTGCTTAAGTTCAGAAACGTGATTTTTAAATGTTTCGTCGCACATATTTACGCTGGGTTCAGCATCAACACACGTTGCTGATAAAGCTGCTGGTGGCATTTGTGTTAGGTGCATAATTTGCTGCGAACGATCGGCTAATTTCGCGGTATTGGATTCATCAAAATTAAATGAATAGGTCGTTAAACAGGCTTTCTTTTGGGTGTGGTCTAAAGTAATAAGTTGTTCTGCTAGATAGAAAACATAATCAGGTGTTTGATTATCTCCTTGTTTCACTTTAGGTAAAGATTCTATGCAAGCGATAAAATCGAAAGCAAATACACCGCCAAGAAATATTGGTTGGTGTTCAGACGTTTTTTCGTCAAGGTTAAGAATGGCACGAAGCCCATCTAATGGAGATTGAGCTAATAACTTTTGGTCTTCATCTAAAACATCGTGGTTTGGTTCAAGTGTGATAATTAAGCTCTTGCCAGTTAATTGCTGCTCAAGGTTTTCAAATTTAAGTGCTATTTGTGGGAGTAAGTATTGGCTATTTTTAGTCAAAGCTACAAAAGTTAAGATTTGATCGTCGCAACGAATCATCATTGCTGCATCTGTCATTATAAGACTTTTAAGATGAGCTTTACTGTCTATCTCTGCAGATTCTAACAGCATAGAATGGCTACAATTTTGGGTAACCAATTGATATAAACTCAATGGATCGGCTTGATAGCTGATCTTATTATTTACCGCCGAAAATTGAAGCTTACTTTTCATTTCTAGCACCTATTATTAAAATTGAAGCATAAAAAAACCCGCATTTTGCGGGTTTTATGTGTCTTATTCTGTTTGCTTTATTTATTTTGCATGCACAGCATCACACTACCCGCGATTGAGGAAGTGCCACCACCAGTTGATGATTTGAAGAGCTGCATTAAAATTCATGTGTTTAGTAATATATAAAATAAAGTCAAAATGTATTTATAGGAAACACCAGCTTGCGCTAAGTGTCAACACTTTTTACGTTAAACCGCTTTTAATATTGATACCAATTAAGTATTACCCCATGATTAATAACAGTTTTTAGACTCTAAAAGACATATTTTTATTCGTTTATTTATCATACTTTTTTCTTAAGATACCGTCAAAATACTGTGTGTCATTGGGTCTATCTTCAAAGTTTTCTTCAAAGTCATCACGACAATTTGGGTTACAAAAGCCAACAATATAGCCTCGATATTCAGTCAACGAGTCTTCTTTAACCGCTTTGCCTGAACGCGGACAAAAATTATTAATTGTTTTTGATGCCATAGTTAGTGAATCCTATAAGGGTTATGCACATGCAAACTATACTTATTTGCGGAAAATAGCTGCTTTACAAGGTATTTGGGCTACTTACAGTGCGAATCAATACACTAAAGATTGGTGATACGAATCTTGCTTTGACTGTTGAGAGCATAAGTATTCAGAAAGAAGTACAAATACTCAGAACTTTTCTAACATTAACGCTAGATAGTCTAATATCTATGCAATTTGATATTTTGTCAATGTATGACAGAGGGAAGATTTTCTGTCAGAGAAGGAATCAATAACTCACAGGCACAATCTTAACGTATCATCAAGAACAAAGTTGTATCTTTGCTTAGTGATAGGGCATACGAATGCCAGTAAAACAGATTGCAATTGAAGATCCCTTGATTCATCACCAGCCAAGCCGTGCAGCCTATCTCCTACAATTGGAAAGCCAATATAGCTCAAATGTTTTCGGATCTGATGTTTTCGTCCAGTGAGTAATTTCACATCAACCAATGAGTATTTTTCGTTTTTATTTACAAATGAGAAAATACTCGAAGAAGGTTTATCATCAATGGGATGTTCTACTAAATAATTTTGAGGAATAGTTGAAAAATCACCATGAACAATAGCCTGATATCGTTTATCAATTTGTCTTGAACTAAACATTTCAGAAAATAGGCGAGCAGCCTTTTTTGTATGGCAAAGTAAAATGAGGCCAGAAGTCGCTCGATCAAGCCGGTGGACTAAAAAAACTGGCCGTTCATTTTTACCAGATATTTTGTGAAAATTAGTCTCAACCCAACGATTAATACTCAAGTGATCTACCCAACGACTACCTTGGCAATTGAGTCCATAAGGTTTAAACCAGACGCTGAATACATCACCATCAAAAATTAGTTTTGGCACGGATGGTGATTGCTGTAGTAGCTCGGCGTTGTAATTCAGCTCTAGCTTATCACCTGATAATAAAGGTTTACTTGCGCGTCTCAAACGTTGTTTACTTTTACCTCTACATAACCATACTGCTCCTTTTTGCATTGCGTCCTTTATTTGAGCTTGTGAGAGTTGTGATGACGAAGCAAGTAACAGACTCGCCTTTCGATGACAATTACTCTCATCAATTGATATGGTTAATTCTAAAGTATCCATGATTACCGCAGTTCGAGAAGCGAGTTGTGCATTATATACATTTATTACTGAGTAGTAAGGAGTGTTTAGTTGAAATCTATGAGTTGATTTACATGTAGGAATAATTGCCTTGTAGCATGGCAGATCGAATGATTACTTTTGCCTTTCTGTTAAGCCTAATTATTTGGTGTCAGTACTTGATTTCTCGGGTGTGTCGTTACAAATCGAACAACTATTACCATTTTTAGAGTGATATAGTCTTGTACAAATAAAGACACTTGTAGCAATAAATGACCAAATGGCAGCAGCTAAAATAGCGTGGTAGGTTTCATAGTCTTTAAAATAATAAACTGCCCATAACAACAAAAAGACAACTGTAAATACCTTAGTTGCTCGTAAAAACCAAAATTTTAAACTCATAATCTAATCTCCTTGATTATTGAATAAGTTAATCTAGTTTTCTCGCTTGCTGGTGAAGTAGCTATTCGGTTTTAATGGATCCAAAAAGGAATTTTTCTTTTGGTCCATTTAGCAAATTGCATCTTTTCACCGATGTAAAATTGTCTGTAAGCTAATACAGCGTCATTTATATTTTTGTACTTTTCTGGCATTGCCTGTGGAAAAGGGGTCAATCCTTTTCTTTCATATTTGAACTCTTCAAGTTCAGGCAATACAGAAATTGATTTATGATCGTTTGCTTTATCAAAGCGGTATCTATATTCGTTGTTAAGCTCTACAGCTAGAGTTCGAAGCCACTCAAAATTGTCGTAAGACTCTTCGACCCATAATACACAAGGGTGATTCATATGAGTCGATTTATAAGGTGTAACAAAGCCTTTCTTATTAAGGGCTGTACAAAGCAGTTGAACACTTTCAAGGATCATTTTTATAGCATGTTGATCACAGTGATATTGTGCACACTTTTTTATGTTAGTATCAAGAATAAATATATTCATTCTTCAGTCAAAATAGACTTTGATTACTTCTAGTTTAATTGATGTCTGCTATTTTTCGACTCATTCTTGAGTTTTATTACGCTTGAATAAGCTTTTGAACTTTTCGATTATTTCTTTCCCAAGAAGCAAAACTATAAAAAAATACTTCCCCAGCAACAATAAGGCCTGTCGTAAAAGCTGCTATTTGTGCTTTGCTTATATCTATAAACGGCAATATTGGTATCGCACACCAAGCTAAAATAGATAAAATCAGTAAGGAGTAACCGAGTACTTTTTTCATAGTCAATAAAAGGACGATAAACAGAAACCCTATATTTTATCACAAGACAGGCAATACGAACTTATTTCCCGAGTTAGGTGTATGGGCTATAAGTGATCCTCTCTGCGTCCGATTAACGGGCAAGCGGTGTCTGGCAAAATTAGGAGTGCAGCGAAGGAGCCAAGCAGTATTTGTTCTTGTTATATACCACAACGATCACTTCTAATTTGTAAATTAAACTGTGGTTTTTTGTAGCTATCTGTCTTTTCTTTGACATCAATAGAAACATAGCCGCCTTTTTTTAAATACTGCAAAAGTTTCTCGTTATTACACACTTTGTCCACTAAAAAGTCTTCAAAATCACCTTTTGAATTTTGGCTATTCCCATTTCTTTTTTTTGTATTGGAACTAAACAAGAAATGAAATGCATTATCTGATTTTCCAGCATATTGCAATTGGAGATAATTATGTTCAAAATAATTTGAATACTCTTCATTTTTTTCATTGTCTTGAATTTCAGGAAAAAAACTCCAGATAGCTAAGTAGGATATTCCAATCAAGAAAATTCCAATGATAACCTTTGCTTCATTTAGCTTGTACCACTTAATAAATTTGAGTGGGTTAAACATTGCACGTCCTTGGAATATGACGCCCATTTAATGGGCAAATGGTGTTTGGCTATAATTTTGGAACGCAGTGACAAAAGCCAAACAGTATTTGTGATCTTGCCCCGAAAAAGTGGACACATTCCACTTTAAATTACTGCCTGTTCAAATTCGACAGGCGTTCTATATCCTAAGCTTGAATGTAAGCGTTGTCTATTATAGAAATAGTTTAAGTAACTCTTTAAAGGCTTCAGTAACTCATTGAAGGTTCTAAACTTATTCCCTCTAATGATGTCACCTTTCATAGAATGAAAAAATGACTCAACTTCCGCATTGTCTGTACAGTGACCAGGTCGATTCATACTCGGCTCAATCTGGTGTTTTTTCAGAAATGCTTGAACCACTTTGGCTCGATACTCAGCCCCTCTATCGGTATGAAACAAAATGGTTTTATCAGTCTTCCTGTTTTTAAGTGCAGTCTTTAATGCTTTAAGTGTCAGCTCAGTAGTTTTATTTTTCCCAAAAGCCCAGCCTATGATACCACGGAAAGATTACGAAAGCTCTTGCCCTGCAAGGACTTGAGCTAGGTAACTTGTACTCATTGCTGCTTTCTTTTGCTTTCTCTTTAAACCGGCTTTAAAGGTTGTTTCTTTATTGAGTAAATTCAGCGCTACATGACGTATGTTTGAAAACACTTCTGGTGCTTCACCTCGTCGTATACGACAATCATCCTCTCGCATCGCAACATCCAATTTCCAGTGAAGCTTATTTTCTATATGCCAATGCGACCTTACAGCTTCAGCAAACTTCTTCGGCGTTAATTTAGCTGAGCTAATGAAGTATCGAATTGTAGCGTCTGTGGGAACTTCACCTTCGTTATTTCTAAAGGAAATACTGATTCCCAATGTTTGTAGCCCTGGCCATTCAAAGCCTAAATCAACAAACTCTCCAAAAGTTTCACAGGTTATGTGCATTCGAGTTTCTTCACGCCCGTGTGCCTTTTCGTTTGTTGTAAAATATTCACCATTCCATTTCTGAAGTTTATCCATAGAGAAATGTTTGATAAAGGTTTCTTCTAAGCGCTTATGATTACCTTTTACTGCAAGCAAGTAGTCGGCATTTTTATCTAAGATTGTTTGAGCTATTTGCTTCTGACAGCCCATTGCATCAATGGTTACAATGCAACCTCTAATGTCTAATAGTTTTAGTAACTCTGGGATTGCTGTAATTTCGTTAGACTTTTCAGCCGTTTTTATTTGTCCAAGCACGACATTATTCGCTGTAGAAAAAGCACTCACCATATGAATAGGGCCAAGCCGCTTTGCTTTGTTATATGAACGACGAACGGTCTTACCGTCAATGGCGACAACATCGCCTTTAGTCACTTCATGACAAGCTTGCATCCAATCAATAAAACATTGTTGGAACTGCTTTGCACTAATGCTGCTAATCACTCTGGCAATGGTATCGTGAGCGGGAATTCCATTATCAAAATCTCCATAATTCTGAAGCCAGTCAAGTCGTTCATGACCGAAGTCTTCAACTTCTTCCCAACCTTCAGCACCAGCAATAACACCACAAATGGTGAGTAGCAAAATATCTGTTAGCTTGTGATCAATCTTCCAGTCCTGTCGTGGGTCTCTGATTGTAGAAAGTTGTTGAATCAAATCATGGCCGTTCATAAGAAATCTCATACTCTAAAAAGAAGTATAAGATCACAGTGAGATATAAAAGAAAAGCTAAATTTCTAAATCTGCGGAAAACTAGCTGTGACGGGGTGTTTCATGATCTTTCCCTATATTTGTCCCTGTTGAATTGCTTGTTATGTTACCGTCTTTTGATTACGTTGCCATCTTTGTCACGCCAACCTTCAATTTCGGGGGTTGAAAGCAAGTATGCATGAAAAGTGATAATACCGTGTTTTTTACGAATACTTTCCGCCCAAAAAATACCTGCAATAAAACCAATTGCTGAAACGCCATACACAACATTTAGTGCGGTATCGAAATCAAGAAAGTAAAAACTAACCAAACTGAACATACAAAATAGAGCGGTTGCCGCAAATACGATTTGGAAATACAGCCATGCAAATATTAGCCATGCTGTTAAGTGTAAGTAGCCTTCAAGTGGCTTGATAATTAATAATTTCAGAAACTTCATGCAATTCCATTTGGTAACATAACGCCCAGTTAACGGGCAAATGGTGTTTGGCTACAATTTTGGAGCGCAGCGACAAAAGCCAAACAGTATTTGTCCTGTTGAACTGCTTGTTATACGCAACCTTTAATCATTGTCAGAGCTAAATAAGCTACCAAAACCTTGTATTAGCATATTTAAAATACCATTTATTAAATCTTCATCTTCAGGAGAATGGTTCTGAGCATGAGCTGGTTTGTTTTCATTTCTTGATTCAACGCTGTCACTGATACCGCTACCAAGTGCGTCAAGAGATTTTTCAACTTGTAGGCTTGTGCAACCAATAGACAAAAACAAAAGTGATAACATTGAAACTTTTTTGAAAAAAGCAATGGACATACGATACAACTCCTTTGCGTATAACGCCGCATTAACGGGCGGAAAATTGTTGGCTATAATTTGCGACGCAGGAGCAAAGCCAACGATTTTGCGTCCTGTTGAATGCCTTGTTATACGCACATTACCCAGCATGCCTGCGTATACGTTTTATTAGCCCTGATTTATCAAACTCCAATGAAACGATATTGGTACTGCTGTAGTTAATGAATCTATCTAAATGAAAAGGCTTAACTTTTGCTGATTCGGTATAGTTAATAAATACAACATTAGCGCCAACCATAATTGTATTAATTTTGATATTACTGCAAGCAATCTCATCCTTTAACTTTGCAACCATATCTTTTCTAAGGCTGGATTTGTTTGTATATGTGAAATTGTGCTTTATATGCTCGTCAACAAACTCGTTTGCGAGCAAAGATATGAAATGATCAATATCCTTAGTTGACGAGTTTGGTTGTTGGCGGGCATTTTTAGCAGCAATAAAATCTTTTGCCTTATCTAATAATTGCTCTCTTGAAAAAGGCTCTTGAGCGAAACTAAAAAATGAAAGAGCAGTTAATATACATAAGAAGATAAATTTTTGCACGATTCCCTCCGCTGTGCGTATAACGCCGCATTAACGGGCGTAAAATTGTTGGCTATAATTTGCGACGCAGGCGCAAAGCCAACGATTTTGCGTCCTGTTGAATGCCTTGTTATACGCCTTCTGTGTTGAGCTTTAATGACTCATAGTTTTTACACTTAAAATTATTATACAGTTTGTTTACTACTTTGATGTCATCAAGGTGAATCTCGGGTGAGTTTAAGATTTTTCTCAATTCAATTCTGCGTAACGAGGTGAAGCGGTTGAAAGCCATCGAGAATAATAATGGATCTTCATTTAATCGCTTACTGTGTTTGTTCTGTTCGCTAAACGCCCAAATAAAGTTAGAGAACAAATTCATTTGCCTTTCACTACCCAAATCCTTCAAGCCGTTTATAGCGTAATACTCATCTAAAACGTAACACCATGAGGTATGTTCAGTGTAGGTTTTTAGCTTTTCATTACCATACACTGCAGCGGATGTTCCAGCTAAGGAAAATATTGCAATTACTCTTAAAAGTGTTTTCATCAGATACCATGAATGTTTAAAGATAGATTAGCGTATAACGCTTGGTTCAGGTGCGCCGTAGGCGTCACCTGGAACCACTTGTTATGCGTGTTCCTCATATATTGCACATACCAACTTACTTACTGTTCCAAAGCTCAAGTTTGTATGACTTATATTTATATCTTCAGCTAATTTAAAAAGCTCCGATGACATAAGCCTTTTTTGCTTGCTACTTGCCCTCTCGTTAATGCATATAAGTTGATCAGGTAGATCTGAAATAAATATCTGTCCATGTACAATATCATTTCTTTTCGATAATAAATTATTGGCTTTATCTAATTTTTTTGAAAGATCAATAAGTTGATTTGTATTTAACTGTTTTATGCATTTCTGCATCCACTGAATTTTCTTTCGTGTTCCTGCCGTATTGGGACATTCACTTCGAGGAAATCTATCAATAAAAAAAGTACATAAACTCTCGATCTCTCGTTCTAAGTGGGATGCATGTATTACTATGAGACCTATTGCTTCTAATGATTTGTTCATAATGGTCAATTGTTGTTCGGAACGCATAACGCCGCATTAACGGGCGGAAAATTGTTGGCTATAATTTGCGACGCAGGAGCAAAGCCAACGATTTTGCGTCCTGTTGAATGCCTTGTTAGGTGCTTGATTGACGTTTAATTGTACGGTACCAGATTAAACCAAATATCATTGCGGTGACAAAGAGTAACCCGCCTATACCAATATAGATTTTATAAATTGCTCCAACATAGGCTGCTGCATCAACGTGCGCCTCATTAATGCTATCAATAAGCACTAAACCAAGCTTATTGTCTATTTGTAATTCGCCAGATTTCAATTTACTTGCTAGTTCAAGCAAAATTTCATTATTTTTAACATTGCTAACTTTTAGCTCATTTAGTTTTAACCCAACAATACCTGAGCCTATTAATAACAAACTGAACAATACAACTAAACAGTAAAATACTGATATTGAACGTTTCATTACTCTCTCTTTACACCTAACGCTCAGTTAACGGGCAAATGGTGTTTGGCTAAAATTTGGAACGTAGTGACAAAAGCCAAACAGTATTTGTCCTGTTGAACTGCTTGTTATACGTTTGTTTCGGTGTACTTTTCCCATAAAGCCGCCAATAAACCAAATGAAATTGAACAAAATGAAAGCAGCCCTAATGATTTCAATAGACTCCAAAAAGTAACTTCTGATAAAAGCCCACTTAAAACTACTTTTAGCGTAATGAGAAAAAGTAAGGTAACTAAAAATAGTAAAGAAAACTTCCACCAACTATTTAAAAATGGATTCTTCATAAAGACCTAATTAATCCAACTAAACGTATAACGCCCAGTTAACGGGCAAATGGTGTTTGGCTAAAATTTGGAGCGCAGCGACAAAAGCCAAACAGTATTTGTCCCTGTTGAACTGCTTGTTAGTTGTCCATACTCCAGGCTACAACTGCGTTTGATGTTTCAGACTTTATAAAGTTACTTATATCAACTACAAATTGATGTTCAAGCTTTGGGTCTGCAACAATTGATACATTTAGCTCATTACATTCACCGTGTTTGGTTTTTAAATGTTGAACCAAATCGACTTTTGATATTACCTTTGAATCAAAGATAACATTTTTATTTATATCGAGTTTTGCAACGTGATTATCACAACGTTGCAAGCAGCAAACTGCATCACAATTATTACGAGTCAATAACTCAATACCTTTGTCTTTTTTATTGAAGCTTAAAACAGCAAAAACCATCATTAGCGCTAGTAAAACAGAAAGTATTCCAAGTTGTATTGAGTTATTCAATTGACCTCCAAAGGACAACTAACGCCGCATTAACGGGCGCAAAACGTTTGGCTAAAATTTGCGACGCAGGAGCAAAGCCAAACGTTTTTGCGTCCTGTTGAATGCCTTGTTAGGCTATAAGCTGATTACACCGAACATATCCATAGTGAAAAAAGCAATAAAGCCGATAACCGCAAATAAAATTAAATAAAGTGTCGCAATACCAAAGACTTTCCAGCTTGATTGAAATGAATAGCTTTCATTGCTAGCTATTTCAGGTTTATCAAGTTGTGTTTTTATAGCAATCTGTTTTGCCGTTAAGCAATATAAAAGCGGAATAATAATATTTGGAAATTTTTCAGGTAAAAAAGGGAGTAAGGCAAGCATGCATACCAAAAATAATACGCCAAATATGAGAGCTTTCTGTGCTAACTCACTCTTCCCGATACTTGAATAGTTTTTCCATAAAAAATAAATGGCTGCAATGGGACCACCCCAAAAAGAACCCAGAGCAATCTGATTTGGTGAATAGAGTTTAGTAACTTCCAATTTGAATCGTCCTTATTCATTAAATAAAGCCTAACGCCGCATTAACGGGCGGAAAATTGTTGGCTATAATTTGCGACGCAGGAGCAAAAGCTAACGATTTTGCGTCCTGTTGAATGCCTTGTTAGGTACGATGTACTCAAATATTACAATTAAACTGGCTAGGATTAAGCTAATTGCAGAATACTGGTATATTGGCTCATGCGCTAACCCAATTACCATGCCAATGATTAAACCAATACTGCCGAAAATGCTTGGATAAACTGTTAATTTTGTAACTCTAGGAAACATAAAAATAGAAATAATTGCGACAATTAATGAAATAAAACCTGAAATTGCTAAGCCACCCATAAAAAAGCTACCTAAACCACGAAATATTGCATGACCAAAAATCATCAAGCCTAGAAAGCATAGCCAAAACCAAGGTAAGCTTGCAGGTATGACAAGTATGAGAAGCAATATTTTTAGGAATGATGGTCGATTCAACTATTAGTACCTAACGCTTAAATCAGGTGCGCCGTAGGCGTCACCTGGATTTACTTGTTATGTTTCGGTTGCTAACTCATCTCGTTGAGATATTGCTTAGTTAGTAAATGACTTGTAATCCAGTGTTCTACCAATGCAATTAGTGCCTTGAGATCATGAATATCTTTATCTTCCCATTTCCTAACATAATGAGTTTCATCATTTCCTATCCATGCAGCGCGTTTTGCACATTCCTTTATGTTTTCATCAGTGATGAACTCATTAATGCACTGGCCTAACAACTTTTTCTTAATAGATTCTTCTTTATCTTCATGTGTTGAAATGCAAAAATCTTTGACTAGATGCTCTAAAGCTTTTCTGTACCCAACTCCACATATTTGATCTAAACCTATCTTTTCAGCATGTTGTGCCTGACTGAAAATATCACAGTAGCTTGGCGACAACTCTTTAACTGTTTCATTAAAATTATTGCTTATTCTTTCGTATGGAAATGAACCTTGAAAGATATAATCTGTGCGTTTTGTTCCTGGCTTTTCTGAGGTTTGCTCAAACCTACTAATGAAAAGTCTGCCGCATTCACTAACAGGACACTTGAAAACAACTTCAAATTTACCAAGGTTCATTCCAAAATCATCTTGAACCCAATTTGCGGTATCAACATTTATTGGCTCTATTCGTGTGTTGCAAATAGGACAAGAATTAGGAGAACCATTAACTCGTACTGGTCTATTGAGTATTGTTACTTCTTGATGCATGTTGAACTCTTAGTTTAGAAACATAACGCCTAAATCAGGTGCGCCGTAGGCGTCACCTGGATTTACTTGTTAGGCGCGATTTGCACATTCTCGCATTTCTTGTGTTAACTCGCCCCAAAATGCTTTGAGGGCAAGTGAGTATTTTTCTATATCAGACTCTTGGACATATATATCCTCACCTGAAAGAGGATTGAAAACCTGTGACTTTGAATTTGAAAAAGAGCTAAGCATAGATGCAGTAGTGCTGTCAGGATAGAACAGACGTTTATTGATATTTTGCAGATCATCCGAAGAGTCACCTTCGGCATGTTTAATGGAATTCGCTAATAGTCTGAGTTCCTCAATTGCAGCCCATGAGTTGAAACTTTCAATATCAACGCCTGCCTCTTTGAGTGATTTTTTTAACAATTTCTGTTTGAAATACTTTTTATCGTTTGCTTTTTTAATATGAAGTATTTCTTTTCTATGAAACTCCATCAAATGCTGTTCAAAAACATGATAAAGAGTCATAGCAAACATATTTATGAGAGCTTGACGCATACTGCTCATGTTCATGAAATGGTTAATTCCAGTTTCTTCTGCCCATTCGGCAATATGTGAGCTGTCTATGTAATCAGGATATATCTCGTTTCCGAGTCTTTCCCATTCTGACTCAGACTTTTCTTCTGCTTCTCTTTCTATATCTGCAAAAGTTGGGAGCAGCCTTGCCTTTAAAGTGGTTTCAAGAATTTCATATTGAGGGATGTAATTTCTTACAAATATTCTGTCCCAGAATTCTATGTTATGCACGATGTTACCTTTTAGCGCCTAACGCCCAGTTAACGGGCAAATGGTGTTTGGCTATAATTTTGGAACGCAGTGACAAAAGCCAAACAGTATTTGTCCCTGTTGAACTGCTTGTTAGGCACCTGCTAAACGATATGAAATATGCCAACGTTTTGGGGTGGGAATGCGCTTGCTGTTAACAACTCTACCTGAAGATAATTCTATAACTACTCTGAGATTATCATCAAGAAAACAACTGACAGGATGAGTAAAATCCAATTGATACTTTAAGTCTACAGATTCGCCAGCTTCAAGTTTTATTTGTGGAGCATCCATTAGGTCTAGCGTCATAACACCCCACCAAACATTATGATAATACATTGGTTTTATGAATGGTTTTCGAAGGTGAGTGCTTAAAGCTTGTTTAATTGGCTTTGTTTCTTTTACATAACATTCCGTAATATATATAGTTTCAGTGGAGCAATTGGTTAACTTTGCTGAAAATGAATCTTTGTTTTCTTCAATTAAATGAAGTTCCAGAGTAGAAGTAATTTTCAAAGGAAAAAATGAACGATAAAATTTTCGTATAGCAAAGTATCCTCCGATAAAGGCTACAATTGCACTTGAAACAATTACTACATTTTTCAATACGTCGATCATGATTTCTCTATTTAAGTGCCTAACGCCCTGTTAACGGGCAAATGGTGTTTGGCTAAAATTTTGGAGCGCAGCGACAAAAGCCAAACAGTATTTGTCCCTGTTGAACTGATTGTTATGTGACGGTTTAATTTGTACTTAAACGAAAAGCCAATCATGTAATAAACGACCCGGCATAAAAGCGAATGTACCAGCAACAAGCATACCGCCAACGTATAAAGCAACCATACTAGCTTTATGCCTTTTGATATTGCCATTTTTCGCTGAAAAATAAGCTACAGGAACAGCATAAATTGTTAGAAAACTTAATAAATGAATGTATCCGAAATGACCTAAAAATAATGGCCCCACTTGAGCTTGCATGAAAAGAGAGATACATGCTGTTACAAGCATAAGAATCATATAGATTCTCCCAAACCTTTTGTGGATTGGTGTACCTTTTTTTGTAAAGAGAAGATAAGTGCCAATTAAAAACGCTGGAACAACTGTTACCAGATGAATATATGCAAATTCAAGATAGCTCACAAATTAATACTCCTTATTATTCTTATGAGTTACTGCAAATGTATGATTAGTCACATAACGCCCAGTTAACGGGCAAATGGTGTTTGGCTAAAATTTTGGAACGCAGTGACAAAAGCCAAACAGTATTTGTCCTGTTGAACTGCTTGTTATATTACGTCGCTTCAGTTCGACAAAACATACATTTGGGTGGGATTTCAGTATTTCCACCTAGCGAAACAGTTATACCATATGGCTTATAGCAATTTGGACATTTGATATTACCAGTTTTGGTAAGTAAATATATCCACGAAAAAATTACACTAGGAAACAAGATAAAAATCATATAGTCAGGGGTAAAAATAGCAGAGGAAAAGAAAATAATTAAAACAAATATAAAAGACTGTAGGTTGATTATTCTGACTTTACGCTTCAATTCACTCATTGGTAACTCTTAGTAATATAACGCCCGCATAACAGGCAAATACTGGTTGGCTAAAATCCGAAGCGCAGCGTAGGAGCCAACCAGTATTTGTCCTTGTTGATGCGCTTGTTAGTTTTTTTCTGCAACGGATGTGATTTGATTGATTGCTTGCTGTCTTTTTTTCTCATCACAATATTTAGAATTAACCGTTCGTTGCTGAGATGAAATTGAAGCAGAGTAATAATTTTCTTGACACCATTTGGTGCTCTTTGTTGTTACAAGCTCATTGATTTGATTATTCCTTTGAGATTCATAAGTATTAGAACAGCCGATAATTGTAAATATTGACATTAGAAAAGTGCTAAAATTTTTCATATAACTCTCCTTGTATTGAAAACTAACGCCCAGTTAACGGGCAAATAGTGTTTGGCTAAAATTTTGGAACGTAGTGACAAAAGCCAAACACTATTTGTCCTGTTGAACTACTTGTTATATTACAGCTCTTTATACCTAGTTATTGATTGCCCAATAAAAGAATGCTTATATTCTATTATATACTTATTACCATTTATGAAGCTATGTGCTGTATACGTCGGGGCTTTTAAGGCGTGGTGTTCTCCATTTTCAGTTTTTGCTACCAAGTTACATACCTGAATAGTAGCGGTACGATGTGGACACTGAACACTAATTGCTTCTACTTTTACTCTTTTATAGTCTGCAAATGGAACTATATATTTATGAATAATAAAAGATAAACCGTACAAGAGTACAACTCCAACAGTACCTAACAAAAGTAAAATGATAAAATAATTTGATAAATATTCACGCCAAAAAGACCATTTACCCTCATATTTCCCGTGAGAAATATCGTTAATGCACATTGTACTTGGATAGGAATTCGTATTTTTTATTTTGAATTTCTCTCTTTCTAAGAAAATTTCATTAATCTCAGAATTTTTCTTAACTAGTAGGTACGAACAAGGAATTAGCAAAGAAGCAACGAGAAGAAAGCTAAAATAGAAGTGATTAATTTCAAATGATCCCATAAAAGCATCAATCGCGCTGATTACTACATATATCGAAATGGCAGCTGCTATCGAGTTTTTAAGACGATTCATTAGAATTAGCTCAATGTTGACTGTGTAATATAACGCCCAGTTAACGGGCAAATAGTGTTTGGCTATAATTTTGGAACGCAGTGACAAAAGCCAAACAGTATTTGTCCCTGTTTAACTGCTTGTTAGGTGCGTTTGTTTATTGTTAAAAATATGCTATATGCCAATATTCCTGAAATAACAAAACAAAAGATTACACATAACAAAAACAATACGAAATGGTCTGCTGCAGTAAATACAGTACCTTTAACAGCGAATTCACCTTTTTTTAGAGCGTTTACCCCAGCATACAGCATTAAAGGAATTACAAAAATTAGATTGCCAATTGCAACTAACGCTTCCTTTAATGAATATCTAACTTTTGTTGGGTTACTTTCGCCTTGTTCATTTCTTTTTTCTAATTCAATTGTCAGTAACTCGAAACGCTCAGGGTAGCTCTGTTTATCAATAGTAGAAATTGCTTGCTGCAACTCTGACTTTGAATACTTTACATAATCTGGGGTCATAACATCCAATTAGCACCTAACGCCGCATTAACGGGCGGAAAATTGTTGGCTATAATTTGTGACGCAGGAGCAAAGCCAACGATTTTGCGTCCTGTTGAATGCCTTGTTATATGCCAATTTAAGCTACTTTATGCCCGTAAATGACAAGGTGGTTAATTATTTTATGTGACTCTGGGTTGCCGATTAATTCAGTAGTTAATTCATGTCCCCCCCAGTTCTCAGTCATGAAATGGTCATGTGAATTACCTGACTTTTCAGCTTGGGATGCTATTGCTTCTAATCTAGAAGCTAACCAACGAAGCTCTTCTGGCGAGCCATGAATGAATACTTGTTCTGCGTTTTCATCTTTCTCTACAGTAAGCATCTGAAACCTTTTGGCATATAACGCCGCATTAACGGGCGCAAAACGTTGGCTTATACTTTGCGACGCAGGAGCAAAAGCCAACGATTTTGCGTCCTGTTGAATGCCTTGTTATGCGAAGTTACTTTAAACCCAATAGGTTAGGGCACGCAATACCCTTGAACATTTTTACTGCCACGACCAAATGCCAGTGACTATTTGAGCCATTTTTTGTAAGTAAACAAGCTAATGGCGCAATTGATAGTAAGATCTTACTTTATAGGTTGACGCCTATTAGCGTAACGATGCTATTAAGGCGAAAACACAAATGAGTTTTGATAAACGCTGATTTAAGCTGAGATACTTAAATTTCCCAAACAACCAAACCCGAATGAGTGGCAGCCACGCATAACGCCGCATTAAGGTGTGAGCGACGCTTGGCTATACTTGAGCGAAGCGAAAACGCCAAGCGTTGCGAATCACTCTTAAATGCTTTGTTATGAGTATGACTCAAATGGTGTGAGGTCTATACCCTCGGTGTCGCAAACCGCTTTAATCGTTGGGTTCAAACAAAGACGCTTTAAATACGCTGCTAGGTGTTTAAAATCAAGCGGTGACTTTTCAATTGGTAACGACCATTCTGCAAGCATAAACAAGAAGTAATCACACGCGGTTAAGGTGTCACCCAACAAGTATTCATGATGCTCTAACTGGTCGTTGATGATTGACAGTGCATCAGCAATTCTTTCGTCCTGCGCCGCTATTACATTTGGAATGGTCGCTTCATCGTTGGTGTGGCGATGAGGGTAATAGCGAACCATAAGTTCAGCTTGCAGCGTATTATTGAGAAACGCGAGCCATTGATAAAACAAAGGACGAGTCGGCTCACCTAACGATGGCATTAAATCGGATTCAGGGTGCAATTCGCAGATGTGCATACAGATAGCTGGACTTTCGAAAATTGGCTGTTCATTAACAACTAAGGTCGGTATCCGCCCTGCAGGGTTGAGCCTAAGATAATCCGCTGATTTTTGAGAGTTTGATTTTTTATCAACTAACAATAGCTCATAGTCTGCTTTTAAATGATGAAGCAAAAAATGAGGAGCTAGACTCGCATTGTTTGGATAGTAATAAAGCTTGAACAAAATTGACTCCTTGTCTCTAAAATTGCGGATACTCATAACGCCGCATTAACGGGCGGAAAATTGTTGGCTATAATTTGCGACGCAGGCGCAAAGCCAACGATTTTGCGTCCTGTTGAATGCCTTGTTATGTGCAACTATTTGCCAGTTTTATGTTTTCTATAATCTGCTTTATATCCTTTATAAATTAGAAAAAAGAAGAAAGCTGCAGGGGCTACACCAACGAAAATAGCTGTGGTGAAACTTTGAAATGGCAAATCGACAAAAATGATTGTTCCAGAGCCATACATAAAGAACAAACCAAGTCCCAAATTGGTCAGGGAGCCAGTTTCAATATCAGTCATTGCCCAGTTCATTCTGTTTTGTTTATAAAAAACAGAGCTTAAAATGTATAGACCAGCTAAGAATGCAGGAATTGCAAAAATGATATCCATAACTCCCCGTGGCACATAACGCCGCATTAACGGGCGGAAAATTGTTGGCTATAATTTGCGACGCAGGAGCAAAGCCAACGATTTTGCGTCCTGTTGAATGCCTTGTTATGTTTCAGTGGCTAGTACGCCTGCCGAACCTTCTATTTCATATCTATTGCCAGAATACTCATTACAAGAAACTAAGTTTGACTGATTCCATGGATTGGCTTTTACCTGTTCACCAGTAACACGTTCAGTTGCTATAAAATATTTTAATGAGGCTTGATATCTAGCAGCTTTTTCAGTTTCGGCACGAACAATGATTGCACCTTTATGTGTGCTTGCTTCCCAGTCTGCTGAATTGGGGTTAAGTACTTCTAAAGTCCATAATTTCATCTAGTACCTCGTTCTGAAACATAACGCCGCATTAACGGGCGGAAAATTGTTGGCTATAGTTTGCGACGCAGGAGCAAAGGCAACGATTTTGCGTCCTGTTGAATGCCTTGTTAGTAGTGGAATTATTTACTTAACTTACCCTGTTTTTTTACTTGGGAATAGGTTAAGCCAATACAGAATTTCAAATGCCGCTGCTAAAACAAAAAATGTAATTGTTCCCGTTGCGTTACCATAAACAAAACAAGCACTGGCGGTAAAGATTAAGGCTAATGACAATACAATTTTATGTAAGAACTTCAAATTAAATTCCTTTTCGTTTACAACAAACTACTAACGCCGCATTAACGGGCGGAAAATTGTTGGCTATAGTTTGCGACGCAGGAGCAAAGCCAACGATTTTGCGTCCTGTTGAATGCCTTGTTATGTTTTGGCTGGTTTAACAACCATTGTATGTAACACGAATATAGAGATCACAATGCTATAAAAGAAAAAACTTAAAGCAATATGCTCATGTGAATCAAAATATGGTTTCGCAACAAAAATATTTAGTAAGAAGATTGCTGGAAAACCAATTAGCCAAGCTTTGTATTTATAAGAAAGCCTAATTTCTTTACTACAACTGGGACACTTCCTTTTCTTTAAATGTTTTGTGACTACAGATGAAAAACGACTAATTTTATTTTTACAAAAAGGACATAACATCTACTTCATCCTTGTGAAACATAACGCCTAGTTAACAGGCAAATGGTGTTTGGCTATAATTTTGGAACGCAGTGACAAAAGCCAAACAGTATTTGTCCTGTTGAACTACTTGTTAGGCCTGCGGTTGGCACGTTTATATTTTTCTTGATATTCGCGCCTTTGCTTTGTAATTTCATATAAAACGATTCCAGTTGTTGTGCCTAGATTCAAACTTTCAATCATTCCAAACATTGGAATTGAAACACAAAATTCACTTTTTTCTACAGCCAAATCACTAACACCACGAGATTCGTTACCAAACCATACTGCAAGTTTTGGGTGAGTATAATCAGCCTCATGAAGAATATGGTTTACTTTACCTTTTATGTGAGGTGAAGTAACTATTGAAGTAAATCTATTTTTCTCTAGGTGTTGTAAACACTCTTCTGTGCTATCAAATCGTTTTACGAAGCTCCACTTTATAGCTGAAACTGAGGTTTTAGAGAGTGACTTCCTTTCTCTCATATCTTCCCAGTCATCAGGTAACGATTTTCGGCTATCAACGATATAGGTTTTCTCAACACCTAACGCATTGACGTTTCTAATAACAGTTCCAATGTTTTTTATATCCATTGGATTCTCTAAAACGGCTATTAAATTCTTACACCGATATGGCTTTATTTCGTCAGCTCTTTGTCTAATTGGAGATTTTACTTCTTCCATATATCCCTCAATGCTTCTTTATAAGGCCTAACGCCCAATTAACGGGCAAATGGTGTTTGGCTAAAATTTGGAGCGCAGCGACAAAAGCCAAACAGTATTTGTCCCTGTTGAATTGCTTGTTAGGAGCCGGGGTTTGATTTATCTGGTGTGTCGTTACAAATTGCACAGTTACGACCTTTTTTAGAATGGTAGAGTCTTGTGCAGATAAAAACACTTGTTGCTATAAATGACCAAATTGCTGCTGATAAAATAGCTTGGTTGGTTTCATAACCTTTGAAATAATAAATTACGGCTAATAACAAAAAGGCTACTGTAAATACGGTAGTTGCTCGAACAAGCCAAAACTTGAATCCCATGATGAAATTTCCCTTTTCAATTTAGGCACCTAACGCCCAGTTAACGGGCAAATGGTGTTTGGCTAAAATTTGGAGCGCAGCGACAAAAGCCAAACAGTATTTGTCCCTGTTGAACTGCTTGTTAGGCGCACCAATTACGTTTTAATAGTACTGACGTTTTGGAGTGTGCCCAATTTTGTTTTTACAAAACTACCAGTGATTTTACATATTTCTGAAACCATTAACACAGCCCGAAATAATATTGAATAGGGCAGTTTTGTGGTTGATCTACAGCAGCAGAATTTAAGCTAATTTCCATTGCTACCGCAGTTGAACCTTGCATGGTACAACATTAAAACCAGTGAAGTTTTTAAAACGCATAACGCCCAGTTAACGGGCAAATGGTGTTTGGCTATAATTTTGGAACGTAGTGACAAAAGCCAAACAGTATTTGTCCCTGTTGAACTGCTTGTTATGTATTTGCTTGATTTATCGATTTAGCTGCTTTTTTATAGCGAAATTGAGCAATGTACCAAGTAACAAGGCCAAATAGTAAGCCTGCTAATGGCCACACAACATAATGAACAATTGCAGCTTTTGATGTGAAACCTTCGGCAAAAGGTCTAGTCATAAATGCCATTGCTATAAACATTGGTAAACCCCATGCAAGCAAGCCATTTATTAGCACATATTTAAGCATTCCTTTATCACGAGTAGATTCCCAAGCTTCCATTTCTTCTTTCGTCATATCACTTCTCGATTTCAATTTAATACATAACGCCCAGTTAACGGGCAAATGGTGTTTGGCTAAAATTTTGGAACGCAGTGACAAAAGCCAAACAGTATTTGTCCCTGTTGAACTGCTTGTTATATTTGTTGCTCAAGATTTATGAGTGGTTAAGTGTCTTAACTCTATAGATATACTTGCGAGTTGTTTCGCCAATTCAACCTGAGCTTTTGCAGCTTCTTCTTGCGCTGCGGCCATTCTTTTGTGAGAGGATACAAATATTATTCCTAAAATTAACAGCAAAAGAGGGATGCTGAGAGCTGCTAATGCAGAAATGAACGTAATTGTATTGGTAATATCCATATTATTATCCCAGAAAAATATAACGCCGCATTAACGGGCGGAAAATTGTTGGCTATAATTTGCGACGCAGGAGCAAAGCCAACGATTTTGCGTCCTGTTGAATGCCTTGTTAAATGTCGTTTGCACGATTACTTTTGGATTCATTTTTTGGGTTGTGAGGCTTACAGTTAGTGCCAGTAGTTACTGTGTATTTTTGCCCATTGTCATCTGTTATTTCACATTTACAAATACAAGGACTGCCTAATGCAGCCCCAAAAAAATGATATTTTTCTACATACTCTTGATTAAATAGTACAGTAATTATGACTTTACTAACCCATTGATTGGGAATATTTAATGAGGCAATATTGTTCATGAACATTGCTTTGTAATGACTAATTACGCCATCAAATTTACATGTTGTAGGTTGAATAAAGCCAGCTAATAGATCAATTGCGACTTCATCAGTGCCGTTTGTTTCAGCAAATTTAGATAATTTTCCAATACCCCAATATCCTGCTACATCATTATTTCTGCTTTTAAATGAGCCTATTAATCCAGAAGCAATGCTTTTTAATTCTCTACGTCTACCCATGAACTCTCTTTAGACATTTAACGCCGCATTAACGGGCGCAAAACGTTGGCTTATACTTTGCGACGCAGGAGCAAAAGCCAACGATTTTGCGTCCTGTTGAATGCCTTGTTATGCGAAGTTACTTTAAACCCAATAGGTTAGGGCACGCAATACCCTTGAACATTTTTACTGCCATGACCAAATGGCAGTGACTATTTGAGCCATTTTTTGTAAGCAAACAAGCTAATGGCGCAATTGATAGCAAGATCTTACTTTACAAGTTGACGCCTATTAGCGTAACGATGCTATTAAGGCGAAAACACAAATGAGCTTTGGTTAACGCTGACATAAACTGAAATGCTTAAATTTCCCAAATAACTAAACCCGAAATGAGTGGCAGCCACGCATAACGCCCAGTTAACGGGCAAATAGTGTTTGGCTAAAATTTGGAACGCAGTGATAAAAGCCAAACAGTATTTGTCCCTGTTGAACTGCTTGTTAGGCTTTATCCTCAGTAGTTACCTGAAGCTGTTTATATTCTTTGTAGCTTTTTGGGATCTCAGCATGGATTTGATTATCTATTGCTTCAGCTTTTTCACTAGTTAACACCACAATATGTAAAGACGTTTTTAATGCTGATACAAAGGCAAGAATTAATACTGATAGCAGCGCAGATAGAACTAATGGTCTTTCAATGCCAAAGGCGATTAACGTTCCAAGTGTTAAAGTTAAAGTACAAATCAATATAATGAAGTCTATTGTTGCAAACATCATTTTTCTTGAAACATATAGCTGATAATCAAATGATGCGTGTTGTTCTGCATGAGCTTCACGAAGTTTAGCCGCAGCCTTAACTGTTCTAACTAATGGATGCTTCATTCGTTCGGCAAATGCCAACTCATTGATCTTAATTAGCAAATATGTGAAAGATTTCTTTGATAGATATACGAGAAAACCGCCTAGAATACTGCCTATAGCACCTAAAATTATAATCCCTTGAATTGATTCTAATAAGAAGGTTTTTAGCTCCATATAAGATATATCCATAATTAATATAATACTCTCGGATTTACAATAAGCCTAACGCCGCATTAACGGGCGGAAAATTGTTGGCTATAATTTGCGACGGAGGAGCAAAGCCAACGATTTTGCGTCCTGTTGAATGCCTTGTTAGGCATTTGGGGTTTCTGGCTTCACCCTTCTGCAAGACCAATCATCATGATGAGGAAAGTGATCGCAAGTGTTACTGTTGAGAATACAGTGCCCAAGATAGCAAATATTTTTTTACGTTCCTTCTGAAAGAGTCCCGCAATTCCTAAACCGAGCGCTACTAGCGCTGTCCCCAAGAAAGCAAATAGAAAAAGGCCAACTATAATGGCTTCTGAGGACTCCTCATTCACACCTCCTGGTGTGGATGCTTCCAGATATCCAGCGATTGCGATCAGAAGAAAAATAAAAATTCCTGATGCGATACTTATGATGAATGATGCAATTCCAATCCCTGAGTTTTTAAGTTCTTCCATTGTTTCTCCATTTCCTTGGTGCCTAACGCCCAGTTAACGGGCAAATGGTGTTTGGCTAAAATTTGGAACGCAGTGACAAAAGCCAAACAGTATTTGTCCTGTTGAACTGCTTGTTATGTTTGACCATAAGATGCAGAAACAACCACATTTTGAGGGTTGAATTCAATTTCGCAGCTAAGTAAATTCAAATGAAGCCAACTGCTATGGGTTATTTGCTTACCAGCCCCCAAATTAGCAACCCTATACTGTGATAAATTTATTGTATTTAATTGCCTAGTAACATTTGAAAGCGAGTCACCCTTATCAAAATTACCACACAAATACTTAATTTCTTTTCTAGCTTCGTTCGAAAAAAAACCAAATACAATTAGTGCTACAAAACCTGTTCCTATAAAAACGAATTTCAGATTGCGTGAGATTTTGCTATTCATATGATTACAGTCAGTAAGAAACATAACGCCTAAATCAGGTGCGCCGTAGGCGTCACCTGGATTTACTTGTTATATTCACGTAAATACGGTATCTATTTCATTTCGATTGTGATCGAGAATCCATTGATTGAACTTCTCGTAGAGTGGTTGAATACTCGATTTTTTAAAAGCTAAAACATCCATACCTCTATCATCATATATGTCGAGGATAATGTCTCTAGACTTGTTGATGAAGTAACATTCACCTATGTACGTTTCTCCACGGCATGAGAAATCCACGTTTATGGAAGCTTGTATTATAGATTTATAATCAACATCTTGAACTTTCAGGCTCGAGTAAGTAACTCTATGCCAATGATGCTTCTTATACTCCATTTCATAGATGTCGTGTATTCTCTCACTTTCAGTTGTGTATGAAACTCTAGAAAGAATATGCCTTGAAATGAAATTACTCTTTTTTATCTTCTGCCTTCCATCAGAGAACCTTTGAACAATAATCTCAATTTCATCATCTGCTGAGAATACTTCATCGAAAATTTTAGTGGCTCTATGAAAAGCCTGCGTGAAATATTCCTCATTTAGCATTTCTTTTTCTCTATCTTCCCATAGAGGAATTTCAGATGGGCCAATCTCAAATCGAATGCTTGTTTCCCAGTTGTAAAAGAGTGGTTTTTGTATTCTTAGCTCAGGGAATCTTTCTGAAAAATACGTGCTCATAACTCAATGTTGATGTAGTGAATATAACGCCCAGTTAACGGGCAAATAGTGTTTGGCTATAATTTTGGAACGCAGTGACAAAAGCCAAACAGTATTTGTCCTGTTGAACTGCTTGTTATGCGCCTAACTTCGCATTAATTCGTTCTATATATTGGTCTGCATCGCTCTTTAATGTGGGCTCTGAATCTGCAATAAATAAAAAATGCTCTCTTGCAAGTTCAAATTGTTCCGTTTTATATAAAGCACGAGCTTTTCTCCAGTGAAAATTAATTTCATCTGGATAGAGTTCAATGTAATGCTCAACATTTTCTAGGAGAATATTATACTTCCCCAAAGTATCTAGTTTGTCTAATCTGTTAATTTTCCTATCTATGACACTTTTAAACAAATGTACTTTCATATTAACTAAAGCATTTAACGTGAAAATAATTGTTAAAATTAAAACTAGAAGCAGAATGAAATTAACTTTATCTTCAATTGTCATCAACTCACTCCTTGAGCGCATAACGCCGCATTAACGGGCGGAAAATTGTTGGCTACAATTTGCGACGCAGGAGCAAAAGCCAACGATTTTGCGTCCTGTTGAATGCCTTGTTATGCGAAGTTACTTTAAACCCAATAGGTTAGGGCACGCAATACCCTTGATTTTTTTTACTGCCACGACCAAATTCCAGTGACTATTTGAGCCATTTTTTGTAAGCAAACAAGCTAATGGCGCAATTGATAGCAAGATCTTACTTTGCTGTTTGACGCCTATTAGCGTAACGATGCTATTAAGGCGAAAACACAAATAAGCTTTGGCAAACGTTGATTTAAACTGAACCGCTTAAACTTCCAAAATACCCAAACACGAATGAGTGGCAGCCACGCATAACGCCGCATTAACAGGCGCAAAACGTTGGCTTATAATTTGCGACGCAGGAGCAAAAGCCAACGATTTTGCGTCCTGTTGAATGCCTTGTTATGCGAAGTTAATTTAAACCCAATAGGTTAGGGCACGCAATACCCTTAAATATTTTTACTGCCACGACCAAATGGCAGTGACTATTTGAGCCATTTTTTGTAAGCAAACAAGCTAATGGCGCAATTGATAGCCAGATCTTACTTTACAGGTTGACGCCTATTAGCGTAACGATGCTATTTAGGCGAAAACACAAATGAGCTTTTGTAAACGCTGATTTAAACTGAATTGCTCAAATTTCCCAAATAACCAAACACGAATGAGTGGCAGCCACGCATAACAGCTTATTAGAAGGAAAAAGTCCTTCTTTCTACAGGCACGCTACCGCCTGTTAATTGTTTTTAACATTCGGTTAAACTATCGATGTTTTTCCACAAAATCAAGTTGTTTAAGCAGGTTATCTTTAATAACTTTTGAGTGAAAGGAGGAAAAGTTCCTTATTTATTGTCGAAAGAAGGAAAAGTTGTATACTGGGTTTAAATACAGTGCAATCAAGGATGATTTCATGCCTCGTTCTCCATTTTTAACTCATGTTTCTGAGTTTATGGTTACTCGCCATTTCGCAAAACGAACAGTTGAAGCTTACCTTCAGTGGATTAAGACATTTATTCTTTTTCACAATAAACAGCACCCCTCTAAATTAGGTGAAAAAGAAGTCGAAAGGTTTTTGAGTTATCTTGCTAATCAAAAAAATGTGGCGCCAGCGACACAAAAACAAGCTTTGAATGCATTAAATTTTTTGTATAACGACTTTTTATCTCAGCCATTATCAATGGATTTAGAGTTTAATCGCTCTAAACGAGAGGCTAAATTACCCGTTGTTTTAACAAAAGAGGAAATAACCAGTTTATTAAAACACGTTCAAGTAAACAGAAGTCTTGTCGCGAAATTGATGTATGGCAGTGGTTTGAGGCTGATGGAAGCGGTTAGATTGCGAATTAAAGATATTGATTTTGACTATCACTCCTTGCTTATTTGGAATGGGAAAGGAGGAAGACATAGGAGAGTCACATTAGCACCTGAATTAGTAAAACCACTGAAGCAACAAATAGAATTGGCTAAAAGCTTTTATGATATTGATATAGAACTTGAAAACTATCAGGGTGTTTGGCTTCCTTATGCATTAGCGCAAAAATATCCAAATGCTGCGGCTAGCTTTAAATGGCACTATTTATTTCCTTCTAGTAGAACAAGTGTTGATCCTCACTCTGGAAGAATACGTAGGCATCATATTGATGAAACCTCAGTGCGAAAAGCGGTTAAGGCCGCGGCTAAAAAAGCAAAAATCGAGAAAGATGTAAACTGTCATACTCTGAGACATTCGTTTGCAACTCATCTTTTACAGCGAGGGGCGGATATTCGAACAGTGCAAGAGCAATTGGGCCATCAAGATGTTAGGACAACACAAATTTATACTCATGTTATTCAAGCTGGAGCGAGTGGAGTACGTAGTCCGCTAAGTGATTTGTAGTGATTTTTTGATAAGTAGGAAAGTCGCTAAGCTCCTGCTTTCGCAGGAGCGACAACTAAGCCTATGTTTTACAAGTCCATTTCAGGTACATGCTCAGGGATGACTAATTCTCCAGCCGTCATGTTTTTGATTTCTTCAACTGAAACGCCTGGAGCGCGTTCAATTAGGTGGAAAGCACCGTCTTTGATTTCTAGGTAGGCAAGGTTGGTAACGACACGTTTTATGCAGCCATAACCAGTGAGTGGCAGTTCACACTGAGGAAGGAGTTTTGAATTTCCATACTTATCAGCGTGCATCATGGTCACAATGATGTTTTCTGCACCAGCAACTAAGTCCATTGCTCCGCCCATGCCTTTGATGAGTTTACCTGGGATCATCCATGAAGCGATAGAGCCATTTACATCCACTTCAAAAGCACCAAGTACGGTTAAATCAACATGACCACCACGGATCATGGCAAAGCTTTCAGCTGATGAGAAAAAAGAAGCGCCATCAACAGCGGTAACCGTTTGTTTACCAGCGTTAATCAAATCAGGATCGATAGTTTCTTCAGTCGGAAACTCACCCATACCTAATAAACCATTCTCTGATTGCAACATTACTTGCATACCTTGAGGAATATAGTTTGCCACAAGGGTAGGGATACCAATACCGAGGTTTACGTAAAAGCCGTCTTGAAGTTCTTTGGCGACGCGTTGAGCCATTTGTTCTCTTGTTAGTGACATGCTGGTTCTCCCTTATACTTTAACCGTGCGTTGCTCAATGCGCTTTTCGAATTCACCTTGAATAAGGCGGTCGACATAAATCCCAGGCGTATGGATGTGGTCTGGGTCCAGTTCACCAGGCTCAACAATGATTTCGGCTTCAACAACAGTGATTTTGCCTGCTGTTGCCATCATTGGGTTAAAGTTGGCAGCAGTTTTCCGGAAGACAAGGTTACCCATAGTGTCAGCTTTCCATGCTCTTACAAGTGCAAAGTCAGAGGTAAGAGAGTCTTCTAAAACATAGTGACGACCGTTTATTTCACGTGTTTCTTTCCCTTCGGCAACTGGAGTGCCATAGCCTGTAGCGGTAAAAAACGCTGGAATACCAGCTCCGCCCGCACGGATTTTTTCGGCTAATGTTCCTTGTGGAGTTAAAATAACCTCAAGCTCACCAGATAGCATTTGTTTTTCGAAGGTGGCGTTTTCACCAACGTAAGAGGCAATCATGGTAGAAATTTGGTGGTTTTGAAGTAGTAATCCTAAACCAAAGTCGTCAACGCCAGCGTTGTTCGAAATTGCAGTTAGGCCTTTAATATCCATGTTAGCCATTTGGTGGATCAGACCTTCAGGTATACCACAAAGACCAAAGCCTCCGACCATGATGGTCATATCGCTTTTTAGGCCTGCCAGCGCTTCTTCATAGCTACTGACTAACTTATTCAATCCTGCCATGTTAGTTCCTTTTTATTTTTTCTTGTTGCTATCTTCATTTGTTCAGGGGTAACAAATGGTAACTTGTATTGTAGGGTTGTGTAGCTCATTACTACTCTTTAATTGAGTAGTGTGAGCGCCACTTTTGAGCCATTGGTTCGTCCAAGAGCTTTACAGATTTTATCACCAGCTTGAGCAAGACTTTGTATATCTATACCTGTTTGTAAGCCCATGCCATGGAGCATGTATACCAAATCTTCTGTAGCAAGGTTACCAGATGCGCCTTTAGCATAAGGACAGCCACCTAAACCCGCTACTGATGAGTCAAAGGTTGTAATCCCAGTCTCTAAACACATAGCGATATTAGCCAATGCTTGGCCATAGGTATCGTGGAAGTGGAGAGCGAGCTTGTTTACAGACACACTTTGGGTCACAGCTTCAAGCATGGCTTTCGCTTTGAATGGAGTACCCACACCGATGGTATCACCTAATGAAATTTCATAGCAACCCATGTCATGAAGCAGCTCGGCAACTCTTACCACTTCACTTATTGCGACTTCACCTTCATAAGGACAGCCTAAAACACAAGACACATAACCACGAACAGGTAGGCCATGTTGCTTAGCTTTTTCCATTACCGGTTTGAAGCGGGCGATGGATTCTTCGATTGAGCAATTAATGTTTTTTTGGCTGAATGCTTCTGAAGCTGAGCCGAAAATGGCTACCTCATCGACATTTGCAGCGATCGCTGCTTCTAATCCTTTGAGGTTGGGAGTGAGGGCGCTGTATTGTACATTGGGTTTACGCTCAATCTGATCCATCACAACGGCAGAGTCGGCCATTTGTGGTACCCATTTGGGTGACACAAAACTAGCGGCTTCAATTCTGCGTACTCCTGAATCAGCCAACTCGTGTATCAAGCTGACTTTATCTTGAGTGCTTACCGCTTTTTCGTTTTGTAGTCCATCACGAGCACCGACTTCAAAAATGCTAACTTTATCCATTTATCCTTCCTCAACATCAAGAAGCAGTGAGCCGTCGCTGACCAAGTCACCCGGATAAAAGTAAAACTCGGAAACCGTTCCATCGTAAGGTGCTTCAATGGTGTATTCCATCTTCATGGCTTCCATGACAAGGAGACCTTGACCAGCTGTAACTTGATCGCCCTTTGAAACTAAATGAGTTACAATGGTGCCGTTCATTGGTGCTTTTAGTTTATCGGCTGCATTATCTTGTTGATCCAGCTCTTGAGCTTGAACGGCTTTGAAGTGGAATTGTTCTGTGTTGCTGAATAAGGTGAAGTCATCACCAACTTGAGCAACTTGCAGCGTAAACTTATGGTCGTTCAGCTGAGCTTTTAGGATGTTGTCTTCTAATTGACCGTTTAAACTAATAACTTGATCTTCAATACTAATTTGATAGCCATTTGCAGTTTCTTTTAGTAGCAGATCAAGCTGTTGATGTTCGTTATCTAGTAATCTAACTGCATGTTGCTTTGAACTATTAATTCTGAAGCCAGAAAGAGTAGACCAAGGTGAAGTGAAGTCTGAGTGCGTAGCTGATTGCTTTTCTGATTGTTGTTTGCGATATAGAACTTGATAGAACGCAGCTAAGGCTTGAATATTACTTGTGTCTTTCGATTCTAGCTTGAGTAGTTCATCACCATAACGGTCGATAAAGTCAGTGCTGAAATCTTCATCAGTAAAAGCAGGGTGCTTGATGATGGCATGCAAAAATCGGATGTTATGCTTTAGACCTGAGATTTTGTAATCTTGTAAAGCATTAGCCATACGCTGTAAGGCTAAGTTTCTGTCTTCATCCCAAACAATCAGTTTAGCGATCATTGGGTCGTAGAAGTTACTGATCACATCACCTTGGCGAATACCTGAATCGATACGAACATAATCGCTGGCATCTGGCTCTTGAAGGTAGTCTAACTTTCCACTGGCGGGTAAGAATTCGTTTTGTGGATCTTCTGCATAAATCCGAACTTCAAAAGAGTGGCCTTTAACTTCAATTTCGTCTTGATGAAGCGGTAGTCTTTGTCCATCAGCTACTTTAAGTTGCCATTCTACCAAGTCTTGGTTGGTGACATATTCAGTAACAGGGTGCTCTACTTGAAGTCGAGTATTCATTTCCATGAAGTAGAAGCTGTTATCTGTATCGAATAAAAATTCGACAGTTCCTGCACCAACGTAATCAATGGCTTTGGCTGCTGCTACAGCGGCTTCACCCATTTGTTTGCGAAGTTCGTCAGATAAACCCGGAGCAGGGGCTTCCTCAACTACTTTTTGATGACGACGCTGCACTGAGCAATCACGATCAGAAAGATAAACACAGTTGCCATGTTTGTCAGCAAAGACCTGAACTTCAATATGACGAGGTTGGCGTAAATAACGCTCCATTAGCAGCTTGTCGTTGCCGAATGAAGATGCCGCTTCACGGCGAGCTGAGTCGATGGCATCTTGTAGTTCGTCTTTACTTTCAACGATACGCATGCCTTTACCACCACCGCCATAAGCCGCTTTGATAAGCAATGGGAAACCAATTTTGTCTGCTTCTGAATTTAATAAAGCATCTGATTGGTCGTCACCATGATAACCCGGTACCAAAGGTACGTTGGCTTTGGTCATAATGGCTTTGGCCGCACTTTTACTGCCCATAGCATCAATTGCCGCCGATCCAGGGCCAACAAACTCAATACTTGCTTGTTCACAGGCTTTAGCAAATTGAGCATTTTCCGATAAAAAGCCATAACCGGGATGAATCGCTTGAGCGCCAGCACGCTTAGCCACTTCGATAATGGCATCTCCGCGAAGATATGATTCTGCCGGAGCACTTCCTCCTAGGTAAAAGGCTTCATCAGCCATAGCTACGTGACGAGCGTTAGCGTCGGCGTCTGAATAAATCGCTACCGTCTTTACGCCCATGTTTCTAGCCGTTTCAATAATACGGCAGGCAATTTCACCACGGTTGGCAATAAGTAATTTATTAATCATTGTTGTTATCCTTATGCCAGTTTGGCTGACGTTTTTCAAAAAAGGCGTTGAGACCTTCTTGGCCTTCTTCAGAAACTCGAATTTTTGAAATTTTGTCGGTTGTGTAGTCAATCGTATCTTGATTGATTTCACCGCTTTCCATACGAGTTATTAGCTTTTTACACCAATCCATTCCTTGTGGACTATTAGCCAACAATGACTCGATGATTGGTTGGCTAGCAGCATCTAAATCGTCAATTACTTCATGAAGCACATTGAGCTCAAGGGCTTTGTCAGCAGTGAATCGTTCAGCGGTAAGCATGTAGCGACGTGATGCTCTGTTACCCATAGCGCGAACGACGTAAGGGCTGATAACGGCTGGGATCAAACCAAGTTTTACTTCACTTAAACAGAAACTGGATTTTGGTGTTGCGATAGCGATGTCGCAGCAACAAATTAAACCTAATGCGCCACCAAAAGCCGCACCTTGAACTTGTACTAACGTTGGCTTAGGGAATTTATCTAAGTCATGCATGAGTTTTGCGAGTTCATTAGCATCAGCAAGGTTTTGCTCAAAGTCCATTTGTGCTTGTTTACGCATCCAGTTCAAGTCAGCACCAGCACTGAAATGTTTGCCATTAGCTTTTAATATCAGCATTTGGCATTGTGATTCTTCTGCAAATAGTGCTAAGGCTTTAATGATTTCAGCAATCATCACTTCATCAAAGGCATTGTGCTTTTCGACACGATTTAAGATCAGTTTACCAATGCCGTTTTCAAGCTCACATAGAATGTGTTGGAATTGTTGATTTTTAAAGACGGTAGTCATATTTTTAGCCTCCAAATTACATGCGGAACACACCAAACTTGGTGTCTTCTACAGGTGCATTAAAGGCCGCTGAAAGCGCAAGGCCGACAACGTCACGGGTTTGTGCTGGATCGATAATACCGTCATCCCACAAACGAGCACTGGCATGATAAGGGTGACCCGCTTTATCGTATTGCTCTACAATCGGTGCTTTAAAATCGTCCTCTTCTTGCTCAGTCCAGCTTTGACCTTTGCGAGCCATACCATCTTTTTTAACAGTAGAAAGTACGCCAGCAGCTTGTTCGCCACCCATTACCGAAATACGAGAGTTTGGCCACATCCACATCATGGTTGGATCAAATGCACGACCGCACATGCCGTAGTTACCAGCGCCATAACTACCACCAATCAATACCGTAAATTTTGGTACAGTGGCACAAGATACGGCGGTAACCATCTTGGCACCATGTTTGGCGATGCCTTCGTGTTCGTACTTTTTACCCACCATAAAGCCAGTGATATTTTGTAAAAACAGTAGAGGAATTTTGCGCTGACAACATAGCTCGATAAAGTGAGCACCTTTTTGCGCTGATTCAGAGAATAAGATCCCGTTGTTGGCAACAATGCCTACTGGATAACCGTGAATTCGTGCAAAACCACACACTAGAGTTGGGCCGTAGTTAGCTTTGAACTCGTCAAAGTCAGAATCGTCAACAATGCGAGCGATGACTTCTTTCACATCGAATGGTTTTTTTAAGTCTGTACCTACGATGCCGTACAGCTCTTCGATGTCGTATTTTGGCGGTTTTACACTCGCTAATGTGCTTTCAATTTGCTTGTTGTGGTTTAAACGTGCAATTGAATTACGTGCGATTTCTAAAGCGTGTTCATCATTTTGTGCGAGATGATCGGCAACACCTGAGATTTTTGTATGAACTTCTGCGCCACCTAATTCTTCTGCTGAGACTTCTTCACCCGTAGCTGCTTTTACTAAAGGTGGACCAGCAAGGAAGATCGTACCTTGTTCTTTAACAATGATTGACTCATCGGCCATTGCTGGAACATAAGCACCGCCTGCGGTACATAACCCCATGACTACTGCGACTTGAGGAATACCTTTTGCTGACATTTTCGCTTGATTAAAGAAGATGCGACCAAAGTGGTCACGATCTGGGAATACTTCATCTTGCAAAGGCAGGTAAGCACCGCCTGAGTCAACAAGATAGATACAAGGAAGGTTACAGCGTTCAGCAATTTCTTGAGCGCGAACGTGTTTTTTTACGGTAAGAGGGTAATAAGTACCGCCTTTTACAGTAGCATCGTTCGCCACGATCATGCACTCGACGCCACTGACACGACCGATACCTGTAATGATACCTGCTGCAGGCACAACATCATCATAGACTTCATAGCCAGCAAACTGTGAAAGTTCAATAAATGGAGAGCTAGGGTCGAGCAGTTTTTCGATGCGATCTCTTGGTGCTAGTTTACCACGTGAAAGATGGCGCTGCATGGCAACTTCACCACCACCTTGTTGAATTTGTTCCAGCTTTTGTTGCAGATCGGCAACAAGCTCTGACATATCGTTATGTTTTGTTTTGAACTCGTCACTACGAGTATTGATACGACTGGTTAATTGCGTCACGGTTGATTCCTCAAAAATCGTTGCAGCAGGATTAGAAACGAAAATGCCTGCAAAGGCAGGCATAATGTTTGATTCTTACTTAGTTTCGTTGAACAACTCGCGTCCAATCAACATACGACGAATTTCAGAAGTACCTGCGCCGATTTCATAAAGCTTAGCGTCACGAAGTAGACGACCTGTCGCGTATTCGTTGATGTAACCATTACCGCCTAATAACTGAATGGCATCTAATGCCATTTTGGTGGCTAGCTCTGCGCTATATAAAATGGCGCCAGCGGCATCTTTACGAGTGGTTTCACCACGATCACAAGCTTTTGCTACTGCATATACGTATGAACGAGCGGCATTCATTTGAGTGTACATATCTGCAAGCTTGCCTTGCACCAGTTGGAATTCACCGATTGATTTACCAAACTGTTGACGGTCGTGAATGTAAGGAACAACTATATCCATACAAGCCTGCATGATACCTAGCGGGCCACCAGCAAGAACAACACGCTCATAATCTAGGCCACTCATTAGGACTTTTACGCCTTCGTTTAGGTTACCTAAGATGTTTTCCTCTGGTACTTCACAGTCTTCAAATACAAGCTCACAGGTATTTGAACCACGCATACCTAATTTATCGAGCTTTTGCGCGGTAGAGAAGCCTTTAAATCCACGCTCAACGATGAAAGCCGTAATACCATGAGGGCCTTTTTCTACGTCTGTTTTTGCGTAAATTACATAGGTGTGGGCATCTGGACCATTGGTGATCCACATTTTGTTGCCGTTAAGTATGTATTTATCACCTTCTTTACGAGCATGAAGCTTCATAGAAACCACATCAGAACCAGCATTTGGTTCACTCATGGCTAGAGCACCAATGTGTTCGCCAGTGATTAATTTTGGTAGATATTTAGCTTTTTGCTCGGCATTACCGTTACGGTTAATCTGGTTAACACATAGGTTAGAATGAGCACCATAGCTTAAGCCGATAGAAGCCGAAGCACGTGAGATTTCTTCCATTGCTACCACATGAGCAAGGTAGCCCATGTTGGCACCACCGAATTCCTCATCGACGGTTACACCAAGTAATCCCATATCACCTAGTACTGGCCAAAGTTCATTAGGGAAAGCATTTTCTTGGTCGGTTTTTTCTGCGATAGGTGCGATTTCGTTAGCAGCGAATTGCTGTACTGCATCACGCAGCATATCCACATCTTCACCTAATCCAAAATTTAAGCTTGAGTATATTGCGCTCATTGTAGGGTCCTTTGCATGATGTTTTTGTGTGCAAGTTTTTTATTGCACTCTTAATTATTAATATTATGTTTTAGGGCGTCTCGGCATTGTTGTTCAGCTGAACTTAGCTCCATCAATACCACTTGGATATCATCCATTTGCTGTTGGAGAGCAGCTTTTTTATCTGCGATAAGAGTTAGCATGGTATCGAGTTGGCTAGTGCTGGTTTTATCGGCATCGTAAAGTTCAAACAGACGTCTGGTTTCTGCTAGAGAGAATCCCAATCTTTTTCCTCGTAAAATCAGCTTTAATCTTACTTTATCTTTAAGGCTATATATTCTTGTTTGGCCACGACGAGACGGTTTTAGCAAGCCTTGATCTTCATAAAAACGAATACTGCGGGTAGTGATATCAAACTCTTTGGATAGATCACTGATCGAGTAACTGGTTGGGGAGTTGCTTTTAATGGTCATTTTTATACCTGCTAAATCTATTTACGAAAAAGGTACAGGAAGTTGACGTAAAGGTAAAGTTTTAAGGCAGGGATAATTTATGGGGTTTTATTGATAGGTAAAACTTGTTTTATGCTGAATTATTTAAAAATTCTAGTTAAACAACATCTTAGAATAAGTTTTATATTGTTCGAATATAGGAATCAACTTTCCCGATTTTACTATATAGTTTTGCATACTCTTAATGGATATAATCGCGCGAATTTTTTATCTAGTTAGTTGGAAAATAATCTCATGCCAGAAAAAACGCAGCAGATGGATATTGGAGTCATTGGCCTTGGAGTAATGGGGAAAAACCTCGCTCTTAATATGGTCGATAATGGTTTTAATGTTGCAGCGTATGATCTTGATGCTCTTAAAGTCAGACAATTTTTAAGTCAATTTGATACCGAAGCTGATTCGCGAAAACACTCAGTCAGAGCATTGGGCTGTGAGAGTTTAAATCATCTTATAGAACAATTATCAAGTCCAAAACTTATTGTGCTTTCTGTACCCGCTGGAGCGCCCGTTGATGGTGTTTGCCACGCTTTGATCGAAGCTGGAATTGAGTCAGAAGATATTATTGTTGATACAGGCAATAGCTTATGGACTGACACAGTTGAACGTGAAAAGCGATATAAAGGTCAATTCACGTTTTTTAGCTCGGCTGTTTCTGGTGGCGAAACTGGGGCAAGGTTTGGTCCATGTTTAATGCCAAGTGGTGATGAAAAAGCTTGGCAGCGGGTTGCACCAATTTGGCAGGCAATATCGGCTAAAGTTGATTCAGAAACGGGATTACCTTTAGAAAGAACGTCTGCGGGTGAAATTGTTGAAACTGGTGATTCTTGCACTACATACATTGGCGGTGCTGGAGCAGGCCACTATGTGAAAATGGTGCACAATGGCATTGAATACGCAGATATGCAGTTGATTTGCGAGGCTTATCATATTTTATCTAAAGGTTGTGGTATGAGTGCCACTGAAATAGGTAAAGTTTTTGAAAAGTGGAATCAGGGGCGATTAAACAGTTATTTGGTAGAAATTAGTGCCGACGTGCTTAAACAAGCTGATCCTGAAACGCAGCGACCTCTGGTTGAGATGATTTTAGATAAAGCTGGGCAGAAAGGAACTGGATTGTGGACAGCGGTCAGTAGTTTGCAATTGGGCTGTCCGGCGCCAACGATTGCGGAAGCGGTTTCTGCTCGGGCCATTAGTACCCAAAAATCACTTAGAGTGAGTTTGAGTACTAAGTTAGCAGGTCAAGACACTACTGAACTTTCTTTGGAATCGAAACAGCAAATTATCAACCAACTTGAAAGCGCGCTTTATTGTGCAAAAATCGCGAGCTACGCTCAAGGTTTCCAATTAATGGCAATGGCTGCGAAAGAGCAAGGCTGGCGTTTAGAATTTGCTGAAATTGCTAAAATCTGGCGTGCAGGCTGTATCATTCGTGCCTCATTCTTACAATCCATTACAGAGGCTTATCAGCAACAAGGTGACTTAGCACACTTATTTTTAGCGGATAGCTTTGCTAAACAGTTATCTGAATTACAAACAGATTGGCGACAGGCGACCAGTTTTGCTGTGTTAAATGGCATCCCTACACCATGCATTAGTTCAGCTTTGGCTTATTACGATAGCTTTAGAAGTGAAACTTTACCTGCAAACTTACTTCAAGGTCAGCGTGATTACTTTGGCGCTCATACTTATGAGCGGATCGATAAAGAGGCGGGTAAGAAGTTTCATTTAGAATGGAGTAGCCAAAGTAGAGAACAGCTTGAACTATAGGGTTTTAAGGTGTGAGATGGGAGCCAATGGCTCCCATTTTTATTTAAGTAGAAACTGTTGATAGAGAGTTCCAACACTGAATAGTCCACTAAAAATAAAGGTAAGTAAGGCTGTTTTGTTAAGCACTGTGTTGTACTCAGTTCCTTTTGCTACTTCAAATTTCTCGGTTAGTTTTCTCGCGAATATAAAACTTAAGCCTGTTAATAAAACCGGCAAACCATGCAACTGTCCCATAAAGTAGGCAATCACCATAATGGCAAAAGCTAAGTAAATAAATGCTCGATAAACAGGTGAACACATAGGCTCACTCACGCGGACAGCAAGTGTACGTTTTCCGGCTTGCTCATCAGTTACTCTATCTCGGGTGTTGTTTACAAACATGATTGCTGCATTGAGCAGTCCAACACAGGTTGCCATTATTATGGCGTCAATATGTAAAGTGTGGGTTTGTAGATAATAGCTTCCACAAACGGCAATGATCCCAAAAAAGATAAAGACGGTAAGTTCTCCAAGGGCTAAATTGGCGAGTGATTTTGAGCCTAAACTATACGCAAAAGCACAAACGATCGAAGCTACGCCAAGATAAAGAAAAGCAACACCTCCATGAAGCACTAAATAAAGCCCTGATAAAATTGAAAGCAGAGTCGTAAGAGCTATTCCAATTTTGATTTGCTTGTGGCTAATAATTCCTGCTTGGCATGCCCTAAGTGGACCTAGACGCTGGTTATTATCTATGCCTGATTTGGTATCGAAATAATCATTAACAAGGTTTACTGTAATTTGTAAAAATACAGCGCAAAGCAGACAAGTTATCGCTATAGAGCAGTCAAAAAAAGGTGAAGAGGCCGCGATGGCGTTACCTAAGATGATAGGGCTTATTGCTGCAAACAGTGTTTTAGGTCGAATCGCGATTATCCAAGCATTCATGATTTAGTTGATCAGAGTAAGACCGCGATATTCTAGCGTCTCAGATTATCTATTTAAAAGGATATTTTCGTGATAATGATTCGTTATCCACAAATTAGTTTATAGTTTCTTTGATGTTTTTAAGATAACCTAGCTAAGTTATAAAAAAATGAAGGGCATTATGAGTAACGTCTTAGATTCGCTTTTATCTTTATTATCTCTTGAACAGATTGATGACAATATATTTCGTGGTCAACCTCAGGATATCGGCTTTGGGCATTTGTTCGGTGGTCATGTTATGGGACAAGCATTGAACGCAGCGAAACAAACCGTCTCAGTCGATCGGACAAGCCATTCTCTACACTCTTATTTTTTAAGGGCAGGCGATCCTAACAAGCCGATAATATATCAAGTGGACAATTTGCGAGATGGCGGAAGTTTTAGTGCTCGAAGCGTTCACGCGATACAAAGTGGTCGGCCAATTTTTATGATGACATGCTCATTTCAGGCTAAAGAGCAAGGGTTAGAACATCAGATAACTATGCCAGCGGTGCCTGGGCCGGAAGGGATATTAAACCACCAAGAATTAGCAAAAGCGTTAGCATCTTCAATTCCTGAAAATATATTATCGATGTTCACTAGGCCAACGCCTATTGAGATGCGGATGATAAATCCACAGAACCCTCTAGCGCCCAAAAAATCTGAGCCCGTAAAGCACGTTTGGATGCGGGCTAATGGTAAAGTTCCAAGCGATCAAAGGATTCATAAATATTTATTGGCTTATGCTTCTGATTTCAATTTCCTATTAACGGCAGCACAGCCACATGGATTGTCTTTTATGACACCGGGTATGAAAATGGCCACGATTGATCATTCAATGTGGTTCCATCATGAGGTGAATATGAATGAATGGCTGTTGTTCAGTATCGAAAGTCCGAGTTCCAGTGGTGGTCGCGGATTTGTAAAAGGTCACTTTTATAATAAGCAAGGCAAGTTAGTAGCATCGGCTACCCAAGAGGGGTTAATGAGAATGAGTGAGAAACAAAAATGAGAAAATTACTAATTCTATTAATGATAATGAGTTTGTCAGCTTGCGTAACGGTTCAAAAGCCTAAACCAATTATAATCAATGGCGCAGCAGGCTATTTACAAAAAATCTTGTTACCTATGGATAGCATGTTTACTGTCGCCATTATAGATTTGGATACGCCGGGGGTAATCTTGGCTCAAAAGACGTTTAATGTAGCAACTCAACCAATTGGTTTCAAATTCACTATCCCAGCTGAAGCCATTGATAAAAAAGTGAACTATGGCGTCGTTGCTTTGATCAAAAACCAAGACCGAGTTATTTTCCAGACTTATAATCGCTATCCAATTATCAACAACGGTAAAACTACTGTTGAAGTGATTATGCAACCCGCAAAGTAAGCTTAGGGCGTATTGATCTTTCGTGATTGTTTTTGCAGCGATAAATTGGTTATCTTATGCAAGGCAGAGTTTGTGCAGTGTGGTTATTACCGACATAAAAAACTGTCGTTACTTCGTTTCCACATAAACAAACGATAACGCAGCAGAAGTGACCAATTTACGCTGTCTGCGATGCTTTTGAGCACTTTCTGTTCTGTGTTGTGACCAGCTCACTTAGATGACTAAGCTTCACTGCCCACGCCTTGAACAGAACAGTGCTCAAATAGCACAAAATTTAATCCTGAAAGAGCAACACGCCCTAGTTTTGCTATAAAGGTTTTCAGTCGTTGACCGATAATAGATTCGGTAGTTTTTAATAAAATAAGAGGGTGGCATACCAATTGAGTTCAATTGAAAGCTACTCCAGCTAAGCTTATGTTTACAAAGAAATCTATAGCAGTTGTCTTTATCTTGATTGCTAGTGTCACTATTTGGTGGCAAGCCACAGACTGGTATGAAAATTATTTATATGATAATTATCATTCTTCCATTTCAAAACAGTTCGGAGAAAAAGTCGATAAACTTGAGGCGATTATAAGCCGTCATGGTTTGCTTGTTTCCAGTTTAGTTTCAATCGTGGAAAGTGAGGTGCATGAGGATATTGAACTCAAAACGGCTAACCGCACTCATGTTCAGAATGTTATGCAAGCCATGCTTGAGCTTAATTCTGGAATAAAATCGCTGCAGATTTCAAGCCGTCATGGCGATGTTCTTACCGTCCCATCTAAAGAAAATACGTTTCCTCTATCGAATGAGTCTATTGCGGCAGACAATAAATTAAGCGTTTCCTCCCCTTTTGACTTTCAGCTAGGGGGAAAGGGAATTGCGTTAACAAAATCGGTCTATAGAGATGGAATCTACTGGGGCAGTGCCTCAATTATTGTTGATTTAACATCAACAGTATTAGCATCAAGGTTGATTGATAGCAATCCAGAGTTGCATATGGCATTCCGCACTGATTCTGGGCAGGTTTTTTTGGGTGATCCAGAGTTATTCAAGCAAAGTTTTTTTAACTATACAGTAAAGTTACCTTCAGGAAATTGGGAAATTGCGGCCTCTCCGATTATTGATAATTCTGAAGTCAAAAGCAAAGCTGGCTTATTTCGTCTGTTCCTAGGAACTTTTATGTTCCTTTTACTTGGAACAATGTATATTTTTTATCATCAAGTTTTTCTTGTTTTCACTGAATTTCGTTCAAATAAAAAGAAGTCGGAGTCGCTATTCTATTCTGGAACTGAGTCTTCGAATTATTTTTTAAGAAAACGAAAGATGAATTGTGTGATGCCATTTATCGCAACCGCAACGATTATCCTCTCACTGGCAGCATTGTATTATTTCATAAAAGAACAAGATAGAGATGCGGACAGCCAGCAGTTAAACGCTAAGCTCTCATATTCGATCAGCGAAATAGAATCGCAATTATCACTGGATGAAAACTTTTTGTCTCTCATTGCTGCCGAAGTTTCAAAGGTCGGTATTGAAGATAAAGAAATTGAGAAGTGTTTGCGTGACTACATATTGCCTCACTCTAGTTTGCTTTATTTGACGCTAAGTGACAGTAATTTCAATATTGTAAAGCGTATATCTTCAATACAATCAGACAGTAGCGTTGCTCTAAAGTTGGCATTGTCAGAGCTGAAAAAAGCGGCTCAACTCTCAAAACAGTATGGCACCGTTGTACACACGAAGCCATTTATGCTCGAGCAAGGAAAACCAGCGTTTGCTGTTTTTGTTCCAGTATTTTTAGAAAACAAGTTTATCGGTAACCTTGGGGCCGTATATTCAATACCTAAACTTGTTGATAATTTATTTACTGAACATTTTTCAGAAAATTACCAAATTACCGCAATGGACAATAGACATCACCTTTTGTATCGAAATGGTTCTGACTTTAGTTCATATCGTATAGCCCATAATGCACCTATACCGAAACTTCACAATTTGCTTTGGTTGAATGTTGCAAGCAAGCCTTCAAGCATAAACGAAGGCATGCAAATATTCGTGGTTTTATTGTCACTATTTATCGCTGGAGTGGGTTTTAGCCTTTGGTTGCAATTTAAACAAAATAAGTTGGTGTGGAAAAAAGGGCGCTCACTGGCTGAATCACAAAATCATTTCCATTCGATTGCTCATTCAGCCCCTATTGCGGTTCTGATAACCGAGCCGAAAACAGGGAAAATTCTATACGCGAATTTAAGAGCAAAGGAATTACTGACCAGCAGTAATAACTCATTGTCAGGTAGAAATGCTATTGAATTTTATGCTAACCCTAAAGACAGGGAGCTATTTGTCGAGTATCTGAATATTCAAAACCGTGTCGATGGTTTTGAGATTCAGATCAAATCTGATTCAGGCAGTTTGCTCTGGGCTTCTTTGTCATCCAAAGTAGTTGAGTATACGGATGGAGAAGCGGTAATCACGTCAATTACCGATTTGACTCAACAGCGAACTTATCAAGACCAACTGTATCGCAAAGCCAATTTTGATGAGTTAACCGGTTTACCTAATCGAGGAATGACCTTTGAACGACTCACCAGTGCTATCAACGTAGCCAAATTAAATAACACCTCAGTAGTGTTGATGTTGTTAGATTTGGATGATTTTAAAAAGGTCAATGATAGCTTTGGTCATAACGCTGGTGATGCATTATTAATGCAAATCTCTAAACGTATCGGTGAAATTATTAATCACAATGATACGCTAGGCCGCCTTGGTGGGGATGAGTTTGTGATTATATTGTCGGATCCTGAATCAGTGGTAAATGCTCAATTTATTGCTGAAGAAGTCAATAAATCCTGTTCACAGCCGGTATTGATCCAACATCATGAAGTCGTTGTTGGCTGTAGTATCGGTATTGCTACTTACCCACAAGACGGTAGTGATTATGAAACCTTAACCAAGAATGCTGATGCTGCCATGTATGAAAGTAAGATGGCTGGCCGTAATGCCTTGAAGTTTTACTCAAATGCTATGAGTAAAGCCGTTCAATCTCGCCTAGAGATGGAAAACGAATTAAGGCAAGCTTTAAGACGAGAAGAATTGTACGTTGAGTATCAGCCAATTATTTCTGGCGAGAACGGAGCGGCTATTGGTGTGGAGGCGCTTCTAAGATGGAATAATGCTAAATTAGGGCAAGTTCCACCAAGTGAGTTTATCCCTTTAGCGGAATCACTAGGTTTGATCAGTACAATTGGCGAATGGGTGTTAGAGCAATCGTGTGCGCAAATTAAGCAATGGCGGCAGTACGAACATGGCCCTCGCTACGTATCTGTGAATGTTTCTAGCAGACAGCTTCGAAATAATGTGATCATTGATGATGTCCAGTTAGCCTTGGCATTGCATGATATACCAGCGTCTGCTTTAGAGCTAGAATTGACTGAATCAGCCTTGATTGAAAACTCAGAAGAAAATCAAAGGATCTTTAATCAGCTTCATAAGCTTGGTGTCCATTTAGCCGTAGACGATTTTGGGATAGGTTACTCTTCTCTTAGCTATTTACGTCGATTCTCTTTTGATACTTTGAAGATTGATCGATCATTTATTAAAGATGTTCCACATGAGCAAGATGCTATTCAATTAGTAGATGCCATTTTATCGATGGCGAATAGTTTGGGAATGAAAATTGTTGCAGAGGGTGTAGAAACTAAGGAACAACTGGACTTCTTACAACAAATGGGATGCTCTGCCATACAAGGTTTTTATATCTCGCGGCCATTACACGTTGATAAAGTGCTTTCATTCTGTGAAAAGCAAAATTCTGCCATTCTTTCTCAAGCTTCTACGCAAGGGGAGGAGGTTATTGATGGTTGAGCATCATCATAAAATTGTTGAATGGATACAAAATGATCCTGTTCGAATACAGGCTTTAAAAATAGTTGAATTTGTTTTTAATCAAGAAGGTATTAAGGAATATTTATTAGCCGCGGGTTTTGTTAGAAATTTGGTTTGGGATCGGCTCCATGATTTTGAGCAACTATCACCTTTATTTGATATTGATGTCATTTTTTATGATACACATGAGCCATCAGAACTGAGAGATCAAAACCTAGAAACATTATTAAAAAACGAGTTGTCACTACCTTGGTCAGTTAAGAATCAAGCAAGGATGCATGTGCGCAATGGAGACAGGCCTTATCAGTCAGTTAATGATGCAATGTCATATTGGCCTGAAAAGGAAACGGCTATAGGTGTAAGGCTTGAAAAGAATGAGATTGTTGTTCAATCAGCATTTGGCCTAGACTCACTGTTTGCGCTCGAAGTCACCCATAACCCGAAAAGAAGCTTAGACATTTTTTATCAAAGAGTAAAAGACAAGAACTGGCTAAGCCTCTATCCTAAACTCAAGCAAATCACTTCAAAATAACAATCCTATGTTGTTATTTTGACGCTATTTTATGATCGAGATCATGTATTGAAACGATGTTCTAATTGTGACAATTCTCGCTTGATATAGATCAATATTTATCTCCGCTTCATCTGGCAAATTAGCACCTAAATGTGATGCAACACATAAAACTACCAGTCGACATTGAAAGTTAATAATTCAAAGCGATTGGTAATACTACATCTTAAATGGAGATAGATGATGAATAAGCGTTTTGTAAAAGGTCTAGTTGCTGCTGGTTTAATTGCTGCTGGTTTTGGCGCTCAAGCACACCAAGCGGGTGATATTATTGTACGTGTTGGTGCTGTAACAGTTGCTCCAAATGAGTCAAGCCCAAGCATTTCTATTCCCAAAACACCAGGCAACGCTGAGATGTTGAAGCTAGGTGAGTTTGGTGTGGATAACAACACTCAATTGGGGTTGAACTTTGGTTACATGGTAACTGATAATTTTGGTGTTGAGCTGCTAGCTGCTACTCCATTTAGTCATGATGTTTCTTTAGGCCCACTAGGAAAAATTGCTGAAACTAAGCACCTTCCACCAACCTTAGTTGCACAATATTACTTCGGTGACGCGCAATCTAAAGTTCGCCCATATGTTGGTGCTGGTATTAATTTTACTAACTTCTTTGATAATAAGTTCACCAATACTGCAGGTGGTCGCTTATCTGACCTTAGCATGAGCAACTCTCTTGGTTTCGCTGCTCAAGTTGGTCTGGATTATCAAGTTAATAAAAATTGGTTAGTTAACGCTTCAGTTTGGTACGCAGATATTTCTACTGACGTTAAATTCAAGTTAGACGGCAATGCAGTTAAAATTAAGACTGACATTAACCCAATGGTTTACATGGTTTCAGTAGGTTATAAGTTCTAATTAAACTGAAATCCAACAAAAATGCCGCTATTGATTAGCGGCATTTTTTATGGAAATTATATTTGTTTGAAAGAATAGTTTTGTTATCACCACTTCTTTTTAGGTTGGAATAACATATCAATATCATCTTCACCGTTAGCGGCCTTGGCTGTTGGAGTTATTTCCTTGGCTTTTTGTTGCTGCGAGTTATCAATGCTATCGCTAATAGACTTGGCAACATTCAGTTTAGATTGAACGAAATTATCATCAGGGTTGTTTAATTTAATCGCATTCAAGGTTGCAATTGCCTTGTTGAGCATTTGTTTTGCAGAGCCATATTGCTTGATATCTTTAGCATTTTGGGCACGAGAAAGCATTGCATCTACATTGATCCTCAGCTGCATACTGTTAATGCGATTATCTTCCTCAGTGAATACATTAGGGTCGATTTTTCCTTTATTGTGCTCGGTTCGTAAAATAGCTTTAAGCTTCTTTAGTGTTTGCACCATAAGCACAAGCTGTTTGTCATCATTTGGGATCTGGATTGAATCTAAAGAAGGCGATGATGAAGGAGATGATTCAAGCTGGTTCACTTGAGCTCTAAAGTCAAGTAATTGTTTTTCATAATCTTTTTGATGAGACTTAGGTGCAACACTAGCCGCTGATGTCATTTCATCAACCAGTCGCTTATAAAGCACTAGCATAATTTGGTTCGAACAAGGAAATAATCCGATATGTTCAAGCACTCGAGCCGTTTCATCGATTTTAGAGCGCTGTTGCTGATGTACAATACGTCGATCAGCTTCTTGCTTTTCTTTATGTTGCTGAAAAAGGTTTATCCCAATGATAAGTAGCAATAACGCACTGATCACGATAAGTGAAATTGTAAAAATCATTGTGTTCCTTTATTTAAGAGCATTAATAGCAGGCCAGTATTCAGATTTTACGCTATGTCAGTAGCTACTGTTAAGCTTTCTACTTCTTTTTCGGCCGATAAAAGAAAAAATTAACATTTGAGAGAGCTAAAAAACAGTATCTAGAACAGGGGTGGTTAACAAGTAAACATATTCATAACTTTTTTTAAGGTTTTGTGTTCTGTATATATTTTTTTGCAATAAAGAACAGGATATATTATAACCGTAAAATCTAGACAAAAAATCACAGTAATGAAGTGCTTCATTACCAATAACTTACTCTTAAAGCCATATAAAGAGGCCCAATATGAAGCTGCAACAACTCCGTTTTATTGCCGAAGTTGTCAACCATAACTTGAATGTTTCAGCCACGGCTGAAAATTTATATACCTCACAGCCAGGGATCAGTAAGCAGGTAAGAATGCTTGAGGATGAGTTAGGGATTCAAATTTTTGGAAGAAGTGGAAAGCACCTTACACATGTGACTCCTGCAGGTGAGCAGGTGATTAATATCGCTAATGATATCTTAAGTAAGGTTGAGGGCATCAAAAAGGTAGCAGAAGAGTATACTCAGCCTGATATGGGTGAATTAAATATTGCCACAACGGATACTCAAGCTAGATACGCATTACCACCAATTATTAAAGGGTTTATTGACCGGTATCCTAGAGTGAATTTGAATATGCACCAAGGTACGCCCAATCAAATCAGTGAACTTGCTGCACGAGGTGATGCCGATTTTGCCATTGCGACAGAAGCGATGCACCTTTATAGCGATTTGGTCATGTTACCTTGTTATCACTGGAATCGCTCGGTTGTCGTTAAGAAAGACCACCCGCTAGCTTCACGAAGTAAAATATCAATTCAAGAGCTCTCTCAATTCCCGTTGGTGACTTACGTATTTGGTTTTGATAAATCATCAGCGATTGAAAAAGCGTTCAAATTGGCGAACTTAGATCCAAGAGTAGTATTTACTGCAACCAGTGCAGAAGTGCTAAAAACTTATGTCCGACTCGGTTTAGGTGTTGGGGTAATTGCATCAATGGCGGTTGACCCAGCTATTGATGGAGATTTAGTCGCGATTGATGTCAGTGATTTGTTTGAGCACAGTACCACTAAAATTGGCTTTAGAAAGGGTAGTTTCTTACGAACTTATATGTATGACTTTATCGAATATTTCGCACCACATTTGACGAAAGATGTAGTGGAAAAGGCCATTGCATTACGAGATCAAGAGTTGATAGATCATATGTTTGATAATATGGAATTACCGATGAAGTAAGGAGCTAGAAGGCGACTTAGATTTGATGAGCGCATAAGCGCTCATCAAGCGTGAGTTTTAACACTCAACAATATTTACCGCTAAACCGCCTTGTGCGGTTTCTTTGTATTTACTTCTCATATCCATGCCAGTGTCCATCATGGTTTTAATCACTTTATCTAACGATACTTTATGGTTACCGTCACCACGAAGTGCCATACGAGAAGCATTGATGGCTTTCATTGCACCCATTGCGTTCCGTTCAATACATGGAACTTGAACTAGACCGCCTACAGGATCACAAGTTAGCCCGAGGTTGTGTTCCATGCCTATTTCAGCGGCATTTTCTACATGCTCAATGGTACCGCCCATTATTTCGGTTAATGCGCCTGCCGCCATAGAGCAGGCAACGCCCACTTCACCTTGGCAGCCAACTTCTGCACCAGAAATAGAAGCATTCTTTTTATATAAAATACCGATAGCGGCAGCAGTGAGTAAAAATCGAGAGGCAACCTCAACATCAACCGTTTCAACATATGTATCGTAGTAACACAATACGGCTGGAATGATACCTGCGGCACCATTGGTTGGAGCGGTTACAACTCTGTCACCAGCAGCATTTTGCTCATTGACTGACAGCGCGAACAAGTCGACCCAATCCACTGCTTTTAATGGATCATTACAGGTTTTACTTTCTGCCTTTAATTGACGGTAAAGTGCAGGAGCGCGACGACGTAATTTTAAACCACCCGGCAATAATCCTTCTTTTTGATAACCTCGCTCAATACAGGTTTTCATGGTTTGCCAGATTTGCCATAAGCCGTCTTTGATCTGCTTTTCATTTGCTAAGCACTTTTCATTCTCCATCATTAATGAAGATACAGATAAACCGTTTTTGCGGCACAGTTCCAATAACTCATTTGCACTATGGAAATCATAAGGCGCAGAAACGATGGGAGAGGCAAGAGAAGCATCTTGTTGAGCGATTTCATCTTCATCAAGAATAAAACCACCGCCTACTGAATAATAGGTTCGCTTATAAACACATTTGCCTTTGGTGTAGGCATACAGTGTCATTGCATTTGCGTGAGCTTCTAGGTTGATAAGACGGTTATAAACAATCCCGTGTTCACGGGTAAAGTCGACGACTTTACCATTGGCGAGTTTTAAGGTTTCAGAATCAGATACGTGCTTTAAAATGCCGTCAATTGCATCAGTATCAACGGTTTCAGGATCTTCTCCCATTAACCCTAAAATTACGGCCTTGCCTGTGCCATGTCCTTGACCTGTTTGCGCAAGAGAACCAAATAAATCGGCACGCAGCTCATCAACTTCTTCAAGAAGCTCTTTAGCTGAAACTTGGTCAATAAAAATTTTGCCCGCTTTCATCGGACCAACGGTATGGGAACTGGATGGCCCGATACCTATTTTAAACATGTCAAACACACTGATCATTTTACAAGAGCCTTGTTATGAGGAATGATTCCTTCTTTTTAATATGAGCGTAAGTATCACACATAATTATCGTTTCCATACATTAGAATTTCTAATGTATTGGCTTCGAATAAAATCAGCTTACCGATAACATTCCTTACTCTGATTGAATTTACCTATGGTTTATGACTTAATTGGAACAGTTTTTATATCTATAAAAAGGGCTTTCAGTGAGTTATTTAATGATGGATTTGGCGGGAACAGAAGTTACCGAGCATGAGAAGAAATTGTTGGCTCATCCAATGGTTGGTGGATTAATTTTATTTACCCGTAATTATCAAAATAAAACTCAACTGATGGCTCTGGTAAGGGAAATTCGCGCTTCTAATCCAAATATTCTCATTGCTGTTGACCATGAAGGAGGTCGAGTTCAGCGTTTTCGTGGTGAATTTACAGATATTCCTGCGATGGGGAAAATATTGTCAGCAGCTGAAGGTGATCTTTCACAGGCTAAAACTTGGGCTAGAGAACTCGGTTTTTTAATGGCAATTGAATTATTGGCTTGCGATATTGATTTAAGCTTTGCTCCAGTCTTAGATGTTGATGGGATCAGTGAAGTGATAGGCGAACGCAGTTTTAGTGAAGAGCCAGAACACATTGTTATCCTAGCAAATGCATTCAGCTCTGGTATGAAACAAGCTGGGATGGCGGCTGTTGGAAAGCATTTTCCCGGACATGGTAGTGTACAAGCAGACTCACATATTGCTTTACCCGTTGATGTACGCTCAAAAGCAGAAATATTTGCTCATGATTTGCTTCCGTTTAAGCAGCTAATAAGTGACGAGCAAGTTCAAGGGATCATGCCCGCCCATGTCATTTATTCGAATGTCGATGAACATCCGGCTGGTTTTTCAAATTATTGGCTACAAACAGTTCTAAGGGGCGAATTGGGGTTTAAAGGCGTTATTTTTTCGGATGATCTAGGTATGGAAGGCGCTAGTGTCGCTGGTGGATTTAAAGAAAGAGCAACAGCTGCGGTTGCCGCTGGTTGTGACATGATTCTGGTATGTAATAACCCTGATGCAGTTAATACACTACTCATTGATTTTCAATGGCCAGATGTTGCTCCTAAGTATCCAGCAAGGCTATTAAAACCAGATTTTGCCAATGTGATGCAATCTTTAGAAAACGAAGCTCGATGGCAAAAGGCTAAAGAGATAGCTAATCAAATCAATCGATATTAAGACTAAGCCAGCTTTGTAACTTCAAAGCATATTGTTCAATCGAAAATCGCTGCTGAGCTGAATCTCGGCAGTGATACCTAGATAGCTTTAAAGCGTCAGCAACTCTATTTGCCATATCTTCATTGTTTTCAACCAAATAACCTGTAACGCCTGAAATTACTGTTTCTGTAGGTCCACCTTTATTGTAAGCTATTACTGGAACACCGCAGGCATTGGCTTCCACTACATTGTTACCAAAGGCTTCTATCCATGAAGGCGTCATTAACATCAATGCCGATTGGCTCATTTCTTTAAGTAACTGTTGTTGTGGTACAAAGCCTCGCCAGTGAATATCAACTTCTGGAAATTTTTCTACGAGTTGTTGCTGATATGATTCTGACTGTACTTTCCCCCAAATATGAAGAGGGAGATTAACTTTATTGGCAACTTCTAGTGCATTTTCTAAGCCTTTCTCTGGCGATATACGACCAACCCAAGCCAGTTGTTGTTTTGGGCTTTTACAAAAAGGAAAATTGGTAAATTCAAAGCCATTAGCAATAATAGTTACAGGGTTCTCAAGTTGAAATGTGTTAGCCGATGCATGGGAATGAAAAGCTATCCGTTGCGGCATCATTCTATTCAGTTCTTCTATTGCGTCAGCAACTGTTTGGTTCTCATTACTCATTGAAACCAGATGATGTATGGGAGTTGTAAAAAACGTTGTTAACCAAATTGGCAACCAGTCATAAGCCATATTGAGAATGACATCAAACTGGTCCTGATGAGTTTGAGCGTATCTACACATTGAGACAATGGTACTGTCGTGACTCATAGTGGCAGGTGTTGATGCTGACTCTGTTTGAACACTGGTTTGGAGCCGACCTGAAATTTCAATCAAGGTTGCATCGGCAGATAGCTTTGAACCTGTCGGCGCTAATACCGTAAATTGGTGACCTAACGGTGATAGCGCATTAATGATATTAAGTAAAGTAATATCTATTCCGCCGCCTTCACCTTGTCCAATCGCTTGAACTGGTGTTGAAATAATTAAGATTTTCATTAACGCTCAATTTGCCCCAAGTTAGCATGAATCACAGAACCGTTTATTGCTGGAGTATTAGCAGCAAAGAACACAGTTTGAGCTATTTCTTCAGGTGTGATTAAGCGACCGAAAGTAACCATTTCTGAAATGGACTTTTCCGCTTCGGGCTCGTAACCAATATGTTCCCTAAGCATTTCGGTATCTGTAAAGCCTGGGCAAATGCAAGCCGTGTGAATGCCTTTACCTGTAAGATCTTGGCAGACTGAGCGCATCATGCCAATAACGGCGTGTTTGCTGGTAACATAGGAATAACAGCCGGGAACGGCTTTTTCACTTAAGGTCGAACCAATAAATACGACCGATGAACTTTGAGGCATGTGTGGTAGCAACATTTGATTTAGCAGAGTGGGGCTTACAATATTGATGGCTAAATCTTTGTTTAAGGTCTCTGTATTAGCTGTCAGAACAGTATCGCTAGAATGTCCGGCTGCACAGTGAACAATAACGGCTTGCGTTGCGCCTTCCAATTCTTGAATCAAACATGTTTGATGTTCTTTAAGGCTTGTTGGCGATGCCAAATCTGTTTCTAGATTTAGAGTATCTTCGATGTTATTAGGTGAGCGAGATAAATTAACAACCTTAAAGTTGGCTTGTTTAAAATGTTGGCTGATGGCATAACCAATACCACGGCTACCGCCGGTAATAATCATAACTTTTTTCATTATTGACCCTCTTGTTTCCAAGAACTTGAACCCGATTGACCTGCACCAGAAGAAACTGAAACAGTGATATGTTCTATACCGTACTCAGTAGGTGGAAGGGCTTTCATGATCTGTTCAAGCAGATAAAAGGAAAATTCCTCAACACTGGTATTTCTAATGGGGAGTAGTAACGTATCTGAGATAGGGAAATGTAAAATTTCATCATGGAATTTTACATGATACTCATTTTCAAGCTGCTCAATGTGCAGAAAAGGGGACAAGTGGGGTAATAAGCAGTATTCATCTAACGTCTCACAAAGCGCTTTGGCTTTATCTTTGAAAAGCCGATAGCTATGGGATAAGCCATCATCGCCAACAGGTAAGATTAACTCCAGTGACATTTGGAAATTATGACCATGAAGGCGTTCACGTTCAGTGGCGGAAAATATCGTGAAATGTGCGGCTGAGAATTTCATATATTCTTTTGCCAGCACCAAATGTGTTAATCGTTGATTGCTCTGTGTCATCGTTACCTTTTTAGTGGGCAAGCCCACTTTATCCAGTTTGCTGTATTTTGACTCACCTCAAACTGCGAGGAACGGTTTTTTGCTATCTTGACAGTAATTATTGACAATTCAAAGTGGTAACTGACTAATGATTTTATATTTTCATGGATTTGATTCCACCAGCCCGGGCAATCATGAAAAGATTCGTCAATTACAATTTATTGATAAAGATGTTCGCTTAATTAGTTATAGCACTGAACATCCAAAACATGACATGCAACACTTATTAAATGAAGTGGCAAAGCAAAATTCTATGACTGATGATCCTTCTCCTTTACTTATTGGAGTTGGTCTTGGAGGTTATTGGGTTGAGCGTATTGGATTCTTGGCTGGGATAAAATCGATAATGATTAATCCAAACTTAAGTCCAGAAATCACCATGCTAGGTCGAATTGATCGCCCAGAAGAGTATGCGGATATAGCCAATAAATGCGTTTCAGAATTTAGAAGAAAGAATGCTCAACAGTCACTTTGTATTTTGTCTAAAAACGATGAGATATTGAATAGTGGCGCGACTCATTCAGTTCTTTCAGACTATTACAACATCATTTGGGATGAAGAGCAGGGGCACAAATTTCCTTCACTTAGTGCTCACTTAAATGCGATTAAAGCTTTTAAATTGTCTTGATTCTTCCTAAAGATATTCTTCAAAAAAAATCTTAAAAGATGTTGCCATTGCGATGTAAACAGCCATGGCAATACCTACCATTATCGACCCCAAAATATTCACCACGTTTGGAAAAGTAATAGCAATCGCTGCAATTACCAGAATGATTACAATGACGGTTAAACTGTGAGAAAAATGACCATTATTATCCATAGCTTTCTCGAAGATTCAGTTGTAAGTAGGCGATTTACTCGTTGTAAATCTACTTAACCTGAGCTCTGTATAAAGAAATCAATAAAGTTCTGTTTTTATAAATAAAAATTAAATTCAATCTACAGTGCTGCTAATTTTGTGTAGTTCAAGGCAGAACAGTCCACAATAGCGAGCCTATTTTGGGCTGTTCTAACGCAGAAATACGCATAAGTAGCTGTGCTGTAGTGATTATATCGAAAGTTAACTAAAGGTTGCGACAAGGTAAAGGGGAAAGCAGTGTTCCATAAAATGAAACACTGATTGAGAGGTTATTGGTTCAATTGTTGCTCTGCATTATCCTCGTTAAGGATTTCTAGAGGCTTTTCTTCAGGTGCTGGCATCTTTCTGATTTGAATTATCATCCCCATTTTAGGGTGATCAAAATAATGGATTTCAGTGCTTCTTACTCTGCGGTTTTGGATCATCGGGATAGAAAATAAAAACTCTTGAGGCTGTTGAGGCTCTATGTCTGCTTCAGAACTATCAGCAAGAAGGTTAGACGCAATTTCATCAGACTCAGGTTTGGGTTTAGCAAGCAACATTTCTGGATCGCGTAGCCTTAAATCCGTTTCTATATACAGGTAATGCTGTAAATAGATATTGAGTTTACCGTCTAGCTCCCAAATTGGAGTTGCTGGCTTAGTCGTGGCTTGTTCTGTCGGAGTAGAAGCTAGCTCTGCCGTTGAATCAATTGTAGGCGTGTTTTGCTGAAGAAGATTGTTAATAGTGTCAGAGCTTAATGGACTTACATCATCACTACTTCCTAATAGTTCAGGCTCAGAAGGTTTTATCGCAAAACCATCCGCTTGGAACTCTTTACTAAAGTCTTTTCCGCCGTATAAATGTAACGCTTTCGATCTACGTTTAGGCAACATAGCTTGTTGCCATGTGAGGTGCAATAGGCTCGTTACTCCACGTTGGCGACGAATTTTATTGATGATATCTGTAAATTGATTTTGCTCGTATGACAATAATGTCGCAGGGTCACCTTGGTAAACTTGGGGTGTCTCATCGGCACTGATGTTTACAGGTGTAACTTCAGGAAAAGTAACTTCAGTAATGGCATCTTGTGGTACACAGTCATCCATTAAAGAACGAGTAAAGTCCTCACCGATGACTGGAAAAGCAGGTTCGCAGTCCACAGCTGGTTTGATCACGTGTTCTGTGTGAACAATGGGTGTTATTAAATCGACGTTGCCTCTCAACTTAACGGGAGGAACTGTTTCTGACCAATGCTCAGTTGTCGCGGAATCACGCTTAAAAATATACACTTCGACCTCAAACCAACGCTCAGGTGCAGCATAAGCACTGGTTGAAATGATTAATGATAACAGTGCAAGTTTAGCGGTGCGTAACACAGATTACTCTCCCTGACGGTGTTGAGAAAATTGGTCTAACATCAGTTTTGCTAGTTTTATTCTGTCTTTACTCTCAGCTGCTGGCAAGACAAACTTTAATTTATTTGGTCCTTCCATTCGATAAACTTGTGGCTGAGTTTGTAATAGGCTGATGATAAATCCGGGATCAACACTGTGATGCTCTGCGAATTCAATACTGCCACCTTTCGCGTGAATATCGATTTTACTGGCACCAATTCTGGCGGCTTGATGCTTTAATAACGTCAAATCCATTAAGTTTCTTGTCGCATCTGGCAATAAGCCAAAACGATCGATAAGTTCTACTTTCATTTCGTCGAGCTTAGCTTCTGTCTTGCAACTGGCTATACGCTTGTACAGTGATAAACGCATGTTTACATCAGGTACGTAATCTTCTGGCAGCAGAGCAGGAATTCGAAGTTCAATTTCACTGTGCTCTTTGTTGAGTTGTTCTAATGACGGCTCTTTGCCTTGCTTTAATGACTCAACCGCAGATTCCAATAACTCGGTGTATAAGGTAAAGCCAACTTTAGAAATGTGACCGCTTTGTTCTTCACCGAGTAATTCACCAGCACCGCGAATTTCTAGATCTTGAGTCGCGAGCATAAAACCTGCGCCAAGATCTTCCAATGCGTCAATGGCTTCTAACCGTTTTTTGGCATCTTTAGTCATACGCTTAGGGTGAGGTGTCATCAAGTAGGCATAAGCTTGATGGTGAGAGCGACCAACACGTCCACGTAATTGGTGTAATTGAGCCAAACCAAAGTGATCGGCACGTTCCATGATAATGGTGTTAGCACTCGGGACATCAATACCGGTTTCAATGATGGTAGTACACACTAAGACGTTGAACTTTTGGTGATAGAAGTCGAACATGACACGCTCAAGTTCTCGTTCACGCATTTGACCATGAGCAATTACAACTCGAGATTCTGGCACTAACTCACGGATCATTTCGGCACACGTTTCGATAGTGGCGACGTCATTGTGTAAAAAGTACACCTGACCACCACGTAAAATTTCACGCAGTATGGCTTCTTTAATGGTTGCTTTGTCGTATTCACGCACAAAGGTTTTCACGGCTAAACGCTTGGCTGGTGGAGTAGCGATAATCGATAAGTCTCGCATACCGGACATTGCCATATTCAAGGTACGAGGAATCGGTGTTGCCGTTAAGGTGAGGATATCGACATTGGCTCGAAGTGCTTTGATTTTTTCTTTTTGACGAACACCAAAACGGTGTTCTTCATCAATCACCAAAAGTCCTAACTGTTCAAATTTAGCTTCAGCATTGAGGAGTTTGTGAGTCCCGATCACCACATCGACTTTACCTGCTTCTAAGTCATCTAAAATTTGTTGCTGTTGTTTTGCTGTTTTGAATCGAGAAAGTACTTCAATACGAAATGGCCAGTCAGCAAAACGGTCTTTAAAGTTCTCATAATGCTGCTGTGCGAGTAGGGTAGTTGGGACAAGTACTACAACTTGCTTTCCTGCATTTACAGCTACAAATACTGCTCGCATCGCAACTTCGGTTTTACCAAAGCCAACATCACCGCAAACTAGTCGATCCATCGATATTTTGGCAGTCATATCCGTAACAACCGCATCAATGGCGTTTTGTTGATCTAAGGTTTCTTCAAATGGAAAGCCCTGAGAGAATTGTGCGTATTCTTGTTGGTCGAGCTCACAAGCTTCGCCAGTTCGAGCTTGGCGTCTAGCATAAACATCAAGTAACTCAGCGGCGACATCGCGAATACGTTCAATGGCTTTTTTCTTAGCCTTAGCCCACGTTTCATTGCCTAGTTTATTAAGTGGTGGCGTTGCTTCACCAGAGCCTGAGTAGCGACTGATCAAATGTAATGAGCTCACAGGAACATACAGTTTATCGCCAGAGGCGTATTCCAGTTTTAGATATTCACTGTCCATACCGCCTGTATTTAAGACTTCAAGACCTTGATATAGACCTACACCATGATCAAGGTGGACAACTGGCTGACCGACTTTGAGTTCGGCAAGGTTTTTGATTAGTGCATCGCTGCTGATCTGACGTTGTTTGTCTTGGCGACGTTGTTGACTAATGCGTTGACCAAACAGTTCTGTTTCACAGATGATGTTCAGTGTCTTGCCATTGTGCTCAAAACTCATGCCTTGAGTTAAGGGGCTGACACAAACCGCAAAGTTATTGGGCTGCTCTATAAATTCAGATAGGTGTTCGATCTTACTTGGTTTGATGTCAATTCGGCTGAGAAGGTCGATTAAAGCTTCTCGTCTTCCTTCTGATTCTACGATAAACAAGAAGCATTGTTTGGTATTCGCTTCAATGAATTTCGCCAACGAAGATAGTGGTTGCTTAAGCTTGTGGTTAGCACTGATGTCCGGCAATGGCTTGGCATCAACTTGAACAAACTTGTTTTGTTTTTCACTGGTAGATAATTGATATCTTGGTTGAGATTTAAAAGCAGAAAACAACTGATCTTGTAATAGATATAGGTCTTTTGGTGGCAGTAAAGGTCGTTGTGGATCGATATTATGATTTTCAAACCTTTGCTCAATTTCCGCTAAATATTTACTTGCAGATGCTTCAATATCGCCGACAGTGATCAGTTGAGTATCATCAGGTAAGTAATCGAATAAGGTCGCAGTTTCGTTAAAAAACAAAGGTAAATAGTTTTCGATACCAGAAGGAAACAGCTTTTTGCTGACTTGTTGATAAACCGACTCTGCAGCATTCGAAACTTTCTCGAAAGCTTGGCGATAATTTTGACGGAAAACTTCTATCGCGGCATCGTCAGTTGGAAACTCTTTAGCGGGTAACAAGCTAATGTTATCTATTGGGCTATCTGAGCGTTGCGTTTCAGCATCAAAATAACGAATTGACTCAACTTCATTGTCAAATAACTCAATTCGCAATGGCTGCTTAGTCCCTGTTGGGAAGATATCGATGATAGAGCCACGAACAGCAAACTCACCATGTTCATAAACTTGTTCTACCATGTGATAGCCAGAGTCGATTAACTGCTTTTTGACCGAATCTAAATGATAGTTAGCGCCCTTTTCTAGCTCGAATACATGATTAGTAATAAATGATTTGGGCGGTAGCTTAACCATTAAGGTATTTACCGGAACAATCACTACTCGCTGTTTAGCTTCAGCAAGCTGAGAAAGGGCCGTAAGGCGTTGTGAGATCAAATCTTGATGTGGCGAGAAATTATCGTACGGTAGTGTTTCTCTATCAGGAAACAAGCAAACATCAATATCGGATTGTGCCAATAAATATTTGAGTTCTGCTTCTAATGTCAGTGCCGTAGGTGTGTCAGAAGTCACCAATAAAGTCGTGCTTCGATGCTGGTTAGCGACATACTGCAAAGTCAAAGCTTGCGAAACACCACCGAAAGTAGACAGATACTGAACGAAAGACGGTTTATGATTGACGGGAGGCGTAAAAACTGAAAAAACGGACATTAGTTACTAATTCAACTGATAAAACGCAAAAATTACGTCATTGTATACCTATGCTTACTGAACATAAACGATTAAAAAGTGCAATTAGCTCATTTGGTTTACGATTCATAGGAGATTTTTATGGCTGCACCTCAAATTAATTCTATTAATTTATGCTTGCATTCTGGGGCAAATAGCTCAATTGAAGGCTTTGTACCATCCCAAATTGCCCCAGACCGTTCAATACCTTTTTGGATAGAAGGTAAATTTTTTAGAGTGAATTGTTCGCTAGTTGATAAAAGTGGCAGAAGCATTTCGAGTACAACTGAATCATTTATGACACGACTTGATGTTTATGAAAGTAGCGAAGACGGAGAGGTTAGTGCGAAATTTGAAGTCGTAGTTCCATCAGACTCAAGCTCAGATACAGATGAGCAACTTACATTCGAAGTGGTAACCACTTATTTGTGTGTCATCACAACAGCGAGAACAGAATCACATAGTAAGAAGCAAATAGCCAACAAGCTAACCCACATTTTAAACGAGTACATATTAGAAGGTGATGTTTATGAACTTGCTAGATAACTAAGTTGCTATTGCCTGTTGTTTCTCGCTTTCAGAAGTTTTTGCTGCACACTTAAGCTTGCTTGGATCAATAGCTCCACATCAGTTTCTAATATCTGGCTGAAATTCAGTTTAAGTATGTAACGATTAGGGTGTTTAGGATGCTTTTGGCAAGCCATAATTTCGCATATTGCTAAAATGGCAATAAGCTCATCTCTAATAAAAAGCGTAGTTTTAAATTGTTCACCGATTTCAGCTGAAAATCCAGCGATGACTTCTATACCGTCACCACCAAACTTAAAACCTGCAACTTGTTTACCTGCTTGATGCTCATTCTCAAGAACATATTGCAATATAAGGTCGATTTTTTTTGATTGCAGTTTAAGGTAGTCAACGACTGCTTTACTATCACCTTCGAGTTTACGAAGTTGCAGCAGGCAAGATGATTCTACGCCTTTAACTTCGCTAAGTAGCTTAAGGCCAATTGACTGCAAACCTTCAAGTTCATGTTCAGATGGGATAGCTTGATCTTTAGGCCATTCTTCGAGATAGGCTTTAAATGAGTGAGGCACCATAAAGTATGAATTTGAATCTTCTAGCATTGTTGCCCCTTTATTTATAGTTCTGAACCGCCTATTATCGTGCCTATCTTTATGATTTAGCAAGCACTTAAGATCTCATTTATGAATTTAGATATTGCCTTTTTTATAGGCTATCGGTATTGGCGAGTTAAAAAATCGAATGGTTTTGCTTCGTTTATTACTTTTTTTGCCGCTTCAGGTATTTTTTTAGGAGTGACGGCTTTAATTCTTATTAGCTCCGTGATGAATGGTTTAGAGAGCAATTTAAAGAATAAACTATTGGGTACCATTCCTAATGTTACTGTGAATACAGAAAAACCAATGGAGAATTGGCAGCAAAAGCGTCAGGCAATCAATCAACTTGAAGGTGTTGAAGCCGTTATTCCCAGTGCTTCTATAAAGGGAATGCTTCAATCCAACGCAGACTTAAAAGCCGTTCAAATCTATGGGATATATCCAGAAGATGGCAAGTATATTCCAACTGTCGACAACAATATTTATCCCGGTTCTTTTTCGGACTTAATTTCAGGTAAATACCAAATTATCTTAGGACAAGAATTAGCCAGAAAACTAAAAGTAAGAATAGGGCAGCGTATTCGCCTAGTAAGCAGTAAAGGGGTGATTTATTCCCCTATGGGACCAATGCCAAGTCAGCGTAAATTTACAGTGGCAGGTGTATTTGAAACGGGATCTCAAGTAGATGCTAATGTCGCTTACATTCATTATAAAGATGCGCGAAGAATGATGCGATTAGCGCCATCAAAAGTCAGTGAATTAAGATTGTTTATGGATGATCCATTTAATGCCCCAAATATAGAAGGCGCACTGAAAAATATTTTTCCAAATCAGACTGTTCAAGTGAATGATTGGCGACAGACTTACGGCAGCTTTTTTGGTGCTGTTAGGATGGAAAATAACATGATGTCATTAATGTTAAGCCTGATCATTTTAGTTGCGGCTTTTAATATCATTTCGGCATTAGTGATGATGGTAACGGACAAAACGACTGACGTTGCCGTGCTGAAAACCCAAGGTTTATCAATGGCAAATGTGATGGCCGTTTTTATGGTGCAAGGCACATTTAATGCGATTATTGGTTTGTTCGGCGGCTTACTTGTCGGTGTGGTTTTGAGCTTGAATCTCAATACCATACTAACAACCTTAGGCTTATCTATTTTAGGTCCTGGAATGGCACTACCGGTTGAGCTTGAATGGTCGCGTGTTCTAGTGATTGCCATTGGAACACTTCTTCTTAGCTTTGCCGCGACCCTTTATCCGTCTTTACAAGCCGCAAAAATTGAACCTGCAAATGCGCTGCGATATGAGTAATGAGATACAAACACCATGAAACAAAAATTATTATTAAATGTTGAAAATCTAAGTAAAGTCTTTAATGACGGTGAAGTAGAAACTCAGGTATTGCATCAAGTCAACTTACAAGTGTTTTCAGGTGAGCAGTTAGCTATTGTTGGTAGCTCCGGTTCAGGTAAAAGTACTTTGCTGCATATATTAGGGACTTTAGATCAACCAAGCAGCGGCAAGGTGACCATTGATGGAGAAGATATTTATCAAATGTCTGGTCGGCAACAAAGTCGCTTAAGAAACCAAGATATTGGTTTTATTTATCAATTCCATCATTTGTTACCTGAATTTTCTGCGTTGGAAAATGTCGCTATGCCTGCACTTATTCAAGGGACAAACAAAAAGCAAGCCATTGAGCGAGCAAAAAAACTGCTAGAAAGAGTTGGGCTAGCGCATCGCTTATCACATACACCAGCTGAGTTATCTGGTGGAGAAAGGCAAAGAGTTGCTATAGCGAGATCCCTAATTAATGAACCTAAATTAGTATTGGCTGATGAGCCTACAGGTAACTTAGACTCAAACAGTGGCGAAGTGGTTTATCAGTTGATCCAAGAATTGGCAAAACAACTCGGAACGGCTTTTGTTGTGGTAACTCATGATAAAAATTTGGCGAACCGAATGGATAGACAAGTTACTATGGTTAATGGTTGCTTAAGTGACGTTGATGGAAGTGCAGCATGAGCCTAGCGTTAAAAATCGGTTGGCGCTTTTATCGCGCCAGGCAGTCTAATCGTTTTATTAGCTTTATCTCTTTTGCATCTACAGCAGGGATAGCGCTTGGTGTGGCGGTATTAATTATTTTACTCTCTGCCATGAACGGATTTGAAAGGGAACTTGAAAATCGATTACTGAGTGTGATCCCTCAAGCTGAAATAGGCGGTATCAATCAACCTCTTCATCAATGGCAACCAATATTAGAACAAGCGAAGCAACTTAATGGCGTGACGGCAGCGGCTCCTTTCGTAAAGGTTCATGGTTTAGTACAACAAAAAGATGGTTTTCAAGGGTTGGAAGTTGTTGGAATTGATACCCTTCAAGAGCCAAAAGTTTCAGCTATTCCCAAGTTTATGTCTGCCGAAAGTTGGGCGTCCTTGGCAAACAATGGGACAAACAACATCGTCGTTGGTCAAAGCTTGCTTAATAAGCTGAACTTAAAAGTGGGTGATACTATCGCTTTGTTTGTTATGGATAATACCGCAGATAAAACGCAACTGTCTTCGGCGAAAAGTATACGATTTACGATATCTGGCTCATACAAACTTGGCGGTGACATCGAAGAAGTCACCGCTTATGTTCAGATGGGTTATTTACAACAAGCACTTAATTACCATTCAGATATTTCGGGTATTCGATTAAAAGTGGCTGATATTTTCAGAGCCAATCAAATTTCTCGCGAATTGGGCTTCATGCAACAGCAGCCTGTTTATATGACCGACTGGACACGTACTCAAGGGCATGTTTATAACGATATTCAGTTGGTAAGAATGGTCATGTACTTAGCCTTAACTTTGGTGATAGCCGTAGCTTGTTTTAACGTTGTCTCGACTTTAGTTATGTCTGTTCGTGATAAGCAATCAGAAATTGCTATTTTGCTTACAATGGGCTTAAAGAAGCCTCAAATAATGCAAGTATTCATGGTACAAGGGATCTTAAATGGTGTAATTGGTTGCTTGATAGGTGTTGTTATTGGTGTGCTAGTGGCACTAAATCTTTCGGAGATAGCATCTGGCTTAGAACATTTATTTGGATTTAAGATTTTAGCTAATGGTGTGTACTTTATTGATTTCCTACCTTCAGAACTAAATTTACACGACGTCTACTTATCCGTATTTTTAGCTATACTGTTAAGTCTGGTGTCGACAATCTACCCAGCTTGGATGGCAAGTAAAGTCCACCCAGCAAGAGCGTTAAGTATGGGGTAGCTTTGTTATAAAACAGAAATAGAGATTTTATGCAGTTGCCAAGGAGGGCATATGAAATCGTTGATTTTATCAATAGCTTTATTGTTCTGCCCATCACTTTGGGCGACAACCCTTTCTATCAAATTACAAGAAGATGACTCGAACAGGCCATACTACTTTGTCATCGATTTTCATAATTTTGCCACTGAGAAACGTAGAGTCAAAACAGGCAATCTTCTTGATGATCAAATGAATGCCCCTTTGGAAATTAGGGATGGCTTTCTCTATCATGGAGAATGGAAAGTGGCCCCTGCCCATGTCATTTTGTTCAATCGAATGCTAGAAAATAACAACTTTGTGATAGTTCGAGAGCTTGGTTACAGCTTTGATAACCCACAAAAGCTGTTGTCTGCTTTAACCGGACATCCAGTAGAGTTTTCAAGTATTTATGCATTAAAACTAAAACATGGTAAGTTATTAAAAAAACGTCTTTTACTTAAAAAAGACAGCAGTGAAGACTGGGACGTTTGGGTAAAAGATCTTGATAAATAGTCCCTAATATGGAATATAACAATAAAAATGCGCTATACAATTAGACCAATCGCAGCTAAAGATGATCCTTGCATTCAATCAATCATTAAGAAAGTCGGTGCCGAATTTGGTGCCATCGGAGATGGTTTTGGTCCTTCTGACGATGAAGTTAAGGCCATGAGTCGTCATTATAAAGTGGTTAACAACAGCCAATATTTCATTGCGGAACTCGATGGAAAGGTCATCGGTGGTAGCGGTATTTCACCCTTCAATCAAAGTGGCAACACCTGTGAGCTCAAAAAACTATTTATTTTACCTGATGTAAGAGGGTTAGGTGTTGGTAAAGCATTGACAGAAGCCTGCCTTAAATTTGCCAAAGATTGTGGATTCAACGAGTGTTATTTAGATACCTTATCAAATATGAACTCAGCTATATCTTTATATAAAAAAATGGGCTTTATTCAATTGGAGCAGCCCCATAATGATTCGATTCATAATAGTTGTGATGTGTGGATGATAAAGCACTTATAATCTAGGGCGTGTGGCTTTTTCAGGATTAAAATTTGTGCTGTTTGAGCACCTTTCTGTTTAAGGCGTGAGCAGTGAAGCTTAGTCACCTAAGTAAGCTGGTCATAACACAGCACAGGAAGGGCTCAAAAGCATCGAAGACAGCGTAAATTTGTCACTTCTGCTGCGTTATCACTTGCTTATGTGGTTCACCACGCCGCACAAACTCTGCCTTGCATAAGATAACCAATTTATCGCTGCAAAAATAATCACGAAAGATCATCACGCCCTAGTTATCTTTAAAATGTGGAATGAGATGAATAAGTTAATTCATTTGACGTTATTTGATGATCTAGCATCGAATGAAATACTTAAACTGAACCAATCCTGAACCATTTTCTAACTCATTAATTATCTCTTGCCGATTAAATTACACCCTGTTATCAGTTGACCTCTACCGTAATAAAACTGTTCACCTATGGCATCAAGATTAGAGTCAGCGTCCCTGCTATCTCACACTGTAAAGCGTGAATGTCAATTTCAGTATCGAGAGGTTGAACAAAGTGGGGCTGTTGAAAAAAAGCCCGTTATTTCTGCTGTTTATACTGTTGATGGTGAACGTAGTTACTGCGTTTATTTTACAATGGATTCGCTTGTAAATATTAAATTTACTAAATTTATGCTCGATTCTGATAAAAAGGGATTTACATTGGCTGAACCCGAAGCTAAGAGCCCTTGCGAAGATCAAGATCGCGAAAAAATATGGGTACATTTGAAATCAGGTTTACTTAAAAGGATAAAATGCATTACAGCAGAGACTGTCGAGTTGGAAAACCTGAAGTCATCTGATACGCATAAAAAAAATAATAAACGCACAGGGGATAGCAAGCCTAGTTCAACTACTGGACAACTGAAACAGGTAGCAGCTGATAGGCCTTCACATTACCCCTCAGCAACAACCCGCCGACGACATAGAGAGTATAGAGGACAAGAGAATAAGAGGGGAAGCTGGGCTGGAGGAGAAGCAGGTGCCGCAGCTATTGGAGTTATCCAAAAAGAACAGCAACTAGAAGCTCAAATCAAAAAGTTTAATCAACATGTAGAGCAAAATAGAGCTTTCTTCTCAAAGCAAGAAAAGGAACTAGAGCAAAGCAAAAAACAATTGGAACAAGAACGAGAGAGCATTCAACAAGAAGTTGAGAAAAAAGCACAGCAATTATATGACGAGCGAGTTGCAGGACTTAAAGAAACTGAAAGCTCAATTAGGCAAAGAGAATTAAAAATTGTTAGGCGCGAAGAGGCTTGTGCGGAAAGGGAGGGAGGCCTATCACAAAGAGATACTGAGGTTAGTCAGCTTAAAGAAAAGCAAGGGAAGTTAAAGCGTAAGCTTCAAGAAAGAGAGAGTTCACAAACCAAGCAGGAAGCGGAATTAGATAAAAGGTCAGAGGAGTTACAACAACAAATAGAGCAACTTACTCAAGTACAGGCTAATCAACAACAAAAGGAGAAAGAAATAGCTAGTAAAACTGAAGAGTTAGTTAAAGACCAAGAAAGTTTAGAATCGAATATCAGAGAACTAACCAAATCAAAAGAATTATTGGCGGAGAAGCGTTCTGAATTTGAAAAGAAATGTTCTATGTTCGAACAGCAGCAATCTGAATTTGCGCAAATGCGTTCAGAGTATGAACAGCGAAAATCAGAGCTTGATGAGGAACGTTCTGGATTCGAACAGCAGCAATCTGAATTTGCACAAATACGTTCAGAGTATGAACGACAGTGTTTAGCAAACGAAGAACAGCATCGAGATATTTTAGATAGAGCACAGCAACTTGTGGAGTTAGCAACACAGTCATTGCAATCCCATTTAGCTAGTGACACTACTCCTAACGAATTAAGGCAGGCATTGGAGAAATTAAAAACCGCATTGGATAGTTCAACAATATAAATCTACATGGTGTGTGAAGAGTAAATAGTTAATTTTTAATCTTGGGGCAAGGCATGTTGCAATTGTATTCTTCAGGTTCTGGTTCTGGTTCTGAGCCAATTTTTTTTGATTGCATTGAACAAAAAGCACCGTTAAATCAATCTGGAAGACCGACAGGAGATTCCGTATTAATTGCATCATATTGTTACCAAGGAAAATTATATGCCTGTACATTCAATAAGCAGGGCATTATAAGGTTAACTACTTTCCATCGCGTTATTACAGCATCAAAAGAGTTTGTAGGATTTAAAAGAACGGAATGTGAAGTAACGGACTCGAGTATAATTAGTGTTTTTAATGCTACCGTGAATTGTTCAATACTTGCTAAGTTCTTTTATGATAATGCAACAAGTTTACACAGAAAACCAAGGGCACTTTCACCGAGCACTCCATCTTTGCAACGTCAAGACTCGATAAGGGTAGCAACTGAAAGGTTGAAGGTGAAGCAAGGAGGAAAGTTAGATCTTCAACAAGAGAGGAGTACAGGAATAATGCTAACTCCTCAGGTAACACTTCGCCAAAGTTTCAGGCGGCGACCAGCGACAGCATCTACAGAGATACTTTCAGGTCAATCATCCCTTTCAACAGGGGAGCAAACATATTTAGCGGCTAATGAATTACAGGCTGAGAAACAAAGATTCAGTCAATATCAAATGCTAGAACAAGAAAAACTAAAAGCTGGCTTCGGTAAATTAAAAGCATTTGAGCGTGAGTTAAAAGATAAGCAGGCAGAGTTGGAAAGAAGAGAGCTTGCTTTAACGAAAGCTCAAGGTGATTTCGTTTAGATATAATCTGCTGTTTACCTCAATAAAGGGGGAAACAACCCCCATACTTGACCCGCATTATAGATTACAATATGAGTTTTAGGCTCTTCGTTTCTTCCAACGCTTTTTGATTGAGCTGAACCACAATTGTCTAATGGTGAAATAACCCACAATTGAGAAAGTTACACCAATAACAAAGCAACCAAGTAAGAATGGAGGGCCAATTGTCGCAAGCGAACTTTCTAACCAATGCCAAGTGAGTTCAAATTTAAAATCATGGGTTGGCGTATTTAATAATTTTGTGCCTAACCAGTACGCAGCATAAAAGAAAACGGGCATGGTTATTGGGTTGGTAATCCAAACTAACGCCACTGAAATAGGAATATTGACATTAAAAAGGATTGCTAAGCCTGCGGCTAAGACCATCTGAAAGGGAATGGGCACCCAAGCGCAAAACAGACCCACTGCAAAAGCACCTGGCGCGGATTTTCTATTTAATAACCATAAATTAGGCTTATTTAAAAGGTTTCCAAATATCTTTAGATGCTTATGCTCTCTAATCGTATCTGGATCTGGCATATATTTTTTAATTAATTTCTTTGGCATAGACTGAAATACTGGTTAACTTATAGCTATGAATCGGTTTATGTCTGGCTATTGTGCCACGTCATTATCAGCGATTTTCTGGCCATCACTACTGCCGTATGAGTTCCTGATCCCAGGAGTGGTAATTGCTTTAATTACATTGTATCTCCGCAATTACATATTGCTCGGTGCTATTTGTGCTGCTCTTTGGTTGTCATGTTTTACTGAGCTATTACTTAATTATCAATATGATCCTAAAAGTAAGCGCATTAGCACAAGGGCGGAAATCATATCATTAGTTTCCCAAAACAGCGACTTTCTTTCTGCGGATATAAGGCTTATTAAACCAAGTTTAATTTCATATCCACAACAATATCTTCGAGTTTATTGGCGTACAGATCAAAAAATTGAAGTAGGCGAACAGTACATATTTAATTTAAAACCGAAAAGTGTCACGAGTGTTGCAAATGAAGGAGGGTTTAATCAGCAGAAGAATTTGCTCAGTAAGCATATTATTGGCAAAGCCAATGTGGTTGAAGCCAAGCTACTAAAAAATACTAACAGCCTAAGAGCTAGCTTGCTCAGTCGGTTAACAAAACAAACTGAATCATTATCAAATCGAGATTTGTTACTGGCTTTATTAGTGGGTGAACGAAAAGATTTCTCAGAGCAACGTTGGCAGGCATTAAGATCGAGTGGAACAGGGCATTTAGTGGCTATTTCAGGTTTACATTTGTCAGTGATTAGCGTCTGGTGTTTCCTGCTGTGTATGATTGTATTAAGTTGGCTGACTCCTTCGCAAGGGTTACGCAATTTGAGAGTAGCCATTGTGGTCACTTGCGTTTGTGCTTCGTTTTATGCGTATTTAGCTGGATTTGCAATAGCGACACAAAGGGCTTTGCTTATGCTGCTGGTTGTGATGGCGTTGACGAGTTGGCATAAAGTTTCGTCTCCATGGGAGCGGTTATTAATTGCCTTATTTGTAGTATTAGTGATTGACCCTCTCGCTATTTTAGGTGCAGGTTTGTGGCTTTCATTTGGTGCTTTGTCGATTATTTTATTATGCATTAGTCGCTTCAAAATGGTCGATGAACTGCATGATTTAAAAGGTGTTATCTCTAAATTAAGAATGTTCGTGGTAATACAACTTGGGTTATCACTAGGTCTTGGAATGATCGGGAGTCTATTTTTTGGCGGATTCAGCATTCACAGTATTTGGGTAAATTTAATCGCCGTCCCTTGGTTTAGTATTGTCGTCATTCCCTGTGCTTTTTTATCTTTCATTGTTTGGTGGATAGGTGAGTCGTTAGGATACGATTTTGGGTTTGGTTTACAGCTCACTAATTGGTTTTTACAGCCATTTTCCGTAATGGCTGATCAGGTTGTTTATTTACCGTTAAGTTGGGTAAACATCTCTCCCACATTGGTGAGAACCAGTGTTTATCTTGTTTTTGCTATTGCTCTTTTTTACCTAGTTGCACCAAGAAGAAAATATTTTTGGTCAGTCATTTTATCTTTGCCTTTTGTGTTACAGATATTCAGTATGAGTTGGAAAAATCATGCTGAATGGAAAATGCATGTGCTCGATGTTGGACAAGGTCTTGCTATCGTTATAGAAAAACAGGGAAGAGCACTTATATATGATACTGGTGCAAAGTATGGCCAAAACTTTAGTTATGCGAAGACCGTTATATTGCCATTTTTAGACGCAAAGGGATTAACACAAATTGATTATATTATTGTGAGTCATGGTGATAATGATCATGCGGGTGGCTTAAATGTGGTTCAAAAAAATTATCCTGCTGCGAAATTAATGGGCAATGTGGAGGGAACTGATAGCCCCTGTAATATTAAAGACATAACTTGGCAGCAGCTTTCTATCGAGGTTTTATGGCCTTTAAAACCTGAAAAGGGTAACAATGGCTCTTGTGTTGTGCGGATCAGTGATAGCAATAGTAATCTTTTGCTTGCTGGAGATATTGAAAAGGCAGCTGAATATTCATTAGTGAATATGAAAGTGCTGACCAAATCTGAAGTTTTGGTGGTTCCACATCATGGAAGTCGTACTTCTTCAACTCATGAGTTTATTCATCAGGTTCATCCACAGTTAGCCATTTTTGCTGCTGGCTTTCGAAATCGCTATGGTTTTCCAAAGCAAGAGGTCGTGAAGCGTTACGAGCATGTTGGTGCAGACATGCTGCAAACTGGCATCGAAGGGCAAATTACTGTTGTTTTTTCAGCAAACGATATAAAAACACGCACATATCGGCAAACAATTGCACCGTATTGGTATAACCAGCTGTTTAACTTTGGTGAGTTTAGGTAAAATAACAGGCTTTTATGGTATGTGTTGACGTTTAAGTTGAGGCTAACCAGCCGCTTTTTAGTATACTTTGACGCAACTATGTCATGTCTGCGTTTATCGCGATTAGGATTATTTAATGACAACATCTTCTGAATATTCAGTTGGAGCCGTTTTTAAACGTTTGCTTACCTATCTAGCGCCAATGAAAGCTATGTTTGCAATGGCTGTTTTAGGCCTAATTACCTATGGTATTGTTGATGTTAGCTTTATCTACTTCATCAAACCATTTATTGACGAAGGCTTTACGCAGTCGTCCATGGTTTCTGGCGTAGCTGGAGATATTCTTCCTTCTTCAAAAGGCTTTCATAGCGATAATGATATGCTGATGGTAGCGCCATTATTTGTTATCGGTATGTTTACCCTTCGTGGTATTGCCAATTTCGTCTCGACTTACAGCGTATCTTATATGAGTGCTCAGTTAATCATGAAGATGCGCCAGCAGGTTTTTGACCATTATTTAAACCTTCCAGTTAGCTATATTGATCGCGAGAGTACAGGTAACCTGATTTCGAGAGTAACGTTCGATACTGAGCAAATTGCGCGAGCTTCAGGTAGTGCATTAATTACCATAGTACGTGATAGCGTGACGATTTTAGGGATGCTCGGATTGATGTTTTATTATTCTTGGCAGCTATCCCTTTGTATTCTTATCATTGGGCCTCTAATTGGGGTCGTGGTTTCCATTGTAAGTAAGCGATTCCGTAAAGTATCAAAGCAAATTCAGGCCGCAATGGGTGGAGTGACTGCTGCAACGGAGCAAATGCTAAAAGGGCATAAGAATGTTCTTGCGTTTGGTGGGCAAGAAACTGAGAAGGCTCGTTTTCAAAAGATAAATAATGCCAACAGACAGCAAAATATGAAGTTATCTGTTGCTCAAGCTATCAGTCAACCGGTCATTATGATTATTGGCTCTTTTGCTCTGGCATTCGTATTGTTTGCTGCGAGTTTTGATGTCCTTAAAACCGATTTAACTGCGGGAACCTTTACTGCTGTTATCGGTGCCATGCTGTCTATGTTGCAGCCCATAAAAAATCTATCTCGTGTTAACGCTGAATTTCAACGAGGCATTGCTGCTTGTAGTACTGTGTTCGATTTATTGGACACGGCACCAGAAAAAGATGAAGGTACACACGAAACAGAAAGAGCAATAGGGGATATAAAATTTGACCATGTTAACTTTCGTTACCCTGAACAGCAAAGTTTAGCCTTATCAGATGTGAATTTTACTGTGCCTTCAGGTAAGACGTTAGCTTTGGTTGGTCGCTCTGGTTCTGGAAAGTCAACCATAGCAAGCCTGATGACTCGTTTTTATGGTGGGCTAGAGCAAGGTGAAATTTCATTAGATGGTGTAAATGTTGAAGATTACACACTTAAATCATTGCGAAATCAAATTGCCTTAGTTTCTCAGCAAGTAACTTTGTTCAACGATACCATTGCCAACAATATCGCTTATGCCTATCCCGGTGATGTAACCAGAGAACAAATTATCAAGGCTGCGGAACTGGCTTTTGCCATGGAGTTTATTGGAAAACTACCTGAAGGATTAGATACCGTTGTTGGTGATAACGGCGTGTTGTTGTCTGGCGGGCAGCGTCAGAGAATCGCCATTGCTAGAGCCATGCTTCGTGATGCACCTGTACTAATTTTGGACGAGGCAACATCTGCACTGGATACTGAATCAGAAAAAGCGATCCAAAAAGGATTAGATAATTTACGTCATAATCGTACTTCTATCGTTATTGCTCATCGATTATCGACGATTGAAAATGCTGATGAAATATTAGTTGTCGAACGCGGTGAAGTTATAGAGCGCGGAAACCATCATTCATTATTAGAAGCTGATGGACATTATGCAAAGCTTTATTCAATGCAGTTTAGTGGCTAGTTAGGGCGAACTTGTGCATTCAACCATCAATAAAATTTGGTATCAAAACCACTGGCTTAAATGGATATTGTTTCCATTGAGTTGTTTGTTTTGGCTGCTATCCAATATTCGTAAAACTCTGTTTACGATTGGATTAAAAAAACAACATAAGCTCCCTGTGCCTGTCATAGTAGTGGGGAATATTACTGCTGGTGGTAGCGGTAAAACTCCGATGGTAATTCATCTCATAGAGTTGCTAAAGAATCACGGGTATCAACCAGGAGTTATCAGTCGTGGATATGGTGCTAATGTCGATGGAGTTCGAACTGTTAGTCTCAAGCATACACCAGAACAGGTGGGTGATGAGCCAGCAATGATCAAAGCTCGAACGCAAGTACCTATGGTGGTCGGCTCTAAACGCGTCCAGGCAGCTAAGCAATTACTCGATGAGCATGATGTTGATATCATTATCAGTGATGATGGTCTACAGCATTATGCGTTAAATCGAGATATTGAAATTGCGATTATTGATGGTGAAAGACGTTTAGGGAATGGCTTGATGATCCCTGCTGGGCCACTGAGAGAATTAAGCAGCCGTTTAAAATCTGTTGATTTTACTGTCGTAAATGGTATTAAGCAGAAAAATAGTGAGTTTGAAATGCTGCTTAAACCAAGCCTACCCGTTTTGGTTAATGGTAAAGAGCAATCGTTTGAAAGAGACCAGCCTGTTATCGCTATGGCGGGTATTGGTAATCCACAACGCTTTTTCAATACACTTAAAAAATTAAATTATAAGATCGATAAGCAAGTTGAATTTGCTGATCACCAAGTATTCTCTGACCAAGAATTAACAAAGCTCAGTACAGAATTGCCACTAATGATGACTGAAAAAGATGCGATAAAATGCCGCTCTTTTTCTCAAGATAATTGGTGGTATTTACCTGTGACGGCTCAACTAGATAACGCATTTAATAAAAAATTGCTGGAAAAAATCCAGCTTGCTACCTCAAAAGGACACTGATATGTCACTCGATATTAAACTATTGGAAATCGTGGCTTGCCCAGTATGTAAAGGTAAGTTGGATTACGATAAAGAAAACCAAAAGCTGATTTGTAAAGCGGATAAATTGGCATATCCGATTACTGAAGGTATTCCTGTTTTACTTGCCGATCGTGCTGAGCATTGGCAAGAGTAACTCGATTGCGGACTTTTCCTAAACTTGCTATCTAAGGATGTAACGTCCTAGACTGGGCAGCTTATTCATTACAAGCCTATTGTTTTATATACTGCTCAGCTTTCACTTGAAATACCAAGAGTACAAACAAACCTGAATAAAACCCTAAAACTATTAAGTAAAAATTGAAACTTAAATCTCATCATGATATTGATTTATCGTTAGTTTTAAGAGGTTTTATTGTAGTGAGTACAACTTGTATAGCAGTTTCTGAGCATCAACATTCAAATGTTCAAACCAGTAATGATGAAAGCACCACCTCTTTACTAAAGCTAGAACTTAGAAATGGTTTCATTGGTTACTATCATGTTGAGGCTCATCCTGATTTTTCTCTAGATGAAATTGCTTGTTGTAGAGCTTGGTATAGTTTTTATGCGAATAATGGCAGTTTACCTTTAACTCCTCAACTCAATGCCTTTGAATGTAAAATTGATTTTTCAAGCTCTGATATTGAACCCAAAAACTCAATTTTTAAGGTTGAAATTCGTTGTCAAGCGTATTTCGATACAGCGGTAATACGTTTTCTTAACCATGACGCCAGTCGGGTTGAACGGGTTTTATCTCTAGATTTTTCTACCACTTCTGTAGGTCTATTGCATTTAAAAGATTCCTATCAGCTGCTGAATGAGCTTCCAGAGTTTCCGCTGTTACCTAAGCCAAGGTTAAGCTTGAGCTTTGATCGAAATTATCAATGCCATACCCAATTTGTTACTTTAGGGCCTGAAGAAGAGCAAAGGCTCGACTTTCTAGGCTTATTTAAATCTAGACACACTGTTTCTAGTGTGATGCTTAATAGTCCTGAGTATCCGCTCAATAATACTTGGCTAGTTGAGTTTTTAAAACAGGTTTGCGCAGGCTTAGAAATGTTTTGTGCAAAAGGTTATGAATTAAACCAATTACTTCCGTCTGACTTTGGCTATGATACTCAAAGTAAAAAGTCATGTCTTTTAGCATGGCGAAAACTGTCACCGATAAATAGCCAAATGGTTAGGAAACATTTGGAACCAATAAAATCGAAACAGAATGCAGTTGTGGTTTTAGCGCAGTTAGTTTTTATTCTCTCTGGGAAATTTTCGAAGACAGTAGAAAAACATATGGCAAGAACTCAATGGACCCAATTGGAATTAAGTTGTACTAAGTTACAAGCTGAAGTACTTAAATACATGAAAAAGTCATCTTCAGATTGGAAAAAACATACTAAAACTAATGAAAATACATCCCTATCTGCTGATATAAAAGTGTCACATGAGATTAGTGCAATTGATAGTATGCTTCTTATGGTGGTCTATATCCTTCACCAAGATTTTCTCCATTCACCAGAACTATCGCTTATAAAAGGCCACTTACAAAAAATAAGAGAAAAATACTGGTATTAACTTTATGATTCTAACTTAGCAATCATGGTCTTAGCGAGTTCTTTGACTTGTCTATTTGGTACGTTTAGAAATGCAGTTAATAGCTTGTGCATGAGACCAGGGTCATTTGTTATTCTTGTTTGAAAGGCTAGCATAAACTGCTGGGAAATCGATTGGTCAAACAGTGGAATTTGATTATTTGTATCACGACGAGTAAGCGCTGTGGATATACTTGAGGTCAGAACTCCATGTTTCAGCATTTGTTGCATTAAGGTTGTCGCTTGAGTTGTTGTTAACGTTGCAAAAGCAGGATCGACTTTACTGGTTACATCCATAAAGGCATCACAACTGTTATTGCCAAAACTACCAGACCTTGTTTTAGAAAAAATCACATCTGTATTTTTTGGGTGTTTAGCCAAAAACTCTGATATCACTTGATCTAACTCTTTACACTTTTCATCAACGGTTTCAACACTAGGAGTTCGATGACTAACTAAGTATACATGCCCAATGTTACATATTGTACAAGCGTAGATGTCTTTACCTTCACGCTCTTCAAGGGTGAAAAGGCATCTATGTGGGGCTGGTTGTGCTGGAACGGCTTGAGCTTGAGTTGTCATAGCTAATCAAAATAAAGTTTTGTGTTACGGTGAGCTTATTAAAATATAAGAAAATAAGTAAGTTAATGTTTGTTAATCGCGAGGGAGTCAGTATTTTTCGTAGTCTATTATTCACACACTTTACAAATTGCTAAAAGAACAAATAGCCTATCACCATTGCTACAGCTCCAAGTGTTTGGTTTGACAGTGATATGAGCTGGGCCTGAAGACTTGTTTTGTTCATGTAGAAAGGCTCCGGTTATTTCATCTAACCTCGGGCACTTTTCATCTGTTGAATCCACAGTGTTCAGTCTATCTTTAACGGAAAATACATATTCTTTACGGCAATATTTACATTTGAAGGTGTCACTGTTATCTATGACTTCATGTACATAAGAACAGGGATGCCCAATAGATTTTAGAATATGGAATATATTGTCTGATTGTATTGCCATAGTACATTGAGTGTATAAGTGATGGTTTTTAATCAGAGTAATCAAATCCCACAATTAGGATAAGTTAATTTTTTTTCATACTTAACTTGTCACCATAAATCTTTGATATAACTGCCAAGGTGATAATTTCCACTGAAAGTCTGTTCTCAATGATAATGAGAACGTTCATGGGTAAGGGGGATTTATGTCTGGTGAAAACGTTTCATATGACGGGAACTTACATTCTAGAAGTCAGCATTCTTATTCGGTTCACCAAGGAATGAGGACTGACGCAGTAAATCCACATTCGCAAGATTCGGTGCAATCCCGTGGACCATATCCTCAACCATCACAGCCACTAGGGGCAGGGGGGCAAGAATGGGATGTGAATCAGCCTGAAGGACAAGATCATTTACAGCCAAGTTTTCATCAACAACCTTTTGTACCAGCAGCAACACCACATAATTCAGTCACAAGTCAGTATACGGCTTCAAGTTTATTAAGTACTAATACAGGTACTGGAACAAGTGCTTCAAGTGTAACGACGCAATTAAGAGAGACTTCAATTGCAGATAGAAAACCAGCAAACGGAAATAACCCGGGTAATCATCCACCTTATAATTATTATCATCCACAAGACCCTGCATGCTATGCTAGACCTCCTCAGCATCCGAATTCAACTTATTTTCAGCAATCACCGCGATCCGATATGCTGTATCAAGGTCATCAGTACCCATCTTCGCCATTGGTTGTTCAAGTCCCGGTTGTAATCCAGCCCGTGTACGTTCAACAGCCGGGAAGCATCAGCGGCGTTGTTGCATCAGTCCAAGTTGTTGGTGAAGGACATACTAGATTGATGCGAGAGAAAAAAGTTATTGATACTTGGCTAAAATACCCTCAAGCACGATTGAATACCGAACAAACTAACTGTGTTAATTTTGTCATTGGGGGGACAAATTCAGATACGCCATTTGATTATGCGCATGCTTGTTGTCTGGAGCAGAGAAAAACAGTTGTAATAGTGAATTTTAACCACACACTAACGTTTCTAGGAGTTATGCCTCGAGAACCGGAGCGTTTTCAAATGAAAAACTTGACAGCCAGCGTTAGTGCTCAAATTAAAGTCATGCCAGCTAAGTTACTACTCGCAAGTAGTAGAGATGCACTAACAAGAATATTAAGAGATCTTAATAACTCTAAATACCAAGGTCATTATCAACTACTTCTTGCGCAAAGCCCATTAATCAGAGATGAAAACGGCTCTATAACACGAGCCCATGGCAGTTATTTTTTTGCTTGTATTGAGCCATCCACAGCGATACAAGTCACTACTCTTAATAGCCCTGAGCGATATGAAAATGCATTTGATGCGATTTCTGAAGTTTGTTGCTTGCTCTGTTATTTTAGTGCTAACCATCCAGATGAAGCCTTATTAAAGCAGAATCAGTTATATCAAATGGCGTTACGCATATATAACGCATACCATACAGGTGGTATAAATGCCGATAAATTTAAAACGGCCTGGAAAACTACTTTAACAAGAAATGTTACAGATGATGTAAATAAGCAAACACCTTACCTCAAACTTGGTTGTGCACCTTTAGTTGAAGACTTAGGGAATTATTTGGGTTTTCCTTTTGCAGTATCTGATCTTTTGAGTGCATTACGTACAGATTTAGCTAATGAAACAATAAAGGAACAACAAGCAAAACAAGCAGAATTGCAGGTTAAATACCCTGTAGCATGGGGAAAAACCAAAATAGATAGATGTTTATTAGAAAAAGCAATAATGGATGTTCCGGAACTGAAGCTTCTGCTAGCGCTTGCACCGGATGCTAAATATTTTTATTTGTTTGATATTGTGGCTTTTTTGGAATTGATACAAATGGATGCCGATACAATAGGTCAGTTACCCATTGCGTATAATACCTCTGAATTGTTTTCGTGTAGGTTACTTTTACTAAATAAAGAGGCATTCCAGGAAGCAAAGCAGCTTAGAGTGCAAACATTGAAAGATGAGCCAGAATTTCCAAAATATGATCTTAGCAAGACTCTTGCAGAGCATTCTAAGCATATTAAAAAATTACAAGAGTTGGATATAGAACCTAGATTATTAAGAGAATATCTCGATAGTGCAGAAGAAGGCTTGCCACAAAAGAGAAAGCTTAAAGGTGATACGACTGTAGGTGCGATGTGGTTAGATTTTGAATTAGTCCATAAATCAAAGTCGGATGATTGCACGAGTGTATACCAAAGAGCATTAATTGATACTCTACACATCAAGCCGAATCAAACTGAAAATCCAGAAGATCAATGGGAATTTACGATATCTAGAGGGGGTAAAGATTCTCGGTTTAGAGCCATAGGTATAGGAATGTTAGGCCCAAGATACTACAGGCATGCAGAGAGCGTTGCAAAGACAAAGGGATGGGACAACTTTGAAAAAACCGCTCAGGGGACATGTGATATTTGCAAAAATAAAGATACTGGAAGGTTTAGGTTAAATTATGATTTAGACGATCCATTTAGATGGCCTGATAGAATCTCTAATAAACCATGGTATCACTGTGATGAAACGAATGAAGATTGCTGCTACGAGTGCGCTAAAAATGAAGCACCAACACAAAATCCATCTGGTAAAAGTGATAAAGGAACAATGGTATAACCCAACTCAAAGTTGAGTAAGGTTATACCATCTAAGAAATTAAAGCTTAGCTTTAGACATATCACCCGCTTGAATTAAGGTAAAGTTTTCAAGTTTGATGTGCTTTTTGAAGGTAGAGTTAAGCTCTTTTAAAGTCAGAGATTTAATCGCTTTCTCAAAATCTTTATCAAAGCTCATATCACGTCCTAAGCGAACGTTGAACGCAAGTTCTCCCACAAGCTCATTGTCTTGTGAGCGACTTACTCTATAGCTTTGTAATAAACCCGATTTAGCGGCATCTAATTCTTCTTGCGTAAAGCCAGATTTAAGTACTTTAGCCACTTCTTCTTTAAAGCCAATTTCAACTTTAGCAAGATTTTGTGGGGCACAGATGGCATAAGCACCTAGAGAACCACGCTTATCAAGTTGGCTAAGGTTTAGGAATGAACCTGCACCATAACTCAAACCATCTTTTTGACGTAAACGAGTGGCTAAACGAGAGTTCAAGAAGCCTCCACCAAGAATGTAGTTGCCTACAGTCAAAGCTGGTGCATCGGCATTTTCCATTCCAACAGCAAGACCTAGTGATGCAACAAAAGTCGCATTTTCTTTATCAGGAGTGTTGAAGGTTAATGTATCAACTTTCAGTTGCTTGTATGGACGTTCGACACGTTCATAAGCTACAGAGCTATGCCAGTCTTTAGTGAGGCTTTCTAATTGCTTTATCACTTTCTTTTTTTCAAAGTCACCAATTACTGCAATTTGCATGTTGTCGGCACCATAGAAAGTGTTATAGAAATTCTTAACGTCTTTCAAAGAAAGGTTATTTAGCTCAGTGAGTGCTTCTTCAAATGTTGACACATATGCAGGGTGACCTTTTGTATAAGGACTTTGATGGCGTCGATATGCATTGAAGGCTAGCGCTTGTGGATCTTGTAGCTGCTGCTCAATTCCAACTTTTTGTTGACCTTTATATAGGTCAAACTCTTTTTGAGAAAAAGCTGGCTGCTGATATACCTCTGCCACTAATTTTAGTGTCGGAGCTAAATTCGTTTTGGTTGTTTCTACTCTTGCGAACGTTCCTTCACTAGAACCGCCAATTCGAACGGAAGCTTCAAGCTTATCGAATGCTTGTTTCAGTTGCTCACGAGATAGCTTAGTGGTTCCACGCATTAGCATGTCACCCGTTGCATCACCAATGGTGTTCTTACCCTGTAGTTTACCTAATTTACCCATTTGACCATTGATACGCAGAACAACAGACTCACCACGAGTTTTCTTATGAAGTAAGGCAACTTTAACGCCAGAACTTAAAGTAACAACTTCAGTACGCTTATCAATATTGTCCTGTGATGGATCAAAGGCTTCACCTTGAGAAACTACAGCACGCCCTTTGTAGCCTTTAAGCATGTCTTTTACATTAGCGACTTGTGGAATGTCTACACGTTCAGGTTTTTCGGAAGGAATAAATCGGCCCAAGGTACGATTATTACGGGTTAAATACTTTTCAGCCACTCGCTGAACGTCTGCAGTCGTAACTTTTTCCATACGGTCACGGTTTAAGAAAAGTAAACGCCAGTCGCCCATGCCAATCCATTCACTCAAATCAAGCGCAATGTCTTCCGATGAGTTAAAGGCAAGTTTGATATCTTTCAAGATAGAACGTTTGGCTGCTTGTACTTCTTTGTCAGAAATGGGGTGTGATTGGATGGATTCTAATGTTGATAGCATCGTCTTCTGAGCTTTGTCTAAATCAGCAGACTTATCGAGCTCCGCCATGAAAATCGCGACACCTGGTTCTTCCCACTGGAAGTTAAAACCAAAGGCTTGTGAGGCTTTTTTACTTTTTACGAGTTCTTTATAAAGACGACCATCAGGTGTAGAGCCTAACACTTCACTTAATACATTTAATGCTGCAAAATCTTTATGTGAACCAGCAGGAACATGGTACATAGTGCCTAGCAACTGAACATCACCTACACGACGAACGGTAATTAAACGTTCTCCATCTTGTGCTGGATCTTGAGTGTAAAGTTCTTCAAGTTGACGAGTTGGTTTAGGAATAGGACCAAAGTAATCTTCAACTTTGTCGATCATGCTTTTAGGATCAAACTTACCTGCCACAATTAGAGTGGCATTGTCAGGTTGGTAATATTTCTTATAAAAGTTTTTTAAACGGTCGATAGAGACATTTTCTAAGTCAGAACGAGCACCAATAGTAGATTTACCGTAGTTGTGCCAAGTAAATGCACCAGCCATCATCTGTTGAAGTGTAATGCGGAATGGGCTGTTTTCACCACGTTCGAACTCATTGCGTACAACGGTCATTTCGCTGTCTAAGTCTTTTTTAGCAATAAAAGAATTAACCATTCGGTCAGATTCCATGCTTAAAGCCCAGTTTACGTTCTCTTCAGTCGCCGTAAAGGTTTCAAAATAGTTGGTACGGTCAGTCCATGTAGTACCGTTTGGACGTGCACCGTGACTACTTAATTCAGCAGGAATATCTTTATGCTTAGGTGTACCTTTAAAAACAAGGTGCTCAAGCAAGTGAGCCATACCCGTTTCGCCGTAATTCTCGTGTTTAGAACCCACGTGGTAAGTTACGTTTACGGTCACGGTTTCTTTGGTTGGATCTGGAAACAGTAAAACCTGCAACCCATTATCTAGTTTATATTCTTGAATGCCTTCCACTTCAGTCACTTTAGTGGCTGACCAAGCAGGAAGAGCCAGCATACTGGTTGACAGTACAGCAGCTAGTAATGATATTTTTGTTTTTATCATTGGAATAGTTCCTTTACCCTTTTGTTAAGTTATACCAATCCCCATTCAAGTGTGAGCTACTCAGAACTCTATCAGCGGTCAAAATACAAGTGTAATTGGTGAAGGCATAGTTATTCTACGTCGAGCCAATTAGGCGAAGTAGTTTGACCGCTGATAAGCTCCCGAAGGGCAAGACTAAAGGCTTCCATTACTGTGTTGCAACTTCTTAAATTATCCTGATAGTACTGCGAATTTGCGCCTTGTACTGAAAGCCTTTAGCTCTTGCTGAGCGGTCACACTTGAGTGCGGATTGGTATTAATGAGGGTATCAGGAAAGAATTAGAGATAGAACAGAAGCAATAAACACTTGTTGAAAAAATGTAAAATAATTTGTAACAAAGCATAAAAAAACCCGCGAAAGCGGGTTTTTAAATCAGATAAAATAATAAATTATCTATCGTTTAACTTTACAAAGTCACGTGCTTTTTCACCAGTGTATAGCTGACGAGGACGGCTGATCTTGTGACCCGGCATGTCTAGCATTTCTTTCCAGTGAGCAATCCAACCAACTGTACGCGCTAGGGCGAACATTACGGTGAACATGCTTGTTGGAATACCAATAGCCTTCATGATGATACCTGAGTAGAAGTCTACGTTCGGGTAAAGCTTCTTAGATACGAAGTATTCATCTTCAAGAGCGATGCGCTCAAGTTCCATTGCAACGTCTAGTAGTGGATCTTGAATGTTTAGCTCTTTAAGAACTTCATGACAAGTTTCACGCATTACTTTAGCGCGAGGGTCGAAGTTCTTATAAACACGGTGACCGAAGCCCATCAGACGGAATGGATCATTCTTGTCTTTTGCCTTAGCAATGAACTCAGGAATACGGTCAACAGAACCGATTTCTTCTAGCATCTTCAAGCATGCTTCGTTAGCACCACCGTGAGCAGGACCCCAAAGTGAAGCGATACCCGCTGCAATACATGCAAATGGGTTAGCGCCTGAAGAACCAGCAAGACGTACTGTAGAAGTAGAAGCGTTTTGCTCGTGATCAGCATGAAGGATGAAGATACGATCCATTGCACGCTCGATTACTGGGTTAACTTTGTACTCTTCACAAGGTACAGCAAACATCATGCTTAGGAAATTACCCGCATAGCTCAGGTCATTCTTTGGATAAACGAAAGGTTGACCCATTGAATACTTGTAACACATTGCCGCTAGAGTAGGCATTTTGGAAACTAAGCGATACGCTGCAATTTCACGGTGTCTTTCATTGTTTACATCAAGAGAGTCTTGATAGAAAGCAGCAAGCGCACCTGTAACACCGCAAAGCATTGCCATTGGGTGTGCATCACGACGGAACCCTTTAAAGAAGGTTGCCAATTGTTCGTTAACCATAGTGTGTTTAGTTACGGTTTCAACAAAGTTATCGTGCTGTGCTTTATTTGGTAATTCACCATTTAGCAGTAAGTAACAAACATCTAAGTAGTTTGAATCTACAGCCAATTGCTCGATTGGGTAGCCGCGATGAAGCAAAATGCCTTGCGCACCGTCGATGTATGTTATTGCTGATTCACACGACGCTGTTGCAAGAAAGCCTGGGTCAAACGTAAAGTAGCCTTTACTGCCCAACTTGCTGATGTCGATTACATCGAAACCTTCAGTTCCTTGTTTGATTGGTAAATCGATAGAATCGTTTTCCGGTAAGTTTAAAGTGGCTTTTAATTCAGCCATACCGCGTTCTCCTTACTTCAATCTTCATATGAGAGTGGTATGTATATTCATGTTTGTGCATAAAGATGCAACAGTGAATATATAAAAGGTGCAATACTTTAACCGCATTTAGGGGACGGTTGCAATTCAAATGGGTGTTTTATTCAAAATTGTTAATTTTTTTAACAGTGATCTGGGTCACAATGCTCGTTACTTATACAGGTGAACGCTAATTTTAGGAAAATTGATATTTTACGTTATGTGATGTTTGTATTTGACTTTTCCCGCGAGTATACTCTTTTCGGCTTTTGAAAGAGTTTCAAAAGTGAAAATAATAAGATTGATCTCTATTTGTAAAATTAGTGGCTTCAGAGAGAATATACTTTCAATAACGATTTTTGCCAGAGTATCGGTTGTTAGAAAAAAGATCGGAATTTTGGCAAGCATCGTATAATTAAATAAAACTCAATGAGGCTGAGTGAGCAGAACGTGAAAAAGCAAAGACCTGTCCATTTAGATCTACAACAAATCCGCTTTCCTGCAACAGCGATTGCGTCCATTCTTCACCGTATCTCCGGTGTGATTATGATTTTTGCCACAGGCATCTTGCTGTGGATGTTACATTCGTCATTAGCATCAGCAGAAAGTTTCGCCGAATTGCAAAATTTATTTGCCAACCCTTTAGCTAAGTTCGTTGTTTGGGGCATCTTGACCGCCTTGGCTTATCACTTGATTGGTGGCGTACGTCACTTGATCATGGATACAGGACGTTGGGAAGAATTGAACTCAGGTGCAACATCGGCAAAAGTCTCTTTTGCGTTAACGATTGTTGTTTCTATCGTAGCGGGGATTTGGGTATGGTAACCAATGCAGCAAGTTTTGGACGCAGCGGTGTTCATGACTTCATTTTTATTCGTGCAAGCGGAATCATCCTAGCTTGTTACACACTCTTTTTAGTTGGCTTTTTTGCCTGCAATGCGCCGATGACTTATGAGGCGTGGTCTGGTTTATACAGCACCATAGGAATGAAAGTATTTACTTTGATTGCCTTGATTGCATTACTGATCCACGCTTGGATTGGTACTTGGCAGGTTCTGACTGACTATATTAAGTGCACAAAACTTCGTGGCTTATTGCAGTTTATTTTTGTTATCACCGCTTTTGCTTATCTAGCGGTTGGCACAATTACAGTGTGGGGTGTGTAAGTGAGTATTCCAGTTCGCGAATTTGATGCCGTAGTAATCGGTGCTGGCGGTGCAGGTATGCGCGCCGCATTGCAAATTTCTAAAGAAGGTAAGAGCTGTGCGCTTTTATCTAAAGTATTCCCAACTCGTTCACATACTGTATCTGCACAAGGCGGTATTACAGTTGCGCTAGGTAATGCGCACGAAGATAACTGGGAATACCACATGTATGACACCGTTAAAGGTTCAGACTTTATCGGTGACCAAGATGCAATCGAATACATGTGTCAAACTGGCCCAGAAGCGATCATTGAGCTTGAGCACATGGGTCTACCTTTCTCACGTTTTGAGAACGGAAAAATTTACCAGCGCCCATTCGGTGGTCAGTCTAAAAACTTTGGTGGCGAGCAAGCAGCTCGAACTGCGGCGGCAGCTGACCGTACTGGTCACGCATTGCTTCACTGCTTGTATCAACAAAACGTTAAAAACAAGACTGAAGTTTTCTCTGAGTGGTATGCACTAGACCTTGTTAAAAACGAAGACGGTGCAATCGTAGGTTGTACTGCACTAGACATTGAAACCGGTGAAGTGGTTTACTTTAAGTCTAAAGCTACCGTTTTAGCCACTGGTGGTGCAGGTCGTATCTTCGCATCTACGACTAACGCTCATATCAATACTGGTGATGGTGTTGGTATGGCAGCTCGTGCTGGTGTTCAACTACAAGACATGGAAATGTGGCAGTTCCACCCAACGGGTATTGCTGGCGCAGGTGTACTTGTGACTGAGGGTTGTCGTGGTGAAGGTGGTTACCTTCTAAATAAAGACGGCGAGCGCTTCATGGAGCGTTATGCACCAAATGCAAAAGACCTTGCGTCTCGTGACGTTGTAGCACGTTCTATGATGACCGAAATCCGTGAAGGTCGTGGTGTAGATAGCCCATACGGCCCCCACATCTACTTGAAGCTTGATCACTTAGGTAAAGAAACGCTTGAAGAGCGTCTACCGGGTGTATGTGAATTGTCTCGTACGTTCGCACACATTGATCCAGCTGACGGTCCAATCCCAGTAATTCCAACTTGTCACTACATGATGGGTGGTTTGCCAGCTAAGGTTTCTGGTCAAGTTATTCACCAGAACGAAGATGGCACAGAGCAAGACATTCCTGGTCTATTTGCAGTAGGTGAAATTGCTTGTGTATCAGTACACGGTGCCAACCGCTTAGGTGGTAACTCACTACTTGACCTTGTAGTATTTGGTCGTGCAGCAGGTCAGCACTTAGGTAAAGCGTTAGATGAAACGCCAAATCCTAAAGAGGCGACTGAAGCGCAAATCGATGCAAGTCTTGCGCGTCTAAACCGTTGGGAAAACAACAAAGACGGTGAAGACCCAGTACAAATTAAGAAAGATCTACAGCAATGTATGCAGTTAAACTTCTCGGTATTCCGTAGCGGTGACTCAATGGCTGAAGGTCTAGAAGAGCTTAAAGCGATTCGTAAGCGTCTAGAAAACGCTAAACTATCTGATAACTCAAAAGAGTTTAACACTCAGCGTATTGAGTGCTTAGAATTAGATAACTTAATGGCAACGGCACTGGCTACTGCATATGCAGCTAACTTCCGTACCGAAAGCCGTGGTGCGCACTCACGTGAAGATTTCCTTGAGCGTGATGATGAAAACTGGTTATGTCACTCGATCTTCGATCCGAATACAGAAGCCATGAACAAGCGTGATGTAAACATGGAGCCTAAGTTCCGTGAAGCATTCCCGCCTAAGAAGCGTACCTACTAAGGAGTTGCCAAGATGAAATTGAATTTTTCAGTTTATCGTTATAATCCTGATGTAGACACTAAGCCTTACATGAAGGATTACACGCTAGAAGTGAAAGAAGGCTCCGATATGATGGTATTGGACGCACTTATCCTTCTTAAAGAACAAGACTCAACACTTGCATTCCGTCGTTCATGTCGTGAAGGTGTATGTGGTTCTGACGGTATCAACATGAATGGTAAAAACGGTCTAGCGTGTATCACGCCTGTTTCTACCTTCAAAGGTAAGAAGATTGAAATCCGTCCATTGCCAGGTATGCCAGTGGTTCGTGACTTGATTGTAGATTTAACTCAATTCTACAAGCAGTACGAAAAGATCAAGCCTTATTTGATCAACGACGAAAGAACGCCTGCTCGTGAGCACTTACAGTCAATTGAAGATCGTGCTCATTTAGATGGTCTCTATGAATGTATTATGTGTGCATGTTGTTCTACAGCGTGTCCATCATTCTGGTGGAACCCAGACAAGTTCGTAGGTCCAAGTGGTCTTCTGCATGCTTATCGCTTCCTTATTGATAGTCGTGATACAGCAACGGAAGAGCGTCTTGCAGAACTTGATGATGCTTACAGCGTATTCCGTTGTCACGGTATCATGAACTGTGTTGATGTTTGTCCTAAAGGATTGAACCCAACCAAAGCGATTGGTCATATTAAGTCAATGCTATTGAAGCGAGCTGTATAGATGGACCATTGCCAGTTGTTTATAACGGTGTAAAAAATAGAAAGCTGCCTCTATCTATAGAGGTGGCTTTTTCTATCTGTAAAAAGTACTTTTAGAAAAGCAAAACTGTACATTAAGAAAACGCGCTTTCCCACCTACAGTATCTGCCACTAATTGATATAAAGTTTGAAAGGAATGGAAATGCACCAAGGCACTATGAAAGCCTGGCTCGAATCCTCTCACTTGTATGGCTCTAACGCCACTTACATTGAGGAGATGTACGAGGCCTATCAAGAAGATCCGCAGTCAGTTTCCGAAGATTGGAAAACTGTCTTTGATAACCTTCCTTCCGTAAATGGTGAAGCATTCGGTACCCCAGAAGTTGCACACTCTAAAGTTCGAGACTACTTCCGTAGTTTGGCACTTGAAAGTCGTGGCGGCACTGCAGCAAGAGCCGCTGATCCTGAGCTTGATGCAAAACAAGTTAAAGTTCTCCAACTTATCAATGCTCACCGTTTCCGTGGACACCAAAATGCTAACTTAGATCCACTGGAATTATGGAAGCGTGAAGCAGTAGCTGAATTAAACCCTGCATTTCATGGGTTAACGGCTGAAGATATGAACAGTGAGTTTAACACTGGTTCATTTGCCTTCGGTGGCGAAACCATGAAGCTTTCTGAATTAGTTAGCGCGCTTAAAACAACCTATTGTGGCTCTATCGGTGCTGAGTACATGCACATCACCGATACTGACGAAAAGCGTTGGATCCAACAACGTATTGAGCCATCATTAGGGAACGGCAACTATGGAAAAGACGTTCAGACTCGTATTCTTGAAGGTCTAAACGCAGCTGAAGGTATGGAAAAATACCTTGGTGCGAAATTCCCAGGTGCAAAACGTTTCTCACTAGAAGGTGGTGATTCGTTAGTTCCTATGCTGCGTGAAATTATTTATCGTGCGGGTGAATCTTCGACTAAAGAAGTGGTTATCGGCATGGCGCACCGTGGTCGTTTGAACGTTTTGGTTAACGTTTTAGGTAAACGCCCAGGTGAACTATTTGATGAGTTTGCGGGTAAGCACGCTGCAAATGGTGGCTCTGGTGACGTTAAATATCACCAAGGTTTCTCTTCTGATTTTGAAACGCCAGCGGGCTTAGTTCACCTAGCACTTGCGTTTAACCCATCGCACCTTGAAATCGTAAACCCTGTAGTTATGGGCTCTGTACGTGCTCGTCAAGATCGTCGTGGATGTGCAGATGGTAGTCAAGTCCTACCAATCACTATCCATGGTGACTCTGCAATTGCAGGGCAGGGTGTTGTTCAAGAAACCTTTAACATGTCTCAAACACATGGATTCAAGGTTGGTGGTAGTATTCGTGTTGTCGTAAATAACCAAGTTGGTTTCACGACTTCTAAACAAGAAGATACGCGTTCTACTGAGTACTGTACTGACATCGCTAAGATGGTACAGGCGCCAATCTTCCACGTTAATGCTGATGACCCTGAAGCGGTTGCATTTGTTGCACAGCTTGCTGTTGATTACCGTAATGAGTTTAAACGTGATGTTGTGATTGATTTGGTTTGTTACCGTCGTCATGGTCACAATGAAGCTGATGAGCCTAGTGCAACTCAGCCGTTGATGTATGCGAAAATCAAAAAGCATCCAACGCCACGTAAGATCTACGCAGACAAGCTTATCGCTGATCAAGTGATTGCTTCAGATGAAGCGGTTGCCATGGTAAACAATTACCGTGATGGTCTAGATGCTGGTGAGTGTGTGGTTAAAGAATGGCGTCAAATGGAAAAGTATGCCGTTGATTGGAGCCCATACCTGAACCGTATGTGGGAAGAAGATTACGCTTCTACCATTGATGCTGACAAGTTAAAAGAACTTGCTGATCGTGTTGCGCTTATTCCAGAAGGTCACGTTGTTCAGTCTCGTGTTGCTAAGATCTATAAAGATCGTGTTGCAATGGCGAACGGTGAAAAGCTTCTTGATTGGGGTATGGCTGAAAACTTGGCGTATGCAACCATTCTTGATGACAAAAAACGTGTTCGTATTACTGGTCAAGATTCAGGTCGTGGTACTTTCTTCCACCGTCACGCTGTTTTACACGAGCAAAAGACGGCAAGTACTTTCATGCCTCTTCGCAATTTAGAAGGTGAGCAAGGACCCATTGATATTACTGACTCAGTATTGTCTGAAGCATCAGTTCTAGCCTTTGAATACGGCTACGCAACTGCTGAGCCTAGCGGCCTAACCATTTGGGAAGCCCAATTTGGTGACTTCGCAAACTGTGCTCAGGTTGTGATTGACCAATTCTTATCTTCAGGTGAGCAGAAGTGGGGACGTTTGTGTGGTCTAACTATGCTTCTTCCACATGGTTATGAAGGGCAAGGACCAGAGCACTCAAGTGCACGTCTAGAGCGTTTCCTACAGCTTTGTGCTAACCACAACATGCAAGTGTGTGTTCCATCAACACCTGCACAGGTTTACCACATGCTACGCCGTCAAGTTGTTCGTCCAATGCGTCGTCCACTTGTGGTTATGTCTCCTAAGTCTCTGCTTCGTCATCCACTTGCAGTTTCATCAATGGATGAGCTAGCAAATGGTACTTTCCAAAATGTAATTGGTGAGATCGACGAGTTAGACGTTAAGAAAGTAGACCGCGTTGTACTGTGTAGCGGTAAGGTTTACTACGACTTAGTCGATAAGCGTCGTAAAGAAAACATTGAGAACGTGGCAATTGTTCGTATTGAGCAGCTATACCCATTCCCACATGAGGAAATGGCGAAAGCGCTTGCGGATTATCAGCACGTTACCGATTTTGTTTGGTGTCAGGAAGAGCCTCAAAACCAAGGTGCTTGGTACTGTAGCCAACATCATTTCAGAACTGCTATCCCAGCAGGTGCTGATTTGACTTATGCCGGTCGTGAAGCGTCCGCTGCTCCTGCATGCGGTTATGCTGACTTACATATGCGTCAACAAGAAGCATTAATCAAAGACGCGTTAAAACTTTAGTATCGTTTATAGAAAGGATAGTTTTTTATGAGTATCGAAATTAAGGTACCCGTATTGCCAGAGTCTGTTGCTGATGCAACAATTGCGACTTGGCACGTTCAGCCTGGTGAGTCAGTAACTCGCGACCAAAACTTGGTTGATATTGAAACTGATAAAGTCGTTTTAGAAGTTGTTGCTGAAGCTGATGGTCAAATTAGTGAAATCCAATTTGGCGAAGGAGAAACCGTTTTAGGCGAGCAAGTAATTGCTACTCTAATTCCTGGTGCTGTTGAAGCGAAAGCTGAAGCGCCAAAAGCAGATGCGGCACCTGCTGCAGAAGCTGCGCCAGCGCAAGAAGAAAACAACGATGCGCTAAGCCCATCAGTTCGTCGCCTAATTGCAGAGCACAATGTTGATGCAAGCAAAGTGAAGGGTACTGGTGTTGGCGGTCGTATCACTAAAGAAGACGTTGAGAAGTTCGTTAAGTCTCAAGGTTCTTCTGCTGCAGCGGCTCCAGTTCAAGTAGCAGCAGAGCGCAGCGAGAAGCGTGTTCCTATGACTCGTCTTCGTAAGACCATTGCAAACCGTCTTCTAGAAGCTAAGAATTCTACGGCAATGTTGACGACCTTTAACGAAATCAACATGAAGCCAATCATGGATATCCGTAAGCAATACAAAGACATCTTTGAAGAGCGTCACGGTGTACGTTTAGGCTTTATGTCTTTCTACATCAAAGCGGTAACTGAAGCACTGAAGCGCTTCCCTGAAGTTAACGCTTCAATTGATGGCGATGACATTGTTTATCACAACTACTTTGACGTAAGCATCGCGGTATCTACGCCACGTGGTCTGGTAACGCCAGTACTACGCGATACTGACAAGATGAGCCTTGCTGATATCGAAAAGAAAGTTCGTGAATTAGCGATCAAAGGTCGTGACGGTAAACTGACCGTTGAAGACATGACTGGCGGTAACTTCACTGTTACTAACGGTGGTGTATTCGGCTCGCTAATGTCTACTCCAATTCTTAACATGCCACAAAGTGCAATTTTAGGCATGCACGCCATTAAAGATCGTCCAATGGCAGTGAATGGACAGGTAGAAATTCTACCTATGATGTACTTAGCACTATCTTATGACCACCGTATCATCGATGGTCGTGAATCAGTTGGCTTCCTAGTAGCTATTAAAGACTTCTTAGAAGATCCAACTCGTCTATTACTAGATCTGTAATCTACAGTCGAGAATAAGACAATACCCTAGCGACCGCCCTTGAAGTTAAAAGGGCGGTTATTTAATTCAATTTTGTAGTAAACGGATAGATCATCATGAATTTGCATGAGTATCAGGCAAAAGAACTTTTTGCTGAATATGGTTTACCAGTATCTGAAGGTTATGCTTGTGATACAGCTCAAGAAGCTGTTGAAGCTGCTGGACGTATTGGTGGTGACATGTGGGTCGTTAAGTGTCAAGTACATGCTGGCGGCCGCGGTAAAGCTGGTGGCGTTAAAGTAACTGGCGACAAAGAAGAAATCAGAGCATTTGCTGAGCAATGGCTAGGCAAAAACTTGGTTACTTACCAAACTGACGAGAATGGTCAACCCGTTGCTAAAATCCTTGTAGAAAGCTGCACAGATATCGCTAACGAGTTGTACCTAGGTGCTGTAGTTGACCGTGCAACTCGTAAAGTTGTATTTATGGCTTCTACTGAAGGCGGTGTTGAAATCGAAACTGTTGCTGAAGAAACTCCAGAGTTGATTCACAAAGCAATCATCGATCCACTAGTTGGTCCTCAAGCGTACCAAGCACGTGATCTTGGCTTCAAATTGGGTCTAAACCCAACTCAAATGAAGCAGTTCACTAAAGTATTCATGGGTCTAGCGACTATGTTTACTGATCATGATTTCGCGCTTCTAGAAATCAACCCGCTTGTTATTACTGAAGAAGGTAACATCCACTGCCTAGACGGTAAGATTGGTGTTGATGGCAACGCATTGTTCCGTCAGCCTAAGATCCGTGAAATGCACGATCCTTCACAAGAAGATGCTCGTGAAGCGCACGCGGCTAAGTTCGAGCTTAACTATGTTGCTCTAGACGGTAACGTAGGTTGTATGGTTAACGGTGCAGGCCTAGCAATGGGTACTATGGACATCGTAAACCTACACGGTGGCAAGCCAGCCAACTTCCTAGACGTAGGTGGCGGCGCTACTAAAGAGCGTGTAGCAGAAGCATTCAAGATCATTCTTTCTGATGACAATGTTAAAGCGGTTCTTGTTAACATCTTCGGTGGTATCGTACGTTGTGACATGATCGCAGAAGGTATCATCGGTGCAGTTAAAGAAGTGGGCGTAGAAGTACCTGTAGTTGTTCGTCTAGAAGGTACTAACGCTGAAAAAGGCCGTGAAGTTCTAGCTAACTCTGGTCTTGACATTATCGCTGCTGAGTCACTAACTGATGCTGCAGTTAAAGTAGTTGCTGCTTCGGAGGGCAAATAATGTCTGTTTTAATTAATAAAGATACTAAAGTTATCTGCCAAGGTTTTACTGGTGGTCAAGGTACTTTCCACTCTGAGCAAGCTATCGCTTACGGTACTCAGATGGTTGGTGGTGTATCTCCAGGTAAAGGTGGTCAAGTACACCTAGGTCTACCAGTTTTTAACACTGTTAAAGACGCTGTAGCTGAAACTGGCGCAACTGCGACTGTTATCTATGTTCCTGCACCTTTCTGTAAAGATGCAATCCTAGAAGCTATCGACGCAGGTATCGAGCTTATCGTATGTATTACTGAAGGTATTCCAACTTTGGATATGCTTGAAGTTAAAGTTAAGCTTGAAGAAACTGGCGTTCGTATGATCGGTCCTAACTGCCCAGGTGTTATCACTCCAGGTGAATGTAAGATTGGTATCATGCCAGGTCACATCCACAAACCTGGTAAAGTAGGCATCGTTTCACGTTCTGGTACTTTGACTTACGAAGCGGTTAAGCAAACTACTGACGAAGGTTTCGGTCAATCTACTTGTGTTGGTATCGGTGGTGACCCAATCCCTGGTACTAACTTCATCGACGTTTTAGAAATGTTCCAAAACGATGAAGGTACTGAAGCGATTGTTATGATCGGTGAGATTGGTGGTACGGCAGAAGAAGAAGCTGCTGAATACATCAAAAACCACGTAACTAAGCCTGTTGTTTCTTACATTGCTGGTGTTACTGCTCCAGCTGGTAAACGTATGGGTCACGCTGGTGCAATCATCGCTGGTGGTAAAGGTACAGCTGACGAGAAGTTTGCTGCACTAGAAGCGGCTGGTGTAACTACTGTTCGCTCTTTAGCAGACATTGGTAAAGCACTTCGTGAGAAAACTGGCTGGTAATATAGTCGTTTTCAAAAACAAAAGGCTCAAAGTTTTACTTTGAGCCTTTTTTGTATCTGCTTGCTCATAAATCTTCTACAATAATAAACGGGCTGGGCTTATACCGGATATTATGCAAGCAAATTGGTTTCAATTTGACCTTAATATTTGCTTAACCCTTTATCTTCTTCTTTTATCAGGTAAACTAGCGCAAAATTACACCCAAGCCATCTCATGGAAATGAAATGGATTAAGTACAGGGGGACTTTTATGATCACTGCATATCTCTATGAAAATCGTCGCTTAACTATCCAAGAATTGAGTACTAAGGACGATATTCCAGAAGGCACCCTTTGGCTTGATCTTTATAAACCTGAAGATGATGAACGTGATTGGTTAAGTAAGTTTTCGGTAGAAGAAGTACCTGAAGAAGAAGACATCAATGAAATTGAGGCTTCGGCACGTTTTTACCAAAACAAAGACGGCTTACACATCAACTCGCTATTCCCACAGCGTGTTGGTCAGGATGTTCGTGGTGTCAACATTTCCTTTAATCTGCGTAAACACTTCTTACTAACCATCAGAGAAGAAGATGTAGGCTTAGTCCGTCTATTACGTAACTATTTACGTTTAGGTCGTCTGAAAGTTGCTACTCCTCAAGAATTATTTCTTGAGTTTTTCACGCTGAAAGTAGACTACTTATCCGATTTAATTGAAGACGTTTACACCGTATTGGAAAATATGGCTGAGGAAGTGTTCGAAAGTGAAGAGCTTGATGATGTCTTTAAGTTAATCACTTTACAAGAAGATTCAAATGGAAAAATCCGCTTGAGTTTGCTCGATACCCAGCGTTCTTTACGCTACATGCAGCGCTATTATCGTGGAAAAATGTCTGATGAAGAGATGAAAGATATTCGTGAAATGTTAGCGGATATTGAATCTCTGATGCCTCACAGTCAGTTTATTTTCGACAAATTAAACTTCTTGATGGATGCAGCAATGGGTTTTACGGGGTTACAACAAAACCGTATTATTAAAATATTCTCGGTTGCAGCAGTTGTATTCCTTCCACCGACGTTAATTGCAAGCAGTTACGGAATGAACTTCCATGATATGCCTGAACTTTCTTGGAAGTTTGGTTACCCAATGGCGATAGCCATGATGCTTGCCAGTGCTGTAGGTACTTATTTCTTCTTTAAAAGAAAGCGTTGGCTATAACCTAAAAATATCAGTTGAACGCTACAAAATGATCAACTTTATAAGATTTAAAATGTTTAGCTCACCTCACCTGTTACCCAACGTGTGAAAGCTCTATTGTCCACAAGCTTGCTAAAATACCAGTTAGCTGTGTTGTAACTTTTGCAAATAGGCTCACTACTTGCTGCAAGCTACGCCTTGCTAACCGTCATTTTTTCTACGCTAGAGAACATAGCCAACCGATGTTTTTAGGTTTTATCAAAAATCTTTATGTTTCTAAAATGTTAGATTTGTTTTGGCTCAGGCAGTATAGTGGGGCAAATGCCGTATTGCTGTTTGAGTTAAACAAATGGACTTTATAGAAGTATATCCTAACGCCTTATCTGACGAATTTTGTGATCGCTTAATTAAAACCTTTTCTGAGCATTCTGGTGTTAGAGCTGGAGAAACAGGAAATGGTATCGATAAAGACAAAAAGCTTAGTCAAGATCTTACCTTAGATAATTTCCCTGATTTAACTGTCATAAAAAATGAGCTGTTAGGCTATACCCTAAAAGGCGCAACGGATTATTTTACCAAGTATTCAATGGCGTTAATGGGCGCGGTTTCTGTTTCAGTTATGGATGAAAACAATCAGTCTACTTTCCTTAACCCTGAAAATTTCGATAGCCTAGGCAAGCCAAGAGCTGAACCTCTAGTAAAATACCTGTATCGAAGTGGCACGATTAATGTGCAACGCTACCTGCAAAATCAAGGTGGTTATCACCATTGGCATTCTGAGCAATTCCCGCAGCTAAATCATAATGAGGCACTACACAGAGTGGTTTTGTATATGTTTTACCTGAATGATGTAGAAGAAGGCGGGGAAACCGAGTTTTACTATCAGCAGCGTAAGATTAAACCCCAAAAGGGCACTATGGTTATCGCCCCTGCTGGATTTACTCATACACATAAAGGACATATCCCTGTGAGTGGTGATAAATATATCGCTACTTCTTGGATAATGTTCCAGAGAGCCGAACAGCTTTATGCGCCGATTGCCTGATGATTCTAAATTAAGTCACAGGAATTTTGATTTCAATTTTGGCGCCATCAAACTTGGAGGTAGTAATATTCAGTTCTCCGCCATAGGTATCGACAATTTCTTTGCAAATTGCTAATCCAAGTCCTGTTCCTGCGTGTTGGGTGTCAGCCCTGAACCCACGTTGTAATATTTTAGTTTTGAGTTCATCTGGAATGCCCGGGCCATCGTCTTCAACACTGAAATAGAATGATTTTTTATTTCGTTTGGCTTCGAAATGGACTTTGCTAATACAGAGTCGAAACGCATTTTCCAATAGGTTTCCACATAGCTCAGTTAAATCGTCTTTATTGCAAGGAAAGGTTACTTTTTTATCAATATATGAAGTGAAGCTAATATCTCTTTCTTGGTAAAGCTTATGTAAAATAGGAACGAGCTGGTCGATAACTTCTGAAATTTTAGTGGACTCGTCAATTAGCGATTTACGCCCAAGCAAAGCACGCTTTAAGTGATATTTAACCATGTCGTCCATTTGATACACTTGCTCTAATATATTGTTTTGTTTATTTTCATTGTCGGTATCTTCAATTAAGGCACGAATTGATGACAACCTTGTTTTTAAGCTATGGGCAAGATCATTAATAGTATTTTTATAGCGCTCTTGCTGAGCAGCAGATTGAAGAAGGAGTTGGTTTAAGGCGTTCACTGTTCCTTTAAACTCTCTAGGATAGTGTTGATTTAAATGTGTGGTATTGCCTTTTTTTATCTGGTTTAATTCATTGATCATTCGCCGAAACGGTCTAATCCCCCAATAAGCCATTGCCGCTAAAAATAAACTGGTGAGTAACAAAATCACACCTAACTGAATATAAGTTTGTTGACTGAATTGTTGATATTCAAGACTAAAGCCGCCTGCATCCTTTAGCACTAAAAGGGTTACATGTTGTTTTTGTGTCTCTAATTCCAGTGGGTAAATTAGGTAGGTTTTCCCATCGGTTAGCTTTACGTAGTAGGGTGGTTGTTTGTGTTTGACTTTACGGTATTCATTACAGGTATTAACTAAATTTCTGCGATTAGCTAAATGAGATGACCAAATTTGCTTATGGTTTTTATCACAGCTTACCATCAAGAAATCTATGGGGTTTTCAGGCGTATCTAAAACACCTTGGCTTGGATTATCAATGTGTTTTTTAACAGCTTCTATGGCCGTCGGAATGTCAGCCATTAGTGCTTCAGTTTGTTGATTAAAACTTTGCTGGACGTGTAATTGGTTTATGAGCCAAGCCAAAGAGATGCTAAGCAAAGAAATAATAATGAAAGCCCCAACCAATAATTGGGTTAATAAGCTAGGGCTATTTCGGGTTTTTAATTGCATGGTTGGTTAAACTTATAACCTTGACCTCTAATGGTACTGATGGGGTTTTCTAATCCATGTAAAGCCAGTTTTTTTCTTAATCGGCTGACCATCACTTCAATGGTATTTGGGTCACCTTCACGATCGGCATAAATAACATCTAACAGTCGGCGTTTGGTTACCACTTCATGATTATGACGCATTAAGTACTCTAAAATAAGGTATTCAAAAGCGGTTACGTCAATGGTTGATCCACTCAAACTTACTTGTTTTGCAGCGAGATCTATTTCCAAATCTCCACTGGTGATCAAAGGCTTAACAAAACCAGCACTTCTTCGAACCAAAGCATCTAATCTTGCCACCAATTCTTCTTTTTGAAATGGTTTGACGAGATAGTCATCAGCACCTGCATTGAGACCTTCGACTTTATCTTTCCAATGCATCCGAGCTGTTAAGATGAGAATCGGGGCTTTTAAATCATCATCTCTGAGCTTTTTAATGAGATTAATACCATCGAAATCGGGTAAACCTATATCAATAATTGCGATATCTATCGGGTAATTTATCGCTTGGTAGTGGCCTTCTTTTGCATTTAAGGCAACTTGAACCTGATTTCCTAGCTCTGAGAGCTGAACTTTAAGATGATGTGATAAAAGTGGATCATCTTCTACAACCAATATCCGCATTGTTATCTTCCAATAGTAAATCAAATATCAATTCAATTGATATTTACCTAAGCAAAAGAAAAGTGATGTATTTTTGTACGTCAGAATGTTTTATATACAAAATAGGGTTCGGTTGGAAGTAAAAATTGACTACTTTTAATCTTAAATAAATGTTAGATTTCAGGTCTCTTTTTTAGTTTCGTAATTTTTGGAGCAAGTGTGAAGGCACAGATCATTGAGGAAATGAAGGTTCAACCTCAAATCGATTCAGAACAAGAAGTTCAGCGTAGAGTAGGGTTTATTAAGACAATGTTGCTTAATTCTGGCTGTAAAAGTGTCGTTCTTGGGATCAGTGGCGGTGTCGATTCATCTCTAGCAGGACGTCTTTGTCAGTTAGCTGTTGAGCAACTGAATGATGAACAAAAATTTAATCAATATCAGTTTTTCGCAGTCCGTTTACCTTACAAAATTCAAAAAGATGAGGATGAAGCTCAATTGGCCTGCCAATTTATTCAACCTTCTCAGCAAGTGACTGTGAATATTGCTTATGGTGCAGATGGCATTCATTCAGAAGTACTAGCAAGCTTAGAAAATGCCAATGTAAATGTTGATGACGGAATCAATATTGATTTTGTAAAAGGTAACGTGAAAGCTCGCCAACGTATGATCGCGCAATATGAAATTGCGGGTCTGGTAAACGGTTTAGTTGTTGGTACGGATCACAGTGCCGAAAACATCACAGGTTTTTATACCAAGTGGGGGGATGGTGCTTGTGATTTAGCGCCTTTATTTGGGTTAAGTAAACGCCAAGTTCGTCAACTAGCAAGCTATTTAGGCGCTCCAGATCTCTTGGTAAATAAAGCTCCTACTGCTGATTTAGAGGAAGACAAGCCTCAATTAGCTGATGAAGTTGCATTAGGTTTAACCTACGATCAAATCGATGACTTTTTAGAAGGTAAACACGTTAGTTCTGATGTAGAAGAAACCTTGATTGGAATTTATAAAAGAACCCAACATAAGCGAAAAGCCATTCCTACCATATACGATAACTATACTCATGATACCTGAAGATGCAGGATTTCAGCGAGAATACTTTTTATTAAGAGTATTGCCATTTAGGCAAGTTAGTTATCCGCGGTAAACGCAGTAACGACAGTTTTGTATGTCGGTCATAGTTAGTCTATTTCAAGGGTAAGTATCGCAGAATAAATGGCAATTAAACTCGCACGGAGTGGGCTTTTCAGCGTTGATTCTTCTTTGTTGTGAAAGCTTAAATTAGCCCGCTATTTCTGCGCTTTCACGCCTCGAATAATGCAACGCTGAATAAGCCCTGAAAGTTGCACCTTCAAGTATCATGGGTATATAACGTGCTAGATTTTTCTCATATTCGTTGGCTTGATGATAAAGGGCGGGTAAAACCGCCTTTAACTTTGTATATCGTTTTGGCTTTTTTGGCTAGATCATGGTGTGTTTTTGCCATGTCATTGACTCAATCTGGTCAACGTGATGTTTTAGTAAAACTCTTTTATCCTGAAAAAACTGACTTCATTTCGGGCTTGGTTGCAGGCTCTATTGCGGTTGTGATTTTTTTTCTGATTACTTTTGAACGAAGAGGCAAGCCAACGTTTCTTATTCCACTATTTAAACGGATTAAATGGGGACTATTTGTTACCTTAGTCGCAGAAGTTTATCTCATATATGTCAAACTATCCCATTTACAGTTTCAGTTTAGTTGGCAAAGCGGTTTGGAAGTTTTAGGGCTCTTTTGGTGTTGGCTGTTCATCATTAAATCACAACATTTAGAGTATTATGTCAAAAACTGGACACTCGACAGAGAATAGCGGTATTCTCTGCAACTGTTTATACAGAATAACGTATTCAATTTTTGTATACCTCATAATGGATGTGGTTTTTTGGCATGCCGAATTTAGTAAAAATTCCCGTTTCTGACGTTCAATTAGGGATGAAGGTAAAGATCCCTACATCATGGAAAGACCATCCTTTTTTTAGAAGCAGTATTTGGATAAAAACCAATAAAGAACTCCAAGTTATTAAAGGCTTAGGCTTACCTTATGTGTATTTGCTTGAAGGACACTATCAAGTCACAGAACAAGTTCAAAAACCTGAGGAACTCAGTGTTCAGGGTAAAGAGTCATATTCTGAGCAAAGCATTTTTGACCACAGTAAAGAAATTAAACAAGCCATTCATAAAAGCCAGAAAAGATTTTCGTTTAATATAAATGAAAACCAAGTCATTCATAGTAAGTTACTTACTGATCCCGATGGCGCTTATCGTCTTTCAGCTGGGGTTGCAGACCAACTTTATCAACACCTGACAGAGACAGAGGATACACACCTTTGTACGGTTAAAAAGCCTGAGTCTCATAGAGATGTGAGTCAGCATTGTGTATCTGTTGCTGTGATTTCTATGCTGTTGGCTAAAGTCATAGGCTTGAGTGAAGAACAAATAAGAGATGTTGCTCAAGGGGCGTTAGTACATGATTATGGAAAAAGTAAGGTCCCAGATAGTATTGTTAGGAAAACAGGTGAACTTACGAACAGTGAAAAGAACTTTCTCAACTTACACCCAACCTACGGCGTTAATATCTTAAAGCCACAGGGTGTTTGGTCTGAAGCGGTATTGAGTATTGTTGGATCACATCACGAATTTATTGATGGCAGTGGTTTTCCCAAGCAGTTAAAAGGAAAACAAATCCCAATAACAACTCAGGTTGTCAGTCTTGCAAATGAGTTTGAAAACTTATTAAACGACTCGAGATTCAGCTCATCAAAACTGGCGCTGGGTTATCTTTACAAGAACGGTTCGAAACGACACGATCCTGAATTATTGGCAGCGTTAATTAAAACAATTGGAGTCTTCCCACCAGGCACAATAGTCAAGTTGCAAGACGGGTGTTTTGCAAAGGTTTTAGTTAATAAAAACCATAGCAATTTCCCTGATGTTTTAAGCTGCACTGAATCAGGCTCAAAAGCAAAAATGCGATGTTTAGAAGATGAGCAAGTGGCTATTGATAGCGTGGTAAATAAAGGAGAGTTACCAGAAAATGTTCTTCAAGCACTGGGTGGCGATCAGGCTGTAAGTTTTTATTTTTGTTCAGAGTAATAAGAGAATCTTCATGAATCAAAAAGTTACTATCATTGGCTGTGGTTGGTTTGGTTTTCCTTTAGCTAAGCATTTACTGGAATTAGGCTTTCAAGTTTCTGCAAGTAAACGCGAAGCTTCATCACTAGAATCACTTAAAGATGAAGGTATCAAAGCTTTTACTTTGGATTTAGAGCAAGAACTGACTGGTACTGTTGAAACTATTGCTCCTTTTTTACAATCGGAATACCTTATTGTTACCGTGCCTCCAAGGTTGAGAAGGCAAACATCATCGACTTTTTTATCTCAGTTAAAAAAGCTAATGCAGATTATTGACGTTGAACAGTACAACAAAATCGTCTTTACTAGCTCAACATCTGTTTATCCTGATATTGATAAAATAATGGTCGAAGAAGACGCTACATCGCATTCTGAATCAAGCGAAACCATGTTGGCAGCTGAAGATTTATTTTTAAAGCATAATAATGGCTATGTTTTGCGATTCTCCGGTTTAATGGGGCCTCAACGGCCACCGGGTCGTTTTTTTGCAGGCAAAACTCAAATTCCCGCTGGTGATAAGGTGGTGAACTTAGTTCATCAAACTGATTGTATTCAGGCGATGGTTTCTTTGTTAACAGCTGATTCAGCTAGTAAAGTTTATAATGTATGTTCACCTCATCATCCATCTCGTAGCGAATTTTATACACAAGCTACTCGTGAGTTGGGGGTTGAGTTACCTGAATTCCTAAATGATGGTGTTCATGGAAAAGAGGTGAGTGGATCTAAAATTAGTTGTGAATTGGGATTTTCATATCAGTTTGATGATCTATTTGTCGCACTTAAAGCTTGTTGATTAAGGGGAATATTGTGATAAAAAAGCTCTATGCATCTATTTTTATTTGTGCATTTTCTTTTTTGTGTAATCAAGCGTTAGCTGCTAATTACGTAGAAGGTAAAGACTATACTAAAGTTGAGGGTTTCCCAGAAACCCATAAGCCTGTGGTAAGAGAGTTTTTCTCATACAACTGTCCTCACTGTTATCATGCTGAGCCTAGCGTTGAAAAAATGGCTACGATGTTGAAGGGTAAGGTGGCGTTTGTTCGTACTCCGGTAGGAGCAGGGCGTCCGAGTTGGATATTAGGGCAAGAAGCGTATTATGTGGCGCAAAAGCTTAGAATTACTAATCAAGTGCATAGCCAAATTTTTCATTACATTCATGAAGAAGCAGGGCCATTTACTTCAGCCTCTCAACTTAGAGCATTTTTTATAACTCAAGGGGTTAAAGGTGCTGAGTTTGATAAGGTATACAACTCTCCTGAAAAGAAATCAGCGTTTAGCGAATACGGCATTCAGGTGCAGCTCTCAGGTATTAGTGGTGTACCTACATTTTTAATTAATGGCATTTATGAAGTCAATCCGAGTGGAAAGTCAGCTTCTGAGCTAGTGGCCATTGTCAATTATTTAGTGAAGTTAAAGCCTAAAAAATGAGTGTGATGCCTAATCGAAAAAATCGACTAGGCATCAAAAATTTCAAGTTTAACTGTCTTCTTCCTCATTACTTGTTTGCATATCCACCAAAGATATACCTTCCTCAGTTGATAGTGGAAGTTTCCCTGTTTCTGCCAGTGTAAGTTTTTCTTGTTCTTCATCAGGAAGTTCTTTGGGAACACTTGCCCATGCTTCAGACTCTTCTTCATCAAATTTATTCCAATCTTTGCTTTTTTCAACGGCTTTTACCTGCGCAGAAACTGTTCTTCGGTATGCTGCCATAAACTGCCTTGCAACTAATGGAGAGAGCTTTGAATTTAAAACTTGGAAGGTCGTCTTTTTCCCAAGTTGTGCTTCAAAAGCATCGGTATCATGCTCTCTAAAACAAGAAGCAAATAAAAGTATGCATATTCTTTCGGCTCTATCGGCTTGTGAGCTAAGCTCTGTAGCAGTTAAAACAATGGCACTTTTACCGTCTTTTATATTGGTTAGCTCGGCAGGAATACTAAGTAAACAAGTTATGATTTTTAAATGCTCATTAATCGAATGCGGGCCTTTTGTTATTGCCCTAGCTATTATGTAGCCTGGCACTCTCATTCCGGCATCTTTCATTGCAGCTATGCATCTACTTATGGTGCTATATTCATGATTTATTGTGGCGACATTTAGAACCTCACAGACTTTTTCTTTGAATGCATCTTCAGGTAAATATTTAAAGAGTTGATGCATGGCTTCGATATTGTCTGCAGCTTGAGCCTCTTTATACAATTCATTGATTACCGCCTTTCGCTCTTCTTCATCGTCAAATTTGATATTTGCTTCCAAAAAGCTTTTTAGTAATTTCACGTGGCTTTTCTTTCTTGCTGCTAGGATAGCCGGGCTTAGACCTGTTTTGTTTTTTATAAATGGATCAGCGCCATTTAATATTAATGTTTGATTTATTGCATTGCTGGGTGATGTTTCAACACTTAAAAATAAAGGTGTGCAACCATTGTTATCACGTTTATTTACGTCAGCATGGTGCTTCAACAACGAGGAAGCGCACTGAGTGTTCGGAAAAAGCGCAACCAAATGTAATGCAGTACGACCGTTTGAATCGAGGGTGTCAACTTCTACTCCGCTTTGCAGTAAATACTCCACAATTTGATGATGCCTAAGTGTGCAGGCTTGTTGCAGAGGCATAAAGCCATCTGCTGACTTGAGTTCTTTATTTGCGCCTGCCTCACATAACTCTTTAACTCGTTCAAGTTTATTTAAACTTATCATTAGGTGGAGTGCTGTATTACCTTGTGCATTTTTTATGTCTAGATCTTGAGGGCGACATGACCTCAACAGTGTAGGTAATTGTGCGTGAAATTCTAGAGTACAAGCTAAATGCAGAGCAGTATTACCATCAACATCTTTCAATACTGGTCTTGCTCCAGCATCTGTGAGTAATTTAGTGATTGGTAGATGGTTTACCATTACTGTTATATGTAAAGGTGTATACCTTTTAGTATTAAAATCCTTGAATAAGTACTTTAGATTGTGTCCCCAAAAAGGTTTTTTTACATCATTATGACAATCGCCCAGTTTATGTTCTGGGCGATTTTCGCAAGGGGACGTTCGATAAAAGGCCATTTCGAAGCCTTTTTCTTGGTCAGCGTCGCTTTCTTTGACAGGGAAATTACCTTTGTATACAAAGCAGGTGAGATTTATTCCAACTTCTAAATATGAGTGAACCTTATCAGTATCTTTGCGTAATATAGCCTGTAGAAACTTGTTTCCGAGAACTTCCATATTCAACTCTTGATCTAGATATTTTGCTGCTTTGTCCTCAAGAGATTTAAACATAATTGAGTCGCTGTCTAAGTGTGTAACTCTCCAGCATTTACCAAAATTCTGTTGGTGCTCAATATAAACAGGAATCGTAGACGTCTGTGGTCTAAGGCTTTTAGGCTGATGTTGATGGAACTGGATAATGACAGTATGATTCCTTAGACATACTGTTGTTAGGTGTGATAGAGCAATAGAAACGCCATATTCATGATCGTTACCTTCTAATACAAATGCATCTTGCCCTTTGTCGTAGCTTATAACCAGCGCTGTTCCTAGCTGATATGCTTGATTATGTGTCAATGCTGCCATAAGACTAAATCTCTATGAATAAACGATTATGAATTGACAAAATTAAGGGCAAATAATTGCATTAATTTTCTTTTATCAGTTGAGGTAATTAATTAAAAATACAAAAAAGGTTACATTTTAAGGCTTTAACCATTGCTGAATGGGAACTAGATTATTCCTATGGATTAAATTGCACGGAATCACTATGCCGTTACCTTTATTTTTACTGGGCGGTGCTGTTAGCGCGATAGTTTTGGCTGAATACAAACAGCAGAGAAAAGAAGCGTTAATCAATCGGTATTATCCTAGAGCTAACTCGAAGAAAGCTGAACTAAAATACTCCCCAAGCCTTATTCATTCTTCAAATACAAAAGTAAAGCCAATTGCAGGTGCTATGGTTTGTTGTCATGTTTACGGGCTAGTTTGTCATGTTGGGATTTGGTGTGATGATGCAATAATCGAACTACATGGTTCAGGTTTGGTTCGTGTTGTATCACCTGAGCGTTTCTTAAAGCAGAGAAGCGGAGAAACTATTTATATCGCTTGTAACTCTCAAGCGGAACCTTTGGCAAGTAAAATTGCGGCTAATAATGCTAAGGAGCTGATATTTAGCTTTAGAAAATATGATTTGATAGCAAATAATTGCTACCGATTTACTTGGTTTTGTTTGAGTGGAGAAGAAGTAAAAATATCTAGCTTTACTGAACTTAACCAGCAATTAGCTAACTATTTTAAACAAGATATATATTGGGATGAGCTAATTTATATATAGAAATTACATCCCATCTTCTTCTGTCATTTCTTTAGGTTTTTTGTCTTTTAAGTCAAAGCCATCAAGTAGCAAAAGAACATCTGCAATAGCTGCTTTTAATGTGGCGTGTTCTTTTGAGCTTTTACCTGTGCGGCGATGATGATTTGATTCGCTTAGAGTGATTTTATCAAGAATTGATTCAAGTTCGACAGGGTCATTATTGTCTTGCAAGTCGATAGGGCGCTTGGCTTTTTTATTGTAGGCTTGTATTTCTTGCTCAAGGGTTTGTTGCGATTCTTTTAATCGTTTCATAGCTTATCCCTAATCTATTTTGAGTTGTTGTTTACCTCTACTTCTTTTATCCCAATTCACATTCAAGAAAAACCGTATTAAAACGCAAATTGGTATTACTGCATATCTTAAAAACTTTAGTTCAGAAATAATGTCTTATCAAGTATCACAAGTATTAAAAAGCCCTGATATTCAGGGCTTTTTTAGAGTAGAATTTTTAGTCTTTATTCTTCTTACAAAAATGGTCTACAGCTTTTTTTGCCAGCTCTAACCCTGATTGATCACAAGGTGGTAACTCAGCATCGCTTTCATCGATTGGAGTCACTCTGTCACCCCATTTTAGAAGCATTGCAGCCGAAGTTAGGCCTGCACCAAAGGCGCAAGATAATATGGTTTGGTTAGGCTTCAATCGACCTTGTTCAATTGCATCGCAGATAGCAATTGGTACGGTTGCAGCAGAAGTGTTCCCGTAGTTAGCAATGTTAACAAATGCTTTTTCTTTAGGGATGCGCATTTTAGCGACAAGTGTATCAATGATTCTTTCATTAGCTTGATGAGGGATCACAATATCAACGTCGTCTTTTTCAACACCGCAGCGCTCCAAAACCTGTGCACTTAAGTTTTTCATACCGTTGATTGCGCGTTTAAAGATCTCTTGTCCATCAAACTGGATATAAAAGTCCAAAGATTTAGGATCAAAGCGATCCATTCCGGTACCAAATGAAGCTTTAAGGATTTCTCTACCTTCAGGGTCATTATTTAGTGCATAAGCTTTTACACCGCAATCTTCTTCTGTTGCTTCAAAGACCGCAGCCCCAGCACCGTCGCCGAATAATACAGCAGTTTCACGACGAGACCAGTCAATCATGAAGGTCAAACGCTCTGCACCAATCACCAACACTTTTTTACATTGGCCACTTTCAATTTGTGCAGTGGCTAAACCTGAACCGTATAAAAAGCCGCTGCATGCTGCATTAATATCAAACGCCGCACAACTCGCGCCAACATTCGCTTGTACGGTAGCAGCGATATTAGGCACTAACGTATCAGGCGTGGCAGTGGCAAGGATGATCATATCAAGCTCGCTTCCGTCAATACCCGCGGCAGCTAGTGCTCTTTTCGCGGCAACTGTCGCTAACTCAGAAGTGTTAACGTGACTGATATGACGCTGTTTAATTCCGGTTCGGGTTTTTATCCATTCATCTGAAGTTTCGATGAATGTGGCTAAATCATCATTGGTCAGAACTGCAGGAGGAACACATTTTCCCCATCCAGTGATCATAGCGTTTGGCATATTAGGTTCTCTTTACTACTGTCTTAGTAATTATTATCTATTAGTTAACTTGTTGTGCAACCATACTTTTTATGGTTTCTGCGGCATTCAATATATGCGATTTTAGCAAGTTACAAGCTTTATCTGTTTCGCCGTTTTTACAATGTTCAAGCAAATCTCTATGTTCTTGCTCAGCTTTAGGAATACCACCACCTAGCAATAATTGTAATCGAATATAACGGTCACAATTGGTGTTGAGAGATTGAATGACTTCTAATGTATGTGGACGATTTGCCGCTTGATATAAACAAGTATGGAACTGAGTGTTAAGCTCACTCCAACTTGCTACAGCATTCTCTTGCTTGAAAGCTGATTCCAATAATTCAAGCACTTGTTCTGCTTCTGAAAAATCAGTGCGTTGCATATTAGGAATAGCTTTAGCGAGCAAATCAGTTTCAACCATAGCTCGAAGTTCGAATAATTCAGTTACTTGATCAACTGATAAAACGGTAGCCGTCGCACCTTTGTGGGCTTCAAATTTTACTAATCCCTCAGCTTCTAATTGTAGTAGAGCTTCTCTTATGGGTATACGACTTACACTGAGTTCGTCAGCCAGAGCACTTTGTCTTAGTGGCTCTCCTGCCGCTATATCACCGGATAGAATTTTTTCTCTTAGTACTTCAACGACAACTTGGGTTCTAGTTTTATGAACGATGGGTGTTTTTCGACTCATGAGCTAAGTAATAAATTTATATATATTTTATATTCTTCGTTCCAAGATACCCCTTAAGAAAAGATAAATAAAGGGAAACGCCAGTTTTCCCTTTAATTTTGTTAGATCAGCGATTATTTGTGCGTAATTCATTAGGCAACATAGAGGTTGGAGCGTTTTGAAAACAAATCGGCCTTAAAAATCGATTGATGGCTTTTACGCCTACAGATGTTGTTTTTACATCAGTACTGGCAGGGAAAGGGCCACCGTGGTTCATGGAGTAACATACCTCAACACCTGTTGGCATTTGGTTGAATATTATTCTGCCAACTTTGTAACTGAGCTCGTGGATGATGCTCTGATATTGTTCAATATCCTTGTCGTTACCATGAATACTTGCGGTTAACTGACCGTCCAATTGAGCGATAATTTGTAGTAACTCTTGATTATCATTACATTCAACAATGATTGCACAAGGGCCGAAAACTTCTTGTTGAAATAATTTGTCTTGCAACAGTGCTGCAGCTGTCACGCAAAAACATTTAGGCTGAGTGTGATGTTCCATCTCTGGAGGAATTCCCTTAGCAATAAGCTGAGTTTTATGGTTTTCGGCAAGTCGGGTCGTTTGCTGTTGATATTGCGAGGCTATGCCTGCTGATAGCATTGGTGCTGAGCTCTGTTGGCCCATTACCTTTGATATTGTTTCTTTATATCGCTCTAAACTATTGCCCTTTAGTGCAATGATCAAACCAGGACTTGTACAAAACTGCCCATGTCCCATCATCATAGATTGTACTTGAGTCTCAGCTAATGTTTGCGCTTCAGTTTCAAGTTGGTTGGGTAGTATGACTTGAGGGTTGACTGAACCAAGTTCGCCGAAAAATGGAATTGGCTCATCACGCTGGGCACATAAGTCAGCTAAGATTCGTCCAACTTTTAATGATCCAGTAAAACCGACAGCTTTAATTAAACGATGTTTAACCAGAGCCGTTGCTATTTCCGGTTTGTTACTTTGTATTAAGTTAAATACCCCAGATGGCATTTGCGTTTTGATGATGGCTTTCTCAATAGCTTTGGTTACCAATTCTGAAGTGGCAGCGTGAAGAGGGTGCCCTTTAACAATAACAGGGCAGCCAGCCGCTAATGCCGATGTCGTGTCTCCACCTGCAGTAGAGAATGCGAGAGGAAAATTCGATGCGCCGAATACTGCCACTGGACCTATAGGTAGCTGACTTAAACGAGTATCGGGTTTAGGAAGGGGACTGCGATTAGGATCGGCGATATCGATTTCTACACTAGTATTAGGTTGGCGCAAGTAATTGGCAAACATCAAAAGTTGATTACATGTACGACCTGTTTCACCTTGCAATCGCGCTTCGGGTAACCCCGTTTCTCGCATAGCGACTTTAATTATGTCAGCTTTAGACGTTTCGATTTCTTGGGCAATTGCTTCAAGAAGACTAGCTCTTTGTTCTGGCGTCGTTTGTCTATAGTTGACGAAAGCGTTATTGGCGGCTTGTGCCGCTTGGTCGACTAATGATGCGGTTGCTTGATTAAAGGTCCAAGGACTTTTTTCATTAGCGACAGGATCATAACTTGGAAAATTTGTATGTGTTGCGATCCATTGTTGACTAATAAAGTGTTGACCTAAAATGTCTTGAGATAAAATTGTCATTGTTTAGTGTTCCTGTTAAACGACTTGGAAGCCGTGGGCATATGGATCGTCATCGTCAATAATAATGTTGTTATGACCTGTAATTCTTGCCCAACCTTGAATGCTTGGCTGGATAGCTGGGTATTCCCCGACTTGAGTTTTAGATTCAATTTTTCCAATAAATTGACTGCCAATAATACTTTCGTGAGTGTAAGTATCACCAACTGAGAGCTGTTCTTTTGCATGTAATTGCGCTAATCGTGCGCTGGTGCCTGTACCACAAGGAGAACGGTCGATGGCTTTGTCGCCGTAAAAAACCGCATTTGCACCATCTGAATTTTCATTAAGTGTTTCACCTGTCCATAAGACGTGAGTGACACCATTAACAGTAGGATCATCAGGATGGATGCACTTTAGTGAACAAGCCGCTTCTCTTACCAGTGGACTCCAATGTAAGATGTCACTCGCTGTCCATTCTCTTAAACCAGGAAAGTTAGCTTGAGGTTCGACGATACAATAATAATTTCCACCGTATGCTACATCTACCGTCAACTTGCCTAAACCAGGGACATCGATTTCGGCGTCTTGATGGGCGAGGTAACAAGCGACATTGTATATTTTTACCCAATCGACTGTATTACCAGTTTGTTGATATTCAACTTGAATTTGACCCGCTGGAACATCAAGAGTGAGCTTACCCGGTATTTTCGAGGCTAATAATCCAGTTTCGATTGCTGCAGTAACGGTACCAATAGTTCCATGTCCACACATAGGTAGGCAGCCACTGGTTTCAATAAATAAGATAGAAGCATCTGCGTTAGCGCTGCAAGGTGGATAAAGAAATGCGCCGGACATCATGTCATGACCACGAGGTTCAAACATAAGCGCAGTACGGATCCAGTCATAATGGCGTAAAAAATCTTGTCGTTTTTCACTCATGTTTTCACCCTTTAAGTTAGGGTGTCCAGTGGTGACAAGCCTTACGGGGTTTCCACAGGTATGAGCATCAATACAAAAAAACGTCCCTTGGATCATTGCTAACTCCTAACCATACGCCTTAAGTTATTGAAACTTGCTTAAATCTAACCGATTTTCTAGAGCTTCTGAAACGACTTTGTCAACATAGGTTCGCTCTTTACCAATCAGTTTTAAGCGGGGTAAACGAACATTTTCATTACCACGACCTACGAGTTGCTCTGCATACTTAATGCATTGAACCAAAGTTGGAATTGTATCTAGTCTTAATAACGGCATAAACCAGCGGTAAATTTCTCTGGCTTCTTCAATTCGTCCTTGATGAGCAAGTTTAAATAAAGCGACTGATTCACGAGGAAATACATTGGTGAGTCCTGAAATCCAACCTGTTGCGCCAAGTAGGATGCTTTCTAAAGCGATATCGTCTACACCACAGAATAAAATAAACCGATCACCAAATCGACTTTGAAGCTCCGTTAAACGGCGCGTGTCTGTAGTCGATTCTTTAATTGCAACAATATTAGGCTCATTGGCTAAGGTTTCAGTCATATCAAGATTGATATCAACACCATAACCAACAGGGTTGTTGTAGATCATGATAGGCAGTTCTGGTACTGCTCTGGCTACGGTTTGATAATGGGTTACTACTTCTCGGTCAGTTCCGTGGTAAACCATTGCAGGTAGTAGCATTAAACCATCAACACCAAGTTTTTGAACGTCTTTGGCATACTGAACTGCTAGCTCTGCTGTATATTCAGTACAGCCGGATATTACAGGAATTCTTCCATTTACTGTTTTTACTGTATGCTCAATGAATTGTCGTTTTTCATCTGCAGATAAAGAAGCGTTTTCGCCAATAGTGCCGAGAGCAATGATGCCATCTACGCCATCTGCAATGAGGGCTTCAAGCATGGACGCATTAGATGCAAAGTTGATACTGCCATCATCATTAAACTGGGTCGAAATTGCAGGATAAACCCCTTGCCAATTAACTGTCATTTTAATCCTCGTAGGTAAATATTTGTTTTATTGTTTGGATATTGTATACAATAATGCATTAATTTTAATCACAACACAATTATGAAATGGATATTTATAGTGCTTTTAAACCTAAGATATTAGGTTAGATACTCAGATAGTTGGTGATAGTGAGAGTTTTTCCCGTTAGTCTATTTATTTTATTAAAAGCATAGAGTTAGGACGAACTATGGTTTCATTTTCAATTTCAGAATCTCAACAAACAAGCTTACAGAGCATTAAAACATTAGACGTGCATACCGAAGGTGAACCGTTAAGGATCATTACGGGTGGTTTTCCAACAATAGAAGGAAAAACGATTTTAGAAAAGCGGCGTTACGCCAATAAGCACTTAGATCACCTTAGACAAGCTTTGATGTTTGAGCCGAGGGGGCATGCTGATATGTATGGTGCGCTTATTACTGAACCTGAACGTTCAGATTCAGATTATGGAGTACTGTTTATTCATAATGAAGGCTTCAGTAGCATGTGTGGTCATGCCATTTTGGGGTTGACCACAGTCGCAAGCCAAGCTGAAGAAAATGGATGGATTGATGGTAAAAAGCACTACAAAATCGATACCCCAGCTGGGCAAATTTCAGCAGAAGCACAAAGAAATACTCAAGGTAAGGTTTCGGCAAGCTTTAAAAATGTAGCTTCTTGGGCAGAGGCGTTAGATTGTGAACTTGAGGTTGAAGGCTTAGGCAAAATAGAATTTGATATTGGATTTGGTGGTGCTTATTACGCCTTTATTGATGCTGATAAATACGGTATTAAATGCACTCCTGAAAATGTGGCACAACTGATTGAACTCGGACGAGCAATTAAACAAGCGGCACTTCGAGAGTATGTGATTACACATCCAACAGAGTCAGATTTGAGCTTTCTGTATGGCACCATTTTTACTTCTAAGTTAGTAGAGCATGAGTGTTCCCATTCAAAGCATGTATGTATATTTGCCGATGGCGAAGTCGATCGTTCTCCTACTGGAACAGGAGTGTCAGCTCGTGTTGCGCTATTAAAAGCTCGTGGTGACATCAGCCTAGATCAAACCATTACCATAGAGAGTATTGTTGGGGGAGCGATGACGGTTACTGCTGTTTCAGAAAATGATTTCTATGGAAAACAATCAGTGACTCCTGAAGTCTCTGGCACTGCTTTTATTACAGGTCGTCACGAGTTTATTATCGATGACAATGATCCTTTTAAATATGGTTTTTTACTGCGTTAATGGAAACTAAGCTAATGGAAAATCAAGTCGTGGTTGTGGGGGCTGGTGTCGTCGGGTTAGCAACAGCTCTACAGCTTCAAAAGTTGGGTTATCAAGTAACCGTGGTTGATAAAGAAGGTGTGGCAGCTGGAGCTTCTTATGGAAATGCAGGAAACTTTGCTACTGAGCAGGTATTCCCTTTGGCCAGTCCTGAATTGTTGCTAAAAGTGCCACAAATGTTACTCGATCCGCTTGGTCCATTTAGAATAAAACCCAACTATTTCATTAAAGCACTTCCTTGGTTTAAGCGATTTATAGGGGAGTTGTGTCCAGACAAAATAATTAAAAACTCAAGTGGCATCGCTCTTCTGAATAGCCAAGCCATTAAAGAAATGAAAAGTCTACTTGAGTATTGTGAACGCCCTGAGCTACTAAAACAAAAAGGCAGCCTTCTCGTATTTGAATCAACACCTTTTAAAGAGGTTCGAACTCAATATGAAGCCTATAAAAACCAAGGTATTCCGGTGCAGTTATTGTCAGCTGAAGAGCTAAGAGAACTTGAGCCAAGCTTATCTCCTAATATTCATCATGCATTGTATTTTACTGATACAGCACATACGCCTGATCCTCAGCAAATTTGTGAAGTATTTGCCGATAAAATTAGAAGTGAAGGAGGGCGAATTACCCAATTAGAAGTCACATCAATAGACGTTGGTGAGCAAATATTCGTACGGGGAAATGAATCGCAAAACAATGACATGGTAACAATATCAGCAGAAAGGACCATTATCGCAACTGGCGCATGGAGTAAACCTTTGGTCGAACAGTTGGGACATAAGGTGCCACTTGAAACCGAAAGAGGTTATCACTTGATGCTAGAACACCAAAGCCAGCTTAAGCGACCAGTAACCTCTTATGAGCGAAAATTCATTATTACGCCAATGGCAAAGGGGACACGACTTGCAGGAATGGTCGAATTTGGTGGCTTATCTCAGAAAGCTACCAGTGGTATTTCAGAACGATTTCTCATTCATGGGCAGGCAATTTTACCTGAATTAGCAGCAATTTTGAGTTGTAAAGAAGGAGAAGAGTGGTTGGGATTCCGACCTTCTTTACCAGATAGTTTACCTGTATTGGGTGCGACTAAACACAAGAATGTTTTTGTTAATTTTGGGCATCAACACCTAGGATTAACCTGGTCTGCAATCACAGCTAAACTAGTAGCGCAACAAGTTAGTGGGCAAAAAGCCGATTTTGATCTTAAGCCATATCGAATCGATAGGTTTTAATACCAATCTAAATTCAGCTGCACTTAAGCACAAGGTTGGTAGTCTCTATAAAAATGAATCTTGAGTGTGGCGTATGCTTTCTCGAAGAGAAATTCTTACATTATTAATAGGTTGTTTTGGAGCAAGTGTTGCGCCTTTTGATGTACTCGCACAAGCTAGTAATAAACTAATTAGTCAATCAGCTCACTTTTTAGAATTGTCATATTACCTAACAGGCTTTAGTAAAGTAGAAGCACAACTGACTGATTACTACCAAGCAGAAATAGAAGCTACTTTTGGTAAACAGCAGTATCAACTAGCGCAAAATGAATTTCAACGTGCCATTTCTGAGCATAACAACATAAAACAATTACAAGAAGTTCTTTTAAAACACAATGATGTGTATAGCCAAATAATTAATCTTTGGTATTTAGGTCACTTTAAAGTAACCAACCCCAGCATTGACATTCGGGATCTAGCTTATCGAAAAGGGTTAGTTTGGCAGTTGATCATGACAACACCGCCAGCTGTTCCAAGTGTTCAAGATTGGTCTGAACCACCGAAATCAGATTTATTTCTATCATGAGAGGTTACGATGCTGAAGTTATCATTGTTGGCTCTGGTGTCGCGGGAGCAATCACTGCTTGGAAGTTAGCCCAGCAGGGGATAAAAGTTATCGTGCTAGAAGCTGGGCCATACTTACCTGATAGAGATGAAATGGTTAAAGCATTGAGAGCAGCAGGGCCAGCGCAAACCATAAATACGCCATATCCTAACTCCCCCCAAGCTCCTAGGCCTAATGCAATGGATAATTCTAACTATTACATTCAAACTGGCCCAGAAAAATTTTATTCAACATTTGAACGTGTTGTAGGCGGGACAACTTGGCACTGGTTAGGCTTATGTCCAAGGTTATTGCCTGATGACTTTGCAATGCACAGTCATTACCAAGTAGCGACAGATTGGCCATTAACATATTCTGAAATTGAACCTTATTACGTAAAAGCGGAACATGTATTATCTGTTTCTGGTGATTCAGGTATTAACTATGGTTCTCCGCGTAGTGCCGAATTTTCCAATCCTCCAATTAAACAAACTTACACGGATAAAGTTATAGCAAGCCATATAGATGGCACTAGCTTTAAAGGCAAAAGGCTATTCGTACAAAATATCCCTCAGGCTCGCCAGCCATGGTGTCAGGGAAGTGGTTCATGTATTCCGCTATGTCCAACTGGTGCTAAGTATGAAGCCAATACTCATGTTGAGTTAGCGAAAAAGCTAGGGGCAGTTGTTATAAGCAAGGCTGTTGTAAATAGAGTTATTGAGAAGAATGGCAAAGTTCACTCTATTAAATATTTAGATTGGAAAGGGAACGAGCATGGTCTAAAAGCTAAGTATTATGTCCTTGCTGCCAATGCTATAGAAACACCAAAAATTCTCTTAATGTCTTCTTCTAAGAGCTGCCCTAATGGGTTAGCAAATGCTAGTGGAATGGTTGGTCGAAATCTGATGGATCATATTTGGGTTGTCGGTAATGCACTCTCAAAGGAACCTGTATATGGATTTCGGGGGCCCCAAGTTACCTGTAGTATAGATACAATGCGAAACGGCAACTTTAGATGTTTTAGTTCTGCTTATAGGATCAATATTTTAAATTGTGGCTGGTGGGTACCTAATCAGTCACCTTATTCGGATCTTAAGCAAGTATCGAAGAATGTGGTGGAATTCAATAACCAGAGACAGACGCTTAAAAGGAAATTGGAACGACAAATGTGCTTAGGCGCGGATGTGGAAATGCTTCCTCATGTAAAAAACCAAGTTTCACTGAGTAACAGTCATGTAGATGCTCTAGGTATACCAAGGCCAGAACTGTTTTATCATTTTACAGACTATGAAAGAAAAGGGATTAATGGGGCTAAAAGGTGCCTTAATTTTATTTTCCAAACCATGAAAGCAACAGAAATTACTCAGCTTCAACAGCCTTCGGGCTCAGGCCATATAATGGGAACATGTAAAATGGGAAATGACCCTAGCACATCGGTAGTGGATAGGAATTGCCGAACCCATGAATGTTCAAATCTTTTCATTTTAGGTTCAAGTGTATTCCCTACAGCAGGAACGGCAAACCCTACATTGACCATAGTGGCATTGGTATTAAGGGCTGCCGATTTGTTAGTGAATGAATTAAGATCTAAATAAAATGTTTAATAGCCTACAGCCTCGCCACCACGTCTTGGATCGCTAGCACCAAACAAACCTTGTTCTGTCACTTCGATGGATTGTGTACTTCCCATTGAGGGTTTAACAGATACCTTATGTCCCATAGATTCTAACAATCGAATAGTATCGTGATTCAAACTGCGTTCTACACGGATTTCATCTGGCAACCACTGATGGTGTATACGAGGTGCATTGGTAGCTTCTTGTATATTCATATCATGATCGATCACATTCATTATCAACTGTAAAACAGTCGTAATGATGCGAGAACCACCTGGACTACCTGTTACTAAGAAAGGCTTGTCATCTTTAAATACAATGGTTGGCGTCATTGAGCTAAGAGGCCGCTTGCCAGGCTTGATTGAATTAGCTTCACCACCTATCAAGCCATAACCATTTGGCACACCTGGTTTAGCAGAAAAGTCGTCCATCTCATTATTCAACAAAATACCCGTTCCTTGAGCAACTAAACCAGAGCCATAGCTGAAGTTAAGTGTATAGGTATTAGAAACAGCATTGCCCCATTTATCAACAACGGAATAGTGAGTAGTTTGATCGCTCTCGTACGGTGCTAACTTACCCGGCTTAATTTCAGAAGAAGGTGTAGCTTTATTCATCGAAATTTGTTTAGCGATATATTTTGCATACGCTTTACTGGTTAGTTGCTTAACGGGAACCTTGTAAAACGCTGGATCACCTAAATACTCGCTGCGATCAGCATAAGCATGTTTCATGGTTTCCGCCATTATATGAATGGTTTGTGCAGTATTAGCACCGTATTTATCTATTGGAAAATTCTCGAATACATTGAGCATTTCAATAATATGAACTCCACCAGAAGAAGGCGGTGGCATAGAAGCCACTTTATAACCGCGGTAAGTTCCAAAAATAGGCTTACGCTCAACAACCTTATAATTAGCAAAGTCTTGCATGGTTAAATTACCACCGGCATCTTTTACAGCTTCGATAATTTTTCTTGCAGTTTCACCTTTATAAAAGCCGTTGACACCTCTATCTGCAATCAATTGTAAAGAGTGGGCTAAGTCTTTTTGAACTAGGTTATCTCCAACTTTGAAGTTGCTACCGTCGGATTTGTAAAAAATTTCGGCAGAACTTGGCCATTGAGAAATACGACGTTTTAGTGCCGCTAATGAAGTAGCTAAATCAGCAGTTACAGATATGCCGTTTTTCGCTAAATCAATAGCAGGTTGGATCACTTCTTTTAATGACATGGTTCCGTATTTTTCAAGAGCTTGACTCAACCCCATTACGGTTCCCGGTACACCCACCGCAAGACCGTGCTCACGGCTCAATTTTTTAATGACATTGCCTTGCTCATCAAGATACATGTCTTTATGTGCTTTCATTGGCGCAATCTCACGGTAGTCGATTGCGATGGTTTTGTTTTTATCTGCAAGGTGTACCATCATAAAGCCACCACCACCAATGTTACCAGCACGTGGCAAGGTAACAGATAGCGCAAAACCAACAGCAACAGCAGCATCAACCGCATTGCCGCCTTTTTTAAGGATCTCGACACCAATTTTACTGGCTAATGCCTCTTGGCTAGATACCATCCCATGTTTTGCCCAAACTGGTTGCGCTACAGCCATATTGCTGTAAATGGCTGATTGATTGGCATGCACTGTCTGAGAAAGCGGGGCAAATGAACAAGCTAAAGTAAATGAAAGTACTTTTAACAGCTTAGTTGTACGCATTATCAGTCCTTATATTGTTGTTTTGCAGAAGAATGTGCCATAAGTGCGAGGGTTTGTCACTTGAAGAATAGCGGGGAGTGTAAAACTTTTTCTAAGTTTGGAAAGTTGTGGGTGTTAAGCCCACAACACTTAGATTTTATAGTAATTTATAGAAACCTACCCAGGTCTTCCATCTGCTCTTGGCTGCATTAACATTGGTGCATAAAACAGAATAAATAGCCCAAATGCAATACACCAGAAGACAACTGCGGCTGCAATCAGAGGTAGATACAGGCTAGGTACTATACCAGCAACAATTCTAGCAATCGTCGCTAAAATCATTAACGCAAACCCAAAAATGACAGGCTTTGGTGGTACTAATTGACGACCAGTGTGACCCAAACTGACTCTTGCCATCATGGCTAAAATCATTCCGCCCATACCGCCAACGGTTAATGAGTGAAGACCAACACTAATCGGTAGCCCTGCCGCAATTAAAAATAGTCCAATTGGTATGAAGATAAAGCTGAAGTGCAATGACCAGAGTAATGGTACTTTAAAGGTATGCTTCCAGCCCCAGCGATTCCAACGGATTAAAATAACTAACCCAGCTAGTGCTGATGTGATCTGAAGTACTAATTCATGACCAGAAAAGAAGGCGAGCAACGTCATACCAAGAGTAACGATTGTCGCGATTTCTAAGGCCGGAATGCTTGGAGTACGTTGCCAATCACTTGCTCTGTCTGTAAAAAATGGAATAACACGTCCACCCAGCAAAGCTACGATGAAAGTAATGATAATGACTGCGCCATACAAAGCTGTATTCATCAGAGCTATATCAGCGGTAAAAGAACCAAGATAGGAAAGTAAATTCATCAGTGTTAATAGCAATAGCACAGGCACAAAAATCAAATTGCGCCACTGTTTCACTTTATAGACTGAATTGAAGAGCACTAAGCTCGCCATAGGTAAAAACAGTAGGTCGATAGTTGCTGCAACAGAGAGTGGTAGCAATGAAGAGCTGAGCAAGACAAGTCTTCCTAGTAACCACAGAGTAAATAAACCAATCAGCGGCCAGCCTTTTAATCCTGGTTGTCCGGTCCAGTTTTGAACTGCTGTCAATAAAAAGCCCACAACAATGGCTGAAACAAAACCAAAGATCATTTCATGTCCATGCCACCAAATTGGATTGCCATGAGGCTGAAAGTTTATTTTGCCTGATAGAGTCATTGCCCATAAGCCTAAGGCGAAGACACTAAAAATACTGCCAAATAGAAAGAATGGGCGAAAGCCAAGTCTGAAGATAGCAGGGCGAAATTGCTTATGTGCGGGTTCATCAATATTGATCATAACAACTAGTACCTGAGTATTTTACTCGGTTATTTTACTCTAGTTGCTAAAAAAAACTTTAATGAAGATCAAAAAAGCGGGCATAAAGCCCGCTTAAGTAATAATTTTACTTGCTTATTAACGCTTTAAACCTTCATTTAGAAGAGGGCGCATTAATTTCACTAGACCAGTCGTTACTTTAGGTGCACCTGCAACAATGTTACCAGACACAAGGTAGTTGTGACCGCCAGTAAAGTCGGTAACAGTACCGCCAGCTTCGCGACAAATTAGGTCGCCTGCTGCGATATCCCAAGGCTTAAGACCGATTTCGAAGTAACCATCAACACGACCAGCTGCAACATAAGCTAAATCAAGAGCTGCAGAACCAGCACGACGGATGTCATTACACTCATTGAATACTTCAGTGATAATGTTCATATAAGTTTCAGTGTGCTGACGAGCTTTGAATGGGAATGCAGTTGCTAAAATAGTGCCACTTAGACCTTTTGCGTCAGTTACGCGAAGTCTGTAATCGTTCAGCTTAGCGCCTTGACCTTTAACAGCAGAGAATAGCTCGTTACGCACAGGATCAAATACTACAGCAATTTCAGTCTTGCCTTTAATTTGAAGTGCAATAGATACAGCAAAATGAGGGATACCACGGACAAAGTTATTCGTTCCATCTAGAGGATCAACAATCCACATGTAATCTTTATCTTTACCGCGATCTTCACCACCTTCTTCACCAACGATAGTATGGTCAGGGTAAGACTTACGGATTTGGTATGTAATAGCCGCTTCAGCTTCTTTGTCTACGTTAGTCACAAAGTCATTGAGACCTTTAGCTGTAACTTCAACTTGGTCTAATTCGGCGTAAGCGCGCATGATAGTTTGACCGGCAGCGCGAGCAGCGCGAACGGCAATAGTCAGCATTGGATGCATTGCAATCCCCTGGATGTTAAAGAACGAAAAATAGCGAGCGGATTATACGTAAGCTGCCTAAATACAGCAACCAAAATTATCGCAAAACCTGATTGTTTTCATAATTTACATATTGATGATGGGAATGCTTTGTTTGTCATTCGAATCAGCTGAAACCAAAGGATCAAAAGGTACGTTCACACTCGCGTATAATTTACGAACATCTTTAATGATAATGTCGTGACCAGATTCTTCAATGAGGTCATTGTTGGTCATTTTTTTGATCAAACGAGAAAAGGTTTCTGGTTGAATGGATAGCCTAGAAGCTAGAACACGCTTAGGGATATCGAGATACACTTGCCCTTGGTTCTCAGCCGTTGGCTTCATATGATGCATTAAAAACAACAGTAATCGAGATTGTGCGTTTTGCAATGAAAGGACTTCTACTTCATTAATGTTTTTGCGAAGGCGCATACTCATATTTGCCATAACAGCCATGCAGGCTTCGGTATTATGTTTGAGCATGTGGAGGTATTTTTCGCAATCAAAACTGATGAGCTGACATTCCGATACGGTTTGAGCCGACACAGGGTACATGGATTGCTTATTAAACATTAATGCTTCAGCGAATGTGTGACCTTCACGCACTACATCAATGACTTTATCTTGTCCTTGTGGGTTAGTGCGATAAAGTTGCAAGTTTCCATGCAATAACAAATAAAAACGTTTAGCAGGTTCACCTTGAAAGAACAAATTTTCGTGAGCTTTTAAATTGATCAATGCGGCATTACTCATCAGCATTGAAAGCTCGCTTTCCGCTAGATTCGAAAATAAGTGGTGCTGGTGGACGACGCGATGAATGTATGGTTCGGTGATCATAAGAGGCTAATATCGTTATAATTATTAGCCTCATAACATAAACCAATTAATATGAAAAAACACCCCGTCAGATCAAAGTTATGAAATAATTAATGATGATGGTGGTGATGCATGTCTTCATCATTATTCATTTTCACCGCAGCCATTACTTTCAATTTTTCCCCATTATTAAAGGTAAGTGTTAATGGAACAGAATCGCCTTTAGTTGGAACTCCTTGAGTAAAGTTCATCATCATACCGTGGTAACCACCTGGCGCCATTAGCGTTTTTCCCTTTGAATCAACCATGATTTTCTGCACTGGCGTCATGCGCATTACACCATCTTTCATGACGGTTTGGTGAAGCTCGATTCTGCCATTGGGACTATTTATCGCCAGTAACTTGATTGGTTGGTCACCATTATTTTTCATCGTCAAATAAATTGGTACGACTCTGGAAGTAGGGGGCATAGCTCTGATCCATGCGTTTTCTACCATAACGTCTTGAGCCATAGTCCAATGGCTAACAATGGAAGTTAAAATGGCTAAGAAAATCAAAAGGGATTTTTTCATTGTTATTCTCCTTTATTTAGTAGCAAGTAATTGTGCGACATCATCACGCATTTCTTTGAGTGGAGTGCCTGTATAGAAATAACCACGCATACGACCTTTACCGTCTATCACGAAAATCTTGGCGGTGTGTGAAAATAAATAGCCTTTTTTCTTCGGTGCATTTTTGTCTTCCAAGCTGAGTTTTTTAAACTCAGTGGTTACTCTTTCATCCGCTAGCTTTGAGTATTCTGCACTGTAGAGTTTGGCAACATGATCAATTTTTTCTTTGTCATCTACTAAGCCGATAAAACTTGGATCGAAATAGCTGAGATATTTATTAAGATGCTTAGGGGTATCGTATTCACTGTCGATACTGACAAACAGAACTTGCACTTTAGCTTGTTGCTCGGGTGGGAGTTTTTTTACCATTTGTGCAACATGAGCCATGGTAGTAGGGCAAATATCGGCACAGTTGGTATAGCCGAAAAACATGAGAACGACTTTGCCTCGAAAATCTGAAAGGCTAACTTGTTCTCCTTTACTGCTATTGAGAGTGAAATCTCCACCAATGCCTTTTAGGATTGGCATCTTCGCCTGAGCGGGTAAAATTGAGGTGATTAATGCAATCGCTGCAATAAGTGAAGATTGCTTAAATAATTTAATGAATTTGTTCATTTAAAGTTCCTTATTAACAACGAATTTCAGCGCCAAGATCAGTAACTGGTGGTAAATATTTAGCTTTATATTCGTGCACAATTACCACGCCATTTTCGATGCTAACGACAAGATTAACCCCTAATTGTGCAAGCTCATCTTCATCGTATTGGTTTAGAAGACTCCATTGATATTCAAAATCAATTTGAAATTGATCAGTTCCACTGATGGGTTTTATATTCAGATTTCGAATCGCACGTCTGCTGGTTTTAGCTTTTGTGTTTGCTAAAAGGTTAAAGTAATCCGCAAGAGAAGATGTTGAAGCCTCTTCTGCGTTAAATTTAGTATTAGCTGTAAAATGCTTATTCCAAGAAATATGGCTGTTAGGCTGATTGACGCTTAAGTTGTCTAGGTGCTGTGTCCATTGATAAATAAATGCTTTGATTAAGTTTGGTGCACTAGCACTTCGAAACTTAGAGGTAAAATCGTCTTTTTCATTAGTAAGGGTTTTACTGCTTAATATTTTTCCCGATTGCTTATCAAGCTTTAGTGTTTGAATTAAATAGTAACCATAGACCTCATTGGTATCGGTTATTTTTGGGAGAAACTCTAGCTCTACCTCCACTTCAGCAATTTTATTATCTTGTTTTATAGGGACAATAGATAAAAGGTGATGGGCGCCTTGGATTACCTTTGCATCTTTTAATTCTTGAAAGTCTACATTGGGATATTGAGCTTGTTTTTCCTTGGTGAGGTTTCGGGAGTCAAGGAAACCATACCATTGATAAACGGCACTGTTTAATGGGTAATCAATTCGCTTTTCGGCTGCATTTAAGGTTGGGGTGAGGGTGAGCAATAGACATACAGTGAGAAGAGTGAATCGCCGCCATTGCTTAAGAACATTTATCATGGTTGGCTCCCTTTTCTAGAATGAAAGTAGAGGGCGTTTCCGCCCTCATTAGCTTGGCGTTATGGTGTTATGCCATTTTGGTTGGTTTTTTAAGTTGAACCATTAGGTCGTCATCCCACTCGCCGTCTACTTTAATGTGACCCGCAGCGCCTTTCATGATGGCTTCAATCAAGTTATGGTTCACATAAGCGTATAGACCTGGTTGTAAGAAGGTGTAAATTGCTGCGCCAGCACAGCCACCTGGGATACCCCAAGTTTCAAGGTCTGTTTGAGGTGCATCATTAAACTGACCTGTTGCCCATACGTAATCGCCATGACCACCAATAATGTGTGGGCGTGTATCACGGTTTGGCTGAGAGTGAATGAACATGACGGTTTCACCAACCTTCGCAGTCATGGCATTTTTACCTGTTAATGCGCCTACAGCCCCGTTAAATACGATGTGTGATGGGGTAAGTGTCTTCATTACCTCTAAGGTATCGTTCATGCTGCCAGTAACGGTTGAGTATTCTTTGTACTTACCGTTTTTATCTGTTGGTACATAGAAGTCCTGCTCGCCAACATAGTAGGCTTTGTCATAACGGATTGGGTTGCCATGACCATCTTTTAAGCCATCACGTGGAAGAACCATAATTGCACCCGCCATACCCATTGCAACGTGCCACGGGATCATGATGCCGCCTGGTGCACAGTGGTAAACGAAGGTGCCTACTTTAGTTGCTTTAAAGCGGAATGTGACTTCTTCACCTGGAGAAACAAGAGTGAGTTCACCACCACCTAATGCACCCGTTGACGCATGTAAATCGATGTTATGTGCTAATGCATTGGTTTTAGGGTTTTTAAGCGTTAATTCAACATAATCGTGTTGGTGACATACAATGAGTGGCCCAGGAACACTACCATTGAATGCAGAAACCCAAGCTTTAACACCATTTTCAAGCTCAACTTGCTTTTCTTCAACAGTCAGAGTGACTTGGACTACTTTTGGCTTTCCTTTTGCCACTTGGTCATGTTTAGGCACGAATGGTGGAGGAACGAGTTCTTGAGTGACACGCTCTAGTTGGTCTGCCGTATACCTCGCCATACGGTCACTTTTTTTATGATGACTTGCAGAAGCTGAGGTTGATACTAACCCTGCTGCTAAACCTGCACCTACTAAACCTACACCTACCGAACCGCCTAAGAAGTTACGACGTTGGGTGTTGATATCGTTTGTTTTCTTTTCCATGACCTGCTCCGAATATTGTTTGTAACGTGACGCAAACTAAAAATAAATTGATGCTCGTTTGCGCTGTTGTGTAAAGAATATTCGCAGCAAGTAAAATTGAATTGACTTTAGTCAATTTTGATAACGAAATTTAAATAATTAAGTTACTTTTAGCACATTTTGAAGGGGGAGAGCGCATGTAAACTGAATACTGTCATAACCCTTATAAAACAAACAATATCTTAGATATACACACTTAACGGAGCATTATGTTACTATCCCGCTTTATATTCTTTAAGAAGTAAAGTCGAATCCACATGCTTGATAATATTCGTATCGTTCTTGTCGGAACATCTCATCCGGGAAATATTGGTTCAGTAGCCAGAGCAATGAAAACCATGGGGCTAACTAAGTTATATCTAGCCGAACCGAGAGTCGAGCCTGATGGGCAGTCTATAGCGTTAGCGGCTGGAGCTGCGGATATCTTAAAAGATGCCGTAACGGTTGATTCGTTCGATAAAGCGATTGAGGATTGCAGTTTAGTCGTCGCTACAAGTGCAAGAAGTCGAACGCTCGATTGGCCTGTACTAGAGCCAAGAGAAGCGGGTGAAAAGCTGGTGGAAGAAGGGCAAAGCCATGATGTTGCTATCGTATTTGGGCGTGAAAATCATGGCTTAACTAATGAAGAGCTACAGAAGTGCCACTATCATGTAGTGATCCCTGCTAATCCTGATTACAGCTCTTTAAATCTTGCTCAAGCTGTTCAAATCGTTTGTTATGAAACTCGTATGGCGATGTTAAATGCCACTCGTGAGCCACAAGATATCCCTGAATATCCTCTGCAAAAAGATCAAGAGCGATTTTTTGAACACCTTGAAAATACACTTTCAAATACTGGGTTTATTATCAAGAATCACCCTGGGCAGATCATGACAAAGCTTCGTCGTTTGTTCACCCGAGCTAGGATTGAATCTCAAGAAATGAATATTTTGAGAGGTATTTTGACCTCCATCGACAAAGCCACTAAGAAGGATTAGTAAGTACCCATGCTAATGAAAACATATTTTTTGATGCCCCTTTTAAGCACTGCGCCGCGTTCCTATTGCTTGAAAGACTGCCGGTATTCCTTCGCAGTAGCGCCTTGCTCAGCACTTAAAATGAACACCAAAATTCTTCGATTAAATTTGCATGGATACTTATCATCATGGGTATGATTTCTAGAATCAAAGAAGATATTGCTTCTATTTACCATAGAGACCCAGCAGCAAGAAGTACTTGGGAAATTTTATTAAATTACCCTGGAATGCATGCGATTTGGTTACATCGTGCAAGCCATAAGCTATGGAAAAACGAGTGGTTTCTATTAGCGCGAGTGATTTCAACATTTTCACGTTGGTTAACAGGGGTTGAAATACATCCCGGTGCCACAATCGGTAGACGTTTCTTCATCGACCACGGTATGGGGGTCGTAATTGGTGAAACTGCCGAGATTGGTGATGACTGTACTTTGTACCATGGTGTGACTTTAGGTGGTACAAGCTGGAATAGCGGTAAGCGTCACCCGACTTTAGGTAACAATGTCGTTATCGGTGCTGGTGCAAAAGTTCTTGGTCCTATTCTGATAGAAGACGGCGCTAGGGTTGGCTCAAACTCAGTAGTGGTGAAAACCGTTAATAAAGAAAGAACGGTTGTGGGTATTCCGGGTAGGGAAGTTGCTACGCAAACCGAACAAGCCGAAGAAACGACACGCCGTAGAAGTGAAATGGCGAAAAAATACGGCTTTGACGCTTATGCTGTTTCTCCAGATAACCCAGACCCAGTTGCCAATGCTATTGGTCAGTTGATGGATCATATGCATTTAATGGACTCTAAGCTCCAAGATGTTTGTCATGAAGTTCAACAAATGGGTGGTGAAGTCTGCACTGATAAGTTGCCTGAATTGAATATCGAGGAATTTTCAGAAGACGAACTTGCTGCTGCTGAAAAACGTAAGAAGCAGATGGATGAGTTTGATCCTATGATCTAGCAATTATTGAGGTTTTTAAGCTAGTTAAAAGCCTCAACCTCCCTTGTTTGTAACCTTAATTTAACATCTAACTGTTAAATCAAAATAAAATCCATTTTTTCATTGAATTTAGCGTACGAACAAGGTTAAATACGCGGCTGAAACCTCACATATCTCCTGTAAATCTCTTCCTAGATCACATTTTAGAATACTTGACTAAATTAGTCAGGTATGTTTAAATTCACACTATAAGATTAGTAGGAACAGGTTTAGTAATGAAACTTACCTCAAAAGGACGCTATGCCGTTACAGCAATGCTTGACGTTGCGATCCACTCTGCGAGCGGTCCTGTTCCACTGGCAGACATTTCAGAAAGGCAGGGAATATCTCTGTCCTACTTAGAACAGCTTTTTGCCAAGTTAAGAAAGAAAGGTTTAGTTGCCAGTGTACGTGGTCCAGGTGGTGGATATCGCCTTGGTCAAGATGCAGCTGAAATTTCTGTTGGCATGGTTGTGCACGCAGTAGATGAATCTGTGGAAGCGACACGCTGTCATGGTCAAGGTAATTGCCAAGGTGGAAACCGCTGTCTTACTCACTCTTTATGGGGTGATTTAAGTAAACAGATTTCAGACTTTTTAGACGGTATCAGTCTTGAAGGTCTTATGAATAAAAGAGATGTCCAGTATATCTCTGTAAAACAAGATAAAATGCAGCAAGAACATAGGCTTTCTTTATAGAGATCTAGCCTTAAGATTTTTGCGTAATAATAATTGATGTTTGTACCTTTTGTGTCGAAGTAACGACAAATGTGTACGGAGTGTGTAATGAAGCTTCCTATCTATTTGGACTATGCAGCAACAACGCCGGTTGATCCTCGTGTTGCTGAAAAGATGATGCAGTACATGACCATGGACGGAGTCTTTGGTAACCCTGCTTCACGTTCTCACCGCTATGGCTGGCAAGCTGAAGAAGCGGTAGATATCGCGCGTAATCAAATCGCTGATTTGATCAACGGTGACCCTCGTGAAATTATTTTTACCTCAGGTGCTACGGAGTCGGACAACCTTGCAATTAAAGGTGTTGCACACTTCTACCACAAAAAAGGTAAGCACATTATCACCAGCAAAACTGAACACAAAGCAGTACTTGATACTTGCCGTCAGTTAGAGCGTGAAGGCTTTGAAGTTACATACCTTGAGCCAGATGCTAACGGTATTATTCCAATGGAACGCCTTGAAGGTGCAATGAGAGAAGACACCATTCTTCTGAGCTTGATGCACGTGAACAACGAAATTGGCGTTATCCACGATATTAAAGCTATTGGCGAGCTTTGTCGTTCAAAGAAAATTATTTTCCACGTTGATGCTGCACAAAGTGCGGGTAAATTACCAATCGACGTTCAAGACATGAAAGTGGATTTGATTTCAATTTCAGGTCACAAAATGTATGGACCTAAAGGAATCGGTGCACTTTATGTACGTCGTAAGCCTCGTATTCGTCTAGAAGCTATGGTTCACGGTGGTGGGCATGAGCGTGGTATGCGTTCAGGTACGCTAGCGACTCACCAAATTGTTGGTTTAGGTGAAGCTGCGGCAATTGCTAAAGCCGATATGGACAAAGATAACGACCGTATCCGTCATCTTCGTGACAAACTATGGTCTGGTATTAAAGACATCGAAGAAACTTACATTAATGGTGACTTCGACAGCCGTTATTGTGGTGCTTTAAACGTAAGCTTCAACTTTGTTGAAGGTGAATCGTTGATGATGGCACTTAAAGACTTAGCTGTTTCTTCTGGTTCAGCTTGTACATCAGCAAGCCTTGAGCCTAGCTATGTTCTACGTGCGTTAGGTTTGAACGATGAAATGGCTCACAGCTCGATTCGTTTCTCAATCGGACGATTCACCACAGATGAAGATATTGATTTCGCCATCGACATCATTAACAAGTCTATCGGTAAATTACGTGATATGTCTCCGCTATGGGAAATGTATCAAGACGGTGTTGATTTAAATTCAGTTCAATGGACTCACCATTAAGGAGTACTAATTATGGCGTACAGTGAAGAAGTAATTGACCACTACGAAAACCCTCGTAATGTTGGTTCCATGGACAAGAACGATCCAAACGTTGCGACAGGTATGGTGGGTGCACCAGCGTGTGGTGACGTAATGAAGCTGCAACTTAAGATTAATGAAGAAGGCATTATTGAAGATGCTAAATTCAAAACTTATGGTTGTGGTAGTGCAATTGCCTCTAGTTCACTTGTTACAGAGTGGGTTAAAGGTAAGACGATGGAAGAAGCTGCCCAAATTAAAAATACCCAAATTGCGCAAGAGCTGGCTTTACCACCTGTAAAAATTCACTGCTCAATTTTGGCTGAAGATGCAATTCAAGCAGCTTTGGAAGATTTTAAGTCTAAGCAACAAGCGCTAGCTGAAGGTTAGTCATTGGAGTATTAAATGGCTATTACCATGACAGCTGCGGCTTCAGATCGTGTAAAGGCATTTTTAAAAAATCGCGGTAAAGGTATTGGACTGCGTTTAGGTCTTAAGACATCGGGTTGCTCAGGGATGTCTTATGTTCTTGAGTTCGTTGATGAGCTTAATGACGATGATGAAATCTATGAAATTGAAGGCGTAAACATCATTATTGATGCGAAAAGCTTTATTTACCTGCAAGGTATTGAATTAGATTTTGTTAAAGAAGGCTTAAACGAAGGCTTCCAATTTAATAACCCAAATGCGAAGGGAGAGTGTGGTTGCGGTGAAAGTTTTACCGTTTAATTACACCAAAATTCATAAGTACCTGAGCATGAGTTTTTTAATAATTTTGATGTTCAGGTTAAGTACTATACAAGGCATTCTTGTGCAGGAATACGAGTAGTCATTCAAACAAGAATAACGCAGTAGAGTGCTTGAAATGGGCATCAAAAAATAGAATAAACTTGTGGTTAGGTACTTAGATGAACTATTTTGAGCTTTTTGGCTTCCCAACAAACTTCTCAATCGATAGCGCTCAACTCTCTGAGCGTTATCGAGAGCTTCAAAGAACCGTCCATCCTGATAAATTTGCCAATAGTAGCGAACAAGAAAAGTTACTGGCAGTGCAAAAAACAGCACAGATTAACGATGGTTTCCAAACTCTAAAAAATCCTATTCGTCGTGCAGAGCATATCTTACAACTTCGTGGTATCGATTTAAGCCATGAAACCACAACGGTTAAAGATACCAGCTTTTTAATGCAACAAATGGAATGGCGTGAAGCGTTGGAAGATATTTCTGGAGCTACCGACCCTCATCAAGGTATTGATGAACTTCAAACGTCATTTAAGCAGCACGAAGCGGAATATTCCTCTGTATTGGTTTCTAAATTAGAAATTAATAGTGACGATGCCAATTTAGAGGCGGCTGATCAGATACGTAAGCTGAAATTTATGGCAAAATTGCAGGATGAACTAACACGTATCGAAGATGACTTATTTGATCTTTGATGTGACTAGTGATCTTTTAGGCTGAACTATATCAGTGAATATTTGATGGAGTGATAGTGTGATAAGACAACCGTCCGTGACAGGACGTCACGGTCGTTAGCACATGGATGTGCGTTTCAGTTGTCGTTCACACTATCGCTCCTTAAACATAATTAAACTTATTCATCTATTGAGTAACCTTTAAATCATTTAAAGAGAATTTATGGCACTTTTGCAAATTGCCGAGCCGGGACAGAGCGCGGCACCTCATCAGCATCGATTAGCTGTAGGTATTGATTTAGGAACGACTAACTCGCTAGTGGCTGCGGTTCGTAGTGGCGAAGCACAAACTTTGGCTAACACGCAAGGTCAACATTCTTTACCTTCAGTTGTTCATTATTCACAAGATACGATTCTTGTTGGTAAAGAAGCGGCACAAGCATCGGCAGCTGATCCTAAAAATACCATTGTTTCCGTAAAACGTTTTATGGGGCGTAGCCTTGAAGATGTTCAAAGCAAATACCCAAATTTAGCTTATGACTTGTCGGCAAGTGAACAAGGTTTACCTGTATTTAATACCGCCCAAGGTCAGGTTAACGCCATTCAAGTATCCGCAGAAATTTTAAAGCCTTTAATTAAAACCGCTGAACAAACCCTTGATGGTGATTTAGAAGGTGTCGTAATTACTGTTCCTGCCTATTTTGATGATGCTCAACGCCAAGGCACCAAAGATGCGGCTTCATTATTAGGTGTTAACGTTTTACGTCTATTGAATGAGCCAACAGCGGCAGCTATTGCTTACGGTTTAGATACCAAGCAAGAAGGTGTAATTGCTGTTTATGACTTAGGCGGCGGCACCTTTGATGTTTCGATTTTACGCTTGAATAAAGGCGTGTTTGAAGTACTTGCTACAGGTGGTGACTCTGCGCTTGGTGGTGATGATTTTGATCACTTATTACAAGACCACCTTGTTAAACATTGGCAGCTTTCCGAGTTAAGCACGACTGAATCTCGTCGTTTACAAATCGAATCTCGTCGTATTAAAGAAGCCTTAACCGATAGTGATTCAGTAACTGCATCACTAACATTAGATAATGAGCAACAGCTTGAAGCTGAAATCAGTAAAACTGATTTTGACGCACTGATCCTTCCATTGGTCAAAAAGACCATTGCTAGCTGTCGTCGTGCTTTGCGTGATGCTGATGTTAGCGTTGATGAAGTGCTAGAAACGGTTATGGTTGGTGGTTCTACACGAGTTCCGTTTGTGCGTGAACAAGTTGAAAAGTTTTTTGGCAAAGTGCCATTAACTTCAATCGATCCTGATCGCGTAGTTGCCATTGGCGCAGCCATTCAAGCTGATATTTTAGTGGGTAACAAGCCTGAATCAGATTTATTGTTGCTTGATGTCATTCCATTGTCTTTGGGTATTGAAACCATGGGAGGATTAGTGGAAAAAGTGGTACCAAGAAACACTACCATTCCAGTCGCTCGTGCTCAGGAGTTTACCACCTTTAAAGATGGTCAAACTGCGATGATGGTCCATGTAGTGCAAGGTGAACGTGAGCTCGTTGATGATTGTCGCTCTCTGGCTAAATTCGCACTCACAGACATCCCACCATTAGCCGCAGGTGCTGCTCACATTCGCGTGACTTATCAAGTCGATGCTGATGGTTTGCTCAGTGTGACTGCCATGGAAAAGTCTACCGAAGTAAAAGCCAGCATCGAAGTGAAGCCATCGTTCGGCTTATCTGACAATGAAATCGCTACCATGCTTAAAGATTCGATGGCTCACGCCAAAGAAGACATTGAGCGCCGTATGCTGACCGAGCAAAAGGTTGAGGCACAACGTGTGTTAGAAAGTCTGAATTCAGCATTAGAAAAAGACGGGCATTTACTTACTGAAACAGAGCGTCAGCAAGTAGAATCCGGAATGACAAGTTTGGCACAGTGCGCAGCTGCCGACGATGTAGATGCCATTGAAAAAGCGATTGAAGCTATAGATGTACAAACGCAAGCTTTTGCCGCTAAACGTATGGACAACTCAATTAAGGCCGCTTTGACTGGCCACTCAGTAGATGAACTTTAGGACGTAAACGCTATGCCACAAATTGTATTTCTTCCACACGAAGAGCTTTGTCCTGACGGAGCCGTTGTAGAAGCTGAAGTTGGTGAAACAGTGCTTGATGTAGCCCTTAAAAATGGTATTCACATTGAGCATGCTTGTGAAAAATCGTGTGCGTGCACCACTTGTCACGTAGTTATCCGTGAAGGTTTTGACGAACTTGAAGAAAGTGACGATCTTGAAGATGACATGCTTGATAAAGCGTGGGGCTTAGAGCCAGAAAGCCGCTTATCATGCCAAGCAAAGGTTGTTGATAGTGATATGGTGGTGGATATTCCTCAGTACACGATCAACATTGTGAGTGAAGGGCATTAGTCCATTATCTTCATAAAAATACCAGCTACAAGTTAGCTGGTATTTTTTTGTAAATTGAAAACTGTGATAAAAGTAGGATTCTTTGAAAAAATCTCGTATAATCCGCGCGAATTTCAAATATTGCTAATTACAGGAAGCTTAAGATGGCAATCGAACGTACTTTTTCTATCGTAAAACCAGATGCTGTTTCTAAAAACAAAATCGGTGCAATCTACAGCCGTTTCGAAGAAGCTGGTCTAAAAGTTATCGCTGCAAAAATGCTGCACCTAACTAAAGAACAAGCTGAAGGTTTCTACGCTGAGCACAGCGAGCGTCCTTTCTTCGGTGCTCTAGTTGAGTTCATGACTTCTGGTCCTATCATGGTTCAAGTACTTGAAGGCGAAAACGCTGTACTAGCTCACCGTGATATCCTAGGTGCTACTAACCCAGCTGAAGCTGCTGAAGGTACTATCCGTGCAGATTTCGCTAACAGCATCGATGAAAACGCAGCACACGGTTCTGATTCTCTAGAATCTGCAGCACGTGAAATTGCTTACTTCTTCAGCCCAGAAGAACTCTGCCCACGTACTCGCTAATTTTAACGATTATACGAATTTTAAAACCCGCCACGTGCGGGTTTTTTTATGCAAATCTACGTGAATTATATTAATTTTGTTTAATTCAAATTAACTAGGTTTCTAATACCAAATTTTCTAAGCTGCTCCTGATTCTACCTATTGATTCTAGATGGGTACCGCTACTTATCGGAGTTAAGTTGTCATGTCTAGAAAGTACCTAAGTGTCCTCGTTTCATTAATTGCACTTTTTTCTGTAAATACTCAGGCTTCTGTTACACAGCAACACAGTGAACAAGTTTCTGCTGCAAAGTCGACAGTTATTGCTGTTTTTGAGGAAAATACCGTTAACCCAAAGATTTTTTATAAAGTTGGAAATATTGCTAAGAAACAAATTAGCTGGCATCAAGTCATTGAGATTGGACATGGGAAAAGTCCTGATGTTGTTATCACTCCTGATTCAAATACAGTATTTCTTACCTATGTAAAACCGAGTTCAAATAATTTGAGTCAAGTTATTGTTAAACGCGGAGATATTAATAACGGGAGGGTGAGATGGCAAAGCGAACGAAATTTATTGCCCAAGGATGTTTATGGTGTATCCCCCAAAATTCTAGTTGACGAAAAGCAGGTTACTTTATCTTGGCAAGATATTCGTTCAAAAAAGAAGCAGGATACTATACATACGCTTTTGGGGAATTTAACATCGCATGACATAATTAACTGGAATAGTAAAAGCCAGCTTGTTAAGTCAGCGGCAATGCTAAAACCTTCCTCGTTATTGTTAACAAATAATTCTACCTCAGTACCAGATGATATATGCAAAAATGGGGTGTTAACCATATTTCCCGAGTTGGTATTGCGATCTCAAGATGACGTTAACTACTTTGGACAAAAATATAAAAATTGCCATTATATCAATTCAAAAGACGTACAAATTGCATACTCTGATATCTCAGATCTTTCACCACTATCTGGCATAAACGAAATCTGGGGAGATTTAGACATAATACAGAACGATTCCCTTGAGAGCTTATCAGGGCTGGATAGCTTAACGACTGTTTCAGGTGATATTTCAATTTCGAAGAATGCTAAATTAGCAAATATCGGTGCTTTAACAAACATCACTCATGTCTTTGGTGATCTTGATTTGATTAGTAATCCATTATTGACGGATATTACTGGTGTAAATAATGTGACTGCTATAGAAGGAAATATGGTAATTCATGGAAATGGAATAGCTGCAATTGATAACTTAAATAGTTTAACCCGCATTGGGCAGGATCTAACTATAGGAGGCGTGGTAGATGGTGGAACAGCTGATAGTGAGTTTTTAAAGTCTATTGAAGGGTTTCAAGCTTTGAGCTACTTGGGTGGTGATTTGGAAGTATCATTCAATGATAACTTAACTAGCATAAAAGGATTCTCAAATTTAAATACTGTCAATGGATCCTTTTCAATAGAATACTCAGACAAGCTTCAAGATTTACAAGGTTTTAGTTCTTTGGCAGAGGTCAACAAAGATTTTGAGGTTAGTGATACATCGGTAACTAATTTAGATAATTTCTCTAAATTACAAAAAGTCGGAGGTGGAGTCACGGTTACTAATGACTCTAAATTGACTCAAATCGAAAGTTTGAAGAACTTACTTTTAGCTAAAGGCAGCTTATATGTATCAAGAAATAAAAGCTTGAAGTCGTTAGAAGGTTTAAATAATTTAGGTTTGATAAGAGTTTCCGACGACAATACTCGATTAATGCTACAGGATAATACTTCTCTTTCTGATTGCAGTGCAATCTGTGGTATCTACAATGACCTTACCGTTAATAAAATTATCGGTGGGAATGGTGATGGGTGTACCACCAGCCTGAAAAATTGCCGTTAGTTACTCATTGTAACCTCTGGGTTTAATTCCCTGAATCTTGAACAGTTGCCCTCAGTCTTTTTAGATTGACAGTTTCGGTTATGCACGGAAAGTTCACCTCACAAGTGAGATCTTATATTAAGGTAAATTTATCGCTCCAAAATATGCGTAATGGTTAACAGTGTCTACAAAAGCTAACAAAATATTCACTTTTAGTATTGCGCTTTTATGTGTTGCTGATATCTTGTCGACTTCAAAATACTCTAAATAATCAAAAATAGAGAAGGTCGAAAAATGAGTACCACGTTAGTTAAAGGATTTGTAGCTGCATCCTTTTGTTTCTCTGTGATATTTCTAGGGTTTAAACACTATCAGGCAAACGATAAGCCAAGGTGTGAAGACTTCGGGGATAAATGTGTAAAATTCACAATCTTGCACACAAACGATAATCATGGTCGTTTTTGGCACAATAAGCACAATGAGTTCGGCATGCCTGCCAGAGCATCATTGATAAAATCGATCCGCGAAGAAGTGAGCAAACAAGGTAACGATGTACTGCTGCTTTCTGGTGGTGATATTAATACTGGCGTTCCTGAATCAGACTTGCAAGATGCGGTACCTGATTTCATCGGTATGAACCTGATGAAATATGATGCTATGGCTGTTGGTAATCATGAATTTGATAATGAACTGAGTGTGCTTGAAATGCAGAGAAAGCTTGCTGAGTTTCCTATGCTTTCTGCCAATATCTATAAAACCGACCCAAACACGAACGAGCTTGTTCGTTATTTTGAGCCTTATAAGATTTTTAACGTTGGCCCTTTAAAGGTGGCTGTTGTAGGACTTACAACAAAAGATACGGCTAAACTTGGTAACCCACAGTTTATTGCAGGTCTAACCTTTACAGATCCCCTAACTGAGATGAAGCAAGTCATCCAAGAAATTAAACAAGGTAATAAAGCTGACCTAATCATGGCAGTAACTCATATGGGTCACTTTATTATTGGGAATCACGGTAGTAATGCACCTGGTGATGTTTCTTTAGCGCGTGGGTTAAACAAGGGTGATCTTCAAGCCATTATTGGTGGCCATTCTCAAAATCCAGTTTGTATGGAGCCGTTTTCAAACCGCTATTCAAATTTTAAAGCGGGTAAGGAATGTACGCCTGATATCCAAAACGGTACTTTCATTATGCAAGCCTACGAGTGGGGAAAATACGTAGGCAGAGCAGATTTTGAATATTTCGATAACAAGCTTCATCTCGCAAATTATGAATTAGTTCCAGTGAATATCACTGAAAAAGATTCTTATAGTAAGCGTAAGTTTATTGAAGATTATATTGAGCCAGACCCTGAAGTGAAGGCAAAGCTGCAACCTTACCAAGATAAAGGTCAAGAAAAGCTGGATGTAAAAATCGCCAAAATTAGCAAACGACTAGATGGTGACCGCAAAAAGGTTCGTTTCCAACAAACTAACTTGGGTCAGTTAATTGCGACGGCTCATAAAGAAGCTCATAACGCTGATTTCGGTATTATGAACTCTGGTGGTGTACGTGATTCGATTGAAAAAGGCGATGTTTCCTATAGGGACGTATTAACGGTTCAGCCTTTCGGTAATGAAGTTTATAAAATTACTATGAAGGGTGAAGATGTTGCCGACTACCTTGGGAAAGTGGCTTCGAATCAGATAGAATCTGGTGCTTACGCCCAGCTGATTGGTTTAAAAATGAATGTTAACTGTAAGCGTAAGACAGTAAATATAGCTGAAATTAACGGCAAAACGTTTAGTAAGAATGATACTTATACCTTTACTGTTCCGGGCTTTAATGCTGCGGGTGGTGACGGTTTCCCGATTTTAGTTGGATCTTCGAAACAATATCCTGATGCTGAGGTGATTGATAACTCAGGCTTAATCGATGAAAAAGTCATGTATCAATTCCTTACTGAAAAGTCGGAAAACAACACAAAAACCATCAATATTGATGAGTTTGAACCATCAACAACTGACGTTATTTATTCAAACAGTAAAGACGTTCGAGGCTGTAAGCTCAATTAAGGCTTACCATATGGTTTAAATAAAACGGCGATATTTGAAATATCGCCGTTTTTGTATCTTATTTCTGATCAGTTAAGAGCGGTGTTTCAAGGTTGAAAGCTCTTAACACTCAACCTACTCCGAAGTGTCAGCTGTTTACTTTTTTAAGGCTTTTTCTATCCATGGTTTTATAAATTCAACAATTCTAGATTGCGCCTTTTGATTCGGATGAATTCCATCTCGTTGCATTAGCTGTGGATTAGGAGCAATTTCTGTCATAAAAAATGGCATCAGCATAATATTTTCATCGTCAGCAATGTCATGGTAAACCGCATTAAAGCTTTTGCTATATCTAGGTCCATAGTTTGGTGGCACCATCACTTCACTCATTAGGACTTTCGCGCCCGAACGCTCAGATAATGAGATCAATTTTGTAAGATTTGATTTCAGTTTTTTAGTGGAAAAGCCACGGAGTCCGTCATTACCACCCAACTCAATCAGTACCAAATCTGGTCGACTCGATTTTAAAACAGAAGGTAGACGACGTAGTCCACCTGCAGTGGTTTCGCCACTTACAGAGGCGTTGATAATTGTATGTTGCGGCAATTCAGTTTTAAGTTTTTCTACCCAGCCTTCGTTTTTATCCATTCCATAGCTAGCACTCAAGCTATCACCCAAAATTAAAACAGTTGCAGCGTGAGCCGGAAGGGTTGCAAATATCGTAGTAAATATTGCTAATATAGCGACAGAGATTTTAAGACGAGAGAATAAGGATTGAGCCTTGAGTGAAAGTGTAGAGAACAAACCAGCCATAAAAGTTGTTAACCTCGAAAAATCAGTAAAAACACAAGAAGGAATGCTGACTATCCTCAAGGGCATTGACCTCGAAGTCAAGCATGGTGAAAGTATAGCTATTGTCGGCCCATCTGGAGCAGGTAAATCCAGTTTGCTCGGTTTACTTGCGGCACTCGACAATCCAACGTCAGGAGAGGTCTATTTAGATGGTGTGGGTTTGTCTAAGTTAGATGAAGAGCAAAAAGCGGCACTGAGAAAAGAAAAAGTAAGTTTCATTTTTCAATCTTTCATGTTGGTTGATACGCTTACGGCTCTAGAAAACGTCATGTTGCCTGCGGAGCTTTCTGGCGTTCCAAACGCCAAAGAAAAGTCATTAGCCATGCTTGAAAAAGTAGGGTTATCCCATCGTCTTAATCATCTTCCGAAACAACTTTCTGGTGGAGAGCAGCAAAGAGTTGCGATTGCTCGGGCATTTATTTGTGAACCTAAAGTTTTGTTCGCCGACGAGCCTACCGGTAATTTAGATGAAGCTAATGGCAGTAAAGTCGAACAAATGTTGTTTGAGCTGAACCAAGAAAGTGATACTACCTTGGTTATTGTTACTCATGACATGGATCTTGCTCGAAAATGTCAGCGTCAACTGACCATGCATGATGGTTCACTTGTTGAAGAGCAGGTGGCTTAATGGAATTAAATTTAGCATGGCGCTTGTTTAAGCGTGAACTTTTACAAGGGCAATTGGTTCTCATTTTATTAGCCATCACTTTGGCAGTATTGTCAGTAAGTGGTTTGTCTCGAGTGAGTGAACGACTGCAAACGGCAATTTCTGGTGAAGCGAGTAAATTTATAGCAGCAGATAGAATCATTGATTCTCCTGAGAAACTTAAACCTGCAATTTTACAAAAATCTACAGAACTGGGTTTAAAGCATGCGACTAATCTAGAGTTTAATTCTATGGTTTACTCTGGTGATGACCTGCAATTAGTAGAAGTTAAAGCGGTTTCAGACACTTACCCCTTAAAAGGCAATATTGAGCTTACTACAGGTGAAACACATCAGTTGCCCCCGCTTGGCTCGGTTTGGTACGAAACGCGTTTAGCAGGGCTTTTAGGGAATCCCAAGCAAATTGAAATTGGTGTCGCCACTTTCAAAATGGATAAAGCCATTTCGCGCTTGCCAGACGCTGGCTTTAATCCGTTTGCATCATCGCCGGTAGTGTTAATGCGGATGGAAGATGTCGCGAAAACTCAAATCGTTCAACCAGGAAGTCGACTTGATTATCGATATCAGTTTACTGGTACGCCTGATCAACTTAAAGAATTTGAGGATTATGTTACTCCTCAACTTCTGACAACGCAGCGTTGGCGAGATGTCGAAAGCGGAGACTCACCACTAGCTGGGGCAATTAAACGGGCAGAGCGTTTCTTGTTACTTGCGAGTTTACTCGGTATTGCTTTGGCTTGTACTGCTATTGGAATCGCAGCTCAGCGTTATTGTCAGCGGCATTATGATGTTGTAGCGATGCTAAAAACGTTTGGCTCTAGTGCCAAACAAATCCGCTTTATATTTACCTTTCATTTACTGTTTGTATCTTTTTTGGGGGTAATTTTAGGTTTATTAGGTGGCTGGCTATTAGATATTGGATTGACGCAATTCTTACCCGAGAATATTGCCGCTTACGATCCCTCTATTTGGCGACCGGTTATTTTAGGTGTTGTGACAGGCTTACTGAGTGCATTCATGTTCTCTGTATATCCATTAATGCGCCTTTTGAAAATTCCACCACTACGAGTGCTTCAACGACAACTAGAGAGCCATACCGTTGGGCAGTGGTTTAATATCGTTTTGAGTTTGTTAGCACTGGGCTTATTAGGCTATTTGTATTCAAAAAGTCTGACATTGACTTTGATTGTAATGGCGAGTGTGGTGATGCTTGCTGTGCTTTTGCTAGTTGTTGGATTTGTTATGATCCGTTTAGGGCATAGTTCAGGCTTGAAAATCAGCAATCCCGTACAGTTAGCGTTTGCAGGATTAAGAAGAAGAGCCAAACAAAATGCCGTGCAATTAGTCGGTTTTAGTAGTGCATTGGTTCTGTTACTTATCATCTTTGCATTACGCCAAGACTTGTTGAATGAATGGCAGCAACAATTACCCAAAGAAGCGCCTAACTACTTCTTAGTGAATATTGCGCCTGAAGACTCAAAGCCTTTAGAAGACTTTTTTAATGATAAAGGAGTAAAATCGACGGATATTTACCCTGTGATTCGTGGGCGTATGAGTGCGATTGATGGGGAAAAAGTCGTGACTCGAAAACAACAAGAAGCAGGTGAAGAAGGGCGTTTAGGCATTACCCGAGAATTGAATCTAACTTGGCGTAATACTCTTCCACCAAACAATGAAATTGTAGCTGGTAAGTTTAATAGCGAAGCCAATGACGTTTCAGTTGAGTCTGAAGTGGCTGAACGTCTTAATCTAAAACTGGGTGATACTGTTACTTTTATGATTGAAAATCAGCCTGTAACAGCAAAAGTCACCAGTTTACGAAAGGTCCACTGGGAGACCTTACAGCCAAACTTTTACTTTATTTTTTCAAAGCAAGCCTTAGGTTCGTTTGATTATACTTCGATTGCCAGTTTTTATTTGGATCAAAACAAAACCAGTAATAATGAGCTAATCATTCAATTGATCAAACAATTTCCAACTATTTCTATTATTGATGTTGGTGCCATGGTCGGACAATTGAGAGAGATTATTGAACAAGTTTCTCTTTCCTTAACGTTAGTTTTAGTATTGGTGTTGCTGGCTAGCGCGTTAGTGTTATTAGCTCAAACAGAAGCGGGGATGGCAAGTCGTCGACGAGAACTCGCAGTACTTCGCACATTTGGTGGTTCAGGTTGGCTTTTACGGTTATCGACATTTTTTGAATTTGCGTTATTAGGAGCGATTTCTGGGTTATTGGCAGTATGGGTAACAGAGTTTGCTCTATATCTATTAAAAACCCAAGTTTTTGAATTAACGACTTACATGCATTGGAATTGGTGGTGGCTAGCGCCGTTGTCAGGTGCAGCAGTGGTTGCCAGCCTAGGTTTATGGTGTTGCTGGCATCTACTTACTCAAAGTTGCTCAAATCTATTGAAAGAGGGCTAATAAGCCCTCACTGTTTTGGGAATATTTGCGTCATGGCTGAATCAATCGTTGGATAACTAAACTTAAAGCCTTCATCCAATAATCGTTGAGGGACGACATACTGTCCCTCGGTAAGGATGTCAGACATTTCCCCAAACATTTTTTCAGCTACAAAACGGGGTAACGGAAAAAGAGCGGGTCGATGGAGCGACTTTGCCAATGTTTTCGAAAACAGTTTATTGCTCACTGGGTTTGGTGACGTTGTGTTATAAACACCTTGGCATGATGGTGTGTTCATTAAATACTGGATGACTCGAATAACGTCACGCCGATGGATCCAACTCATTCCTTGTTGTCCAGAAGCTATTTTTCCGCCAAGCCCTAATTTAAATGGTGTTAACATTCGTTGGAGCGCACCGCCACTACTATCTAAAACGACACCAATTCGCATAGTGCATACACGAGTGAGCTCTGTTTGTGCGAGTAATGCTAATCTCTCCCACTCTTGGCATAAGTGATGAGTAAATTCATTATGAGGTGCTGAATCTTCGTCTATTGGGGTGACTTTTTGTCGACCGTAATAACCAACTGCTGAGGCGCTGATCAAACAATGAGGAGGGTTTTCACTGTTTTGGAATAGGTCCACTAATCTTGCAGTCACATCCCAACGACTGTGGCAAAGCTTGGCTTTTTGTTCTCGAGTCCAAGGCTTATCGGCAATGGGTTCACCAGCTAAATTAATTACCACATCAAAATTATCAAGGTTTTTGAATTGGTCTAAATTCAAAATGAAACGAGGGATATCCCCTAATTTTGCTTTTGCATTATTAAGGTTACGAGTTAAAACAGTGACTTTATGTTCGGTGCATAACAAAGGCACCAAGGCCTGACCAATAAAGCCAGTTCCGCCAGTAATTAAAATTTTCATCATGCCTCAATACGACTAAATTCAAGACAATATACGCCGTTCCGTTGGCGTTCGTTCATTATTCCGAACTTAAATTGTAGTGCATATACTCAGTTATGCAGATAATAGAAAAATAAAATGATGATTAATTTTTGAAATTCAGTTTACAATTACCATCCACAAATTTGATATGAGATAAAAGGGATGCCTCGATTTGGTGAAAATACTACAGCCTTAAAAACGTTTGTTTTATTGGCGAGTTTAGTAGTGGTATTAGCAGGTGTAAAAACAGCCAGTACTATTGTTGTTCCATTTGTTTTATCTATATTTATTGCTGTAATTTGTAATCCTGCCATTGTATGGATGTCAAAATGGCGTATTCCGAAGTGGCTTTCGGTGATTTTATTAATTCTGTCGATTGTATTGGCAGGAATGTGGTTGGCGAGCGTGGTAAGTAGCTCAATAAATGAGTTTTCAAAACAACTACCTCAATACCGTGGACAACTGATAGATCAGTTCAGTTGGGTAATAGAATTGCTACAAAAATATAATGTGCAAATCTCTAAAGACCAAATAGTCAATTATTTTGATCCTGGTGTGGCTTTGTCTGTTACTACCAATATGTTATCTGGGCTTGGTAACGTAATGGCAAATGCATTTTTGATCATGCTAACGGTTGTATTTATGTTGTTTGAAGCTGGCTCAATTTCAAAACGTCTTCATTTCGCGCTTGATGATCCTGAAATGCGCTTACAGCAAATTGATAAGTTTTTAAACTCAGTAAATCAATACATGGTGATTAAAACCTTAGTAAGTTTAGCCACTGGTACAATTGTAGGTGTGGGGCTGTATTTAATTGGTGTTGATTACGCCATGCTGTGGGCTGTTGTTGCCTTTTTATTCAACTATATTCCAAATATAGGCTCAATAATTGCGGCCATTCCAGCTATTTCTTTAGCATTAATTCAATTAGGTCCTACAGCTGCAGGTGGGGTTACTGTGTTGTATGTCGCGGTCAATATGGTCATGGGTAATATCGTTGAGCCTAGATTTCTAGGTAAAGGCTTAGGACTATCAACCTTAGTTGTATTCTTATCTTTGATCTTTTGGGGCTGGCTATTGGGCTCGGTTGGGATGCTGTTATCAGTGCCTTTAACTATGATTGTAAAAATTGGCCTAGAATCAAGTGACAGTGGTAATTGGTTAGCCGTATTGTTGTCCGATGATGTTGAGGAAGTTTGACCTTGAATTTCGACAACTGTATCCTTGCGCCGTTTTATTAATTTGTAGGAAATGCATAACGTGTTAATTGATTCACATTGCCATTTAGATCGACTAAAAGCAGCACCAGATGATGTCTGTTTGCAACAAATCATGGATGCTGCCAAAGCGCGTGATGTAGAGTACATGCTTTGTGTTAATGTTCGTCAAAACGAATTTACGGCGATGAAACAAAAGGTGCAGGCCTTTCCTAATGTCTTTTTATCCGCAGGTGTTCACCCGTTGGATGTCGATTCAGGTTTAGATTCAAAACAACTATTGTTATCAGCACAAGATGAAAGGGTAGTCGCAGTCGGTGAAACCGGTCTAGATTACTTCTATTCTCCTGAAACAAAACCCCAACAACAATCTTGTTTTGAGCAACAAATAGATCTGGCTTTGAAAGTAAACAAACCGCTTATTATCCATACTCGAGATGCCAGAGAAGACACACTTAACATGTTAAAAGCTGGTCATGCCGATAAAGTAGGTGGCGTATTACATTGCTTTACTGAGAGTTGGGAAATGGCAAAAGCTGCGATTGATATGGGGTTCTACATTTCTGTTTCAGGCATTGTTACTTTTAAAAATGCAGGTGAATTAAGAAGTGTTATTCGTAAAGTGCCAAAAGACAGGTTGATGGTTGAAACGGATTCTCCGTATTTAGCTCCAGTGCCACATCGAGGTAAAGAAAATCAGCCAGCTTTTGTTCGTGATGTCGCTGAGTTTGTCGCTGAACTACGTGGGGAAAAATATCAGGATTTAGTCGAATATACCGGTGAGAACTTTTTTAATTTATTTAAAGACGCTAAGGAATTAATTTAGCCTTTTCGAACAATCCATTTTGTTTAGATAATTTCTAAACTCATATAAATAAAAAAAAGCCCAATCCATATAGAATTGGGCGTTGGGAAATGGCTCTTTCGAGCCGTGCGCTACGCGGTTTTCGATGGCAGAATTTCTACCATCGAGAATTCCGATATAGTAATCCTAGAACAAATATAATTATTTGCACAATAAATAAACATTAACAAAATGTTATAGTTTATTTATTAATACCAAGACACTAGAGTTTTACTGCATTGTCTCGGACTAAATCTCTTGGTAAATTATTTTTTAATTTTGTTCCTAGGTGCTTAATTAATCCCAACGCCACTTTATTTGTACAAACTATCTTTTCACCTTGTGGTTTCGAATTGTTGTCTAATTGAATATCACGCCCTTTGAAATATTCAGCAGCTTGCTCCTCATTTAGGTCAATTGTACCAGTTTGATATCGGTACAAAACTGAAATAGCTTCGTGAGTTATTTTTAAATGCTTCCCTTTTTGTTCAGCTATTTTTAATCCAATACGCTGAAAGCGAATTTTTCCAATAAAAGGTTTTATGCCTTTAGGAAAGAGCCAATATTGGTTATCTCTAATAACCAAAAACAATGATGAAGGAATAGAAATAGAATAATTATCGACTAGCCAATGCCTAATGTCTTTTTCTTGTTTAGGAGAAAGTTCTTTAAAGGGGAAGTTTTTGCTAATTCGGGGCTCAGGTTTACTTCTTATTACTGCTTTGGATTTTTTAATTTTCGCGACAAAGAAACCCTCGCTATCATAAATCTGTGGCCAGATATGTAAGAACCCTTCACTTGTTGTGGCTTTCTCTGCACCCTCGAATAGATTTATTAATGAAACAAATTCAACCGCATCATCAAATGTTTCTTTTAAGAAGAGACAAACTTCTTGGTTTTCTTCACGGCTTAAAGTACAGGTTGAATATATTAATGTGCCGCCTACTTTAAGTGCCTCGAATGCTGATAGAATTAATTGCTTTTGCTTTTCTGCGATTGAATGTACATCTTCTAAGTGCCAATCTTTCAAAGCATTTGGGTCTTTACGAACAGTGCCTTCACCACCACATGGTGCATCTAATAAAATGGCATCGAATGATTCAAATAAGTATTGTCCGAAGACTTCAGCATCGAAATGCGTAATTGCTGTATTGTATACTCCCATTCTGACTAAATTAGCGTGAAGCATCTTTACACGACTTGAAGAATACTCATTGGCAACTAATAAGCCATTATTCTCCATCAATGAAGCAATCTGAGTGGTTTTGGAGCCTGGAGCCGCTGCCATATCTAGCACACAATCAAATTCCTTTTTTGTATCGAACAAGGCTGTCGGCGGAAGCATTGAACTTGCTTCTTGAATGTAAAATAGACCTTGTAAATGCTCAATACTATTACCAATATCTTGCTGGGATGGCGTGGTTACCCAAAAGCCTTCATCGCACCAAGGGATAGGAGAGAGCTCCCAACCTTTATTTGACATTAACTCTTTGAAATCTTTAATTGAAATTTTTAAGGTGTTAACCCGGACCGAAAACCTAAGAGGCTTATCATTAATAGTAAGGAAATCATCAAGTGATAAATGACTGGGAAGTTGCTGACGAATGTGATTTATAAAATGTTCGCTGATTTTATTCATTGCTCAAAGTCGTGCAAAAGGTAAATTGTACCACGAAGCGATTAGTCCTAAAAACATCAGTTGAACGCTAGAGTTTCCGATAACCACATAAAAATCAATGGTTTTATTGTTTCGGTTATTCATCTGTTAGGCGAATCGCTTCACGCTCACAAGCTGGCTAAAACATCTGCTAGCTGCGTTGAAACTTTTGCAAGTAGATTAACTACTTCCTGCAAGCTTCGCCTTGCTATCAAGCGTTTTATCTGCGCTTGAGAGCGTGCTCAAATGATGTTTTTAGGCTAATGGATAGCGATTATTCTATTTTCTAAGGAAGTAATTGATTTTGAACGTAGAAAGCATAAAAGCCTCCGAAAAGGCTCAATTGCATATTATAAAGACTATAAACAAGTTACGATGCTATCAATCTTTGGATATTTAATATTGTAATATCCTACATCAAAAGTGTTTTCTTTCGAATCTAGACTAATATTTGGACTGTTGCAGACTTCTGTTGCCTTCACTTTTGTTATTTCTATTAGTTCTTTTTTACTGTATGCAATATCTCCAACAAGGCTTAGGTGCCAAGTACCATCTTTTTGTTTGTCCACATTGTGAAATGCATACGAGCCACCGCTAGTGGCGTTGGTACATCCAATAGCTAAAACCGATAACATTGATATGAGTAAAGTCTTTCTCATTTTACGTCCTTAATATAATGACTTTTACATTGGATTAAAGGGAAATGGTAGTTAAGCATTAACAAATGATATCAATCTTGTTGTTAAATCCCTGTTAAATTAAAACTATCTACTTTGACAAAATAGATCAAGCGCTTTGTTGTGACTTGAACTATTATGTTTTTGTGTTTTTTATGGTCAAAAAAACTATTTCCATGCAGGCAAAGGATGAGTTATGGATTACTCGAATAAACCTAAAGGACTAAAACGAATCGTACTTGCTTTCTCAAATTCAATACGTGCTTTAGTTTGGTTAGCGCGAAATGAAGCTGCCTTCAGACAAGAATTAGTTCTAAGTTTAGTGTTAGTGATGATCACTTTTGCACTTGATATTACTTGGGGGGAACGTTTTATCTTATGGTCAACGTTGTTATTCGTACTGTTTTCAGAAATCGTAAATACAGCTATAGAATCAGTCGTTGATAGGATAGGTTATGAACATCACGATTTATCAGGGCTTGCAAAAGACTTAGGCTCTTTAGCTGTGATGATCAGTTTTGCTATCGCTGGATTAATATGGGCTTACGTGCTTTTTAATTAAAGCAGAGGGAAAGGCTTTAAATGGCTCGCTATCGTTTGCGAGCCATTTTTATATTGAAGCTTTAGTTAAATTTCCATTCCAACCAGTCTGGGTTTGATTCTGGATACAGTTCAAAGGACTCTGTTTCAGCTAATTCATTGCTTGTATTGGTTAGTTGCTCTGTAGCAACGGAAATGCCACCAGCCAGAATGTTCTCAAATGAACCCGTACTCAAGTGAACGCCTGAAAAAATTCCGGCGTCAATTTTAATACCTGATTGTTCCCAAAAACGGCTAGATTTATTGATAAAGCGGCGGTAATCACTATTAATGTGTGCTTTGATCCGAACCTGATTACCGTTCACTGCAAGTCGGTAGCCATCAACTTGACCAATTTTAATTCCTCTAAAATAAATACCGGTTCCTACTTGGATAGAACCTAGCTCGTCTTTTACCAAAGTAATCTCTGTCGCACCTTGTGGAATAAGAGCAAGCGCCTCTTCCGAAAGCTCTCCTTTAAATTCACTTGTTATTTGATGTGCTTGTCCTGGAATTGCGCTTATATACGCACCTGAAATTAATGTTTCTGGCGACTTAATACCTGCAAGAGAAATTTGAGCGTCAACAATGTAATACTGTGTGTCTCTTCGTTTGAAGTGATTTGCAAACTTAGAATACAGGAAAGCGGTTGCGGTAACTGTTTTCAAATCTTTATTGAGCCGAACCGTTGCTACCATTCCTATAGGGTGACTTTGAAACTTAATTGCGGCGCCTTTGGTAAGCCGAGTACCTGTATTAAAAGTGATTTCAATTGGAGTTGCTTGCGCCATTGCTAGCGTTTTTGTGGCATAAAGCGGCTTGCGCTTTATTTTGGATGAGTGTTCCGCAAGCCCAAGACTGATACTCCCTTTAATTGCTCCTTTTAATGGGGCTACATTAACCTTAATCCCTGATAATTTGGCATCTACCGATACTGCGCTATTTTTCCAAAACACGGTCTTAGAATTAATGAGACTATTAAAATCTTTATGAATACCAACTACGATATCGAACTCATCATTTTGTTTTGTCCAGCGAATATTTCGTACAGATCCAATCTGCATTTTTTTATAGTAAATAGGAGAGCCATTCTGCAAATCAGCAGCATCTGGACTGGTTAGTGAAATAAAAAGATATTGGTTTTTAGTCGCTTCTTTTTTTGCCTCTTCTTTCGATGCATAAAGATTGAAATGACTAGAGTAGTTATTTGAACTCTTTAAGTCTGTTTCTAGATTTAAAGCACCTGAAAGTGCAGAGGATAAATCAGCCGTTTTTACAGAAACATTATCCAGAGACGCGTTAACTTCAAGAGCAGATTGAGGTACAAAATAATAACCCGATTTTAATAACGCCTTAAATTCAGGAAAAATTTCAGCAGAAATGTGTACTTTCTGAAAGTTCTTACTCAGTTTTACAGCATTTACTTTACCGATAGTTATGTTTCGATATTTGATAACGGTGTCTTTTTTGAGCCCAAAGTTTTGTTCACTTGAAATTTCAATCGGGACATTTTTTTGCTTTGCGACTTCAGGGATCGAAGTTAATAAAGTATATTCTTTCTTACTTGCTCCTTTCCCTGGGAAAAATTGAACAACAGGACCTGTGATTAGTCGTTCTGGGTGTTTGAATTCAGAAAGTGATAACTTTGCTCCCGCAAGCCAAAACTTAGCACTTGCCGTTAACAGGTTTGCATATTGATAATGAATGCGAGCATCTAATTCAACGCCTTTATCTGTAACTCGCTTATTATTGATTTGACCTATAGATACACCACGATAAACAATCATGCTTCCTTTGTTTAAGCCATGTGAGTTATCACTGGTCAAAATAAATGATTGACCACCAAGTGCTTCTTCTTTTGAATCAAAAAGATTATAAATTTGTCCTGATTCAGCTAACAGGCTGTCTTTAGGTGAGCTAAAAGTAATGCCGCCCTCTATCAATGAAGCGAGGCTTTCTGCTTCCAGTTTTACACCAGCAAGAGAAGCATCAACTTTTACCCCAGAAATATTCCAAAATTTTGAATCTTGTTTGATTAAATTCGTAAAACGCTTTTGAATAAATACGCTAATAGCAACTCTATCCGCATTATCTAGACGGTAGCTCACTACTTTGCCGACAGGGATTTGGCGATAAAAAATGTGGGCACCGATATCAATTGAACCTAAATCGTCAGCGTATAAGGTTAACAACATGCCTTCACTGGCTGGCATTTGAGGTGGTGCTTCAGGCACTGCTTCAAAATCGGTTCTTTTCTCACCTTCACCTGGCTTTAAGGCAATATAGTTTCCTGAAAATAACGTATCTAATCCTTCGATTTTTGTGATACTCGCTTTAGGGCTAACTAACCAGAATTGGGTTTTATCTTTTAAGAATGGTTGTCCACGATAATTCATATTGACCGTAACGATGACACCTTTCTGTTTATCATCGATGGCAATATCAGTAACGTTACCTACATTAACCCCTTGGTATTTAACCAGTGTTTTTCCTATTTGGATCCCTGTAGCATTTGGAAAATGAATGGTGATTTCTTCACCCGCATCTTTTATCCCCTTAGCAAGGAGCCAAATACCCAGTAATAAGGCGACAACGGGTAGAAGCCATACAGGTGAAAATAATTTCTTTTTAACTATTTTAGGTGATTCAGTCTGAGTCATGATTGCTTTCCAATCGATCCCAAAGGAGTCGTGTGTCTAATACTTTTGCAGCTAATTGAGTGAATAAAATCACTAATGCAAAAGGAGTTGCTGCTATTCCAGGTTTTGCGTCTAATAACTGCCCCATATTGACGAGTGCAACTGTGAGTGAAATCACGCACAAATCAAGCATAGACCAGCGGCCAATCCATTCTATGATATGGAAACCCTTCATTAGAAATCGTTTCGATAATGGTAAGTTAAAGCTTATGGCGGACAAGTAAGTCGCTAAGCCAATAATTTTTAACCAAGGAACGAGAATACTTGCGATAAATAATATGATTGCAATAGGGATCATACCTAAATGTATGGTATGTAAAATCCCAGAAAAAATCGTATCGTGAGTTTCTTTACCTTGTTTGGTAATAATACTAATGGGGTAAATATTTGCAGGTATGAGTAGAATCGCTGCTGTGATCAAAAGAGCCCAAGCTTTTTGTAAACTGGACTTGTCACGAACAGCAAGCTCATTTTCACAACGAGGACATTTTTCAAGTTCATTAGAGCAAACCATTTGACATTTAGGGCAGCTTAATAGGTTTAAATGGCTGCCTTGAGTCATTGATTCGTATGTTGACTTATTGGAATTCATGTAACTGCTCCCACATATAGTCAATATTGTATTCTCGCTGTAAAAAAAGCATCAATATAAAAAGCATCACATAACAAAATGTGCCAATACCCAGATAAATATCAGCAAAGTCGCCCAAGTTAAAGGCGGTTACAAACATACTGATAACGTAAATTTCAGGCATGGAAAATTGTTTAATTAAAGTATGTTTTTTCAGAATAGATCGAAAATATTTACGCATTCTCGGCTTATGAAGACCGTACTTAACAATTAAAACTTGAAGCAAAATTGAAAGTAACAATGCTCCTGGCGCAATAATCGCTCCAAGAGCCACAGCCACTCCAACGATGTAAAAACCTTGTTCAATTACGGCGTATGCCCCTTCCCAAACTGTCGATGTTCGGATACTTCCGAAGAAATGTAACTCAAGAACAGGATACAAATTAGCTGGGACGAATAAAATAAGTGCGGTGATACAAAGGGCTAAAACACCATTAATTGTACAAAAAGGTTCGGAATATAACGCACTATGGCACCGAGGGCAGAGGGCTCTTACATTTGAAGGTAAGGCGCGACGAGTTACTGCAAGATCGCAAGATTTACACAAAATAACTGATTGCGGCTTAGGAGTAGCAGAATTGCTCACCAATCGTTGTCCAATAAAATCCAAAGTTCCAATGGCTTAATAATAACAAAGTTTTATCATAATGATCTAACAACTTCTCTTTCAAAGGTTGCAATAATCTTAAGCTTTTGCGACTCTATTACTGTTCATAAATACAGTGTGAGGAAATCATGGCGGTAATAACTCAATTTGTAGTGGTTAGAGAAGGTGTAGAAAAGATGACGTTTACAACAAAAAAAGAAGCTGATGCATACGACAAAATGTTGGATATCGCAGATAGTCTAGTCCCTTTTCTTGAAAAGTCTGAAGTTGAGATCGAAGAAAAACAGCTTGAAGATATGGCTTACTATTTAGCTTCTAATAAAGATGATTTACTATCCCTACTTAAAGGTGGTGTTACAAATAAATCACCTGCGAAAAAAGCCGAAAAGAAACAAGCGGCATAATTAAATCAATTTCAATAGAGAGCGCTATGAAGTCAGAGTTCTACGATATCCTGAACCGCCAAGTTTTGGCTTTGTTTGAAGGTGAGACTAATCAGATTGCCGCTATGGCAAATTTTTCCGCACTACTTAACGAACATCTTGAAACCATTAATTGGGTAGGATTTTACCTCAAAGAAAATCAACAGCTAGTACTGGGGCCATTTCAAGGGAAAGTGGCTTGTGTCAGAATTCCTATGGGACGAGGTGTTTGTGGGACGGCTGCTGAACAAAATACCACTCAACGTATCGATGACGTTCATCAATTTGAAGGTCATATCGCCTGTGATTCAGCCAGTAATTCAGAGATTGTTATCCCGTTTCGTCATGGAAAAGAGGTTATTGGAGTTTTAGATATTGATAGTCCAGTCTTTTCGCGGTTTGATGAAGATGACCAGAAAGGCCTAGAATTGCTGCTTTCAAGTTTAGAAACTTGCCTATTTGGATAAAAAGTGGGCGCAATTTAATAAAACATAGTCGCAATTGTTCAGATGCACCTTATAATAGGCGGCTTGCTTGTGGTTGATTGTTATATTTACTCCAAGCAAACTGAGTAATTAATTTTGTACTTTATGGTTATATCAATGTTGATTGAATCGTAAGCGTAAAGTTGATTGAGCATAAGCTTTAAGATAAACGACCTCAGCCGATTTACATTGATAAAATGCGGCTCATGTCCTTGTAAACGTGGAAGTTATAATGGAATCAACAGATAAGTTGACCGACACAAATGCCATTTTGGCTTATTTATATGAGACTTTTCCTCAGTGTTTTATTGCTGAAGGTGAAGCAAAACCATTAAAAATTGGTTTATTTCAAGATTTAGCTGAAAAACTGGCGGAAGAGTCAAAAATCAGCAAGACTCAATTAAGAGTTGCATTACGTCGTTATACCAGCAGCTGGCGTTACCTAAAAAGCATCAAAAAAGGTGCTGTTCGAGTAGACCTTGAAGGTAATGCATGTGGAGAATTAGAAGAGCAGCACATTGAACATGCGCAGCAAACTCTAAAAGAAAGCCAAGAGCGTGCGAAAGAAAGACGTAAACAGCGTGAAGCAAAAGCAGCTGAGCAACGTGGTGATAGAGCTGATAAAAAAGCATCACCTAGAAATAACACCAAACGCCCGAGAAAAGATCGTAACTTTAAGCAAGTTCAATCTAAATCGAATCGCCCAGCCAAAAAAGCTGAGCCAGCGGTTAACTTAGTTCAGGCGGAACTAAGCCAACTTGCAAAAGAACAACGTGTCAATGTTAAGTTAGGGAAGTCTCCAGTAAAAGGAACCATTTCTGACATTAATAAAGATGATGTGACTGTTCATCTTGACAGCGGCCTAAGCGTAAAAGTGAAAGCCGAACATATTTTGCTGTAACAGAAACAAAGGAGTAACTTGTTGATGCGAAAAATTAAACTGGCCGTGACTCTGGCCGCACTGTTGGTCGGATTTAATGTTGGAGCCACAGCTCCTAAAATTCAAGTCAGCGAGTTACCCCAACTAAAGCAAGAACCTCAGCACAAAGTTGCAAGTAAGCGTGTTACAGATTTGTTTTTACGTTCTCACTATCACCATTTTGTGCTGGATGATGCTTTTTCTGAGCAAATTTTCGATCGTTATTTATCTTATCTAGATTCCCGTCGCAATGTATTAACCCAAAAAGACGTTGATGGTTTTAAACAATATCAAGACGACTTTGATGATATGCTGAAAAGCGGTGATCTAAGCAAAGCTTATAAAATGTATGACGTAACCCAAGAGCGTCGCTATGATGCTTTGGTTTACGCATTATCACTGTTGGATGTAAAAAAGCCATTTAACTTTGAGAAAGCCGGTGATAAGTATGTTTACGATCGCGAAGATGCACCTTGGCCAAAAAGTGAAAGTGAAATTCACGAATTATGGCGTGAACGTGTAAAGTTTGATGCGCTCAACCTAGCCATGACAGATAAAAAATGGCCTGAAATCGTTGAGGTTTTAACTAAGCGTTACAACAATGCCTTAAAGCGTCTGTCACAAACTAACAGTGAAGATGTGTTCCAAATGTTTATGAATGCATTTGCTCGCACTGTTGAACCTCATACCAGTTATCTTTCACCTCGAAATGCCGAACGTTTCCAGCAAGAAATGAATTTGAGCCTTGAAGGTATTGGTGCCGTTTTACAACAAGACGATGATTACACAGTGATTCGTAGCCTAGTTAAAGGTGGTCCTGCATCCAAAAGCGGTAAGCTTGCAGACGGTGATAAAATCATTGGTGTAGGGCAAGAAGGTGAAAAAATTATCGATGTTATCGGATGGCGTTTAGATGATGTCGTCGATAAGATCAAAGGGCCTAAGGGTAGTAAAGTTACTCTGCAAATCTTGCAGAAAAAAGCAGGCTCTAATGCCAAGCCTATCGAAGTTACCATTACGCGTGACAAGATCCGTTTAGAAGACCGCGCTGCAAGCTCTAAGGTAATTGAAGGTGATTCGCCACAGTTTAAAAACCGTAAGGTTGGTGTTATCACTATTCCTGGTTTTTATATGAATCTTTCTCGTGATGTAGCTAAAGAACTCGCCAAGCTTAAGAAAAAGAAAGTTGAAGGTATCATCATTGATCTACGTGATAATGGTGGTGGTGCACTTACTGAAGCGACGTTACTAACTGGTTTATTCATTGATATGGGACCTGTAGTTCAGGTTCGTTATGCCAATGGTAAAATCGTTGAGAATCGTGATAATGATGGTGTGACCTTATACGATGGTCCACTAACGGTTTTGATTAATCGTAACAGCGCATCAGCTTCTGAAATTTTCGCAGCAGCACTTCAAGATTATGGCAGAGCATTAATTGTTGGTGAATCAAGCTTTGGTAAAGGTACGGTTCAGCAACATCGTGGATTATCTCGTATTTACGATATGTATCAAAAGCCAATTGGACATGTGCAATACACCATTGCTAAGTTTTATCGTATTAATGGTGGCAGTACTCAGCTAAAAGGCGTAACCCCAGATATCATGTACCCAAGTGCTTTAAAGCCGGGTGAATATGGTGAGTCTAAAGAAGACAATGCATTGCCTTGGGATCAAGTTCCTGTAGCAAACTACAACAAAGTGAATGATATTACGCCTAAAATCATCAAAGATTTAATCGCTAAATATCAGCAGCGTGTTAAGGGGAATGTTGAATTCGAATATATCAAAGAAGATATTGCTGAATTCCGCAAACACCGTGATGAAAAGAGCGTTTCACTTGTTGAGTCAGAGCGAGAAGCACAGCAGGAAGAAGAAGACGCTAAAGCGTTAAAGCGTGCCAACGAAAGACGAATTGCCATGGGCAAAAAGCCAGTTAAAGATTTAGATGAATTGGCTAAGCTTGATGAAAAAGATGAGCTGCCAGATGTACTGCTTGAGCAAACAGCAGACATCACGCTCAATTTAGTCGATGACTTGAAAAAGAACTAAGCTTCAACCAGAACAACATTTAAAAACGCGCTTCGGCGCGTTTTTGGTTTCATACAAATTAACAATACTAAATAACGAAAGAGGGTAATCATGTCAGAACTTCAGGCTAAGTACCTAATAGATTATAAGCAACCAGATTACACGATTAATCACTTATCATTAGACTTCCAGCTGAACATCCCAACCACAGAAGTGGTAGCGGTCAGTCAAGTTGAAAGAAAATCAAAACAAGCCACTCAATTAGTACTTGAAGGTGACGAGCTTGAATTAGTGAGTGTTAAAATTAACGGGCAATCAGCCACTCACCAAGTCAAAGATAAGCAACTTTTTATTGAGGCTGAACTCGATAATTTTGAGCTAGAAATCATTACTCATCTTAAGCCTGCTGAAAATACGGCGCTTGAAGGTTTATATATGTCAGACGGTGCTTATTGCACACAGTGTGAAGCCGAAGGTTTCCGTCGTATTACTTATTACCTAGATCGCCCTGATGTTTTGGCTAAGTTTGATGTACGAGTTGAAGCTGATAAAGCCGAATTTCCGTTTTTACTGAGTAACGGTAATTTAACCGCAAAAGGGGACACAGAAAACGGACGTCACTTTGCAAGCTGGCAAGATCCTTTCCCAAAACCAAGTTATCTTTTTGCTCTAGTAGCAGGTGATTTTGATCTATTAGAAGATAATTTTATTACTCGTTCTGGTCGTGATGTAAAACTGCAAGTATTTGTTGATAAAGGCAACTTACATAAAGCTCACCATGCAATGGAATCGCTAAAGAAATCCATGAAATGGGATGAAGAGCGTTTTGATCTTGAATATGACTTAGATATTTACATGATTGTCGCTGTTGATTTCTTCAACATGGGTGCAATGGAAAATAAAGGTCTGAACGTATTTAACACTAAGTATGTGTTAGCGGATAAAGAAAGCGCTACTGATGATGATTACCATGGCATTGAGTCTGTAATTGGTCATGAGTACTTCCACAACTGGACGGGTAACCGTGTCACTTGTCGTGACTGGTTCCAATTGAGTTTAAAAGAAGGGTTAACGGTATTCCGTGATCAAGAATTCAGTTCTGATGTTGGCTCTCGTCCTGTAAACCGTATTCAAGCTATTCAAGTTATCCGTAATCATCAATTTGCTGAAGATGCAGGACCTATGGCACACCCGATTCGCCCAGAGTCCGTCATTGAAATGAATAACTTCTACACTGTGACGGTTTATAACAAAGGTGCTGAAGTTATTCGTATGATGCACACATTATTGGGCGAACAGAAATTCCAAGCTGGAATGAAGTTATATTTTGAGCGTCATGATGGTCAAGCTGTAACGTGCGATGACTTTGTCGCGGCAATGGAAGATGCTTCTGGTGTTGATTTAAAACAGTTCCGCCAATGGTACAGCCAAGCTGGCACGCCAACCGTAGCGGTAAACGAAAGCTTCGAAAATGGCAGTTATCAATTAACCTTGACTCAGTCTCGCCCAGAGATTGCGGGTAATAATGATTTGCCTATGCACATTCCGTTTGATGTTGAGTTACTCGACGCTGAAGGTAACAGTATTACTTCAAAAGTCCTTAACTTTACCGAGCATAAGCAAACATTTACATTTGATGGTCTAGAACAAAAACCAGTGGTTTCGTTACTGCAAGATTTTTCAGCACCAGTAAAACTCGAATACCAGTATGAAGACGAACATCTTGCCCATTTAATGCGCTATGCAAATAGTGAAGTCGCACGTTGGGAAGCGTCGGTATCATTATTCAGTAAAGCTGTATGGGATAATGTTAAAGCATTATCAGAAGGCAAAACCATGCAACTGAACTCCATAGTTCAAGATGCTTTCAAGGGCGTTATTCTTGATGAAAACCTAGATGAAGAGCTGATTGCCGAAGTGATGTCCGTTCCATCGATAAGTTCTCTTGTTGAACAAGTTGAGACTGTTGACCTAGATGCATTAATCATAGCTCGTCGTTTTGTAAAAGATGAATTGGCTGTAGGGTGTGAAGATGAAGTCGTTGCGCGCTATCATGCCTCAAAAGGCAAAGATAATGCGAGCGCCAGAGCATTAAAAAATGAGTGTTTGGCTTGGGCATGTGTTGCTAATGAAGAATACGAAGCATTAGTTGAAACTCAATATCAGTCTGCGACAAATATGACCGACTCTCTGGGAGCATTGAAAGTTTCTAGTGATTTAAACCTTTCTAATCGTGATAGCTTAATGACTCACTTTGAGAATAAGTGGGTAGATACGCCATTAGTCATGGATAAGTGGTTTACTTTGCAAGCGATTCAAGATTCAGAACAGGTTATTGATAAAATCAAAGCTTTAACCACACACAAGGCGTTTAGTTTTAACAATCCGAATCGTGTTCGCTCTCTCATTGGAAGTTTTGCTGTGGGTAATGTTGAGCATTTCCACAAAGCTGATGGAAGTGGCTATCAGTATTTGACTGAAATATTGAAGAAGATAAATACCATTAACCCTCAAGTAGCCGCTCGAATTATTACACCATTGATTCAATTCTCGAAATTTGATCAAGGGCGCCAACAGCATATTAAAGCTTGCTTGCAAGAGTTAATGGCTCTACCTGATTTATCAAAGGATCTGTTTGAGAAAGTTTCTCGCGCTTTGGCGTAAAAACTCCTGATTTCACTCCATTTATCACTTTAAAGGTCAAGTTTACTTGGCCTTTTTTTATATCTTCTTTTTATCATACAAAATAGTTATAGATGGCTAGACTTCTAGGTGTGTTTTGTTTATTGTTGATTTATCGACGTTTAGATGATGAACAACAGGAAGTGGAAATGAAGATTTTAAAATTTGGTGGGAAGTCTTTAGCAAATGGAAAACCTCTAGAATCTGCGATTGAAATTATTAAAGCTGCTGCGTCTAAAGGCAAAATCTTTGTGGTTCTATCAGCAAGGGGGCAAGCAACAAAGAACTTAAATGATTTACTCGAGTTAGCGGCTCAAAGCCAACCCTATGAAGCCAAACTTGCAGAGTTTATTGATTACCAATATTTAACCCACTGTGAAGTTGATTTAGCGACTGAATTTGACGAAATACAGCGTATTTTGGCTGGTGTAGCCTTACTAGGAGAGTATTCGTTAAAAATAAAAGATAGATTACTGGCTTTTGGTGAAATTATCAGTTGTAAGACCGTCACTTATATTTTGAATCAAAACAATTTGAAAGCTCGATATGTAGATGCAAGACAATTTATTAAAACTGATGACAGTTATGGTGAAACTCAAGTTTTAATTGATCTTTCCAAACGTCAAACCAAAGAATATTTCAAAGACCCAGCAAGTGATACGATTGAGGTTATAACGGGATTTATTGCTTCAAATGCTCAAGGGCAAACAACTACCTTAGGTATTAATGGCAGTAATTATTCGGCCACACTATTAGCTAACTTTCTGGATGCTGATGAAGTTCAGAACTGGACTAATGTAAATGGCATCTATTCAGCTAATCCTGATCTAGTAAGCAATGCCAAAATCATACGTAATTTATCCTATCGAGAAGCTAACGAGCTAGCAAACTTTGGTACAGAGGTACTTCATGCCAAAACCATCCTGCCTTTAGTTGAGAAAAAAATTCCAATTCGAATTTTAAATTCATTAGAGCCAAAGGATGCAGGCACTTTAATTGATGCTGTTGGCGATGGTAATGGAGTAAAGGCCGTTTCAATAATTGAAGACGTTGCATTGATCAGCTTAGAGGGCAGAGGTCTACTCGGTAAGGTTGGGATAGATGGGAGAATTTTTAGTTCATTAAGCCGTGAAAACATCAGTGTACGCATAATTTCTCAGGCTTCATCTGAGCGTGGCGTAGGCTTTATTGTTGACTTGAATAATGCCGACAAGGCGAATCGGGCCTTACTTAGGGAATTTAAAGAAGAACTAGAGCTCGTTGATATTGAGAATATTAAAGCTAATAAAGACGTCGCAGTAATTTCTATTATCGGTAAGAACTTAAATTTTATTGAGCAAATTTACAGCACTCTTAATCGAAATAAAATTAATCCTTACATCCTTGCCAATACGATTAACGGTGAACATTTATCTTTGGTTGTGAAGCAGGCAGATGTTAAGAAAGCGGCTAATGTGATCCACAGCCATATTTTTGGAGTTGCGAAAAAACTAAACGTTCTACTGTTAGGGAAAGGGAATGTTGGTAGTGCGTTGGTTGAGCAATTGCTGCAGACGCAGCAAAGACTATTAGAGCGTAATAGTCTTGTGCTTAATATTTTTGGTATAGCAGATAGTCAACGCTTGTTGTTATCAGAAGAAGGAATTGGTCAAAGCTGGTTAACAGATCTAAGTGTGGATGGCCTAGAAAACTGCACTTTTGATGATGTAGTCAAATTCGTTGAAGAAAAGCACCTTGAAAATGTTGTGATGGTAGACAACACGGCTAGCGAAACCTTGGTTCATGAGTACCCTAAATTGATTGAAAGTGGTTTTGACTTAATCGCTTCTAACAAGCATGCAAACACTCAAAACTATGAGTTCTATTCTAACTTACGTTCATTATTGGTCGAGCATAATGGTAATTTTTTATATGAAACCAATGTGGGGGCAGGGTTGCCACTCATTGATACTATTAAGCTTCTACACACATCAGGAGATAAAATCCAGCGTATTCGAGGCATCTTTTCTGGTTCTTTAAGTTATATTTTCAATACTTACTCAAACAGTGATGTCGATTTCTATACGGTTTTACAGCAAGCGATAGATGGAGGATTAACTGAGCCCGATCCTCGTGAAGATTTATCTGGTAATGATGTTGGTCGTAAGTTGTTGATATTAGCTCGAGAACTTGACCTAACCAATAACCTTGAGGATGTTCAAATTGAAAACCTCATTCCGGAATCTTTAAGAGAAGGAAGTGCAGAGGAGTTTTTGGCTGCAGAATTAAAATTGAATGAGTATTTCTCTGCTCGGCGAAATTTAGCGGGTAGTCAAGAGGTACTACGATATGTCGGTGAGCTAGATGTTGAAAATAAAACCTTAGAAGTCAAATTAGATGTGGTTTCAAGTGATACCTCTCTTGGTAGCTTGCGTGGTTCTGATTCAATTTTTGAAATTTACACTGAATCCTATGGTGAAAATCCGCTAGTGATTTGTGGAGCAGGAGCTGGAGCACAAGTCACGGCTCGTGGTGTTTATTCAGATCTGTTAAGATTGGCGAAAAATACTTTGGTACAGTCCAGATATCAGGAACACTAATTTTTCACCCATGGAAGCACAGTTTTCAGTTTCAATTACCGCTAGGCAGTATTTAACATATTATCAAGGAGCGGCAACACATATTGAGGTGGTGGATGATAAAGGTCGCCACCTTCAAATTAATGCACGTTATTTCAGACCTTTTGTCACTGCATCTGGGATACAAGGACGATTTAAATTAAGACTTGATTCTAACGGTGGTTTTATTGAGCTATTACGCTTGTAAAATAGCTTATTGATTCCATTCAGACTGATTCATCAAAATTTTTCCTAAAAGCTTGAGGTTAATAATTATTTGGTTCGAAAAATTCTACCTTTTAAGCACTGTCTTAGTCAGTTGTGGCAGGGGTTCTGGTCATACCTTCTTTCCTAAATGCATATAAAATCTTTTTTTGTGCTTGTTTGCTCATAACTTGTGATCCAGTCCACAAATAACCGTTATTTTAGTGTGCTTTCATCACAAATTTTCCTCGAAAAGTGTCGCAATAAGTAATAAACTTCGCCATTAAGTAAAGATATTAGACATCAGATATTCGTGATGCTTCGAGAACGAGCTTTTTAGTGTATTTCAAAGTGTCGAGAATATAATTTACTTCGGATTTTTTCCGCATCCTAATCATAATAAAGCGCTGCCATAGACGCCTAAGGAAACAGCAAAATGGCTTTGAAAGATGCAATGCCTTCAGTATTACTTGAAAATGTAATCAGTTTGATTCACTCCAAAGTCCCCCATTCACAAGCGAAACAAGTTGAACACTTTGCTAATCACCTCTATGCCCACATGTCTAAAGATGATTTGCATGCCCGTAATGATAGTGATTTATACGGTGCCGTTCTAAGTTTGTGGAATGCTCTTAATAAGACTTCTATTGGAGATACTCATTTACGAGTATTTAATCCGAACCAGTCAAAGCATGGCTGGCAATCAACCCATTCAATTATTGAAATTATTCTTCCAGACATGCCGTTTTTGGTTGATTCGGTAGGTATGTTGTTAAATCGTATGGATATCACTGTTCATATGATGCTGCATACGCCTCTTGCAATTGAACGCGGCGAAAAAGTTGTAAGCGACATTAGTCAAATCGACGCTAATACAGAAAATAACGAAAAAATCGCTGTATTCTTAATTGAAATTGACCGCCAGACAAGCGAAGAAGAAATCATCGCTCTTAAGAAAGAGATCGAGACAGTTCTAATTGACGTTGTTGCTGCTGTTAAAGACTGGCAACCAATGACTGACAAGTTAGATTGCATCATTAAAGAACTGCCAACTAGACCATACCCTGGCAGCAAATCAGACTTAGATGAAGCAATTCGTTTCTTGGATTATCTAAAGAATCATCAGTTCACTCTTTTAGGTTATCGTCGATATACTCTAAGTGCTGTACAAGGTGATTTAGAGCTGAATGCTGAAATGGATTCAAGCTTAGGTCTGATGAACAAGCCGGGGCAAGAAAAGCCTAAAGGTCTGTTGCTTTCAACATTCTCTGAAACAGCTCGTAAAGAAGCGTTAGACGATAAGTTGTTGATCCTTACTAAGACAAACAGCAAGAGTCGTGTTCATCGTCCTGCTTATATCGATTACGTAGGTATTAAGCGCTATGACGAATCAGGAAAAGTAATTGGCGAAGACAGATTTATCGGTTTGTACGCTTCTACACTTTATAACCGTAGTCCGCGTGAAATACCGATGTTGAATGAGAAGGTTACCCGAGTACTTGAAGGCTCAGGTTTGGTTCCTCGTTCACACGATTACAAAAACCTTTTAAACATCCTTGAAAACTTACCGCGTGACGAGATCATTCAAGCTCGTGAGCCAGAACTAGCGGACATAGCTCAAGGTGTACTTGAGATGCAAGACCGCGACAAGTTGAAGCTGTTCGTTCGTAAAGACGGATTTGGGCGCTTCTTGTCATGCATGGTCTATGTTTCTAAAGACAGATATAACACTAAATTGCGTCAAGATACTCAGCGTATTTTGGCTCAACATCTTAAAAGTAAAGAAGAAGTACAATTTACTACCTACTTCTCTGAATCAACTTTAGCAAGAACGCATTACATCGTTAAAGTTGAAAACAACAATATGGATGTCAACGTGGCAGCAATTGAAAGAAACCTTATCGAAGCCGCTCGCTCATGGGAAGATAAACTACAAGCGGCACTTAATGGCTCTTTAGGTGAAGAGCAGGGTAATGCTTTAAACAAGCGTTACCTGAACGCTTTCCAACCAAGCTATAAAGAAGATGTACTTCCAAGCTCTGCAGTTGTTGATTTACAGCAACTTGAAGCGCTATCAGAAGATCACCAGCTTGGAATGTTATTCTATCAACCACAAGAAGCGGCGTTGAATGACAACAAAGTACGTCTAAAGCTGTTCCACAAAGATGAGCCTATCCATCTTTCTGACGTGCTGCCAATGCTTGAAAACTTCGGTCTTCGTGTGATTAACGAACGCCCATATGAAGTGAAAACCACTGATGGCGCGACATATTGGATCCTTGACTTCTTAATGACCGTTCAAGGTGCTGCGACTGAAAACCTAGCTGACAGCCAAGATCGTTTCCAAGACGCCCTTGCTCAAGTATGGAAGAAGAAATTAGAAGACGATGGCTTTAACCGCCTAGTGCTTTCTTCTAGCCTAAATGGTCGTGAAGTTTCAGTTATTCGTGCGTACGCTAAGTACATGCGTCAAATTGATGCCACTTTCTCTCAATCTTATATTGAAGAAACCTTTACTCGTTATCCGTTTATCGCAGAACTACTGGTGAAAATGTTCATCCGTAAGTTCAATCCTAAACTGAAAACTCGTACTCTTGATAAGTTCGTTGAGCAAATCAACTTACGTCTAGACGAAGTATCAAGCTTGGATGACGACCGTATCATTCGTCGCTACTTAGATTTAATCAACGCGACATTACGTACTAACTTCTATCAAGAAAAAGACGGTCAGCCAAAAGACTATATCTCGTTCAAGTTTGAACCAAACTTGATCCCAGAGATGCCTAAGCCACTTCCTCACTATGAAATCTTCGTATACTCAACGCGTATCGAAGGTGTTCACTTACGTGGTGGTAAGGTTGCTCGTGGTGGTTTACGTTGGTCAGATCGTCGTGAGGACTTCCGTACCGAAGTTTTAGGCCTAGTTAAAGCACAGCAAGTTAAAAACACCGTTATTGTTCCAGTTGGTGCAAAAGGTGGCTTCGTATGTAAGCAACTTCCAACTGAGCGTGATGCGTTCTTTGCAGAAGGGCAAGAATGTTACCGCATGTTCATCCGCGGTCTACTAGATATCACTGATAACATTATTAACGGCGACATTGTTCCTCCAATTGATGTCGTTCGTCATGATGAAGACGATCCTTACTTGGTTGTTGCAGCGGATAAAGGTACTGCGACGTTCTCAGATATCGCTAACTCTATCTCAGAAGAATATAACTTCTGGCTGGGTGATGCGTTTGCCTCTGGTGGTTCTAACGGTTACGACCATAAGAAGATGGGTATCACTGCACGTGGTGCGTGGGAATCTGTTAAACGTCACTTCCGTGAATTTGGTGTCGATTGCCAAACTACAGACTTCACTTGTGTTGCAGTAGGTGACATGGCGGGTGACGTATTCGGTAACGGTATGTTGCTTTCACGCCACATTCGTCTGCAAGCCGCGTTTAACCACATGCATATCTTCATCGATCCAAATCCGGATTCAGAGACTAGCTATGTTGAGCGTGACCGTCTATTCAAGTTACCTCGTTCTACTTGGGAAGATTACAACGCTGAGCTGATTTCGAAAGGCGGTGGTATTTTCTCTCGTCACGCAAAATCTATTCCACTGTCTGCCGAAATGCAGCAGATGTTAGATACCACAAAGAGCAGCATGACGCCTAATGAGCTACTTAAGTCACTGCTTAAGATGCCTGTTGATCTGATCTGGAACGGTGGTATTGGTACATACGTTAAAGCAACCAGTGAAACACATGCTGAAGTGGGTGATCGTGCTAACGATGCGATTCGTGTTAACGGTAACGAAGTCCGCGCTAAAGTGATTGGTGAAGGTGGTAACTTAGGTTGTACTCAACTTGGTCGTATCGAATACACGGCTAATGGCGGTCGTATGAACACTGACTTCGTTGATAACGTTGGTGGTGTTGATTGCTCGGATAACGAAGTAAACATTAAGATCTTGCTTAACTCTTTGGTTGCCGATGGTGAGTTAACGGTTAAACAACGTAACCGTGTTCTTGAAGAAATGACTGAAGAAGTAAGTGAAATCGTACTTCAAGACTGTCAAGATCAAACTCGTTCTATCACAGTAACTCAAGTTCGTGGTGTTGAGCAGCTTAAAGAGCAAATTCGCTTCATCCATTACCTAGAAAAAGAAGGTAAGTTAGACAGAGCGTTAGAGTTCTTACCAACTGAAGATGAGCTTTCTGAACGCCTAGCTGCAGGTAAAGCACTGACTCGTCCAGAACTTTCGGTACTTGTTGCTTACGCTAAGATGGTTCTTAAAGAGCAATTTGTTACTCCAGAAATTACAGAAGATGAATTACTGAGCAAGCTACTTGTTGATTACTTCCCTAAGAAATTACAAGAGCAATATAGCGATAAGATGACTGCTCACCCTCTACGTGGTGAAATCATCGCAACCTCACTTGCAAACGAGCTTGTGAACAACATGGGCTTGAACTTTGTTCAACGTATGCAAGATGAAACAGGTGCTTCGGTTGCTGAAATTGGCATTTGTTACACCATTGCTAGCGAAGTCTTTGCTCTGAACGAAGTCATCGACCAGATTGACGAATTGAACTTCGTTGTTCCAGCTATTGTACAAGGTGAGATGCTACATCAACTACGTCGTAATCTACGTCGAGCGTGTCGTTGGTTCCTACGTCACCGTAATCGCAGCCACAGCATCCAACAAACGGTTGAATTCTTTAAACCTGTAGTTGACGATTTACGCTCTAACATCAATAACTACATGATTGATAGTGAGGTTAGAGAATTATCTGCTGATGTTGATGCACTCATTGCTGAGAATGTACCAAGCGACGTTGCGAAGAATATTGCTTACTTAAGTACTGTATTCTCTGGCTTAGATATTGCTCAAATTGCTGATAATAGTGACAAATCTATTGGTCTAATTTGTGAAACCTACTTCAAGTTAGGTGCTCGACTAGAGTTACACTGGTTCTTGGTGCAAATCACAAACCAACCAGTAACGAACCACTGGCAAGCTCTCGCTCGTGCAGCATACCGAGAAGAACTTGATTGGCAGCAACGTTCATTAACGTCTTCTGTATTGTCAAGTTGTGAGCAGGGATGTGAAGCCGATGATATCATTACGACATGGATTGATGGGCATCAGAACTTGCTAGAGCGTTGGAACCACATGCTCGCAGACTTCAAGAGCTCACAAGGCCATGAGTTTGCTAAGTTCTCAGTTGCATTAAGAGAATTAAACCTTCTGGTTCTTCATAACGAAGGCAACAAATAAAAAGTAAAAATAATAATAGCCCTGGCGACCGCCGGGGCTTTTTTTGGCTGAGGAAACCCTATGATTTACAATTTAGCTAAAAAATTCATGTTCAACATGGATGCTGAAAAAGCGCATGACTTAGCGTTGAGTTCATTAAAAAAGACGGCAAACAGCCCGTTTAGTTGTTTCTATCGTCAAAATGTGAAATCCACTCCTGTAGAGGTAATGGGGCTTACTTTTCCAAATCCTGTTGGCCTAGCTGCAGGTTTAGATAAAAATGGTGAAGCCATTGATGCTTTTGCTGCTATGGGATTTGGTTTTGTCGAGGTGGGTACGGTAACTCCAAGACCACAACCAGGTAACGATAAGCCTAGACTATTTCGCTTAGAAGATGCTGAAGCTATTATCAATCGAATGGGTTTTAATAATCATGGTGTTGATTATTTAGTTAAAAATTTAATGGCTAAGAAATCTAATATTATTGTCGGTGTAAATATTGGCAAGAATAAAGATACACCAGTAGAAAATGGTAAGGACGATTATCTGATTTGTATGGAAAAAGTTTATCCATATGCGTCATATATTACGGTGAATATTTCATCACCTAATACACCTGATTTAAGATCATTACAGTTTGGTGAATTACTTGATGATTTATTATTATCATTAAAAGAAAAGCAGTCTGAACTTGAAAGCAAATATATTAAGTATGTTCCGCTAGCTTTAAAAATTGCACCAGATCTAAACGATCAAGAAATTAATCAGATTGCCCAATCTTTGATCAATAATAAATTCGATGCTGTGATTGCAACAAATACAACTTTATCTCGTAAAGGAGTAGAGGGATTGCAGCATGGCAATGAAGCTGGTGGTTTAAGTGGTAAACCTTTAACTGATGACTCGACGCTTGTTGTCGCTAAGCTGTCTACTGCATTGAATGGAGCTATACCAATTATTGGGGTTGGTGGAATTTCATCGGGGCATGATGCAATGGCTAAAATAAATGCTGGTGCAAGTCTTGTTCAAATTTATTCTGCCTTTATATATCAAGGCCCAGAATTAATTGCCGATATATTAGAAAAATATAGATCTAAATATTAATAAGATCTTATTTCCGATCTAATTAAAAGTGCGATCAATTTAGATCTAATTGATCGCGTTTTTGGATCTAATTATTACTTTATCTTTTATTAAATAAAGCTTTGAAAGTGAACAAATATTAGACTAATATGATGTCGAATATTAACCATTAGGTAATTATTATGTTATTGATGCCAAAAAGGGACTGGCAATGGAAATATAATGATGCACATGGAGTATTAGGAATTTCTCTTGGAGATGATTATGAGTTTTTAACTCCTTATTCTAAAAAGCAATTAATTCCAGATGCTTTGATGGATCTTGAGTTTGATGTTGCTCATGCAAGGTTTTATATTGATCTTCTTGATAGATTGCAGAAAGTGTTAAAAGCATCAGAGGCTGGTCTTGTACAGATTGCATTAAATGCAACGGCAGCACATTTTATGTTGCAATCTCAAATGCCAAAATCTTGGTTTTTCAAACCGAGCACTACTTGCGTGTTCAGTGAAAATGGCAAGGTCTTTACTTTAGTTTCTGAATTCAATAATGAAAAATTATTGGTATTAGCAGTTGAAGCGGGCATACAGTCTTCTTGTATTATGTTGCTTTCTGAAGAAGCTGTTATTTCAGAAAATAAAACACTTAAACAGTTTGATGTTATTAAAGTCATGAATGAGCGCTTGTTTCCATTACAGACAAACAGACAAACTGCAGCAGCGTAGTTTGTATAAATTGTAAAATTCTATGGTTGCTGTATTTCCTTTCATTAATTTTCTTTCATAAATACATTGTAAAAAAATCCTAACTTATCAACCAGATATAATATTTGATGTCTGTATGATGCTTGTCTTTGATTGACTCAAATTAACCTAGTTACCCTTCAGCATAATGTAGTATCAGATTAGGGGAGTCTTCGCTATTGCTCTTAAATGTATTAAAAACATATACATTCTCGTTAGCAATAGGAATACAAAAATCGACCGTATATGGTTAAGTTTCTGAGGTACTGTGCCAATGTCAGAGAAAAGTCAACAACCCGTTAGCCAAACTCGTTCGTTTGCAACTATTTGTTTAATCGAAGTGTGGGAGCGCTTTGGTTTTTACGGTATGCAGGCATTAATTGTCTATTTCATGGTTCAGCGTTTAGGCTTTGAAGATAAAAGAGCCACTTTGGTATGGAGTGCTGCTGCTGCGCTAATTTATGTATCTCCTGCAATTGGTGGCTGGGTTGGTGACAGAATTCTCGGTACGAAACGAACCATGACCTTGGGTGCCATTATTCTCAGCATTGGTTATGGGTTAATGACCATTCCTACTTCAGACACTTGGTTTCTTTTCTATTCTCTAGGGGTTATTGTTGTTGGTAATGGCTTATTCAAGCCAAACGCTGGGAACATTGTCCGTATGATTTATCACGGTGATGATGCCAAGATAGACAGTGCATTTACGATTTATTACATGGCAGTGAATGTCGGTTCGACAGTTTCAATGTTACTTTCGCCCGTTATCAAAGAAGTTTTATCCAAGAAATATGGGACAGATATTGGCTGGCATGGTGCTTTTAGTGTTTCATGTGTAGGTCTGCTTATTGGTTTAGCGCAATACTTTGTAATGCAACATACCTTGAAACTTTATGGTTCAGAGCCTGATAAAAAGCCTCTAAATCTCACTAATTTATTTGTTGTTCTTCTAATGTCAGCAGTCACTGTCGTTATCTCTGCTTATATCCTAAATTATGAATCATTAGCCCGCTTGTTTGTCTATGGTGCAATTTTAGTGATTTTAGGCATTTTTATTTATCTAATTGCGAATAGTGATCACAAAGAAAAAGCAGGATTAATTGTTGCGTTGATACTCACTGTGCAAACGGTGTTTTTCTTCGTGTTTTATCAACAGATGTCAACTTCGCTAGCTTTATTTGCATTACGTAATGTCGATGCTAATTTCTATTTATTTGGACACAAACTCTGGACCTGGCAGCCTGCACAGTTTATGGCGTTAAATCCTATTTGGATTATGCTACTGAGCCCACTACTTGCTTGGCTCTATAATTGGGTTCATAAAAAGAACATCAACTTCCCAATTGCAGTAAAGTTCATGCTTGGTTTTGTCGTTGTCGCGTTAGGGTTCTTTATTTTCGGATTTGCAGGTGAATATGCTGTAAATGGTAAAACATCTTCTTGGATTATGATTTGGGGCTATGGAGCATATTCACTAGGGGAGCTTTTAGTTTCTGGATTAGGTCTAGCTATGATTGCACGTTATGCTCCTGCCAGAATGGCCGGATTTATGATGGGAGCATACTTTGTTGCATCAGGCAGTTCACAATATCTCGGCGGTATTGTAGCTAACTTTGCTAGTGTTCCGAAAAACCTTACCGATCCTTTGCAATCATTACCTATTTATACAGATTTGTTTACCAAGCTTGGTATTGCGGCTGTAGTTTGTACCCTGATTTCATTGGCATTATTACCTAAGATGAATAAGTTAACTCAGGAACATCAAGCTCATAATTGATCAAAGATATTAGCTTATAAATAGCCACATAATGTGGCTATTTTAGGTTAAGGGCTTATGCGCATTATTTTACAACAACTGTGGCAGTTGCCGATACTCCGGATTATAGCTGTAATTGTTATTATGCATTATCTAAAAATTTTACAGGAGTAATATAGCTGCAATGTCTGTTTTTTTGACTTCATTTGAGCAATCAGGCAACTTAAAGCCTATTTAGATAACTTTGTATTTATCGATAATGGCTCGCTTTTTATACCTATCAAAACATAAGCTCATGGATGGTCAATTATGTACGTTAAGTTGTTAATTTTAATGCTATTTCTTTCAATGTCTATAGGTTGTAAATCAATACCTAAAGGTGGTGCTCTACCAATAAATACAAATAAAGAGCTGGAATTGAATGTCTTATCTATCGACTGGAGTGGTTTTAGTTTAGCATTAGGACAGCGCAGAATTAAAGATACAGGCTTTATTGTTGGTAATTTGTCGCAATCCTTTAACGGTGCTGCGGCATTCTTGGGGCCTGTAGGAGTGCTTGCATCAGATTTAGCAAATGAGAAGCATTTGTCTGAACCCCTTGAAAGTGAGCTACAAAAACATTTCGATTTAGCTCAAGCTTTTTATGAAGTATTAATAAAATCTCAAGATTTAAATGAATCCAATATTTCAATAAATTCCAGAATTGATAAGGGTGGTTTGATTCTAGAACCTTGGTGTCTAATATTTGAAAATAAAAATGGCTTATTGTTTATGCCTCAACTTAAAGCTATTTTGGAGTCGGCAAATGGCGATATAATTTGGGAGGGTAATTATGGCTCTTTCAAAATAAATAAAGCCATTAATATACAAGATACAATTTCAAAAGCTCAAATCGTTGAAATAAAATCACGGTTGAGCAGAGGGTATAACGATATTGCAAAGCAACTTATTGCCAATATGCAGGGGAAAGATCACTATGTTGAAAATGATAAGACACAGGAGGTTATGGATAAATTGACGAACTTAGACTCAATAAAACTAGATGATAAAAAGATAGAAGATTGAGTTATACAATATTTAGATTGGTTGCGGGAGCCGGATTTGAACCGACGACCTTCGGGTTATGAGCCCGACGAGCTACCATGCTGCTCCATCCCGCGTCCGGATGTTTGAAATACAGTTTTCTTCGAATGAAAATTTGGTTGCGGGGGCCGGATTTGAACCGACGACCTTCGGGTTATGAGCCCGACGAGCTACCAAGCTGCTCCACCCCGCGACTGTATTTTTATAATCAGCTTTTCAATTTAGATAATTGGTTGCGGGAGCCGGATTTGAACCGACGACCTTCGGGTTATGAGCCCGACGAGCTACCAAGCTGCTCCATCCCGCGACTGATTATTTTTGCTTTTAAGACTTACTCGTTACCGAGTTGGTTGCGGGAGCCGGATTTGAACCGACGACCTTCGGGTTATGAGCCCGACGAGCTACCAAGCTGCTCCATCCCGCGTCCGTCTTTAAAGCGGGGTGGACTATAACGATGTGGCTGTTCCGTTGCAAGGGATATTTCAAAAATATGAACCGTCTGCTTAAAAATGGGGCGATCTGGCTTTCTTTTCTGCAAATTACATAGATTTACCATTTATTCGATATTTTATTGCTAACTCTTTATGTTTTAAGAAATACAGTAGGTATAATGTTCGGCATTATTTTATGGTGTTGAAGTACCACATGTTTGAATTTTTTGCAGCGGCCCCTCGTGGCTTTGAATATAGCTTAGCTCAAGAGTTAACTCAGCTAGGCGCTACCGACGTTAAAGAAAGTGTTGCAGGGGTGTATTTCTCTGCTGATCTAGAACTTGGCTACCGCATTACGTTATGGAGTCGATTAGCAAGCCGAATCGTACTCATTCTGCAAAAAGTGCCATGTAACAATCCTGAAGAACTTTATAACTCTGCTTATTGTATTGATTGGCCGAGCCACTTCTCTAATAGCAGTACCTTTAGTATCGATTTTCACGGTACCGGCGGCTTTATCAAAAATACTCAGTTTGGTGCTTTAAAGATCAAAGATGCGGTAGTAGACCGATTCCGTGATGATGGTGAAGTGCGCCCTGATGTAGCACGTAGTCACGCTGATTTCCGTATCGATGCCCATTTCCGCCGTGGAAATTTAACTATTGGTATTAATTTTTCTGGTCCAGCACTACATCAACGTGGTTATCGTGATAATACTGGTGCTGCACCATTAAAGGAAAACCTAGCTGCTAATATGCTTGCTAGAAGTGGTTGGTCAAATGAACCTACTGACCTCATGGATCCATTTTGTGGAAGTGGCACAATTCTTATTGAAGCGGCAATGATCGCCGCAGATGTTGCACCAGCACTCAATCGTTTTCATTTCGGCTTTAAGCATTGGCGTCGCCATAAAGAGGATATGTGGGAAGGGATTTTAAAAGAAGCAGAAGCCAGAGCTTCTCGAGGTATCAATCGCTGCTCATTTAAGTTCTTTGGTTCTGACACTGACGCAAGAGTATTAAGTATTGCTAAGCGAAATGCCAAGAGTGCAGGTGTTAGTGGTTTAATCGAATTTACCCAAGCTGATGCGCTTGAGGCGATACCTCCAGTTGAAACCGGAACCTTAGTTACCAACCCTCCTTATGGTGAGCGTTTGGGGACTAAAACGAATCTTCTACAACTTTATTACCAAATTGGTGCTCATCTAAAGCAAAACTTTGGTGGCTGGAAAGTTGCCATGCTGTGTAGTGAGATTGAATTGCTTTCTGCGCTTAAGCTTAAAGCTGATAAGCAACTTAAAATGTATAACGGTGCAATTGAATGTGGTTTCAATATTTATTGCCTATATGCCAACAGCACTCGTCGCGAAGTTGAAACACATGCAGCCGATTTGAGTACTGTTGCTCCTGATTTCAGTAACCGCTTAAAGAAAAACATCAAACAGTTAACTAAGTGGGCGAAGAAAGAGGGGATTGATAGCTATCGTTTATATGATGCAGATATCCCCGAATACAATGTTGCTGTTGATCGCTATGTGGATTACATTGTGGTGCAAGAATACGCTGCGCCTTCTTCTATCCCTGAGTCAGTGACTAAGCGTCGTATTAGCGACATTTTATTAGTATTACCGCATATTGTTGATGTTCACCCAGACAAAATTGTCGTAAAAACCCGTGAGCGTCAGAAGGGCACTAATCAATACAATAAACTGCAAAAAGAAAAGGTTGAGTTAACGACCCTTGAATATGGCGCTCAGTTCAAGCTTAACTTGTCTGGTTATTTAGATACTGGGTTATTCCTTGATCACCGCTTAACTCGTAAATTCGTTGGTGAACAATCTAAAGATAAACGAGTACTTAACTTGTTTGCCTATACCGGCTCTGCATCTGTGCACGCTGCGTTAGGCGGCGCACAGTCAGTAACCACCGTTGATATGTCGAATACTTACTTGAACTGGGCGAAAGATAACTTTGCATTGAATTCATTATTTGGCAAGCAATATTATTTTGAACAAGCGGATTGCTTACAGTGGATAGAGCAAGGAAAAGGTGAGTACGATCTTATCTTTATCGATCCTCCTACATTCTCTAATTCAAAGCGTATGGAAGATTCATTTGACGTACAACGTGATCATGTTGATATGTTGAGTAAGCTATTTAAGATGTTAAGTCCAGAAGGGCAGATCATTTTCTCCAACAACAAGCGTAAGTTCAAAATGGATATTGCGACATTTGAGAAAATGGGCATTAAGGTTCAAAACCTAGATGCTAAATTGCTACCACAAGATTACAAACGTAATCCTCATATTCATAATGTTTGGATGCTAACTCGTGGATAAGCAAAGCATATTATTAACTCTATTTCACACAGATGGTTGTCATTTGTGTGAATTAGCCGAAGCTCAATTAGAATCGCTCAAGCTACCATTTCAAATGGTCGATATTTGTGATGATGAAACACTCGCTGAACAATATGGTATTCGTATTCCTGTGCTGTTGAATAACCAAAATCAGCAAGAGTTAGGTTGGCCGTTTGAGCCACAAGATATTGAAGAATTTATAGGAGCATAAATTGAGTCTGGTTCGTATCAATAATGGTTCATTGGCTTATGGCTATATTCCCCTTTTAAAAAATGCCGATTTCACCATTGAAGAAGGTGAGCGAGTTTGTATCGTTGGTCGTAACGGTGCTGGTAAATCTAGCTTGTTAAAAGTATTAGCTGGCGATGTATTGCTGGATGATGGTGAATTTAATATTGCTACTGATGTCAAAGTAAGCCGTCTACAACAAGATCCGCCAAAATCTGCTGAAGGTAAAATTTATGCTTACATTGCAGCAGGTTTAGCCGAAATTGGTGACATGCTAGAAGAACACCATGAACTTTCAATTAAACTTGGAACTGCTGAAGGCGATGAAATGGATCGCCTACTAAAACGCATGCAAGTTTTGCAAGAAAAGTTAGAGCACAACAATGGTTGGCAGTTAGATGCACGTATAAATCAAATGTGCCAAATGTTGGATTTAGATCCAGATAGACCTCTTGCTGAATTATCGGGTGGCTGGCAGCGTAAAGTTGCATTAGCGAGAGCATTGGCATGTGATCCAGACTTATTACTATTGGATGAGCCAACTAACCACCTTGATATTGATACCATCGAATGGCTAGAGCAATTTTTAATTGGCTTTAAAGGCGCTATTGCTTTTATCTCGCATGACCGGGGTTTTATTCAACGTATGGCAACTCGTATTGTTGATTTAGACCGTGGTGTAGTAACGTCATGGCCAGGAACTTATCACAAGTATCTTGAAGGTAAGCAAGAATGGCTGCGAGTCGAAGAAGAGAAAAATGCTCAATTTGATAAAAAACTTGCTGAAGAAGAAGCGTGGATCCGACAAGGCATTAAAGCTCGTCGTACCCGTAACGAAGGTCGTGTGCGTGCCTTGAAAGCTTTAAGACAAGAACGTAAGGCTAGAATTAACCGTCAAGGCAATGTGTCGATGGGCGTTTCTGATGCTGAACGCTCAGGTAAGTTAGTGTTTGAAGTAAAGGACGTTAACTACAATCTGCCTGATAAAAATCTGGTTAAAAACTTTTCGACTCGTGTGATGCGTGGTGACCGCATAGCGTTAATCGGTCCAAACGGCTGTGGTAAATCTACGCTTATCAAGTTATTGCTTGAGCAAATACAACCACAATCGGGTGATGTACGTTGTGGTACTAAATTAGAAGTCGCTTACTTTGATCAGTACCGAGAAGCGTTAGATCCTGAAAAAACGGTTGAAGAAAACGTAGGTGATGGTAAGTCAAACATTACCATTAATGGCAAAGATCGTCATATTTTAAGTTATCTTCAAGACTTTCTATTTTCACCAGCTAGGGCTCGTACACCAGTGAAAGCACTATCTGGTGGTGAAAAAAACCGTCTGTTGCTTGCAAGGTTATTGTTACGTCCAGCAAACTTAATTGTTCTTGACGAACCGACGAATGACCTTGATATTGAGACCTTAGAGTTGCTAGAGTCGTTACTGGCTGATTTTACTGGTACTTTGCTTATCGTTAGCCATGATAGGGAATTCATTGACAATACTGTCACCTCAAGTTGGTGGTTCGCTGGTAATGGGCACTGGTCCGAATACGTTGGTGGTTACAATGATGCTATTTCTCAAGGAGCGAAATTTTTCCGTGAGGAACCTGAAGACAAAACCGTTGTCCAACCCAAGGTTGAAACAAAAGCAAACCCCGTTGAAGCTACAAAAAAAACAGCTAAAAAGCTAAGTTACAAGCTACAACTTGAGTTGAAAGAACTTCCCGCTAAAATGGAGCAACTTGAGCAGGAAATAGAACAATTACAAGAATTGGTCAATCAAGCCGATTTTTATAGCCAACCGCAAAATACAGTAAATGAAAAGCTGGCACAGCTTGCGGATAAAGAACAACAATTAGAAGTCTACTTTGAGCGTTGGGAAGAATTAGAGTCGCTATAAAGTAACTGGGTGAAACAGGAAAATTAAATGAAGTTAAGCCGTAAAATCGCATTATCTGCTGTTGCAGTAGGCGTGTTGGGTGCGTTAGGAAACGCAGTTGCTGCACCAGTTTATGAAATAATAAACCTAGATACACAAGAATATGATTTTGTTGGTGAGGGGCACGGTACACTTGTCAACACCCGAAATGGTTATGCACAAGCAATCAATAACAAAGATCAATTAGTTGGTATTGCGTTAGGGCGCAAAGTGCTTAAGCCTGAGGATGTTGAGAACGACATCATTGATAGTGCCGATGGTATCTCGTCTTCAGTAAGAATTGTAAATACGACTGATAAGCCAATAGAAGGTAATAACTTCGCTTTTTCATCTTCAGATAACACACCTGATAATAAAGATTGGGTGCCAGTTTTCGAATCGTTCAATGGTAATAAAGCACCTGGTACACCAGATGTTACCAATTCAATAGATAGCCAACTGTTTGCTATCAATGAAAATGGTATTCAAGTAGGTAGTATTACTGGAGCCCAAAAAACATTACCTTTTACAGGCGATAGAAATGATAATAATAAAGACCAAGACTTTTGGTTTTATCGCGACTATGAAGCTCGCGGAGTAGTCAAAAACGGTGATGTAGAAATACCGCTTGTTCCTCCATATCATACCTATACAGACAAAGATAACAAAAAGGCTGAAGTCGGCGGTTTATCAATGGCTACCGCTATTAGTGATAACAATTTAGTCGTTGGTTATGCCAGTACTGACATTGCAGATTCAAGTACTGGAAATTTAGATAATTGTTTAAAGTCGGACGCTAAAGAGCCCGTGCAAGTCTGTATTCAAGACTTACAGTTTGCAAACAGACCTCTACCTAGCTATCAAATCCGTGCACATGCTTGGCAATTAAAAGACGATAATACAGTTACGTCAATCGATTTGCCTCTAGGTCTTACTCCAGATGACAATTCTAAAGCGATTTATGCATCACAAGCAATCGGTGTAAACAATGACGGTGTAATCGTTGGTCGTTCGGATGTATATCGTAATGGCGACAAGAAGGTCCAACGTTACGATGCTGCTTATTGGAAGAAAGATACTGATGGCAAATATCAATATCATCATGTTCCAAACGTTAATGATAAAGATGATAGAAGCTCAATCGCTTATGCCATTAACAATGCAGGTATTTTAGTAGGCTCTTATAGTGCTTTCATTGAAGGTCGAGTTCGTAGTAAATTTTTCTATTACAACACTCAAGAAGCGGGCGATAAAGTTGTCGTACCCAATGATTTTAAAAATAGCTTATCAAGCCTAACCAGTGTACCTAGAAGCATCAATAACAAAAACCAAGTCGTTGGTAGTATTGAAACCGATTTTTCGAATACCCAAGTTCGTCCTCGCGCTGGCTTCTTATTTGAAATGGATTCAAATGACGACAAAAAATTCCATAACTTAAATGATTTGCTCACTTGTCAATCTAAAGGTTACGAGCCTGAAGGTGATACTTGGAAACGCCACCAAGTTGATGTTGTGGACGGTTCAGGTAAAGAGCTTAAATATTCAACTAACATCCAAGTAGTTGAAGCTAATAGTATTAACGATGATGGTACGATTGTTGGTACAGCATTGATCACTAAACCTCGATATCAAATAGATAAAGACGGTAAGCCAGTTGTTGATCCAGACAGTAAAAAACCATTATTTGAATTAAATGCAGATGGCCAACCAGTAACAGCTTTAATTCCTCGTATGGTTGTATTAAAACCAGCTGGTTCTGGTGCTCAAGCATGTAATTTTTCTGATGTACCGGGTGAAAAACCTTATGTTCGTAAAGGTGCTGGTATGCTGTTCTGGGTGTTTGCATTACCTTTAGCGTTTTTACGTAGACGTAAGATGAAGTAAATACTGGGATTTTTTGGTTTTGCTTTAAAAACCAAAGTTATTCAAAAAGCCCGATTAATTAAATCGGGCTTTTTTGTGTCTAATCCAAATTTAAGCATAAGCTAACCAATGTCATTATGATTTTTATGTCTTAGATGAATTACTTGGGCATGTACTATTGTGTTTGGTAGCTGGTGGTATAGATCACACAGTTAGAAGGGAAATCAAATATTTTAATACTTCAACAGAACGTTTTATATTGTGCTTAAAAAATTGAGAGGCGTGCTGTTAGTATGCCTTATGGCCGAAATTATTCATCTTGTAGTAAAAGCTATGATATATGGCGTTTACAATTAAAGATAAATAGGAATTAACTGAGGGGAGATGATTGGATTCGGTATGATATTTACTTGAAATGATGTACCCCGCAACGCGGGCGAGGTACATCTTAATATATTAAGAGCGCTTTAATACTCTAATGATATATCCAGTAGATGAATCAGCATCTTTTTCAAGAACTAAGAACTGCTCTTTAGAGTCTTTGTTAATAGTTAAATCGAAAGAAGCAAGAACAAGACGGCTACTGTTTTGAGATGCAATAGCATAAACCTTGTAGCTGTTGTTGATTAGGTTGATAGATTCATTTTCACCAAAGCGAACTGTTTTATTCAACTTTGCTGTATCGATGGTTTCATCACTTCTAACAAAATAGAATCGAGCTTGTGAAAAGTCATCACTGTCTACAAGGTTTAGTAGAGCAAGTTTTTGGTCATACAAGCTAAGAGAACGATCATTTTTAACGATCAGGGTGTTAACTTTGTGATCTTTCTTATCATTTTCACCATTAATTTCATCGACGTATAGGAAAATAGTTTTATTACTGTTTTTCTCTAAAGATAGAAGATGGTTTTTAAGAATAGTTTTTTTAGTTCCAGCGTTAGTTATATCAACACCGTAGTCACCTTTAGCGTGTTTTATACTTTCACTGCGTTTACCTAGCATAAGGTTGGCTACATCAGGCGTGTCATCAACACTTCCAAGGAAAAAATCTACGCTAGAGTTGTAATCAGGTAGCAAATCAATTTTTTGAATACCGTTATAAACTTTGTACTTAGCTTCAGCATCGTGATCAACATATTCAACAGTTGATGAGCCAGCTACACGATCCAGAGTTACTGGTGATGAACCTGAACCGGTGTTCTTTCTGATCACCATTACATACTGACTAGTATGCTTATGAGTAACTTTTTCTGATTGATAAACTACGTCAGTTTTACCAGCTTCAGTAATGTAAAATACGTAATCATCGTATTTTAGTTTTTTACTATCAGATAGACCTTTGTAAGCAACAGTGGCAACTTTGGTTGCTTCTTTAAAGGTTTCGTTACCTTTAGAAACGTGCAGCTCATAATTATTTGAATTCGAGTACAGGTTTAATGCTCGAATATCAAAAACTTTGTCTTTCTTGTCTTGATCAGTGTTGATCACATCGATGGTGTATTTTTCAACTTGTGGAGCATCGATGGTGTTGGTCAATACTAGTAATTTAATTTTGCCTTTTTCAGCTTTAACTTCGCCCTTGTTAAAAAGCTTTAAGTCATCACGCTTTGTGCTGGTTCCATCTTGCCATGCTAGTTCGTAAGTATGCTTACGAACAGGGATGTCATGGTTAATACCTGCTTTACTATATTCAACGCCAGAGTATGTTCTTTCGAAATGATCGTCCTTACTAGAATTTGGATTCTCATCGATAGTTAGAAACACTTCAGGAGCAGTTTCAGAAGCATTATAAAATTTAACATAGCCTTTATCTGTAGCTGGTTTTGATCCGGAACCAGAACCAGAATCGGAGCCACATGCAGATAATCCCAAAATACAGCCTGTTATGAGTACTGATTTTGAAAAAAATTTATTATTGTTTATTTTCGATAAACTCATTTTTCACCCATATAATAATTTGATATCAGCAACGACACCTTTGTTCGATGCATTAAATGCATACTATCATAAGGTTGCATGAGATATGTTATCCAATATTACTTTTTGTTCTATTTTATGAATAAAATTTGAGTTTATTTACTTCATTTTAGAGACGTTCCACGTGCGTAAAATAAAGTGTTGTGTAAAATTTAATCAAAAAATACTTGATTTTAGATTTTAAACCCATTATTTCTAAAGTAGCACTGTCAGTCTTTCTCACCTTTCTTTCTCCTATCATGGCGGTGCAGAATAACAACATATACAAGCGCTACTTGGTATAAAACGTATTTACTTGACTGTATTTAGAGAGTTTTTTACTCCAACAATACAGCTGTGAGGACGAATATTATGAAGAGAAGGAAACGAGATAAACTTGATCGAGCATTTTCTAAAGGATATCAAGCTGGAATAGGTGGTAAGTCAAAAGAGCAATGCCCTTATATGAGCTTAGAATCTCGAACTCAGTGGTTAGGTGGTTGGCGAGAAGGGGTAGACGAGCGATTTACTTGCTTACCGATTAAGTAGCAGTCAAAATTAAGCCCTCGTTTTCGAGGGCTTTTTTATCAAACTCTCAGAGTTAGAAAGTTGATGTATCTTGGAAAATACCCACTTTTAAGTCCGTTGCAGTATAAATTTCACGACCATCGACTTCTAATGTAGCGTCTGCAATACCCATAACCAGTTTACGGTTAATTTTACGCTTTATGTTAAGCTTGTAGGTTACTTTCTTAGCTTCAGGAAGTACTTGGCCTGTAAATTTAACTTCACCAACACCAAGAGCACGCCCTTTGCCTTCTGCACCTTCGTAACCCAAAAAGAAGCCAACAAGTTGCCACATGGCGTCTAGTCCTAAGCAGCCTGGCATTACAGGATCAGTAACAAAGTGACAATCAAAGAACCAAAGATCTGGATTGATATCCAATTCTGCCACGATTTCTCCTTTGCCAAATTCACCGCCATCACTGTTGATTTTGGTGATTCGATCAATCATAAGCATATTTTTTACAGGTAATCTTGGAGAGTTTGCTCCAAATAGATCACCATGGCCACAGGCTACTAATTCTTCTTTTGTGAAACTGCTTGGCTTAGTCATTGTTGTTACTATTTTTGCTGAATGTGCTGCAAGGTTAGCGAACACGTGTACGCTAAACAACTCCGATCAGCTGTGTTTAGACAAAATATTGCTCTAAATCAAACCAAGGCTACCCATGACCCTTTGGAGTAAGGTTCTTTCTTCCTCAAATTCACCAGCTAATTCATCCAATCTAACTTGTACTTTTCCGTAAAGAGTTTCAGAAGGAAAGCGATTGTTCTTATCGGCTTCACCTACAGGTGTTTGCATAAGTAGTTCAATCACTTCGTCAACATGGTTAACACTGTAGATATGAAAGCGCTTATCCGAAACTGCTTGAATGATTCTAGAAGGAAGGTTTAATTGTAAAACGTTTGAGCTAGGAATTATCACTCCTTGCTCACCGGTTAAACCTCGTCGCTCGCAAAGGTTGAAAAATCCACTGATTTTTTCATTCACTCCACCAATGGCTTGGACGTTACCAAATTGATCCAATGCACCCGTTACAGCAATGCTCTGATTTATGGGTTGCTCACTTACTGCCGATAGCAAGCAACAATATTCAGCTACAGAAGCACTATCACCATCAATTTCTTGGTATGACTGTTCGAAAACAATATTGGCATTAAGGTGAAGTGGAGCATCACGGCCAAATATACGATATAGACAAGAGGATAAGATCATCATCCCTTTTGCATGAATATTACCGCCTAGCTCAGATTTTCTTTCTATATCAGCGACTTCACCGTCACCGTAATGGGCGGTACATGTGATTCTTGCTGGCTCACCATAACTATAATCACCTGTATCAATAACAGTAAGGCCATTTACCTGACCTATCATCTCTCCTTTGGTCGGAAGGGTGATAAATTTGTCATCAAAATTTTGTGCGGAATAAACTTCAGATAGATTGTGACGCTCTTTTTTCAGCTCTATAGCCCTTTCTACACTTTCTTTATTGATTTCTGATTTTGCTTTAACTACAGATGATTGAGCTAACAAGTGTTTCATTTCTGTCATTGATAGCGATAAACGCTGTTGATGCTCAACTAAAGAAGAAGAGTAGCTGAGTAAAGCTTGATAACCACTTTTGGTTATTGGCTTAGAGCTTTGATTGAGTTGCTTTAACCATATTAGGTAGTCATGTTCTGAGTGTTTGGTGATGTCTATCTCATGGCTTAATTCGGCTAAAAGCGGGAATAATTTGAAAAAGCGATGATCGTTATTTTTTAAATAAGTGTAATAGCTCACTGAGCCTACGAGAACAATTTTAGTAGCTAAAGGTACCTGTTCTAGCGAGTCACTTACACGGTAAAAGCCATCGTTAATAATATCCAGTAACAGCTTCCAAAGACCTTCGCGTTCAAGAATTGACTCGATACAAAGATATACCGTGTGGTATTGAGCTAGCGCACCTGGTTGATAGTTGGCTGTGCCATTTTGAATTTTGGTGGAACCAATTAAATCTGAACGCTTGATAATGCCGCTTAGGTAGCAATGGCTTTTATTTTTATGTGCAATGACACCCACTTTCTCTTTTGCTGGAGCAGGATACCACTGCAGTTCTATTTCATTACTCTCAGTTTTGCTGGCAGCTAAGAACTTATCTTGTGGAATATTGATCGTCTGATGCAAGCCGTCAAATAGCATTTCACGTTCAACACCAATAAAGTCTGCAATAAACAAATGCTGGTTGTTTAATCTATTACTCATTTGAAAGGTAGATGTAAGCCTTTCTTGTCCTAACAATAAGTGTTGAGATAGGGCGTTGGGTAATTTATCAATATCGATGGGGAAGTTTGGAGCAAGTTGATTGGTTGTCAGTTTATTTGGCTTCATACTAATGTGCAGCTATCAAAAATTACAAAGATAGTAACATAAATTCATATTTTGAGAGACGAGTGTTTAATTTCTAGCAATTGTGATGCTTTAGTCACCACTTGAGTTGAAATTATCATTTTTAGGTTTACACAAGAGTTAGTTATCACTATTATTCACCGCGTTCGGAGGGGTGGCAGAGTGGTCGAATGCACCGGTCTTGAAAACCGGCAACGGTTTATCCCGTTCCAGGGTTCAAATCCCTGCTCCTCCGCCATCATTTGGAAAAGCCGCTCAATTGAGCGGCTTTTTGCTTTCTTAGAGAAGAATTTTCATTTCACACAGTTTGAAAAGTAATCTTGACATGCATCTGCATTATTTTCGACAACGAAGTTAAATGCATTTTTCTTTAAATAACATAAACCAGAGCATTCCTTCAGGTTAGGGTTATTTTGAAGTATTGTTTCATGCCGATCATTTTTTGTGTATTTAGCATTACTAAGTGCTGTAATATTAAGAAGTTTACTATTGTTTTGAATGTGAATTTGACCTACTCGTGAAAGGTTGTTTAAACCCTTTATCGTGTTCAGAGATGCATTATGATATAAGGTTAGCGCAGTAGTTACGCTCTTTAGTTTGTTAAGTTCTTTTATATTATCCAGATTGTCGTTTCTTATAATTGTAAGAGTACCTACTTGCTTAAGATTATCGAGTCCTTGAAAATCAACAAGGTTGTAATTATCTAACATCTCAAATTCGCCTGAAACATTAGTTAAATTTGAGAGTCCCGAAAAATTCACGATTCCAGAATTTCCCACCACATAAAAATCTTTGGTGATATGTTCAAGCGCTGCTAAGCCTTTAAAATTTTTTAGATCATACTGATTAAGAACATAAAGGGAGCCATCAATGGTTTTTAAATTAGGTAGGTTGGGCAAGTTATGTACATTTTGTTGAACAAAAATAGTGCCATTAAAAGTACTGCATTGTGAATATTTGATGGCAAATTCATCAGCATCATTTTGCGAGTTTAAATAATAGATGTTACCCGGATAAACACAGGTTGTTGTCCCATTTTTATTTGGAACTATATTCACGTCATTAACTAAAGACGCTTGCGTAACACTTGAAAAAATATAAGTAAGAAAAAACAATAATTTAATTGTTTTCATGCGATATCTCTATTTTTCAACCATGAAGCTAAGTATCTACTATGAAACTATATCAAGCTCAAAGATCTTTTTTTTATATATAATAAGACAAATTAAAGAACTTAGTTTGGATCAGAAAGATTGCTTTTAAGCCTTTTTAATCAAATTCCTTGGTCTTTCAATTGGTTGAGATCTTGTTTGATTTAAAGTTCAATTTTCCAGTTATATTACTTCCAGATAGAATTCTCTTACTTCAGCTACGTTTCGAAGGGTAGCTTTCAATTCATTGTTTCTCGAGCATTATTTAAAAGTGACTCAATGAGCTGCCTTATACTTATCGTAGTTTTAATTGTGGTAATACACGACTTCACCAGCAAAAAAATCATCAGAGTAGTGAATGGTTTTATCGTACTTCAAACCAAGCTTTTTCATTATTTTGATGGATGCATGATTTTCAACACTGGCAATAGCACTGAATCTATCAACTTTATTCTGTCTATTTAATGTTTCTTTTATTTGGTTTGCTGCTTCTGTCGCAATACCTTTCCCCCAGTAACATTGTTTCAATCGCCAACCGATCTCTAAATTTCTGTCTTCACGGGCATCTTCAAAGAATTCCATTGGGCGAATTAAAATCCAGCCACAATATTCGTCGCTTTCTTTTAAGGTTACTTTCCACATTCCCCAGCCATGCTCAGGTTCTGTGAATGCCTTAATTTTTGGTATTACAAAATGATCAATTTTTTCTCGGCTAGATATCACACCATTGGTTAAATGACGCATTACCTCTGGATCTTGATCGAGTTCCCATAATAAGTCGGCGTCCTTTTCACTCATTAATTCAAAACGTAATCTGATTGTGTCATCTATTTTTATCATTGTTTTTTAAATAATCCTTTAATTGTTGTCCAGGTATAGAGGTTTCACTGGCTACTGCACAAGCAGCCCAGTGTGCCGCTTCTTTCATTGAGTCTATGATTGATAAATTTGTGGTTAAACCATGAATTAAACCTGCGGCATAGGCATCGCCAGCGCCAGTGGCATCAATCACTTTGGTTTTGAACGCTGGCACCCTTTGTTCACCTTTTTCAAAATAAACAGTTGCGCCGTGTTCACCATTAGTGACTACAAAATATTTTAAACTGTCACCAGCAATCTGCTTGCCATATTCCCAGCAGGCCAAATGACTCCGCCCTAACATATCGGTTGCAGATGCGATAAGTACGTGACAAGGACGGCTACGTTCATCTTTACCTAATTGAGCGACTACTAAGCAGTGATTGAGTGCGCTTTTGCACCAACTGCTTGCGCCTTGAGCGGAGGTATTAATATAAAGTGCATCCCATTGCGGCCATTCAACAGGTAAGCGAAGTTCAAAAGTAGGGCGGTGAGGGCGGACTATGGTCCGTTCTCCATCAGGAGTAACCATCAAAATCAATTCGTTTGTTTGATGTTTGTGTCTGGATATGTAAGTACAGTCAATATCATGCTCTGAAGCTTGATTTATCAACCAGTCTCCTAAATGGTCTTTGCCGACTTCACTCATTAAGCTGACTTTATGGCCAGCATAAGCAAGGCTGATCCCAGTGTTTGAACCACCACCACCAAGTCGTTGCCCATGATCTTGATAAAGAAATCGACCACCTAGGTGAATAGGTTTGTCTAAATGTAACACACGGTCACAGTTTAAATTGGCAATGAGAAATATTTTAGCCATGGATGCTGTCAGTTAAGAATAAAGTCCTATAGATGGATAATGACATTTTTGATAGCGTTAGTTAAAGCTGTAAATTAGTATTTTTTCCATAAATTAGAAGTTGAGTTTTCAAGTGCCAATATATTAGCCAATTCTAGAGGGTTTCAGGCCAAATTTTACTTTGAATATATTAGCTTATACGCTAAATTGGAATCGCCCCATAATACTTAAAAAGGTGATAGACGTTGATAAGGGTATATTTGGTCGATGATCATGAAATTGTGCGCACGGGCATTCGTAGGATCTTAGAAGATGAGAAGTCTTTTAAGGTTGTTGGAGAGGCGCCAGATGGTGAAACAGCTGTTCAATGGGCAAGAAGTAATGAAGCCGATATTATCCTGATGGATATGAATATGCCGGGTATGGGGGGCTTAGAAGCCACCAAGAAAATTGCTCGCTATCAACCTCATGCACGTATTATTGTGCTAACGATTCAAACAGAAGATCCATTTCCTACCAAAGTTATGCAGGCAGGAGCTTCAGGTTACCTTACAAAGAACGCTTCACCACCTGAGATGATTAATGCTATTCGACAAGTTGCTCATGGTCAGCGTTATTTATCACCTGAAATTGCGCAAAAAATGGCGCTTAACCAAGTGACTAATCATGATGAAAACCCATTTTCATCGTTATCAGAACGTGAGCTACAAATCATGATGATGATCACAAATGGTGAAAAGGTTAATGATATTTCTGAAAGGCTGAATTTAAGCCCTAAGACGGTAAATAGCTACCGTTACCGTTTATTTTCTAAGCTGGATATTAATGGAGATGTTGAGCTTACACGTCTTGCGATTCGGTATAAAATGTTAGATACCACTCAGTTTTAATGGATTTATGCTTTGCCTACCAATGATACATTTGATTCAAAAAGTTTTCTTAAAACTGTGTCTAATCAAGCTGGCGTTTATCGTATGTACGATTCGTCGGCAACCGTTGTTTATGTCGGCAAAGCAAAAGATCTAAAGAAACGACTATCTTCCTATTTTCGTAAAAATTTATCTAATGTAAAAACTCAGGCTTTAGTTAATAGTATTGCTAATATTGATGTCACGGTGACCCATAGTGAAACTGATGCCCTGATTTTAGAAAATGATTATATTAAGCAATACATGCCTAAATACAATGTATTGCTTCGAGATGATAAATCTTATCCTTACATTTTTCTGAGTGGTCACAAACATCCAAGACTGGCATATCACAGAGGTGCAAGGCGTGAAAAAGGGCAGTATTTTGGTCCATACCCTAATGGTGGCGCAGTAAGAGAAAGCCTGCACCTTTTACAAAAAATCTTTCCAATTCGACAGTGCACCGATATTTATTACAAGGCTCGCTCTCGACCTTGCTTACAATATCAGCTTAAACGTTGTAATGCCCCATGTGTGGGTAAGGTCAGAGACGAAGACTATCAGCAGCAAGTAAAGCTTGTTGAGCTATTCCTAAAGGGAAAAGATCAGCAAGTGATGAAAGCGCTAGTAAATAATATGGAAAAGGCTGCAGAGGATTTTGAATACGAAAAAGCGGCTCAGTATAGAGACCAAATTGCAGCATTAAGCAAAGTCAGTGAGCAGCAAGAGGTGTCTAAGTCCAGTGGTAATATGGATGTCGTTGGTGTCAGCTATCAATCAGGCATTGCTTGCTTTCATATTTTATTTATTCGTGATGGCAAAATTTTTGGCAGTAGAAGCTATTATCCAAAAGTCCCTACTCATACCGAGCTTTCAGAAGTCTTAGCGTCATTTGTTGGTCAGTTTTACTTGAATTCTGATATTCAAAGAACGCTGCCATCAGAAATTTTGATCGAAGAAAAGTTTGATGGCTTAAATGAAATCGAACAAGCATTAGCAGAATCTTTAGGTAAAAAGGTTCTATTTAAATCTAATGTTCGAGGCGAGCGAGCCAGTTTTTTACGCTTAGCACAGACCAATGCTTCAAATTCGGTTATGACTCGTTTAGCTCATAAGAATACTGTCGAACAGCGTTTCGTATTACTGCAAGAAGTACTTGAACTGAGCAAACCCATCCAAAGAATGGAATGTTTTGATATCAGTCATACCATGGGTGAAAGCACAGTCGCATCTTGTGTTGTGTTTAATCGTGAAGGACCTCATAAAGCTGATTACCGTCGCTATAATATTTCAGGGATCACAGGTGGTGATGATTATGCGGCAATGAAACAAGCCATAGGTCGTCGTTTTGATAAAATCACTCATTCAGGCAAAGTACCTGACATTCTATTTATCGACGGTGGATTAGGGCAGTTACGTATTGCCCAAGAAGTGGTTGATGAAAAGTGTATTAACTTAGACGAACCTCCTATTCTTGTTGGAGTCGCAAAAGGCGAAGGAAGGAAACCCGGTTTAGAAACGCTAATTTTAGGTGAAACTGAAGTTGAATTTAATCTCAAATCAGATTCGCCAGCTTTACATTTAATTCAACACATTCGAGATGAATCGCATCGGTTTGCGATAACAGGTCATCGAAATAAGCGCCAAAAAACACGTAATACTTCAACCTTGGAAGAAATTCCAGGTATTGGTCCTAAACGACGTAAAGCTTTATTGCAATTCTTGGGAGGTTTACAAGAAGTGAAAAGTGCCAGTGTTACTCAACTCGCGAAAGTACCTGGAATTAGTTCAGAAATGGCGCAAACTATATATGATTCGTTGCGGGGGTAGTAAAAATCAGGCAAGATTAACCTTAGAAAAAGCAGTGAGATGCATAATTGAATCGCCATTGGCTCAGCCATGAACACTATTACGCAAGCCTTTTAACTGGGACTCTTAATGAGAACCCAAAATTTAAAGTGAAAAAAAGATGCCGTTTAATCTTCCTATAGCCTTGACCTTATTTCGTCTACTCTTGGTCCCAGTTTTTATTGTTATGTTTTATCTCCCATACTCTTGGGCTAATTTTGCTGCTGCATTTGCTTTTTGGTTAGCAGCGGTAACGGATTTTTTTGATGGCTATGCTGCGAGAAAATTAAAGCAATCGACTCGATTTGGTGCTTTTCTCGATCCAGTGGCCGATAAGCTCATGGTTGTTTTAGCTTTAGTGTTATTGGTTCAAGAATATTCTAGTGTATGGTTAACGGTTCCTGCGATTATCATGATTGGAAGAGAAATTGTTATTTCAGCACTAAGAGAATGGATGGCTGAGATTGGAAAGCGTGGCTCAGTTGCAGTTGGGTGGATAGGTAAATATAAAACTGCTGTGCAGATGGTTGCCATCATAGGGCTTATTTGGCAGCAAAGTAACTTTATGGTGTCTTTAGCCTATGTGCTTCTTTATATTGCTGCAATTCTCACTTTATGGTCGATGTTTGTTTATATTGGTGCCGCATGGAAGGATTTAACCGCAGAAGAAAACCAATAAATCAGTAAATAGAATACAAAATGTTCAAACGGTTGGCATTTGGATAAACAGTTGTTGACACATTCAAGCAAATCCGTAGAATGCCAATCCGAAGTCAAGGGGAGCTACCGCTAACCAAGACTAATTAAGAAATGCGACATTAGCTCAGTTGGTAGAGCGATACCTTGCCAAGGTATAGGTCATCGGTTCGAACCCGATATGTCGCTCCAAAATTCTTAATTATCGGCGCGATGGCAGAATGGCTATGCTGCGGATTGCAAATCCGTCGATCTCGGTTCGACTCCGGGTCGCGCCTCCACAATTTAACTGGCATTGTCAGTTGCACTCAAGATGCCCGAGTGGTGGAATCGGTAGACACAAGGGATTTAAAATCCCTCGCTGGTAACAGCGTGCCAGTTCAAGTCTGGCCTCGGGTACCATTTTCTAAAATGCTAATTCGTTCAGAAATAGTATTCAAATATTGAAAATGACTCACTGTTTCCCAAAGATATTCAATTGAATCCATAAATTCTTGCCTGTCTCCATAAAAATCTTTATCGACAAAGAATTTTATCCTATGAGGAATAGCAGAAACGTACTGTAGTGTTAGTGCTCTCTCTTTAAAGCTTTCTTTTACACTTTTTAAGTTGTGACTTTGATCGTCAACAAAAACGATTTGATCACAGCTTGGGCAGATTTCTTGGATAGCCTCTTTAAGTTGTATTCCTTTATCTGGGATTTCTGGAGTGGGTATCTGATCATTTGGTGCTATGACTTTATGGAACACTCTGTAATCTAGCTTTGCATCATGGAGTGATACAAGCTTTTGCGGTATGCATCCGATATACGAATGTGTGATTAATATGAAAAAGCAATGCTTAAAGATATTGGATATCTCCAAAAATGTATTGCCTAAATTAGCTTCCACTGGTGTAGATACTGATTCACCATCTACTGTGCTTGTAAACACCAATACTTCATCAAGATCAAAAGCAAAACAGGTCGGTTTGTTGGTATCAAACCTTAACCGTGAAGGTGTTATGACCTCATGTAAAGACAGAATTGAATAATCAGTGTATGTGAGTAAGTTCTGTGCCAGAGAGAATGGAAGCCTATTTGTGAGTAATATTTCGCTAATATCTTCTTGTTGGTAAGCTTGATCTTCTGGTGGCAATTCGTCTTCACTATTAAGGTGATCTACTGTCCATTGTACAATTCCTTTTCTTACTTCATGTGTGCAAGGTCCTAAAAAAAATTCAGCATGAGATGTAGTAAGTTGAGTTAGCTTAAAACCTTGGGGTTCATAGGCTAAAAACGCAGAAAATAGGCCTGTGAAAGGTAAAATATCCAACTTCCCTTTGAGAAAATTGATCACAAAATAACACTGGGTCTCATGTACTGAATAATATGTACTGTTCCTTTTTATCCACATTAATTGAATTATGGTTTGAGGTGTCGGTGTGAAGTGTTGGTGTCGCCAAAGACTCGTAGTTGTTTCATCTGGCTTGGCAGATAGTTGATATTCTGCTCCGTCATTTTGAAATTCAAATCGAAAAGGTTGTTGTGGTGTTGTAGGTATACTCAATTCAGAAATTACTGGTTAGTTTCATACGACAAGGATATTAAAAGCTATCGTAATCAATTGATAATTAATTTAGCTTAATGCTGATAAGAAAATGAAATTTTGCTGAGAATTAGAGAAAGGAAGATCAGTATAGATCTCCCTTGCTTAGAAGAGTTTTAACGATATTAGAGTAAATGAATGCCATCACTTTCAATAGTGATCAGTTTTTGTTTGAACAAACCACCAAGGCTCTTTTTAAAGACCTTTTTACTGACACCAAAATGGTCATAGATCACAGCAGCATCTGTTTTGTCATTGAAGGGTAGAAAGCCATCAGCTTGTTTTAATTTGAAAAGTAATGTCGTTGAGAACTTATCCATCTCTTGTTTATTGCCTTGTTGCAGCACAAGATCAATTTTGCCATCTCGGCGGATTTGCTTAATAAAGCCCTTAACTTTTTGACCGATTTTTAGCGATTGGAAAACATCGCTGTTATGCAACAATCCCCAATGTTGGTTATTGATAATCGCTTTATAACCTAAATCGGTTCTACCACCAACGATCAATTTTACTTCTTCACCGTTTTTATAATGAGCTGGTGTCTTATCTAAATAACGATCGATTTTAGTGCTAGCAACAATGCGCTCGTCAGCATGGTTAATGTGGACGTAGACCAAATAAGATCGACCTTCTTCGACCTGATGTTTTTGCTCTGCAAATGGTAGTAATAGGTCTTTATCAAGTCCCCAGTCTAAAAATGCACCTACACGGCTGGTGGCAATGGCTTTTAAGTAGGCAAACTCACCCACTGAAGCCCTAGGTCGTTGTGTGGTTGCAATAAGCATATCCTTTGAATCAAGGTACAAAAACACCTTAACTTTATCACCAACTTCACAATCATTTGGTTGATATTTTTTCGGTAAAAGAACTTGTCCAAAATCTTGAGCGTCGAGGTATACACCAAAATCAACGATTTTAACGATTTCTAGGGTGGAATGTTTTCCTAGCTGTGCCATGTAATACTCTGAATCTAACTTTAAATTAACTGGGATTATACCTCGAATTGGGTGGTTGTTGCTTGGAGTTTTTAGCTTTGATAAATCGCTGATATTATGGCGATGATTATAATGTTTAGTCATTTAAACATTGAGGTGTTAAATCTTGCTTGCATTAGCCTAATAAGCAGGGTTTAATTGCGCGATTTTAAATGATTTTATACCGATAATTGAATGATTATCTAGACTTTGCTAGGCATTGAAAAAATGAAGAATTGGTCGATTGATAGTGCTCGTGATAGTTACAACGTAGCGTATTGGAGTCAAGGTTTTTACGGTGTGTCAGATGAGGGAGAAGTGACTGTTTCTCCTGATCCAACACGACCAGAACATACGATTGGCTTAAATCAATTAGCAAAAGATATGGTTAAAGCAGGGGTTTCTTTACCTTTGTTAGTTCGTTTTCCGCAAATTCTGCATCATCGTGTTCACAGTTTGTGTAATGCGTTTAACCAAGCGATCCAAAAGTATGAATATGAAAATGATTACTTGCTTGTTTATCCAATTAAAGTAAATCAGCAGAAAACAGTTGTAGAAGAAATCTTGGCTAGCCAACAGCAAAAAGAAGTACCGCAGCTTGGGTTAGAGGCGGGAAGTAAGCCTGAATTGATGGCTGTATTGGCTATGGCTCAAAAAGCCAGTTCTGTGATTGTATGTAATGGCTACAAAGATAACGAATACATTCGTTTAGCGTTAATTGGCGAAAAGCTAGGACATAAGGTTTATATCGTTCTTGAAAAAATGTCTGAGCTTAAAATGGTGCTTGAGGAAGCTGAACGCCTTGGTGTCACGCCTCGTTTAGGTATTCGCGCACGTTTAGCTTTCCAAGGTAAAGGTAAGTGGGAAGCCAGTGGTGGTGAAAAATCTAAATTTGGGTTATCTGCTGCTCAAGTGTTGCGTGTTGTCGATGAGCTAAAACAAGCCAATTGTTTAGAATCATTGCAGCTTTTACATTTTCATTTAGGCTCTCAAATTGCCAACATTCGAGATATTCGCCAAGGTGTCAGTGAGGCGGCTCGTTTTTATTGTGAATTGAGATTACTCGGTGCTTCAATTGATTGTTTTGATGTTGGTGGTGGTTTAGCCGTTGATTACGATGGTACTCGTAGCCAAAGCAATAACTCAATGAACTATGGGTTGACAGAATACGCCAACAATATCGTACATGTGCTTACGGATATCTGCCGTGAATATCAACAGCCGATGCCACGGATAATTTCCGAATCTGGACGTCATTTAACGGCTCACCACGCTGTCTTATTAACCGATGTAATAGGTACTGAAGCGTATCAGGCTGAAGAGATAGAACCTCCCGCAGATGATGCGCCTCAACTGCTGCATAATATGTGGCTATCATGGAATGAAATCAGCGGTCGTACCAATAGCCGAGCGTTAATCGAAATTTATAACGATACTCAAAGTGACTTAGCAGAAGCGCATACGTTATTTGCTTTAGGTCAGCTTAGTCTTGCAGATCGCGCTTGGGCTGAACAGGCTAACTTGCGTGTTTGTCATGAAATCAAGGGCTTGTTAGACAGTAAGTATCGCTATCATCGTCCAATTATTGATGAGTTAAATGAAAAGTTAGCTGATAAGTTTTTTGTAAACTTCTCATTATTCCAATCATTGCCAGACGCTTGGGGCATCGACCAAGTGTTCCCTGTATTACCGTTATCAGGGTTAGATAAACCTGCACAGCGTCGTGCAGTAATGTTGGATATCACTTGTGACTCAGATGGTATTGTTGATCAATATGTAGATGGTCAAGGAGTTGAAACGACGTTGCCTGTGCCAGCATGGTCGGCTGATAGCCCATATTTGATTGGTTTCTTCTTAGTTGGGGCTTATCAGGAAATTTTAGGTGACATGCACAATTTGTTTGGCGATAGCCATTCTGCGGTTGTCAAAATGGACGATGAAGGCAAACCTTTGATCGAGTCTGTATTAACAGGTGATACAGTTGCTGATGTTCTTGCTTATGTAAATCTTGATGCGCTTGGATTTATGCAAACCTATGAAGATTTGGTGAACAAGCACATTGATGAACATGAAAGGGAAAGCATTCTTGAAGAGCTACAAGTAGGTCTTGAAGGATATACATACCTTGAGGACTTTAGGTAGCGTAATGTTTTTTGAAGGCTCAGAAAAAAAGGTTGAGGTTGTTATGACCTCAAATTCCGACTCGCTCAGAAGCTTTGATAAAGGTTTTTGGGAGAAGTTGGTGAGCCTTTCAAATGCTGAAATTCTCTCAAGTATACATAATGAACAGTGTGACGCTTACATATTAAGTGAGTCTAGCCTGTTTGTTTGGCATGACCGCTTTCTGATGTTGACCTGTGGTAACTCAACTTTAGTCAATTCAATTATTGGCTTTCTTGATGCGGTTAACCTTGATGATATTCAATCGGTTAAATATCAGCGTCATAAAGAATATCATGCTCATTTACAGGTCTCTCGTTTTACTGATGATGCTGAAAAGTTAAAAACAGTGCTTAATGGGAAGGCTTACCGAGTCGGTCATTTAGATTCGCATCATCATTATGTATTTCATTATCAAAAATCAAACGAGATCAAAGTCTCAGCGGTGACAGAGTTACTTATGTATCATCTTTCGGGTGAAGTCGCTAACTATTTGCGAAGCCCTAATCAAACCAAAGAGGCAATTAATCGTCTATTAAAGTTAGATGCTTGGTTCTCTGATTTTATGATAGGTGAGCATTTATTCAAACCTTTCGGTTACTCAGTAAATGGAATCGCAGGGGATAAGTATTTTACTTTTCATATTACCCCGCAAGAATCTGGTTCGTATTTGAGTTTCGAAACAAATATCAACTTAGCTGAGCAGCAACCTCGGCTTTTAATCGGTTTATTAGATATTTTTAAGCCGGGTTGCTGGGATGTGATACAAACCAATGCTAATGAAATTGTATCAAGTTTTGAAGATACCTTATGCATTGGTCAATGTGATTTACAGATAGGTCAGGGCAATAATATTATTTTTAAACAATACCAACAGCCTTGGCATCAGCAGTTAACAGCTGTTGAACTATGAACAACTTTTGGAGTGTGTATGACCACTTTAGCAGATAAACCCGACTATTCTCTTTATTCCAATGCTTTCGGTTATTTGCGTCAGCCGTTAAATTTTAAACCCATTGAAAGCGATGCCGATCTTGTTGTCTTAGGTCTACCTTTTGATATGGCTGTAACAGGTCGTTCGGGTGGAAGAATGGGACCTGGAGCGATACGTAGCGCTTCAACAAATTTAGCTTGGGAAGCAAAACGCTGGCCGTGGAATTTTAATTTAAGTAAACATATCTCTATCGTTGATGCGGGTGATTTAGTTTATGACTGTGGCGATGCGGCTGACTTTACTCAACGTGTTGAAGATTTTGCGACTCAAATTGTTAACTCTGGTAAAGGCTTATTGAGCTTTGGTGGTGATCATTTTGTCACTCTGCCATTGTTACGAGCACATTTTAAAAAGCACGGGAAAATGGCATTGATCCATTTTGATGCTCATACCGATACGTATAGTGAAGGCAGTAAGTATGACCACGGCACTATGTTCTATCACGCGCCTAACGAAGGTATTATTGACCCTGAACATTCTGTTCAGATTGGTATTCGTACTGAATACAGTAAGAAAAACCACAAATTTAAAGTCATTGATGCTGCAACAGCAAATGACTTAACTGCCACAGATATCGTTGCTCAAATTAAAGAAAGAGTAGGTGATCTACCTGTCTACCTGACATTTGATATTGATTGTTTAGATCCTGCGTTTGCTCCAGGTACAGGCACACCCGTTTGTGGTGGGTTAACCAGTGACAAAGCTTTAAAAATTGTTCGTGGTTTAGAAGGCTTAGATATTGTGGGTATGGATGTCGTTGAAGTCGCTCCAGCTTATGACTCAGCAGAAATAACAGCACTCGCTGGTGCAACATTAGGCTTGGATATGATCCATGTATGGGCGCAGGGTCAAGGCTTAATTAAGGAGTAAGCTCAATGTCTATGGATTTAAGTGATTTAAGAAGGGAATATACCAAAGGCGGTTTACGTAGAGCTGATTTGCCTGAGCAACCGATGGCGTTATTTGAAACTTGGATGCAACAAGCCAAAGAGTCAGGTATTACCGACCCAACGGCTATGGTTGTCGCAACCGTTGATGAAAACGGCCAGCCTTTCCAGCGTATCGTGCTCCTTAAACGCTTTGATGAGCAGGGCTTTGTGTTTTTTACAAACCTAGAAAGCCGTAAAGCTCAGCATATAAAGGAAAATACAAAAGTTAGCTTGTTATTTCCTTGGCATCCGTTGGAGCGTCAAGTTGCAATCACTGGAAATGCAGAACTACTTTCAACGGCAGAAGTAATGAAGTACTTTTTAACACGCCCGAAAGACAGCCAAATTGCAGCATGGGTTTCAGCGCAGTCAAGTAAGTTATCAGCTCGCCAAGCGTTAGAAATAAAGTTTAACGAGATGAAAGCAAAGTTTTCAAAAGGTGAAGTGCCTTTACCTAAATTTTGGGGTGGATATCGAATCAAGCCTGAAAGTATTGAATTTTGGCAAGGTGGTGAAAAACGCCTGCATGACCGATTCTTGTACTCAAAAGTAGAGAGTAAGTGGGAAATTGATCGCTTAGCGCCTTAAATAGTAAAAGCACTGAATTTTTTGGTGCTTTACTTAACCGGAAAATCCCAATAAGTATTCGGAAAAGGCTCATTACTCAAATTAAAATGCCACCACTCGTTTTTATTGGGCATGAACCCTTGCTCAATCATCATATGCCTTAACAAGGCTCGATTAGCTTTTTGTTGCATGCTAATACCTTGATAAAAAGGTTTTGAACGCTCGCCAAAATAATCGAAATGTCCTCCCATATCTAACTCTTGTTTTGTGTGTAGATCAATAATTGTAAGATCTACAGTACTGCCTCTAGTATGCCCTGATTTAGTGGCGATAAAATCAAGTTTGAACAAGTCTGCTTTATTGAGGTTGGGATAATAGTGTTTTTTTATTTCTGGATGGTCGGGTGTTTTTTGCCAGCGAACAAAGTTATCGACGGCTCGCTGCGGGCGGTAGGCGTCATAGACTTTTAGTCCTAAATCAAAAGGTTTTAATTGTTTTTGAACTTTAGCCAGTTGGTTAAGTGCGCTGGTGGATAAAATACAAACGGGTTTAATATAACCATCTACTGGTTTACCTGTAAAGTTGTTGTTTGAAATATAATGGAGATCGACGGTGAGGTTTGGTATTACATCAGTACAGTACGAAAAACCAGCGGGTAATTTGGCAAATACGGTAACGGGCAGAAAAAGTAATATCGTGAGTAGAAACGTTTTCATTGCTCGATTAACATAGACTGAATTTATGACTACTTTAGCGTATTTTTATAATAAATGACAAAACCAACCATTTGGATTGATGCAGATGCCTGTCCTGTTCCGGTAAAAGAAATGATTTACCGAGCAGCAGATAAACGACAAGTCAAAGCTATTTTTGTAGCAAATCAATTATTGCGTGTACCACCTTCTCCTTTTTTTCAAAGCATTCGAGTGTCATCTGGGTTTGATGAAGCTGATAACTATATCGTAGAGCAATTGGTTAAAGGAGATTTAGTGATCACTGCTGATATTCCGTTGGCAGCTGATGCCATTAAGAAAGGTGGTTTGGTTATCACTCCAAGAGGTCTGGTTTATAGCACAGGGAATATAGGACAAGCCCTATCAATGCGCAATTTTATGGACGAACTTCGTGGTTCTGGAGTTCAGACCGGGGGGCCTGCAGGTTTCAATCAAGCAGATAAGCATAAATTTGCTCAAGAGTTTGACCGTTGGTTAGCAAAACTTTAGTTCAGGATTCTTGATTTTTTATTAACAAATAGACAACATAGGGCCTAATAATTATTGTAACATAGGTATGGCAGGAGGCCATCATGAGAATAAGTTTATTAATCATGCTGTTATTGTTAGGTGGCTGCGCCACTTACCATGAGCCTATGCCAGAAAATTATGCAGGTAAAATAGCTGTTATTAAAAGCAGTGTTGGAAACAAGAAATCTACTTCAGCCGATCTATTTTATCTATCAGAAATCGACGGCCAAAAGGTGTATAGCTCGAAGCAAGCTACTGCAGAAAATGACAATGGCTTCTTTTTGAATGTTAAGCATATTGATATTAACGTGCCTGATAAAATGACGACTTTTACCTTGGTTGGAGAAAGGGTTAACGGTGCGTTGATCCAGTCGATTTTCACTAAAAATTACTATGTGAGTGGCAAAATTACATTTATTCCTGATCCTCAAGAGGTTTATGTCGTAAAAGGCGAGCTTGGGGATATTTCAAAGGTTTGGCTTGAAGCTCAATCAACTGGGAAGCCTGTAATGGGGGAAGTCTTCATAAATAATGACTAAAAAACACTCATGCGTTTACTTTGCTCTCCTAAAAATTGACTTTTGTCATTAAGACTTGAAAAAAGTCAATTACTCTTTTTCCTACTCGTTATATCTTAAGAAAAAAGTTAGCGGAAACCAGTATGGGCACATTGTTACTATTACATTTTATCGGTGCGACAATTTGGGTCGGAGGTCACCTCATTCTTTCAATTGCCGTTCTCCCAAATGCTTTAAAACACAAAGATGTTGATGCAATTAGAAACTTTGAAAATAAATTTGAGAAAATCGGGATTCCAGCTTTGCTATTGCAGATAGGAACGGGCATGTATATGGCTTATAGTTACCTACCTGATTTTTCGCTTTGGTTTGATTTTTCAAATCCAGTTTCAAAAGTGATTAGCTATAAAATCATCTTATTGGCGGCAACATTTCTACTCGCCATTGACGCTAGACTGCGCATTATCCCTAAACTCTCAAAAGACAATTTAAGCAGTTTAGCCTTGCATATCATTCCAGTGACTCTGATTTCATTACTGTTTGTTTTTGTAGGGTTAGCGTTCAGAACAGGTTGGCTTTATTAATGGAATAGCTTGAGGTTCAGATAATAAAAAAACCCGCTATATTAGCGGGTTTCTTGAATGCATTTAATATTAAACGCGCTTTTTAAACTCATCAGTACGTGAGTCAATTTCAATCATGTCGCCGGTTTTAACAAACTCAGCTACTGTGATAACGCCGCCACCAGTAATGGTTGCAGGCTTCATTACCTTACCAGAAGTATCGCCACGTGCAGCTGGTTCAGTATAGATAACTTCACGAACAATCGTGTTTGGAAGTTCAACTGCGATTGCTTTACCTTCGTAGAAGGTTACTTGGCAAACTTCTTCCATGCCGTCAACGATGTATTTTGCTGCATCGCCTAGGTTTTCTGCTTCTACGTCGTACTGGTTGAATTCTTCATCCATGAATACATACATAGGATCAGCAAAATAAGAATATGTACAATCTAGGCGATCAAGAATGATGTCTTCAATTTTATCTTCAGCTTTTACCGCAGTTTCAGTTGAAGTACCTTGAAGTAGGCTTTTTAATTTCATTTTTACGACTGCAGCACTACGACCTGATTTGTGGTAGTCAGTTTTTAGAACTACCATTGGGTTGCCGTCAAGCATGATCACGTTGCCAGTACGAATTTCCTGAGCAGTTTTCATTATTTCTGTTCCTGTATTGCAGGTATCAAAAATTGGCTGATACCTTTATTTCTTTTCAGTTGCTGGATTCTAGCGTTTTTTAACAAACTCCACCAGTCGAGATGCTAAATCTGAGCCATTAAGAGCCTTGTTAGGCCAGTTTAGGCTATGTGATAAAAGCGCTTGTTCGTATTCTTGCAATTGCTGCCAGTAAGTTACAATGTGTTGTTCTTGGTCTTGATTGAATGCAAGGCTTAGGTTCTGATAAGCATTTACAACACTATTAGGTAAAGAGTCTAAATAACGGCTATTAAACGCTTCTAGCTTATCGATGTGAGCATGTTCATCTTGAGGATAGATATGCCACAAGAATGGCTTTTGCGCCCATTGTGCTCTTAAGAACGAGTCTTCACCTCGGACAATATTAAAATCACAACTGGAAAGTAATTTGTCGTACCCTTCTTGGTCCGTCATTGGCAATATGTGTATCTGCAGCTTTCCTACAGTAAAACAATCACCAATATTCACATTTTCAACTTGACCTTGAAAAGCGGGCAGCAGGCTATTCAAGCTTCGACCTAAAGGAACCAATAAGTGAGTTTCACTGTCAAGCGTTTGCCAATATTTACATAAAGCTTTTAAAGCGGAAGATTCATAACTGAATACGCTAATCACTTTAGTATTTGTTTCTTTAAGCTCTATGCCAAATTGTTTTAGATACTCACTACGTTCCAAATCATGGTGTTTTGCTATAGTCAGCTGATTGTGTTCACAGATCAAACCACCGCTTTTAGACGTAAAACCTGGGAAGTAGAAATACTTTTTTACACCAGAGTGATGCAGAGACTGTAGGCCATGACAGTCTTCTATCCATGATTCAGCACTTAAATATTCAAGGTTTAACCATACAGGAGCATTAGTTTTATCTTCTGCAAGTTGCTCGATTATGGATTCTGGAATTTCACAGGCAAAAGCTTCAATCAACGCTTCACCAGCTTGCCAGCTATTAGGGTTGATATTATCCCATTTTATAATGGTAATGGCATTGATTGTTTGTTGATTAAGGTTAGGGTTGAGAGCAGGTAATATATGTTGAAAACTATTTAAGTCATCAACCCACAACTTAATTTTAAGATCATATTCTTGGGTTAATTGTTTTGCTAAGCGCCAAGTTACACCTATATCTCCATAGTTATCAACGACGCAACAAAAGATATCCCAGTGTTTTGATTTTTGTGTCATAAGTCCACTAAAAATAAAAAAGCGGCGCTAATAGCACCGCTTTAAATCAATTTCTTATATTGCTAAATTAAGCGAATTCAGCCATGCACATTTCTTCGTAGATTTGCTTAACCCACTTGTCGACGCGTTCTTCGGTCAATTCAGGTTGACGATCTTCATCAATACCAAGGCCAATAAAGTGGTTTTCATCAGCCAAGCCTTTCGACTCTTCAAAATCATAACCTTCTGTAGGCCAGTGACCGACAATGATACCACCACGTTCAGAAACGATATCTCCAACCATGCCCATAGCATCTAGGAAATATTCAGCGTAATCTTCTTGGTCACCACAACCAAAAATAGCGACTAATTTATCAGTAAAGTCGATTTGCTCAAGTTCCGGGAAAAAGTCATCCCAATCACATTGTGCTTCACCATAGTACCAAGTAGGAATACCAAAAAGGAGTAGATCAAACTCAGCAATTTCTTCTTTGGTACTTTTGGCGATATCTTTTACGCCAACCATCTGCTTACCAAGTTTCTTTTGGATCATTTTGGCTACGGCTTCAGTGTTACCTGTATCACTGCCGAAAAATAGACCTACAGTTGCCATTGTTTTTCCTTGTGTTTCTTGAACTTAATCAGTGTTTAACTAACTTTCGATGAATCAATTCAAATCACTGAGTTGTGCGGTTAGCATTGTCTCAATGAGTTGACTCCGACTGATGTTATTTTCTTCTGCGAGTTGGTTGAGTGCATCAAATAAATCTTGAGGTACTTTTAACTCGATACGCTTTAGGCCTTTGGCCTTATCTCTGAGGACTTGATTCCTCTTATTAACCTTTAATTGCTGCGATCTCGTCAGTGGATTGCTTCTTGGTCTACCACGGCGTTTTTCAGTTGCAAAAAGGTCAATCGTTGTTCTATCAGATTGTTCTTTTGCCATGTTACCCAATCCCAGAGGATTCCCAGTAGAATTGGATTATACCTTTTGCAATAAATCCAGCACAGCCCATAAATAAAACTAACCAAACCATGTAGCGGCCAAATTTTGGCACTTGACCTTGCTTTAAAACGTCATGGATAGCCATGCCGATGAAGAAAAAAATCGCAGCGAAGAAAAAATTAAGCCCTACAGCTTCAAGCTGCTCAATATACTGCGTCAACATTCTCTCTCGCTTTACTGTTTTATCACAGATAATTTATCCGGTTTTAATGGGGGCGGAATATACCATATTGCCCGCGATTGTTAAAATGGATATTCAGATTTTTAGAGCTTTTGAGTGTCAATAAATTCTTTCACGATGCGATTAAATATTGTTGGCTTTTCTGCATGAAGCCAATGTCCGGTTCCATTTATGGTTTTTGCTTGAACGTTTGGAAACTGGCTGATGATTTGTTGGCGGTGTGCTTGAGTCACATAATCAGAGTCACCGCCACGTATAAATAAACATGGACCAGCATATTGCTTACCTTGATATGGCCAATCAATTAAGGAGTCATAGCTATTAATAAGGCCATTCAGGTTCATTTTCCATTTAAAGCCTTCGTCTGTTCGTTGAAGGTTTTTCAACAAAAATTGTGCTGTAGAGTTTTCAATACCAGAGTCTAAAAGGTGTTGAAGTGCAGCACGACGGTCACTACCTTGATTCAGTGGTAAGCTCGTCAAGGCATTAAACACGGTATCATGACGTCTTGGATAGCTGGCTGGGGCGATATCGGCTGCAGCTACACTTAGGGATTTCTGTGGGAAATTAAGGCTAAAGGCTAAAGCTGCTTTCCCACCTAATGAATGACCAACCAGATGGGCTTGTTCAATATTTAACTTATCGAATACTGTCAATAATTGTTGACTAATGATATCAAAGGATAAGTCATCAATGTGCGAACTTAAGCCATGATTAGGTAGGTCAACTCTGATCACTTGGTAGTTAGATTCTAGGTGTGAAGCCAAGTTTTTTAAGTTATCTAAATTACCAAAAAGACCATGAATCAAAATTATGCTCGGGCCTTGTCCGGAAACGATATAGTTCATAATGTGTTGTTGATGTAAATGTAATTTTATCCATTGTCCTAAATTTTAACCCTTTGTAGAAGTTTATCAGAGTTTGATTTTTAACCAGTTAAACGTTTGTGGTTTTATCTAGCTCTTTTTTTCATCAAATATCAATTCCAAACGGGTGACTAGCCATACAAAAATCGGTATCTTTGATCTATTGGGATCGAAGATCCAAACTCATAAACTGCAAAGGAATATGAACGTATGAAATATATTGAGGTAGATGAGGAACTCTATCGTTTCATTGCTGGAAAAACTGAACGTATTGGTGAGAGTGCATCTGATATTCTTCGTCGCCTTATTGGCATGGAAGTAGAGTCTGTTGAGTCTCCAAAACCTCAGCAAATTGATGAGCCGAGTTTAGAGCAGAAACTTGATACAACTGAAGATAATGTATCAAGCACTGATATCGAATTTGCCTCTTTATTTAATGCAGATGATCTAGCGAGCCAAAAAGGAGCAGTTGGTCGCTTTATTTACGTTTTGGCACAATTACATACAGCATTACCAGAAAAGTTTATTGAAGTTTTACAGGTTCAAGGTCGTGGTCGCTTGTATTTTGCTACTTCAAAAGAAGAGCTACTTAAAGCGAGCAAGTCGGCAAACCCTAAGCAAATAGGGCAAAGCTCTTACTGGGTCACGACAAATAACAATACCGCAAAAAAACAAGCTATTTTTGCCGAGGTATTGGTTCGATTGGGATGTGAAGCTGAAGCTGCGCAAGAACTTGTTCAGTATATTTAACGGAGAAAGTTGTGGCGTTACATGAAAGAGCTGGTCAGAAGGCTCAACAACAAGATTTAATTAATATCCCTAAATTGATGAGTCAATATTATCGATTGATCCCTGACGCAACAAATCCAGAACAGCAGGTCAGTTTTGGTACCTCAGGTCATAGGGGCAGTTCGTTAAAATCCAGTTTCAACCAAAATCATATTTGGGCAATCGTACAGGCGGTAGTTGATTACCGAAAACAACAGAATATTAATGGACCGTTGTTTCTTGGAATGGACACTCATGCTTTGTCTCATGCTGCTTTTATGTCTGCAGTTGAAGTTCTGGTTGCAAATGATATCCAAGTTATTGCTCAGTTAGATGAAGGTTATACACCCACTCCAGTTGTATCACATGCCATCATAACCGCTAATACAAAGTCTGAGCAATTACATGATGGCTTGATTATCACCCCATCTCATAATCCTCCTCAAGATGGTGGGATCAAATACAACCCGCCGCATGGGGGACCTGCTGAAGGTGAAATAACGTCTTGGATTCAAAACCGAGCCAATGGTTATTTACTTAACCAACTTGATGGTGTGAAAACACTCAATTATGGAATCGCATCTAAGTTAGATTTGGTTGACTGGCGAGATTTAATCACACCTTACGTTAAGGATTTAGCTTCAGTCATTAACTTTACAGCTATTAAAGAGTCAAAAGTTCGTATTGGCGTCGATCCTCTTGGTGGTTCAGGGATTCATTACTGGAAACCGATTGCTGAAGAATTCGGAATTGATATAACGCTGGTTAATGACGTGATTAATCCAAGCTTTGGTTTCATGACTTTGGATAATGATGGAAAAATCCGTATGGATTGTTCATCACCTTATGCAATGCAAGGGTTATTGGCGCATCAAAATAATTTCGATATTTGTTTGGGGAATGATCCTGACTACGATCGTCATGGTATTGTTTGTCCGAATACTGGTTTGATGAACCCAAATCATTATTTGGCGGTTGCTATTGATTATCTAGTTACTCATAGACCTGAATGGAGTAAAGATCTAGGTATCGGTAAAACGCTAGTATCAAGTGCAATCATTGACAAAATTTGTGCTGAGCACGACAGAAAACTGGTTGAAGTTCCTGTTGGTTTTAAGTGGTTTGTTGATGGTTTAGCCCAAGCAAAATTAGCGTTTGGTGGAGAAGAAAGTGCAGGTGCAGCCTTTTTAAGAAAAGATGGTTCTACTTGGTGTACTGATAAAGATGGCTTTATTTTAGCTTTGTTAGCAGCAGAAATTTATGCTGTAACAGGTAAAACTCCAGCACAACGATACCAAGAGCTAGAGCAAGAATTTGGTAACAGTTTTTACCAACGTGTTGATAGTCCTATTAATGCCAAGAAAAAAGCAAAGTTTGCTCAATTGTCTTCTGATTCCTTCAAAGCAACTCATTTGGCTGGCGCGGAGATCACGGCTATTTTATCCCATGCTCCGGGCAATAATGCGGCTATCGGTGGTATCAAAGTAACGACTAAAGACGCTTGGTTTGCTGCCCGACCATCAGGTACAGAACCTTTATTTAAGCTCTATGCTGAAAGTTTTGTTTCTGAGCAGCATTTACAGCAAGTGTTGGAAGAAGCTCAAGAGTTAATTGCTGATGCGTTAGCAGCACTTTAGTTGGTTTTTAACACTAAAAAAGGAGCTCTGTGTAAGCTCCTTTTTTATTCCGACCTTTTCTTCTTTAGAGCGGATTTTTTAGTTGTTATAATTTCATTTAATTTAAAAGAGTGCCCAAGTATCATCTTCAATCGTTGCTGAATTGTTCGCCGTGATTCATTAACCACAAGTACTTCAAATGTTTTTCTTGACGAAATTTCAGATTTTTCAATGATCAAGTTCGCCAAATCTTTTTGAAATAATTCTTTATATAATCCAATGTTTTCTATAAAAAAATTAGGTGTTGAGTAAATATAGTTGGTAAAAACATTTGATGTGTTTTGATACTCTGATGATATTACTATTAAAGAAATGTTCAAATTATTATTGAAGATTGTTAGTGCCAGTTTGGCTCGATTGATTTCGATTTGTTGTTGATAATTACTCGCTATCTGCTCTCTTGTTCCAAAGGTAGCAGCTTCTAATTCCAGTTGTTGTTTCAACCATTTTTGTAACCAAATAGAAGATAAGCTACTGCTATCAGAAAAGTCCATAGCCTTGCTGGTTAAATAAAATTGTGGAGAATCAGCCATTACTGTTATTGAACGCGCTATATGTCGAATTAACCTTGTAGCTCGTCTGTGGCTTGTGATCATGGCTGGAGTTTCAAGGCGAACATCTGCGAATTGTTGCCCAATAATAGGGTATCTAATGATTTGGCTTTGAATCTTAGCTTGTGTCGTTTGTAGATATAAATGACCGAGAAGTCGTTTGTGATACCACAAGCGATAAAGGTTAGGAGTAATTTTTTGTTGTGATATTCCTAACTTAGTTAATTTATCAAAAGCATTACTTAACAATTCTTGTGACTTAATTTTGGTAAATTTGGTTTTATGAGCGTTCTTTAATTTTTGCCCGATATTCCATGGAGCAATATTTCTCGTTTTTGTTTTACTGTCGAGATATTCTGCAATATCTTCAGACTTGCTTAAAATATTGTTATGTAGCTGCTGTTCAGCAACGTTTCGATATCCCGCTTGCTGAGCAATGGCATTTTTAAGCTGTGCCCAACGTTTAATTAATCCTAATGGGCGAGAATAAAATTGTTCCCAAACCCGTTTGCGGCATGATGCTATCGATTGATTTAATAAATAGGAATGTAAGCTTGAAGTATCGGTTATTTGTGAAGACTTTACTAAAAGACATGACCTAGAGGGCGTAACCGCGGATTTTTTTTCAGACCAATGCTGAATTTCAGCTTCTACAATACGCAACTGTGCAGTTTGATTAACAGATGCTTGTGCACTTCGGGATTGGCTCAACCTTAATCCGAGTTGCTGATATTTGGCATTTTGATTGTTCGTTAACTGAGTAATTAACGTCTCAACTTCAGGCCGGTAAAGTAATGAACGCCAAGCGTCACTTAGTTTAATTTGACAGTTAAGGATTTCATCAGTAAATAGCTGACTTTCAGGCAACGTCATAAAATTCATTATGGCGTCATTTAAGTTATTTATTTTCAAGCTTTGTTGACTGAATGATTCGGCAGAATAGCTCACTCTGTTATCGTGGATAAGTGGTCTTAATTTTAAATTCTGGCATTGCCTATTAAGCATCTTAAAGGAAGCAATGGCTACAGGGTTGATTTTATGTTTTATTTTTTTTGCTTTAACAGTGTTTGCTGGGGTAGGTGCAGCCACAGCAAACCATATTAGAACTATTGGGATAAGATATCTATTCACCCTTGAATGCTCGCTTAAACCAAGTCGTGATTGGGTTCATTCTTTGTAGCAATAATAGTTGCTCGTTTAGGCGCAGGATATCCCTCAACAGTTTTCGTAATGTCATTAGGGTCGAGATATTCAACTAAGGATTCATTTCTCATCCATGGAGTCCGTCTTTGTTCTGCAAGCGATGTCACATCTTCATCGACGCACCTTACGTCAATAAAGTCACATTTCTCTAGCCATTTAATTAAGGCTTTGACTGATGGCAAAAACCATACGTTATTCATTTTTCCATAGCGATCATCGGGAACTAAAACGGTGTTTTCATCGCCATCAACCACTAAGGTTTCTAACACTAATTCACCGCCTGTTCTTAATTGATCACGCAACTGTAGTAAATGATCAATAGGAGAGCGACGATGATATAGAACGCCCATGGAAAATACGGTATCAAATGCGTCGAGTGGAGGTAGCTCTTGAATTCCAAGCGGCAGAAGGTGAATAGGTAAATCAGGATCTGTCAGTCGTTTAACCGCTTCAAATTGACATAAAAACAATGTTGACGGGTCAATGCCAACGACACGTTTTGCCCCTGAACCAAGCATACGCCACATGTGATAACCGCTACCACAGCCAACATCTAATACGGTTCGATTTTTTAGGGACGTAATATGTGGGTTAACGCGATCCCACTTCCAATCACTGCGCCATTCGGTATCAATATGAATGCCATGAATATGAAATGGACCTTTGCGCCAAGGGTGAAGTAGTTGCAGCAGGTTTTCTAATTTCTCTTTTTCTCCATTAGATAACTGGTTACCTGAGCCAATAGTGACACTGTTTTGTAAATCGAGGTGATCTGGTGCTGGGTAATTCAGCTTATTTAGGATTTTTTCCCACTTTGGCAGATTGCCGTGCTTATGAGAGCGCTGCCATTGACCAAGTAAAGAGGGAATAGTTTCTAACCAATGTTGCAAGTTAGAGTCTGATATCTGCTGATAAAAAGAACTAAAGTTGATCACTTAATTGCCACCATAGATGCAAAATTAAAACACTGAAACCAGATATTGAAGTGTTGAAAGCCAGATGCTTGAATACGAGATTTATGAGCTTCCAAAGTGTCGGTTCTCATAACGTTTTCTAACGCTGTGCGCTTTTGACTAATTTCTAATTCACTGTAGCCATTGGCACGTTTAAAGTCCAAATGTTCGCCATCAATAAAGTGTTGAATAACGTCATCCTCAAAGTACAGCTTTTCTGATAATACTAATATGCCACCTGAGTTAAGCCCATCATATATTTTCTTTAACAGGGCAAGCCTGTCCTCAGGAGACAAAAACTGCAAGGTGAAGTTGAGAACCACCATTGAAGCATTGGATATTTGGATATCTCTAATATCCGCACAAATTAATTCTACAGAAGTGTGACTCTTATAAGCACTGACATTTTCGTTGCAGCGTTCAATCATAGACGGACTGTTGTCAACCGAGATGATTTTACAATCCTTCTCTTGGATGTTGCGTCTAATACTAATAGTAGCAGTACCCAATGAACATCCAAGATCATAAATATTAGAGTTTGGTGTTACATACTTTGCAGCCAGATCTCCAATCGTGGATATAATTTGGCTGTAGCCTGGGACTGAGCGGCGGATCATATCATCAAATACGCCAGCAACTTTATTGTCAAATCGAAATTCTTCTATGCGCTTCGAAGGTTTTGCATAGATTTTGTCTTCATCGTAATTCATCAGGGAACATTAAGATTTGGAGATAACAGAGTATTTTACAGAAATCAGACTAGTAATTTGAAGAAAAATTTTGTCTAATAAAAATGATAACAATAAGCAAACATATAGATAACAAGATAAGGATTGGTCTTGAAAAATCAACTAAGAATATGTTTTATATTGCTGTGTAGCTTATGCGCGTTTAATGTTCATACAACTGAAAAGCCGATTTCAATTGCAATTAGCGATGATGCTTACCCTTATTTCTTTGTCGATGAGCAAGGTGAAGCCGCGGGCTATTTTGTTGATTTATGGAAAGCTTGGTCAAATCAGGTCAATCGACCTGTTCATTTCGTTGCAACAAGCCTAAAAGGTGCCATAAACGGAGTCAAATATGGAGATATTGATGTCCATGCAGGCCTTGCAAAAATAAACAAACATCAACACTTATTTCAATATTCACTCCAGATTGGCAGCTTGGATACTTTTCTTTATAAACATGAAAAAATTAATACTGAATCAGATCTTGAAAAAGTAAAGCCTTATTCAGTAGGCATTGTCAATGGCTCTCTAATTCCGCCTGTGTTCAACAAATACAGTACTAACTACAGTTATAAGCGTTTTCCAAATTATTCTAAACTGATAAATGCAGCATTAAATGGCAGTGTGCTGGTTTTCGCGGCTAACCGTATTGATTTGCAGGATGTGTCCAAACAAGAGGAGTTTAATCGGCTTTTCCCTTCAGATAAGCGCTTGAAGTTAGAAAGTGTACCTATTTATGCCGCAGTTAGAAAAGGTAAGACCGATTTATTAATGCAAATCAATGAAGGCTTTAAGTTACTCAACTCGGAAGTAAAACAAGATATTCATAATAAATGGTTAGGTGAAAACAATCATAGAGCACAAATCACAGTCGCATTGCCCGCAAATTATAATCCTTTATCAACAATCGGTGATGATAATTTGCCATATGGGATGTACGTTGATATGTGGCGTGAATGGTCTAACAAAGTTAAGTCGCCTGTGAAATTTGAATTTATGGATACGGCAGAAGCCATGTCGGCGCTAAAAAGTGGAATTATAGATGTTGCGTTACATGATATTAGTCAAGATGAATTAACTGTTGCATGGCGTCTATACGAAATGAAACATAGATTATTTATGTTTCAAAAAAAATTACCTTCGTTGGATAACTTAAAAAATACAAGGATTGGAGTTATTGGGGAAATCAAGTATTCGGAAGCTTTAAAACGAAAGCTTCCGAATAGTAAGATTGTTAAATATCAAAACATTGATGCGGCTTTAAAAGCGGCTGAGCAAAAGAAAATTGTAGGCTTTATAGCTCCAACTGCATGGGCTCAAAACTACTTGTTGAAAAATAAGCATTGGGCCAATTTCGTTCAAGAACCCAGTGTTGAGTTTGTAAGCCCTGTCTACGTTCTAGTTCAAAAAAATAATGTAGGTTTAACCAATAAAATAAGTCGCGGCTTTAATCTTTTGAGTTACAAAAAGTTAGCAAGTATTGAGAAAAAGTGGATATTGAACCCTGACGATCATTTTTATATTTCTGATGGTGAGGTTCTCAATATTTCCTTGAAGCAAAAGCAGTACTTAGCAACGATAAATAGCTTGAAGTTTGGTTATTTGAAAAAATGGGCGCCTATGGAATTTATTGATGAAGAAGGGCAATTCCAAGGCATTAATGCCGATATTGTTTCGTTGATCAATAAGCAACTCAATATACCTATAGAAGCTGTTGCTTACGATGATTGGGTATCACTGTATAAGGCTTTGCAAGCAAAAGAGATAGATTTTGTTGGAAGTATGGCCTCCAGAAAAGACGAATCTGGTCTTCACTTTACAAAAGATTACTGGCCTTCTCCATGGGCTATTACCACAAAATCTGAACATTCGGGCCTATTGAATCTAGACCAATTGCAAAATTCAAAAGTTGCTATTGTCGAAGGTTATGCTTTATCTTCTAGGTTGATTCAAAATCGGCCAGATTTAAAATTCACTATCGTTGCCGATAGTGAAAAGGGAGTACAACTTGTTGAAGAAGATAAGGCAGATTATTTTATAGATAAGTTGATCAGTCTCTCCTCGTTGATAAATGATAAAGAATATTACGATCTCAAAGTCTCATTAATTCCTGGGTTAGAAGTACAAAGAAGTCATTTTGGTGTTTCTGATGATTTCGAGCCACTAGTGCCATTAATCGATTTGGTTATTGCACAGATGGATCAATCTACAAAAAACGCAATATATAAACGCTGGGTGCCAGACGCCAATGTTTCGCATGCTTATGTGTATCGTCGTTGGGTGATTATTCTCTCTATCATTACGGTTATATTATCACTGACTTTTTTGATGTACTGGCTCGCAAACAAGCGAATTCAGCTCGAAGTCAATCGAAGAGAAAAGGTTGAGAAAAAAATCCACTTCTTAAATAACCACGATAATCTGACAGGACTAGTGAATAGACGATTACTTGATGATCGTCTTACAAATGCGGTTTTATCCAATAGCCGCGAACAAACACGTTTTGCCGTTATGTTTATTGGCATTGGTAATTTCAGAATGGTAAACGAAGCGTTAGGCTATAGTGCTGGAGATAGTTTGCTAGTGGGTATCGCCAATGCCTTATCTGGAACAATTCGACGCTCTGACACTTTGGCTCGTTTTAGCAGTGATGAATTTGTAATAATTTTAAATCGTGCTCAAGAATTCGAGGCGGTTTGTCAGGTTGCAGAAAATATATTGGCGGCATCAGGAAGAGTCATTGAAGCACAGGTGCCTGATATACCTCTCACAGTTAATATCGGTATTGCTTTTTATCCTAATGATTCTGACAACCCTATAGAGTTATTAAAACAGGCAGATCGATTGATGACATTAGCGAAGGAAAGCAACGAAAGTAGCTACATGACAAGTTAAACAATCTCTTTAGCTGAATTCTTAAACAACCAAAGTGATAATTGCTTTGGTTGTTTCGTTTTATTCAATATAATACTTGCTATTTCGTATTCAAAAATACTTGTCTAATAAAGGATAAAAACTCAATGCGCAGTCATTATTGTGGAGACGTGAACAAAGCTCACGTTGGGGAAGAAGTAACCTTAGTTGGTTGGGTTAACCGTAGTCGCGATCTTGGTGGCGTTGTGTTTTTAGACTTGCGTGACCGTGAAGGTTTAATCCAAGTAGTTTACGACCCTGATTTGCCAGAAGTATTTGAAGTTGCAAGCTCTCTTCGTGCTGAGTTTTGTGTGCAAGTTAAAGGTCTTGTTCGTGCTCGCCCAGATAGTCAAATCAACAGCGACATGAAAACTGGTGAAATTGAGGTTCTAGGTAAAGAGCTGACTATCATTAACCGTGCTGCACCATTGCCACTAAGCATGGATAATCACCAAAACAACAGTGAAGAAGCACGCTTAAAGTATCGTTACCTAGACTTACGTCGTCCTGAAATGACTGACCGTTTGATTTTCCGTTCTAAAGTAACCAGTGCTGTTCGTCGTTTTCTAGATGACAATGGTTTCTTAGACATTGAAACGCCAATTTTGACTAAAGCGACGCCAGAAGGTGCACGTGATTACCTAGTACCTAGCCGTACATACAAAGGTCAATTCTTTGCACTGCCGCAGTCTCCTCAAATCTTTAAGCAGCTGTTGATGATGTCTGGTTTCGACCGTTATTATCAAATCGTAAAATGTTTCCGTGATGAAGATTTACGTGCTGATCGTCAGCCTGAATTTACTCAAATTGATATCGAAACATCATTTATGACGTCTGAGCAAGTCATGCAAAAGACCGAAGATATGGTTCGTAAACTTTTCAACGATTTACTAAACGTAGACTTGGGTGAGTTCCCACGCATGAGCTATGACGAAGCGATGACTCGTTACGGTTCAGACAAGCCAGATTTACGTAACCCACTTGAGCTTGTTGATGTTGCAGACATCGTTAAAGATGTAGAGTTTGCAGTATTTAAAGGACCTGCAAATGACGAAGAAGGTCGTGTAACGGCACTTCGCATTCCTCAAGGTGCCAAACTTTCTCGTAAGAACATTGATGAATACACCAAATACGTTGGCATTTACGGTGCGAAAGGTCTAGCTTGGATGAAGATCAATGATCTTGATGCTGGCATGGAAGGTATTCAGTCTCCAGTATTGAAGTTCCTAAACGAAGATATCGTTAAGCAAATCATTGATCGCACTAAGGCGGTTACTGGTGACATCATTCTATTTGGTGCCGACAAAGCTAATGTTGTTGCTGAATCAATGGGTGCACTTCGTTTAAAAGCAGGTGAAGACTTTGATTTATTAGAAGGCGAGTGGCGTCCACTTTGGGTTGTTGATTTCCCAATGTTTGAGAAACACAACGGTAGCCTACATGCGGTTCACCATCCGTTTACCGCTCCTCGTGGTATTACTCCTGAACAACTTGAGGCAGATCCTGCTAACCAAGTATCAGATGCCTACGATATGGTTTTAAATGGTTGTGAGCTAGGTGGTGGTTCAGTTCGTATCCACGATGCTAAGATGCAAGCGGCAGTGTTCCGTATTCTTGGTATTTCTGATGAAGAAGCGGAAGAGAAGTTTGGCTTCCTACTTGAAGCACTTCGTTATGGTACACCACCTCATGCAGGTTTAGCATTTGGATTAGACCGTATCATTATGTTGATGACAGGTGCACAATCAATTCGTGACGTAATGGCATTCCCGAAAACTACTACTGCGGCATGTCCATTAACTAATGCACCTAGTTTTGCTAACCCAGAGCAATTGAAAGACTTAGGTGTAACGGTTGTTGCTAAAGAAGAAACAACTGAAGAAGCGTAATCGTTAAGCGCTGATCAAAACAAATTTTACCGAGGCTATATGCCTCGGTTTTTATCTAAAGAGAAGGAGGCAACATGGCTGGACACAGTAAATGGGCCAATATTCGACACAGAAAAGCCGCCCAAGACGCCAAACGTGGCAAAATTTTTACTAAGCTTATTCGTGAACTAACTGTAGCGGCTCGTGAGGGTGGTTCTGACGCAGATTCAAATCCACGCCTACGCTCAGCTATGGATAAAGCGCTTGGTGCAAACATGACTCGTGACACCATGGAACGTGCCATTAAACGCGGAGCAGGTGAGCTAGAAGGTCAGCAACTAGAAGTCATCATTTACGAAGGTTATGGTCCGGGCGGTACAGCGGTAATGGTTGAAACCATGACAGATAATCGTAACCGTACCGTTACTGGTGTACGCCATGCGTTCAATAAATCTGGCGGTAACTTAGGTACTGACGGTTCAGTTTCATACCTGTTTACCAAGCAAGGTATTATTTCGTTTACTTCTGAAGTGAATGAAGATGCGTTGATGGAAGCTGCATTAGAAGCTGGCGCTGATGACGTTGTTACTCATGAAGATGGTTCTATTGATGTTATCACCGAGCCTTCAGAGTTTTATCGCATTGTTGAAGAAGTTAAAACCGCAGGTTTTGAGCCTGATCATGATGAAGTAGCTTTAACAGCGTCTACTAAATCAGAGTTAGATGCAGACACAGCAGCGAAATTTATACGGTTGATTGATATGCTTGAAGAGCACGATGATGTGCAGGAAGTGTATCACAATGCTGAAATCTCAGATGAGATAATGGAACAGCTACATTAAAAACTTCTCCGTGTGTGAAATATTACTGTATCAAAAAGGAGCAATAGAGTGAACGTCAACAGGAGCTTACATCCATGTACTGACGGCCGTGACGTCCTGTCACGGACAGTTTCCTTATCACTCTATTGCACCATCGGTATTCATTGAATATTTTTTAAATTCACACCCGAGATAAATGTAGAGTTATATTTTTGGGAGCTATAAAAGGTTTTCATCATTGTTGGATAGTGAAAATTAAGGCGGGATATGCCAATTATATTAGGAGTCGATCCCGGCTCCCGAATTACTGGATACGGTGTTATCCAGATCCAAGGTAGGCAGCATCAATACATTGCCAGCGGTTGTATTCGTACCAGTGGTGATGATTTATCTATGAGACTCAAGCAAATCTTTGATGGTTTGCAAGAGATCATTCGTCAGTACAAACCTGATGAGTTTGCCATTGAGCGCGTGTTTATGGCGAAAAATGCCGACTCTGCGCTAAAGCTTGGTCAAGCAAGAGGTGCCGCGATAGTAGCTGCTACAGCAGCAGACTTGTCAGTTGCTGAATATTCAGCAACTCAAATTAAAAGTGCTGTTGTAGGAACTGGGCGGGCTAAAAAAGAGCAAGTTCAGCATATGGTCCAGCATTTATTACAATTACCGGCGGCGCCACAAGCCGATGCGGCAGATGCACTTGGCGTAGCTTTATGCCATTATCATACAATGCAAAGTTTGGTCGCTATGGCTGGTCAAGCAAAATCAAGAACATACGGAAGATATAAATGATAGGTAGAATTGCCGGAGTATTAATCGAAAAACAAGCACCAGAAATTTTAATTGATGTAAAAGGTGTCGGATACGAGCTTCAAGTGCCACTAACTTGTTTTTACGAATTACCAGAGCTGGAACAAACTGTCAGTTTATATACTCACTTTGTCGTTCGTGAAGATGCACAGCTACTTTACGGTTTTACTACCAAGCAAGAACGTGCATTATTTCGATTACTGATCAAAACCAATGGTGTTGGACCTAAACTGGCATTAACCATTCTGTCAGGTATGTCTGCTGCCGAATTTGTTGCTTGTGTTGAGCGTGATGATATTGCGACTTTAGTAAAACTTCCGGGTGTGGGTAAGAAAACCGCAGAGCGTTTGTTAGTAGAAATGCGAGATAAGCTTAAGAGTCTTATGGAAGCTTCTGCTGGTGGTGAGCGTGAATTCGTTCTGAAATCTGATTATACACCTAAGCCAGAAGAGAACGATGCTGAAAAAGATGCGATTGCCGCATTGGTTGCCTTGGGTTACAAACCTACTCAAGCGAGTAAAGCCGTTTCTACTGTATTCCAAGAAGGCTTGGATTCAGAGTCATTAATCAAAGCTGCATTGAAGTCGATGCTTTAACCATTAAAGGACTGAAGAATGATTGAAGCAGACCGATTGATAGAACCTAAGGGAAGCCCCCAAGAAGAAGCCATTGATCGCGCAATGCGTCCAAAACTGCTTGATGAATATACCGGACAAAAAGAAAGCTGTGAGCAGTTAAAAGTCTTTATTCAAGCTGCAAAAAAACGAAATGAGCCATTAGATCACATGTTGATTTATGGTCCACCGGGTCTAGGTAAAACTACGTTGGCAATGATTGTCGCCAATGAAATGGATGTAAACATCAAAACGACTTCAGGTCCTGTACTTGAAAAGGCAGGGGACTTAGCGGCATTGCTGACTAACCTTGAAGAAGGCGATGTGCTATTTATTGATGAAATTCATCGTTTAAGCCCGGTGATTGAAGAAATTTTATATCCGGCGATGGAAGACTATCAGTTGGATATCATGATTGGTGAAGGACCTGCGGCACGTTCAATTAAATTGGATTTACCGCCATTCACTTTAATTGGTGCAACCACGAGAGCGGGGGCGTTGACCTCACCACTGCGTGCACGTTTTGGTATTCCTCTTCGATTAGAGTTCTATAACAATCAAGACCTAGCTAAAATTGTTGCCCGATCAGCAAAAGTAATGAACTTAAGTATCGACGATGAAGGCTCATTAGAAATCGCTCTTCGTTCTCGTGGTACCCCTCGTATTGCCAACCGTTTACTGCGTCGCGTGCGAGATTATGCTGAAGTGAAACATGATGGTTCGGTATCCCAAGATATTGCAGCGCAAGCACTAGACTTACTCGATGTAGACAGTGAAGGCTTTGATTACATGGATCGCAAACTTTTATTTGCCATCATAGATAAGTTTTCAGGTGGTCCAGTTGGGTTAGATAACCTAGCCGCTGCGATTGGTGAAGAACGTGAAACCATTGAAGATGTATTAGAGCCATTTCTAATTCAACAAGGCTTTATCCAACGTACACATCGAGGTCGGATTGCTTCGCCAAGAGCTTACCATCATTTTAATATGGATTTACCAGAAAAAGATTAGTGATTTAAAAAGCCCGAATATTTCGGGCTTTCATATAACTGAGCCCTTACCCCAACCCAGCCGTTGCAGATTTCATCTGAATCAATTCGATTTTATAACCATCAGGATCTTCAACAAAAGCGATTTCGGTGGTGCCGCCTGCTACAGGTCCAGGCTCACGTGTGATTTTGCCACCAGCTTCAGCAATTTTCTCACATTGAGCGTATATATCGTCAGCACCAATGGCTAAATGACCGAAGCCAGTGCCCAAATCGTAGTTGTTCGTGCCCCAGTTATAAGTCAACTCCACAACAGCATGCCCTTGTGATTCTTCACCATAGCCAACAAATGCTAGGGTATATTCATATTCAGAGTTTTCTGACTTTCTAAGGAGTTTCATACCCATAACACGAGTATAAAAATCAATACTCGCATCTAAATTCCCCACACGGATCATTGTATGTAATAACTGGCTCATAACACGTTCCAAAATAATTATTTATGTAAGTTTATGATAACAATCAATTGTTTCAATACCAATATCGGGGGATTAATTGTTATAAGCACCACTTGAGTATGTGAGTTCATAACTGTGACTATAGATCTCTAAAATATTGCCAAACGGATCTTCCATATAAATCATTCTAAAAGGCTTTTCACCAGGATAATAATATCTAGGTTCTTTCATTCTTCTTTTTCCGCCAGCAGCAACAATTTTATCAGCAAGGCCTTCAACGTCTGGATCTTGAACGCAAAAATGAAATATCCCTGTTTTCCAGTATTCAAAATTGTCTTCGGGATTTTTTTGGTTTTCAAACTCAAATATTTCAACTCCAATTTTGTCGCCAGTTGAGAGGTGCGCGATTTTAAACTTATTCCATCCAGCACCAAAAACATCTGTGCACATTTCACCGATCGCACTTTTATCTTCAGTGATTTCAGTTGGCTCCATAATGAGATACCAGCCGAGGACTTCGGTATAAAATTTAACTGCTGCTTCAACATCAGGTACTGAGATTCCAATATGGGAAAAGGTTCTAGGATAAGCCATTGTTTAACTCTCTTTACAGTGAATGAGGTCAAATCATAATTTTATTTATGAAGAAATATAAATTATGATTAATTAAGAATTCCATAAATTATTGTTATGAATAATGCTCAATCCAGTTTGGCTCAAAACTTATAAAACACTTATTGATATTGGTAGTTTTACAAAAACAGCTGAAAAACTGTTTATGACGCAACCAGGTGTTTCTCAACATATTCAAAAACTAGAAGAAATGTGTGGCTATGCATTGATAAAGCGAAAAAAGAGGAGTTTTGAAATAACAGAGCAAGGCAAGTTGGTCTATCAGTATGCGATCGAAACAGATCAGAATGAGAGAAATTTATTAAATAAACTAAGTTTCGATGAACCGTATTCGGGGGAATATAGCATTGCTTGCTCCGGTGCTTTTGCACTTCTTTTATTTCCACACTTAGTTGAGTTGCAAAAACGTCATCCATTGTTGACTCCAAGCGTAGAAGTTGCACCCAATAACAAAATTTTTGAATTTATTGCTACGGGTAATGCAGATTTTGGTCTTGTAACTCAACAGCCTAATTCCGTCTATTTTGAATACGAAACCATTGGACAAGAACAATTGTGTTTGTTTGTTCCAGCTTTCACTTCTGAAAAAGTTAGTGTTGAGGTTTTGATGGATTTAGGATTTGTTGCTCATCCTGATGCTGCACACTATTTAAAGTATTTTATGGCTGAATGTGGAAACGAGAAATTGTTGAAAATGAGTCTTGAAGATTTCCCTAAGTCTGGATACATAAATCAACTTACTCAAATACTCACACCAGTAGCAAATGGGCTAGGCTTTACTGTGCTGCCTAAAACAGTGCAAAACAGCTGTTTGGATGTAGACAAGTTGAAAATATGGGAAATGAATAAACCAGTGTATGAAACAGTTTATTTAGTTAAAAAGAAAGATTACGAGTTGCCAGAGCGCTGTAATACGATTATCGAGCTAATTAAAAGTTTGAAGTGCTTAAAAGGAAGTTAAAAAGACGATTATTTATTAGTCGTCTTCTTAACGTTGAGAAGATTATTTATTTCTTCTTTTTTGACTGCTGTTTCAGCACTTCATTAATAAAGCTTTTACGTCCATATTCTCGAGTGATCACGCATTTATCGAGAGAAAAGCCACGAGCTGGACTGTATTCTCTAGCGTAGTAAATGATTTGAAGGTGTAAGTCATTCCATCTTTCTCTCGGGAATAATCGCTTCGCATCTTTTTCTGTTTGCTCAACGCTTTTACCGTTAGATAAGCCCCAACGATACATTAGGCGGTGAATGTGGGTATCTACAGGGAAAGCAGGTATTCCAAAGGCTTGAGACATAACAACTGACGCTGTTTTGTGTCCTACTGCTGGCATGGCTTCTAACGCTGCAAAATCAGCTGGAACTTCACCATTGTGTTGTTTGATTATCATATCCGAAAGGTGCCAGATACCTTTTGACTTCATAGGTGATAAACCACATGGTTTGATGATTTCTTTTATTTCATCAATGGTCATCAACACCATGTCATACGGGTTATCAGCACGAGCAAATAGCTTAGGCGTGATTTGGTTTACACGTTCATCGGTACACTGAGCTGAAAGTAATACCGCAACTAGAAGTGTGTAGGGATCTTTATGATCCAACGGAATTGGCACTTCAGGGTAAAGCTCATCAAGAATTTTAATTATTGCTTCGACTTTTTCTTTTTTTGAAATGGGCTTACTGGTATCAGTCATTTAAAAGCCTCTTCCTTGTTATTGTATTCAATATGAAAGTTTGTAAACGTTAGGTGCATAAGTAAGAGGTTGAGCAATAGAGTGATAAGACAACCGTCCGTGACAGGACGTCACGGTCGTCAGCACAAGGATGTGCGTTTCAGTTGTCGTTCACTCTATTGTTCTTCATCAATATTCCAAACGAGTTCAATCAATAAATTATTTTTTGCAAGTTAACCCACTTTGGTAATACGAGCACGAGTAATTTCAGTTTGAACAGGTGCAGGCTTTCTTTCTTCAAGTTTTTTGTCGATTACGTTTTTAGCAGCAATCATCAAACCCATTCCTATAAATGCGCCAGGTGGAAGCATTGCTAATAAAAATGAGGTATCAACCTTCCATAAATGAATCGTTAGATTAGCAGCCCAAGGGCCAAGTAATTGATCTGCTCCACTAAATAGAGTACCTTGGCTTAGAATTTCACGACCAGCACCGAGCACTATTAGCACGAGTGCGAAGCCTACACCCATCATTAGACCATCATAAGCCGAAGCCCAAACATTATTTCTGGAAGCAAAGGCCTCAGCTCGACCTATAATCACGCAATTCGTCACAATAAGAGGTAAGAAGATACCTAAGGACAAATAAAGCTCATAGGCGTAAGCATTAATAAGTAGCTGAACCGTAGTCACCAAAGCTGCAATGATCATCACAAACACAGGAATTCGAATTTCTTTAGGCACATAGTCGCGCACTAACGACACCAAGACGTTAGAACCGATCAGTACTACCATAGTCGCTAAACCAAGACCTAAAGCATTGGTAACAGTGGCTGTTACCGCAAGCAGAGGACACAAGCCGAGTAATTGAACTAAGCCAGGGTTGTTTTTCCATAATCCCTGAATCGTAATGTCTTTATAATTAGTCATTTTGTTCCTCACATGAGCGAGTTTGACGCTGGATATCATCAAAATGAGAGCTGATATAAGTTAAAGCTTTATGGACGGCTTTTACGTAAGCGCGTGGAGTAATAGTGGCCCCTGTAAATTGATCGAAGTCACCACCGTCTTTTTTCACTTTCCACTTGCTAGCACTTGGTTTTGTTAGCGTTTTGCTCGTAAATTCGTGAACCCAATCCGACTTAGTGAGTTCTATTTTATCGCCTAATCCAGGAGTTTCATTGTGCTCTAGGGTTCGCACTCCTAATATTTCACCTGCTTTAGTCACAGATAAAATCAGCTTTATTTTGCCGTTGTAACCGTCTGGCGCATAAGTTTCCATTGCAATGGCGGTTGCATGTTGATCCTTTGTCGCAACAAAGGCAGCAACAGGTGTATCTGTATTGAGCTCATTGGGAGCATAAATCAAGCGGCAGCTTTGTACTAAGTTATTATCATGAATATCGTTTGGAATGATATCAGTTAAGATCTTAAGACGCTGAGCTTGCTTCTGAGCATGTATTTTATCGGCGGTAAACTTATCGACAAAAGCGACTAACCCCGTACATAGCATGGCAAAAAGCGCGAGGATAAGACCATTTCTTACAATACTTTTATTCATTAATGGTTCCTTGGCTTAACTTGTTCGATGACCATAACTACGCGGTCTGACATAGTAGTCGATAAACGGGGCTGTCATGTTGGCGAGTAATACTGCAAAGGCAAATGCGTCTGGATAACCACCAAAAGTACGAATTACATAAACCAAAATGCCAATCATCGCACCAAAGATCAGTCGGCCTTTAGGGCTGGTGGCTGCGGTAACAGGATCTGTGGCAATAAAGAATGCCGCTAACATTGTGGCGCCAGTGAACAGTTGGTTAATCGGCGAGATATGCGTATCTGGGTGTAATAAAAAGCCAGCACTTGTACAAATAAACAGGGCGGCAAGTACGCCTGTGCTTATGTGCCAGCGGATCACTTTCAGTTTTAGCATGACTAAGCCACCTAAAAGATAGCCGACATTTATCCAAAACCAACCCGTGGCGATGCTTCCTGTAAATGCAGGTTGCTTCATTATTTCAGAAGTGATGTGCTCAAGTGAGTAACCTGTTTTCAGACTATCTAATGGCGTAGCCATCGTCGTTCCGTCAATGGCCTGTTTCCAGTAATCGGTAGCATAATGGCTTAAACCGAAAATGGCATTGAAAGCATCAGTAAAAGTAGGAGAGTGAGCAGCCACACTTAACGGTGCATTCCAGTTGGTCATTTGAACAGGAAATGAGATCAAGAGTAATACATAACCCGCCATTGCAGGATTAAAGATATTATTTCCTAATCCACCATAGAGATGTTTTACAAATATGATGGCAAACAATACGCCGATAACAATTATCCACCATGGTGCCATGGCTGGTATGGCAACAGCCAAAAGAACGGCAGTAACTACGGCACTATAATCAGAAAGAGCAAAGGTGATACTTTTATTGCGGAGTTTCATAACTCCAGCTTCAGCTGCAATTGCCACAGTTAAGGCTAAAAGAACTTGAATTAAGCTTCCCCAACCGAAAAAGTAGAGCTGTGCTGCAAAACCTGGAAGCATGCACAGAAGAACGCGCTGCATAACCTTACTGGTTTGCAACTGGGTATTAATATGGGGCGATGAGGCGCTTTTAAATGCCATAGTTATTCTTGTCCCTCTTGTGTTTGCTCAGCTTGTTTTGCTAGTTTTTTAGCCTTTGCTTTGGCTACAGCTGCTGCAACACGTGCTTTTTTATCATCAGCTTCTGAAGTAATGGTTATTTCAGGCTTTTCGTTTTGTTCTGCTGTTTCAGGCGTTTTTTGCTTAGCTAATTTCTTTGCCTTGGCTTTTGCTACTGCTGCAGCGATTTGTGCTTTTTTATCATCCTCAGGTGCGTCAACAGGAGTTGCTTCAGCTACAGCTTCAGAAGCCTTCGCTAATTTCTTCGCTTTGGCTTTTGCTACAGCCGCAGCTATTTTCGCTTTTTTATCATCAACTGGAACATTATCAGAATTAACTTCGACCTGAATTTCAGAAGATTTTGCGGATTTTTTTGCTTTGGCTCTGGCTACAGCCGCAGCAATTTGTGCTTTTTTATCATCAGCTGGAGCATCATCAGAAGTAACTTCAACTTGAGCTTCAGAAGCCTTAGCAGCCTTTTTTACTTTGGCTCTAGCTACAGCCGCAGCAATTTGTGCTTTTTTGTCATCAGCAGGCGCATTATCAGAAGTAGCTTCAACCTGAGCTTCAGAAGACTTAGCGGCTTTTTTCGCTTTGGCTCTGGATATCGCAGCTGCAACCTGTGACTTTTTATCATCTGCCGCGTTTTTGGCAGTAGATTCAGTATTTTCAGCTTGAGCCGCCTTTTTGGCTTTGGCTCTAGCAATAGCTGCGGCAACTTTGGATTGTTTATCATCAGTGTCGCTAGCACTGTTTGGTTGAGCATCAGCCGCTTTTTTAGCTTGTACACGTGCCAAAGCGGCGGCAACGGCGTTTTTGTTGGCGGATGACATTGATGATTTTCGTCGTTCTGCAGCTTGTCGAGAACGCTCTTCTCTTGCTTGCTTCTCTTTTTCTAAGCGCTCAAGCCTTGCATCAAAACGCTTTTTGGCTTCTTCAGCGGCGATTTTATTTTGCTCTTCAGTTTTGATTGCTGATTTAGCAATACGATAATACTCCACAAGTGGAATGTCAGAAGGGCAGACATAGCTACAACAGCCACATTCTATGCAGTCTTTTAGATTGTAGGTTGCTGCTTTATCGTATTCTTCGGCTTTTGCATGCCAAAAGAGTTGTTGTGGTAAAAGGCTGGCTGGACAGACTGTGGCACATTCACCACATCGAATGCAGGATTTTTCTTCTGCCTGACTATTAAACTCTTGCCTACTAGGCGCAATGATACAGTTACTGCCCTTTAGAATCGGAGCTCTTGCATCGCGCAGTGCATGTCCCATCATTGGGCCACCAACAATAAACTGTTGGTGCGTAGGATCATGTAAACCACAGGCTTCAATAACATGCTCAATGGGTGTTCCGATTGGAAGCCAATAGTTGCCAGGATTCTTAAAGTTATCACCAGTAAGGGTAACAACACGTTGAATTAATGGCTTAGACTCATCAACAGCTTCAGCAATGGCAAATGCAGTACCGACATTTTGGACAACAATCCCTAATGTTGCCGGAATACTTCCCGACGGGACTTCTTGACCTGTTAAGATCTGGATTAGCTGCTTTTCACCACCAGATGGATATTGTGTTGGTATTTGTGTGACACGAGCCATTTGCGATAGCAAGGTATTACTTGCTAGTGCCGATTCCATAATGGAGATTGCTTCGGGTTTGTTATCTTCGATAGCGATTACTATTCTCGTAGGATCGATAAGCTTGCGAATGATTTCGATGCCACGCAAAATGCCTTCGGCTTTCTCTCTCATTAGGCGATCATCAGAGGTGATGTAAGGTTCACACTCAACACCATTGATGATCAGTAATTCAATATCACTGCTTGGTGCCAACTTTATGTGAGTTGGAAAAGCGGCGCCGCCCATTCCAGCTATGCCAGAATTCCTAATGATGTCTAGGAGTTCTTGGTGACTCAACTCACTTGATTGAATTTGAGACGTCTCAGAAACAGTGTCATTGCCATCAGCATCTATGATTACACTTAAAACTGGTAATGCCGAAGCATGGTTACTAGGCATAGTTCTGATTGCTGATACTACACCAGAAGTTGGAGCATGACAGGGCAGGTGGCGTTCACCTTTGGTAAGGGCTTGTCCTTTGTTAACTTTGTCGCCGATTGATACTGATAGCGTACAATTTTCTCCGACAGTTGGAACAGGTATGACAAACTGTTTTGCTAATGGTAACTCATTAATAGCAGCTTGGTTGGAGAGTTGTTTCGCTTGTGGTGGGTGAATACCACCAGTCAAGGGCCAAAGAGTGCCTTTATCTATTTGTTCTAAAAGCGTTAGCACTGTGATTCCTCATGTATCATCTTCACAGGAATCGCATTTACACGCCAATCCCAGTTATTCAGGTTGGTTTCTTCAGGTATCATATCGATACAGTCAACAGGGCATGGCTCAACACATAGATCACAGCCAGTACAGTTTTTTGTGATGACGGTATGCATTAGTTTTCCAGCACCTACAATCGCATCTACAGGGCAAGCCTGAATACACTTAGTGCAACCAATACATTCATCTTCACGTATATAAGCGACTTTTTTGACTTGAGCTTCTTCTGAAACGTTTAGAGGTTCTGGTTCGATGCCCATGATATCAGCAAGCTTTTCCATCGTAGCTGTACCACCGGGAGGGCATTTATTGATTTTTTCTCCGTTGGAGATCGCTTCGGCATACGGACGACAACCGGGATAACCACATTGACCACACTGAGTTTGTGGCAATGTTGACTCTAGCTGATCAACGACAGGATTTCCTTCAACCTTAAAACGGTGTGCGGCGTAACCTAATAAAGCACCAAAAATGAGTGCTAATACCGACAATAAAATAACGGCAGCAACTATATCAATAATCATTATTTAACTAGCCCTGTAAAGCCCATAAAGGCTAATGACATTAATCCTGCTGTGATCATGGCGATTGCACCACCTCTAAAGGGAAGAGGTATATCGGCCGCCGCTAATCGTTCTCGCATTGCGGAGAACAAGACCAAGACCAATGAAAATCCAACAGCTGCCCCAAATCCGTAGACAGCAGATTCCAGAAAGTTATGCTTTTCATTGATGTTTAATAAAGCTACGCCTAAAACGGCACAGTTTGTTGTAATTAATGGGAGATAGATACCTAAAGTTCTATATAGAGATGCGCTGGTCTTTTGTACTACCATTTCTGTAAATTGCACTACCACCGCAATAACCAAAATGAAACTAATGGTTCTTAGATAAGCTAAATCAAACGGGATCAGTAAATACAAGTTAACTAGGTAGCTTAAAACTGATGCAAGAGTTAACACAAACGTAGTTGCCATAGACATACCAATGGCAGATTCGAGTTTGCTTGAAACCCCCATAAATGGGCAGAGACCAAGGAATTTGACCAATACAAAGTTATTAACAAGTACGGTACCGACGAGCAAGAGAAGATATTCGGTCATCACCAAAAATAATTGAATGCATTAATTCCGCTATTATCGGTGTTTCTAAGCGTAGAAACAATCTTTTGAGATCAAACTATGGTGAACATGGACGAAAATTTACCAAATAGACATAATTACCATACAAAGCAGAGGGTTAATCTTGTAATAAACAAGCGACCATAGTTAATAATTTTAGATTTAAGCTGCTTTTAAAATCTTTGGTGTGGATATAAAGAACCCTTGTAAGCCATCAACCAACAACTGCTCAAACTCAATTTTTTCTGCTTGGCTTTCAATGCTTGTAGCGATAACAGGAATATTAAGTCGCTTTGCGATATCTACCAACATCCTGACGATAAAGCGGTTATCTTCATTAAAGTGAATATCTTTTGTGAAGCTGTTGTCTAGTTTGATGAAATCTGGTCTTACTTCTTTCAAAAATTTAAAGGCGGTAAATCCGGTACCAAAATGCTCAAAACAAACACGAGCACTGGATTTATGAACTTGCTTAACAAAGTTGGCTGCTGCTGCCACATTTGCATGCATACCCATTTCATCAACTTCCAAAACGAGTTTAGATGCTACGTTGGAGTGCTGTTTTAACTGGTTCAATAACCAAGCTTGAAAGCTTTTATTAAGTGCTGAAACTGAACTGATGTTAATTCCAATGGCATTTCTCAACTGTGGTCTGGATATTAATAATCTAATGGCTTTAGATATTAGCATTTTGTCTAGCTCGATAATGATATCATGACGCTCAGCCATAGAGACAACTGTGGCAGTAGTTAAAACTCTTCTATCCTCATTTTCAAAACGAGTGAGAAGTTCTTGATAAAACGCCTTTTGGGTATTACAAGATTGAATCGGCTGGTGGTAAAAAGTTGCCGAACCGTTTTTTAGGATAAAATTAAGCGTATCTCTCCAATTACTGTCACCTAATGATTCATCACTTTTGGGTTTAGCCATTGCAAAAAAACTGTTAGCTCCAAGCGTTTCTGCAACGCTAACTGATCCCTCTATCATTCCTAATAATGTTGTTGGTGGAATTTCATTTTTATATGGGATCAGGCCAATATGGGCAATGGATTGAGTTCTTATAACTTGTTGATATTCATCTAGAAGTGATTTTATCTTAGGTAATAGAATCTCTGCACTCTTAAAGTTAACTTCAGGCAATACAATTGCGAATTCAGCACTAGATATTCGAAAATGGCTGCAGTTTGGCGTGGTTTTAGTTATTGCCAGAAGTAGTTTGGAAATTTTAACCAAATAAGCATCACCTGCATTGCGTCCTTGGAATTGGTTAATGTATGACAATTCACTTGCTCTTAAGACAATAATTGAGCCGTTTATTTGTTGTTTGCTACTGGCCGATTCTTCAAGCTTTTTAAAAAAGACTAAGCGAGTTAATAACCCTGTTAGCTGATCTTGTCTTGCCTCTTTGTTGAGCTGTTGATTTTCTAGAGTAATTCGTTTAATTCGTTCGACATAACTCTCCTTAGCCTGAGTTATGGCTTGTTCGATAGCCTTAAACTGTTTTGGAAATCTGGTATTAGAGTTAATAGTCGATTTACGGCTGGGGATTTGTCCGACTAACTGAGTAATTTGACTTAAATAACTATTAAAACGGCTAAAACAAAGTTGAGCCCAAAGTGCAATAAATATATAGGTAGAGAGTATGATCAAACTAATGTTAATAAAGTCGGATACAACGACAGATTTTGTCGCTGATAAATCTAATTTAATTTGTATCCGACCATTGGGAATTTTAGTGTAAGTTCCCGTATTGTCGGGGAAAAGGCGATTTATGATAATGGTGTCATCATTGAGTAATTGGCCAGTAGTGTAGTTATTATCTGTTTCAACCTTGGCAACATACTGAAAGAATCGTAGGGGAGATATAGCCTTTACAGTTTGATAAATCTCGTAACCACTTTGTGGCCAATCTTTGATTTGTGAAATTTGATTTTGATAAGTAATTAATTGACTTCGACTAGCTTGCTGAAATTTTGCCAACTGGAATTGATAAAGAAGAAATAACCCTAAGCAGGTTAGGCTTAACAACAGAGTTTGAAAAAATTTTGAAGTAAACATACGCATCCGATCCATCAGATTTATTCGTCAACTGGTATCAATTTTCCTTATCAATACCTATATCAATAATGCTGTAAATAAAAAACGTAAATCAGGCTTGGATTTCAAAATCATCAAAACAGAAGACGCAGGTATTACTTGAAATATTTAGCCTTATTGGGATTTACTCTATTCCGTTAATGTTACTGTCATCCATGCAGACAAAAACAATTTATAAGATAAGTTGTGTATTCTAAACACTTTTTTAAAAAATAAAATATGAAATTTGAGATTTATTTATAAGATTGGCTCCCCAGACTGGACTCGAACCAGTGACATACGGATTAACAGTCCGCCGTTCTACCAACTGAACTACAGGGGAGTAGAAGATATGAATTAAATGTGGCTCCCCAGACTGGACTCGAACCAGTGACATACGGATTAACAGTCCGCCGTTCTACCAACTGAACTACAGGGGAATCGAAATTTAATTTTTAAATGTGGCTCCCCAGACTGGACTCGAACCAGTGACATACGGATTAACAGTCCGCCGTTCTACCAACTGAACTACAGGGGAATTGTACATTTAATTTTTGAATGTTGGCTCCCCAGACTGGACTCGAACCAGTGACATACGGATTAACAGTCCGCCGTTCTACCAACTGAACTACAGGGGAACATTCAAAATTTGTTTCAAGGTTAAGAAGTTGGCTCCCCAGACTGGACTCGAACCAGTGACATACGGATTAACAGTCCGCCGTTCTACCAACTGAACTACAGGGGATTTGTTTCTTCTTCTCGTTGAGAACGGGACGCATAGTAAAGCCGTCTTTCGAATGAGTCAACTCGACTTTTAAAAAAAAGTGTAATTAAGCTATCAAGTGGTTATTCAATCATCACAATCTAATCAAATTCCACTTTTAAGCTAAATGGTGTGTGTTTTACGTCCAAATTTATCATATTACTATGCAGGTGCTTTTTTTTTAATATTGGTATTAATAGCTTGGATGATTCTTTTTCCACTTTTTATAAAAGGTCCAACTGGTCTCATTAGGAGTTTTGAAGCGCTTGGGTGGAGCTAAAAATTTCTTGTGGTGTAGTTTTGTATAAGAAAGAAGTGATTTAGGAAGGTTTGTTACATTATCAAGTTTAGTGCCACTGGCTACAAAAATTAAATTTCCTGAAACATTACCCATTTTCATCCATGGAAGCCAAGGGCTGGTTCTCATCCAACTAAATCTCATTGGAATACTTGGTGTATTCAGTTGAATGTCTGAATTCTTTATCGAAAAGGTGAAATTTTCTGAAGCCAAGTAATTTGGGCCAGTAGATTCTTCGGGGAAGTCATCAACAGGAAGCGGGTTAGGGTAATCTAAAATGGTGACTTGATTAAGAAAGCTGTAGCCATTTGAGGTTGCCGTGAAGTGTAGTGGTGAATCCTGAATTACATTAGCAAAATTAACGGGGTCGTTTGCAACATCTAGGACTTTATCCGTCTCATTAGTAAACGGGTTGTCCCATTTTGATAAAATTTCATGTGTTTTTAAATCGGTATAATATTGAACTTCTCTAGACTGCCATTGGTAATTTCCATTAGATCGTGGAACCAGTTTACCAATATTAAAACCTTCAATCCCCATTAATGGAACAAGTTTTTGGTTAGTGAGTTTCGCATAAGCGACACCTTTCCACCAAGTGATAACAGGCTTTCCTGAAAGATCGAATCGTAGCCGAAGAAATGTATTCCAGTCTTTTGGGGTTTTTATATTTTGACTTTTTGAAATTACGTTGGCTTGTGTTGTGAAGGGCAAGAAAAGCATTAATATATAGAAGAGTAATGAACGAGCTCTAAGGTCTTTCATGACGAGTATGAAGTTATTTGACGAACGTAAATTTTAACAGGTCATTGCTTTATACCTTTAGTCCATTTTTGAATACCTTAAATAGCAAAAAGGCCATCATATGATGGCCTTTAAAATTGGTAAGCGAATCAATTAGAAGTTTGCACTTCTTGGAGCGCGAGGGAATGGAATTACGTCACGGATGTTAGAAACACCTGTTACATAAGAAACCAAACGCTCAAAGCCTAAGCCGAAACCAGAGTGAGGTACTGTGCCGTAACGACGTAAATCACGGTACCACCAGAAATCTTCTTTCTCTAAGCCCATTTCTTCTAGTCGCATATCTAATACTTCTAAACGCTCTTCACGTTGTGAACCACCGATGATCTCACCAATGCCTGGAGCTAAAACGTCCATAGCTGCAACAGTTTTACCATCGTCATTCAAGCGCATATAGAAAGCTTTGATGTCTTTCGGGTAGTTCTTAACAACTACAGGAGCTTTGAAGTGTTCTTCAGCAAGATAACGCTCATGCTCAGAGCTCATATCAATGCCCCATTCGACATCGAATTCAAATTTCTTACCACAGTTCTTAAGAATTTCGATAGCATCAGTGTAATCAACTTGAGCAAAGTCAGAACTAACAAAAGCTTCTAAACGCTCAATTGCGGTTTTCTCAACACGTTGAGCGAAGAATTCTAGGTCTTCTCGACACTCAGTAAGTGCTGCATTGAACGCATATTTCAACATATCTTCAGCAAGACCTGCTACATCATCTAGATCAGCAAAAGCAACTTCTGGCTCTACCATCCAAAATTCTGCTAAGTGACGAGAAGTATTTGAGTTCTCTGCACGGAAAGTAGGGCCGAAAGTATAAACCTTCGATAAAGCACAAGCATAAGTCTCAGCGTTTAACTGACCAGATACCGTTAAGAATGCTTCTTTTCCGAAAAAGTCTTTGTCGTAATCCACTTCGCCTTTATCAGTCATTGGCAGGTTTTGCATATCTAAAGTTGATACACGGAACATCTCACCAGCGCCTTCACAGTCAGAAGCTGTGATGAGTGGGGTAGATGCCCATAGGAAACCACGCTCATGATAGAAACGGTGAATCGCTTGAGATAGACAGTTACGAACACGCATTACAGCACCGATGATGTTAGTGCGAGGGCGTAAGTGGGCTAATTCACGTAAGTGTTCGATTGAATGACGTTTCGCCGCCATTGGATAAGTGTCAGGATCATCTACCCAGCCAACAACTTTAACTTCAGTCACTTGAAGCTCAAAAGTTTGACCTTTACCTTGAGACTCAACAACTTCACCAGTCATTTCAACAGAGCAGCCAGCAGTTAGCTTTAAAATCTCATCTTGGTAATTATTTAAATTGTTGGGTACGACGCCTTGAATAGGATTGAAGCAAGAGCCATCGTAAACGGCTAAGAAAGAGATGCCAGCTTTGGAATCTCGACGAGTTCTAACCCAGCCACGAACGGTGACTTGTGAACCCACTGAATGCTCTCCATTAAATACAGAGACGACGGTTGCAATACTCATTGTTGCTTGTTTCTCCAACAAAAGGGGTAAATATTTTTAGAGGTTGACTATATTACCTTTATGAGGACTTTTCTCAAGGAGTTTGGTTGTAAGAATGCGTTATTTTCCAATATTAAAACGAGTGGAGGAAGCCATTACTAGATAAAACCAGCAACAGTATATTTACTCTGCATACAACACCTTAAGTCTAGTGTCAGTCTAATAGCGGTATATTCGAGACATGTGATTGGTGGTGGGGGAAATATGGCGACTTGTGATTCAATGCTTTCAATCTCGCTAAATACTGATTCTATGCAGTATGCGGAAACAAATGCAGTACGAATATTGACAGCAATTGGTGAAAAGCAGCAAGAGCAGTTATTGCGTGTAAAGGTTTCAAATAGATCTAAGCAATTTGAACTGGTTTACCGTTTAATACCTAAATTGACAGACTATGGCTTCGATGTATTTCACGAAAAAGATAAGAGCACTTCGAGAGTTAATAAAAGTGTAGTAACCAAAGTAAAACAAAAAGTGGAATCGAGTATAAATACTGCAACACCTCTGTTTAATGCAATTGCTCAGGGGGATTTGAGTGAAGTAAAGGTTCAATTAAAGCAAGGTTGTAATTTACGGGTGATACATCAAACACGGGTTACTCCGTTTCAATTTGCTCTTAAACAAGGCTTTCTAGCCATGGCTAGAGAGATCCAACCACATGTATCCATCTGCGAACCTGATTTTTATCTCGCGATTGAAGTTGACAATCTTACTGTAATCTCATGGTGGTTAAAGTCTAATGAAATCAGTCAAACATTGCTCTTAAAAGGAATTAAAGTTGCTATATCACGTAATAGAGACATCATTGGTTTACGCTGCTTTTCAGCCTTACATTATACTAACGAGAGTGAGATTTTGAATGAATTATTGGTTCATTCCATTGATGAAAATAGTGCATTTTGGGTTCGTAGGTTATTAATGAAAGGGGCAAGTGCTAATTATGTTCAAGATAACTTATTAGGAAAAAGTGTCCTGATTTACTCTATCTTGCATAAAAAAATAGAGTCTGCTTTAGAGTTAATTGATTCGGGGGTGAATGTTCACTCAAAGACTCTGTTTGGAGATACTCCAATATTGTTAGCCGCTGAAAATGGGCTTGTAACAGTATGCAGTGAATTACTGAAAAAAGGGGCTAATGTAAATGATCGCGATATAGAAGGTAACACAGCACTTCATTTCGCTGTTCAAAATGCAAATTCTAGGTTGCTAATGTTATGCATAGAACACTCTCCTGAGATACTCATGAACAATAATGGCGACTCAGCATTGCAACTAGCTTTTCGAAACAGGGATATTTTCAGTATCGAGCAACTTTTAAATTACGGATTAAGTCATCAAAAAGCATATTATTCGACATGGTTAGGGGTACAACCAACTCAGTATATTAATGATAACCCTAAAAGTAATTTTGCAATATTTTTCTATGGTGTTCGAAATGTTTTAAGTCGAGATTTTAAAGATAGAAAAATGTTTATCGCCGACTATTCTTCATTATCTTTGCATCTAAAATTCTTAAAAAATACAGATACAGTAGCCATTGCTGAAATGTTACACCTAGAGGCTGAGCAGCAAAGTAAAATCGAGCAACTGTTGAATAAATTGATGAAGGATGGCGACCAATGGTATGCATTAATTGAACGTCTGGTTAATTGTTTGGAGATCACTTACCAGAATGAGCTTAAATGTATTGCACTCATGTCTGAAGCTCTTAAGTGGGGAAATATAAGTGCCTTCCATATATTATTTAATCGTTTTAAGGCACAACTTTTAACCTGCACTTCACCTAGCCCAGAAAGAAAAAAAGCTGAAGATAGCTTTCTGTGTCGCTTAGCATCCAAACAAGAAGGGTCAGCAATGTACCGCTTGCTTATAAGTCAAGTTGATGAACATTGTTTATTTTTTTCTAAGACAACCATGCTTATGTACGCATGTAGGCAAGGCAATTTAGATTTAGCAATATATCTGATACAGGGGGATTCAGATCTTGAAATTGCAGATGAATCAGGAAATAGCTCTTTACTTTATGCTTGTCAAAACGGTCTTGAGCCCGTTGTTTCTCTGCTCATCAATCATAAAAATCTTGATGTCCGTAGGTTAAACTGTTTTAGGCAATCCCCCCTACATTGGGCAGCTATTTCCGGACATACATCTATTGTGTATCTTTTGATAAAAAAGAAATTTGAAGTGGCTGCAGATGAATTTGGTTTTTCACCTATTCACTATGCGATTCAACATCGTCATTATGCGGTTGCCACAGTTTTAATCGATTATGTTTTTGAGCAAACAAAAGAGGGTGTATTATTGGCCAAAGGCTCTTTTTTTGAAGAGATAGTAGCGTATTGTGATCAACTGGATTGTAGTTCGATAAAAAAATATATTGAAAGTAAGTTAAAGGGCTATAAACAACATTTGCTTGTGACAGTCAAGAATGAAGAGGATGAATCATCATTTTAAGGAATCATTTATAACAAGTTAAAAGATTATCTTCCTTTGAAGTGTATGAATGATTGAAGCTGTTACACCCCAAATAAATCGTTGGTTGGCATTAATCATCAAGACTTCAATATCAATATTACATCGTTTAACTTTAATACTTTGTTGATTATCAGGGTGAGAAAGTTGCGCGAGAGGTACAGTGAAGTAATCTGCAACTTCATTTGAATCTACTGTTAAATTTTCAAGGTTATCTAACACACCCACAATTGGCGTTATCTGGAATTGAGTATATGTATGTTGAATGGGAAGTTGCCCTAAAACTTCAATCCGTTCCGGTCTTATTCCCATTTCTTCTTGCAACTCTCGTAATGCTGTATCTTCAGGCGTTATATCATCTTCAGCCACTTTGCCACCGGGAAAGCAAACTTGCCCAGGATGATGTTTGAGGTAAAGCGGTCGTTGAGTTAGCAGTACTTCAAGCTGATCATCAATTTCAACGAGTGGAATAAGAACGGCAGAATCTCTAAATTCTAATTTAGATGCAATATGACTGGGCACACAGAAACGATCTGCTTTTTTAGGTTGAGGTGATAAGTTAAATCGTTCCTTAAACTGTGCCAAATCCATATTAATCTTCCAAAGTCGGTAATATCTTGCTTACTTTATCAAAGGTTTCCTGATATTCAGCATCTACTTGTGAGTCGGCAACAATACCACCACCAGCCCAGCAATAAATTTTATTGTTTTCGGTGAGTAGGGTTCGAATCGTAATGCTGGTATCCATTTTACCATCTTGGCTTATATAGCCGATAGAACCACAATATATGCTTCTGCGACTGGGTTCTAGCTCTTCGATGATTTCCATGGCTCTAATTTTCGGAGCGCCTGTTATAGAGCCTCCCGGAAAAGTGGCTTCAAGTAAGTCTGTCGCTTCATACTTTTCATCAAGCTCTGCTGTAACTGTGCTTACTAGGTGGTGAACCGCTGGGAAACTTTCAATATCAAATAACTTTGGAACACGCACAGTACCTGCACTGGCGACTTTACCTAAATCATTTCTCAGTAAGTCGGTGATCATTAGGTTTTCTGCTCGGTCCTTTTGTGATTGCTGTAATTGGTTAGCCAATTGAACATCAATGGTTGTGTTTTTACTTCTTGGTAAAGTACCTTTGATTGGCTTAGTTTGAATATGGCGATCAGCTAACTGAATAAACCGTTCTGGTGATATCGAAATTATTGAATGGTGTTCTAGTTTTATGAATGCCGAAAAAGGCGCTTTATTACTACTTCTTAGCTTTTGGTAAGCTTGCCATTCATTGCCTTTGTAGCTAGAGCTAAAGCGTTGGGTTAAATTTATTTGATAGCAATCACCACTCAGTAAATATTCATGTACTCGGTTGAATTTTTCTTTATATTGGTATTTTTCAATTTGAGTATGCCAATGTTCGGTTAGCTTGAAAGGCTCATTTATCTCTACTTTTGTAGCTATCATACCGAGTAATGACTGCTTTATTTTTTCTAGTGCTTGTTCACCTAAGTAATGTAACAAGAACCACGATTGCTGTTGATAATCGAAAATCAAGCTCCAATCATAAAAACCTATGCACATATCAGGCAAAGACAAATCATTTTTAGCAGTAGTAGGTAAGTGTTCGACTCGGCGACCTAAGTCGTAACTAAAACTTCCAAGCACACCACCATTAAATGGAAACTCACTACTTAGTTGTTTAGGGTAGAGCTTGTTAAGGTTGCGCTTTAATAGAGAAAATGGATTTTCGTTTGAGATATTGTTTAATAATCCATCACAGCGTTCTGAATCATAAATTGTAAACTGGGTTTGATCTTCTCGAGTTGTCAGAGTTGCAATGGGATCGAAACTGATAATGTCGTAGCGTGCATCTGAGTGTTGTGCATCTGCCGAATCTAAAAGAATAGCCCAAGGCTTATCAGCAAAATGAGAGAAGACTTCCGTTGTGGTTAATTCGATGTCAAGTTTGCAAACAGCTAAGCTATCTGACTTCCGTGAAACCATTTAATGACCTTATTTATAATGCTTTTATGGCTCAATGAATCGTAAGATAGTATCATAAATGGATGTGATCAAAATAACATACTCGCTGAAATCTTGTATCTTCAAGTGACACGAGTATTAATAATAAAACGATTAGGTGTGTGAACATGACTTCTACCTCTCACGGTTCGGAACCGACTATCATAAAACAAGCCGATTTTATTGAAAGTATTGCTGACTCACTGCAATACATCTCTTATTACCATCCCAAAGATTTTGTTGATGCAATGGCTGAAGCCTATGATCGTGAACAAAGTCCAGCTGCAAAAGATGCTATTGCGCAGATATTGATTAACTCTCGTATGTCAGCCGAAGGCAAGCGTCCACTTTGTCAAGATACGGGTATTGTTACCACCTTTGTAAAGGTTGGTATGGATGTACGCTGGGATAAGTCAGACATGACGGTACAAGAAATGGTAGATGAAGGTGTTCGCCGTGCTTATACCAATCCTGATAATCCATTGCGTGCTTCGATTGTTGCCGATCCTGCTGGGGCTCGTAAAAACACTCGTGATAACACTCCTTCAGTGGTTCATATGGAAATTGTTAAAGGCAATCACGTTGAAGTAGCGATTGCAGCTAAAGGTGGTGGTTCTGAGAACAAAACCAAAATGATCATGTTAAACCCATCTGATGATGTTGCAGCGTGGGTTGAAAAAACATTGCCTACAATGGGAGCAGGTTGGTGTCCACCAGGTATGTTAGGTATCGGTATTGGCGGCACTGCGGAAAAAGCGGCAGTAATGGCAAAAGAAGCACTAATGGAAAGTGTTGATATCCATGAGCTTAAAGCTAAAGGCGCTGAAAATGCAGAAGAAGAGTTGCGTTTAGACATTTTTGATCGTGCAAATAACTTAGGAATTGGCGCTCAAGGACTTGGTGGTTTAACGACTGTCCTTGATGTAAAAATCAAAACTGCACCAACTCACGCAGCATCAAAGCCAGTGGTTATGATCCCGAACTGTGCAGCAACACGCCATGTTCACTTCCATCTAGATGGAACTGGTCCTGCTGAAATTTCGACGCCAAAGCTTGAGGACTGGCCTGAAATCACCCGTGAAGTTGGTGGTGATGTCAAACGCGTCAATCTAGATACCGTAACTCAAACCGAAGTAGAAACTTGGAAGAGTGGCGATACCTTATTGCTAAACGGAAAAATGCTAACCGGTCGTGATGCAGCACATAAACGCATTCAAACAATGATCGAATCTGGCGAAGGTTTACCAGAAGGTGTGGATTTAAAAGGCAAGTTTATTTATTACGTAGGCCCTGTAGATCCTGTTGGTAACGAAGTTGTAGGTCCTGCAGGTCCAACAACTGCGACTCGTATGGATAAATTTACCGATCTAATGTTAGAGAAAACGGGCATTATGGGCATGATCGGTAAAGCTGAACGTGGTCCAGCAACGGTTGAATCAATCAAAAAGCATAAGTCTGTTTATCTCATGGCAGTTGGTGGTGCAGCATACCTTGTAGCAAAAGCGATTAAGAAGTCACGTGTAGTTGCTTTTGAAGATCTTGGAATGGAAGCGATTTACGAATTTGATGTTCAAGATATGCCAGTGACTGTAGCTGTTGACTCAGAAGGCGTTAACGCTCATGAAACGGGACCAGCGATTTGGAAAGTAAATATCGCTAACGCTAAATAAATGCACTTTACTTGTGAACGCCATCCTAAGTGATGGCGTTTTACTTGCTACGAACCAATCATTTAGTTAATTTATCTACCGAAATAATTTATATAAAGAGTCAGTCATGTTAAAGACCTCCTTTACCAGTGCAGCAATTGCACTTGCGCTAAGTACTTCAGCGTTTGCTGATACAGCGGCTAAGCCTTTTACGGTTCAAGACCTTGTTAACCTAAATAAACTTCATAGTTACGCAATTTCATCAGATGGCAATACCTTAGTTTATGGGGTAACTAAGAAAGATAACAAGGGTGACAAATCGTCAGATCTATATCTATTAGATTTAACCAAAGCGAATGCAAAGCCGATGCAGTTAACCAGTGCCAAAGGTACTGAGCATAATGTGCAATTTGCTAAAGACAATAAGTCTATTTACTTCTTAGCAGCAAGAAACGGCTCTAGTCAGCTTTATAATTTGTCATTAACGGGTGGCGAAGCTCGTCAAGTTTCTGATTTAGTGTTAGGTGTTGATGACTACAAACTATCGGATGACGCCAAACAAGTTGCAATGAGTATTCGTGTATTTCCTGAGTGCGATACTTTAGCTTGCTCTAAGGGTAAGTTTGAAAAAGCAAAAGACAGCAAGCAAACTGGTCGTCATTATGATCAGCTAATGGTTCGTCATTGGGATACTTGGTTCGATCACGCTCGCAATCACTTGTTTGTGGCTAGCATTAACGGCAACACATTAAGCAAGCCTGTTGATGTCACTAAAGGGTTAGACACTGAAGTACCACCAAAGCCTTTTTCTGGTATGGAAGAAGTGAGCTTTACTCCTGATGGAAAGTACATTGTTTATAGTGCAAAAGCGCCGAGTAAAGAGCAAGCTTGGACAACAAACTATGATTTATGGAAAGTGCCAGTAACAGGTGGCGAAACGGTCAATCTCACTAAAGAAAATAAAGCTTGGGATGCGCAACCTACATTCTCAAGCGATGGACGTTACATGGCTTATCTAGCAATGAAGCGCCCAGGCTTTGAAGCAGACCGTTATGCCATCATGCTAACCGACACTGTAACTGGTCAAACAAAAGAAGTAGCGCCACTTTGGGATCGTAGCCCAAGCTCAATTCAATTTGGCGATAATAACCAAACGCTTTATGTGACGGCTCAAGATGTTGGTCAAGTTAGCATCTTTGAAATCAATACTCAGTTTGGTGATGTTCGTAAAGTTTATGGTTCTGGTTATAACAGCTTAATCGGTATTCACAACGGAAAAGCCTATTTCTCGCATACTAGTTTAAGCCAACCAAGAGATATCTGGAGCGTTAATCTAGATGGTGATCAGCTAACTCAGCTTACTCATGTTAACCAACAGAAGCTTAAGAAAATTAAGTTCGGTGAATATCAGCAGTTCAAATTTAAGGGCTGGAGTGATGAAGAGGTTCATGGATACTGGATCAAGCCTGCTAACTATAAAGAAGGTGAAAAGTATCCTGTAGCATTCCTTGTTCACGGTGGTCCTCAAGGCTCATTTGGTAATGGCTTTAGTGGTCGTTGGAATGCTCAGCTTTGGGCGGGTGCTGGTTACGGTGTCGTGATGGTCGATTTCCACGGCTCTACAGGTTACGGACAAAAGTTTACTGACTCTATCACCAAAGATTGGGGTGGTAAGCCGCTGGTGGATCTTAAGAAAGGTCTAAAAGCTGTTGGTCAGCAACAACCTTGGTTAGACGTTAATAATGCCTGTGCCTTGGGTGGTTCATACGGTGGCTACATGATGAACTGGATCGAAGGTAAGTGGAGTGATGGCTTTAAATGTCTAGTTAACCATGCAGGTTTATTTGATATGCGTTCTATGTACTATGTGACTGAAGAACTGTGGTTCCCTGAGCATGAATTTGGTGGTCAGTATAAAGACAACAAAGAGCTGTACGAGAAATTCAATCCAGCGAATTATGTTGAAAACTGGAAAACACCAATGCTAGTGATTCACGGTGAGAAAGACTTCCGTGTTCCTTATGGTCAAGGTTTAGCGGCGTTTTCATATTTACAGCGCAATAATATCCCATCTGAACTATTGATTTTCCCAGATGAGAACCACTGGATTTTGAATCCAAATAACTTAGAACAATGGTATGCCCATGTTTTAGGTTGGTTAGACCGCTGGACTAAGAAATAAATTTAAATAATATAGATTAGCTAGTTCAAAGGCTCCCAATTCAAGGGAGCCTTTTTGTTTTTCGGTGTGTAAGATAAATTCCATTATATATGTAATAGATATCCATAAGTTCATGAACTGATCAGCTTAAAGCAAGGTAAACAAACTATAATTAGATATATCAATATTTTATATGAGGTTGAAGTGATAGTTTTTAGCCGACCAATACCTGTCCGTAATGTTAATTTATCAGCTTATAAACCGGCTAAAACGGGTAAAAAAGGCAAAGCTAAATTTAATGATTTCGACTACCGAGTTGAAGAAATAAACCCGGAATCAGGCATTGGTAAATATATGGAGCCATTGGATAGCTCCCGTTCAATGTTAAGGCGTCTTGCTATGTGGGTAAGAAGCTCTACAAAGTATTTTTATCGAAAAATCACAGAAGAAATGGCGATGGAAGTTGCCACCAAAATTCTAAATCAATGTGATATACCTAATGATTCAATGCTGCTCAGCTTCAACGATGGCGAATATTCAGCAATGATTGTTCGTACCAGAGTTGGATACAATTATATTTCCTATGCTAAGCGAAATAAGCTAAAACAATCGCAACCCAAAAAACGAAGAGTTTCAGCAGACGGACATATTTATAATGATGATTCTATCTATCTACGCACTCAACTTTTAAAATACATCGATTATTTCGAGCATAAATCTAACTGGGTAACTCTACTTAAATGGCAAGCTCAACAAAATGGAGAGGAGTTTGATGAAGAAGAAGTCAATGCCTCTTTGGATTTGGACGAAATTGATGCTTGTGATTTAGCTTTATTGTTTATCAAAGTTGGATTGGGTCACAAAGTACAAGAAACGGAGAAAATCCGCAGACGCTTCTTTTATGTCCCTCTGGATTACCACAAAAATAATCCGTCGAATCATTAAAGGCCGTTGCCAAATTAGATTTTTAAGGTATTAGATTTATTATTTCTTATATTAAGCACGGCGTAATACGCTATTAATAAGTATCCTGGAATTAAGATCACATAAGCATATTGTGGTAGAATCAGATTACCTAGTAGCCCGTATAAGTAGGGCAGTATAGCTCCCCCAGAAATTGCCATAATCAACATTGCAGAGCCTGTATTAACGTATTTTCCTAATCCTCGTAACGCCAATGGCCAAATAGCTGGCCAAACTAACGCATTTGCTAAACCTAATAGCCCCACCATTAAAATGACATCGGGAACTGGATGTGTAAAACCAAATTTAGCTAATAGAGGCGCTGAAAGATGTGAGTGATTCGACATGATAAGGATCGCGACAGTTATCACTATTCCAAAGACTCCAGAGCCCAGTAGTGCTTTTTCTTGGCTAAGTAATTTGGGGATGAAGATCATACCAATGATATAGCCGGCTACCATAAAGAACATAGTAAAAGCAGTGAACTCAGTATAATTCGCTAACCCAAGTTGCTTACCAAATAATCCTATCGTGTCACCAGCGATAACTTCCGCACCAACGTAAAAAAATAAAGTGATAACCCCAAGTGTGAGTTGTGGGTATTTTAGTGCTTTCTTCCAATCCACTTTTTCATTTTTATCTTGGTCATGCGTTTCGACTTCTGGTAACGGAGAAATAGATATACATAAAGCTAAAGCGACCAAAACAGCAGCCATAACAGAATATAAATCAATTAATTTAGAAGATAAGCTGCTCAGCTCAGAAAGCTTTTGAGCTAGAGGGATTGAGTTGAAATGTTCAGTACTGATTGAGCTTACACCGCTAAAAACGATAGTGGTGAATAGAATTGGGGCGAGTATACCTGCTCCTTTGTTTAATAGACCCATTAAGCTAATTCTAACCGCGGCTGACTTTTCTGAGCCAATTAATACTATGTATGGATTAGAAGCTGTTTGTAGAAGAGTTAACCCTGTGCCCATAACAAATAAGGCGAATAAGAATAGCGGATAGATTCGAGTATGTGCTGCGGGGATAAATAATACGGATCCAACAGCCATGATAAACAGCCCAAGCGACATTCCACGTTTATACCCTGTTTTATTCAGTACTGAAGATACGGGAATGGCTGTTATGGTGTAAGCAATATAAAAAGTAACAGTGACTAGATAAGCTTGGGGGGCCGTCAATTGGCATACTGTTTGGAGTAATGGAATGAGTGCACCATTTAACCAAGTAACAAAGCCAAAGATAAAAAATAATCCAGCAATGATCGCAATTGAAACTAGGTTCGAATTTTTATCAATACTTTTATTATTCATACACTTCAAACAGCTAAGGGCGATTGTTTGATGCTACTACAAGATTTAACAATGATGTGATTTATGAATATTAATTCATCTTTTGGTAATCAAAGGTTATTTTTAAATATCATTCCATTCATTGATTTAGTGAGCTTTGCCTAAATTGGATATTATTTTGAAAAAATACTTCTTTTACCACTATTGATGTTCTGACTAAGGGGGGATCTCTACCTCAAAACTTGTACGTTTTAGCTGGTATCGAGCAAACTAATTGGAGACAGGTAAAAGTCCACACTGTAGCTATCAATAATATATAAAAGTGTGGACCATATCCTTCAAGATAATTTTGAAATACGAACTTAAACCTAACGTCCTCTCCAAGCTTTCGCCATCATGTTCCAGCCTTGGAGTGACATCCCTGCACCTATTAATGCTTGTACACCACTAGGAGCTGCAGTCCAGCCATTCTTTTTCCATTCCACTTCTGGTGCTGGAGGGCAGTCTTCACTCTCGTTATGAAAATTAGCTGTAGCGCTAGCGTTTTGAGATTTTACATCATTCTGGACAAGCATGTATGCGGTAACCCCAACCGTCCCCATTACAAATAAACCACCAACGAACCCGACTGCTCCGACAGTCCCGTTGGCAACTCGTCTGAGAGTGCTCATCTGTTGGGGGCGGCGCCCCCAATTTATCAAGGGTTGCTTATCATCCCCTTGACCATCAGTCGCTCCATAGTCGTGCTGTTGCTCCCCACCACCTTGCATATGAACAGGTGTATCTGGTGGTAATCGTCCGCCTTCTATTGGTGATGCCATAATTTCACCTCATTATGTAATTAATTGAATTTAAGGCTCAACTATCTTTGTAATTGCAAAAGAAATCCAATTAATTTTAATTAAAAATATTTCATACTCTTTAATTTGGTATCAAAAGAGGGTGAGTTTGTGAAAAAAATTGAGAGAAATAAAGGACAAGTAAAGGCACTCTAGTGAGTGCCTGCTGAGTAACAAATTAAAGGACTTTAGCAATTGATTGTGCTAGGTAATCGACATTCGTTTCTGTAATTCCGGCAATACTGATGCGGCTAGAGCCAACCATATATACGCTATATTCATTTTTTAGTTGCTCAACTTGCTGTGGGTTTACACCCAAGAAAGAGAACATACCTTTTTGCTCTGTGATAAAACTAAAATCAAGATCAACATTAAGACCATGCAGAGCATCTACCAGTAACTTACGGTTGCCATTGATGCGATCGCGCATGTGTTTGAGTTCATCAAGCCACTGCTGTTTTAGCTCAGCTGAACCTAAGATGGTTTCAACAATAGCAGCCCCATGTGCTGGTGGCATAGAATATAAGCAGCGCACAACATATAGCAAAACAGAAAACGCAGTGTCAGCTTTAGCAGCTGAACTGCTGATGATTGAACACGAACCAATACGCTCGCGATACAAGCCAAAGTTTTTAGAGCATGAACTGCATAAGATCATATTTTCAACAGTGGCCGCCATTTTACGAACACCGTAGGCATCGGTATCTTCATCAGTACCAAAGCCTTGATATGCCATGTCGATAAGTGGCGTGAAGCCTTTGGTTTTGGCTAGCTCAGCAACAATGTCCCATTGCTCTTGAGTTAGATCCATACCACTTGGGTTGTGGCAACAAGCGTGCAGAAGCACGACATCATCAGCGCTTACTTGCTCAAGGCATGCAATCATTTCTTCAAATTTTAATGATTTAGTATCGTAGTCATAATAAGGGTAGGTTTTAACCGTGATGCCTGCAGCTTCAAATAAACCAGTATGATTTGCCCAAGTTGGGTCACTTACCCAAATAACGGCATCTTTTTTACAACGTGTAATAAAGTCAGCTGCAACACGAAGAGCACCTGTTCCACCTGGAGTTGAAACGGTACGGATACGATTAGCAAGTAGAGCAGGGTGCTCATTATCAAAACACAATTCAGTAATAAGAGTGTTAAAATCAGCTGAACCCGTTGGACCAATATATACTTTGGTATTCTCGGTTGATAAACGATATTGCTCGGCTGTTTTTACACATTCAAGAATAGGAGTATGACCTGCTGGATCTTTATATACACCAACACCTAAATCGACTTTGTTTGGGTTGGTATCTTGGCGGTATTCGTTGAGGAGACCTAATATGGGGTCCGCAGGCATTGGGTTTAACTGATCGAACATTATCTTCATCTACCTTTTTTGTCATATTATATATTTTGATTTATGGAGCGAGACTAACATAATTTGAACATTTGAGGAGGAAAAACCACTTGAAAAGGTGAATTTTTTTACTTTTTTATTATCTATCTAATTCCAATAAACAGTTGCTAAATATTTTTGTATGAGCCATCCTGTACGCCTCTAATCTGTAAGTCTATTTTCTTCATAAAATGCAACAACTCACTTTATCTCACATTGCTAAGTTCAATGGTGAAATCAATATTCCTGGCTCAAAAAGTATTTCTAACCGCGCTTTGTTATTAGCGGCACTGGCTTCGGGAACGACCAAGCTCTATAACTTGTTAGATTCTGATGACATTCGTCATATGCTGTCAGCCCTTAAGCAGTTGGGAGTACGTTATGAATTGAATGACGATAAAACGGAATGTGTGGTTTATGGAAATAATGGACCATTCAAAAGTGATAAATTACAGTCATTCTTTTTAGGAAACGCAGGGACCGCGATGCGTCCATTGTGTGCGGCATTAACCTTAGGTTCTGGTGAATACGAGCTAACGGGTGAGCCTAGAATGGAAGAGCGCCCAATTCGAGATCTTGTTGATGCACTTGAACAACTGGGTGCTGACATTAGCTACCAAAAAGAACATGGCTTTCCACCTATTTTGATAAAAGGAACTGGGTTATCAGGTGGTAATGTCAATATCTCAGGTAAATTATCTTCACAGTTCTTAACTGCATTACTCATGGTGGCTCCGTTAGCAAAAGACAATGTATTAATTACTGTCGATGGTGAGCTAGTTTCTAAGCCATATATTGATATTACTATCAAGTTGATGGAACGCTTTGGCGTTAACGTTATTAACCATGATTATCAGCGTTTTGAAATCGAAGCAGGGCAAGTTTATCAATCTCCTGGTGAGTTTTTAGTTGAAGGTGATGCTTCATCTGCTTCATATTTCTTAGCTGCTGGCGCAATCAATGGCGGACAGGTAAAAGTAACGGGTATTGGAAAAAACAGCATCCAAGGGGACATTCAATTTGCGGATGCTCTCGCGGCTATGGGGGCGAATATTGAGTGGGGTGACGATTATATTCTTTCGTCTAAAGCAGAGTTATCTGCCATTGATATGGATATGAATCATATTCCTGACGCAGCCATGACATTGGCTGTTGCCGCTTTGTTTGCCAAAGGCACAACTAAGTTGAAGAACATATACAACTGGCGTATTAAAGAGACGGATCGTTTAGCTGCCATGGCGACTGAATTAAAAAAGGTTGGGGCAACAGTGGTAGAGCATAATGACGCGATTGAAGTAACTGCACCGGAGCAGTTAGTTCATGCAGAAATTGATACATATAATGATCATCGCATGGCGATGTGTTTCTCTCTGCTTTCTGCATCTGAAGTAGGAGTAACCATTAACGATCCGGGCTGCACTTCAAAAACTTTCCCTAACTATTTCGAAGCCTTAGCTCAAATAGGTCAGAAGTAAACTCTGACAAGCCGTATTAGTTATATGCTGTTATTGCAGTCAACAAATTTGTACGGCTTCATCTGTATTCATTTTTATTCAACCTAAAAACATCAGTTGGCTACGTTTTCAAGCGTAGAAAAAATGATTGCTAGCAAGGCGTAGCTTGCAGCAAGTAGTAATTCTACTTGCAAAAGTTACAACGCTGCTAGCGGACATTTTAGCAAGCTTGTGGGCGTAGAGCATTTCACTCATTCGGTGAAGGATGAAAACATTGAAATTATAGATAACTCAGATAGATATTATCTTAATGAGCGTCCAACTGGTGTTTTTAGGTTCGAAGGTCACGAATATCTGAAAAACAATCGGATTTTTGTGTTTAGCTGGTGTACAATGCCGCCGCTTATTTTCATTAGCACCACAAAATTTATTTTTTCTACTAGGCTTTAACAGCCTTTGTGGTGCTTTTGGGGAATGTTTATTTTGGAGGAATTATGTCTGAACGGACTCCAGTAGTAACAGTTGATGGCCCAAGCGGAGCTGGTAAAGGAACAATATGTCATTTGCTTGCTCAAAAACTCGGATTTCATTTATTAGATAGTGGTGCCATTTATCGAGTGTTGGCATTAGCTTCAATACATCATGATGTTGAACTTGATAACGAAGAAGCGATTAGTTTGTTAGCCGCACACCTCGATGTACAGTTTCTTGCAGGCAATGAAAGCGACAACATCAAAGTGGTTTTAGAAGGCGAGGATGTCACTCGAGATATTCGCACTCAAGAATGCTCTGATGCTGCATCAAAAATTGCTGCGTTCCCAAGAGTAAGAGAAGCATTATTACGTCGCCAACGTGCATTTGAAGTTGAGCCTGGATTAATCGCTGATGGTCGAGATATGGGAACCGTAGTATTCCCTGATGCACCCGTTAAGATTTTTTTGACCGCATCGGCTGAAGAACGTGCAGAGCGTAGGTATAATCAGTTGCAGGACAAGGGCTTCGATGTTAAAATCGACCGCCTTTTGGCTGAAATCATTGAACGCGATGAGCGTGATATGAATCGACCAGTTGCACCGCTGAAAGCAGCGGATGACGCATTAGTCGTTGATACGACAGGAATTAATATTGATGGTGTGTTAGATATCGTACTGACACACATCGAAAAACATTTATCAAGCCCTGAGTAGCTCGTAAAGAACCATTCAAGGTTGATAGGCATTCACCACAGGGACGATGGTGATAAATTTTAACTGACTCTACATTTAGGATGAATGTAGTTTATTACTTAAAGTAAATTAACATGACTGAATCTTTTGCTGATCTGTTTGAACAATCCCTTGAACAACTAGAATTCCGCCCAGGCTCTATCGTACGTGGTACTGTAGTAGCTATCGAAAACGGTATGGTACTAGTTGACGCTGGTCTTAAATCTGAAAGCCCAATCCCTGCTGATCAATTCAAGAACGCTGCTGGCGAACTTGAAATCAACGTTGGTGATGAAGTAGACGTTGCTCTTGACTCTGTTGAAGATGGCTTCGGTGAGACTCAACTTTCTCGTGAAAAAGCTAAGCGTCACGAAGCTTGGATTGTTCTTGAAAAAGCATACGAAGACGCTGAAACTGTTATCGGTGTTATCAATGGTAAGGTTAAAGGCGGTTTCACTGTTGAACTAAACGGTATCCGTGCATTCCTACCAGGTTCTCTAGTTGACGTTCGCCCAGTTCGCGACACTGCTCACCTAGAAAACAAAGAATTAGAATTCAAAGTAATCAAGCTAGACCAAAAGCGTAACAACGTTGTTGTTTCTCGTCGTGCTGTTATCGAATCTGAGAGCAGTGCAGAGCGTGACGCTCTTCTTGAGAACCTACAAGAAGGTCAAGCTGTTAAAGGTATCGTTAAGAACCTTACTGACTACGGTGCATTCGTTGATCTTGGTGGTGTTGACGGTCTTCTACATATCACTGATATGGCTTGGAAGCGTGTTAAGCACCCATCTGAAATCGTTAATGTTGGTGACGAAATCAACGTTAAAGTTCTTAAGTACGATCGTGAGCGCACCCGTGTATCACTAGGTCTTAAGCAACTAGGCGAAGATCCATGGTTAGCAATCAGCAAGCGTTACCCAGAGAACACTCGTTTGAGTGGTCGCGTAACTAACTTGACTGACTACGGTTGTTTCGTTGAAATCGAAGAAGGCGTTGAAGGTCTTGTTCACGTTTCTGAAATGGATTGGACTAACAAGAACATCCACCCATCTAAAGTTGTTAACTTAGGTGACGAAGTTGAAGTTCTAGTTCTAGACATTGACGAAGAACGTCGTCGTATCTCTCTAGGTCTTAAACAATGTAAGACTAACCCATGGGATGATTTCGCTTCTCGTTACAACAAGGGCGACAAAGTATCTGGTAAGATCAAGTCTATCACTGACTTCGGTATCTTCATCGGTCTTGACGGTGGCATCGACGGTCTTGTTCACCTATCTGACATTTCTTGGACTGGTACTGGCGAAGAAGCAGTATCTGAGTACAAGAAAGGTGACGAAATCAGTGCAGTTGTTCTTTCAGTTGACCCAGAGCGTGAGCGTATCAGCTTAGGCGTTAAGCAAACTGAAGACGATCCATTCAACGCTTACTTGGCTGACAAGAAGAAAGGTACTATCGTTAATGGTACTGTTGCAGCAGTTGACGCTAAAGGTGTTACTGTTGAGTTGGCTGACTCAGTTGAAGGTTACATCCGCGTTGCTGACATCTCTCGTGAGCGCATCGAAGACGCATCTACTGTATTCGCAGAAGGTGACGCTGTAGAAGCTAAGTTCATGGGTGTTGATCGTAAGAACCGCACTATCAGCCTGTCTATCAAAGCGAAAGACGAAGCTGAAGAGAAAGAAGCACTAGCATCTGTTAACAAGAAAGATGACGCTGTTATCAGCAATGCTATGGCAGAAGCGTTTAAAGCTGCTCGTAAGTAATCATTGTTGTAAAGGTGCTTTAATTAGCACCTTTGATGATTAAGTTTGGCTTAAAATAAGAGGATAGCTAGGATGACTAAATCCGAACTAATCGCAAAACTCGCTGCTAATAATCCACAATTATCAGCGAAAGAAGTAGAGAATGCTGTAAAAGAAATGCTGGAGCAAATGGCTTCAACATTAGAATCTGGTGATCGCATTGAGATCCGTGGATTCGGTAGCTTTTCACTTCACTACCGTGCTCCGCGTGTTGGACGTAACCCTAAAACTGGAACCTCAGTGGATCTAGAAGGTAAGTATGTACCACACTTTAAGCCAGGCAAAGAATTACGAGAACGTGTTGATGCTATCAATTCGTGATCGAACTTGATTAAAAAGCCTCCTTTGGGAGGCTTTTTTGTATCTAAAGCTAGCCTAAAGCCAATATTTCGCAGATAATCAGAACTCGTACGGATTTCAATAACTAAACACTGTGTGTTGTAGGAATTAAAGCCAGTTTTACTGAACTATATGGAGATTCATGTGAAATCATTTTTCATTACAATTGTCGTTGCAGCAATCTTCTTTTTAGCTTTTATTTTCGGCGCACGTAACGAACAGATGGTGACCATAAGCTATTTTGTGGCTCAAGGTGAATATCGACTTCCTATTGTTTTAGCTTCAGTTTTTTTAGGTGGATTTGTACTAAGTTGGTTGTGTGCGGCGTACCAAATTATTAAATTGAAGGTTTCCTTACGTCAGGCAAATAAAAAGCTTGCGGCATTAGAGCCTAAAGTAACAAGCGAAGAAGAGCGCTAATATGCTTGAGATTTTGTTTTTGTTACTGCCATTAGCAGCCAGTTACGGTTGGTATATGGGGCGTAGAAGCATGCGCCACCAGCAGCAAAAAAAGCAGCGTAAGCTTAACAAGGAATACTTTTCAGGCTTAAATTTCATTTTGTCTAATGAATCAGACAAAGCCGTAGATTTTTTTATCGACATGCTGGATGTCGATGACGAAACCATTGAAACTCATCTTTCTCTTGGCGCTTTATTCCGTAAACGTGGTGAAGTAGACCGAGCTATTCGTATTCATCAGAATCTGATCTCCCGTCCAAGTCTTGCACCAGACCAATTAGAAATGGCAATGGCTGAGCTTGGCAAAGATTATATGGCGGCTGGTTTTTACGATCGAGCCGAAGAAATCTTTTTAAGTTTGCTTCAACAGTCAGAAGATACACATGAAGCCGAAACCCAGCTCATTTCTATTTATCAAACCACGAAAGATTGGCGTAAAGCGATCAAAGTCATAAATCACATGAGTCGCTCTCAGCGTAAAGAATATCTTGAAACTCAAGCTCATTATTATTGCCAGCTCAGTGAAGAATCAGCAGATCCAAACAAGAAGATAAAATATTTAAAGCTTGCACTTAAACAAGATGATAAATGCATACGTGCTTTATTAGAACTTGCAAAAGTCTATGCATCCAAACAAGACTTCAAGCAAAGTAAGCAATACTTACTTGCCATCTTAACAGCCGATATCAACTTCATTGCCGATGCCATAGAGGTGACGAAAGAGGTCTATCTCGCTCAATCTGATATTAATGGCTATCGTGACTATTTGCAGCAAGCGGTTGAAAAGGGCGCTGGCATTTCTGCGATTTTAGAAATCGTTCACTTATTGCTGCAAAACAATGAATTAACTGAAGCAGAAAACATATTATTAGATTCTCTTTATCGCAAGCCTACGATGAAAGGCTTTCAAGAGTTGATGAAATTGTACTTAGAACAAACTAAGGACGATTCATCCAAAGATAATCTGGCTCGCTTAGAAAAGTTGGTTGCTCAGCAAATTGCTTATCGACCATCGTATCGCTGTAAAGTATGTGGCTTTCCTGCTCACGTACTTTATTGGCACTGTCCATCATGCAAAGCCTGGGGGAAAATAACTCGCATAAAAGGTCTTGATGGCGAATAACCATGACTCAATCGGTCATGGAAAAGAAAATAACATCGGAGAAACCATGTCTGAAAAACGTATCCTTGTCGCTTTAGACTATGACAATAAAGCTGAAGCCTTTGCCCTAATTAATCAACTTGATCCTACAATGTGCCGTTTAAAAGTTGGCAAAGAAATGTTTACTTTGTTTGGACCTGAGTTTGTGAAAGAGGTGCAAGATAAAGGCTTTGATGTTTTCCTCGATTTGAAATTTCACGATATTCCAAATACGGTAGCTAAAGCTGTAAAAGCAGCTGCTGAACTTGGTGTATGGATGGTTAATGTGCATGCAAGCGGTGGCTTGGCAATGATGAAAGCCGCAAAGGACATTCTTGAACCCTATGGTGATAAAGCGCCACTATTAATTGGTGTTACTGTACTGACTTCAATGAGTGATGAAGAGCTGCCATTAATCGGCATAAATAAAACCGCTGATGAGCAAGTGCAACATTTAGCAGCATTGGCTCACCAGGCAGGATTAGATGGAGTGGTTTGTTCGGCGCAAGAAGCCGAGTCGCTAAGGTCCACTTTAGGTTCTGAGTTTAAATTAATCACTCCGGGGATCCGCCCAATTGGTTCAGCAGTTGGCGATCAACATCGTATTATGACACCAGAGAAAGCACTAAAAGCAGGCTCAGATTATTTGGTCATTGGTCGACCTATCACGAAAGCACTAGACCCACTTGAAGCCTTAACCAGCATTCATTACAGTATCAATCCAACTGAATAAATATTAAGACTTTAATGTTATGCTTGCGAAGGTGTAGGCATCCAGCGTCTTTAAATTAGTCACTAGATACCTTCCTTCGCAGGTATGACGGAAAAAAAGAGAAACACAAATGGCAAATGCATTACAAGAGCAGCTATTAAAGGCAGGCTTAGCCAGTAAGCAAAAAGTTCGTGACGTAAAAACCCAAAAGCGTCGCAATAGAAAGCAAAAAGTTGATGATGGTTCTGCAGCGTTAAAACAACAAATTGCAGAGCAAAAACAGCAACAAGCTGAAAAAGATAAAGCGTTAAATGAAAAACGTTTTGCAGAAGCAATGGAAATAGGGCAAGTCCGTTCTTTAATTACTGAGTTCACTCGTACCGCACTTTCTTTACCGACAAATGGCGAAGTTAAATTCAACTTTACGGTTGGAACTAAGGTACATGCTATTTATATCGATGATTCTATTCAGTCGCAGCTCTTGAATGGTAAGTTAGGTATTGTACGCCATGAAGAGAAAACTTATGTTGTGCCGTTTAAATTAGCTGAGCGTGTGAATTTATTGGTACCTGAATGGTGTGGATACTTGGCTACTGAAGCGGATAAAACAGGTGAAATCGTAGAAGAAGATGATCCTTATGCAGATTATGTCATCCCAGATGATTTGATGTGGTAATTTATTTAAGCTAAAAAAGAAGCCCGATATAAGTTCGGGCTTTATTATATCCAACTACTATTGATCTTTTTTCTTTTTTAATCCCAAACCCAATTCACGGCCACGGAATCGAGCATAGTATGGGAATCCAATCAGCAGTAATGAAATTAAGACTGTCTCGATAACAGCAAAGATAAAACCACTATCGGCAACCCATAAATTTGTTAGAGCATGTAACTCATACAAGCATAAAATGAAACTTGCCCAAGCAAAAGTATAGGGATTTCCTTGTATGATCCCTTTAAGTGGGAGCAGTAACGGTATGATCCACAGAGCAGTAAACGCAATACTGTATGTTCCCGATAAACCTAATTGAATAAAGTAACCGCTTAGCAATAAGACTAAAGCAATATATCCAGTTCTGCATAATTGAAATAGAGTTTGTGTTTGCATTAGATGATGTCCAATACATTTTCTGGTGGACGACCAATTACTGCCTTATCATTTGCCAATACAATCGGACGTTCAATGATTTTAGGCGTTTTTATCATGGCATTGAAAAGTTGCTCGTCAGTGACTGAATCATCAGAGAGATTTTGCTCTTTATAATCATCTTCCTTTGTACGCATCATGTCACGTACAGCAACATTCAGTTTGCTTTGAATGCTTTTAAGCGTCTCAATTGTAGGGATATCTTTCAGGTATTCGATAACCTCAATTTCGCAATTATTTTCTTCTAACAAAGCAAGAGTCTGTCTGCTTTTAGAACAGCGAGGGTTGTGAAAAATGGTTACTTTTGTCATTTGTCTTCTCATCTATCAGTTTGCTGCGGAGTTTAACAAAAATCTATCGCTTAGATAATTTTTTTATTTCAAGTTGATATTGCCTAAATTGACGAATTCTTGCTTCAATTCTTGCGAGCTGTAATGGATCTTTAGAGCTTTGCTGATGAGCATAATTCAATTGATCTATTGCTCCTTCAAAGTTCGCTTGTAAGGCCATAATTTCGGCTTGAATATAATGTTCCATGGCGGAATTATTGGTTTTGCTGTAGGCATCTAGTAGAAGTTGGTATGCCAACACATTGGCATGATCATAAAAGATAGCTTCTTGTAGGATTGGTATCGCTTTTTCAGATTTTCCGCCTTCAATATATGCGTGGGCTAAGTTCATCGATATGACTTGTGATGTAGGCTTGTCTTGATATTGTGCCTCTAACATTTGAATGGCTTTTCGAAATTTCTTCTCTTTGATCAATAGATCGGTTTTTGTATCGATATAGAACAAATTGTCAGGATCGCGTTTGAGTAACTCTTCGATAATTTTGTTCGATTCTTTGGTTTTCTGTAATTCAAATAAGGCTAATGCTTTTCCATAAAGAGCTGCATCTTTAACAACAAAAGTTCTTTGATCAAGTTGCTTCTCGAACATAGCAAGCGAAGCGTTATTGCTGTAATCAGAGAATCTAACTTCCACTCGAGCCTTTGCTAGCTGGAAATCAAGGCTGGCTGGGATATATCTATGAGGATACTTTGCTGCTCGGTTTCTAGCTTCGGTAATCCTTGATTTGGGAAGAGGGTGGCTTTGCAAAATCTCTGGTAAGCGAGTAGCGTATTGGTATTTTCTAGCCAGCTTATTAAAAAATAGATATGCACCATCAGGATCAAAACCTGAGGCAACTAAAGTATGCATTCCAAGACGGTCTGCTTCTTTTTCATTGGAACGGGTATAGTTTATTTGGGTTTGTCTTGCTATACCTGTTGTTGTCGCCAATGCCGCCATACCTGCTTCTGGTGCTGCAATTGTTAAAAGTAAAGAACCAATTAATCCTGCAATCATTGCTGGATTACTTCTGGCTCTTGCTTCCATCGCACGAGCTAGATGCCTTTGAGTAACATGTGCAATTTCATGGGCGTATACTGAAGCTAACTCACTTTCGTTATCGGCGGTGAGAAGTAAGCCAGTATGTATGCCTACATGCCCCCCAAAAAATGCAAAAGCATTAATTTCATCATTTTGAATAAGAAAGAATTGAAATGAGGTTTTAACATCTTGTGCATGCGCGACAAGTTTGTTGCCGAGTTCTGTGATGTATTGATTCAATAATGGATCATAAACAACGGGTTGAGAAGCGCGTTGAACTCGCATGTAAATATCGCCAAGTTCATTTTCCTGATCAATCGTCAAAGTACTTGCAGCGGCAGTACCGAGGTCTGGTAGTTCATTGTCTGACCATGCTAAATGAGATGAGGAAAGCAGACCGGCCGTAAGTAAAGCCATTGTCATTTTTTTTAATTTTAAGAAACGCTTTTGTTTAATCAATGTAGACCTACTTTTAACCGATGAAAATAGGGGAGTCACTTGTGTTTTGTTTGTAACCTAGGATAATAGCGTCAGTTATGTTTGAGCAAGCGCATTATGCAATTTATTGATTTAACTGAGCACCGTTGCCCTTTGGTGTTAGTAAAAGTCAAAATGGCAATTAAGCAATTAGCTGTTGGCCAACAGTTACAATTTGCTATTTATGACCGTCTATCTCGCGAAGATGTTCCCAAATATTTACAACAATTAGGCCACCATGTGCAAATAATCAGTAATACTATAGATAAGTTTGAATTTATAGTAACTAAGTCTTCAAAATAGTGGAACTCATCGCTAATGATCACATTACTTTCAGATTGGTATAAAGCCAGATTCAGTGACCCTCAAGCTGTAACTTTGGTTTTGATCTTACTTACACTTTTTTTAACCATATATTTTGCCGCAGGTATTTTAGCGCCATTGATTGTTGCTCTGGTGTTAGCCTTTTTATTAGAGTGGCCAGTAAAGCAAATGCATCGAATTGGAATCAATCGGACAGCAGGCTCTTCTATCGTTTTACTGATGTTCATAGGATTGGTTTTATTATTGGTATTAGGAATTCTTCCAAGTGTATGGAACCAAGCAATGGCCTTTGTTTCTGAATTGCCTTCTATGATTGATAAAGGAATGGAAACAGTTCAAGAATTATCGACTAAATATCCTGCTTATATAAGTACAGATCAAATCAACAGCTTATTAAATGAAGCAAAAGCCTTATTAGATACCAAGCATTTGATTAACTTTGGTCAACAGCTACTTGGTTTTTCTGCCTCTTTAATTGTACTGATGATTTATGTGGTTTTGGTTCCGCTATTGGTTTTCTTTTTCTTAAAAGACAAGCAAGTGTTACTTAATGGAGTTAAGCGATTTTTTCCAAGTAATCGTGAATTAGCCGGAAAAGTATGGTCCGAGATGCATCAACAATTGTTTAACTACATTCGTGGTAAAGTAATAGAAACCGTTGTTGTTGGTGCTGCTACCTACATCTTCTTCTTATTTATGGATTTACGCTATGCGGCGTTACTAGGTGTATTAACAGGACTCTCCGTTCTTATTCCGTTTTTAGGTGCCGCTTTAGTTACACTCCCTATTTTACTCGTTGCATTTTTCCAATTCGGTATTAGCCCTGCATTTGGATATGTGATGCTTGGTTATGGCATTATTCAAGCACTTGACGGAAATGTACTGGTTCCTCTTTTGTTTTCGGATGCTGTTGATCTTCATCCTGTGATAATTATTGCCGCGGTGTTAACTTTCGGTGGGCTGTGGGGAGTGTGGGGAGTTTTCCTAGCGATACCGCTGGCTTCACTGGTTAAAGCAGTGCTTAACGCTTGGCCTGAGCGAGAGCAAGTAGCTACAGTTTGATGAAAAAAAGCGACCGATTGGTCGCTTTTTTAATGGGAAGTATTATTCACCTTTTAGGTAGCTTAGCACTACATCATGATGTTCTTTTGTTTTGAACTTATCGAATACATGTTCGACAGTACCATTTTGTGCGATTAAGAAGCTTAAACGATGGATACCGTCATAAATTTTGCCCATGAATTTTTTCTCTCCCCACACGCCAAATGCATCTGCTACGGCGTGGTCTTCATCACTGAGTAACGTAAAGTTAAGCTCTTGCTTATCCGAGAATTTAGTTAATCTCGTAACAGGATCAGGGCTTAAACCAAACACAGTTACGTTCAAGCTATCCAGTTCAGATTTAGAATCTCTGAGACCACAAGCTTGTACAGTACAACCAGGAGTGCTTGCCTTAGGATAGAAGTAGACTAAAACTCTTCCTTTCTTTAAAGCTGACTCTAAAGAATGTGTTTCTCCATATTGATCTTGTAAATCAAATAGTGGGGCTTTGTCGCCTGCCTTTAGGGTATTCATAGTTATTCCTGAATGATTTTTGTTAATTGTTTGATGCTGCTTTCAAGCCCTAGCTTTAGAGCAAACTGCTCAATTTCTGGGGTTACAGCGTCCGCAGAAATACCTTCTGGGACATTGATAATCACTTGAATTTGTTGTGTGTGCTTATCATCTTCATCTGACTCTGCATGAGATTTTACACTGGCTAAGTCGAGTTCTTTATCTGCTAAAAAGCGTGTAATGGCCGCCATTGTTCCACGTTGATCTGCGCCAGAAAAAACCACTTCCAATCGAGAAGTAAAATTAGTCAAGGTATGCTTAGATGTACGCTTAACGACAGTTAATAGATCCAACTCAACACTCAGGCTGGGAATAGTACTTTCAATTTTAGCTATTGATGTCCAAGAACCTGATAACATCATTATCATGGTGAACTCATTACCAAATATAGCCATTCTGCTATCAACAATATCGCAATCACAATCGGTTGCAAGCCTTGCAAGACGGCTGACAATACCTGGACGGTCGGCACCCATAGCTGTAAGTACTAAGTAGTTGGTCATTAAATTACCTCTTTAGAAAGCCAATCTTCGATGCCGAAATAGACAAGAAAGATCAATAGGCCGAAATAAGCAAAAGATATTATCAAATTTATCCTCTTGTTTGTACTTGTCATTATTGCTGAGCGTAAGTAACATAGCGTGGCTCGAGTATTGCTTGAGAATTTTTCTTAGTTGAGGGGATAACAAATGTTTAAGGGAAGTTTTGTTGCCTTAGTCACTCCTATGGAGCTTGATGGTAGTGTTGATTACCCAAGCTTAGACAGGCTGATTGAATTTCATATTGAAAATGGCACAGATGGGATTGTTGCCGTAGGCACAACAGGTGAGTCAGCGACTCTTTCTACAGCAGAATACGTTGCCATTGTTAAACATGTTGTGAAAGCCGTAGATGGGCGAGTTCAGGTTATCGCTGGTAACGGCTCTAACTCCACAGCGAGTGCAGTTGAGCTGACTAAAGCATTATCTCCGCTTGGTTTGGACGGGATGCTTTGTGTTACCCCTTATTACAATAAGCCTTCGCCTAAAGGTTTAATCGCGCATTTCAAAGCAATTGCTGATAGTACTGATGTCCCTCAGATTCTTTATAATGTACCAGGTCGTACAGCAGTAGATATGCAGCCAGAAGTCGTTGCTGAGCTTGCTAAATTATCCAATGTTGTTGGAATAAAAGAAGCAACGGGTGATGTGAATCGAGTTGAAATCATTCGAGAGTTATGCGGCGAAGATTTTGCCATTTTAAGCGGTGACGATGCAACTTGCCGTGAATTCATGTTGCTTGGCGGCGATGGTGTTATTTCGGTAGTTAATAATATTGCTCCTAAAAAATTCAAAAACCTATGCGATTTAGCCTTAGCAGGCAATACCGATTTATCACAGCAAATTGATGAATCATTTTCAGGGCTTTACGAATCATTATTTATTGAAGCTAACCCGATTCCAGTAAAGTGGGCGAGTTATCATCTTGGGCTTATCACTAATCCTACAATTCGTTTACCTTTGACTGAACTTTCTTCTAGTCATCATGGTCTGTTAATAGACGCAATGAAAAAAGCCCAAATAGAGGTTAAATAATTACATGCTTAAAAAAGTTTCACCATTGGTCTTGATTATGACCGTTGCTGCTTGTTCTTCTCCGAGTGAAAGACGTCAAGCTAACGGTTCTGATGAATACACAACAGAAAAGTCTGAACCACAACTTATTATCCCCAATGGCTTGAAACAGCCAACTTATAGCTCTGAATTTCGTCTGCCTGAGTTAGGAAAAGATAAGTCAGAACAAGTCGGAACAGGACTTGATATCAGACCTCCTCTACAAGTGTTGGCACTTGCAGAAGGAACTCGTGTGGAAGATAACAGTAAGGGCGTAAAGGTCCTTGTTGAATCAGTAAATAGTAAAGTGAACCTTAAGAGTGAAGTTGTTGCTGCTTTAAAGAGTTTTTTAGCCAGTCGCAATATTAACATTCTAAAACAAACGGATAATCCATTTACTTTACAAACAGATTGGATAGAAACAACCAGCGTTGTAGATTCAAACTTATTTGGTAGTGATAAAACGTATACTTTACGTCAACGCTACGAGTTTGATGTTAACATCAAGCCTCATGGCCGCACAGGTGAGATTGCTATTAAGCTACTTGAACATCAAGAAGAATTTAATGGTGATGATCAAGGCGTGAAGCTGACTAGTACAGATATGCATCGCTATACTGTAGACATGTTGAACTCAGCTATTTCATTTTTAAGAATTGAACGAAATAAAGCCATCAATGCTGCGCGAATTGAAAGTAGCCTTGGTATGAAGGTTCAATTTGAAGCTAAATCTAATGATGGATATTGGCTAGTCAATGCACCACAAAATAAAGTGTGGGATCGCTTACGTATTGTTTTACCTGAGTTAGGTTTTGAAATTGTTGATATGGATACAAGTAAGAACTTGTACTTTGTCGACTATAAAAATGAAACAGGTTTCTGGAGCTCTCTATGGGGCGATAGCAACAAGATTGAGCTTAAAGATGGTTCGTATCGTCTAACCGTTGAGTCTCAAGACGGTGGCCAGACAAAGTTAGTGCTTCATGATATCGAGGACAAACCTTTATCTATTGATATTTTAAAATCGTTAAGCCAGCCTTTGATCACTCAAATGGCAGAAAAGCGCTCTTAAAATCCTAAAAGAGCAAGTAGGTTAAATCTACTTGCTCTTTTACTTTAGCCTATGCTCTAATCGCCTTTCTCATAGTTATAATGCGTTACCAACGCAATAATTCAAGTCAGTAGTAACACTATGCCTAAAATTAACCCAACACTTCTTGCCATCGATACTTGTACTGAAGCGTGTTCAGCTGCACTATTGCATGATGGTCGAGTTTTCTTTGAGTCTGTCAATGCACCCAGAGAGCACAGTCAAAGACTATTAGGAATGGCAAACGCATTATTATCAGAAGCTGAGATTTCACTTCAAGATATTGATGGAATTGCTTATGGAAGAGGCCCTGGAAGTTTTACTGGGATTAGAATTTGTACCAGCATGACGCAAGGGTTAGCTTTAGGTCACGATATACCTGTATATGGCGTGTCTACTTTAGAGACTATGGCACAAATTGCAAAAGAGCAGGGTGCTAACCAAGTGTTCTGTGCTATTGATGCTCGCATGAGTGAAGTCTATACCGCTCAATATCGAATTGATGAGGAATCAATAATTCCTGTTTCAAACGAGCAAGTATGTTCACCTGACTCTGTAAAGATTGAGTTAAATCATTCTAAGGTAATTACTGTCTGTGGAACAGGGATCTCGGCTTATCCAGATTTAAAGGATAAAGTCTCCAATATTGAACTGCAGACTCTGGCTGAGCTTCCTAATGCAAAGGCTATGTTGCCACTGGCAATTAATGCATGGGAGCAAAATTTATATACATCTGTAGATGAATTATCGCCTGTGTACTTGCGTGATACCGTTACATGGAAAAAACTCCCTGGTCGCGAATGATTCATTATTAGACGTTTTAATTATTTAAGAACCAGAGCCTAACCTCTGGTTTTTTATTACCCATGACTGGATTAAAAAATCAAATCACTTAATATGACTTCAATGGCTCATAATTATTAATCGCTTAGATGGACTGGCATAAAAATAAACTCATTCAAACTTGGCTTTATCTGATCATTACAGCGGTCTTGCTTCAAGTCCCATTTTTAAGTTTACCTTTATATTGGTTTGCAACTTATTATCATGAGCTTTCCCATGGCATTGCCACGTTATTGTCAGGTGGCGTTGTAGAAAAAATTCAACTGTTTACCGATGGTTCTGGTTTTTGTTTTAGCAGAGGTGGTATCCACACACTTATTGCTTTTAGCGGTTATTTTGGTACACCTTGGTTTGGTGCGGTTATCTTTAAAATTGCAGAACCCAAAGCTGCAGTGACAACCAAGCTATTAGCATCATTCATGTTGGCCATCGTCGCTGTGACACTAGTGTTTTATGTATCCGATATACTGACGGCTTTGATCTTATTGTTAATTGCAACTGGCTTTTTAGCTTCTTTGTATATCAGTAATGTGAGCTGGCTAAGACACATATATAAGTTATTTGGCATGTCTTTAATTTTAAATGGTCTCCTTAGTTCTCTTTCTTTATTTGGATATCCCCATGAAGGTGATGCGGCTCATTTAGCAAATCTAACGTGGCTACCTGGTATCTTTTGGGTCGCTTTGTGGGTTATCAATGCAGCTGGGGTCTTGTTGTGGGTACTTAAGACTTCCAAGACTCGTGGGTAAATAATATGGTTAACTCGAAAGAAATAATAATTAAGCTTCCTCACATTCGATTAGCCGCTAAACAATGGGGAGAATCAAATAAGCCAATTATTCTTGCATTGCATGGCTGGTTAGATAATGCAAATAGCTTTGAATCACTCGCACCATTTTTAAGTGATTATTGCATTATTGCCATTGATTGGCCGGGGCATGGTCATTCCCAGCATCGACAAGATGGTTATTCATTACACCTTACTGACTACGTATTCGATTTAGAGTTAATAATTTCGTATTTCGTCGAGAATTTTACATTAGATCGCGTGCAAATCCTTGGTCACTCTTTTGGCGGTATTATAGCAACTATTTACAGTAGTTTATTTCCTGAGAGAGTCGAGAAATTGATTTTACTGGACGCTTTGTTGCCATTATTTGAAAAAGAAAATAAGGCTAGAGAGCGTCTCAAACGTTCAATTCAACAACACGCCCAACTAGCCAGCTCAAAGAATGATATGAAGCACTATTCATCAATTGAAGTTGTAGCAAAAGCTCGTCATAAGTTAACAAAACTAAATTATGACTCTTGTGTATTGCTGGTTTCAAGAAATTTAACTAAATCAGAAAACGGAGTCATCTGGCATTCTGATCCTAAGCTTAAGTTAGATTCAGCATGGCGTTATTCTGAATCCCAGATATCTAGCCTAATTGATAAAGTGGTCACTCCAACTCTGTTAATCTTGGGTAAAAATTCCAGTTACATACAGCTAGAAACACTCACAGAGAAGAATCATCAATATTTTGATCAACTTAAGATCGCCAATTGTGATGGTGGTCACCATCTTCATATGGATAGTCCAAAGCAAGTTGCAACTCATATTTGCTCTTTCATTGAGCAGTCATAAACACAAAAACTAGGATTTTGTGTTTATTTATGTGAATATGAACAATTACAATTCAAACAGGCGTATGACGTTCTGTTAAACAAGAATAATAACTATCATACTTTTTACAGGATGCAGTTTATCCTGTCTCTTCGATTGAACTTAGGAGACGAATGTGAATCAACCTTGGCTAGATAACTTACCAGAAGGTGTTCCAGCAAACATAAATTCAAACCAATATTCCTCACTGGTTGATATGTTTGAAAAATCAGTCAATAAATATGCCGATCAGCCTGCATTTGTTAGTATGGGGGCAACGGTTACCTATCGTAAATTAGAAGAGCGCAGTAGAGCATTCGCAGCATATTTACAGAATGAACTGGGCCTTAAAAAAGGTGACCGGGTAGCATTAATGATGCCTAATACTTTGCAATATCCAATTGCTTTGTTTGGTGTTTTACGTGCAGGAATGGTGGTCGTTAATGTAAACCCTCTTTATACGCCTAGAGAATTAAAGCATCAGCTCAATGATTCTGGTGCTAAAGCCATTGTCGTTGTTTCTAACTTTGCAAAAACATTAGAAACGGTTGTGGATGAAACACCTGTAAAGAGTGTGATTATTACGGGGTTAGGTGACTTACTAAGTACACCGAAACGCACCATCGTAAATTTTGTTGTTAAATACATAAAAAAACTTGTTCCTAAATATAATTTGCCGCATGCCTTACCTTTTAGACAGGTGCTATCCAAAGGTCGTAGACAGCAATATATCAAGCCAGAAATCAGCTCAGAAGATATTGCGTTTCTACAATATACGGGAGGAACAACGGGGTTGTCGAAAGGTGGGATGCTTTCCCATAGCAACGTAGTATCCAATGTATTACAGGCAAGTGGTGCCTACTCACCAATTCTCAAAGACGGTAAAGAATTGGTTGTTACTGCATTACCTCTGTATCATATTTTTGCACTAACCGTTAACTGCCTTTTATTTGTCGAAAAGGGTTGTAATAACTTACTAATTACAAACCCACGCGACATTCCTGCGTTTGTATCTGAGCTTGCAAAGTATCCTTTTACAGTATTAACAGGTGTAAACACCTTGTTTAATGCATTGGTGAATAATGAAGAATTTAAAAAATTGGATTTTTCTAACCTAGGGTTGTCTATTGGTGGCGGTATGGCTGTACAGCGTGCAGTCGCTGAAAAATGGCAATCAATCACTCAAAGTCGTCTTCTAGAAGGATATGGTTTAACTGAAGCCTCACCTCTAGTTACCTGCTGTCCTTACGATTTAGACGGTTATAACGGCTCTATCGGCTATCCAGCACCAGGCACGGATATTCAAATTAGGGATTCTGAAGGTCAAGCTTTACCGCAAGGTGAATCTGGCGAAATTTATGTTAAAGGCCCTCAAGTCATGCAAGGCTATTGGCAAAACCCTGAAGCGACCAAAGACGTTATCGATGAAAACGGTTGGTTAGCGACTGGTGATATTGGCTATATGGATGAAAAGGGCTTTTTCTATATTGTAGACCGTAAGAAAGATATGATTTTGGTTTCAGGTTTTAATGTGTTTCCAAATGAGATTGAAGATGTTGTTGCTTTACATCCTAAAGTCATAGAAGTGGCGGCTATCGGTGTGCCAAATGATGTAAGTGGTGAAGCGGTTAAGATTTTTGTGGTTTCTAATAGCGATAAATTAACTGAAAAAGAACTAATCAAGCACTGTAGAGTGCATTTAACTGGCTACAAAATACCAAAATTTGTAGAGTTTAGAAAAGAACTGCCAAAGACAAACGTCGGCAAAATCTTAAGACGTGCATTACGTGACGAAGAAAAAAAGCAGGATAATTAATGTCTGAAACATTGCGTAGCGATTTGGGTTTCGATTATATCTATATTGAAGATCAAAATGCATTTGATGATTTAATTCTGCAATACTCACAAAGCGATATTCTCAGTATAGATACAGAGTTTGTTCGCACTCGCACTTACTATGCAAAGCTTGGGTTGCTCCAAATGTATGATGGTCAAACCCTTGCTTTGATCGATCCATTAAAGTGTGAAGATTTATCAGGTTTGTGGGCATTATTGGAAAACGAAAATATCATTAAGCTGTTGCATGCAGGCAGTGAAGATTTAGATATTTTTGCACATTATGGTCAAGTTGAGCCTAAGCGTTTATTCGATACGCAGTTTGCGGCATCTATTTGTGGTTTTGATCATGGGCTAGGCTATGGGAGACTGGTGGAGCAATGCCTTGATGTTTCGTTAGATAAAGGTGAGTCTAGAACGGATTGGCTAAAACGTCCGTTATCTCAAAAGCAGCTTGATTATGCGGCGAATGATGTGTTCTATCTTTACCGCTTATTTCCTCTCTTAAAACAGAAACTCATCGAATTAGAACGATTTGAATGGGTGTTCGAAGAAGGGCAGTTGCAAGCATCTGGTCGTGCCGACGAAATCGATTTTGATAACGCTTACTTAAAGGTTAAAAATGCATTCCAGCTGACGCCAAAGCAACTTGCGTTGTTGAAACCGTTAGCCAGTTGGCGCCTAAAAACCGCAGTAAAAAAAGATGTAGCCATTGGTTTTATCCTTAAGGATCACATACTAATCGCTTTAGCTAAGGCTTGGCCTAAGAGCCTAAAAGATTTTGGTAAAGTCCGTGAAATGTCTAACCTTGAGCGTGGGCGCTATGGGAAACAAGTTCTTTCATGTTTTCAGCAAGCTGATTTCGAGAATTTACCAGAACGTATCGACGCCATTGCTTATCGGGATGATTATAAAGCCAGTTTTAAGTTGATCAAAAAAGAATTGACTCTGGTTGCAGAGCATAATCAATTGCCGCTTGAGCAACTTGCATCGAAGAAAATGGTCCATGAGTATTTAGGTTGGTTTTGGAAACAACCTGAAACCTTGCCGAAAATTCTTACAGCATGGCGTGGTAGGTTGACAAACGAAAGCCTTTCAAAAATAGAGATTTAACAAAAAAGCAGTTATGTTCATAACTGCTTTTTTAATGGAATAATGTTAAAGAACTATTGTTTATCTTCAGGAAGCGTAACGTTAAGTTCTAATACAGAAAGGTTATCATCATTTTGGTCAACGCTTACAGAGACTTGATCCTCTGAAATTGTAATATATCGGTTAATGACCTCAATGATTTCCTGTTTCATCTTTGGAAAATAGTCAGGCGTATCACGTTCCGAACGCTGATGTGCCACAATAATTTGCAGTCGCTCTTTAGCTAAAGAAGCAGAAGAAGGCGTTTTCTTCGATCTAAAATAATCTATTAATGACATAAGTTAGCTTCCAAATATCCTTTTCAATAATCCTTTCTTTTCTTCTTCTAAAAATCGAAGAGGAACTTCGTTACCCAGTAGACGTTCGACAGTGTCTGAGTACGCCATACCAGCATCGCTTTCAGTATCTAGAATGACTGGTGTACCAGAGTTTGAGGCTTTCAAAACGGCTTGAGATTCTGGGATAACACCAACTAAATCAATGGCTAGGATTTCCTTAACATCATCGACGCTGAGCATTTCACCTGTAGTGACACGTTTAGGTGAGTAACGCGTTAGTAATAAATATTCTTGAATTGGCTCAAGGTTTTGTTCTGCTCTGCGTGACTTACTTTGTAACATGCCAAGAATTCGGTCTGAGTCGCGTACAGAGCTGACTTCTGGGTTGGTTGTCACAACGGCAATGTCAGCAAAATAAAGCGCCATCATAGCACCTTGTTCAATACCCGCAGGTGAATCACAAATGATGTACTCAAAGTCTTTAGCTAAATCATCAAGAACTTTACCCACGCCTTCTTTTGTCAAAGCGTCTTTATCGCGCGTTTGAGAGGCTGGCAAAATAAATAATTTCTCACAGCGTTTATCTTTGATAAGCGCTTGGTTTAAGTTGGCTTCACCATTGATGACATTAACAAAATCGTAAACGACACGGCGCTCACAACCCATAATCAAATCGAGATTTCTTAAACCAATATCAAAATCGATGACAACGGTTTTGTGTCCTTTAAGGGCTAATCCAGTTGCGATTGCTGCACTAGATGTGGTTTTTCCTACGCCACCTTTCCCGGAGGTGACCACAATAATTTGTGCCATTGTTATTATCCCTATTTTCCCTTTGAGAAGGGGAGTGATTCAAAAATTAATGATTCATTATCTAACTTGATGCAACATGCACTTTCAGTGTCATGTTCAGCTAGATTTTCGGTTAACCAGTATTGTCCAGCAACGCTGATTAACTCTGCTTCTAGTTTATGAGCGATAATAATTGCGTTTTTATCACCCGTAGCTCCTGCCATTGCTTTCCCGCGCAAAGAGCCATAAATATGGATACTGCCATCAGCAATCACTTCTGCTCCATTACTTACAGCGCCAAAAATGATCAAGTCAGCATTTTTGGCATAGATTTGTTGACCAGAACGAATATTCTTTTTAACAATTTGGGTTGTCTTTGGAGCATTGATGGACTTTGATGAGACCGTTTTACCGGCTTTCATTGTTGCCAATCCAATTTCTTTAGCGGAGTTGTGCTGTTGTTCAGAACCTCCAGTAACACCAACAATGATGAGATCATACTCATTCAGTAGTTGTTTTAGCTCAATGAGATTTAATTCTGAAAGGGCAACGGCTTCAAGATTTAAAACAAGTGGTGCACCCAAAAAAAATTGAGGGGCTATAGCGAGTTTTTCAGCTAATTCATTTCTTATCTTTTCAAGATCAGCACTTTTAATATGAAGTACAGATAGCGTGAAAGAAGAACCCTTTAACTCGAGATTTGATTCTAGCATCCCGGCCTTACTTCTCCTGAAATTCTTCAGCACAATGCTGATCCAGATTATATTTTCAGTGCTTCATGTTATAGTGTGGCACTTTATCTTTCAAGCAGTAAGTACCCGATTATGATATGTGCTGTCTATAAAAGCAGTGTTAAGCCAGAAACCTACCTCTACGTCCCTAAAAATGGCGATTTTAGCCAAGTGCCAGAACCATTATTAAAGATGTTCGGAACACCAATTTTTGTTATGGCCTTACCATTTGTAAAGGTAGAAAAACTGGCTCTAGCTGATATTGATACAGTGAAAAATGATATTGAAGAAAAAGGTTTTTATCTACAACTACCACCGCCAACAGAGAACCTTTTAGAGCAACACAAGAAAGCCTTAGGAATGGAAGAGTAAGTGCTATAAAACATGAGCACTTGTTGTTTTTATGTGAGAGCGTTAAGCTTGAAAGCTAAAACTTAAAGTTAAACATTTTCTATAAAAAATAATAAGTGCGGCCTTATCACTAGTTGAAAAACGATGTATGTAACTAGTTTCAGTGGTAACACAAGGAAAACAGGGTATAGAATGGCAAGTTTATTCGTACAAAAGGCATCAGTAGTATTTACTTTAGCGTTTAGTATTAATAGTTATGCTAACAACATTAGTTTCAAAGATTTTGTAAACAATGTGCTTTCATCGCCACAATCTAATCTTTCTGCGGCTGAGGTTGATACTTTACTTCCAAAAATAAAACAATTCAAAAAGCTTGGTGAACCGCCAGTATCTTCTGATTCTAACATTTTTTTTGAAGATTATTTAACGCGAGTTGTTGATCAGCAAGCCATAGATTATTCGTATGCAAAGCATCAAAATTATTCACATCAACTCCAGGCCATTTCAAAGCAATACTCTGTTCAACCCCGTTTCATTGTTGCACTGTGGGCAGTAGTCTCTAATTTTGGTAAATCCAAAGCGAATTATTCTGCGTTATCTGTATATGCATCTAAAGCATACGATGAGCATGATGAAGGTTACAAAAATGAACTTGTGGCTGCTGTAAGCTCAGTTAAGGCTGGCTATGTTTCAATTGAAGAAATTAGCAGTGATTACCATGGAAACTTAGGTTTATTGTCTATCTCACCTAGTTTCTATTATCAGTATGCCGTTGATTGGGATAATGATGGTAAAAAAGATATTTGGCATAATCATTTAGATAGCTTTGCGACGATTGCGAATTTTTTGAATAAACAAGGTTGGGATCATACTGCTACATGGGGGCGACAAGTTAAGCTTACTCGAGCTTTAAATGATGAAACTAACTTAACACAAGCACAAAATTTTAATGTTTGGTCGCAGAGAGGGATCACTAAATTTAATGGTAGCCCTCTATCAAGCCGCGCCGATATTTATGCTCGATTATTAAAAGTGCCAAATTCAAAAGGTCGCTATTATCTTACATACAACAACTTTGATGTGTTAGGTAAGTGGCCAAAGATGGACGATTATCGGTTATTATCAGTGATGTACTTATCTGAGCGGCTTAATAGAAAAATAAAAGGCTTTTAAAAGTATAAGATTAACCTCTGCAAAGGCTGAAGATTTATAGTAGAATCTTCAGCCTTTTTTTATTTGCGGTGTTCTATATGATGGCTTTTTGGGAACAAAAATCATTAGCAGAAATGTCTTCTCAAGAATGGGAGTCTCTTTGTGATGGTTGTGGTAAATGTTGTTTAAATAAAATCATCGATGATGAAACTGACGAGCTTTATTACACCAATGCAGCTTGTAAGTTATTGGATACCAAGAAATGCCATTGTACTAAATATGAAACTCGTTTTGACTATGTACCAGACTGCACTGTAGTTACCATTGATAACCTGCCGCAACTTGATTGGTTACCTGACACCTGTGCATATAAGCGCTTATATAATGGTTTACCGCTACCAAGCTGGCATCCGCTAATAACTGGTAATAAAAAGAAAATGCACAAATTTGGTATGTCAGTTTCAAAGAAAGTGGTTAATGAAGAAAGAGTGCGGGATATTGAGGACCACATTGTTATGTGGCCGCTCAATGTAAAAGATTAGCGGATTATCTAAATCCACCTCTATTCTCGATTGTTTTGCTTAGAGAGGGTTGGAAGAATAATGCAAATGCAGCCAAATAAATCACAAATACGACAACCATCCATTCAGCCATAGATACACCCATAAACATCCATTGCGATTCACCGCACATCCCAGTAGGCATAAATACCGATGGAAGCCATTCATGGAGTGGCATCCACGAAGGAAAGTCTGGTAGGAACGAGCAGGTGGCGAATGGGTTATTTTCGACTTGAATTTTTACTAATTCAATCGCAATTTTTAATCCCCATGATGCACTCACACCCCATACAACGATTCCGATACATCGCATTAGTCGAGATTTGGGATTGGTTAATCCAATGAAACCACCAACGGCGATCCCCAGAATAGCTAATCTTTGATAGATACACATTACGCAAGGATCGAGCTTCATTACGTATTGAAAATAGAGGGCGCAACCTTCTAAAGCTAGAGCGCTTAATGTCAATAGACCCCATGAAAGTCTTTGCTGAGAAAATTGTACAAGTTGCTTCACTGATAACTCCATATACAAAGTGATTGCCATAAAAAAGCCCCATAATGGGGCTAATTTATTTACTAATTAATGCCTTAAGCTCAGATTAATGAGCTGTGGCACTTGTGTCCAGCAATTCTTTTACAGAATGATGCATAAGCAGGTGTGTATCATAGAAATGCTGAGTTAAACTTTCAAGCCAACCAAGTTGGATAGCAAGAGCACCTACAATAGTCAGTACAATTGTATATGGAAGTGCCATCCAAACCATACGACCATAAGACAATCTGATGAGTGGGGCAATCGCAGACGTCAGCAAGAATAGGAACGCAGCTTGACCATTTGGAGTTGCAACAGATGGTAGGTTAGTACCAGTGTTGATGGCAACAGCTAACAGATCAAATTGGTCACGTGTAATTTGACCATTCAACAATGCCGCTTTCACTTCATTGATATAAACAGTTCCAACAAATACGTTATCAGAGACCATAGACAAGAAACCATTAGCCATATAGAAGATAACTAATTGTCCATGACCTTCAAATGCTAATGCCCATGCAATGATAGGCCCAAATAACTGCTGGTCAATGATCACGCCAACAACCGCAAAGAATACCGCAAGTAAAGCGGTAAAAGGAAGCGCTTCTTCGAAAGCCTTACCTAAAGCGTGTTCATCAGTAATACCATTAAACGAGGTAGTTAGAATAATTACTGATAAACCAATCAAACCAACGCTTGCTAAATGTAAAGCAAGACCAACAATCAACCAAATACCAACAATGGCTTGAACGATTAGTTTTACTTTTTCTTTAGTCGTACGGTTCTTATCTTGATACTTATCGTAGTCAGAAAGAATGCAATGAACCGCATCTGGCAGTTGAACGCCATAGCTAAATACTTTGAATTTCTCGACCAATACACACGTTATTAGACCTGCAATTAGCACAGGTAAGGTTACCGGAGCCATACGAATAGCAAATTCAACAAATTCCCAATGCGCTTTATCGGCAATGATCAGGTTTTGTGGTTCACCGACCATGGTACATACGCCACCAAGTGCAGTACCAACACCAGCATGCATCAGTAGATTTCTTAAGAAACCTCGGAAATCTTCTAGCTCTTGTTCATTTAAGTGATGATCTTCACCAGTATGATCATGACTGTCGCTGAAATTTTTGCCCGAAGCAACTTTATGATAAATAGAGTAAAAACCAACAGCGACAGCAATAATAACCGCGATAACGGTTAGTGCATCCAAGAATGCTGATAAAAACGCCGCTGAGAAGCAGAACATTAACGAAACCATCATCTTATTTCGAACTTTAGTGATGATTTTGGTGAATGCAAACAGCAACAGCTGCTTCATGAAATAAATACCAGCAACCATGAAGACCAATAATAAAATAACTTCTAGGTTTGCTTCGATTTCGTGGAGTACTTGGGTTGGGGAGGTCATCCCAATGGCTATAGCTTCTAAAGCTAATAATCCTCCGGGCTGTAATGGATAGCATTTAAGTGCCATGGCGAGAGTAAAAATAAACTCAATGACTAAAAGCCAGCCAGCAACGAAAGGGTCAATAAAGTAAAATACAAGTGGGTTGATGATCAAACATGCAATAATCGCGATTTTGTACCACTTAGGAGAACTACCTAAGAAGTTATCAATAAACGCCTGACTGATTGTCACAGGCATAGGTTCCTCTCTAACATTTTTCCATCTTGGTAAATTTATAAAAACTGACCAAAGCGCATTATATTTATGGGGGTTCAGTCTAGACGAAATAAAAAATTCATTTGTCTACTCAGTTCTCAAAAAAAAGAAATAGAAAGCTGAAGCTTGAAATTCTACGGTTTCCAGTTTCAAAATGCTATCGTCGTCACAATTTTTCAGCAAAAAAATATCCATTCTGTAAAAAACATTCGCTAAGAGTTGTTTTCATTTGTGTTGTGTCTGGTATGATCAGTTACCAAGAATGCGAATAATTATTGGAAATGTAGGTTGATGATTATCAATGCTAAGGGACCTGCGAGCTTTGCAGAGAAATATATAGTGCGCTCTATTTGGGAAAATAAATTTCCACCTGGTTCTATTCTTCCAGCAGAACGTGAATTATCAGAGTTAATCGGTGTAACTCGTACTACTTTACGGGAAGTATTGCAACGCTTAGCAAGAGACGGTTGGTTGACTATTCAGCACGGAAAACCTACAAAAGTGAATAACTTTTGGGAGACTTCTGGCTTAAATATTCTTGAAACCATTGCCGATCTTAATCCTGATGGCTTCCCTGTATTAGTCGATCAACTATTATCGGCTCGTACAAATATCAGTACTATTTATTTTCGTGCAGCTGTTCGAACAAACCCTGGAATGGTACAAGAAGTGTTAGCTGATGTGTCAGCACTTGAGGATAATGCAGAAGCATTCGCTGAATTTGACTATCAGTTACATCATAAGTTGGCGTTTTCTTGTGGAAACCCGCTTTATGTTTTGATCTTGAATGGCTTCAAAGGCCTATACAGTCGAGTAGGGCGTTATTATTTCACTAGCTCAGAAGCAAGATCTTTAGCACTTGATTTTTATCATCAGTTGAAAGCTATTGCTGATAGTGGTGAGTTTGAAACTGTTCCGCTATTAATGCGCGAATATGGTATTAAGAGCGGAAAAGTATGGGCTCAAATACGTGACGACTTACCTGCCGAATATGCTCATGATGATAAGTAATAAATAACTTGTCTATAAAAAAAGCCCTTATCACTAAGGGCTTTTTGCTAATCTGCTTTTGTGCTTTCATTATTGTTGGAACGTTGAGGGCAACTGCCTAAATAAACCACTTCATTTTCAAATTTCTCTTCTTCTAAATGGACATCAAAGCCCCACAATCTATGCATGTGTTTGAGCACTTCTTGATGATCATCACTTAGCGGCATTTTGTTGTATGGCACGTGCCGTAAAGTTAAGGATCTATCTCCATTTACTTTTACATTATGTACTTGAATATTGGGTTCTAAGTTAGACAAGTTATATTGCTGCGACAGCTGTTGTCGTATTTCTCTATATCCTTGCTCATTATGAATGGCTGATATTGTCAGATGATCTTTTTCAGAATCATTAATCACTCCAAACAGTTTGAACTCTCTAATCAAGCGTGGTGATAAGTACTGGCTGATGAAGCTTTCGTCCTTAAAGTTCTTCATCGCGAAGTGTATGGTCTCCAACCAATCTTTACCAATAAGTTCTGGAAACCAATGCTTATCTTCTTCTGTTGGCTCTTGGCAAATTCGCTTAATATCCATAAACATATTAAAGCCAAGCGCATAAGGGTTGATGCCATTATAATAAGGACTATCGAAAGGTTGTTGTTTGATCACTCCAGTATGGCTTTCTAGAAATTCCAGCATGAACCTGTCCGTTACCACGCCTTGATCATACAAATGGTTGAGCAGGGTATAGTGCCAAAAGCTTGCCCAGCCTTCATTCATAACTTGAGTTTGTTTTTGCGGATAAAAATATTGCGAGATTTTACGAACAATCCTCACGATCTCACGCTGCCAAGGTTCCAGTAATGGTGCATTCTTTTCAATAAAATACAAAATATTCTCTTGCGGCTCAGGTGGGAATCGCTGCTCTGCATTTATTTTTAAGTTTTCTTTTGTTTCAGGAAGCGTGCGCCAGAGATCATTGACCTGACTTTGTAGGTAATCTTCACGCTGCTTTTGTTTTTCTTTTTCTTTTTGAATTGACAGTTTAGAAGGGCGCTTGTATCTATCAACGCCATAATTCATAAGTGCATGACAGGAATCTAATATTTCTTCTACTTTTGCTGAGCCTTGTTCTAGTTCACATTTGGCAATGTAGTTTTTGGCAAATACTAGATAATCGATTATTGAGCTAGCATCAGTCCAAGTTTGGAACAAGTAATTATTTTTAAAAAAACTATTATGACCATAACACGCGTGCGCAATAACTAAGGCCTGCATAGTAATGGTGTTTTCTTCCATTAAATAGGAAATACAAGGGTTCGAGTTAATAACGATTTCATAGGCCAGTCCCATTTGGCCACGTTTGTAGCTCTGTTCCGTTTGAATGAATTTTTTACCAAATGACCAATGGGTATAATTTACCGGCATCCCTATCGCAGAATAGGCGTCCATCATCTGCTCAGCAGTAATAATCTCTATTTGATTCGGGTAGGTATCTAGCCCATAGTGTTTAGCGGCTTCCCTAATGTGATGTTGATATTCTTCAATCAGTTCAAAGGTCCATTCTGGTCCATCACTTAACGGTAATTTTTGTTCTTCCATATCTTTAATCCCTTAAACAACGCGTTTTTTGAATAACTCTCGAAACACTGGATATATATCATTAACGGTTTTTATATGTTGCACAGCGATATTATCGAATTCAGCTTCTAGTTTTTCGTATTGACGCCACAAAGATTGGTGTGCTCGTTGGGTAATTTCGATATATGAGTAATATCGACATATAGGTAAAATTGATTGTTGTAATAAGTCTATACACTTACTGCAATCATCTGCCCAGTTATCGCCATCGGATGCTTGTGCTACATAAATATTCCACTCATTTTCTGGGAAGCGTTGCTGCTGAATTTCATTCATCAATTTAAGTGCACTTGAAACTATGGTTCCACCAGTTTCTTGCGAATAAAAGAACTCTTGTTCATCGACTTCTTTGGCTTGAGTATGATGACGTATAAATACCACTTCTAAATTTTCATAAGTACGAGTTAAAAATAAATACAGCAGTATATAAAATCGCTTGGCGATATCTTTCGTTGCTTGATCCATTGAACCTGATACATCCATCAAGCAAAACATGACGGCTTGTGAGGTCGGCACATGATGTTGCTTGTAGTTGTTATACCTAAGATCAAACGTGTCAATAAATGGCACTTTTTTGATTTTATGTTTAAGTTCAGCTACCTGCTGCCGTTTTGTCTTAATTTCTTCAATACTTGAACCTGGTATTTCCAATAATTCAGCTAATTCTTTTTTTTGCTTATTCAGTTCTTGTTTCTTACCTGCAGAAAGGGCGATTCGACGTCCTAATGATGCGGTAAGTGATCTCACGATATTAATATTGGTTGGGACACCATCAGTCGTAAAGCCTGCACGCTGCAATTGGGTTTCAACAATTTTAGAGTTATCGGTTTTGTGTAAATTTGGCAATTCAAGATCTTCAAATAAGAGCTCTAAGTATTCGTCTCTTGATATTTGAAAGATGAAATTATCTTCTCCTTCTCCAGAGTCCGAGGCTTCTCCTTCACCTTGCCCTTGTTGACTCTGCTTAGGCTTAGGAATTTTGTCCCCTGTTACAAACTCTTTGTTGCCTGGGTGAACTTGTTTACGAATACCGCCATCTCCATGATGAAAGAAGGGCTCTTTGGTATCTTTGGTAGGAATTTTGATTCTTTCACCCGTTTCGACATCAGTAACACTTCGCTGTGTTATCGCATCATTGACCGATTGCTTGATCTGTTTTTTGTTTCGTTCAATAAATCGCTGCCGATTAACGGTGCTTTTGCCTTTTGCATTCAATCGTCTATCAATGAAATTTGCCATACCGCCTCCATGCCAATGTTACTTGTTACCAAACACCTGTCATTTGATTGTCGCTGCTGCGAGTGAGGAGTCTAACAGTCTATTGAAAGCTAGACTCCTGCATTCGAGGTATGACACTTAATTTGTTGGGTAATAATTACGACGATTTTCTCACTCTTAAATACCACTCAGAAAGTAGCCTGACTTGCTTTTTGGTATAGCCTTTTTCCATCATTCGGTTGACAAAATCATCATGCTTTCTCTGATCATCGGTTGAGGTTTTTGCATTGAATGAAATGACGGGTAACAAGTCTTCAGTATTAGAGAACATTTTTTTCTCAATCACGGTTCGTAATTTTTCGTAGTTAGTCCACTGAGGATTATTGCCGCCATGGTTTGCTCTGGCTCGTAATACAAAATTGACGATCTCATTACGAAAATCCTTAGGGTTACTTATACCTGCAGGCTTTTCAATTTTTTCTAGTTCCGTGTTTAAAGCTGTTCGATCAAACAGTTGTCCAGTTTCTGGATCGCGGTATTCTTGATCTTGTATCCAAAAGTCAGCATAAGTCACATAACGGTCGAAAATGTTTTGGCCGTATTCTGAGTAAGATTCAAGGTAGGCGGTTTGAATTTCTTTACCAATGAATTCGACATAGTTCGGAATAAGGTAGCCTTTTAAAAACTCTAGGTAGCGTTCGCCTACATCTTTAGCAAACTGCTCTTGTTCAATTTGTTTCTCCAGCACATAAAACAGATGAACAGGGTTGGCTGCCACTTCGCACTGATCAAAATTAAATACTCTAGATAAGATTTTGAAAGCAAAACGGGTTGATAGCCCTGACATTCCTTCATCTACGCCAGCAAAGTCTCGATATTCTTGGAACGATTTTGCTTTAGGATCTGTGTCTTTAAGGCTTTCACCGTTATATACTCGCATTTTTGAATATATTGATGAATTTTCTGGTGCTTTTATTCGTGAAAGTACAGCGAATTTAGCCAGAATTTCCAAGGTTGAGGGAGCGCATTGGGCTTCGGTTAATTCTGAATTAGCAAGAAGCTTTTCATAGATGTGCATTTCTTCTGAAACACGTAAGCAGTAGGGCACTTTTACGATATATACCCTATCTAAGAAGGCTTCATTGTTTTTGTTGTTTCTAAAACTTGCCCATTCTGACTCGTTAGAGTGAGCGAGAATGATACCGTTATAAGGTAATGCTGATAAGCCTTCGGTGCCGTTGTAGTTACCTTCTTGTGTGGCCGTTAATAGTGGGTGCAAAACTTTTATTGGCGCCTTAAACATTTCCACGAATTCCATTAAACCTTGATTCGCTCTACATAAAGCACCTGAATAGGCATAGGCGTCAGCATCATGTTGTGAAAAATGTTCAAGCTGTCTGATATCTACTTTACCCACCAGCGAAGAAATATCTTGATTGTTTTCGTCCCCCGGCTCTGTTTTGGCTATTGCTATTTGATCCAATATGGATGGATACATTTTTACGACACGGAATTTTGATAAGTCACCTTCATATTCGTGTAAACGCTTGACTGCCCAAGGAGACATAATGGTCTTTAGATAACGAGTAGGGATGTTATAGGTGTCGCTAAGTAATTTACCGTCTTCATCTGCGGTGAATAAGCTGAATGGGTGGTCATTTACAGGGCTAGGAACACCGTCAGCACTCAACACATAGATTGGTTGCTGTTGCATTAAGGCTTTCAGCTTTTCAGCCAAGGAGGATTTACCACCACCGACAGGCCCTAATAGATATAAAATTTGCTTAGATTCTTCTAAACCCTGTGCGGCATGCTTTAGGTAAGCAACAATTTGCTCAATGGCTTCTTCCATGCCATAAAACTCAGAAAAAGCAGGGTAACGCTTAATGACTCGGTTACTGAAGATTCGACTTAAGACCGAATCCTTTGATGTATCTATGAATTCAGGCTCCCCAATGGCTGCGAGTAGCCGCTCTGCAGGTGATGAGTATAGACTTGGATCGTCTTTACACATATCGAGAAACGCTTCTAGTGTATATTCTTCATCTCGTTTGTGTTCATATCGTTGTTGAAATTGCTCGAAAATGCTCATAGATGCCCCCAGAAGAAAAGTGAAATGCCTTACACTTTTCAGTCTAGAAGTAAGTTATGGAATTTCCAGAAAATTCAATAAAAACAATAACATTTGCAAATGCAACTGTCTTTGGTTGGTTTTTTAGATCTATTAATCAAAATTTTTTAGCGGTGTTATTAAGTGGGTGATGATTTCATTTGAGACTCGATGTAATTTTGAATGCCAATTTTATCAATGAGCCCAAGGTGCTGTTCTAACCAATAAATATGATCCATCTCAGTGTCATCGAGTAATTTTTCCAATAGTTCACGACTGACGAAATCATTCTCATCTTCACATACAGAAATGATACCCCTGAGGCTTTCTGCTACTCGCTTTTCAGCTCTTAAGTCATTCTCTAGCATTTGTTTTACATTATTGCCGACATTGATTTTATCTCTTGATGCTGTGTCAGCTTTACCTTCTAAAAAAATGATTCGTTCAATTAATAATTTAGAGTGTTGTAATTCTTCCTCATATTCATGGGTCAATTTATTATGAAGCTTGTTGATTCCCCAGTCTTCATAGAGCTTGGCATGGGCTAGGTACTGATCCATTGATGTGAGTTCAAGCGTTAACTGCTTATTGAGTAAATCAATAACTTTCTTTACACCTTGCATAATAGGTTCTCTCTATTCTTCTAAATTGGCTTGCAAAAAGTTTTGTATACCAATGTTAGTGATGAGCATTTGCTGAGTCTCTATCCAATCAACGTAATCTTCTTCATATTCAAGTATTGATTCCATTAACTCTCTTGATACGAAATCTTGCTGCTGTTCGAAAAACTCAATGGTTTGTTTAAGTAAGGTGACTTGTTCCATTTGTAAGGCTAAGTCACAGCCGAGCATCTCTTCTGTATGTTCGCCAATTCTTAACCTTTCAAGGTGTTGTAGGTTAGGTAGACCTTCAAGAAATAAAATCCTTTCTATGATTGCATCCGCTTGCTTCATGTCTTCTATCGATTTGGAGTAGGCTTTTTGATTCAATTCTTCTAAACCCCAGTTTTTATACATTCGAGCATGAAGAAAGTATTGGTTTATAGAGGTCAGCTCTATGGTCAGTATTTTATTCAGAGTTTTTATAATGCCGCGATCAGTTTTCATAATGACAACCTTGGTTCAAAATGTTTGATAGGACTGTGCCACTCATAACTGTTATAAGGCGTTTTTAGATTCCACGCCAAGAACCAATGGATATAATCAATATTTGTTGAGTTATAACCAAAAGATATAAACCGTTATACAAATAAAATTGATTGCTGTTTGTTTTAGCTTCAACTTTGTTGTGAATATTTTTGATTTAGAGGGTGGGATAGAGGTTTTATTTTTAGGCAGGGGAGGAGTCGAACTTTTAAGTGAGTTGGAATCTTGTCGGTTTGATAAGCTAAGTCTTATTGATGTTCAGGATAAAAGATTGAAGACTATACCGCTTTGGCGAGATCATAATTAAGATCTTTTGCGCCATCTCGTACCATTCTTGCCGCCAGGTAGATACATTTACCGCACTCAGAGCCTAGTTCGTGAGTTTCACGCAAATCTTTAATATGCGTTGCACCATCATCAATCGCTTGCTGTATATCTTTTTCTGTTATGCCATGACAAACGCAAACATACATTTCATCAATCTCTTTTAGCTTTATTTTATATCTACACACGGATGATATAAACAATGCGAATCATTATCAATATAAAACAGGTTTGATTTTAGCTAATGGTAAAAAAGTTGACCATGTTCTCAATCTCAACATAGGATTAGGGCGCGCACTAGCTATAAATAAGAAAAAGGATATGGATATGTTTTTTATTACTAACCGAACTCCTGAGCAATCCGCTCGTTCTCGTAAAGGACGGCGTATTAGTTTCAATTATCAAAACACGGCAGTTTCGCAATACTTATATTTTTGCCAGCGTCATGATAAAGATGAATATACAGAGATCTTACACCATGACTTTTTTCAATATTTAAAGTCTTTACCTTCTCAAACTCAGCTTTTGTTTTACATTCATGGTTTTAACAACAATATGGAGCCTGATGTTTTCGATAGTGCAGATAAGCTGCAAAATTTAATCAATCAACAATCATCAGAGCTGGTGGAAGTTATCCCAATTATTTGGCCATGTGATGATGATTCTGCATTAGCCTTCATTAACGACTATTGGGATGATCAAGATGCTGCCGATGCCAGTGGTCCCGCTTTTTCTCGATTGTTAGGCAAATTTGAGCAATGGCGCCGTGAAGCTGAGCAGCAAAAGCAACCATGCTTTAAGCGTATGAATATACTGGCACATTCAATGGGAAACCGTGTTTTAGTGAATGCCATTGCAGACTGGGCATCAAAATATAATTCGAACAATATGCCCTTATTATTTCGAAATATTTTTATGGTGGCGGCTGATGTTGATAACCAAATACTTGAAGCCGATAAGCCTGGTCACTATTTGAGTGATGCTGCTCGTAACCTTGTTGTCTATTTTGCTAATGATGACTTGGCTATGCCAGCCTCTAAGTTAGCCAATTTACGGCATAAAACATTATCTCGCCGAATGGGAATGACAGGCTCTAATGACCTAAGTGAGTTGCCAAAAAATGTTTATGAAGTCGATTGTGATGACTTTAATAATAAGTTTGACCTGAAAGGGCACAGTTATTTTCTTGATAATAAGCAAGGTGATTTCAGCCCAGTTATTGGACATATGGTTCAAGCGATCAAAACAGGTCGTATTTCGCCTCCTTTGCGGAGCTATATTCTAGAAGCAAAATGAGAATGATATTGTGAGCTTAATTTCTAATACTCCTAAGCCACCTTACTATGCGGTCATTTTTACTTCATTGCGAACAAACATTGAAGATGGCTATGGTGAGATGGCGAATGAAATGATGGCACTAGCCGCGATTCAACCGGGTTTTTTAGGCGTTGAGTCTGCTCGTGAGTCTATTGGCATAACAGTATCGTATTGGGAAAGCTTAGAAGCGATAAAAAACTGGAAAAGTAACCCCGCACATCTTCAAGCCCAGAAACTCGGTAAGGATAAATGGTATTCAGCATACACAACTCGAATCGTTAAAGTTGAAAAAGAATACCGTTTCAATGAGTTACTGTGAATGAGAACATCTAGACAAACTTGGACTTTACCTTATCTGAATATCATTGCTAAAATATACTGTATAAATAAACAGTTTGTCGAGATATGAAGATAATTCCCATATTTGCGCAAGCAGGAATAACAGGTTTTGAATCGCCAGCGGCTGAATATTCACAGCTAGCATTAAGTTTGGATGAGCTTTTAATCGAACATCCTAGTGCGACTTTTATCGGTCGTGCTAGTGGCGATAGCATGCAAGGTGTTGGAATATTCGATAATGATATTTTGATTGTAGATAGGCATGTAAATCGTCGTCATATGGATATTGTGGTTGCCAACCTTAATGGAGAGTTTGTTTGTAAAATCTATGATGCCAACCGTAAGCAACTGCTTTCTGCCAATGAGCAATATCAAGCCGTTAGGATCAATGAATACGATGATTTTTCTATTGAAGGAGTGATCATTCGCTCTATTCGCTGTCATCGTGTTAGTACATTGCTGGGATAATGCTCCATGTTTGCACTTGTAGATGCTAATAGCTTTTATTGTTCTGCCGAAACGGTATTCCGACCCGATTGGCGACGAAAACCAATTATTGTATTAAGTAATAACGATGGTTGTATCGTTGCGGCAAATCGCCTTGCAAAAGAAGCTGGCATTAAAAAATTTATCCCGTATTTTCAAGCTCGTCACCTTTGCGAACAAAAAGGCATTATTGTTTGCTCCTCAAATTACGAGTTGTATTCAGATTTATCTGCCAAACTGATGCAAACCATAGGCCGGTTTGCACCTGAACAGCACATTTACTCAATCGACGAAACTTTCTTATCTTTTAAAAATAGCTTAAAAGCTATCCCTAATTTGGCTTTGCATGGGCAACAAATCAGAAGAACGGTTTGGAAAGAAACTCGCTTACCAGTATGTGTGGGAATCGCGTCAACATTGACCCTTGCCAAACTGGCTAATAACACCGCTAAAAAACACCGAGAGTACAAAGGTGTATGCGTTTTAGACTCTATAAGTAAAATAAAGACACTATTACAAGTTACGGATATTGAGGATATCTGGGGAATAGGGCGAAAGCTATCTGTAAAACTCAGGATTTTAGGTATTAATACCGCTTACGATCTTGCCAATATGCCAGCAAAGTTGGCCCGAAAACAATTTAGCGTTGAAGTTGAGCGTACCATTAACGAGCTTAATGGCATTGTTTGTAAACACTGGGATGATGTAAAAGCAGAGAATAGACAAATCTTTTCTACTCGAAGCATGGGTAATCGAATTACTACTAAGACTGAATTGCAGCAAGCGCTTTGCAAACATGTTGGTATTGCAACGGCTAAAGCACGTAAACAGGGGGCGGGTTGTACTCAAGTATTAGTGTTTGCCCATAGTTCGCCACATGATAAACAGCCACGATTCTTCAAACGTTTATTGAGTTTTCCAAGGCCTACAAACTGCACTATGGAAATTTGTACTGCTATATCACAGGTTATTGGACAGATTTTTGAAAATGACGTTCGCTATTACAAAGTGGGTATAGGTTTACTTGATCTTCTCGACGTGAAACATCAGCAATTAGATTTATTTAATAAGCCTATGGATAAACCTGAATTGATGGGAGTGATGGATAGCCTTAATCAACGCTATGGCCGAGATACGGTTTTTGTTTCTGCGCAAGGTACACAAGTAAAGTGGGGAATGCGTCGAAACTTTTTATCACCTCAATATACCACCAGCTGGAAAGCCGTTCCGCAAATTAGATGTTGATTTGTGATTGCGTTAATCAGTAATTGTTAGCAAAATGTAATGCTGCTGGTCTGATTTTAAGATAGTATCGAAATCCTAACGTGAAAACTGCGTATCTAGAAGTTATTTCAACTCAATTAAATGTACTGCTAAATCACTTAGGAATCCTGTAGTAATGGAACCAAATTACAGTAAATATAGCCTAGAAGAACTATATGATGTTGAAGCCAATATAGATTCAAGTAAGTATCCTGAGAGGCTGAAAAGGATTAAAGATGAAATACAATTGAGAAAGCCTGTACTTTTGGCCAATAAACAAAAAGCTCCCCTAGTAGATGTTAAAGATGCAGGAGTACACTTAACCATTTTTAATTATGATGAAAATGGCTTTGAACTTAAGCTATCTGTCACATATAACTTTCTGATTACATACCAAAAAACTTGGTACGAGATACGACTTACTTCCGAACAATTCAGTGACTTGGTTTATTGCCTTAAAAACGGTATCAAATCGTGGCATGGGAGCGGTGATTTATGGGGGGCAAGTAAAATATTCGTAAATGAACAAAGTTCCCCCTTTCAAAAAAGAGATATTCGTTTATATAGGAGGTGGTTTATTCTTGGCTTCTGTATCGTGCCTTCGACTTTATCCAGTGTGATCTTGCAAGCGCTATATAAAGTCGAGGAGCAGCAAGAAGCTCTACAGGGCAGCTAGGTATGTCTGATACCCTAATAATTCGTAAGCAACTCTGCAGATATTCAATTACTCAAAGGAGCAGGATTGGAAAGAGAATTTTTGGAGTGACGCATAATATTTAACTTCGTCATTGTTTTGCAATGGGTTAGCTAAGCACCCTATATATCCGTTAATTTGGCTTTGCGTGACTAAATCAACTTACATTATAGGTACATCTAATGAAAGAAAGTACGAAAATCCACTATTTAGAAGTAGTAACTTCTGACGCTGAGCAGGTTTGTTCGTTGTATTCAAAATCTTTAAACATCTTATTTAGTGACGTTATACCTGAATTGGGAAATGCTAGAACAGCTACTCTTTCGAATGGTAGCCTACTAGGTATTCGAGCACCAATGCACGATGCTGAAGAACCCACAACTCGTCCTTATTATCTTACTGACGATATTGAATTGGCTGTCAGTGAAGCGGAAAAATTAGGTGCAGATGTCATGGTTCCTCCAATGGATATTCCTGAACGAGGTAAATGTGCGATTGTGCTGTTTGGCACTATTCAAAGTGGTTTTTGGCAAGTTTAAATAACATAGTCATGTGGTAAGTTTTTCAAAAAGATGTTACCAAACGTATAGAGTAAACTATGAGCGCCATATTACCTGATAAGAAGCTTTCAAATAATACAAAGCTAGAAAAAGCATTTATTGAACTTGGTTGTAATTCTTTTCACAAGTCTTGTGAATACGTCAGCAACATTCCTTATGGACGAACGACTAAAAGTGATGACTGGAGTCTCGTTCTTATTGAAAATAGAGGTACTTGCAGTACAAAGCATGCGCTATTGAAGTCACTTGCTGACGAATTAAACCTCGATATTCAACTGACAGTTGGTATATACCCGATGAGGGAGTCCAATACACTAGGTGTAGGTAGTGTTCTGCAAAATACTGATTTTGAATACATACCAGAAGCTCATTGTTATCTAACATTTCAAGGTGAACGTTTTGATTTTACCCGCGCTAACTGTGAAGCAGAAGAGCCTATAAATACCTTTTTTCAGGAAACAGAAATACAGCCCGACGAAGTTGGTCACCGAAAAAAAGAAATCCATAAGACATTCATTAAAAAACACTTTCCTAAAAAGGGTTTTGAAGAGGTTTGGTTGATAAGAGAGAAATGCATTTTTGCATTAAGTACCTGACAAATAAATAAACTGAGGCCTATAAATTATGAGGCATGAGCTGTGGGTTGAACCAGATGGCTTAGATACATTTTGTTTAAGTGGCGAGCATGGCGATGATGCTAGAGATTTGTTGGAACCCGGCTCCAAGCTTGTCTGGACGTGTAAGGCAAATAGTCACTTCGAAGCAATGACAAAATACTATAAATTTCGTGATTGGGGAGAATACCATACAGATTACCCTGAGCATGACAAAAAAACATATAAAGAATTAGGCTATGAATAATTTCGTAGAACAGGTAGATATTAGATATGTATCCAGAAGTCAAAGATATAGAACTTGTCGGTAGTTATGAAGCTGCGGCTTTTGCTGGAGGAGGTTATGTTTGGGATGAAGTTCTTGAATATCGTGTTTGGTGTTACCTTAGTGATGGAGCAAGTGATTTAGTCGAGGGATATGATTATTACTATTCTTTTGAGTCGTTTGAGAGTGCAGAAAAGTTCTATCTGTCAACTCAAGGCGCACAAGTTCCATTAGCCTTAATTCTTCAAAATGAGTACATAGACGAGCCCGAACATGAGAAATACGTGCATGTAAAAAAAGCAACGTATTGCAGAATGGCCAGTAGAGTTTTTGTCTCGTCCCAGAAGAACAAAAAATACAATTCCAGATTTTATGTCTCCTAATGCTCCAGCTAACAAATTAGACATAATCAGAGGTGCTGCGTAACGAACTGGATTAGTTCATAACCACTAAAGCAAAATAACGGAACTATATGTTTGCAAATCTATTTAAGAAAAACTCTATCCCCAAGATAGCTAGAACCATACCTATTGCTTTAGTTGATGAATTTGACAAGCAAACCTTCTATACGCCAAAGCAAGTAAAAGATGTGTTCAATAAAGAGTTTAAATACGAACATAACTTAGATTACGCGTACGCGATGTTCTGTACTAAGTCAGATTTTGAAAAGTTGAATCTGAACTCTGATTATCAAGCCTTGAGAAAAGATATATCAAAATCTTGCTTTGGAAATTGGCCAAGGTTCAATTTTGAGTCTCTGTTGTTTTATGCGAAAAATCGCCAAGGCATGGGAGGAGAGGGCGGTTTCTTCTCAGATGCTGGCTGTGGCGATGGAGGAGGCGGAGGAGAGTAGGAACATAGAGAGTAAAAAACTGCGAAAACTTCGAGAATTAATAGATAAGGATATTGTTATGGACAGCGTTTTTGATAGAAGAGAAACCACAGATAAAATCATCGGTAATTCAGCCTATAACCTGATAATAGGATTAACCTTGCTGTGGGGATTTGCTGTGAATTGGTTTATGGTTGCCCATATACCAGTGGATTCGATAAGAAGTATTGACCCGATCATATTTTTTATTGGATATTTTGCCTCATGTTTTTTCGGAATATACCTATTTAACTCTTCCGATAAGCCAATTGTAAGCTTTATTGGCTATAACTTTGTTGTCGTTCCTTTCGGCTTGATCATAAATTTGGTTGTTAGCCAATACGATCCTGATTTGGTATTAGAAGCAATAAAAATGACTGGTATGGTCACGTTTGTGATGATGCTACTAGGCACAATGTATCCAGCCTTTTTCAATAAAATAGCTGGTGGACTAACCATAGCGTTACTGTGTGTCATCATCGTTGAGCTTATTCAAATTTTTATATTCAAAAAACACTACGGGATCATGGACTGGATAGTTGCACTTATATTTTGTGGCTACATAGGTTATGACTGGGCGAGGGCGAACGCTATTCCAAAAACAGTTGATAATGCCATTGATAGTGCAGCCGCTCTTTATATGGATATTATTAACCTCTTCCTACGAATACTGAGAATTCTTGGTCGAAGATAAAAAAATTGCTCAGTTACGCTCAAGGATCTTTTATGAACTCGGCTATTATTTCTGGTCTGATTGGCGGTGTCTTAATCGCCATATTAAATGTCTACACATCAAAAAAGCTTAGAAAGTCGAAAGTCAAAGGCGAGTTGAAGTTTGGAGCCTTCATTGCATCTTCGAGTTTTCTAAGTATGGCTTTAACAGGAGTGCTGATTGCTGCTTTTTTTTATAACGCTGACGTTTGGGACAATCCTATAGAGTTTTTAGCAATTACATGTTTAATAATAAAATTTTCTGTTATCGCAATTTATTGCTTTGTTGAGTATTTTAAGGTTCATGGAAAGTTCGATGAAATTGGCATTCATTTTACAACACCTTGGACGGGGCGAAAGATGGAAACATGGTGCCAATTAGAAAGTGTAAAATTGAACTCTCATGCTAATTGGTACACCTTAAAGTTTAAATCTGGAAGTGTTATCAGGCTATCATGCTTTTTAACCGGTCATGGTGATGTGATAGATCTCCTTAATAGCAAAGGTTACTTTGAATAATAAGAGTTTGAGGGCATACATTGGTAACCATTAAACTATATGGTGTTCAGCTTAAGTTTGTTACGAAATGGTAGGCTTTAATACCAATTCATCGTAATAAAGTAAAAGAGGCATAGGATGTTTAATGTGAAGGTTTCTATCGCTCCAAGCTCAATTCACGGGATTGGCTTATTTGCAGAACAATCGATCCAAAAGGGGGAGGTCATATACACAGAGGTTCCGGAGTTGGATTTGCATATAAGCAAGGAACAATTTACTAAATTAGATAAAAATGAGCAGTTCTTTATTGAACACTATGGCTTCTTTAATGAAGTAAAAGGGTATTGGCATTTATCTCATGACAATATCCGATTTTGTAATCATGCGACTCAATCCAACATTACATGGAAAGATAATGCGTACCTTATCGCTTTAAAGGATATTGCTCAAGGTGAAGAAATCGTTCAAGACTACCGTGAAATGAACTCATACTCCTGTAGGGCACTCAATAATTAATTTTGGGATTAGTGTTCTTACTGCTCAGAATAGTTCAATATCTTATGCTGCTTGCCCAGTAGCTTACTTCGAGATAGTTTATCGAAAGTATTTGTCAGATACTAAGAATTGAAACTTAAATGGATATAAGTCGTTAATATGAAAAAGATTCCACTTGCTATATTTTTACTGTTATTTTCTACTTTTTCGTTTGCCAATAGTTGTGTGATCCTTTTACACGGATTAGCAAAGTCGGAGCGTGATATGAGGAAACTTGATGAGGCATTAGTTAAAGAAGGTTTTGTAACTGTCAACTTTGACTACGATTCTAGAAATTTTCCTATAGAAACGCTTTCATTAAACGTCGTTCCTTCGGCCATAGAGCAATGCCCCAAAGGAGCAAAAATAAATTTTGTCACTCATTCAATGGGGGGCATTGTCGTTCGAACTTACCTAGCAGATCACAAAATAGATAATCTGGGTCGAGTGGTTATGCTAGGTCCACCAAATCAAGGAAGTGAAGTGGTGGATACCTATAAAAATGTCCCTGGCTTTAAACAAATAGGAGGACCTGCTGGTCTACAGTTAGGTACCGGAAAAATGTCGGTTCCTAACAGCATTGGAGCTGCTGAGTTCGATGTTGGTGTTATAGCTGGAACTCGAAGTATCAATCTTATTCTTTCCAAATTTCTGCCGGGTAAAGATGATGGGAAAGTCACTGTTGAACGTACAAAACTTAAAGGGATGAATGATCATATTTCAATGCCTGTTACTCATCCATTCATGATGAAAAACAAAAAGGTGATCAAGCAGGTTATCTATTATTTGAAGAACGGTTATTTTTATCGGGAAAGTAAATAAAGCTTCCGCGGGATAAAATCAGATGGGGTTTAGGGAATTCAATGCAAAGGAATAATTTACTTGTTATTGCGGGCTGGCTAAGTATTATAGCTGCGCTTTTACATATCAGTTGTATTTTCGGTGGGCCTGATTGGTATCGTTTTTTTGGTGCTGGCGAAAAAATGGCTCAAATGGCTGCAGCTGGGGATCCTTATCCAACAATTGCAACGCTTATTATCTCGGCAATTCTTGGTGTTTGGGGGCTTTACGCTTTTTCTGGTGTAGGGGTAATTATTAAACTGCCTCTCCTCAAAACATGTCTCGTTTTAATTACGACTGTTTATTTAGTTCGTGGAATCGCAGGTTTGATATTGCCATTCGTGACTACTAGCCCAAATATTCATCATAACTCGATTACATTTTGGATGGTGAGTTCAATCATTTGCTGTATCTATGGGATATTTTATTTTTTAGGAACTAAACGGCTCTTTTAGGTATTTGCATGATTTCATCAAAAAAGATCAGCTTATTTAGTATTTGTCTCGGAACTATTCTTAGTGGATGTTCGACTAGTTACAATGAGACAATTGTAACCGCTTCTGGCCTCACAAAAGGTGAATATCGTCAAATTGGTTTTTCAAGTCAATGGGAGATAAACTCTCTAATTGATATTAACCATGATATATCTATACGAATTCTACCTAGCTCTTGGATATCACTTACACATAATCGAGAATATTGCCCTAAAGATAATAGTGTTTTCTATGTGATGTTGTGGTCGCAGTCAGGGCTAACTATTGATGTATCAAGTTCTTTTTTTGAAACATCAACAAAAAGAGTTCCTATCTCTCAAGTTAAAATAGCAGAAACAAATAAGGTCATTTACTCTACTAAGCAGGATATTTCTGCAATTTCAATTAAAAAAAGTAAATATACGCAGCATGAGCTACAGGCTTTTTGGAAAGAAAATAATTATAAGAAAATGAGACTTGATGATTCAAGGCTGTATTTAGAGATTCAAACTACCGAGTTTGTTGGGTGTCCTATGGATAAATATAAATTATTTTTGACATTTGGTGATAAAGAATCAGGGGAAACATTTACAAACACCTTATATTTCTATCCTGTTGAATTCGAAAGTTTCAGTGGATAATTTTGTAAGCGATAAACCAGAGCTCTATAAAAAGTTAAGAAATCGACCTAAATCACCAGTAGCGCATGGATTGCATAAGAAGCTTGCTTAGTTAGACTTGTGATTCGTATTTCCCTAGTTCTTCACTAATCTTAGCTGCAGTATCAGCCGGTAATTGGCTTAATAAATTCGCTCTATAGTGCTGATTAAGCATGCTGGCTAAGTTTGTTAATTGCTGTAGATTGAGTTGTTTGGCCCCAGTTGTCCGTGTCGCACGAGCAATTATTGTTTGTTGCAAGTCGTCAGCGTCTTCACCAAAACTGTCCATTATGAATTGTGCTCTAACTTGCGTTTCTAGTGCCATTACCATCTGTAAGGCTTTGAATTCTGATTTATTTTCCTTTAAGTAAGCCAAGTATTCCTGTTTTTGCTCTAACGAAAGGGCTTTAGCCAGTTCTGCTTTATATAGAGGCTCTTCTGAAGAAAAATATTCAAATAAAAATTCATTATTTACATGTTTAATAAGCAATTCTTTAGCTTTACTGGGTTGGTAGGGATAAAGTTGCTCTATGGTTGTCCATGGCACTTGCACACAGGCTTTTGCAAAGTCATCACCTAAGATTTGCGCTAAATAGTTTAAATCCCAGCCAGTTAACATATCAGGTAACATTGTAATAATAGCGGTTGCTTGTGCTTTAATATTTGCTAGTCGTTCAGAGTTTCCAGCAGCATCATCTTGAAATTCGCTTGCTAGTCGTTGCGTGAATAGACCCAATATCCTTTTTGCGCTTTCAGATGTTTCTGATTGCTTAAATACAGATATAGCCTCATCAACAGGTATTGAACGTAGCAATTGAAGTTTCCTACTTGAAATAACATTAGTAATGCTTTTATTCGTCGATATCAAAATAGCTTTGGCGTCAGTGGGCATTAGAATGAAACACTCGAGCATTAAATCTTTGCCGTCAGTTTGTAGTGATTGAACATGCTCAATTAACTCTACTGCATTTTTAATTAACCGCTGATGCTGTTCCGGTGCAGAATTGTTAAGAGCTAATTGCAGAGCACTTACGATTCGTGTAGGGCTTGGTTTACGACTTTCAGTAAAAACTCGTTTCACCGCTAAAGAAAATCGTTTCTGCTTAGATTCAGGAGATGCTAATAGACCAGCCAGACTTCCTTCCATGTCATAAAGTGCATCAGTAAAAACCGAATTGTCTTCATCGTATCTTTTAGCTCTTTGTTCATCTTCTGGGATTGCTTTATCGAAATCTCGGTCGCTAAATACTAATAATCGCTGGGCAATCAAAAAACCTGCTGATGGTTTTTGTTCGAGTTGCAAGCAACTATAAATAGCTAGCAATAAACGAAAGTCATCACTTTTCACCTGCTCTATATCAGCTTGTAACTCTACATTAAAAGTTATTACTCCTCGCAAGGCCGCGAAATCGAGAACATTTGCTTTTATATAATCATACATGGTTGGATGTGAAAGAACGTATTTATATAACGTGTTTATGATTTGCTGTTTTACTTGCCCACTGGAATATTCAAGTAAGATGGATAGCGTCAAGTTACTCATCCTTCTGGTGTCTCTGTCTGCGATATCATCGACTACAAGTTTCACCAGCTCTTCAATTTCCGATGGATGCTTAGCTGATAATTGTGGTGTGACTTCTGACAACGTTTTCAAAATAGAGGGAATTTTTACGCCAAAATGGCGAACTCTCTCTAGCTCAGAGGCGTTATCAGACAAACCAATACAGAGATGAGTAGCACGAGGCATCCATCTTAAACAGTATGTTCCTTGAGTTCTTGATTCATTTATTAGTAAATAACTTAGACATTGTTTCCATTCATCTTTGGCTTGCTCACGCCTTGAATTAATAGCTTTTTGCACTGGTGGTAGTATATATTCTGCCCATGTTTTTCTTATTCTTTCCTCTCTAGACAACTCAGGTTCACAAATTAAAGCATCATTTTGTTTCAACATATGAATGACTACTGTAATACTCACTACGCCAGGGATGTGCTCGTTCAGCACCGATATCAGCACGCAAGCCTTCAGAATATCTGATTCAATCAGTTGAAGTAAATATGAATCTAGCTTGCTATCTTTCTTTAACATTTCCCAAACCAAAGGTGGTAATCTTTTGCAAGCCGATTTAATAACTTCAGTTGAAGCCTGTCGTAAAACCATCACTTTAAAACAGGCTCTTACCACCTCTGATGATGAATCATGAGGCATTTTAATTAAGAGCGATACTATGCTTTCGGCTTTTAGGTGTTTATGTTGAAGTAATGTCGTTATTGTCCCGTCATTTATGATGCGAGTAATGCCTGCAGGGCCGAGAATATCAAGTAAATGATTTAGCTGACATTCAGCTTTTAAGTTGATAAAACTTGTAATGAAGTCTGCTGAGGAGATTAGAGGACTAATTCTCTCAAAGTATGGCTGTTGCTTGTGAGTTGGTAATGTTCGTACCAAAAAAACTAATTTTTGAGGATCATTTAAAGCGAGTGAAACCATTTTTGAATCTGAAAAGATAAAGTCAGCTTCAGGGGCCATGACGACGTCTACTTGATCTATTTCTGCATCGTCTTGCTTAGTGGTAACTTCAGCTTGAACAACATCCTCATGCTCTGGATTAGCGGTAACTTCAGTTTGATCAACATCATCACGCGCTGACTTAGTTGTATCTTCTATTTGCTCAACATCTTCAGGTTGATTGAAAACGTCAAGTTTAACCATTCCCTCAAAAGTAAAACTGTCATCTTCAATCGTATCTTGTTGAGTGGGAAACTCTTCACAAGTCTCTTGCTGAGTCGATGGTTCTAGCTGATCACGGAAATAAAGGAATTCACGCATAATCATGGCGGCTTGTTTGGCGGAAGCATCGGTGACTATTGTCCAAAATTGTTCATTTTGAGCAGCCAGAGTTTGGTTTTTCAACCAAGATAATTCTTGAGTGTCGCTTTTTACTAATATCTGTTGTAAAGCAACAGAACAGACTTCAGTTGGCACTGCTTTTGCTGTTACCCAGATGCCAAATATTTCTACAACACGTATACCTTTGCCGTCAAGCGGATTACCAGTTACTTTAAACTTGTGCTTCACACCGTCACTCGATTTACAACTAACTGTAACAACACCGTTATTGTACAACTCCTTTTCATTCTCTTTAGTCCAAAAAGAGTGTTCTACTGTTAAGTTTGAGCCGCCAACTGCCATAGTTTACTCACGTTAATACTTTAAAATTAATTCAATAGCTTAAGTTTTGTAAACATGTCAGTGTTTAGCAATAACAGTGAATTAAAATTAATTCAGCAGTAAGAAAGTGTGCATGAAATTACAAATATCTGAAATAAATTTTAAAGGTATAGGTTTGTGTTCTACACCTTGTAAGCACTTAGACTAAGGGGAAAAGCTACTGCAGGAATCATTGGCGACTTTTTTGGAGCAGAAATGGTAGGCTGTATTCTCCTTGTGAGTTAATATTGTGGCAAAACTAATGGGAAGTTCAGTGCTGCTATGGAAAACCATACATTGGCTCCTTTGTCATTAGTTATGGAGTCGTAAATGAGGTTTCGTTATTTTATTTGCCTAATCATGGGTATTATTTTTACTTTCTTAGGGATATTTATTGGTCTTCAAATCTCACCTATGGTCGGAACTATTATATTGTTTCCATTAATTGCCATTTCCTGGTTGTTTGGAGGAGGGGGATTTCTTGATTTACCATTTTCAATCCTCGTAATTCTTTTCGTTATCACAAGCTTTATTTGGGCTGTAATGTTTTATGCGCTTTCACTCAAATTAAAAATCTACACACAATAACTTATTATATACATGGAGTATCAATGAAAAAGTTAACTATCGGCACTATTCTCTTTGCATCAGCCTTTTCTATTCAAGCCAGTCCGATACCGAATTCCCTTGCAGCAGGTTTTAAAGCCTATTCATCTGACGGTCCTAGAAGTGCTATTCAGTCTTGGGTAAAAGGCGGAGCAATGGAAAATAACTTAGACGCTTTATCGCAAGCGAATAGGTTCCGTCAAATTGAAGATTATTACGGAAAGTATCAAGGTTTTGAAATTGTCAAAAGCAATAAAATCAGCTCTAAATCTAGTGTGTACCTTGTCACTATTAACTACAAAAAAGGAATACTATATTCTAAGTTTTTTACTTACCGAAATAACAAAAATAAAGAGATTGTCACAAGCTTCAAGTTTCATACCGAGGCTGAAATGGTGTGGCCAAAATATCTAATTTATGGGCAATAATTTAAGAGCATCAAGTTCTTAATGTGAAAGCACTAGCTGGTGATTGATATGAATATTTTTGTGGTCAAAATGTTACACTTAACCTTGCTAAGCGTATGCAGATTAATTAATGAATACATAGAATAGTAAATCCTGAAGCCATCATGTCTTTATGGAATCAAATATTTTGATGTTAGATTTTCTTGTGATATTGAATAGATAGAAGGTGAGTGGAAGCTTTTAATTAATAAGATGTAATGACAAAAAACAAAAGTCTTAGACTATGTTACAGTCACAAGCCTATTAGTGTAAAAATGAGCTCTAAATCATTATTACAACGCGCAAGTACGCAAGCCACGTTTTACGTGGCTTTTTTATCTAGGAAACAATATCCAGTCTTAAAACCTTCAGATATTGTCATTTTAAAAAAACCAAAATATCAAATGAGATTAATCTTACTTGGCTGGATATTTAACCATACCTAAAGGTTATAAAATATATTTATCTATTATTTTTGATTATTTATTTAAGTCGATAATCTAGCACGTCGTACTGTATAGGGAACGTCGTGTCATGTTACTTAAGGAATTATCGGCTTTAGCCAGTCCACTCAATGATCAGCAGCTTAATCAGTTGCAACAAACAGCAGCTGAGCTAACGCCCCAGCAGATGTCATGGATCAGTGGCTACTTCTGGGGGTTAAGCCAAACTCAATCGGCTGGACAGTTACAGCCAGAACCACAGTATGCTGTGTCTAACCAGCCTGCCGGTAAGCTCACTATTATTTATGCTTCGCAAACAGGGAATGCTAAAGGCGTTGCTGAAGCACTGAAAGAGGATGCTAGTACAGCAGGTGTAGCCGTAGAACTCTTTTCCGCTGGAGATTACAAAGGCAAAAAACTGTCGAAAGAAAGCCACGTCATTATTATTGCGTCCACTCATGGTGAGGGTGAAGCGCCAGATGATGCTATTGAACTGCATGAATTTTTGCAGTCTAAGAAAGCACCAAAATTAACCAATCTGAAATATGCAGTGATTGGTTTAGGTGATTCCAGTTATGAATTCTTTTGCCAGACGGCAAAAGACTTTGACAATTACCTGTCTAAACTGGGTGCAGAGGCAATACTTCCGCGCTTGGATTGTGATGTTGACTATGATGTTCCAGCAACCAAGTGGCGACAAATGGCATTGGATAAAGTTAAACAAACCTTATCAGTCACTGATACCAAAGTGGTACAACTTCCACTTAACCATGCCCAATCTGTGGTATCGGCCTATTCAAAGCAAAATCCATTTTCAGCTACCTTGCTGACCAATCAAAAAATTACTGGGCGTTGTTCAGGTAAGGATGTTCGTCATATTGAAATTGATCTCGAAGGTTCTGATTTAATCTACCAGCCAGGTGATGCCTTGGGTATCTGGTATGACAATGATCCTGCCTTGGCAGATAAAGTGATTACAAGTGTTGGACTTGACGGCTCTGAGGTAGTTGAGGTGGAAGGTGAGCGTTGTTCGCTCAAACAGGCACTCATTAGTAAATTTGAAATCACTGCCGCTAATCCACAACTGGTAACAAAATTTGCAGAGCTATCCGGTAGTAAACCGCTCACCAAGCTATTGGAAAATAAAGAGCAGCTACGTCGCTATGCCAGTAATCATCAGATCATCGATGTACTGACTGAAAAGGAAACCAAACTGACGGCAGAGCAGCTTATTGGCTTGCTGCGCAGGTTAACCCCACGCTTATATTCCATAGCTTCAAGTCAGGCAGAAGTGGATGATGAAGTTCACTTAACTGTTGGGCTTGTTGAATACGAGCAAGACGGAGAGCTCCGCCAAGGTGGGGCATCCAGTTACTTATCGAGTCGACTTGAAGAAGGTGATGAAGTGAAGGTTTTCGTTGAGCCTAATAGTAATTTCAAGTTACCAGAGGATGACAATACACCTGTGATAATGATTGGCCCAGGTACTGGTATTGCACCGTTTCGCGCTTTTGTTCAAGAGCGGGATAACCGCAATGCAGAAGGTAAGAACTGGTTATTTTTTGGTGATAGAACTTTTACTGAAGATTTCCTCTATCAGGTTGAATGGCAGAAATACCTCAAGTCTGGGGTTGTAACCCAGATGGATGTGGCATTTAGCCGTGATCAAGCAGAAAAGGTCTACGTTCAACACAGAATATTAGAGCATGCAGCTCAAGTCTGGCAGTGGTTGCAAGATGGTGCCCATGTTTATGTTTGTGGTGATGCAAATCAAATGGCTAAAGATGTCCATGAAGCCCTGCTCAACGTCGTAGAACAGCAAGGTGAACAAAGCCGTGAACAGGCGGAGCAGTATCTGAACGATCTGCGCAAGAACAAGCGTTATCAAAGGGATGTATATTAATGAGCGAGCAAAAATTATCAGATAATGAACGCCTAAAGCGTGAAAGTAACTTATTGCGTGGCACGATTGTTGACGATTTGAAAGATCATATGACGGGTGGGTTTAACGCTGATAACTTTCAGCTGATCCGGTTTCACGGCATGTACCAGCAAGATGATCGTGATATCCGTGCAGAGAGAGCCAAGCAAAAACTCGAACCTCTGCAAAATGTCATGCTACGGGCAAGGATGCCAGGGGGAATTATTACCCCGACACAGTGGTTGGCGATTGACAAGTTCGCTGAAAAACACTCGGTATATGGAAGTATTCGCCTGACGACCCGCCAGACATTTCAGTTTCACGGTGTATTGAAGCCCAACATCAAACTGATGCACCAGACACTCAATCAAATTGGCATTGACTCCATCGCTACTGCAGGGGATGTAAATCGAAATGTTTTGTGCACGTCGAATCCAGTAGAGTCAACGCTTCATCTTGAAGCTTATGAGTGGGCGAAAAAGATCAGCGAGCACCTACTGCCAAAGACTAGAGCTTATGCCGAGATCTGGCTTGATGGAGAAAAGCTTGAAACCACAGAAAATGAGCCGATCCTAGGAAACACCTATTTACCTAGAAAATTCAAAACAACCGTGGTGATCCCTCCGCAAAATGACGTGGATGTGCATGCTAATGATTTAAACTTTGTCGCGATTGCTGAAGAAGGTAAGTTGGTAGGTTTTAACGTATTAGTGGGCGGTGGTTTGGCCATGACACATGGTGACAAGTCGACCTATCCCCGCCGCGCCGATGATTTCGGGTTTGTATCTCTAGAAAAGACCCTCGATGTTGCAGCAGCAGTCGTAACGACTCAACGTGATTGGGGTAATCGTTCTAATCGAAAAAATGCCAAAACCAAATACACACTCGATCGTGTTGGGAAAGATGTATTCAAGGCAGAAGTTGAAAAACGAGCCGGAGTTGAGTTTGCTGAAAGTCGTCCTTATGAGTTTACCGGACGTGGTGATCGTTTCGGTTGGGTAGAGGGCATTGATGGTAAATATCACCTAACTCTATTTATCGAAAATGGTCGCTTACTCGACTTTCCCGACAAGCCCCTAAAAGCTGGTGTTGCTGAGATAGCTAAAGTCCATAAAGGTGATTTTAGAATGACCGCCAATCAAAACCTGATTGTAGCGGGCGTTGCAGTTGAAGATAAACAGCAAATAGAAAATATCGCCCGCGAACATGGTTTGCTCGATGATGGTGTCAGTCAACAGCGGAAAAACTCAATGGCTTGTGTTTCCTTTCCAACTTGTCCATTGGCAATGGCTGAGGCAGAACGTTTTTTGCCTGAGTTTGTGACTGATGTAGAAGGGCTTTTGGCAAAGAACGGCTTAGGTAAGGATGAAAACATAATCTTGCGAGTTACTGGCTGCCCTAATGGTTGTGGTCGGGCAATGTTGGCGGAAATCGGCTTAGTTGGTAAAGCTCCGGGTCGTTATAACCTTCACATAGGTGGTAATCGTAGCGGGACTCGAATACCTAAGATGTATCGAGAAAACATCACGGTTGCGCAAATCATGGAAGAGATCGATGAATTAGTTGGGCGTTGGGCTGCTGAGCGTCAGCAAGGGGAAGATTTTGGTGATTTCACAATTCGCGCCGAAATTATCGAGCCAGTATTGGTTTCTAAGAGGGATTTCTATGCCTAATTTAGATTTAGCTGATTTGGTAAAACAAAATAAAGCTGAACAAACCATACAGCTTTCCGAAATCAATACTGAACTGGAAGCACTTTCTGCCGAAGAGCGTATTCGTTGGGCTCTCAAAAATCTTCAAGGTGAGTTTGCATTAGCTTCGAGCTTTGGGATCCAGTCGGCGGTGATGCTTCATATGGTAACTAGGGCAAAGTCTAATATTCCGGTGATTTTAACCGATACCGGATATCTGTTTCCAGAAACCTATCAATTTATCGACACTTTGACCGACCGATTGTCGTTGAACCTGCATGTCTATCGCGCGGAATCATCGCCAGCATGGCAGGAAGCGCGATTTGGAAAGCTTTGGGAGCAAGGTGTAGACGGGATAAAACAGTATAACGACCTTAATAAAGTAGAACCAATGCGACGGGCGTTAGAAGAGCTGAATATTGGGACTTGGTTTTCCGGTTTACGACGTGATCAGGCTGAGTCACGAGCATCCTTGCCTATTTTAGCTGTGCAGAATGGTCTGTTTAAATTCCTACCTTTGATTGATTGGAGTAATAAAAAGATCCATCAATATCTGAACACGCATGATCTGCCTTATCACCCTCTTTGGGAAAAGGGTTATCTGTCAGTTGGTGATACCCATACGACCCGCAAGTGGGAACCAGGTATGAAAGAAGAAGACACTCGTTTTTTCGGACTCAAGCGTGAGTGCGGACTGCATGAAGGTAACGGTGAATACGGCGGTTCTGGCATATAAGGAAGTTTAAAATGGATTATTTACCAATTTTTGCAGATCTCAAGCGTAGACCTTGTCTAGTTGTCGGTGGTGGAGAGGTTGCATGGCGTAAAACCCGTATGCTGTTAAAGGCAGGAGCTGATGTTCGCCTAGTTGCGCCGGAGATTAATTCGGATTTTAAGCAAGCTTTGCAGTCTGATGAAATCACCTTGTTAGCTCAAGAATTTTCCCCTGCGCATTTAGACGGGATCTTTTTGGCCATAGCCGCTACCGACAGTAAGACGGTTAATGCACTTGTTTATCAATCTGCCAATCAACGTCAGGTCTTAGTGAACGTGGTTGATGATACTAAACGTTGCAGCTTTATTGTTCCCTCTATCGTTGATCGTTCACCCATTATTGTGGCGATTTCTTCTTCAGGTCGTGCGCCAGTTCTTGCGCGGTTAATTCGTGAGAAACTCGAAGCTATTTTGCCACAGCACCTAGGAAAAATGGCTGAGATTGCAGGGCGATTCCGTACCAAGCTGACAAAGGTCGTCAATACGTTGACAGCTCGCCGTTATTTTTGGGAGCAAGCATTTAATGGGCGCTTTTCTGAGTTCGTAGCGGCTGGTCGAGATAAAGATGCTGAGCAGGAGTTGCAAGCTTTGTCCCGTAAGGTTGAACCGAAAGGTCAAGTAGCGCTGATTGGTGCTGGGCCGGGTGATGCTGGGTTATTGACGTTGCGAGCATTACAACTAATGCAACAAGCTGATGTGGTGCTTCATGACTACTTAGTTTCAGACGAGGTGATGGAATTAGTCCGTCGTGATGCTGAATTAGTGAGTGTCGGAAAAAAAGCCGGATTCCACAGTGTGCCTCAGGAGGAAACCAACCGTTTGTTGGTGCATTACGCTCAGCAAGGTAAGCGAGTTGTTCGGCTTAAAGGTGGTGATCCGTTTGTTTTTGGCCGTGGTGGTGAGGAGCTCGAAGTCTTATTTGAGGCAGGCATCTCATTTCAGGTTGTTCCTGGGATCACGGCTGCGGCAGGAGCGACGGCTTATGCAGGGATCCCTCTAACTCATCGAGATTATGCGCAGAGTACGATGTTTATTACTGGGCACCTTAAACCAGATGGAGATCAAGTCGACTGGTCGACCTTGGCTCGTGGTAAACAAACCTTGGTTATTTATATGGGACTGATGAAAGCCTGTCATATTGAAAATCAGTTGATATCGCATGGACGCTCGATTGAAACGCCTGTGGCGATCATTGAGCGTGGTACCCAGAAACATCAGAAAGTGTTGAAAGGTCAGTTAAGTGAGCTTACTGATTTAGCTGAACATGCGGCTTCCCCATCTTTGATTGTGGTGGGAGAGGTTGTGAATTTATCAGAAAAATTACATTGGTTCGGAAAGCAGGAACAACAAGTACAACATACAGCCGTTGTCAGGCTGGCGTAGTTTGTAAAGGAAAATTTGGAAAGGATAGTATGGAGAAAGTGATGAACCCTAAACGTTTAACCCACCTAAAACAGTTGGAAGCGGAAAGTATTCATATTATCCGTGAAGTAGCAGCCGAATTTGATAAACCTGTAATGATGTATTCCATCGGTAAAGATTCGTCGGTGATGTTACACCTAGCCCGTAAAGCATTTTATCCGGGGAAAATCCCATTCCCTCTGCTTCATGTTGATACTGACTGGAAGTTTCGAGAAATGATCGAATTTCGCGATCGAACTGCTAAGAAATATGGTTTTGATTTACTGGTGCACAAAAACCCTGAAGGTTTAGCTATGGGAATGAGTCCATTTACCCATGGATCGTCTAAACACACTGACATTATGAAAACTCAGGGCCTTAAGCAAGCGTTGAATAAATACGGCTTTGATGCAGCTTTTGGCGGTGCTCGTCGTGATGAAGAAAAATCCCGCGCTAAGGAGCGGGTCTATTCTTTCCGTGACAAAAACCACACATGGGATCCCAAAAACCAGCGTCCAGAGTTATGGAAAACCTATAACGGGCAAATCAATAAAGGCGAAAGTATTCGTGTGTTTCCTTTATCCAACTGGACGGAATTGGATATTTGGCAATATATCTACCTAGAAGGGATTGAAATTGTCCCCCTTTATTTGTCCGAAGTTCGTCCAGTTGTTAATCGCGATGGAATGCAGATCATGGTGGATGATGAACGTATGGAGCTGTTGCCGGGAGAGGAAATAGAACATAAAAGTGTTCGTTTTCGCACCTTGGGTTGTTATCCGCTTACAGGGGCTGTTGAGTCAGAGGCTAATACGCTGCAAGGCATTATAGAGGAAATGTTGGTAGCCACATCGAGTGAGCGCCAAGGCAGGGCAATTGACCACGATCAATCAGGGTCGATGGAATTAAAAAAACGTCAGGGCTACTTCTAAGGAAAAGATGAATGAACAGCGTAATTGAACAACAAGTGGTTGAGTTGGGTATCGAAGCTTACTTGGAACAGCACCAGAACAAATCCCTGCTTAGATTTCTCACCTGTGGCTCAGTAGATGACGGAAAGAGCACTCTGATTGGCAGATTACTTCATGATTCTCAGCAGATTTATGAAGATCAACTGGCAGCAATCCATGCAGACAGTCAGAAGGTTGGAACTACTGGTGACAAACCTGATCTGGCACTTCTCGTCGATGGCCTACAAGCTGAGCGAGAGCAAGGGATCACCATTGACGTAGCTTATCGCTATTTCTCAACTAAAAAACGCAAATTCATCATTGCCGACACGCCGGGGCATGAGCAATACACTCGAAATATGGCAACGGGTGCATCAACCTGTGACGTGGCAGTGATTTTGATAGATGCTCGAAAAGGCGTATTAGATCAAACTCGTCGTCACTCGTATATCGCCAGTCTGTTGGGAATACGACATTTTGTGGTTGCCGTAAATAAGATGGATTTGGTTGGCTTTGAACAGACGCGCTTTGAAGCTATACGTGATGAGTATCTAGCTTTTGCCGAGAAACTGAATTCAGATATCGACATTACCTTAGTGCCTTTATCGGCCTTAGAAGGCGACAACGTGGTTGAGCCTAGTTCACACACCCCTTGGTATGGAGGTGAGCCATTACTGGATATTTTAGAAGATATCGAAATTGGGCAGGAAAAAGGCAGTGGCGCATTTCGTTTTCCAGTTCAATACGTTAACCGTCCCAATCTAGACTTTCGTGGTTTTGCTGGAACAGTGGCTTCAGGAACGGTAAAAGTTGGGGATGTCGTTAAAGCTCTGCCTTCTGGTAAATGTTCAAAGGTTAGCCGTATCGTAACCTTTGACGGTGATTTGGAGCAAACCTATTCAGGGCAAGCCGTAACACTGACGTTACAAGATGAGATTGATATTAGCCGCGGCGATACGCTGGTACTTCATGATGATGAGGTGCCATTAAGTACTCATCTATTGGCTGATATTGTTTGGATGGCTGAAGCTCCTTTGGAAATCGGACGCCAATATGACATTAAAGTCGCGGGTAAGAAGGCGATTGGTTCTATTGGCGCTATTCGCCATCAGGTTGATATTAATAACTTGAATACCTTTACGGTTGAGCAGTTACCGCTAAATGGTATTGGCTTGTGTGAGGTGGTGCTTAATGAGGCAATTGCAGTCGATTCGTATCGAGACTGTGCAGATACAGGAGGTTTTATCTTGATCGACCGCCTAACCAATGTGACCGTTGGAACTGGCATGATTAGAGAAGCATTGCATGAGCCACAACATAGCCTTCACTACAGCTCGTTCGAAATGGAGCTTAATGCTTTGATCCGCAAACACTTCCCACACTGGGATGCTAAAGACCTCAGCAAGTTATTGGGATAAATTCATGAATTTGGAACAAGGTGTGGTGCTTGCCATGCTAATCGCGATTGTGGCCTGTTTGCTGACTACGCGGATTAAACCAGCCTATTTGTTCGCAGCTGCTGCGTTTGTTGGCTTTCAAACAGGGATGATTGAATTAACGAAGCTTACAGGTAACTTTACTAATTCATCGCTGTTAACTTTGGTTTTGTTGATCCTTGTTTCTATAGCATTGGAGAAAACTCGCTTGATCAGCTGGGTTGGCCGTCAAATTTCACAAGGCGGCCAATCAAGTGTTGTTGCTAAGCTTGGACTATCCACGGCCTTTCTATCCTCATTTACCAATAATACTGCAGTAGTTGTGTCACTCATTGGTGCCATTAAGCGCAATCAGCGACATGCCCCTTCGAGATTGTTAATACCTCTATCTTATACGGCCATTTTGGGTGGAACACTGACTCTGATCGGAACATCCACAAATCTTATTATCAACAGTTTTGTCGAAGATGCAGGATTGCCTAGTCTCGACTTTTTTGCCCCAACGGTAATTGGTTTGGCTGTATTGGTGATTGGATTGATGATATTGGTACCACTGAGCTATCTCTTGCCAGTATATGACGATGACCATCAAGATGAACTTCCTTATTTTCTTGAAGCTCACATTGAAGATGGTTCTCCCTTAGCTGGAAAAACAGTTGCTGAGAATGGGTTGCGTGCATTACGGCGTCTGTTTTTGGCAGAAGTGATCCGAGATGGCAAAACCCTAGCGCCAGTGAATCCCGATATTCGTTTAGAAGTCGACGACACCCTGTTATTTTGCGGCGACATTGAAAGTGTAGCGAGCTTACAGGAGATTAAAGGTCTGCGTTTATTTGGCCAGCATCATTTGAATGGTCAATCTATGTTGGAATTGGTAGTGAGCCATTCTGCGGGGATTCGTGGTAAGACATTAAAAAGTGTCCATTTCAGGGAGCGATTCGATGCCGTTGTGGTAGCAATACGTCGTGGCCATGAACGATTGGCAGGTGGGCTTGGCAATATTGAACTTCATGCGGGTGATACGCTGGTTGTGGTACCGGGTAAGACATTTAAGGATAAAAAGCAGCAGCTCAACCGAGAATTTGTTCTAGTAAATGGTCTGGACTCTAGTGCAAGGCTCGATAGTAATAAAAGCTTTGCTGTTCTAGCCGGATTTACCTCAGTCATAGCTGCCGCATTATTTGGCATTTTACCTCTAATTAATGGGCTTGCCGTTTACCTCTTGGTTTTAGTGGCAAGTGGAATTATCTCTTTCAGTGAAATTCGCCGACGGTTTCCTATCGATATTGTAGTGATTGTTGGGTCTGCGTTGACCTTGGCTCAATTGATGATATCAAGTGGTTTGTCTGAGCGTATGGGAAATATGCTGATGATGTCGTTTGATAGTTGGGGTATTTATGGTGCTTTGATCGTGACTTATCTGCTTACTTTGATACTCACTGAGTTGGTCACCAATAATGCGGCGGCGGCATTAGCCTTTCCCATATCCTATAGTTTGGCACTAAGTTATGGTGCTGATCCCATGCCTTTTATTATGGCACTGTTGTTCGGGGCGAGTGCAAGCTTTCTATCCCCGTATGGTTACCAGACTAATTTGCTGGTTTATAGCGTTGCTAACTACAAACTTAGGGATTTCTTTCGAGTGGGCTTACCGTTGTCGGTGGTTTATTCGGTTGTAGTGCTATTGCTGATCCCGTATCTGTTTCCTTTTTTTCCTTCTTAAAATTACAGCTTAATTCGGAGTTTATTATGACTGCCCCAGTTGATTCTCAAAATACAGTTCAGCCACAAGATAATGAAAATATAGTATGGCACCGCCATCATGTTGATAAGAGTTTCCGAGCTAAGCAGAAACAGCAGCAGCCTTGCGTAATATGGTTTACGGGGGTGAGTGGAGCAGGAAAATCAACAATAGCTGGCACATTAGAATCTCGCTTGGCGGAAATGGGTTATCATACTTATTTGCTTGATGGCGATAATGTTCGGCATGGATTATGCCAAGATCTGAGCTTTTCAAAAGAAGATAGACAAGAGAATATTCGCCGGGTTGGTGAAGTAGCAAAGCTAATGACTGATGCTGGTTTGATTGTGCTCAGTGCTTTTATTTCACCCCATCAGCAGGAACGTCAATTGGTGCGAGAACTGTTGCCTGACGGAGAGTTCCTGGAAGTATTTGTCGACACGCCTTTAGATGAATGTGAAAAGCGTGATCCAAAAGGCTTGTATAAGAAAGCGAGGGCAGGTGAGCTTAAGCAATTCACTGGTATTGATTCAGAGTATCAAGCGCCAAATATTCCTGAAATCCATCTCCATGCTGGGAATGCTTCTGTGACAGATTTGGTTGAACAATGTTTGCAGTCACTAAATGAGCGTCAGATTATTTGCTTATAAACGCTCCAAGGAGCGAACCTTGAAATTTGTCCTTTCGTTAATGTTAATTAACGTTTCAGTTTTTTGTTTACTGACTTTTCTTTTTGTGAACAATTATAAATCGTGGTTAAAAAAATAATTTTCTGTTTAGAACATATTTACATTTCTGAACTAACTGAGGAATAAAGAAATGGCAGCAATCAGAATAGAATTGGATACCGCAGTATTTAATGCTTTTAAGGGACGAACCATGCAAAATTTTATGAGAGTACCTATTCGTGACAAAGTTTATAGGATAAGTAAATTATCAGTGGGATATAGGGTTTTAGATGAATTCGACACCTTATCCACTACGCACATAAAACGAAAAATCGAAGATTTTTTAAACATTTACACTAAACCATTAGTATCAGGATAATGTTCAAAAGTGTTATCACCCAACTAATGTCATATTATAAAGCGATGCCAAATCATATTGAATTCAAGCTAATTTTTTACTAGGAACAATTCTATTTTATAGCGAGGAGGATGCCTACTGTACGTTTGTTTAAGTTAGAAATGAGGCAAGAATGCCAAACTACCTAAATTTGCGTTAGTATCGTGCGGTAAAATGGAAAACAAGGCAGGTTGTCACTTTTTATGGTGTATCATTTTGACATTCAAAACACCTGTTTAAACTTAAAAAAACAATAACGAGCTTTATAAAATGACCTTACAAGAGCAAAGTTACTTCCATAACGATTTCTTTCCGCTAACGATCGATGAAGCTAAACTGACGATGTTTAACCGTATTTGGAATCGTTTAGCGCAACCGGGCTATTGGTGGAATGCCACCGAAAAACATGCCATTGCTAAAGTAATACGCAAGGCAAGACCACTTCCTGTATACGACCGCAAACGAAAATCCGTTTCCGAGTTAGCGCAAACTCCAACCACTGACGTTCTTTCGCCACTTACCATTGATACCATTGAACGCATTGTGACGGAATCTGGGCAGCTGAATACCGAATGGGCTATGGAAGTTATTGAGAACTTAGGAGAAGGCGTTTACGCCGAATTGATTGCCATCACTATTTTGCTTCTCCCAATTGATTTGTTCTGCCGATTTTTAGATGTAGCCCCTATGCCTTTGCCTACTCCACTAGAAGGTGAACCTACACGCCAGCTTCCAGAAAACCTACGCGATAATGGTGCTTGGATTCGACAGACCCAAGAAGCGATTGATGACCAAAATTTAGTGAACGTTTCTCGTGCAATAAGTATCTTACCGATAGAAAATGGTTTACGCCGTGACTTAGTGGAAGCCATGTATATGGAAGGCCACAGTTTTTTCGATAAAATCTGGAAAAACAAAGCACTATCTCGTCCACAATTGGAAATTCTGGCGACTAAAACATCTATGATTAATGAGTGTTTTTACTGCGCTAACGGACATGCGGCCATTCTGGATATAGTCGCTAAAAAAGCGGGACAAAAAAGCGATTTAAATTTGCTTAACAACGCTTCCATTGAAAGTGCTATTCCGCAAAGTACCTTACTATTGGAGGTGGCAGAACAAATTAATCGTGAGCCTGAATCAGCAATACAATTCCATGAGCAACTAAATAAAGAGTTCGGAGAAAAAGGATTGATCGAAGTCTTGGCTACGGTAGCCATATTCAATGGACTGAATCGCACTTCGGATCCGACAGGTGTTCCTATGGAAGAAGTGCTACTAGCAGTGATGGGCAAAAAAATAGACCAACTATCGCTTTCGGGTTATCAGGGAGTGAATTACATCCGTGTACCAAAAGGTTTAGAACGCATTAAAATTCTACTGGCATTCGCTTGGAGAAGATTGTGGAAAGCAGGGCAGTAGAGTACAGCTAACCACTTTAAGATATCCTTGAACAAACTTGAACGATTGATGTTCCAATTTCATTCAGCTTGTATAAAGTAGCGAGTTGATACAATTTATTTACGAATAAACAACATGTGTCAGGTGATTAATTTTTCATTATGGCCTATGAAGTTAATCCATCTTTTTACCCATTTACTGAGCCGGAATATAGTGTAGGTTGTTACATTGACCTGAGACCGGCTCCTACTCCTGTTTTATCTAATCTATCTTCAATTGAACAAGCCCTGTTAGAGTTAGATTGTTCAAAAAAAATTAGTATGGAGGATATGGTTGATCATTGTTGTAATACATTCAGAAACATCCTATTTTCTCATGAAGAAGATAGAGTTATTCCACCGAAAATAAAAGCTGATATTATCAATGTATTGAATTTGCTCTCAATTCGTTATGGTTTAGAAGCTGTACGTATTTTTTTAGTTAAAATAGCAAATCGTAAAACAAATATTATTTGGTTTGATTTAGCCATAAATACTCTATACGAACTTAAGCACACAGAGTTATTAATTTCTTTGCTTAAAGAGTTAGATCGTACAGTTCAAAGCCCTGATTCTCCGTTAATGCCGTATGTTCATGTCTTAGAAAAAATACGATTTTATTCTGCTTTGAATTCAGAGGATGGCTATTTTCAGTTTATGAACTGGCTTGTTTTGTGGGATATTTCGCAGTTTTACCCCAAGTACCAATTACTTGAACATGTAGATATGCTGTCTTTATTACGAAGGCCTGATATAAAGTATCCTTATGAGTTTTCTGATGAGCAAAAAGTTAAGATTTCAAGTTGGGGTGAAGAAACAAATATCAAAGAATACTTAGCAGAAACCCAATATGTTCACCATTATATGCTTTGTGCTTTTATAGAGCATGCACCTTTAAAATCAGTGATCTCTCTAACTAGGCGTTGGATGTTCGCATCAGACTGCGAACATATACGAGCAAAACTGTTCGTACAATCCATTCACCCTTTTGATTTATGTGAAGATGAACCGAGACCATTTCATATATTTCTTCAACTTCTCAAGCGCCTACCAATAGATAATTTTTCGGAAATGAGGCGTGATATATCAAAGCTTCAAGGTGACAACATAAAAAGCATTTTAATTGATGAAGCACTCGATTTTTTAAACAGAGCGGCAATAGCAACTGTGTTCGGCAGAACGATATTTATTGGCTTTAATGAAGCTGGGCAAAAGGTTTACTTAAAAATTAATGAGCGCTCTGAGTCAAAGCAACTCTTTTTTAAAGAAGCCGAACGCATCGACTTTTTTTATCAGCGGAGAGAAGCGCTTGGTATTGAATCAAATGCATTGGAGCTCCACTGTGTAGCCAAGATCCCATCGTTAAGTAAAATACTTGATAGTTTCAGTCTTTCTGACATAGAAAAGGCCAAAATACTCTGGCGATGCTGTGATTCTTGTAATTACGATGCATTACCGACTCATTTATTTATAGGTGGTATTACAGAGAAACTAGAAGTAGAGCAATTTTGCAAAGCCACAGCACCAGATGAGATATTTAAGTCCCCCAATATACTAAATCACCAGTCACTACTAAATATCGTTCAATTTTTGCTTGCTAGAGATACTTCGTGTCACGGCATGATATTAATCGCACCAGTTGGTCACAGTTATGAAAAATATGTTTATGACTGTAAAAGCAGAGAAGAGGCCGTTACTGCTTTAACGAACTCTGCTACAGAATTGGGCTCGTTATGGAATAAAGGGATATTAGGGCCTGAGGTCTGTTCGTCTTTTCATAATAGGTTATCAAAAAGAGTCTATTTTTTCTTAGCACCTTATTTTGGTTATTTTAATTTAGGCTCAATAGCAGACTGGTCAGGTTATTCTACAAATTACCCTAATGTCGGTATTGATAGCACAAGAGATAGAGGGGATGCGAAGGCCTTTGACGAAGGCTTTCCTTTCAACATAAGAGCTCCAAAAACGTTTAAAGACTGCCCAGAGCAATTACAACATAAGATTTTTGCATTAGAAGCATTAGCCAAAACTGCATGGGGCAGCGCATTAGAATTTGGGCGGTTTGTGAAAGGTGAATTGAAACCAAACTATGAACGCATTCAAAAAATAGTGAGAGAAGATATGTTAACTCTACTTCAAACTTTGTTTTGTAATGCATTTAAGGTAACTCCAGATGATTGCAATAGCTGGATACAAGAGCATGACTTACTCGAGCAAGTATCTAGAGAAATGAATTTATGGATGTCGACGGCTTACCCAGTTGAAGTTCGACAAGGTTTAATTCCTCAACACAGCTATCCAGATTATAAAGGAGCGCGTTCTGGACATATTCTTTGCAATAAGTACCAAGAATCACTGACGGATTCAGGATTTCAATGGGATTCCGCAGGGATTTCATTAGGCGCACCAAACGGTAGAAATTTATTGATGGCTTTAGAGGCTGTGGTAATAAAGGTTATGGTTTGTGGGTGTTTAGAGCGCGTAAGAAGTGAGAGTATAGGTTGATATAATCTTTACTCTGACACAGAAAGAGAATTCACTTCGAAGCAGGCTTAGAACTCTGTATATGTAAATTATTTAGAAAAACTGCATCTTTAATTCTACGACGTCTTCCATATTTTAGGAAAGCGGATGAATGGGTGTAATTTAACTCAACAGGCCGTGTTTATTTGAGTGTTATCATTAGATTGTAGCGAGGTCAGGATGAACTATTGGTAAATAATGATTTTTTAAACTCATTCGTTCAAAGAATGAATAACACACTCCTTATCAGAATGTCATACCAAGCGTATAAATTATGCGTTATCATCAATAAAATTGAATAACAAGGATGGACGTCACCTCTCAGAGCTATGTTCAGTAAAGTAGCAAACCTAAGTATTCCAATAGATTATGTTGTGTAAATACTTTTGTAGTGAGCCTCAAGCAAGGAGTCATCAATGATATTTAAAGGAATTATTTTTTTCTGTTTGTCTGTTATCTCTACAAACGCTTTTTCTTGGAGTATTGAACGAATAGTTGTTACCGGTTCCAGAATTGATGTTTTTGACTCACCAGCAATTACAATAGTTAAGCCAGCTGATTATTTGGTACAAAAGGTAAAGTTAGTAAACGATACTCGTGATAAAACTTTACGCTCTGAAGAGCTGTCAAGAACAGTAAAAGATCTTCTTAAATCAGCAAATAAAAAGAAAAATATTGATATAGCAATTGGTGACGAAATTATTTATCCAATTACTCTAAATAACTTCCAGCTAGATCTATTTTCGGGCGAGAGGCCTGATACATCTGTCGCGTATTTATATGTCAAAACACCAATTAGATCTAGCTCTAAAATTGATAAAACGATTGGAAATATAGAGAGCTTTTTGTCTAACGCAAAAGTATCTGGTCGCACTGTAATTGAAAAACAAGGTGAACTTGTTTTGAGTATCATAAATCCTGAAAAATACCGCGACGAATTACTCGAACTCATTGCGGAAGATCTTAATAAAACAGTTAAAATTTTTGGTGATAAATATTCAGCTGAAGTTACAGGAGTTAGCCAGTCATTACAGTGGGAAAGAAGTTCGATTTCTGAGCTAGGATTATTTCTAGAATATGACTTCACACTTATTTCAAAATGATTGCTTGGATTGATTCAACCAAAATTTTGCCCACTAAAAGTTGTCAATAAAGAAATCATGGCATCAACTGAAATTTTAAAATTAATATTTACTGCACGTATTTATACATTTGGTAATGGAAAAATACTCTAAAAAGGCATTTAAGGCTGTAAAATACTTTTTTGTTTTTCCTCTGCTAGCAAAACACTTGTGGTTAACTGAGCGTTAATCGGCATTTTGAATATCGAGCTAATATTGTGATTTTAGAAGTATCTGTACGCCCCGAAAATTCAAATGATTCAAAAGCTATTAATAAAGTAATCTCAGCAGCTTTTGATCATCACCCCCATAGTAATCAAAAAGAACAGTGTATCGTCTCGCAGTTACGAGATAATTCAGCATTAGATGTTTCACTTGTAGCAGTATACGAAGGAGTAATTATAGGGCATATTGCTTTTTCAAAAGTGAAAATTAATGGAAATGAATGCTCTTGGTATGGGCTCGGTCCAGTCGCAGTTAGCCCTGTATATCAAAATTATGGAGTTGGTTCGAAACTCATCAAGGAGGGGATAAAAGCCATAATAGAGAAAGGAGCTGAAGGTTGTGTATTGCTTGGTGAACCTGAATACTATGAACGCTTTGGTTTTAAAGCTTCAAGCTCATTAGTATTAGATGGAGTTCCGCCTGAGTATTTTCTTGTTTTAAGTTTCAAAAAATATACTCATGCCGGAAAAGTCGAGTATCATCAAGCTTTTGTAGATAATGGTTAACAAGATACAATGGTCTCAAGACATACAGTTAGTCATGTTTAGCAATTAAGCACTTTTATAATTAGAATAATAAACTATCAAAATCGAGTAGGGCATCTATTTCCAACTCTTATTTATGAATCACTAAATTATGACTTTGAACTCACTCCCAATATTAGAAACTGAAAGTTTAATTTTAAATGAACAAACTCTTAGAGATGTTGAACCAATTTACGAGATGTTTTCGGATCCAGATGTAACTGAATTTTATGATTTATCATTTAGTGACATAAATGAGGCCATTGCTTTAGTAGAAGATGATTCAAAGCGTTTCAATAATGGCAAAGGCATTAGATGGGCTATTAGAGATAAGTTAAGCAATAGATTCATTGGTGGTTGTGGCATTAACAGATTTGAAGAAAGTAACCATGTAGCTGTTATTGGTTATGAATTTTCTAAGCGATCTTGGGGGAAAGGTTTTGCTACAGAAGCAATAGGAAAGCTTGTTGAATTCATTTTTTCTGAAAATTGCCCAAAGCACATTAATAAGATTGAAGCTTATGTAATGCTAGGAAATCGAGCTTCAGAAGTGGTTTTAGAAAAGCGTTGCTTTAAATGTGATGGAATTTTAAGAGCGCATGGTTTTTGGAAAGGCTCGTATCATGATCTAAAAGTATTCTCATTATTAAGAGATGACTTATGAAACAACCAATCACTGGTTACCATAAAGATGAAGAAAATGACTGGGTAGCCGAATTGAATTGTGGTCATTTTCAGCATGTTCGTCATCAGCCACCATTTATCAATCGACCTTGGGTGGTTTCTGCCGAAGGGCGCAAAATGTTCTTGGGTCATAAGTTAGAGTGTAAGAAGTGCGACGCTAACGTACCAAAAGATTATTAGAATCCTCTCTAAATTATCAGTACGAATATTCACATAAGCTCACATGACACATTCAATAGCCTGCTCTTATAAATAGATATAAAACAAGTTGGTAATTAGTGAGAGTATCGCCAAAATGATCTATTGAACAGATATTGGCTAAAATTCAGCTTATCATTTCAGATCAAAGCAAACGATATTTGAATATATGTATCACATTAAATCTAAATGATTTTTTGAACTAATCCGCTTTGTGGATGAAAAACACTCGCTTAAATAGTATGTCGTATCAAGAAATTGAATTTTGCGCTACTATCTTCAAGCAAAATATCAATCACTAGACTGGATTTCACATTTCAATCAAATACCCAGTTCGTTAGCGTGCTTAATTTCTCTAGTGGAAATAAGGTAAATGTAATTATTTGATTTATTTGTTTTATATACACCTATGAAGATAAGGCTGAATGAGATCCATTTTATAAAATGAGGACTAATTCCTCTTAATCACACTGTTATCTTTTTATGCTTATACTCACTGCCCGGAGTGTGAGGTTAATTAGTAGGGCAAAAATTATAATTAAGGAATATTTATGAAATTTAAGTTAGCGAGTGTTTTAGTATGTACTGCGCTCCTATCAGGTTGTGCAGCTCAAACCTTCAATATTAATGGTAAAAATGGTGAGATTCCGACACAACAAGCCTCTCAACATTTTTTTATTAGTGGTCTAGGCCAAGAGCAAATTATCGATGCCGCAGAAGTGTGTGGTGGTGTAAATAAGGTAATTAAAGTTGAAGCGCAACATACTTTTGTGAACGGTCTACTTGGTTTGGTAACATTTGGCATTTACACGCCACGTGATGCAAAGGTTTATTGCAAATCATAAGTAAAACTTCTCAAGGGCGATGTTTTAGCTAACATCGCCTCTTTCGAAACCGTCTTTAAAATTCAATAGTTAGTGGTGGAAAGTCATAAAGATAAGCCCTCTAAAACTTTATAAGGACTTTATACCTGAGAAAGCATTAACTCGATTTATTGAAATAGCATTTACTGTTATTAATGCAGACAAAAAATTTTGATGGCAAACAAAGTAGGGGATTCTGAGCATGCCGGAAAATCTGAATCTGAGTGACAATCCACACATGTCAAATGCAAAAACGCATTTTTAGGCACTCTATTTAACATAATATAGATTGTACGTATATTTGTGTGTAATCATTCTAAGAATAAGAATTGAAGATAAATCACTCTAAATGCTCGTGTTTGAATCGTGCGCTACGTGCATACTTCTAGATTGTGGCACAGTTACTACTGAAATATTCACATAGCGTCACTTTAGGTTTTTCAATTTATACCGGCTAAATGATCCATGGGTTTTGATGCTGCACTTTGAGCACGTTCGATGTCTGCGGTGTGAATGTATAAACTTGTGGTGTCGATACTTTCATGTCCAGCATCGGCTTGTACGTGTGCTAACGGTCGTTGATTTAAGTTTAAGTCGTGGCTTATTCCTGTGTGGCGAATATTATGGGCACTCAGTTCTCGCATTTGCTGCGCGTCTAATTCAAAACCATCTGTTTGTGCATTATCCGCAGCGAAATTAATTATAGTTTGTACATCGTCTCTGACTTGGCGTATTCCTAAGTTAGCATTTAGGATGCCTTGCTCACGTCCACGCCCTGATGCACGGTGTCGAATAAATAAAGGTGTGTTTTCATTAAAGCTTGGTAATTCTGTTAACCCAAGAAATTTTCGATAACTAACAAGCGCAGACAATAAAGATTTGGATACAGTTACACTGCGTTTTTTTCCGCCTTTACTTTGTGGTATGTAAAACATCCATACACCAGTTTGTTGGTTTTGCTTGAATTGGCCCATTACTGGTGAATAGCCAGCACGTGCTGAAACTTCAGATATTCGTAAATAGCAGCTATAAAGTAATTGAAGTAAAAATTGGTGTCTTTGGTAAACATTTGGGTTTTCGGCAGCCAGCTTTTGTACTGTAGAGATTACATAAGACCATTGTAGCTCTGTAAAAATGGGCAACTTTTCGTCTGACGAGTCCATTTTGTAGCTATTTTTCTTACCAAACCGGCTGTGATTAAGCCATATTTGAGCTAAGTTTCGCTCACAATATTCCTCCGTGATCAGATAGTTATAAAACGACGATAAAATGGCAATTTTTGTTTTTAAGGCATTATCACTTAATACATAAGGTATGGGCTTTCCATTGTTCTTTTTGCCAATAAATGGCCGCCAATTGGGGTTTGGCAGACGCTGCTCAGTGTCCTTTCCTTTGAACTGCGCAACGTTAAAGTAGCCTATCAGATCAATTGGTGGTTGCTGGCAGTAATCAATGTACTTTGCCATATCTTTTCGCGTCATCTGAGCTGGTGATAGCTTAGCAACATCGAAACACCAGTGAAAAAATGTGGTGATCTCACTTCTATAGGCTTTGTAGTTATTCTCACTGTACCTTTCTTCATAGAGCCAATCCGTTGCATGTTCTAGTAATAAGCTTGCATCTTCTACTGAGGAAAGACTGACATTTGTGATGTATTGATTAATCGTTGGATTGCCCTCAATGATATATTCAGGCTTGTCGAATAAAGGAAGTACTGGTGGCTGTGAGTTCATTTGAGTTCTTATGTGAATTGCCGATAACGGTGATTATCGGCATTAAGTGATGATTTTACTTGTCAGCTGCGATTAAGCTTTTGTGAGCTGTTACACAATTTTTAACTTTGTTAGTTTTGTTCTTTTTATAAAACAATGTATCTACTTTTGCTGGTTATCAGCAAGAAAATCAAAATATGTACTTATTTGTTGCCCTTTATGTTCAGCGTTAATAAATAGTCGCCACACCATATAACCACTGGCACATGAACCAAGCATAAACTCACTATTATAGGTGCCTGATTCTGTTTGAGATAAGCTAATTGGGATAATTCCCATAAACATATCCCTTCCCTCTATTCTTGCCTGTATATTAGTGAGCGTTTTATCGGCAGTTAAACTTAAATATAATTCCTTCTCACTTGGCACCCCTTCTGGAGTGATTTTTATTGTAAAATTAACACCTTTGGTTAATTTTGTGCACGAATTGTCCAAAAAACTGCATAAAGTAGGATCTACACTGCTTTTAACCATGTCTTTCTTGTCATTTTGACCGCAGGCGCTTAGCCCTAACCCTATGATTAAAATTAATAAAATTCTAAAAGTTGTCATATCGCGCACAATAAATTGCCCTTTAAGAGTTTTCGCTCACATTCTGGTCTCAAATATGATCCAGATCAATTTTGATACTTAGTCATAGGTATCTTTTTGACGGTGCCTTTAGTAAAATAGCACTGCTTCGCAAACCTTTATAACCGTTGTGCAAGCTACGCAGCAATGCCCTTTCGTTTTTTTGAATATAAAACATTCGATTTGGCATTAATTTAACCAGGTATAGCTTTGCTCTACCTAAAACTATAAGTAAAAGTAATAAGCAGTGGAAGCAATATGATGAACCATTCCCAGCCTACAGGCGCTGATTACAATTACACCGTTGTCCGCCAATTTGCCCTTACCACTGTTTTGTGGGGTATTGTTGGTATGGCCGTCGGTGTTCTTATTGCAGCTCAGTTGATCTGGCCTGCATTGAACTTCGATACTCCATGGCTAACGTACAGTCGTCTTAGACCTCTGCACACTAACGCCGTGATTTTCGCGTTCGGTACTTCAGCCCTTTTTGCTACGTCCTACTATGTAGTTCAACGTACCTGTCAAACTCGTTTGTTCGCTCCTAAATTAGCAGCGTTTACATTCTGGGGTTGGCAAGCAATCATTCTTTCTGCAGCAATCTCTCTGCCTCTTGGTTTCACCAGTGGTAAAGAATATGCTGAACTTGAGTGGCCAATTGATATCGCAATCACCATCGTCTGGGTGGCATATGCGATTGTATTCTTTGGTACCATTATTAAACGAACCACTTCACATATTTATGTTGCGAACTGGTTCTTCGGTGCTTTCATTATTACCGTAGCCGTGTTGCACATTGTTAACTCTATGGCAATTCCAGTAAGTGCGATGAAGTCGTACTCTATTTATGCTGGTGCTGTAGATGCGATGGTTCAATGGTGGTACGGTCACAATGCGGTAGGTTTCCTACTGACGGCTGGTTTCCTAGGTATGATGTATTACTTCGTTCCTAAGCAAGCTGAACGTCCAGTATATTCTTATCGTCTATCTATCGTTCACTTCTGGGCGCTTATCGCACTATACATTTGGGCTGGTCCTCACCACTTGCACTACACTGCCCTACCTGACTGGACTCAGTCTTTAGGTATGGTGATGTCTTTGATCCTATTTGCTCCATCTTGGGGTGGTATGATCAACGGTATCATGACGCTATCTGGTGCATGGCATAAACTACGTACTGACCCAATTTTACGTTTCTTGATTGTATCTCTGTCTTTCTACGGTATGTCTACCTTCGAAGGTCCAATGATGTCTATCAAGACTGTAAACGCTCTATCTCACTACACTGACTGGACTGTTGGTCACGTTCACTCTGGTGCTCTTGGTTGGGTTGCTATGGTTTCAATCGGTTCTCTATACCACTTGATCCCTGTTCTATTTAACCAAGGTCGTATGTATAGCAATAACCTTGTTAACGTTCACTTCTGGTTAGCGACTATCGGTACTGTTCTTTACATCGTATCTATGTGGATTTCTGGTGTAATGCAAGGTCTGATGTGGCGTGCTGTTAACTCTGACGGTACTCTAACTTATAGCTTTGTAGAAAGTATCGAAGCTTCATACCCATTCTACTTCGTACGTTTCTTGGGTGGTGCATTCTTCTTATTCGGTATGTTCCTAATGGCATATAACGTTATTAAGACTGTTAAAGCGCCTGAAGGTTCGTTAGAGAAAGCAGAAGCATAAGGAGCAGAACGATGAAATTTAATCACGAATTTATTGAAAAGAACATCGGTCTGCTTGGTATCTTTACCGTTATTGCTATTAGCTTCGGTGGCTTGGTTCAAATCACTCCGTTGATTTTCCAAAAAGATACTACAGTTCCAGTTGAAGGCTTACGTCCTTACACTGCACTAGAACTTGAAGGCCGTGATATCTACATCCGTGAAGGTTGTTATAACTGTCACAGTCAGATGATCCGTCCACTTCGCGCAGAAACTGAGCGCTACGGACACTACTCTGTTGCTGGTGAGTCTGTTTGGGATCACCCATTCCAATGGGGTTCTAAGCGTACTGGTCCTGATCTAGCCCGTGTTGGCGGTCGTTACAGTGACAAATGGCACGAAGTGCATTTGATTGACCCACGTGCAGTGGTTCCTCAGTCAAACATGCCTGGATTCCCATGGTTAATGGACAACAAGCTTGACGGCAAGTTGACTGCTGACAAGATGGAAATCTTCCGTAACTTCGGAGTGCCATACACAGATGAAGATATTAAAGGTGCAAAAGCTGCAGTTGAAGGTAAAACTGAAATGCAGGCACTGATTGCATATCTACAGTCATTGGGGCACGCCCTTAAATAAGGAGGCAATATATGGATTACGGCACATTACAAGGAATTTTGACCATCATTGTAATGATCGTCTTTATCGGTATATTCGCTTGGGCTTATAGCTCGCGTCAGAAAAAGAATTTTGATGAGGCGGCTAACCTTGTGTTTTCAGATGAGGAATCATCTAAGAAGGAAAACAATAAGGACTCAGGAGAGCAAAAATAATGTTAATGAGTAGCTTCTGGAGTGTTTGGATCACAGTTATTACATTATTTGTAATTGCAGCCTGCTTTATTTTGCTGCAACTGTGTAACAAAAACCACACAGATGTTGAAGAAGGAAAGTCCATGGGACACTCTTTCGACGGCATCGAAGAACTAAACAATCCACTACCTAAGTGGTGGAAGTACATGTACCTAATCACTATCGTGTTTGGTTTATCTTACTTGGCGTTATACCCAGGTTTAGGTAACTATAAAGGACTGCTTCAGTGGAACAGTTCTAACCAAAGCGTTGGTTACGAAAAAGGTATTAAAGAAGACTCTAAAGCGGCAACTGAGCTTGCAGCTAAAGAAGGTCGTTACGTTCAGTATGATGCTGAAATGAAAAAGGCTGATGAAACATACGGCCCTATCTTCGCAGCATACTTAAAAACACCTCTTGAAGAGTTAGTTAAGGATAAAGAAGCGTTAAACGTTGGTAAGCGTCTGTTCGTACAAAACTGTGCTCAGTGTCACGGTTCAGATGCTCGTGGTGCTAAAGGCTTCCCTAACCTAACTGATAACTCTTGGTTATACGGTGGTGACTTAGCGACGATCAAGACTTCTATCATGAATGGTCGTAACGGTATGATGCCTCCTAAAGGTGGCCTACCTATCCAAGATAGTGAGTTGAAAGCGTTAACTGAATACATCTTTACCTTAAACGGTCGTGAAGGTGACAAAGAGCTTGCAGCTCAAGGTCATGCATCATTCATGAAAGGCTGTTTTGCTTGTCACGGTATGGACGGTTCTGGTAATAAATTTATGGGTGCTCCAAACCTAAAAGATAAAGCTTGGGTTTATGGTGGTTCTCGTAAGGCGATTCTTGAAAGTATCACGAATGGCCGTAGTGGTGTAATGCCAGCTTGGAAAGATATTCTAGGCGAGGAAAAAGTCCACGTTATTACTGCTTACGTTTACAGCTTATCTCATCAAGATAAGAAGTAACGTTATAAAAAGGCCTCGATAATCCGAGGCCTTTTTTAAGTTTTATGAATAAATAGATTTAATACCAAAGAATTATTCACAGACATTTTTTGTTATTGGATTTCCCCTAGCCCTGCCTAGGGATTTTGTTGTATAAAGCCTCAGTAAAATGAGCTTTAAAGATTATGAATTAAGAGTATAAAAATGGATACACCTACAGCTTGGTACAAGCAATTCTGGCCTTGGTTTTTAATTATTCTTCCGCTAACCGTGGTTGCAGCGAGTATCGCTACATTAATGATCGCTGCAAAATATTCTGATACTGTTGTCGTCGATGACTATTACAAGAAAGGTAAAGGCATTAACCAAGATAAACATAGAGAACAAAAAGCTCGTGCCATGGGCTTACAATTTTCTATTATGGTTAAAAACAATGAAATTCTGATCCAGCAGCACGGTGGCACTCCATACAAAGCAGCGTTAGCCGTAGATTTTTACCATCCAACTATCGAAGAAAAAGACTTCAATGTTCTGGCCTCAGCTGATGGAAACTCAATTTACAGAATTGATCCAAAACAACCGTTAAATGGTGATTGGGTTGTACAAATTGAAGGTTTTGACAAATCTTGGCGCTTAAAGAAGCGCATTACGCTAAAAGATGGCGTTGAAAGCTGGTTAAACTAGTTATAAATCACTATGAGCCAAGATAAGCAATGTTACCACTGCGGGGAATCAGTCCCCGCTTCTGTCGATCTAACGACTGAAATTAATAATCAACCTCAGCCAATGTGTTGTATTGGTTGCCAAGCTGTTTCTCAAGCAATCATGGATGCTGGGCTTAAAAATTATTATAAATTCCGCACAGAGCCTGGTACCAAACAATCTGAATTAGTTCCAGACGAACTCAATAGCTTTAGCGCTTACGATTTAGATGAAGTTCAACAAGAGTTTGTTCATTCTGATGATACTGACATTCAAACAGTCTCGCTTTCTATTGATGGTATTACTTGTGCCGCTTGCGCTTGGTTAATTGAGCACAAACTTAAGCCGCTTCGCGGGTTACAAAAAGCAATGGTGAACTCAACCACACAGCGCGCCTTAATTTCTTGGGACAAAAATCAACTTAAGCTCAGTGATATTTTGCAGCAAATCAGCGCGATTGGTTACGTTGCAGCACCATATCAAGTGGATGAGCAAGAAGCTAAAGCGAAACGGTCTAGTAAGCAATTTTTGTTGAGACTTGGCCTTGCCGGTTTTTCTACTATGCAAGTGATGATGTTCGCACTTGCGTTGTACACGGGCTATTTTACCGATCTTGATACAGAGTTCCGTGACTATTTTCGCTGGGTAAGTATGATTTTTGCAGCCCCAGTAGCCCTCTACTCTGCTCAACCGTTTTATTTTAGTGCAGTTCGGTCGTTGTTATCTGGTCGAATTAATATGGATGTACCTGTATCGATTGCCATTGGTGGTGCGTTTATAGCGAGTTGCTTCGCGACTTATCATGGCGTTGGAGAGGTGTATTTTGAATCTGTTTCAATGTTTACCTTCTTCCTATTATTAGGTCGCTATTTTGAACAGAAGGCCAAGCAAAAAGCATCTGTGAGCTCTAGTAATTTACATAAGCTTATACCATTAACAGCTACATTAATTAACGATAAAGAACACATAGAGGTTGCTGCTAAGCAATTAAAAGTTGACGATGTTATTTTAGTAAAACCCGGTGAGGTGGTTGCCGCTGATGGCATTATCGTTGAAGGTGTTTCAAGCTTTAATGAATCTATGTTGACTGGTGAACATTTACCGTTGACTAAAGGATGTGAGCAGCAAGTTTTCGCAGGTACAATTAATGTTGAACAACCTGTACAAGTCAAAGTAAATGCAATTGGAAGTGAGCAGTTCGTATCTGAAATCATTCGCTTACAAGAATTTGCTTCAAACAATCGCCCTGCAATCGCATTAATTGTCGATAAGTTATCTCGTTACTTTTCTGCTGCCGTATTAACTTTAAGCCTTATCACTTATCTTGTTTGGCACTTTTTTATTTCACCAGAAGATGCATTTTGGGTAACACTATCCGTCCTTGTTGCTACCTGTCCTTGTGCACTCGCGTTGGCTACACCGACAGCAGTTACTTGTGCCACGGCGATGTTTACCAAGCTGGGCATCATCACTCGTAAATCAGGCGTATTTGAAACCCTTCCAAAGATTAAACACGTAGTATTTGATAAGACAGGTACCCTCACCTATGGTCGCCTGCAAATACATAGTGTTATGATTCATGATAACTCTGTATCTAAAGAGAGCGTTCTCAATCATATTGCCGCACTTGAGCAAGGTTCTGAGCACCCAATTGCTAAAGCTTTTAGAGATCACTTAGAGCTAAAACGTTTTCCTGTGACTGATGTTGAACATCATGTAGGCAAAGGTATTAGTGGCTTCATCAATGGTAACCATTACTTTGTTGGAAAAGCAGTATCAGCAAACGGCAAAGCCTCAACTCAGCAAATGATCTCATTATTAAGGGATGATGACTTAATTGCAGAAGTAACATTATCTGACGAAATACGTGAAGATGCACAATCCAGTATCAAGCAGTTGAAGCAGCATAAATTGTATTTATCGATCGCGAGTGGTGATCAATCCGGTCATGTTCATGCTGTTGCATCATCATTAGGTATCAACGATGTACGTGCTGGGTTAACACCGAGTGATAAGTTGAGTTTCGTAAAAGATCTTCAATCTGCTAATGAAAAAGTTGCAATGTTTGGTGATGGCATTAATGATGCGCCTGTATTATCGGGGGCTGATTTGTCTATTGCTATGGGCAGTGGTACGGCAATCGCTAAAAATAGCGCTGATTTAATTCTATTAGGTGACAAGCTCTCTCGTTTTGTTGATGCCATTGATGTTGCCAGTAAAACTACTCGATTAATCAAACAGAACTTGATGTGGGCTTTAGGTTACAACTTGATTGTCCTTCCGCTTGCAATGAGTGGTAATATTGCCCCTTATGTTGCGGCAATTGGTATGTCTGCAAGTTCACTGATTGTAGTAAGCAACAGCCTAAGACTTTTGAAGGACGCAAAATGAGTATCATCTACGTATTAATTCCCATCGCAATGATTTTCGTTGCAATTGCCGTTGCGGTGTTTTTCTGGGCAGTGAAGTCTGAACAGTTTGATGATTTAGATAGACAAGGCTCATCAATCTTATTTGAAGATGATGAAAGCGAGTCTGCTAACACTAAAGCAGATAAATCCAATGACAGATTATGATTTTGTTGCCGCTTTCATAGTCGGGATTATGGGAGCAGCACACTGTTTTGGTATGTGCGGTGGTTTGATGGCTGCACTTTCTAGTAATTCCCCTCAAAAAATCCAAGTCGGCGAAAACTTATTATTAAAGCAGTTAAAACTGATATTCAGTTATAATATTGGTCGCATAATGAGTTACACTATTGCCGGTGCTTTACTTGGTGGCGCGGCAGCAAGTCTTAAAGGCTTGTTCAATATCGACCATTACTTGATTATTCTCAGAATTTTTGCTGGAATAATGATGCTCATCACAGGCTTATACCTCAGTTCAATTTGGCAAGGTTTAACCAAAATTGAGAAATTGGGAAGTTTTTTTTGGCAATATTTAAAACCGGTTGCCACTAATTTACTTCCTATTGAAACCGTGTCTAAAGCGTTAATTGCTGGTATGGTTTGGGGGTGGCTGCCTTGTGGCCTTGTGTACTCTACCCTAACTTGGTCTGTAGCGAGTGGATCAATATATAATGGTGCCCTCATTATGTTTGCGTTTGGGCTAGGAACAATGCCCGCACTATTAAGTGTTGGAATTGCCTCTCGTACCATTTCTAACTGGGTACAAAAGAAACAAGTTAGATTGTTAAGCGGCTTGATGGTAGCAAGTTTCGGTGTTCATACACTTTGGGTTGCTTTTAATCAACTTTAAGACAATCTGACCTATTTTTGTGAATGATGCACATTGGAATACCGCATCTTCAATAACCTGTTTTACATAACTATTAGAATTATAGAGAACTACTGGAACAGCCATGGCTATAGAACTAAAGAAAAATCAAAGGTCTCATGTTGGTTGCACCATTCATTGCCATGATTGCAGCATGAGTGAATTATGCATCCCTGTAGCACTTAATAGCAATGAGCTAGATCAATTAGACAGCATTATTGAGAGAAAGAAACCAATCCAAAAAGGTGAGCAGGTTTTTAAGTCTGGCGATGGTCTTAAGTGTTTATATGCTATCCGTTCGGGAACAATTAAAAGCTTTACAATTACTGAACAAGGTGAAGAGCAAATTACTGGTTTCCATTTACCGGGTGATGTAATCGGTTTTGATGGTATTAACCAAAACCAACATCAAAGTTTTGCTCAGGCACTTGAAACATCAATGGTTTGTGAAATCCCATTCACTACTCTTGATGATCTTTCGTCTAAGATGCCAAAACTTCGTCAGCAAATTTTGAAATTGATGAGTAGTGAGATCATGAATGATCAAGACATGATTTTGTTACTGAGTAAAAAGAGTGCTGAAGAGAGACTTGCTGCGTTTATTAGCACACTAGCAAGCAGATACGGTAGTCGTGGTTTTTCACCAAAAGAATTCCGTTTAACAATGACAAGAACGGATATTGGTAATTACCTTGGCTTAACAGTTGAGACTATCAGTCGTATTCTTGGGCGTTTTCAAAAATCAGAATTGATCGAAGTAAATGGGAAATACATCACAATTTTGAATTTTGACGAATTGAAAAAAATGGCGGGTACTACTCGAGTAGTTAAATAGCATAATTTTGATTTAAGACAATAAGTTACCCTCCATATTAGCGACAATACCATTGGCGTATACTTGTCGATTAACTAAAATATGAACTAATAGGTATGGAGGGAATTATGCATAAATTTAAAAGTTTACTTGTTGTTATCGATCCAACCACTGAACACCAAATAGCACTAGAGCGAGCGATTGAGCTCGCTAAGCAAAATAACTCTAAAATTACTGTCTTCCATTCTGTTTTTGACCTTTCTTATGAAATGACATCAATTCTTTCCATCGAAGAAAGAGATGCTATGCGCAACGGTGTAATTGAACAACGACGTGCTTGGTTAAACGATCTCATAGATACCTATCCCACTGACGGAATAGAAATATCGAAAGAAGTCATTTGGCATAACCGCCCTTTCGAAAGCATTATTGAGCTCGCTATTGAGGGCGACTTTGATGTGATAATCAAAGGTACGCATGAACACGATAAATTAAAGTCAGTTATCTTTACTCCCACAGACTGGCACTTAATGCGCAAAGCTCCTGAGCCAGTGTTATTAGTCAAAGAACAAAACTGGTTCAGTGGCGGCAAAATAATTTGCGCTATAAACTTAGAAGAAGACGATAGCCATCGTCACTTAACTCATTCAATTATCGAACACGCTCAGTTCATAGCTAATCAATTCAATGCTGAAGTTCACTTAGTTAACGCTTATCCAGGAACACCAGTAAATATCGCTATCGAATTACCTGATTTTGATATGGTTAATTACAATGAGTCGATGAAAGAGCAGCATGCTGAAGCGCTTAGTAAAGTCGCGCAGCAATTTAATATTCCGAATGAACATTGCCATGTACTTGAAGGTTTGCCTGAAGATGTAATTCCTGAATTAACGGAAGAATTATGTGCCGAATTAGTGATTTTAGGCACAATCGGACGAACAGGTATCTCAGCGGCTTTAATTGGCAATACTGCAGAACATGTCATTGATAATATCAATTGTGATTTATTAGCGTTAAAACCCGACGGTTTTATTTCACCTATTAAGTCGAGTTAAGATCAAGGAAAGTAGTAGTAAACCTTTACCATCCTTCCCTTTACTGGAATAATACGCGCCTTAAGTAATAAGCAAGGCGCGTTTTTTTATGTCTCAACAATCAGAAGCCATTTCAGAATTATCAAAGAAGCAGCAAACACGACAAAATAAACTACAAAAAAAGTTACGTCGTGAAGTGGGTAATGCCATTGCTGACTATAACATGATTGAAGATGGTGATCGGATTATGTGTTGTCTTTCTGGTGGTAAAGACAGTTATGCCATGCTTGATATTTTAATAAACTTACAACAACGCGCACCTATTAACTTTGAAATCATAGCTGTAAATTTAGATCAGAAACAGCCAGGTTTTCCAGAGCACATACTACCCGATTATCTTGATAAATTAGGCATTGCCTATCATATCCTTGAAAAAGATACCTATAGTATCGTTAAAGAAAAAATACCAGAAGGGAAAACCACCTGTTCACTTTGCTCTCGCTTGAGACGTGGAACATTATATGGTTTTGCCCAACATATTGGCGCGACAAAAATTGCACTCGGTCACCATCGTGACGACATAATTGAAACTCTATTCTTGAATATGTTCTATGGTGGGAAAATGAAGGCTATGCCACCAAAGCTATTATCAGATGATGGCGCCAATGTGGTTATTCGCCCCCTAGCCTATTGTCGTGAAAAAGATATTGCTGAATATGCTGAATTAAAAGGGTTTCCAATAATTCCATGTAATTTATGTGGCTCGCAGGAAAACTTAAAACGCCAAGCTGTAAAAGATATGCTTAAGCAGTGGGATCGCCAGCACCCTGGTCGTATTGAAACTATTTTTACCGCGATGCAAAATACTGCACCTTCACAAGGCTTGGATAGAGAACAGTTTGATTTTGTGTCACTTACTCGTGATCCAAATGCGAAAAATACTGGAGCTGGAGCTGTAGCTGATGCAGACTTACCAGCATTCGACTTTACTGACGTAAATAACAATGGCCACATTAATTTAGATATTTCAAAACGAATTGATATTGTAAATACGTTTAAGCCATAAAAGGCTACGTTGAATAAAAGCCCGATGGGTTCGGGCTTTATTTGTTGTAGGTCGCTAACATTCTCAAATCTTTATGACCTGTTCGAGATTGGATTTTCATAATCCCTACGTTATCAATTCCCATCTGAGTAACAATGCCACTTCTTGCGCTATGAGCCCCAAATTGGCGTTCATCTAACCCCGCTTTTTTTAAGTACTTTTTTAAAATACGATTTACATCAGCGGCGCTAATTGCTGGAAACTCATTTTTATTATTTTGTTTAAGACTAAGACCATTTGTAGCCAAACTTCTAAAAATTGGCCCTTGGGTTATGCCACTAACTTGTAGCCAATCTTCAACATAATGATACGGTGCGAAAGATTCGTCATTAGGGAGTATTTTTATTTCACTCTTACCTGCTTGATTCGTCTTTGTGAATCGCATTGTTACCACTAATGCATCTCCTCTGAAAAATAAACTATCAGTGGTTAATTTTACGATTTCACTTCTACGAAATCCGCCAGCTCTTAATAGCGTGAGTAATGCTAAATCACGATGTTTTATGAGTTGCCGAGATTCCGATTTTATTACGTTAATGATTTTTTCTAATTCATTATTAAGTAGTGGTTTTTTTTCATCGTACATCAGTTGTCTATAATGGTTACGACGAAAACCCTCTAAAGATTTTATAATTTCAGGGTGATTGGTTGGAGTGTTAAATCCATGTTCAATATGAAAATGCCTAATGGCAGCGACTCTAATACTTATTGCACTATTACTTAACTGTCTTGCAGATGGCTCTCCATTGAAGTTACCAATATGAAGACGAGTCATTTCTTGACCAAGATAGGCAAGGACAACTTCAGGAATAGCTGGTAGCGAATTAAAACCATGTATTTGGCAAAATTGAGTAAAGTTGTTCCACGCTGAAGAATAGGATTTTATTGTATTTTCTGATCGTCTATATACTTGCTGTGATGCGGCCTTTCTTGCGTTTTCTAACAATGCATTTGGAAGTTTACTCAGTTGTAAATCACTATGTTCTTGATTGATGGAATTTATAGCAGTTTTAGACAAAAATCGCTGCATTATTATACTCAACAAATATTACGATCGATAATTGCAGTTATAGTACATAGTTAATGATCAGCGATCAATAGCTGTATAAAATGGTATAACCACAAATTAAATCTGTAAGATATTCAAGATAAAGTTAGCTACAAATAAAACTATTTAAAGCTTTAAGGACATAATGTTTATGTGAAAGGTTAAAGTGAAGCTTTTAGTCGTTAACATTCACTTTAGCTAATTCCAACAGCTCATCAATGGTTTGACCATAATCTGAAAAACCATTTGTCTGTTGATATTCTTTAAGTCGCTGTAAAATATCATTTGGGATTTCGATATGGGACTTTTTATTTCTTTTTAAGATTTGTTGATACTCTTTTCGAATGTGTCGCCACCCGTCATCACTAAAGAATCGATTGATGTCTTCATTCGCAGCACCAAGTTGGGGTAAGAATTCTTTATTGCTCTTTTTTCGATTTAAAACTTCGTTAAGCAATTTAGATAAATGTAAGCACGAATCACTATTTATTTTGTAATTAGACGTTGGATCAATAAATAGATGTGACTTTTTAGGATCTAGGTGTTCTTTAGCTGTTTTAAGTACCAATGGAATTAAGAAATTAATCTCTTCTGGTTTAATTAGCCATAACTTACGACCTGCTTTAGGTGCGCCAAAATGATAATTCCATGATTGTGGTTGGTATGAGTCAGACATCAAATCACCCTAATTAAAATGGTTAAACCATGTTATCAAGGATTTGATTTTTTTGGTATAAACTTGCCAAGAAATAACTTAGCAAGTTTATTAATAAGGGGCGTGAATTGAAAGTTAATCAAACCATGGGCTGATGCGAACGGGACTATTATTGAAATCCAGTCGAGTTAAGTTTTGTAATTGAGCTTTGCTTAATACAAACTTATCTTTTATTTCTTGAGGTTTGTCATTGATTTTAACTGATGTAGCACTATTAAATTTAAACGTTATTCCTGTTATCCCTTTGCTGAAATACTTCATTGGAAAGCCTTGAAGATCGGCATAGAGGTCATCCATTTCATTATACATTTGCTTTAAACTGGTTCCTGTATAATGCTTTTGCTTCGTTTTTGAAGCTATTTGCATTTGGATACCACATTTACTCGAATCTCCAGCTAATTCTAATTGAATCAGAGCCCTATTAGATTTTAGCTTTTCGTCATATGGCAAAAGTAGTTGTTGATCATGAGTATAAACAAGAGGGTATGTTTTCTTCTCTGTTGCAATTTTTCCAGATAAAATTTTACAGTCTTGGCTATTCGGCACATAAAAAGCGATAGTGATCAGGCTGTAATCGTTTTTATTGACTCGCTTTAATCTATCGTAAAATCCTTTATATTCTAATGAAATTTCGCCAGCGCTCACGCCTAAACTGGTAAAGAGTAAACTACTAATTAATAGCTTTTTTAACATTATTTACATCCAAATATTGCTTGTTATGACGTAGCATACTTAATAGCTCGTCGATATAATCATCTTGACGCTCTGAATAATTAATTAACCCATACACTAATTTAGCTGCAGTTGGTTGATTCCCTTCAGAGCGGAGATCAGATCTTATCCGTCGAAATAAATCATAAGCCGCGTTCGTATTTAGATTATTCATATATGATGCGATTGAATCATCGACAGTCTTAAATACAGCAACTTCATGTGTTAGCCCTTCTTGGCGGGAGCTTGGAATTAACCCACACCCTTTAACAAAGCACCATTGACCAAAAAAGTTATTCCCTTTTCGAGCAAATCGCGATGTCCCCCACCCTGATTCATTTGCAGCCTGTACTAAAACAAGTGCTTCAGGGACAGTATCGACTCTGCTTAATAAATCTGAAAAAGCTTGGTCATTTACTCTTTGAAAACTGAAGTTATATTTGTTGGCAATGCGGTTTAGTTTTGCTTGTTCGCCATCACTCAAGTTCTCACTGTTGTCCAGTTGCTTTTTGATTCCGACGATAAACTTTCTGTCTGAACGGATAAGTTGGTTTTGCTTCCGAACCGCAGGACGAATGAAATTAAAAAAAGCTTCTTTTCGCTTTGCTGTTTCTTTAATTGCTGAAAAATCAGGAAAGGGTTGTGTTTCTACTTTGTTTTTCTTTATCGCAAGGCTGTCTTGAGTCTCATGAGTGTTTTCAGTAGAAATAAAAACAACTCTAAATCCATAAAGGAGTACCACACTTGTACCTAATGCAAGAATATACTTTCCGACTTTTCCTGTTCTCAAGCAATACCCCTTAATGATTTCTAACATGATTGAACATATTATATTTAATTTTAAGCTAACCATAAAGCAGATGATGTGAGATTTGTAACCACAACATTAAATAGCTCTATATACCTATAGAAAAATGAAATTCCCATCGTTATAATCGTCGACATAATTGGTTCAAGACCACCTAACTAACTGGATTTAGTTTACATTTGCCAAGGAAAATGGTTTGGATAATAGATTACCCAAAAGCTGTAAGGTTGTAGCGATTGGCGGAGGCCATGGGCTAGGACAAGTTTTAAAAGCATTATCATATTTAGAAAACAACCTTACTGCACTGGTCACAACTACTGATAACGGTGGCTCAAGTGGTAAAATTCGCAACGTTAGCCCTACGATAGCTTGGGGTGACATTCGAAATTGTATCGAAAGTCTTGCCGACCTTAACTCAGTTCAATCTAATTTATTTTCATACCGTTTCCCAGGAGAAACAGGCTTCGGTGGTCATGCGTTAGGCAACCTTCTGCTACATCACCTTTCCCAGTCTATTACACCATTAGGTGCTATTGAATATTTCAAGCACCAGTTGAATATTAAAGCTAATATTTTACCAATGCTTACGACTGAAAATGATTTGTTAGCCATTTATCCTGATGGCAAGTCAACAGTCGGTGAGTTGCAAATTGATTCGAATCCTATGATCCCAACGGCTTTATCATTGATTAAGCCAGCAACAGGTTTAACAGAAGTTATGGATAAAATCGCTTCTGCAGATTTAATAATTTTCGCTCCAGGTAGCTTTTTTACCAGTGTTGTTCCCAGCTTGCTTATTGAATCGTACTCTAAAGCCATTTCTAATTCTAAAGCTCGACTTGTATTTATAAATAATCTAACTGTTGAAAACAGCTCTGCAGCTTATCTTACTTTTTATCAAAAGAAACAATATATTGAGGGTTTTCTTAACTATCGAAAAATCGATTATTTAATAGAAAATGCATCTGTATTTTACAAATCAGATAACATTATACGACGACCATTAATTGATGTTGAAACAGGCCTACATTGTCCAGATTCACTGCGCTTTGCCTTATCTGATATATCTCTATCTGAAAAACATGTGGCATGAGTCAAAAATTCGCAACATAAGAAATGTTTCAAAATGGTTTGATATATGTAAAATGTAGTATTCTAAACGGAGTTTTTTTTATGAAAAAAGTATATCATTCTATTTTGTTAACTGGATTATTCTCTAGTCTATTTGCTTGTGGTGGAGGTAGTAACTCTAATGATAACGGTCCAAGTGCTCTAACTTGGCAAAAGGACCAATTTTCACCTGCAGCAAGTTTTAAAAATTTTTGCGCTAAGCCCAGAAATGGTAATTTCCCAGATAAACAAGGCTCTGATCAACATGAAAAAATGTGGCTACGGTCTTGGAATGATCATACTTATCTTTGGTATAGAGAAGTTGAAGATAAAAATCCTGCTAATTTCAGTGTAAAAGACTATTTTGCACAATTAAAAACTACAGCTAAAACCCCTAGTGGGAATAATAAAGATCGATTTCATTTTTCTATGCCTACTGAGAGGTGGCAAAAACTCAGCCAAGGCGGAGTTTCATTAAGTTATGGTGCCCAGTTTGAGCTGATTAATAGAGCTCCTCCTAGAAAAGCTGTAATTGCGTATACCGAACCAAATTCTCCTGCTGCTCAAAATGGACTAGCGAGAGGAGATGAGATAGTCTCAATTAATGGTAAAAGCTTTTCTACCACTAATGATGTTGAGTTGTTAAATTCAGCGTTATCTCCTAACTCGTCAAATAGATCTTACAATTTTACATTTGCCAGAGTTGATGGTACGCAATATACCGTTAGTTTGACTCCGAAGGAGATTACAACAACACCAGTACAGAACGTTAAAACACTTGACACCGCGACCGGAAAAGTTGGCTATTTACTATTTAATAGGCATATTCGACCTGCAGAGGCTCAGCTTAAATCAGCGTTCGATAAACTCGCTTCAGAAAAGGTTTCGGATTTAGTTGTTGATTTACGATATAACGGTGGCGGTTACTTAGTATTAGCAAGTCAATTGGCTTACATGGTCGCAGGATCCGCTAATACCAATAACAAAACATTTGAGCTGAACACTTTTAATGATAAACACCCTACTACAAACCCTGTTACAGGCCAACGTATTTTACCGTTCGGTTTTTTTAATACAGGGAAAGGGCTGTCATTAAGTAATGGAACGCCCTTACCTTCATTGAATTTAGATAGAGTGTTTGTACTAACCTCAGATGATACTTGTTCTGCAAGTGAGGCTTTTATAAATGGACTACGTGGTATTGATGTCGATGTTGTCCAAATTGGTGGAAAAACTTGCGGTAAACCTTATGGTTTTTATGCTCAAGATAATTGTGGTGAAACGTACTTCACCGTTCAATTTAAAGGCTCTAACCATAAAGGGTTTGGTGACTATGCTGATGGCTTTGAACCTGATCAATCTCCAGTTGTGAATGGAACGCAGGTTCCTGGGTGTCTAGTTAAAGACGACTTTAGACACCCTCTTGGGGATAAGAATGAGGCAATGTTAAAAGCAGCATTGGATTACCGTATCAATAAGACCTGCCCTAGTCTTCCGAGCAGTTTTGGTTTTGCAAGTAAGACTAATACAAATGACAGTGATAATGAGCAATTAAGTATTAAAGAACCAACACAAGATTATTTACGTTTTGTGCTACAAAATAGAATAATTACTGAACGTTCGGCGAATTAATATGAAGTTAAACAAACGCTTATTTATGCCTTTGTCCTTGCTTTTATCCTCTTGCGCAATATCGCAAGAGGATAAAATATATCCTGCTGTGCTCGTTGACGCCCCTACAACCCTTCATAAACTGGAAATAAAACTTGCTGAATTACTCAATAAATCTCAAGTTACTTTGAAAAAGGATGCGTTTCAAACAAGCAATCAAGTCATTATTGAACGGCCTTTTTACAAGGATTCTAGTGGTAGATTGATTGATGGGAGAAGGATGGAATTACCAACAGTAGTTTTGTTGTACAAGCAAAATGGACACTGCTTTATAAAAGTACATGACCAACTTCATCCAATCTCTGAAATATCATGTAAAAAAATACCGCCACAATAATGAGGCGGTATGACTTTCTGAACTAATACGCTTTATCTAACTAAAAACCGACTAATTAACGATCGAACTTCATTTGTCGTTTTTTCTAATTCATTCGAGGCATTCTTAGACTCTTCGGATGATTTTTGAGTTTCTTCAGCACTATTCGATATTTCTTGGATCCGTTGATTAATATGGCCAGCTACGTGGCTTTGTTCTTCAACAGCGGCTGACATTTGCATAGACATATCAGTGATATTTCTTACTGCAGAAGATATTCCTTCTAAAGACTTTGATGTATTTTGAACAACTTCTACCCCATCTTTAGCTATGTTTTCTCCAGCTACAGCAGCTGATACCGCACTATTGGCATTTGCTGACAATTCCTCAACAACAGAATGAATTTGCTGTGTAGACTCACGGGTTTTTGCAGCTAACGCACGGACTTCGTCAGCGACAACACTAAACCCTCGCCCATGTTCACCAGCTCGAGCAGCTTCAATTGCAGCATTCAAAGCAAGCAAGTTAGTTTGTTCAGCAATAGAGTTAATCAGGTCTGCGGCTTGACTAATTTGAGTTGTTGATTGTGCTAACTGATTTACTGTTTGTGAAATTGATGAAACTGAAGTATTGAGTTCAGAAATTACTTTTAGTGACTGTTGAGCTAACAACTCACCATCATTAACATTCGTTAAAGCTGATTCAGCGCTAGATGCATTTTGAATTATTCTTTCTGATACTTCATTAATCGCTTGTGTCATTTGATCGATAGCAGATGCAACTTCCTCAGTTACCTTTCTCTGTTCACAAGCTTCTATCGCGGTATTAGAAGCCTTAGTTGTGGTAATTGAAGTTAATTCATCCAGTTTTACAACCGAATCATTAATGCGTGTAAGTGCTGTTCTATTTCGAGCATATTCACAAGCAAGAATTAATTTTCCTACGGCACTGACCGGATCGCCACCAAAATAACTCTGTGCAACAATTTCATTGGCATACACACCGGGTACCAATTTAGTTACTTGCTGCCATTCTAGTTTTCTTTGATAGGCAACCCAAAATAAAGATACTAATCCTGTTGCAATAAATAATGCTGATAATGTTGGTCCGTATTGAATGCCAGTAATAATTGCTGCTGCACTACATGGTATTGAGATCCCCATTGTACGCTTGGCAAACCTTGAGCATGATTTAAATAGAGAAACAGGCACTTTATTAGCGCTTATCCGGCGATATAATTTTGCCGCTCTTTGCTTTTCTTCTGGTGTGGCATTTACCCTTACAGATTCATATCCTATTAAGGTTCGATTTTCGTATAGAGGGGTGACAAATGCACTTACCCAATAAAAGTCACCGTTTTTCCGTCTATTTTTTACCAAGCCCATCCAGACATTGCCACTTTTTAACGTTCTCCACATTTCGTGAAAAACAGAAGCAGGCATATCGGGATGACGGATAATATTATGCGGTTGTCCTATAAGTTCTTCGGTTGTAAACCCGCTTACATCTATGAAGGCTTGGTTACAATGAGTGATATTTCCATGAGTATCTGTAGATGATATCAATTGATCATTTTCACTGATTATAAATTCTTTATCCGTAACTGGAAGATTTGCTCTCATTGTTATGCCGTATTTTTATTATTTATCATTTGTCCTTTTGACAGTAATCGGCATTAAAATATAAAACATAAGGAATTTAAAGTAGAACCGATATAAAAATGTCATATAAGCGTATTTATCGTACATTTGTGCTGTGAATGACTTAAGAAAGTAGATTTCTAGAGGTGCCACTTTATTTATATTCAACTAGGAATAGAAAGCGAGCACCTCAATTATTAGTATTTTGTTATGCAATAACCAAGAAACCTACAAAAGCTAAAATTGCAGCAATCAGTGCATAAGGGAGTTGTGTTATGGCATGGCTCATTAAATTACAACCTGAACCTTGAGCGGCCAATACTGTTGAATCAGAGTAAAAACACGCTTGGCTACCAAAAGCTGAAGCTGACAATAATGCCCCAATTACAAGTGGTATATTAGCATCTAACGAGTATGCCAATGGCATTACAATCGGAATAGTTACTGCGAATATTCCCCAACTAGACCCTGTTGCAAAGGCTAATATCGCCATTGAGACAAAAACAATGGCGGGTAATAATTTGGGTGTCATATAACCCGTTAATGAGTCGATCACAAATTGCGGTAGCAGTAACTGATCACAAACTTCTTTAAAGATAAACGCAGCAACAACAGTTCCAATCGCAGGCAGCATACTTTTAAAGCCGTCAAACATTTGATCTAACATCTCTGAAAGAGTCATTAGTTTCTGGAATGCGTAAAATGGAATCGTGACACATAGTGTGGCTAATAGCCCTTTCCATATATCGATTTCAAAATAGATGGTGAAACCAACCAGCAATAGAATTGGCACTAGGAAGTTATATAACTTTCCTTTAGGTTGTGCATGCTTGAATTCTTCTTCAATGGCTTTAACTGCGTAATCATCAGAAGTATGAACATCATCGTTTGATCCGACTTCAATCGATTTACCTTTCTTGGCCATTAATTCCGCTTTTTTCATTGGGCCAAAAGCAGGAATAACACCCAATATTACTAAAAGTACTACAGCAACAGAGAGCCAAGCATATAGCATGTATGGTATTGCCGAAGCATACACTGCAATGCCCTGTCCAGCATCAGCAACGCCATTATCGACGAGTAATCCACCAAAATAGACGGCCCAAGTTGATAAAGGAACGAGAACACAAATTGGTGCTGCAGTGGAGTCAACAACATAAGCAAGCATTTCCCGACTTACTTTAAATTTGTCAGTAACTCTTTTCATTGATTCACCAACAGTTAAAGCATTCAAATAGTCGTCGATAAAAATTACAATCCCTAAGATAAAAGCCATAAATAAAGAGCTTTTAGGACCTCTTGTAAACTTTAAAGCGGAGTGACCAAAGGCACTTGCACCACCGGTTCTGACCAAAAGACCGATAAGAGCACCAAATGAGCCGCATACTAGAATCAGCCAGCCTATAGTCTCGTCTTGCATTACTTTTAATGAGATATCAGAAAACGACGTTAAAATGGTTTCAATGTTAGGGTTTAGTATTATCAATCCTGAAATAGCACCAATAATCAATGCTAATATGGGCATTCTTAACCAAATTGCTAAAACCAAAACTACCAGCGGCGGGATCAAGCTTAAAGCTGATGGCTCAGTCATTAATGTAATTCCTCTGTTTTTGTTATTTTATATTTTAAAAAAGCGCAAAATAAATCTGATGCCGAATAGAGTCAATAAAAATTTAAACACCGACGATAATTATTCGCCGGTACTTTGTTTACAAAAATTCAGTGGGAATATTCAGGGTTACTGAATCAAGTTTTTCTAACTGTTGTAGGTGAAGGTCTACCTTTGGGAATACCTGATCGAAATAGAATTGGCAAAAATAACTTTTTTGTGTAAAAAAAGACTCAGAAACAAGATTTGCCTTTTCAAGCATTTCAAGCCAGAAGTAACCATAAATACAATAGCCAAAAGCATCTAAGTAGTTAACAGAGCAGGCACTGAGTGCTGAAGGCTGTTTTGATACTCTTGATTTAATACTCTCTGCCACGTCTACTAATTTTCCGAATGCCTGAGAAACACTTGAAATAAACGATTCAGGGACATTTTTGAAGTTCATGAGATTAGTTTTCATTTCTGAAACGAACAATCTTAAGGTATTTAAATCATCGGCTAATATTTTACGTCCCAGAAAATCATTAGCTTGAATGCCATTAGTGCCTTCGTATATTTGAGCAATTCTAGAGTCCCGCACTAATTGCTCGATGCCTGTTTCCCAAACATAACCATGTCCGCCGAAGACTTGTTGCGCCATAACGCAACATTCTAGTCCACGATCACTAAAAAAAGCTTTGGTAACAGGAGTTAATAACTGAGCAAACTTTGAAGAATGTTTAGCTTCGCTAGCGTCCAAATATTGTGATCTATCTAAATGTAACCCAGTGAAGATCGCCAAGGCTCGACCAGCATCAGTTAATGTTTTTATTGTGAGCAAGGTTCTTCTAATATCACCATGTTCGATTATACTGCAAGACGAGCATTTCTCACCAGAGATTAAAACGGTACTCCCCTGTTCGCGTTCTTTTGCATATTGGCTTGCTAATTGATAAGCCATTTCGCCGTTGGCTAAACCTTGAATGCCAATAGATAGACGCTCATAATTCATCATTGTGAACATGCAAGCTAGGCCTTTATCTTCAGAACCAATTAGATATCCCGTAGACTCTTCGTAGTTCATCACACATGTTGATGAGCCATGGATACCCATCTTATGTTCTACAGAAATAGCTTTTACGTTATTCTGTTCGTTAACATGCCCCTGCTCATCACTCAAAAACTTAGGAACAACGAATAAAGATAGTTTGTCACTACCTTTTATTTTTGCTAAGACCAAATGGATGATGTTGCTCGTTAAATCTTGGTCTCCACCAGTAATAAATATTTTGGTACCCGTGACCTTGTAAGTATCATCATTTTGTTTAATCGCTTGTGTGCGTATATGTCGTAAATCAGAGCCTGCGCCAGATTCAGTCATCGCCATTACACCTGCCCACTCACCACTGTACAATTTGGGGAGGAATTTCTGTTTTATTGTTTCGTTGGCGTGAGCATTAATACAAAGAGCCGCTCCCGCTGTTAATGAGTTATAAAGAGAAAAAGCATTTGAAGCACTGTAATTCATTTCATCTACACAAACACCTAGCATTTTAGGCATTCCCATCCCTTGATGCTCAGGATTACCACAAAAACCTACCCAGCCACCTTCTGCAAACTCTTGGTACGCTTCTTTAAATCCATCAGGTGTTTTCACAATTCCATTGTCAAATGCTATGCCTTGTCTATCGCTATTTGCGTTAATCGGCTTAATTCGTTCTGATGAGAATTTACTGGCTTCTTCTAGAATAGCGGAAGCCGTTTCTAGATCTAAGTTGTCTTTGATATAAGGAAATGTCTGCCAATGATTTTGTGCATTAAACACATGTTTGAGCAGAAAATTCATTTCAGTTAAAGGTGCATGATATGGATACATATTCTTCTCATTTTTTATTCAAACATATGTTTTAATTTATGATTTTTATGAATAAAAAACAAGCAGAATTAGATGGGAAAATTTGGCTTAAGCGGATAGGCTTTCAAATTAATGGACATTTGGAATGCCCATTAAAAGATTACAAATGGAGCATTTCTTTGATAAATGGGATGGTAAGTTTACGCTGGTGTACCATAGATGCTTTGTCCAACTTATCGAGCACATCAAATAAGGTTCGAAGATCTCGTTGCAATCTGTTCAACAAAAACTTACCAACATCTTCAGATAATTGTAAACCACGCATTTCAGCACGTCGTTGTAGAGCACTTAATTTGTCTGTGTCTTCAAGTGGCAATAACTGATAATTTAGTCCCCATTGAAGTCTAGAGGCTAGATCTTGCAGGAGGAAATTCGCTTCTTTTAATGGTTTACTAGAACTGACAATTAGACATGATTCTTTCGAGTCAGCCACACGATTAAAAAGATCAAATACTGCTTCTTCCCAGATTGGATTTCCTGCAATCGCATCAATATCATCAATGCAAACTAAATTGACGGCCTCAAGACCTTCAAATAAATCCGGAGAAATACTGGCATGAATGCCAAGAGGAATATAAAAGCTTGTCCTATCATTTTCGTTGGCATGAGCACAAGCCGCATGCAATAAATGAGTTCGTCCAGATTTGGCTGGCCCCCATAGATAAATTGCAGCTTCGTTTCTTCCGATTGCGGTGTCATGTAATTTATGAATTAATTCATCATTACCGACTGTTGGGTAATAACTATTAAAGGTTTCATCATCGGGCAAATATACTGGTAATGAAAGCTGTAATGGTGAATTAAGATGCACTCAGTTTATCCTAGCTCTGAAAGATCAACGACATTGTAACATGGCAGCCAGTAAAATCTATTCACTCAATTCCCCATCCAAAGGTAAGTCTTAGATTCAGATTCATCACCTAAAAAATCTTGGTTAGATTTTAAACGAATGTTGGGATCCTGTTTGAGTACGCGATCTAAATCTTGAGTACTTCCATACAAAGAAAGGCTTAAAACAAGTTTTTCGCCTTGTAATTTATTGACTTTGACTGATTTTATAATCGCTAATTGGCTCAAATAACGTTGGAGTTCAATGCTTTGTTTAAGGCTGATAACTTGCGTAAATTCGATGGAAACAGCTTGTTGTTGATCAACAACTGAAATTGAATATTCATTTGAATAGTATTCAGCTAACTGACTTACTAGGTCTTCTACAAATTCTTGTGGGTCTTGATATATAGAGGACTGTTTAATCAAAATTGGACGTCGTACGCCATCCTGAACTGCAGGATACAATTGAAGATGATATTGATATCCTGCATCATTTTGCGTGATATTGGCTAAAACTAGGTAATCAACATTGTATTTTTCAGAAACCTTTGGAAAAGCATCAATAAAATAACCCTTTATGTCGGATTCAGAAATCATACTTAATTCAGATAAATCAAGAACTGGAAGTATTATTGGCAATGCTTTTTGCTCGGCTATTTTCTTTAGCTTTATAACAAGTGGTTCTGTACTAGAATCACTCAATATTTGTTGGTTGGCAGTAGAATCAAAAGATAGCCATAGTAAAGAAATTGGACGGTTACGCTCCCATATTGGCACTTTGGCATTGCGTAACAGCTCAATGAGTTTTGATTCATCAAAGTTAACCATCAATTTTAATTTATCATCTTCATTCAAATAAGAATATTGACGCAAATAGCTGGTGGGTTTCACTAATGCAGCTTTAATAGTAGGGTTTGTTAAGGTCTCTTTAGAACCTGTATTTTTAACAATAACTATGGCTAACGCTTGACGTAATGCATTTCTTCTTTCTGAAAAGCTTTGAGAGGATACTAATATTTGAGTTTGGCTTAATCCTTCGACAGATACCGCATTTGCAGTTTGTTCGAAACTAATAGAAATGAACGATAAAACTACTAATAGTAAACAGCGCTTATAAGTCATTGTTAGTATTGAAAGATATTATGTAAAGTGTACGCAAATTCTAACATAGTGTTATTGATACACAATCATTCAAGTGTAAAAACATTTTAAGTACAAACGTTATTAAAATATAGCCATAAAAAAAGCCGCAAAGCGGCTTTTAATGGGTTACTCAGCATCATCTGATTTATATTTATCAGCCGTTTCTTTGATGATTGGTTGAAGTTCACCTTTTTGGAACATATCAACAATAATATCACAGCCGCCAATTAACTCGCCTTCAACCCAAAGTTGTGGGAAAGTTGGCCAGTTAGCATATTTAGGTAATTCAGCACGAATATCTGGATGTTGCAAAATATCCACGTAAGCGAATTGTTCACCACAGTTAATCATGATTTGTGCAACTTGAGATGAAAAACCGCAACTTGGTAACTTTGGTGATCCCTTCATATATAAGATGATTGGATTTTCAGCGATTTGCTGCTTAATTTTGTCAACCGTTTCCATAGTGTTTCCTATTACAACAACATTGTCTAATAGCTATTGTACTTCAGCAGCAACCATAACAAAAACCTATTATTTTTGTGGGTTTACAGATGAACTAATTTTTATCCATTAACGTATAAATTTAGCAATCAATGATTCACATCAATGAATTTATAAGTACAATAAGTATCTGTGAGCATACTTAATTTAAGTCAACGGAGATATAACTAATGGCTTTTGAATTACCAGCACTACCTTATGAAAAGAACGCACTTGAACCGCATATCTCTCAAGAAACTATTGAATACCATTATGGTAAGCATCACAACACTTATGTTGTTAAGCTAAATGGTTTAGTTGAAGGTACTGACCTTGCCAATAAATCACTTGAAGAGATCGTTAAAACTTCAACGGGTGGCATCTTCAATAACGCAGCACAAATTTGGAACCACACGTTCTACTGGCACTGCTTATCTCCAAATGGTGGTGGTGAAGCAACTGGTTCAATCGCTGACGCAATCAATGCTTCTTTCGGTTCTTTCGAAGAATTCAAAACTGAGTTCACCAACTCTGCTATCAATAACTTCGGCAGCTCTTGGACTTGGTTAGTTAAAAACGCTGACGGTAGCCTAGCTATTGTGAACACCAGCAATGCTGCTACTCCACTTACCGAAGAAGGTGTTACGCCACTTCTAACTGTAGATTTGTGGGAGCACGCTTACTACATTGATTATCGCAATGTACGTCCTGACTACATGAATGGTTTTTGGGCATTAGTTAGCTGGGAATTTGTTAATGCAAATTTCGCAGGTTAACTAAGCTGAGACGATCTAAAGAGGAGCCGATGGCTCCTTTTTTATTGCATTAAATAATTTTTCGTAAATAGACCCTATTATCTGTTTCTAAATAACGAACGAACCCCAGTCTTTCGTAAACAAGGATATTTGGATCATTGAATCGTGCTTTACTCACAACCTGTGAACCTTTAGTTAATGGTTCAATCACTAACTGTTGGATTACTGATTCGGCGATAACATCTTCTTCGTCCTCATACCAAAGAACAAATTCTTCAATTACAAGCTCATTGTCATTGTTTTTCATTGAAATGTATCCGATATCGACATTTTTATATGAAATAATTTTTGAGTGAGCTTGGTAGAATTTACTTCGTTTTATTCTTTCAAATTGTGCTTTGTCATCTTGGTAAGGCCATAAGTCATTTAAGTGCTGTTTGAGCTCATTGACATTAAGCAGATTGACGAAGTTCCAATCCTGAGATTTGGCTTCACGGTACATAAGATCAGGCATATTTAACCTCTAAGCTTTATTAGACTTGCCTGTCAAAGGATTATTGGGTCCGTTAATTTAAAGCCTAGCAATTGATCTTATGTTGGTTGTGAAGTGTAAGTTAAAGTTACTTCATTCGAGACTGTAAATTTCAAACATGGAATCTAAAAATTTTAAGCTGAAAATCTCCCTTTCTGACTCTTTGAGGCTTTAGTTAATAAATATTAACTTGAACATCTAGCTCAGTGTTATTAAATCAAGGTCTTAAATACTAAAATAAAGCCTACTTATGAGTACGCAACTCCCAACAATTGAAGCGGTTCAGGATATCGATTTCGAACGAGAAAAAGAGTTCAATAGTGTGACTCAACGTGTTGGGTTCGAATATACAGGTGCTGCATTTGATGTTTTCTTTAATGTCGTTTCTGTTGGGGCTTTAGCTGTGCTAGATGGTGCTGTTCCTTTCTCAGTCGCGCTTCAAGTTTTACTGGTTGTATTTTTTACAATGGCTAATCATGGTCTTAGGGCTATTGCACCAGAACAAGTTAAAGATAGCTATGTTGGTAGTTTTACTCTTGATGCTATTTCTTTTGGTTCAATTTTTGTTGCCCCTTCCTGCATAACATCACCAACGGGGGGTGAATCAGTTTTAAGAAAATTTTGCTGCTTTTTAGGCGCCAAAATGGGTGAAGAATTAAATGTACTCACAATGGAATGCTTTGAAGTTAAAAAAGGAACGACGAAGTATTTTGTTGGAAGGCTTGCTGCCAGATTACTTGGTGGGGCTGTAGCAACATGGAGTTTTGATTTATGTGCCAATACATTGAATGGTCGATTACTAACACTTCCTAAAACTGGCGACGAATTTAAATTTGAAACAGGAAGTCCGCTCAAAAATAGCTCACATGAACAACCAATACCTCAAGAAAACCTAAGAACGATTAGGCAGGCGACTGAAGAAGCTACAACTGATCTACCAACAATTGATGTTGATACTGTTGTAGAGTGTGTGAAACCCGAAGAGCATACATTCAATACTGGTGAGTCAATATATTACTTCAATGCGACTAATATCAATCTGGGGAGTCTTAAAAATATCACTTTTGAGGTAGATACGAATATGTTATGTAAGATGACAATTTATGCTCGTCATATACCTATTAATATCTGTGCTACTACAAGTGAAGCTTACATGTGGGCAAATGACAACTGTGTGGAAATTGTACAATGCTCAAATGGTAAAACAGGCATTTTTCAAAAGTGCTTTTTATATGAAATGGGGAAAGGAGGACCCTCTTGCTTCCAACCACACGGAGTTACTTTGACTTATCACTTACTAGAACTACATGAGCAGTCATTCCATAACATTCCACTTTGCCGAGTACAACAATCAGCAACATCCTCAACACCCACACCAAGTTCTACACAAAACTATACAATGCTCGCTAATTTACTAAGCAGCACGCAACAAATAGATATTTCTGAAGACATAACGGCTTATGCGTCCAGTGACTATATGTATTTACATTTAAGTTCTACCGATGTTATGGACGATATCATTAATACTCTGCTTTCATCTGAGCTTGTTACCAAAATTACTTCGGGTGATAGTAGCTACACAAGACCTTCATCTTCTCCCTCCCCTAGCCCAAATCCTAAAGATTGCACCAAAATATTCATTATCGTCGGTGGTATTGTGTTCACCTTGGTTGTTACAGGTTGTACCGTCAGCGGGATTTTGTACATGTTACGACGCTTACATCGAAAAAATGTAAATGATAGAAGAGTACTTGAAGATGTAGAGCTAACAGTTCTTGATTTGTCTGGAGATAGCACCATCACTAAACAAAACCCTTTATATGATGAAGAGCAATTTATTCAAGATAATTCTGAATACCCAAAACATAACGAACCTGTAGATACTGCCCAATTTGAAAAATCAGTACCACAACTGACAAATCCTCCTTTTGTTGCTGATGATGCTTATGAAATGGAATCTGATATAGATTTTCTGGTTAAAGCAATACAGAGAAAAGAACGTGAGGCTCTTGAGGCTGAACACACATCTACTTTAAGCACTACACCACAACAAGCAGAATCTTTACCTAATGAAAATCAAACAGCTGGAAGTGGAGATTCAGCTTCAACCCATGGAGACAACTCTCTATCAGCAGAAGAGCCTCAAACCACAGACTTAGATGATGACGCTTATGACCAAGTCTCTTTAGATGATAAAAAACAATTGATCCCAGCGGACGCATAAGTGTGAATGAAGTTAAAAACAAAAAGCCGCTCTAATGAGCGGCTTTTCTGAATGATGGCGGAGGAGCAGGGATTTGAACCCTGGAACGGGATAAACCGTTGCCGGTTTTCAAGACCGGTGCATTCGACCACTCTGCCACCCCTCCGAACGCCGACAAAGATACCTATCTCTAATTATTTTGTAAATGATAAATTTCATTTTTTTGACTGTTTGATTGCAAAACCATCAACCAATAAAAGTTGGTTGTGTAGTGGACTCGTCTTTTAGATAAATAAATGAGAGTTAACAAAAAGAACAAAGTAAATATTGAATCACAATCCAGTTTGTTAACTTAGATGAATATTGATTGAATAGGTTACTAATATCAATCGCTAATAAAGTTGAAATGATATACAAAGCAAAAAGCCGCTCTAGTGAGCGGCTTTTCTGAATAATGGCGGAGGAGCAGGGATTTGAACCCTGGAACGGGATAAACCGTTGCCGGTTTTCAAGACCGGTGCATTCGACCACTCTGCCACCCCTCCGAACGCCGATAAAGATACCTATCTGGATTTATTTTGTAAATGATAATTTTAAATTTCGAACCCAATTGACCGCAAAAGCAGCAGAGCTGTTATTAAATGCTCAAAGCGAAGAAATATACGGCTAATATAGATGCACAATTAATTGTTACTCGTCACCAATGCAAGCCTTAGTACTGGATTAGTACTTATGATAATTTCGCATGGTGACATGCAATACAATTGTGATTGCCTCGGATATTCAATAATGAATTAACCCCCTGATACTTATTAAAGCGGTTAAACCTCCCAACAAATTGATTAAGGTGTTTAATATTACTTAATACCTGCTCCCGATACGCCCATGATATAAAGTTTTTTTCTTTCGTTAATAATTGTAAATACTTTTTAGCATTCTCTTTATCCCCTACCCTGGCATATGCCTCAGCTAACTCATAGGTAAATCCTAGTTGGCCGAAGGGCGCCAATTCCGTTAAAGGAACACATTCTTGTATATCTCGAGAGCATTTGGAACGTTCAAAGTTATTAATAACGGTTTGGGGTAGATTAGTTACTAGTGGCATACCTATATAGCTAGCACTCATCAACGCATACTCCCATCTATTTGGACCGTCTCGTGCTTTAAGAAGAGATTTTCTTGCGATTGACAAAGCTTTGCGCCAATTGTTTTCTGCCATGGCTTGCTCAATTAAAATCGTATTTAAGAAAAACAAGCGTTGAATATCTTTGCTTGGTTGAGATATCGAGTGCTGAAAATTGGTTATTAAGCTTTGGCCACCTGTTAAGTATTGATATTGACCATTTTCTGAAATCATTGCTAGCTTTAATGAAGCAATCAGATACTCGAGTTCAGATGATTGTCGATGTGATTTTTTCTTTTTTTCAATTTTCAATCGCTGACTAAGTTGATCTAAAACCTTTTTACGAACTGTTAGATCCTGACAAGATAAAGCACCTTTAAACATCTCCCATGTGTCTTCTAGCTTGACTTTTTTACATTGAAAATATGAATGATTCATCGTTTTAGGAAACAAGACATAACTTGTGTTATTGGCTTTTAAATGAGAAATCTGATTGGAATCTACAAAATTATTATTGCTTTTGCAGCTAATGATAAACAAAGAGCATGTAATAGAAATTGAATACAGTATGACGATAGGAAGTTTATGTCGCTTATGCATGGCTAAACCCAATTGCCGCTTAGCAAGGGAGTTATTCATGTTATGACTAACAGCCTTGAATAGCAATAATTGGAAAGCAAAAAGCCGCTCGATTGAGCGGCTTTTCTGAATGATGGCGGAGGAGCAGGGATTTGAACCCTGGAACGGGATAAACCGTTGCCGGTTTTCAAGACCGGTGCATTCGACCACTCTGCCACCCCTCCGAACGCGGTGAATAATATAGAGGTGAACTTTTCATGTAAAGACAAAATTTAATAATCCTCTCCCAATTGAACAACTATCAAACAGCGCTGCTGATATTTTGAGTGTTTTGTTGCTATATCAATCGTTTGAATCTATTGTTATCGCATTGAAAAAAATTCAAGGCAAAGGAAAGTCGAAGCTATGCTATCTGAATCTGTTCTACGCTTAATCCATACAGTTACTGATCTCGGCAGCTTTACCGCTGCAGCAAATCAATTGAACAAAGTGCCTTCAGCCATCAGTTACTCAATTAAACAAGCTGAAGATGAGCTTGGTATAAAAATCTTCGAACGACATCATAGAAGTGTCAGCCTCACTCCAGCAGGTTCACACTTTGTTCAAGAAACGCGAAATTTATTGCTTCAGCTTGAAAATATTAAATTAAGCACTCAAAGAATCGCGAATAATTGGCAGCCTAGTATTTCCATTACCTTTGATAATGTCCTTCGGGCAGACAAAATCAGTGCACTTATCAGTGATTTTTATAAGGCCTTTGATGATGTTGAACTAACGGTAAAACTAGGAGTATTTAACGGTGTATGGGAAAGTCTTGTAAGCGGGCAATCAGATATTGCAGTTGGTGCCACAACAGCCATTCCAAACGGTGGTAATTACAAATACCGAGATATGGGAAATATTGATTGGGTATTTTGTGTTGGATCTAAACATGCTTTAGCTAATGTTGATTTGCCTCTAACTGAAGAACAACTCCTTAATTTTCCTGTTGTTTGCGTTGAAGACACTGCTAGGGATAGCCAAAAGCGTGAGTTATGGCGCTTGCCTAATCAACGCAGAATTGTGGTACCTGATTGGATTCGAGCAATCAATTGTGTTGCAACGGGCTTAGCTGTAGGCTACTTCCCTTCTCATTTGGTTGATATCTTCATAAAGTCTGGCCGCCTCGTTGAAAAATCTATTGAAAATCCACTAAACAAAGAATCTTGCTGTATTGCATGGCATAGTGACAATCATTCTGATGCTTTAAATTGGTTAGTAGAATATTTTGGAGATACAGAAAATCTCAGAAAACAATGGCTAAGTTAACTACAAAAGTGAGCAGTTTTAAACAATTCTTCATGCTAGCTGTAGGATCAAAATTAATTAAAGTGTTAAAGTAGTTATCTAATTGAACTCTTAATAATAGATTTAATCTAAAATTAGAGAATAACTCGTTTCGTTATCAAGGAGAATGAAATGAATCAACAGACTGTTTATTCTAGCCGCGCTTCGACGCTAGAAGTCAACAAAATGCTTAAGAACACCTATATGTTATTGTCGATGACATTAGCATTTTCAGCATTATGTGCTGGGTTAGCAATGGCATTAAACATAAGTCCGCTTATGTCACTAGGTTTATCAATTGGTGGTTTAATCTTACTTTTTGTAACATTACGTAAAGCGGAAGGTGCTTCTGGCATCTTTTGGATCTTTGCATTCACGGGGATGCAAGGTGCCTCACTAGGCTACATACTTAACCATTACCTTGCGCTTGCTAATGGCCCTTCATTAATCATGCAAGCACTTGGCTTAACATCTGCTATCTTTGTTGGCCTTTCCTTCTATGCACTGACTACAAAGAAAGACTTCTCTTTCCTACGTGGATTTTTATTCGCTGGTTTGATCGTGATGATAGTTGCAGGTGTTGTAAACATCTTCCTTGGTAATAGCATGTTATTTATGGTTACCAATGCAGGTATCGCATTATTGATGACCGGTTTTATTTTGTTTGACACTAGCCGCATAGTAAATGGTGGTGAAACAAACTACATTCGTGCGACGATTTCATTGTATTTAGATTTCTTAAATCTATTTATCGCACTGTTAAATCTACTCGGTGCAAATAGAGACTAAAACTCTTAAGAATATTAAGCTAAAATGGCTCGCTTATGCGGGTCATTTTTTATTTAGATATGAGCAAATTTGTAATACAGGTAACTTCTCGTGCTTACGGTGATACTGCTTCATACAGAGCAATAGAAACAGCCAAAGCCATTATTGGCTCTGATCATGAATTAACTAAAGTCTTTTTTTATCAGGATGGTGTTTCTCACGCTAACGCCCTCCTTTGCCCTGCCTCTGATGAATATAATGTCAATCAAAAATGGCAAGAATTGTCTAACACGCATAACATCCCTTTAATTTGTTGTGTATCCGCAGCGCTACGTCGAGGTGTCGTTGCTGAGCAAGAAGCTGATGAAGAAGACCTGATGAGCTTTAATGTTAAGCCGCCATTTTCTATGGCGGGACTTGGTGAGTTAATCACCGGTATCGAAACTGCAGATAGAGTGATTACTTTTTAATGAAAAAGCTAACCATTATTTTTAGTTCAAACCCAGTAGAATACGCCAATGGGCGAGAAGGTCTTGATTTGACCATGCTCAGTGCTAGCTTTGATCAACAAGTGACAGTCATTTTTGTAAAGCAAGGCATATTGAACCTTGTGAAAGATCAAAAGCCCGAAGCCTATGGTAGCAAAGACTATATTTCCACCTTTAAAGCATTACCGCTTTATGATGTTGAAGACATTTGTTGCTGTGCTGATTCATTATCTTTATTGGGTTTGACTCGTTCCGACTTAAGCATGGAAACAGATGTATTAACTAAATCTGATATTGCAGATTTAATTGATCGTGCCGACGAAGTTTTGGTTTATTAAGGCTGATTATGAATTTACATATTATCCAAAAACAAGTCGATGCTCTGGATTTATGCCTGTCGTATACCCATGAGCATGATCCTCTTATCATCACCAGTCGTTTCTTATCTGAACTAATCATGAACCCTAAATGTATTGAAGGTAGAAAAGTCTTTATTTTACAAAATGATCTGGAAGCATCTGGATTATCAAATCGATTGAATCACTTCAACATTATCAATTATCCAGAATTTATAGAATTAAGCTTAACGTACAATAAGGTAGTAACTTGGTGAATCAATTAGAAATTAACGGCGAAATTATCGAAACAGACAAGCAAGGGTATCTGAAAGACTTTAGTCAGTGGACAGAAAACCTTGCCCCAGTCATTGCAGAAAAAGAAAAGATTGAATTAACGGATGCCCATTGGGAAGTAGTTAGGTTTGTTCGTGATTTTTATCTCGAATATAAAACCAGTCCGGCCATTCGAGCTTTGGTAAAAGCAATAGGTCAAAAACTTGGTGAGGAGAAAGGTAATTCAAAATACCTATACAAACTTTTCCCACTTGGCCCAGCAAAACAAGCTACGAAAATTGCTGGTTTACCTAAACCCGCTAGATGTATTTGAGTTTGTTTCGATCAAAGTAGTCTAGAAGAACGTATTGTAGCTGTAAGCAGTGCGATTCTTCATAACTCTGTTTACGACTTCTCTTCAAAATCAATACCTTTCGTTTATCTAATTTTACTTGATATAGAAGACCATTAAACTCTGCGCAAACTTCTTTAAGTGACTTGCTCTCTGCAAGTGATGAAAATATGTTGTGACACATGATATTAAAAAGATCTTCATGCGTAACGTCAAAGTGATCACCTTTCCAATCAACCGGTAATCGATATGCTAATGGTCCTGAAGCCGACATAAAAACTCCAATAAAAAAGCCTCATAAAGAGGCTTCTAACATTCGGTTAAATTAGACTAATAAGATTAGCCTAATTTTTCCTGTCCACCCATATACCCACGAAGCGCTTCTGGGATGCTAATTGAGCCATCTTCATTTTGGTAATTTTCAAGAATAGCAACCAATGTACGTCCAACAGCAAGACCTGAACCATTCAAGGTGTGTAATAGTTCGGTTTTCTTCTCAGATTTACCTTTAAAACGAGCTTGCATACGGCGTGCTTGAAAATCCTTCATGTTTGAACACGAAGAAATTTCACGAAAGGTATTTTGAGCTGGTAGCCATACTTCTAGATCGTATGTCTTACTTGCACCAAAGCCCATATCGCCAGTACAAAGGGTCATAACACGATATGGTAGACCGAGTAATTGAAGAATTTTTTCTGCGTGACCAGTAAGATCTTCAAGTGCTTGCATTGAATCTTCAGGTTTAACAAGTTGTACAAGCTCAACTTTATCAAACTGGTGCTGCCGGATAAGACCACGAGTATCGCGACCATAAGATCCAGCTTCACTGCGGAAACAAGGAGTATGAGCGGTAAACTTAATCGGCAATTCATCTTCGTTGACGATGCTGTCACGAGCCAAGTTAGTTAAAGGGACTTCAGCAGTTGGGATCAAGCTTAGCCCTTGCCCCTCTTCAGTAGCAGGTTTGGTGTGGAATAAGTCTTCACCAAACTTTGGTAATTGCCCAGTACCTAAAAGGCTATCAGCATTAACTAAATAAGGAACATAAGCTTCAGTGTAACCATGGTCACCCGTATGAGTATCTAGCATGAATTGTGCTAGCGCACGGTGCAGACGAGCAATTTGCCCTTTCATTACGATAAAACGTGAGCCAGTTAGCTTAACCGCATTTTTAAAGTCTAAACCTTCAAGCGCTTCACCAAGGTCTACATGATCTTTGACTTCAAAACTGAACTCTTTCGGGGTTCCCCAGCGACGAACTTCAACGTTTTCATCTTCATCATTACCAACGGGTACTGATTCGTCAGGCAAGTTTGGTAAGGTTAAAGCAATATCATTCAATTCATCTAATAGCTCAGCTAGCTCAGCTTTCTTGGCGTCAAGCTGCTCACCTAAATTACCCACTTGGGCAAGAATTGGCTGAATATCTTCGCCTTTCGCTTTTGCTTGACCAATGGACTTGGAGATCGAATTACGCTTCGCTTGCAGTTCTTCAGTTTCAACTTGTAACGACTTACGCGTTTCTTCAAGTTTAGTGATACGGTCAACGTCTAGGATAAAACCGCGAGAAGCCAACTTTTCTGCTGTAACTTCAACTTCATTACGAAGGTATTTAGGATCTAACATGATTCAATTCTTATTGTTTAAACACGAGACAAAATGAGCTGCTGACCAGCGTATACCATCAACAGGCATAAACTGACATTGAGCAACACGTTCATTAAAGCTTGTATAAGTTTCCCTTCTTGTATTAGTAGAAGGGTTTCGTTCGAAAAAGTAGAGAAGGTTGTTAATGCCCCCAACAAACCAACAGCAATCAATGCCTTTAGTTCATGAGAGAGATGAGAAACCTCTCCAATGGCAAAAACAACACCCATCAAAAACGAACCTATGATATTAACTGCAAGTGTACCAAAAGGAAATCCTGTTCCAAATACTTGAATCATAAATAATGAAATCAAATAGCGTAAACAAGCACCAATGGCTCCACCCATAGCAACAAATAGAAGATTATTCATAGCGCTTTACCGGACTTTGGTTATCCATATCCTGTAAAAAATTAAGTTTCTGCTTAATTCGTTTTTCAAAGCCATGTTCTGTAGGTTGATAAAAAGCGGCGTCTTTTAGCGACTCAGGCAAATAATTCTCGCCTGCAGCATAATGATTGGGTTCATCATGTGCATAACGATATTCAGCACCATAGCCCAGATCTTTCATTAAAGATGTTGGTGCATTACGAAGATGAACTGGCACATCAAGATCACCCGTTTCTCTAGCTAATGCTCTAGCTTGCTTGTAAGCGGTATAGACAGAGTTACTCTTGGGTGCACAGGCAAGATAAATAACAGCTTGGGCAATCGCCCTTTCCCCTTCTGCAGGACCTACTCGATGAAAACAATCCCAAGCATTCATAGCTACACTCATTGCATTAGGATCAGCATTACCGATATCTTCTGAAGCAATCGCTAGTAACCTTCGTGCCACATAGAGTGGCTCACCACCACTTTCTAATATGCGGCAATACCAATAAAGAGCGGCATCTGGTGCTGAGCCCCTAACTGATTTGTGCACCGCAGAAATCAGATCGTAAAATTGATCGCCTTTTTTATCGTAATTGGCAACTTGATGACCAACGACTTGATTTAAGATCTCAACCGTAAGTGTTGAACCTGTATCAGACATATCGGACATGAGCTCAAGGAGGTTTAGCGCTCGACGTGCATCACCATCACTATGATGAGCCAATTTTTCAGCTACGTCGTCAGGCAAGATGAGCTGTTTATCCCCTATCCCACGATCAGTATCTTGAATAGCTCTATTGCAGAGATCAATGATATCCGAATCTTGTAAGCTTTTTATTAGGTAAACTCTGGCTCGAGAAAGTAGTGCCTTATTGACTTCGAAGCTTGGGTTTTCGGTGGTTGCACCAATAAAAATGACAGTCCCGTCTTCAATATACGGCAAGAAAGCATCTTGCTGACTTTTGTTGAAGCGATGAACCTCATCAACAAAGAGCAAGGTTTGTTGACTACGAGATTGTGCAATTGCCTTAGCTTGTTCTATTGCAGCACGAATATCTTTAACACCAGACGAGACAGCTGAAATTCGCTCAACATGAGCGTTTGTGTACTGAGCAATTAATTCTGCTAATGTTGTTTTTCCCGTACCAGGCGGCCCCCAAAATAGCATGGAGTGGGCACGACCATTTTCTAACGACTTCCTCAACGGTTTATCGTCACCCAATATATGGTCTTGACCTAAATACTCAATGAATGACTGCGGACGCATCCGCGCCGCAAGCGGTCGGAAGTCGGGAGAGAAATCAAAAGTCAAACTGGACACTTAGCCCTCTATTTAATTCTGTGGTCGTTGATCGTCAACATCAACGTCTTTTGGTGGTACGAAATCGAATAAGCTGCTTTCTTCAGGGCTTAATGCTCTTTGCTCAGATAATGTGAACAAACTGATGTTCCCTTGCGAATCATGAATAGCAAATGATGAGATATCATTACCTTTAAAACAAGCATTGACCTTGGTTACATTATCTTGATTTGCTTTGGGAGTGATTCCGTAACACTGATCTTTTTTAACAACCGAATATTTATCCCAAGTCGCTTTATCTCTGTGAATCAATAGTGTCATCGGCGATGAAGCAGTTGCCTGATCAAGATCGAATATTGTTACTTCTTCTGCAAATGGGTTATATACCCAAACTGTATCTTTGTTCGCAACAATAAGCGACTCATCAGGATCGACAAGATTCCAATAAAGTTTACTAGGATTAGAAAGCGCGAAAACACCGGAACCATTTTGAATGACTTTACCGTTAATGTCAGTGACCTTCTGCGCAAACTGCGCATGTAGCGATTCAAGAGAACTCAGCTTCAATCTTAAGTCATCAGCATCGGAGGCAAAGCTTGATATTGAGAATAAACCCAAAGAACTAAGAAGTGTTATGGCAATACTTTTTTTCATTATAAACAATACCTAAAAATCATTTTTTGGTGGAGGTGGTGCTAACACATCACGGTTGCCGTTATGCCCGGGTGAACTGACGACCCCTTGAGCTTCCATTGATTCAATAATACGTGCAGCGCGGTTATAGCCAATTTTAAATTTACGTTGAACGCTTGAGATAGAGCCACGTCGAGTTTCAGTCACAAATGCAACCGCTTCATCATAAAGAGCATCGAGCTCATCTGCTGATTCTGAAGACTCTCCGGGTAATAAGACCTCTGAACCTTCACTAAAACCGTTTAGTATCTCATCAACGTATTCTGGTTCACCACGCTCTTTCCAATCTGCAACCACTTTATGAACTTCGTGATCGTCAATAAAGGCACCATGAACACGTATCGGAACAGAAGTCCCTGGAGGAAGATAAAGCATGTCCCCCATACCAAGAAGCGTTTCAGCACCTTGTTGGTCAATGATCGTTCTAGAGTCGACACGAGAAGACACTTGAAATGCCATACGTGTTGGAACGTTAGCTTTGATTAAACCTGTAATAACATCAACTGACGGACGCTGAGTTGCTAGAATTAAGTGGATACCAGCGGCACGCGCTTTTTGTGCAATACGTGCAATGAGCTCTTCGACTTTTTTACCAACAATCATGATCATGTCAGCAAATTCATCGACCACGACCACGATACAAGGCAGTTTATCTAACGCTGGTGCAGACTCATCCAAACTGTCGTTGGGTTTCCATAATGGGTCGTAAATCTCTTCACCATTTGCTTTAGCCGCTGCAATTTTTGCGTTGTAGCCTTTCAGGTTACGAACTCCTAATGCGGACATGAGTTTATAACGCCGTTCCATTTCGCCGACACACCAACGCAGTGCATTGGCGGCTTCTTTCATATCCGTCACAACATCGCAGAGTAAATGTGGGATACCTTCGTAGACAGAAAGTTCTAACATTTTCGGGTCAATCATGATGAAGCGAACATCGTCAGGTCCAGATTTATAGAGTAAACTGGTGATCATTACATTCACACCAACCGATTTACCTGAACCTGTTGTACCTGCTACCAACAAATGAGGCATTTTAGCTAGATCGACTACAACGGGCTCGCCTGAAATGTCTGAACCTAACACCATAGAAAGCTGCGATTTACTTTCTGCAAAGGTTTTACAATCCAGTACATCACGCATAAAGACGGTTTCACGGAACTTATTTGGCAGCTCAAGCCCGACATAAGGTTTCCCCGGAATTACCTCTACAACACGAACGCTTTCAGATAACAAAGAACGCGCTAAATCTTTAGATAAGTTTGAAATCTTAGAGGCTTTAATGCCTGGAGCCAGCTCTAACTCAAAACGAGTGATAACAGGACCCGGTGAAACCTCAACCACTTTAGCTGTAATATTGAAATCAGCTAACTTGGCTTCTACCAATCGAGCCACTTGATCTAATTCTTCTTGGCTGATTGGGTTTGATTTACGATTTGGTACATCTAATAAAGAGATACTTGGAAGTGGCGGTAAATCTTTTTTAGCCACTTTGTTTTCTTGTCCTGGAATAACGATGATTCCATCTACAACTTTAGCTTTTTGAACATCTGTTTTAACAGATTTTGCTTGAGGTTTACTCTTTGTTTCTGGGATGGAATCTTCTGTTTCAAAAGGCTCTTGAATTAAGATGGGTTCGACTTTTTCAGTAGGTTTAGACATAAACTCACCCAAACCAGGTTCAGTTTTGCCTTCTTCTACTTGGGGCTTTTTCTCTCTTAACTGCTTAACTTTTGAAACCAAAGCACTAAAACTTGTTGCTTCATCTTCAGTTTCATCTTTTTCTGAAGCTAATGTATTTTTTTCAAAACGCTTAGGTAAAGTGATCAGTGATTTGAAACAACAAATGCTATATTTACCAATGTATTCAACTAAGTTGACGATGCTTATGCCAGTTAGTAGCGTAAAACCCGCCACCAAAAAGCATAATAATAAAAGTGTTGTACCTATATGATTGAAGTATTCAACCATAATATGGCCAATGATATTTCCTGTAAGGCCACCCGCTGAGAACTGATAAATATCATTTGCATTTAAACTCGCCAAAGTCGCTAAACTGAAAAGCATCATAAAGAAACCAATTAAGCGCAGACCAACGGTAAAGTAGTCAATTTCAGTTAGCTTATAAGCACGTTTGAATAGGAGCCAACCAAGGGATGCAATGATAATAGGAATGAAGAATGCTACATAACCAAAGAAGTATAAAAGAACGTCTGCAACCCAAGCGCCTACACTACCACCTAAATTAGTCACCTTTCCTTGGAAACTTGATTGACTCCATCCGGCATCTAGCGGGTTGAAACTGGCTAAAGCAATTAAAATGAAAGTCGCCATCATACAAAATATGATTAAGGCACCTTCAAAAAGCCGCTGCACACCATTTAATTTGGTTACTTTTTTTCCCTGTGACAAATTTACAAGCCTTACTGTCTGAAAAACACGAAAAAATGAAATGATTTATATCCTGAAAGAATACTAGCATTTATACGGGGGTTACTCCAAGGTACATCGTTTGAGTATTATTAAATCTATTACTGGCTTTTATTCTGTGCGGTTTAATTTTAGAGAAATTGGAGACGATATCATCTTAAGATGTGCATAGCAGAGAATAGTAGATAAATATTTTCGTTTTAGATAGAACAAAGGGAACCTTAGTCCCCTTTTTGAAATAAAAATTACTTAGGTTCAGTAAAATGGTTAATTGGTATTTTACTTGTTTGCTTTACCTCTTCCATAACGACATAAGTTCTTGTGTCAGCTACAGAGGGTAATTTCAGCAAGGTTTCACCTAATAGCTGACGGTATGCCGACATATCAGCTACGCGGGTTTTAAGTAAATAATCAAAATCACCTGATACTAAGTGACATTCTTGAATGTCATCCAGTAGCTGAACAGCTCGGTTAAAGTTTTCAAATACTTGAGGATTATCCTTGCTAAGCGTTATTTCAACAAACACAAGAAGAGATGCGCCAAGGAAATGAGGATTAACAATCGCAGTATAGCCATTGATATAGCCATGCTTTTCGAGTCTTTTAACGCGTTCTAGACAAGGTGTAGGGCTAAGGCCAACTCGTTTCGAAAGCTCGACATTTGAAATTCGTCCATCTAGTTGAAGTTCATTTAATATGTTTTTATCAATACGATCCAAGTCTTTTATAGGACTCTTTTTATTATATGACATTTTAAAAACCACAAAATCCATTAATTAAAGTGTATTATGCTGCAGCAATGTGAAGTTTAGCAACATAAACTGCGAGAGGAATAATATACTAATTAGCACTGAAATATACATATTTTGTATGATAAATATAAAAATTCACCGTTCTAATACAGTGATAGCAAGTTGAGGCTTAAAAATGATTATTGGTGTACCAAAAGAAATAAAAAATCACGAATATCGTGTTGGCATGGTTCCATCAAGCGTACGTGAACTTACTCAAAAAGGTCACAAAGTTTTCGTTGAGACAAATGCTGGTGAAGGAATCGGTTTTTCAAATGATGATTACATCACTGCTGGAGCACAAATCTTAGACACTGCTGCAGAAGTGTTTGCTCAATCTGAAATGATTGTAAAGGTAAAAGAACCTCAAGCGGTTGAGCGTGCAATGCTTCGTCATGACCAAATCCTATTTACATACTTACACCTAGCACCAGATCTACCGCAAACTCAAGAATTGGTTGAAAGCGGTGCAGTTTGTATCGCGTATGAAACAGTAACTGATGATCGTGGCGGTTTACCACTATTGGCTCCAATGTCAGAAGTTGCTGGCCGTATGTCTATTCAAGCTGGCGCAATGGCTTTAGAAAAGTCAAAAGGCGGTCGCGGCATGCTTTTAGGTGGCGTTCCAGGTGTTGAGCCAGCTAAAGTTGTTATCATCGGTGGCGGCATGGTTGGTAGCAACGCTGCTCAAATGGCTATCGGTATGGGTGCAGACGTTACTATTCTTGACCGTAACATCGATACACTTCGTCGTCTTAACGTTCAATTTGGTTCTACAGTTAAAGCCGTTTACTCAACGGCTGATTCAATCGAACGTCATGTATTAGAAGCCGACCTTGTAATTGGTGGTGTTTTGATTCCTGGTGCAGCTGCTCCTAAGCTTATCACTCGCGATCATATTAGTCGCATGAAAAAAGGTTCAGCTATTGTTGACGTAGCAATTGACCAAGGTGGTTGTGCTGAGACAGCAAAAGCTACAACTCACCAAGATCCGACTTACATGGTAGATGGTGTCGTTCACTATTGTGTAGCAAACATGCCAGGTGCTGTAGCGCGTACTTCAACATTCGCACTTAATAACGCGACCCTTCCTTATATCATCAAGCTTGCTGATATGGGATATAAAGCAGCACTACAAGGTGATAAGCACCTACTGAATGGCTTGAACGTAATGCACGGTAAAGTAACGATTCAAGAAGTAGCTGAAGCGCACAATATGGAATATGTAGCTGCGGATTCTCTTATTTAATACCTACTGTTCAATAAACTAAGGGAGCTTAAGGCTCCCTTTTTTATAAAATCGATTTAGGTAATCGAAATATTTATCTTTAATTTCAAGAACGATTTACCTACAATCCAAGCCGATTGAAAAAATTTGGAGAATCAAATGACTGAAGCTCGTCATTGTAAATTGTTGATCTTAGGCTCAGGCCCTGCTGGATACACGGCAGCTGTATATGCAGCTCGTGCAAACTTGAATCCAGTAATGATCACTGGGATGCAACAAGGTGGTCAGCTGACTACAACAACAGAAGTTGAGAACTGGCCAGGTGATGCTGATGACCTAACGGGTCCAGCACTTATGGATCGTATGCAAAAGCATGCTGAGAAATTTAATACCGAAATCATTTTCGATCATATTAACGAAACAGACCTAACTCAGCGCCCTTTTCGCTTAAAAGGCGATTCAGGTGAGTACACCTGTGATGCTCTTATTATTGCAACTGGTGCGTCTGCAATGTACTTGGGCCTTGAATCTGAACAAGCCTTTATGGGTAAAGGTGTTTCTGCTTGTGCAACTTGTGATGGTTTCTTCTATCGTAATCAAAAAGTTGCGGTAATCGGTGGTGGTAACACGGCTGTTGAAGAAGCACTATACCTGAGCAATATTGCCTCAGAAGTTCACTTAGTTCACCGTCGTGACACTTTCCGCTCTGAAAAAATACTGACCGATCGACTAATGAAAAAAGTTGAAGAAGGCAATATCATTCTTCACCTTGATCAAACCATGAACGAAGTCGTTGGTGATGACATGGGTGTTACTGGCCTTAAGCTAAAGAGCACCAAAGACGACAGCATCACTGATTTAGAAGTTGCAGGTGTGTTTGTAGCAATCGGTCACAAGCCTAATACCCAAATCTTTGATGGTCAGCTTGAAATGAACAATGGTTACATCAAGGTTGAATCTGGCCTACAAGGTAATGCAACCCAAACTTCTGTTGAAGGTGTATTTGCTTGTGGTGACGTAATGGATCAGCACTATCGCCAAGCCATCACCTCTGCTGGAGCTGGCTGTATGGCTGCTCTTGATGCAGAGCGTTTTCTTGATGCGCAAGAATAAGTAACAAATAAGATTGCTTTAATTGCCAGCGCTCTGCTGGCTTTTTACTGCAATTTTTCCAAAAATGCTAAAGCAGTGCTGTGGTTCCGCGTCTTGCGAATTGGAGGTACTGAGTTGATGAAGCTTGTTCCATAGGCTTTATTAATAATTCTATCGTCTAATAAGGTGATTAAGCCTTTATCCGTTTCATGTCTTAATAAGCGCCCTACTCCCTGTTTAAATCGTAAAACGGCTTTAGGAAGCAAAATATGCTCAAAACCATCAATTCCATTTAATTCAGCAACTTTAAGTTTTGCATTAATTAGAGGGTCTTCTGGTGATGCAAAAGGTAATCTATCAATAATAACATTACTTAATAGCCGACCTTTTATATCAACACCTTCCCAGAAACTGAAACTACCAATAAGTACTGCATTACCTAATATTCGATATTTTTTAAGCAGTGCTTCTTTACCCGCTTGCCCTTGAATCAAGAGTGGATATTGTGTTTTTCCCACCAGCTCTTTTGATAGTCGTTTAATTGATTCAAAGCTTGAGCATAATATAAAAGTTCGTCCTTCATTTTTGTTGATTAGGTCAATGCAAACACGAACATCATCCAAATGGGAATATTTTGGGACATACATCATTGCATGTTGCTGGTAATCAAATGGAGTAGGAATGATAGCTTCCGTGACAGACTTCAAGCCTAGCTTTTCCTTTATGTATGCCAGTGTGCCGTCAATCTGCATTGTAGCGGAAGTAAATACACAAGCTGTTGATGAGTTGATAATTGAATTCAACTTTGAGTTAGCGTTTAAAAGTACTTCTTTAAAACGCAGGTGTTGCTCATCATACTCAATCACTACATATTCACCCAGTGAATGATGCTGAGCGATCCTTTGAAGTTGATTAACAATATCTTGAAGCTGTTCCTGATGAAAAGCAGTATCTGCTACACGTCCTTCGAGTAGTGTTGTTTGTCTACACAACTCCTCAATGGTAGAAACCCATTGCCACCAAATTTTTGCATTTTCTTTATCACTAAGTAACAGTTCAAAATTAAACCTAGACTGGTTTATGTTCTTTATACTAAATCTAAGTCGCTCACTCGCAATGAGAAATGATTGATGACCTCGTTCAATTGAAGGTATATCTCCAGCTTCTAATTTGTACAATTCAAAGAAACGCGCAACCGTTCGAATTATTTCACCCAAACTAAAGCTGATCCCGCATGACTCCGCAATAGTATCTGGTAATGAGTGGGCTTCATCGACAATGAGAACAGCATCTTCGATCAATAATTTTGATTCGTATTCTGTAAATTTTTCAAGTTCATTAGCTAAGATATGATGATTGAGAATAACAACGTCTGCCTGCATAGCTTTCGACTTTGCTCTTCTGTAATAACATTCAGCATAAAAGTCACAGGTTTTTCCAGTACAAGCATTTTTTGTAGTTCTTACCGATGTTATTGACTCAGCATCTTCATTAACAGTATTGAGTTGATTCAAATCACCATCTTTCGTTATCACTTGCCACTGTTGAATTCTTAATAGCTCTGCTAGAAAGGTTTGATCATGTGAGTTAGCTTGAGTTAATTGCTGTTCAAGTTTGAGTTTGCACAGATAATTGGACGCACCTTTAAGAATCGACGTCTTGAGTATTGGATTTATAAGATTTTGAATGGCTGGCAAGTCTTTGTCATAAAGTTGCTGCTGTAGATTTTTGGTTGCAGTGCTAACGATAACTTTCTTTTTAGATAAGAGCGCAGGAACAAGATAGCCAAAACTTTTACCAATTCCTGTCCCCGCTTCAACTATCGTATTGCTTTTTTTACTAATAGCCTCTGCCACCAAATTAGCCATAAAGGCTTGACCTTGGCGGAAACGATACCCTTTGATTGATTGTGCTAAAATTCCAGTTTCAGCAAAATATTGATTGATAAGTTGGTGAAATCGTTTGCTCAAAAATATTATCTTAAATGAAAGCCATTTGTGGGCAGTTTACCACAAACATTAACGCCAAATACTGTCGGAACGGTAACCATATTGCCAAGTTTTATAAAATGCAGGTAACAAAAGTATCGAGTATGTAATAAGAATTAAGCCATTCCTTTCTACAAGCCCTTTGTTAAATAATAGATATCCGCCAAAAACAATACCTAATACTGTTGCAATCAATACCACCCAACTAGTGAAGCGCCACAAGTATTTGTTAAATACAGCCCTATGTTGATTACAGGTATAAATACCGTATGCAACCCACAAAACAAACAAGATCGGAAGTGTATTGCTCATAATACCGCCTACATCAATCATAAAACGCTCTATGGTTCGAGCGCCTGTCGTGATGAGCAAAATTAAAATATACACTTGCCAACGTCGTTTGCTTTCAACATTTATCATCATCAATAGGTATACCTTCTGATCCTTGCAACTTTATTGTCTTCAATTTCCAGCACTTCCATGACATTTTCAGCGTAAGCATTAACTTGTTTTGTTTGAGGATGAATACCACTAGCCTTATTATAGAATTTTATAATGATAAAACCGTCACCAACATTGGTCTCGATCAACTTTGCTTCATATGATGTGTGAGAACCCAAATAATAAGTCATGCCCTTTCGGAAACGTTTGATAGCGCCTTTTGTACGCGTATCGTCACGTTGATATGGGATATGTTGATTGCCCACATCATCTTTTAAAAAACTCAGATAATGCTCAATATCTTCTGCTTTCGCATTTGGCATCTGTGTATTTATCAAAGCTTCATAGTAATCTTTGGCGAACTTTTCTCCATCAAAGTCTTTAGCAGACACTGAACAAGTTAAAAACAACCCTAAAATAAATAATGCTGTCCTTTTCATCTTTTTATCCTTTTATCGTTTTTTTGCTTTTATCGAGAATACTAACGGGACGTTATTGCCTTTATGCGGAATTACATATTTGCCCTTTTCGGTTTCAATGAGACCTTCAAAACAGTTGTAAGGGCTATATGGGTACTCATTGACCTCTTTAATACTCAACCCCGCTCCAATTAACGCATTAACTACGGTAGACATCGCATGAGACCATAAAACAACTTTGGATGTTTCGTCTCCTGCATTTTCTGAATACGTTGCCTCTTCTTCAATATCTGGATGGGATTTATCGAAATACGAGTATCCAGCGATAAGATCGTAACAAGGGTGGAACTCTGCCATATAAAATGTTCCACCAGATTTTAAACTGCTGGCAATGACCTCTGCCCATTGCTTTAAGCAAGGCAACCAACAAATAGTCCCATAAGAAGTAAAGACAATATCGAATTGATGATTGTTGATTTCTGTAAAGCTATAGACGTCGCTACAGATAAATTTGGCATCAAGCTTTGTTTGATTGGCTAGTTGAGTCGCTTTAGTAATAGCTGCATCAGAAAGATCAACACCTGTTACTTTAGCACCTCGTCTTGCCCAACTTAATGAATCCAAGCCAAAGTGACATTGTAAATGAAGAAGAGATTTGTCCTTCACATTTGGGAGTGCTGCGAGCTCAATATCATTAAGCGTGCAATTACCATCTAAAAAACCGTTAACATCATAAAATTCAGATTCGACGTGAATTTCGGTACGTTGATTCCATGCATTCCGATTTACCGCAAGATAATCCATGTAGCAATATCCTTGTTATTTTTTGCTACATGAAATCACATTTATTGCTATATATCTATATATTTCAGATAAATATAGATTTAGCTAGCTCTCTACACAGTGGGCATCATTATTCAAAACTCGATCCCAAAGTAATGAGCTATTCTTGTCTGATAACACCTTGACCTCAGTATTTGGAGATTGCTTTGCGTGGTCAATTATATAATTAGGGTGATAGTCTGGTTTTCCAATTACCGTCATTAACTTACATAAATCGCTTTTCTTTTTTTTATCCTTCAACAAAGCTTCGGCGGTTTGCTGAAAAGTACTGTAATCGTTTATAGGGATGTCTTTAACTGCTTTCAATCGCAATTTGTTAAATGCAATTTTTTCAGGTTCACCTTGTACTCTAAGTGCGTCATAGTTTCCATATAAATCTGCTGCAAAGTTGAGCTTTGCCGCTTTCCAAAAATCTCTTTTTTTCAAACAATCACGAAGTGAATGAAACAACACATTAGGACTGTGCTGATTGGATACTTGTGATATATCCATACATACTATTGGCCGCCCCTTATGTGTCGCATTATCACTTGCAAATGCTATGTTCTGAAATAGGCAAAATGCTAATCCCCATATAAAAACGTATCTGTTCATTTGTTTACTCCTTTAAAACCCTATTTAAAAAGTAGTTACTTATGAACAAGCTGCAAAATAGTCTGCTATAACTTTATATATGGGAAATTTACGCTTGCGCTATCAAACACTCGAATTCGACTTAATCGACCTTCACATTTGCTCACTTCGAGATAGCAACCAATACTCTGATCCTGATAGAAAAGCTGAAGCAGTGGGAATATCTTCCGCCATGTGGCCGTTGTTTGGTGTCCTTTGGCCTTCAGGCGTTGTGCTTGCAGAGTATATTTTCAAATCTAATTTTAAAGACAAACAAATTCTAGAGGTCGGTTGCGGTCTTGGCGTTAGTAGTCTTCTTCTGAATAAACTGAATGCGAATATCACCGCCAGTGACTATCATCCTGAAGCCCAAACTTTCATTGAGCGTAATAACGGATTAAATCACCACGACCCAATTAAGTTTGAACGAGTAGATTGGGAAAAAGATCACACTCACTTAGGTCAATTTGATCTTATTATTGGTAGTGACCTATTGTATGAAGATCATCAAGTACAGGCATTAAGCCAATTTTTAATGAAGCACAGTAAGCCTAAAAGTGAAATCGTGTTGGTTGACCCCGGGCGAGGCAGAAAAACAAGGTTACGGAAACAAATTGAAAAGGCAGGCTTTATTTGCGATATATCAAAGGTCAGCCAATCACAATTAGAAGATTTTAACGGCCATATTTTACATTTTAGAAGAAACTAATTGGCTTTTTCTTTCATTAATTAAAGCGATTAACTCAATTGATTTTAATTGATTTACGCTGGAATCAATCTCGTTAATACTCACTATTCAAATCTTGTTATAAGGAGTTAAATGATGAACATGATGTCAGTTAAAGAGCACATGCAGGCCCAATTTCCAATCATTCACCCTGAAACCGAACTTAGCCAAGCAATTGAACTCCTAAGCGAATTTAATTTGATTGGCGCGCCGGTTGTTGACAATAACAAAAGGCTAGTTGCTTACTTGTCTGAACATGAATTACTGAAGCCGATGCTTCATGCAAGTTACCATTGTGACTCTAGCATAAAGGTTTCTGACGTAATGCGAGGAGAGCCACTTTCGGTTACTGGTGATACCTCACTCATTTCACTAGCAGAACAAATGCTTGGTGATAAACCTAAAAACTACCCTGTTATCGATGACGATGAGCGTGTAACAGGCATTATTACACGTACTCAAGTGTTACGTGCACTGGCAGTCGCTTACAACAATTGCAAAGCTGTCTAAACGTACACGTATATTCGAGTTTCTTTATTATCCTAGTTTTATGGCACATACTATATGCTGATTAAACATGAGTACTAGGCAATGCTAACTAAAGACGAACAGCAACTTGAACTGACGCCAATCCAAAGAATCCTAATGGTAGTGGATATGATTCCATCTGGAAAAGTATGCACGTATGGTCAAGTTGCAGATTTAGCCGGTTTGCCTAAGAGAGCACGTTTAGTGTCTAAAGCCTTAAAAGCATCTCCATCTTCTCGAAACAGTCCTTGGCATAGAGTGATTAACAGCCAAGGGAAAATTTCCCTTCCAAAAGATTCTTCTGGCTACCGCACTCAAATTGAACTATTGCGTTGTGAAAATATTGAAGTGAACCAAGGTAAGATTCGCTTGTCCGAGTATAAGTGGCAACCTTGCATTGCAACATTGGTTATGGATTTACCCTTTTAAGGATTGATATGTTAAAAATTAACGTAATGTTATTTGGTGCCCTATCGCTGTTCTTTTCTATGCTTACTTCAGCAGAAGGCAATATAACACCACTAACTCCTCAAACTATCGAATATCAAGTTATGTATGGAGATATTGATTTAGGAAAAGCCCGTTTTCAATTGGAAAAGTCTGATCAACAATATCAATACATTTTTGATAGTGCACTTTCTTTACTCGTATTAACAGATATTCGTCACGTGGTGAGTGAATTTACCGTCAAGGATGGGCAAGTGAACCCCACTCGTTTTTTTCATAAGCGCGAAGGTTTTGGACCAGACTATCAAGAGCAAATCGTTTTTTTACCTGAGCAAGGCAGTATCATCAGTCGTTATAAAGATAAAAAGAAAAAGTTTGAATTTGCCAATGACATTTGGGACGTGCTTTCAGTACAGATGCAATTGAGATTGGATGCTCAAAAGCAAAAAAAATCATTCAAATACGATCTTATTCGCAGTAATAAAGAAGATGATGTTGAACTTGCCGTTATGGGAACTGAAATACTCAAGATTGGCAGCTTGAGTTTTGATGCTCTAAAAGTTGAGGTTGTACGAGATCCAAAGAAAAGGAAAAAACGCCAGACTTATGTTTGGGTTGCGCCAAAGTATGGTTACTTACCAATAAAAGTTCAGCATATGAAAAAAGGCAGCAATCAATTTCAACTATATTTGAAGTCGGCTGAATTTTTAGGAGAAAGTCCTGTAGTGACTTTCCCTACTCCTAAACCAAAAACTGAGAAAAGTTAAATCCGTTGCTCACCTAGCTCAAATAAACGCCACTCACCTTCTATTAATACGTTCCACTCTTCGTTGCTAGTTAAAGGCCGGGTGGCAATGACAGTAACCACATCATTGGGTGTGGTTTCTTTATCAAAATCAACTGTCATATCCGTATCTTTTAAAATAGCCTTACCAAATGGCGCCTTTCTTGTGATATAGCTTAGATTATTACTGCAATACGCCATTAAAAAACGACCGTCAGTTAAAATCATATTGAAAACACCAAATTTTCTAAGCTCATCAGCTAGCTGGGCAATATATTGAAAAACAGGAAGTAAGTCTTCGGGTTCACTCTCGCCAAAACGTTCTATCACTTTTTCAACGATCCAGCAAAATGCCAACTCACTATCCGTTTCTCCCACTGGCATGAAACGTTGTGGTCTTAATGTACTTGCATACTCTGAAAGTTGGCCATTGTGGGCATAAGTCCAGTTTTTTCCCCAAAGTACTCTATTAAATGGATGAGTGTTCTCAAGAGACACTTCACCCCTGTTAGCTTGTCTGATGTGACTGATAACTGAAACACTTTTTATAGGATAAGATTTTATTAAGCTTGCAATATGAGATTGACAGCTTGGCTTCACATCTTTAAATATTCGATTGCCTTTTCCCTCATAAAAAGCGATACCCCAACCATCAACATGAGGCCCCGTAACTCCTCCACGTTCAACCAATCCGGTAAAACTAAAAACTATATCTGTCGGTACATTGGCACTCATCGCCAGCAGTTCACACATATTTATCTCAACAACAATTTATAAGACATTCAATTTAAATAAATTTGGAGCGTTTCTATAAACACCAAGAGATATATTAACAACTATTTTATGTTGTGAGTATTAAGAAAACTCTATTCGTGAGCTCAGTTAATTATATTAAATTCAATAAAGATTCAAACAATCGTTTGAAAAGTTCTTGTATTAATTTTTAGCAGCGGTTAATGTTTAATCATACCTGAGGTCTGACCACATACTATACTTTAATAAATAAGGCAGACCTTATACAAAATGTGTACAAAGAATAAGGAGAATTATTGTGTTTACTCTAACTTGGATTGTTGGATTGCTCGTGCTTATCGGGGCGTGCTCTTACTTAAGAGTATCGCTAATTGTCACGACACTTCTCACTGGTGTAGTTATCAGTGCAATGAGTTTTTTCAACTTCAATCACCCTGCTTTACTCATCTTATTCTTATTATTCGCTCTGCCGCTTAATATTGGTGTTATTCGCCGACAACTGTTTTCTAAGCCAATATTAAGCTTATATAAAAAAATCATGCCCGAGATGTCTTCTACAGAAAAAGAAGCGATTGAGGCTGGGACAACATGGTGGGAAGCCGATTTATTTTCAGGCGCACCAAATTGGAAAAAACTTCATAATTATGCAAGCGTCAGATTAACCCCTGAAGAGCAAGCTTTTCTTGATGGTCCTGTAGAAGAAGTATGCGGTATGGTTAATCAGCATATGGTTTCTCATGAGTTAACTGATTTACCTGAACATGTTTGGCAATACCTGAAAGACAATGGCTTTTTCTCAATGATCATTAAGAAAAAGTATGGTGGCATGGAGTTTTCTGCTTATGCCCAAACGCGTGTTTTACAAAAACTTGCTGGGGTTAATAGTGAATTAGCTACAACCGTAGGGGTTCCAAATTCTCTTGGTCCTGGTGAGTTACTTCAGCATTATGGTACTGAAGAGCAAAAAGATCATTACCTTCCAAGACTTGCAAAAGGTTTAGAAATCCCATGCTTCGCACTAACCAGTCCTGAAGCAGGTAGCGATGCAGGATCAATCCCCGATTTTGGTATTGTGTGCAAAGGCGAATGGGAAGGCCAAGAAGTGTTGGGAATGAAACTAACATGGAACAAGCGTTACATCACCTTAGCTCCTGTAGCAACAGTACTCGGCTTGGCCTTCAAATTACGAGACCCCGATAACCTTATTGGAGATGAAGAAGATTTAGGTATTACTTGCGCCCTTATTCCTACAGAAACTCAAGGTGTAATTATTGGACGCCGTCATTTTCCACTGAACTGTATGTTCCAAAATGGTCCAACGCAAGGTAACGAAGTCTTTGTGCCGCTTGATTTCATCATTGGCGGACCTGAAATGGCTGGACAAGGCTGGCGTATGTTAGTTGAATGCTTATCAGTTGGACGTGGTATTACTTTACCATCTAATGCAGCTGGTGGAGTAAAAACAGCTGCGATTGCAACTGGAGCTTATGCCAGAATCCGCCGTCAATTTAAATTACCTATTGGTAAGTTGGAAGGTATTGAAGAGCCAATGGCACGCATTGGTGGCAATGCTTACCTGATGGAAGCTGTTACATCATTAACAACAACAGGCATCGACTTAGGAGAAAAACCCTCCGTTATATCAGCAATCGTTAAATATCATCTAACCGACCGTATGCAAAAATGTGTTGTCGATGCTATGGATATTCATGGTGGTAAAGGTATTTGTCTTGGCCCTAACAATTATTTAGGTAGAGGTTATCAAGCAGCACCTATTGCTGTAACGGTCGAAGGTGCAAATATTTTAACCCGTTCAATGATTATTTATGGTCAAGGTGCGATTCGTTGTCATCCTTATGTATTGGCTGAAATGGTCTCAGCATTTGAACAAGATCAAACTAAATCTCTAAAAGATTTTGACAGTGCTCTGTTTGGGCATATTGGTTTTGCTATGAGCAATTTTGTCCGCAGTTTATGGCTTGGTGTTACAAACGGTCGTTTCTCGAATGCACCATATTCAGACAAAACCAAGCGTTATTATCAATTTATGAATCGTTTCAGTGCAAATCTAGCGCTTCTCTCAGATATTTCTATGGCAACGTTAGGTGGTGAGTTAAAACGTAAAGAAAGAATTTCAGCAAGATTGGGGGATTTACTGAGTCAGTTATATCTCACCTCTGCAACTCTGAAACGCTATAATGATGACGGTCGTTTAACTGAAGATTTACCTCTTGCTCAGTGGGCAGTTGAAGACTCACTTCATAAACTTCAAACATCATTGGATGAATTACTCAATAACTTCCCTCTAGGACTTGGTTGGTTGTTGAGACTTGTTATTTTTCCATTTGGCCGATGTGTTAAACGTCCTAGTGATGTGATAGATCACAAAGTAGCGCGTATTATGCAAACACCATCTGCTAGCCGTGAACGTTTGGGTATTTACCAGTATTTTCAAGCCACTGAAAACAACCCGATAGGTATGCAAGAACATGCTTTATCTTTAGTCTTAAAAGCAGAACCTTTACACAAAAAAGTGTGTGATGCCGCAGGTAAAAAACTGCCCTTCGTACAATTAGATCAAGTTGCTGAACTTGGTAAAGAACTTGGTGTGTTGGATGAGTCAGAAATTACTTTACTAAAACAGGCTGAAGAAGGACGCTTGAGAAGCATTAATGTCGATGACTTCGAACCTTCAGTGTTACGACCACAGACTGTAGCACCTGAAATTAAAGATCATTACGCAGCATAAACTTTAAATTTAAGCCGTACTGCGCTGCGCAGTACGGCTTTGTTATTCGAGTAGCACCTCAATTTCTTTCTGTTACTGTGCTTGATAGTTTCTCAAGGTTGGGAGTGTGTAGGTTTTGAAGAGGATGATCAAAAAGGAAACCATGACCATCCAAACTAAATCTAACCTTTATTAAGCATTCCTTTAAAAACTATATCGTTATAGGTTATTAACCCAAGGATTTCTTGGTTATCAATAACTGGAGCTCGGGTAATTCCCATACTATCAAAAAGGCGTGCCGTATAACGAATGTCCATAGCTGATCTTACTGAAACAACGGGCTTAGTCATAATTTCGTAAACATTAATACGATCTGCTGCTTTATCTTTAGCTACGACTTTTTTAGCGATATCACTCATCAAAAGCATGCCATATTCATCATTTTCGTGGCGTTTGTTAACAAATAACACTTCTACTTTATTAGCCATTGCTATTTCAATCGCTTCTGCAACTGTGAGTAATCCCTCAACCATTGCAAAATTTTGCGTCATGACAGTTTTATTATCTACTACCTTGGAATTCATACTAACTCATCTCCTAGTTCTTTGGTTAGTTCCTCTACTTGATGAGCAACACCAACTGCATCCTCAACATCTATTTGTATTGCTATGCCTTGCCCTGAATCAGTATCAAATTTGCCAACCTCATTAATGGTTTCCAAAATATGTCTGCTTCTATGTTCTTCGACTAAAAATAAAATCACATCTCTTTGAACATCTAAGGTCAGGCCCATGAAAGTTTTCTTTTGAACAAGGCCCTCTCCTCTGGCGTGATTAATTACTGTCGCACCAGTAGCTCCAGCTTCGCGAGCTGCGTCCATGATAGAATCTGTACAATGATCATCAACAAATGCAATTATTAATTTAAAGCGCATCTAGTGACTCCTTTTTGGTTTTCTTTGAATTCAAGTATTCAACAATCTGCGCATAACTCATTACACTGATCATTGGAAATAAACTAGCAAAAGCAATAAGCCCGAAGCCATCAATTAGTGGATCACGCCCCGGAACATTTGTGGCTAACCCCAAACCAAGTGCCGCAACTAAAGGGACAGTTACAGTCGAAGTTGTTACACCACCAGAATCATAGGCCAAAGGAACAATCATCTTAGGTGCAAAGAAGGTCTGAATAACAACAATTACATAGCCTGCAAGAATGTAATATTGAATCGGATCTCCAACCACGATTCGATAGCACCCCAAGCTGATCCCTATTGCTACACCTAGTGCAACAGAAAAACGAAGTCCTTGGACTCCAATCGCACCGCCGGATACTTCATTTGCTTTGATTGCAACAGCGATTAACGAAGGTTCAGCAACTGTAGTACTAAAACCAATCGCAAAAGCAAAAATGTAAACCCAATAATAATCAGACCAAACGATGACATTATGATCGGCGGCGCCAATAAATTCTTTTGATGTTAATTGAGTAGCCATCATATCCCCAATAGGGAATAAAGCTTTTTCTAAGCCTACAAGAAAGAGTGACAAACCAACAATGACGTATGCAAAGCCAGCGATAACCTTTTTGGGATTAGCGATTGGACGTTTTAATACCCCTAATTGAAACCCAAACAAAATAGCAGCAATGGGTACAACATCACGTAAGGTCAGTAAAAAGGTATCCCAAAGTGGTAATAGTATCTCGGTCATAGCACTACCATTCCGTAACATAAAACGAAGATCATCGGGGTTAAGCTAGCAAATGCGATCAGACCAAACCCATCTAGCATTGGGTTTCTGCCCTTAATAACACTTGCCAAGCCAACACCAAGTGCAGTTACAAGAGGAACTGTGATCGTCGAAGTAGTAACCCCACCACTGTCATAAGCAATGCCTATGATACTTTCAGGCGCAACACTGGTAAGGAGCATCACTAAGATGTAACCTCCGATAATTAAATAATGTATTGGCCAACCTTTAAGAATACGGATAACACCAAGCAAAATTGCGATACCGACTGATACAGCCACGGTTATCCTTAACCCTAGCGCATAACTTGCTTTTGCTGCTTCTGTATTAGCGATAGCGCTCGCCTTAGCAGCAACATCAGCAGCCTCACTCGCAACAGCGGTAAGCGCCGGTTCAGCAATGGTGGTTCCAAAACCTAACGCAAAAGAAAAGACCACTAACCAAAAGGTACTACCCTTTTTAGCTAAGGCTTGTGCCAATGATTCACCTATAGGAAAGAGGCCCAACTCAAGTCCGAAAATAAAAAATGTTAAACCAAACACGATAAAACCTAATCCGATCATAATGGTCATAAGGTCATCTGGTGTTTGTTTTAAAACAAATACTTCGAAGAAAGTTACAACTAGAATGATGGGGATTAGATCACGAACACTCCCTAAAAGTGATGTTAATAGCTTGCGAAAAGCTTCCACTGATACTCCTTTTATGCTTTTTTAAACTACTGTTCGATATAGTCAATAGTACAATGATACCAACTTAATCCCATGTCATTTATTGATTTAGATCACACCAGAATGGTGTTTTGATTAGAATTCTGTACACAATATCTACAAGTGATTGCAAAACAAGCGATTAAATAGGTAATAACCATTTTTTACTTGCGATAAACTTTGAGTGGTCTTAATATTAAGCCCGCTAAACAAAGCGCAGAAGTTTAAGATACAACCGTAGCTCAGTTGGTTAGAGCACTACCTTGACATGGTAGGGGTCGGTGGTTCGAATCCACTCGGTTGTACCATTTCTAGCTAATATACTTTCATTCTAAAATACAACCGTAGCTCAGTTGGTTAGAGCACTACCTTGACATGGTGGGGGTCGGTGGTTCGAATCCACTCGGTTGTACCATTATCTTCCTGATTTAATTCAATTTTTCATGTTAAATGTCTTAACAAATATTTCAATGCGCAAAATCGGCGCAAAACTCGCGCAAAACCCCTACCCTTTATTAAGCCATTTTGTCTTAAGTATTCTCTGTTCTAAAAAGTAGATTTATTAGCTCAACGCTTGAATATGACTAAATTGAGAAAAAGATATCTAGAACGGTTTTGCAGCACAACTTCCTTGAATACACCAAAATATCAAAGCATCTATTTATCTGGGCTATTTGGTCTTTGTGTCCTGTCTAACATTGCAATCAACAATTTCAGGGTAACGAAGGTGATCAGTTCACTTAGTTCACCATAATTCATTGTAAATATTGAATATTTATAAAGTTCAATCTCTCCTGATAAGGGTGATCTCTAGGGTAATATAGGGGTAACCAGATTACCCTATAAAAATTAATATTCTCAAAATATAAATTGTTTATTAATCAATAACATTACCTTAGTGGTCACTTTTGATCACCGTTTTGGGGTGACGTTTTTTATGTTGCTCAATCAAGAACTTATCTAGGTCTCAAGTGAGAGATCACCTTTGTTACCCCCTATAAAGCCATAGGTGTAGTCTTTATCTGTTCTGAGCTAACAAAATTCATAACATTAATTTAAATCCAAGCTCATATACATGCTATTAGGATCTATTTGATAATCCCCAAAAGGCTCAGATTCTGTAAAACCATTTCGTTGATATAACTTATGGGCAGGAAAAAATGCCTTTGCAGTTCCAGTTTCTAAGCTAACTCTCTTATAAGAGCGGCTTTGAGCTGCTTCCAACATGCATCTTAAAATTGTTTCTGCTACTCCTTTGCGGAGATGTTTAGACGAAGTCCTCATAGACTTTATTTCGCCATGTTGATCATCAAGATGCTTTAATGCTCCAACACCAGCAAGTTCATCATCAATCCATAGGCTATAAAACGTAATATTGGGTTGTTCTAAAGCGGATATATCTAATGCATGTATACTCTCGGGTGGTGAATGTTTCTGCATATTTTCATGATGTTCTTGGATTAGCGAAAAAATAGCATCATCCCTAACATTTCCGATTCTAATTTCCACAGTTATTTAATCCCAATTTGAATAATTAATAGCTCAAGGTCTTCCTTAGAATCATTCACCAACCCATGCTCTCCATAAGGCTTATTTTTGATAATATCGCCTTTTACTACTTGTTTAGATAAACCATCAACAGTCATCGTCCCTGTACCGTTCAAGATGATATATAACTCTTCATTATTTCCATGCTTGTGATAACCAACAGTAGAGTTTGGTGGAATAATTTGACGGTCAATAAACTCACAGTTACTTGTAAAATCATCTCTACCAAAGACTTCAAAAAGGCTAAATGTTCCAAGCCCACCATGGGCAGAACTTTGGTTTTGTTTTTCTGCGTCGAGAAAATTTCGAATCATTAGTGACTCCTTCACTATTTATTATTTAATTCGCTAATGAATCTATAAATTCAATTTCATTTCTAATAATGATGGCTGGAATCCTGCTTTTTCATAAGCTTTTATTGCTGAATCGTTTGCCGAGTACACATCAAGATAAAAATCAGAGACACCTCGCTCTTTACTCCAAGCGATGATTTTATCCAGCATCAATTTATTAATCCCCTGCCCTCGATATTCAGGTAAAACATACATAACACCAAGGTAACAATGCTTGCTATGGATGAGGGACAGCTTTGAACCTCGTAGTTGACCATAACCTGTCGCAATAATTTGCCCTGCTTCTTCGGCGATGAGCAAGAACGAATCATGATCAGTAATCAAATGTTCAATGTCATAATAAACGGCTCCTTTACTTTTAATTGAGTCATTATATGGTCGCTCAGCAGCAACTACTGATTGCTCTCATTTTTTTAAATCTGTTATTTCAGAGAGTCTTGCTTCTCTAAATTTCATGCTATTTACCTCGACCCGGCTCATGAGCTTCATATCTTGGTAATTGAGCGTCAAGGTCTTCCCAACTTGCTTTTGAAGTAACGAAGTTATGTGAAATAGGTCTTTCATTAACATTACTATCAATGGTACCAAGCCTAACTCTAATTCTTGATAAATCAGAATCATTAGAGCTATAAATTGGAGAGGCACAAGTAGAGCAAAAATGTCTCTTCTTACCGGGTTTCATTTCAAAGTAAGTTAGGCTGTCGCTCCCTTCTAAAACCTTAAAATCTTCACTCTCTACAAAGCCGTTTGTTGCATAAGCTGTTCCGCTGGATTTTCGGCAAAGTGAGCAGTGACAATGAATTATATCTTTTATTGGGGATGTGATTTCGAACTTTACCTTGCCGCAAAGACAACTTCCTTTGTACATCTGATTCCTACCTTGAAATAAAACTTAAAGACTGGAAATTTTCTGAAGAAAACTTATCGACAAGACTAAACTGAGCTTAACTCTTTGTAAATTGGTTATTTCGGCACAGTTAAACTCTCAGTTTCAGTTAAGTTATTTACGAGAAGGATTATATGCAAACTCTAATCGATTACCGCTCGGTTCTCTGATCATCATATGGATTGTTTTGCTATTACCATTCGGCTGCGGAGCAAATTCAATAACTACATCTTTGATAGACTTAAATGTTTCGTGAAGTTGATTCAAGTCTTCAAGGCTGGCTACAGATAACGCTAAATGGTGAAGACCCACATTATTCTTTCGATCAAACTCCACAATTTTCGCTTCATTTTGTGTTTTCCATAATGTAAGAAAAATAGAGCCATCAGTTACAAAAATAGACGGATAATCTGGATAGCCACCAGCCTTTCTCCATCCCAGTGTTTCAATAAAAAACTCAGATGAACGCTTAAGGTTCTTTACCGTTAAACCTAAATGATTTAATCCTTGAGTCATCACTCTTTTAGAAGGTTGTTGATTTGTTGCGAAAACTTGAGTGGAAGCCACTACTGACAGTGCTGAAATTGATAGTACCAGTACTTTAAAATTCATTGTTTATGAGCCCTTTATAATTACTTCCTTTTACTGACCAGAGAAACCAACAAAAATGTTCATTCCATATAACTTCTGAACATTAGCCAACTTGGATTTATCCCAAAAGTTGCAAAGTTTAGATAATCATGTTTGTTTACAGGGCTTGTTTATAGTAGCCTACTTTTTCTTTAAGTATTAATGGATTAATCGTGTCTAAAATAAAAAATCTTTGCTTTGCAATTGTAGGAATATCATGCTTTTTAAGCAGCGTAACTTGTCATGCAAATGTCAAATCACACTCATCATTAGAGCAAAAAAATCTTGAGAAAGCCGTTTACTGTATGGAAATTTTGGAAAGCCGAAACGACCTTAAACCTTCGCAACGAATTAATATTCTAAGAAATGAGTGTTATGCCGAGAAATTTGTCGAACATTCACCTCATATAAGTAATGGTCGTGAAGGCTTATTCCAGTTATTTCTAAGTCGATATAAAAAATACCCTGAGCTTTCAATGTCTATTAAACGAAGCGCTTCTGAGGGTGATCTTGTTTGGCTTCACCTACATGTAAAACGAACTCCTGATTCACTTGGTGCTGCACTTATGCACATTTTTAGAATGGAAGATGGAATGATTGTTGAACATTGGGGAGTTGGGCAACCAGTACCAGCAGAATCGAGAAATGAAAACACGATGTTTTAAGTCTTTAGCTTCAATAATTTTGATTGGATTTAATGCAAATTATTTGTATACCCCCTTTGTCAGCTTGTCTGGCAAGATTCTACAAGCTTTACCTTTCACTAAAAGATAAGAAGCTATGAAAAGTGATATATCGTTTACCAGATTAAAACAGTTTCCCCCCTTAATGTGGGTTTTGCTGTTCGGTTCTTTTATAACACGTGGCAGCTTTTATATGGTTTGGCCATTTCTTGCTGTGATCCTATATGAAAAGTTTGCGTTAAGTGCAACTGAAGTAGGATCTATTTTGTCGTTAGCAGCAATAATTTCAGTCTTTATAAGTTTTATAGGTAGTACTTTATCGGATAAGTTTGGTCGTAAGCCAATGATGTTTGGTACAGGGATCCTATATATCATTTCATTTAGTTTGCTGGCTGAAGCTGATTCGGTTTTGGCTTTTACCATAGTAATAACTCTGTGCTCTATAGCCACGTCCTTATGGAGACCACTTACTTCAGCGCTAATAGGTGATATTTTACCTCAAACCGAATCTCGTGAGCTTGCGATGCAGTCATTGTATTTTGCCGTGAATGTAGGTTGTGCAATAGGGCCAATGCTGGGGGTATGGTTAGGGCTGACAGGTGAGCAGTCTAGTTTCTATATCACTGTAGTGGCTTTTGCTATTTTGTTACTGTTGTTGTTCGTTGGTTTTAAACATCAAGAAAAAAGTGCAACTCAAACTACGGCATCTAATGAGTCCGATACTCTTATCGTTGCAAAGAAAAAAAAGAACACAAGCTTTAGCAAGACATTAGAGATATTGATAAAAGATAGATTATTACAGTGTCTGATCTTGGCAAATGTGCTTTGTCTATTTATTTACGGACAAATGGATAGTTCGTTAATTCAGTATCTAACCCGCGAACAAGTGCCAAATTTGTTGGAACTGATATCGTCGATGATCTTTGTTAACGCCTTAGTGATTATTTCTTGCCAGTTTGTTCTGCTGAAATTAATGGCATCACGTCCTCTTTTGGTTCGTATCAGGATTGGGCTGGTAATGTTGATGCTGTCACAAGTTTGGTTTGCAATTAATCCATTACACTTTTTTATCGGCTGGATTGGCGCGGTGATCATTATGAGTTTGGCTGAAGCTATTTTGTTTCCAACCATGAATGTTCATGTTGATCGTATTGCACCTGAAAAATTAAGAGGAGCCTATTTTGGTGCAACAGCATTCTATGATTTAGGATTTGCGATAGCACCAATTGGCGGTGGTATTATTCTCGATTTGTACGATGGAACTTGGCTATTCTCATTATGTGCAGGGATTGCTCTTATAGTGTTTGGTCTGTATCACATAATGGGGACTTTAAATCGGCCGGACTTTGTAACTGAACAACTCAATTCAGCAGAAAAAACCAATTGAGAGCATAGCCAATGACCACTTTTGTTCAATCTTGATTAAGCAGAAGCGGGAAACTGAATGTCGGCTCTTAGTACTGAGCCAAAGGTTGTTTCTAAATTAATCCTGTCCATTGGAGAGTCAGCCCAGAACGTAGTCTGACTCAAAAATGCCCAAAACCTTGATAGTGCCAAATAGATTTAAGGTTCATTAGTGAATCAGTGACAAATGTCATTATCTTTTAATTACAAAAGCTTATTTCTTTTGTTTTCTAACCTATTCATACTAGGAGAGTGTCAATCTAGAAAATAAACGTCATATAAGCTTTGAGTTCAATTAAATGACAAAGGCATTCAAGATCAGAAAGGAATCATTAATGGTCGTAAAAATAATAAGATATTCATTTACAGCTCTACTCTTGTTAGTTCTATTTTTAGCAGTATATGTGTTTGTTGCCCCCTTAACCGTTGATCCTACTAAGCTTCCCGAGAATTACGGGAAGGTTAATTCGAAATTATATGTTTCCAAAGAAGGTAGCCAGCAACCGTTATTCGTATACTTTGGTGGTAGTGAAGGCGGAAATAGCATGACCAAAGAGCGAAATGTAGGTGAGAGGACATTTTACACAGATCAAGGCTATGCAGTTCTTGGTATCGGATACTTTGGTATGGAAGGTATTCCAGATGGATTAGACAGAATATCTCTGAATGCTATTTATGATGAAATTGTAAAAGCATCCAAACATCCTAATGTAGATTCTAGTTGTATAGTAGTTGCAGGGGCTTCAAAAGGGGCTGAATTAGCGCTTGTTCTTGCTTCGAAACACCCTAAAATTAAGGCGGCAGTTTCGCTGGTTGGAGGTCATGCTGTATTTGCTGGCACTTCAATGAGCACTCATGGGCAAACATCTTCTTTTATGTTCAATGACGAACAACTTCCTTTTATTCCTTTATCTTTTGATGTACTCCCTTCAATATTACTCGGTGATTATAGAGGTGCATATGAAGTTGCTCTGAAAGATAAGCAAGCTGTAAAGGATTCTATAATCAAAGTTGAAGATATCAATGGTCCAATATTACTTATTTCTGGTGAGAAAGATCATATTTGGCCTTCAAAAGAAATGTCTGATGAGGTAATTAAACGCCTTAAAGATAAGAGTTTTACTTTTCCTTATAAACATATTGCTGTGCCCAATGGAAATCATTTTCAACCTGCAAATGACTACCATCATGAGGTTGTTGAGTTTTTAAATAAAAAACTGTTGCCTACCTGTAGTGGGAATACTTTAAAAACAATATAACTATCATTAGCCTCAACCTCGGTGCCAGCTTATTTTCTGGCACTTTTACGCCCCAAAATTTCTTAATATATTGAAACGTTCAACACATCGATCTATCGACTTACTTGTTTTAATCTTGACCTAATAATTAGTTACAAATGATACTAATCATCTGATTTACTGTACATTTTTTAAAATGTAGTATGACGATGATTAGCTGAATATATCTAAAATACTGCTTAGCTAATACAAATTATTCGGAATATTCAAGACATCATAACAGTTAAAGCCTTGGTTTTAACTCGCTCAAATTTTAATAATAGAAAGTAATTTTGAAGCTTATTGAAGCGCTTAAAGATAGTGAGAGTTTTCTCTTATTATGATTACTGGTATCGCTGTTTTGATTAGCTGATTTTCAGCTGCTGTTCCATTAAAAACATAATAACGTTTCAAAATTAGGAGTTTTTGTGAATCGATTAATAACCCAACCCATATCATTGATATTTGCTATTTCATTAATGACCTTTTTGGCTTCTTGTAAAAATCATGATGCAATTAATTTTGAATCAAATACGAAAGCCGAAATCATTGACTTTATTGATGGAAATGTTGGGCAGGTGGTCTCAATTTCTGTCGTAGATGCAAAAAATACGTACCAATATCATTTAGGAAAGTTAAGTAACGGAGATACTCCTAATAACCAAACAATATACGAAATTGCCTCTATAACCAAAACGTATACTGGTTTAGTTGTTGCTAAAGCTATTCTGGACGGGAAAGTTGAGCTTGATAAAGATATCCGTCATTACCTCAAAGATAATGAATACAAAAACTTAGAACTGTCGAATCAATATATAACTTTACGACATCTTATGACTCACACCAGTGGCCTCCCGGCAGATTTTGCTTACAGCAGTGAAGATAAAGCTAAAGGCGTTGCTGTTGCTTTTGAAAAAATGTCAAAATATTCCAGAGATGATTACTTTGATGATCTTAGAAAGGTGAAACTGAATTCTAAACCCGGTGAGAGTTATCAATACTCAAGCGTTGGTACTAATTTGGCTGGATACATTCTGGAGTCTGTTTACCAAAAACCGTTTGCTTTACTGGTTTCTGAATTCATTACAAGTAAGTCAGGCGAAAAGCACACGAAATTCAGAGGTACTAACTTTAAGCCCGGGGAAATTATAGTAGGAACAAGAGGTGGTAAACAAATGCCTCTGTCCAGTGCATATAGTTTTGCTGGCGGAGGGCTAACTACAAACATTGAATCTGTCACGAATTATATTAAACATCAACTATCGTCAGAACCCGAGGTGGCTATTTCTCATCAACTTCTGGATAAAAGCTGGACTGGTAATGGTATGGCATTCTCTTGGAACACATATAACTGTGATTCAGATGAACAAGTGCTATACCATAGTGGTGGTTCTATGGGCACATCTAGCTGGCTTGCCATTTATCCGAAGAAAAAGATAGGTATTTTCATCGTAACAAACTTCGCAGGTAGAAATACTCAGCCAAAGTTAGAAGCAATTTCAGATAATATTTTTGACTATTTAATGGAATATAAAAAAGCCTTAAAGTCGAAATCGTAACAGTTGGCTTTATTTCACTTCGCTGCACATTGTAGCCATTTTCGAGCTGACCACAGTCAGCTCGAAATACCCCTTAAGTGTAAGCATGTCAGAGGCAGATGTTTTCTACATTGTAACTCTCTCACCATTATCTAATAATCGAAATCGCTCACCATTCTTTATAAGAAGCCCTTCGCTACTCCGAAAAGGAAAACTGGTCAAATAGTCTTGTGGATGCTTAACATCAATAGCAATTACTCTTCCGTCATACAATGAATTAACTTTGCTTTGAATTGTGTGACCGACAACTACTGATTTAGCTTTTATCGACTTTAGCCCCTGCTCAATTTGTTGCTGAGTCAGATCATCTTTAAAATACCCACGATACCATGCCAATCCTGTTGTACTTGACCTTAAAAAGGACTCTTTAGACTCTTTAACAGGGGTAAAATATAGCTGGCGATAACCATTTCGAACAATGTGATTAATATCATCTAGGGTATCTGAATAGTTTTTAATTTGTGGATGTAAACCGCCATGTACAAATGCAACATCATTAATTACTTCGACAACATTTTTTGATGCTAACCAGCGGCCTAGATATGAATTATGATCAAATAATTCATACTGCTGCTTGCCAAGTATTCCTGCTATGTAGAAATATTTTTTATGAGCTGATTGGTAGTTTCCTTGCAAGCTTTTAATTTCGTGATTACCAATTATGTAATGTACTTTTCCTCCTACTTTTTTCGCAGATTGTTCTAATTGGTAAATCCCCCATAGCATCTGTGTTGTTGATGCTCCTCTATCAACAAAGTCTCCTACTAAGACCAGATGCCCTTTTCCAAACACCCAGTTAAGCTCTTTATCAACGACGCCGTGAGTGACTAAAAAATCTTTAAAAGCACCGAAACTACTTTCAAAGTCAGAAACAGCAATAATAGGCTCTCCATCATTATATCTAGATGATGGAACTTCAAATTTATTGGTAAGTGTTACTGAAAACTGACTTCCATCTTGCGGGAATGAAATAGGGAAACTAATCGGTGCAGTTGAATCATACGTTGTTGGTTCAACATAAAAGCCATCCTTTTGCCTTCCTCTTAATACCTTTTTTATTAGTTTTTCATCATCAAAAAAGACGTGAGTTTCACCACTTAATTTATATGCCAGCTTATCTTCATGTAACTTGGCATCTGCACCAATATTAATCCCAAACAGAATTAATAAGGTGAGTAAAATGACGAAAGTGAACCCGAAGTGTTTCAAATTAGTTACTAATAGTTTCATGACTTAATCCTTGTCATAATTGATTTAAACGAACACTTTTAGCAGCTGTGTAAGTCGTTTTGTTAGATATAAAATCACAAGCCCAGAGAGTAAAGATATTGGTACTAACCAAATCGCTGGAACTTCATTTGAGTGATAGCTGTTATTGCTAAATGAAACAATGATGCTGTTTCCATGTTCTGCAATCCAAACTCCAAACTTAGGTGGAGCAATCAGTTTTGCCAATGCAGTTGCAATGAACGTTAGTCCTAAGCTTCCTCCTAAAACAAAAATGAGATAATAAAAGCTCTTACTCATACCCATTGTTATTTTTGTCATGGGCTTTAAACCTTTTGGTGGCGCAACACCAATATTAATGTGTTCAATGTACCCTGATGCTAGTTCTTTAGGAGTGCCCAACCTACCCAGAACTACTTCGGTAGTATCATGACTCTCATCACTTTCCATTATGAGCGAATCATAAATATGGCTTTCGATCTCTTTTACAATTTCTTGCGCTTGGATTTTATTAACTCTTGAAAGGTACATTTCAAGCTCTGATAAATATGAATGAATCAATTCGTTTCTTGCCATTTCTCTTTCCATGATTATTGTTATTGATCTAGGAGTGATTGAATATCACTTACTGATTTAAGCCATCTCATTTTTAAAGCGGTAAGCTTAGTTCTACCAACATCTGATAATTGATAGTATTTTCTTGGCCTTTCATCACCTTCTTGAACCCAGTAGCTCTCAACAACTTTGTCACGCTTCAATCGATCTAATAGCGGATAGAGCGTACCTTCCGTTATTTTCATTGTCTCGAATTCGTGCAACTTTTTAAGCAATTGAAGTCCAAACATCGGTTCACGATTAAGCAATGCCAAAATAGACATTTCGAGCGTTCCTTTTCGAAATTGAACGTCTAATTTATTTTCTGAAGATTCCAAAATAGCCTCTTTTATGTATTACAAGCACACTGTGTACTACAAGGTGTATTTGTAATACATAGAAAAATGCAAAGCAAGATCTTTTTTTGAACGATTTAAGTGAATGTGAATATAAAAGTGATTTTTCTTCTAGCCAGCACTCAGTTTTCTCATTAACTCCGCTTCATTAAATCACCCTCAATTTGAATCAAAAATTCGTAATTTGAGATAGCTTTTCGAAATCCAAAATTATTTGTTTTCTTAAGTATTTACAGCCTTTGTTTGCCGTGTAATTTTTTGTACATCAGACAGTTTCAGTATGATGCTTTCATGGATGAGAGTGTCTTTCATACTGGTAAGACTTAGTAGGAAATGACAATGAACACAGCAAACCGACCTCTACTCTCCGACTCTGAAAAGGCACTTAGGGCGCTAGTCGCCCATCTTTTTCTAGCCTTAACACTGATGCTTATTCCTGAATTGGCTTTCGCCGACCCTATTTCAGAAGGCGTCGATTGGGTGATGAATTTACTCACAAATGGCATTGCTCGCAGTGCTGCGATTATCGGTATTGCCATTCTTGGTTACTTGGCATGGTTCGGAAGGATAACGGGTGAAACCTGCGGCAAATACATTGCAGGGATAGTACTGGTATTCGGTGGTTCAACCATTGTTGACCTGATCATTTCAGCTGTTAAGTAGGAGCTTGTTATGACTCATCTTTATCAAGATCCTTTGTTTGTTGCTGTGACTCGTCCTGCTATGAAATGGGGCGTAACTTTAGATGGCATTATCGTCGCAGCCGCTTTTGTGGCTGTGCTAATGATTGCAACCAAAAATCCGTTTCTCTTGCTGCTGTATTTTCCTTTGCATGGGTTGATGTACGGCGTTTGCTTGCGTGATCCTCGCAGCTTTAGCTTGCTACATCTTTGGTTACTGACTAAAGCCAAGTCTTTGGGCTGGCGTCAGTTTGGTGCGGCAAGTGCTGCACCTCTACTTTCAACTCGACATACAACTTACGAGATTGGCAGTTGGAGGATGGCGTAATGACCTTGAGCAAACTGCCAACTTTGTGGCAACGTGAAAACACCGCAAGCGAACACATCCCGTATCAGACGTTATGTGATACCCATACAGTTAAAACCAGTAATGATGAATACTTGCAAGTTTTGAAGTTACAAGGAATTGCTCATGAGACACAAGATCCTGAGCAAATTGAGATTTTTAAGGAACAAATCAATCTTTTGCTTCGCAATATTGCCAGCCCTAAAATTTGTTTGTGGTCGCATCTGATTCGTCGTGAACACCAAGTGTTTCCTGAAGGTGAATTTGATTGTGAGTTTGATAGAAAACTGAATCAAAAATACGCTGAGCAGATCTGCCAAAGCTCACTGTTCATCAATGAGCTGTATCTAACCATTATCTACCGTGATGGAGTTACTGATTCTCTCAATCTTTTTAAGAAAACGCAGACACAAGAACAAGCGATTGCACAACAACTCTCAGCAATGAAAGCACTAAATGAAGTGGTCGATACCGTTCAAGCCTCTTTGCACGATTACCAATCTCAGCGACTTGGGGTCTATTTTAAAGGCAAACGATTCTATTCAGAAACACTAACTTTTCTTGATTTTCTAATAAACGGTGAGTGGCAAGTTCGAGCTTGCCCAAGCAGTGACATTAGCAACGTATTGTCTCGCAAGCGCCCTTTCTTTCCCCACAACACCATTGCGCTACAAGGCATCTCAGATAAACAATATGCTGCTTGTATTGGTATTGCTGAATATCCAGAGCATTCCGAAGCTGGTTTGTTAAATGCCCTACTGTCTGCACCTTGTCGTTTAATCCTCAGCCAAAGTTTTCAATTTTTATCTAAGCCTTTAGCCACGCAATTGCTGATCAAACAACAAAACCGCCTCAATACCACAGGTGACTTAGCACAATCACAAGTCGCCGCCATCAGCCTAGCTTTGGATGAACTCACCTCCAATCGAATTGTGTATGGCGAACATCACCTTACCTTGACTCTATTGGCTGATACGCCAAATCAGCTTGAAAACCATCTAGCAAGCATTCAATCTCAACTGGCAGACTTATCTATTATTCCAGTAAGTGAAGACACTGCATTGGCAGCGGCTTATTGGTCACAGCTGCCAGCAAACCATAAATATCGACCTCGACCTGCCCCAATCTCTTCTCGAAACTTTGCCGGATTTTGTAGTTTTCACAACTACCCTTTAGGTCAGATTGATGGCAATCAATGGGGCGCAGCGGTAACGGTTTTTCAAACTGCTGCTGGTTCGCCTTATTATTTTAACTTCCATGAGCAGAGTTCTACCGAGCATCGGCAGCAAAGTGCTACGTCCCAACACTTAGACATTGACCAAGAGGAGGATAAGCACTCTGAACCTAACAGGGATGCCACTCTCAAGGATGAGCACCATGCTTTAGGTAACACGCTCATTATCGGTGTATCAGGCTCTGGTAAAACCGTACTGCAAGGCTTTTTGATTTCACAAAGTAAGAAGTACAAACCAACTCAAATCATTTTCGATAAAGACAGAGGCCTAGAGGTTTATGTTCGAGCATGCCGTGGTTTGTACCTGCCATTGAAAATGGGCAAACCTACGGGCTTTAATCCATTTCAAATTGATGATACCGCTGAAAACCGCATGTTCTTAACGGCTTTGGTTGCCAAGCTGATTGGCGGCTCTCTTATTCACACAGAACAACAGCAAATAGCCGAAGCCGTCAATGGCGTAATGGCATTGTTCAAACCACTTAGAAGATTAAGTCGTTGTTTAGAGTTTCTCGATCCTGTTGATGGCGATGGTTGCCATGCTCGCCTTAAGCAATGGTGTCAAGGTGGCGAACTAGCTTGGGTACTCGATAATCCTGCTGACGAACTTAATGTCAGTAACCAAAAATTGTTGGCATTTGATGTTTCAGAGTTTCTAGATCATCCACAAGTACGCACACCGATTGTGATGTATTTATTTCATCGCATTGAACAACTGATTGATGGACGCTGCTTACAAATCGTCATGGATGAGTTTTGGAAATTACTGCTTGATGAGTATTTTCAGGATTTAGCCAACAACAAACAAAAAGTCATTCGTAAGCAAAATGGATTGATGATGTACGCCACTCAATCGGTTAAGGATGTACTCAATTCCCCGATTGCTCATACCCTTGTCGAACAGTGCGCCACCTTCATCTTAATGCCCAACCCCAAAGCACGTCGAGAAGACTACATAGACGGGCTTCACCTTACCGAACGTGAATTTGAGCTTATCAAAACTCATCTTTCACCAAGTTCTAGAAAGTTTCTCATTAAAACCAACTCTATAAGCATAGTTACAGGACTCAACCTACAGGGCTTTGATGAAGAGTTGGCGGTAATTTCTGGAACCATAGACAAGGTCAAACTGCTTCATAAACTGCTGCGAGAAGTCGGTAATGATCCAACAAATTGGCTCCCAGCTTATTACCAAGCACTCAAAGACAAGCGAGGTAAGTAATGAAACGGCTACTTGTCTTATGCGTGTTATCGCAAACAGCTTTTGCTTTCCCTGTGATTGATATAGCGAACCTGCATCAAAACATCATTCAGGTGAAGCATTTGCTAGAGGAAATCGACACTCTTAAGCAGCAAGTTCAGACTGCCAAATCTCAACTCAGCAGCATTAACGGAGTGCGCCATATGGGTAATGCCATTGATAGTGTTTACGACATCACAGTAAAAGTCGACCCAAACCTGACCTTGAAAAACCAAGGTTTACACAACAGCCAATGGCTGCAATTAGGCGGTGATGTTGCTGGACTTTATGACGATGTGAATCGCTATCGAGGTCGCTGGATGGGACAAACGCAATTATCCCTCCAAGAAACCCAGGCACGTTACCAACAATTGATGAGGTTGGTACAAAAAATTGATAACGCACCACAACAAAAAGACATCGAAGACTTACAAGCTCGAATTGATGCAGAAGGCGTCATGCTCGCCAATGAGCAAGCCAAACTGCAATTACTGCAAGCACAAGCCAAAGCCAGTGATTCGTTAACACAGCAGCGGATCACCCAAATGGCAGTGGAATCCGCTGGAGAACTACACCCTATTCACTTGAACTATTAATTTTATCCAAGGATGGGATCTGGAGATCCCTATGAAACTACAATACTTACCCATTATAGCTATTGGCTCACTAGCCTTGAGTGCCTGCTTTGATGGTAAACACAGCAACAATGACAGTCTACAAGCTCATCATAATGTCAGCTGGTTTCTGGCACATGACAAGTTATTAAACAGTATCTTAAAACAATGCGCTGATGATCCAGCCCGATATAAAAATAATCCTGAATGCATTAATGCACTGCAAGCTGCCAATCAGCAAAGTTCTGGCGAGTTACAACCATTGCACATTGACGTAAGCAAATTGCCTAAGCATCACGGTTGGAATTAGGAAACGTCATGGCTGGGCGAAGCACCTTATACCAAAGCATTTTCCATATGGTGGATCACGCCTTAAACAACTACATCAATCAAGGTGCGGTTAGGATGATCCACTACCTGCTGCCGTTATTTAGTAGCTTAATGATCATCTGGATTGCAGTTTGGGGCTACAGTCTGATGTCTGGTAGAAGTGAAGCGCCATTGCAAGATGGATTTTTTCGCATCTTACGAGTCGGTTTTATCTTACTTTGGGGTTAACAGCCAGCCGCTACAACCAAACGGTGGTGACATTCCTTAGCGAAACACCTCAGCTGTTAGCCTCAATTGTTACGGGTTCATCGAGCCAAAATGCCGCAGGACTACTGGATAAATTATTCAGTCAGATCTTTGCCCTTGCCGATACCTCATGGCGACAAGGGGGCGTGATGAACGGTAATGTCGGCATGTACTTTTTAGCCATAGCCGTGGTGATGATTGGAAGCTGTCTGACCTTGCTGGTCGCTTTCTTTATTCTGTTGAGCAAGGTCATGGTCAGTATTCTACTTGCTATCGGACCTGCTTTCTTTGTCTTGCTGTTATTCCCTGCAACTCAACGTTTCTTTGAAAGTTGGCTGGGTATGGTACTCAATTTCGGGTTCATCTTGTTGTTGGGCGTTACTTCTGGTCAATTAATGACTTCGGTTGCTGCTGATTATCTCGCACAAATCACTCAAAACCATTCTACCGTTTCTACCCTCAGCGACAGCTCCATGCTGTGCATTGTGCTTGGACTGTGCATATTGGTAATGAAGCAAATTCCGGCAATGGCAGCAGCTTTAGGTGGTGGTGTGGCAATTGCCGCAAACGGAGCTATTGCCCACAGCTTACATGCGTTACGTCCTACCAGCTTACGCCATCAATACCGAACCTTACGACGAGATTTGAATTACACCGGCCAAGCCATCGCTGCTCCACTCAAGCCAGTGGGCGCCAGTTATCACGCCTACCAACAACATTTTGGTGGCAACAGTATTTCGGGGAGATCTGAACAATGAAACGATTTATCTGTATCAGTTTGTGTTTGCTGTTAACTCATTGTGCCAGTGCGCCACAACCACCTCATTGTTCAGATAACGGCAAAGGACTACAACCCGTCAACACCACACCCATTGTTTTAAAGGAGGCGATGAATGCTGAGTGAAACACTAGCCGCCCCTTTATCGAATAAACAACTGGCGAAGCAATATTTTAAAGAAGCCAGAAGTTGGGATGCCGAAACCAGCGTTGCTATCAAAAAGTCAGAACAAAGAGCGTGGCGTTGCTGCGCTTTATTAACCTTGATAGCCATTATGCAAGGCGTAGGCTTGTTGTGTTTACTGCCGTTAAAAACCATCGAGCCATTCGTGATCCGAGTGGATAACAATACTGGTTTGGTAGATGTGGTATCCACACTGGCTAGCCAAGGACAAATCAAACTCAAAGCACAAGAAGTAATGGACAAATATTGGTTGACCCAATATTTAGAACATCGAGAAAGCTACCAATGGGATACACGAACTTATGATCGTAATTTGATTGGGATCATGTCATCAGAGCCAGTACAACAAGAATATGCTGCTGCAACCGATCCAAAGACAAACTCACAAGCCCCTATCAAGTTATACCAACAATCGGCTCAAGTTCGTGTAAACATTCAAGCCATCAGTTTTATCGCCAGTAACAAGGTCAATGGTGAGCAGCATAAAACTGCCCTAGTGAGATACAGCAAGCAAGAATTACAGCAAGGCGAACAGCATCCAATCACCCATTGGGTTGCCACCATTACTTTCACCTATCGCAATTCACCCATGAAGTTAGTAGATCGACGTTTGAATCCTTTGGGATTTCAGGTACTGAGCTACCGCAACGATCAAACTATTGGAGGTGAAGAATGAGACTTCTCACTTCTATAACGTCACTCCTGCGAAGGCAGGAGTCTAGCGACTTTAACTCATTTCAGAAGATGAACAAGCACTGGCTCCCTTTCTTCATTGTTATGACAAGCATATTGGCTCAATTTTCCTGTTTCGCCCTCGAAACTCCTCACTTTGGTCTACTCGATAAACGAGTACGCCATATCAGCTACCACGCCGAGCAAGTGATTAAGTTGGTCGGTCATTACGGTTTTACCACTGACATAGCCTTTGATAATGATGAAATCGTCAAACAAATTGCCATGGGAGACAGTGAAGCATGGTCAGTGACACCCGTTGCCAATCATTTGTTTATCAAGCCCAAAGCTCAAAAAGCCATTACTAATATGACCATCCTCACCAATAAACGAGTCTATCACTTTGAACTCTCAGCGCATTGGTCACAACACGGCGCCCACCCTATTCCAAATGACATGATGTTCGCTATCGATTTTCGCTATCCTGAACAACTTAACACTCAAACTCATCAACAGCAGCAACATCGAGCTTTACGAAAAGCGCTCGATAGTGCTCAACCACCGAAAATATCAAACAGTAATTATGCTTATAAAGGTGCTGCCAGCATTAAACCCATTCATGCCTTTGATGACGGTCGCTTTACCTATCTCACTTTCAACCCCAAACAAGATTTTCCAGCCGTTTACATCGTCAATGCTGATGACTCAGAAAGCATCGTTAACAGTAACGTCAACCCTCACTACCCACAAACCCTGATCATCCGCAAAGTGGTCAGGCAATTAGTCCTCCGCCAAGGTAATAAAGTTGTGTGTCTGTTTAATCAAGGGTTCAAGCAAGAAACCGCTGCAAGTTATCAAACCAGCAACATCAAGCATATTAAGCGAGTAATTAAGGGAGAAGACCATGACTGAATCGCCAGCAAACGATCCAAACCTTGATACTCAAGCGGTGCCTGAACTTATGGGTAATCAACCTAACCGTTCAGCCCTTTCTAAACCCGTGATGATCATTGGTTGTTTGTTGCTAATACTGCTTTTGGTTTGGGTCAATGGCGGTTTCAGCCATGAGCAGACCGACTCTATACCTCTGAAGAATCAAGAGATTGGTAATCATTTAGGCAAGCCGCCAGAATTACCAAAAGTGACTTCAGCTCACCCAAAGCAACAAAACAGTGGTACAGACAAACACGGACTGTTACACACCGGCTTAGTGGATGTAGCTGGCTCAGACTCCACCCCTCAGTTTCCAACCTCTAACCAGCAGCATCAATGGACACCACAACAACGTAAGCAACTCGATGATATTTTGGTGGTAAACCAACAATCACAATTAGCTGATAGACAGTTAACTGCAAACCGAACAGATAACAGCAATGTAATTTCCGAGCAACCAAAGCCATTAGCCGCACAACTTCAAGCCACCAGCATCAAAGGCAGCATCGCCAGTCGCATCGTTGATCCGAACCTGGTTATCACCAAGGGCGCATTTCTTGATTGTATTTTAGAAACAGCGATCAGTTCAGATGTGCCGGGTATGACTCGTTGCCAACTCAGTCGAGATATTTACTCCACCAATGGCAAAGTCTTATTGCTCGAAAAAGGCAGTCATATTGTTGGTGAATATCAAAGCGGAATGCAGCAAGGTGTAGCTCGTATCTTTGTATTATGGAACAGAATTGAAACGCCCAACGGCATCATCATTGATTTAGATTCACCGGGAACCGATCCATTAGGTCGTAGCGGTCATTCTGGATTTGTTGACGGTCATTTCAAACAACGCTTCGGCAGCGCTATCTTACTCAGTTTGATTGGCGATGCTGGACAATATGCGGCAAACAAAGCCAACAGTGGCGATAAAAACCAAATTCAATTTGGCAATACCATCAGCGGCACAAAAGATCTGGCTTCAATAGCGCTTCAAGATTCCATTCGTATCAAACCGACTCTACTCAAAAATCAGGGCGAGCATATTAACGTCATGGTCGCTCGTGATCTCGACTTCAGGAGTGTCTATGACTTACAACTTAGCAACTAACACCGTTGATAACTGTAGAGCCGTTGCCCTGTTAGAGCATTTAAAGGTGCTAAAGCCACTGTTTGATATGGATGGCGTAACGGAAGTAGTGATCAATCAACCCAAACAAGCCTTTATTGAGAATTGCCATGGTTGGAGTGAAGTTATCGTTGAAGCCATCAGTGAAGATTATTGTCAGCGACTCGCCAAACTTATCGCCACCTATTCAGGGCAAAAACTGGATGCTAGTCATCCTATCTTATCGGCAACACTACCCTCTGGTGAACGGGTACAAATCGCTATTCCACCTGTGACCTTAATCGGACGTATTAGCTTCACCATCCGTAAACCATCTTGTGTGTCTTTTACTCTCGATGATTATCAGCAGCAAGGTTATTTTCGACTTCCAGAAGTTCAACTAAAACAAAAGATTGAAGACAAGCTTGATGTCTTATATCGACAAGGTCGCTATGTCGATTTTTTACAGTGGGCTATCGGTGAGAGAAAAAACATCATCGTATCTGGTGCAACAGGCTCTGGCAAAACCACTTTCTTTCGTTCATTGCTACAGGAGATCCCAGTAGATGAGCGACTGATCAGCATTGAAAACGTCGATGAATTACAATTGTATCGCACTCACGATAACACTGTTAGCCTGTTCTATTCCGCTGGTAATCAAGGTATCGCCCCGGTTACTCAAAAGCAGCTTTTAGAATCAAGCCTGAGAATGAAGCCCGATAGAGTCTTTCTTGCTGAACTCATACGAGGTGATGAAGCCTTTTACTTCCTTCGCAACATCAATTCAGGTCATCCGGGCAGTATCACCACCATGCATGCAGGTAGTCCTAAACTCGCCATCGAACAATTGGTGTTATTGCTAAAAGAAAGCCAAGCAGGTTCAACGCTGTCCAAAGAGGAAATCAAGCAGCTGATCAACCTGTGTGTCGATGTCATAATTCAACTCAAGCATGAAAATGGTCGACGATATGTGAGTGATTTATATTGGAATCGCTATGGCATCACAACAACAGAGGGAACCGAGTTGTGAACAACCGAACTTCCTTATCCATTTGGCATTATTTAGCCTTATTACTCACAGCACTGATCATCAGCTTATGGCTCAGTGGTACAATATTTCTGTATTTCGGTAATCTTCCCGTTAGCCACGCTTCGCCATTAACCATTGCTCAATATGCTTACCGATTTGGGCATGACAAGAGAACTCAGTTTTGGTTGATTCTATCCTGTGTGATTGGCTTTCTGCCTTTAGGTTTTCCCATCGCATTAAAATTCAAACCTAAAAGACCATCTCTGTATGGTGATGCAAAATTTGCCACTCATAAAGAGATCCAACAAGCAGGTTTACTCGCCAATCACGGCATCATTGTTGGTAAACTGCAATCACTGTTTAAGCATCAATATTTACAGTTTGCTGGACAACAACACGTACTAATGTCAGCTCCGACTCGCAGCGGTAAAGGTGTGGGTGTCGTCATACCAAATTTACTTAGCTGGCAAGATTCAGTCGTAGTACTCGATATCAAACAAGAAAACTGGAACATCAGTGCAGGTTTTCGCAAAGCACATGGACAGAAATGCTACCTTCTCAATCTTGCTCCACGAGATTATCTCAGCCACCGCTGGAACCCACTGTATTACATATCCAATGATCCAAGCTTTCGCATCAATGACATTCAAAAGATTGGTCAGATGTTGTTTCCAAATATCGACAGTGAATCACCTATTTGGCAAGCCTCAGCCCGTTCATTATGGCTTGGATTAGTCTTATATCTTTTGGAGACACCACCTTTACCCGTAACATTGGGCGAAGTACTGAGATTGCTCAATAAAGGTGACAGCCAATTAATAGAGCAAATAAATGAACGAATGCAAAGTCAACAACCGCTATCAAACCAATGCCATGCTTCCCTCAGAGAATACCTTGAAACGCCGGAACGTACACGAGGCTCAATCCGTAAAAGTTTCACTTCAGCCCTAGAACTGTTTTACAACCCAGTGATTGATGCCGTCACCGCTGGTAATGACTTTGACTTACGAACACTTCGACAACAACGCATTTCGATTTATGTTGGTGTCACGCCAGATGACTTGCAAAGACTCGCACCGCTGATCAATTTATTCTTTCAACAGTTAATAGACCTCAACACCCGTGAACTTCCAGAGCATGATCCAAGTTTAAAGTATCAGTTATTACTATTGATGGATGAATTTGCCGCTATCGGTAAAATTGGCATTTTAAGCCGTGGGATCAGTTACATAGCAGGTTATGGCATTCGCTTAGTCACCATCATTCAATCCCCTGCCCAACTTCGTGAAATCTATGGGCATGATGGCGCAGAAACCATAATCGACAACCACGCATTACAAATCGTATTTGCACCCAAGAATATCAAAATTGCCAGAGAGCTATCCGACAGCCTTGGCAATCAAACCATCAAAAATAGTAGTCGCAGTAAGCAACTATCCGGCAGAGGTGGACGCAGTGAAAACACCAGCGACCACAGTCGAGCCTTAATGCTTCCACAAGAGTTAATGCGATTAGGCACACAGCAATCCATCTTACTCTTAGAAAACTGCCCACCGATAAAGTGCAACAAGATCCGCTGGTATCAAGACAAACTGCTACAGCCAAGAGGTAATGACCGCCAACATCAACATTGGGCAACACCAAACATTAACAAGATTGTGGTGAAGCCTTTGGTCAACAAAGCCATTCAATCAGCACCAATCAAACTCGCTACCGATGACACAGGTACTAATTCTCAAGTCCCTACAAAACCTGAACAACCTGCCACAAACGAACCACAAGAGCCTATCAACTTGAATGAAGTTGAAGAAGCTGAAGTCAATGCCATGGTCGAAGACTACTTTAGCCAGCTGAATAAACCTACGAACGCAAGCCAAACAGAGGAGAAAGCTAAATGAATGATGAACCCGTACTGGAACAGCAAACCTATTTAGCAATTCCTTATGAGCAAAGAGATAAAGCTATACAGCAACTTGGTCAATTGGATAATGGGCGCAACGCCATCAGTTTTGATGCTGAAAAAGGTTTATGGTTTGCAAGAAAAGGCACTCGATTAAGTAAAGCTGAACCTTGGCTACCAAATCCCAATCTCTTTAACACACCGACACATCAAGATCCGAACCTTGAGTTTGCACAGGTATTGGAGTCATCAGGCTTTGTATTGAATGAACCGCCACTGTTTGACGGACAAAAACATCGTGTCGCAACCATAGATGACAAACGAGGACAAAAAAGCGGCGTGTATTGTGCCTATGGTGATGGTCATCCAGCAGGTTGGTATCAAGATCATCGTAATCACAGCGAGCCACAAAAATGGCATGCCAGTTTTGCCCAAAGTGATCCACTTGCCAAGCTTCATATCAAAGCGCATCAAGCAAACCAAAGATCGCTAAGAGAAATCACCGCTGCCAAACGCTATCAACATTATGCAAATCGATGCAGCCAAGCTTTTCAGTTGATGCCACCAGCTAATCTTGACCATCCCTATTTATTAAAGAAGAACGTCCAGCCTTTTCCTGATGTGATGCAAGACAAAAAAGGTCGGTTAGTGATCCCACTGATGGACGAGCATCATAAGGTTCATTCACTACAAAGGATCACCCCTAACGGTTTTAAATGTTTAAAGAAAGGCGCACAAAAATCCGGACACTTCTTTGTAGTCGGCTACAAACCTTTAAAAGATAGCGAACCCATACTTTACGCTGAAGGTTACGCTACTGCCGCCAGTATAGCCGAAGCCACCAATCGCAGCGTGGTAATGACTGTAGACGCAGGCAACATGCCCAAAGTGGCAGAAAAACTCAAAGCTCATTACCCGAACAGCCAACATCTATTTTTAGCTGACGATGATCGAAAAAACAAAACCAACAAAGGATTAGAGAAAGCTAGACAATCAGCAGAAATCACCCAAGGGCATTGGCTCAGCCCCAACTTCATCAGCGATGAAATTGAATATGGAATGACAGATTTTAACGATCTTCATGTCAGTCGTGGGTTAGAAGTGGTTAAACGACAAATTGAAAACCATATTCAACAGTGTTGGCCATATATAGATAAACCAAGACCAGTCACACTCAACAGCATTGAAGCAATTGTTGAACAAAGCCATCAGCAAGCTGCACCAATACCAGCTAACCCAACTCTGAAACAACAATTTGCACCACTCACCAAATTAGCTAAATCTGCAAACGATGAACAAGTTCCAAAAGAACCAAAGCCTAAGTCGGCACCAACACCCACTCCTTCAACGCAAAACCGAATACCAGACAGTCTCAATAAAACTTATCTGGCTGTTAACAATAAATATTACTTCTCAAACCGCCCTTCTAGCCTCGCCTTTATCGATAAAGGTACTAAGCTGCAAACCAAATTAAGCCATGCTCAAATCGTAGAAGACTTACTCGTAATTGCTCAGCAACGAAACTGGCAATCCGTCAAACTATCTGGCACTAAAGCTTTTAAACGCCAAGCATGGTTGCAAGCCTCTTTACAGAACATGACAGTTCGAGGCTACCGCCCTGATACTAACGACATCAAGCAGCTCAAAACTTTGCAAACTAGCAAGGATACAAAGGAACAACCTCACCAACCAAAATCTACCGTCAACGAAATTGCTAATACTCCTAGCAACAATAATCCAAAAGCCACTTTGCAATCAGCCCAAAATTATAGCCAAAACATAAAACCAGAAATCCAACAGCGTTTTATGCAAAAGGTAAAACAAAAGCTAGATGGCTTACTCAAGCAATCACATTCACAGCAAAACCATAACATCATCAAGGAGCCACAACATGAACAATCACTCGAACACCAATTTGAATAACGACTTAGACAACAAACTAAATGACTTAAACATTCCCGGAACGGTTATCGAAGTCATACAAGCAGAAGCCGAAGAATTAGGCGCATTTGAAGAAGATGCCTTAGATGAAGCTGATGCACTTGAAGCTAATGACGTTGAAAACAATGTGGAGGATCACTAATGGTTACTGACAACAAAAAGCCACCCTACCATGTGCAAGTTGCTGCCAAGCTCATCAAACAATTAGAGGAAGGCACCGCCCCGTGGCAAATCCCTTGGAACCCCGGAGTACCCAAACTGCCTCATAACCCAATCAGCCGCACAAGGTACAAAGGCTGCAACGCCATTTAGCTCAGTATGCAAGAAAGAACTGACCCACGATGGATGACCTACAAGCAAGCGAACAGTATTGATGCCCAAGTACGGAAAGGACAACACGGCACTTTGGTTCAGTATTGGAAGTTGTTCGACAAAATTGATAAAACTGACAACAACGGCAAAAAGATCGTAGGCGCAGATGGCAAACCCATCAAAGTAAACGTCAAACTCGATAAGCCAAGAGTATTCAGCTCTGTGGTATTCAACGCTGAACAAATCGATGGCTTACCCGAACTTGAGGCAAAACCATTACCCGAATGGCAACGCCACGAACGAGCAGAAAAAATCCTCACCAATTCAGGCGTACCTATCCAACACGACCAATACGACAATGCATACTACTGCCCTGCCACCGACAGCATTCACCTACCTGCCAAAAACCAATTTGAAACCGCTGACAACTATTACGCCAGCGCACTACATGAGCTTTGCCACAGCTCTGGCTCAGAAGGTAGACTCAACCGAGATCTATCAGGTCGATTCGGTGACAAATCCTACGCCAAAGAAGAACTCAGAGCCGAAATCGGCTCTCTCATGCTAGGCGACGAACTACAAATCGGCCACTCATTCGGACAACACGCAGCCTACGTCGACGCATGGATACAAGTTTTAAAAGATGATCCTAGAGAGATTCTCAGAGCATCGAGGGATGCCGAGAAAATACAGGATTTTGTTTTGGAGCTTGAGAAAGAAAATTCTGTATCTAACAATCAATTTTCAGGGTTACACTTTGAAACAAATAATAAATCAAGCATACAAACACTTACAAAGACACAATCTCAATCTGAACAGACACTATGATTGACTACCCTTTTCGTTTTTATCACTTTTTAAATTGATTAAAGACTGGATAAGTTCCTTACCACCACCGATACGGTTAACTATACTGTCCTTCAAATCATTATCTTGAATACTTGTATATGTCTCGTACAAATAGCGAGTCTCTACCAGAATGCTTTCTTCATCAAGTTCTCTAAAAAAAGTTAACAAGTCGTTTAATGTTTTGTCAGATAAATAAGTCCAAAGCCCCATTTGTGCAGGTTCTTTAGAAATAAAACCACTACATAAAACAGCTTTAGACATTAAAGTTCCACTCTGAAGTAATTCTCTAATAACTACATCAATAAGTATCTCAGTTTGTATACTTTTAAATTCTTTCCCTTCTCTTCTTAATAAACTCAGATGTTTAAAAATTTTACCAATATCAAATAGCGTCTCATATTTAAAATCATTCAACCAATCAGTCAAATCTTGTATAAAGATTTGACTAGATAAGTATTTAAGCAAATAACTAGAATTAAGCCTTTCACTCTTATTAACCATAAATGCATTAAGGACTCTGTGTTGCAGCTCACCATCAAGCTTCATAATATTTGCCATAAGCCTGTTTGCACATTGTTCATTTTTGACACTCTCATAAAAAACATAAACACCAAATTCATGAAATGCAGTTAGCCACATTTCTTTCAAGTTTGAGTTAATTTTTTCAGCAAAAATGTCAAAATTATTTTCAGGGTTTTCGGCAGCAGCTATAAAAACATCGTAAGCTTCAAGGTAACTAAAATCACCATCATGTAAATGCCCACTAATAACAATATCTATTCGCCCCTTAGTTAACGCTAATGTTGTGATTGAATTTTTTAATGAAGTAGTCTGAATTGTTTTAGGTTCATTATTTTCATCGTAATTGGGTAAATAATCGGCTTTATCTTTTAGTATCTTTAGGTGAATTAATGAGTTTTCAAAAATCGACTTTTCATAAAGATTTGAGTTGGTCATATAGCTATCAACTAATTCATCAACATTTTTATTCTCATCTATATCTCCTCTGATGATATTAACTATTGTATCCAATACCCTTGGATAGCTATTTTTTAGTCCCAAAATAAGGAATAAATCATAAGTAGTTACCTCCCCTTGAAGGTTAGTCCACTTTGATTGAGCCTCTTTAACTAATGATTCAAAAGCACGATAGTTACTGAGCATTTGGTCAATCAGTTCTACGCAAGGACTGTTCCTCTGATTCAGTTGATAGTAATAATTGTCAGGTAAACACCTTCCATTCACTTCTTGTGATATTAGTTCTCTTGCTGCTTTATCAATTTTTTGTAGAAATGATGGCTGCTCCATGAACCATCTATGTTGGCAGAGGCGAAGAATAGTATTAGAAAAAATAGGTGTATTTTCTGCTGCAAAAACATATGAAATATTTGGCTGATTTTTTAACCGATCTAACATTCCAGCAAGGACATTAAGGCTTTGTTCTGCATTAGGGTTTCTATCTAAATCTTGAATGTTAATGATTAAGTGGATGTTTGTTACTTGTAATATTTTACTCAACTCTAAAAATATAGCTTCAGCTGATACCTGTTTCTTTAAAAATGAGTTTAAAAATTTAAACCAACCTCCCCCTGATGCCATCGCCGACAGATAATTCTGCGGTAAAGAACGCTGGCCAGACATATCGATGCATTCAGCTAAAGTACTTATGACTTTACCTAACACAAACTGAATAATCGAATTAGTCTCTACGCCCCACAAGTCAATATTGCAACATATGTAGTGTGTTTTACTTCCGGATTCTTTTCTATTGACTATCTCGTTACAAAACACATTTATTACGCTACTTTTACCTACACCAAAGGCTCCGGAAATTGTAATGTGTCGACTACCTTTATTACTGAATTCTCTGTGTAAACTTTCTACGATTTTAACTTGATGTGTGTCTAATTGTGTACGTTTTTCTTTTGGTTTGTCATCACTTAACTCCGTGACAGGCTGCTGTGTTCTTTCGAGGATAGACTTACAAAAAGGAACTAGAAGTAAGCCAAATATCAAGAACCTATAAAGGGGTAAAAGATTAATAATAGAAACATAGCTATGTCCGCCAAAATATAATAAGAATATTATTCCTAATATCACTGAGAACGTAAGTGGAGGATAAAAAAACTATGCTTTATTTGTCTTTTATGATGAGAAACCAATAATGATGAGCAAATATGTGAAATACTCAATCCCGTAATGAAATGAAATATTGACTGAAAGGGTAGTAGCTGTCCCACAGAATTATCAAATATGCCACTTTTATTCACAGTAATTTCTAGCTTTTGATAAAGAGTGATACCATTAGATATAATAGAAGAAACTTTTCCCGTATCGGAAATTAAAATTATAATCAGAGCCGAGACCAGAGCATAAAAAACCAAATTTATATATCTAAAAACAGTTATTTGCATCATTTTTAAAGTGTGGGTAAATCCTAGCAAGCTATAATACCTTATAGAGAAAACACAACCTATCGAGATTACGAATAAATCTGTTTTTTGAATTTCTACAATGCAATCGAACAATTTTCACCCATGTTATTACACTCAAACCAATTCTGGAACTGCCATATAAACCACCTCAGCTATACAGCATTCTTCACAAACTAGTGAATATTGGTTCCCACGCTTTCTGACCTTAGCCTCAGTGCTATTACATGAAGGACAAGGGCTTTTCATAGGAGTGTTACCATTGCAAGAACCGCACTTAACGTAATAGCCATACTTACCATTCATAGCAGTTAATTGCTCGTCGATTCCGCACTTTCTACAAGCAAGTTTTTTGAGAGGTTTGGGTTTGGTATGCGCTTCGATGGGCTTGGTAAATGTTTCGACCTGAGCTGGTTTAGTCTCTACTCTATTTTGAGTTTTCTCGATAGAACTAGCTTGATATTTAACATCATGTTCAAGTAAGAATGTAGAGATTGACGCTAACTCAGCTGGAGTAAAATCTGGTCTTGTATCAAAGGTCAATGTTTGAGTGACCACATTTTTTAGATTCATCATTTTAGTCAGCTTATCTGCTAAAAATTCTGACTTAACTAGCTGCTTAGATACCTTATTTTGCATTGAATCTCTATCAATAATTGCATTACTGGATACCGCACATAAAGTGTCCCAGCAACGATAGGTAAATGTTTGCCCTTTAATGCCGAGTAGTTTCCCAAGAATTGACTTACGGTTTTCTTGCAGCAATGACTTTAATAAAGCCTTTTGTAATTCGACTTGCTGTATTGGGGATGGCATCCCCTGCCATTTACCACGATAGCTTCTAGACCATTCCTGATGCTTGTTTACGTGTACTTCACCAGTGATACTTTTTGACTCAATTAGAATCAAACCATATTTATAAACAACCAGATGATCAATTTGAGCATGTTCATCATTATGTGAGATATTCAAGTCGTTGAAGACATAAACTTGTGGATGATCTTTAAATGCTCTTCGTAAATAAAAGGCAACATCGCTCTCTTGCTTGTCACCAGCTTTTGATATGGGATGATGTTTAGGAGTAAAGGCTTTTTCTTTAGCAATCATACAGCCTTCCATGCAGCGCTAATTTTCGGACAAAAATAACACAGAAGATCAATGAATTAAATTATCAAAATCACAGCCCACAACCATTTGAACAAAATACAATCAACTATTTATGAAAACCTAATTCATTGATTGCAATAGATATACATTACCAAAATAGATATGGCAAAATCATTAGTAGGATCTGTTTTAACATTCAATGGAACTGTAATGCACAAAGGAAAGTTAGTTAACTGGAATGACGAAAAGGGATATGGCTTCATTGAAACAGATGGGCTGAACGAAAACACTTTTATCCATATTTCGACTTTAAAAGCGATGAGCAGATCACCCAAAGTTGGTGATTTCATTTATTTTGAAGTTGAAACTCAGCCCAACAGCAAACGTCGAGCAACAAACTGCCGTATTGAAGGTGTACCAAGCAAACAACTCAAATCCAAACTTCATACGAATAGTTCATCACTCAAGCTCGGTAAACTACTAACAGGAGTCATGCTCGTTGGCATTATCGTCATTTCTGTAGATCTTGGTAAACGCTTTCTACATGCTGAACATGCCAAACCTGATTACACTGAACCTCAATATGAAACTGAAATTGAAACTTTTCAGCCTGTATCTATTAATACACAAAAGTTCAAATGCGATGGTAGGCAATACTGCAGTCAGATGACTTCACGCGAAGAAGCGGTCTTTTTCACGCGCAACTGTCCTAATACCAAAATGGATGGAGATCATGATGGTATTCCGTGTGAAAGGGATAAGCGATTTTGATTTAAATTATCTCTGTAAAAAGTAATGACTAACTCATAACTTTCATTTGAAAATTAATAGGACTAGGCGAACTTTCAATCAGTACGCCTAATTCAACATTTTACGCATCGAAACCAAGATTAGTTCGCTGCTAATTTCAATTCAGAATCACCAACCAGTTGACCTGATTCTAGTTTTATCACTCTGTCATTTGGAGCCACAACATCCAAATCATGGCTAATTATGATGACAAAAATCTCTTTAGACAAGTGACGAACAAGGTTCATTAATTCGGCAGTATTTTTCTCATCTAAAGCTGAAGTTGGCTCATCCAGTAAGAGAACTTGAGCTTTTCTTATCATAGCCCTAGCAATTGCAAAGCGTTGTTTTTCTCCACCAGAGAATTGATTAACTTGCTCAGTAACAGTCAGTGATAAATCATAATTGATACGATTCAACCAATCATCGAGACCTACAGCTTTTAGCTGTGAAATTAGTGAATCGTCACTGATGGCTTCTGATAAACCAAGAGTGAGATTATTTCGAATACTAGAGCTTAACAACTTAGGCTCTTGATCTACCCACGCAAAAGCTTGCCTTACTGAAGATAGGTTGTATTGCTCTAGCGTCATACCGTTAATTGATATTTGCTTATGAGTCTCTGGATAAAATCCGAGAAGCTGGTTTAATAAGGTGCTTTTACCACTACCACTCGCCCCTAACACAAACCACAACCCTTTACCTGAAAAGTAATGATTGATGTTCGTTAAAATCTTTTTGTCATTTCGTTCAAAATTAAGCCCTTCAAATGAAAAGTTATCAATTTTATTTAACTGTACACCGCTACCAAGCGTACACTCCTTAGATATTTTAGAAATTTCAGTAAGCCTGCTTGCAACACCTGCTGCTTTATTTAAGTTACTAAAAAACATAGCCATAGACATCAATGGAAATGTTAAGCCGAACAGATACAACAGGAATGCCGTTACCGTTCCGAGCGTCATGGTGCCTTCTTCAAGCCAATAGGCCAAGAAAGCTAAAATAGCAATCATGCTCATCATTAATACAAGATTTGCAATTGGTCCAATTAGTGACAGTACCTTTGTTTCACGCATTTCTTGCGTGTAACATTCATCGAGGAACGATTGAGATTGTTGGTGGAAACTCTCACTAGAGTTATGTGATTTGATTAATTTATTGTTACGAACCCACTCAGTACAATGCTTCAATAAATTGGCTTCAGCGGCTTGTGTTTTTTCACCAATATTATTCATCAGTAGTGATATTGGCGTTATCAGTATAAAGCCTGTTAGGACACAGCTCAGTAAAACTAAAGTCAAACGCCAATCAAGTAAAAACATGATAGTCACAACGGAGACAAGAGAAATTAATCCACTTAATAAGCCTATTAAGTCACCTGCCAGAACCGATTTAACAATATTCGAATCATTTATTACATGAGCACTTAACTCTGCACTATGTTCTTTTTCGAGATTCTCAGTATGACCATGCAGCAATCTGCCGATTAAACTGTATCTGAGATTAAAATTGATACGATGACCAACTTTGCCACCAAACCAACTGAGAATTGCTTCAAATATTGCACCAATTAGCACAATAACGATTAAGCCTACGATCAAAAGCTTGTCTATGCCCTCTTGGCTAATAGAGTCCACTAAGTGACTAGAGTATAAGGGTAAAACCAATTCAAGAGCTGTAGTGATAATTGTGAGTAAAGCTAGAGAAACGAAAGTTAAGTTTTTAGGTTTGTGAGGAGCGAGTAATTTCCAGAGTGCTTTAGTGTCACCAGATGTTTGTTCCATATTTACTTCTCTAATTCCATATTTTGTTTTGATGCTACTTTCATATAGCGAAACGCATTTTCATTCTAAAAATCTATTTATTCAACTGATTTTTATTACAAGAAGTTAACATGGGTAATTTGACGTAAACATTATCAACTTTGAGACAATTTAGCTTCTTCTAAAGCTCGAAAAGAAAGGAAACTTAAGAGTAGTATAAAAAACTAGCAATCAGTCTATTGGATATATCAGAGAATTATATTTGTTGATAGCATGGTGGTGTTATGAGTTTGTTATAAGGATTTAATATGAAAAAGGAACTTAAAGATGGCGATCTCGCTGTAACGGGATTAATGCTTACAGGTATGCTCACTAACTACGCTCTTCTTCAATCCATGAGGGAGTCAAAGACACTTACTGCAATGGTGTTCATTGGGTTAACTGCAATGGGTGGTTTCTTTTGGTTGTTATCTTCACTTGCAGGCTAAACGTAAATGAACAAAAAATTTAATTATGTCGGCTTAGCTGTCTGTGCTTTGGGAATTGCTTACAATGTTGCTACTGAAGACTTCATTGGGTTATCGGTTTTCATCCTTATTGGTTTAGCTCTTATTTTAAAATTGGTTATGAGTAATAAATCGATCTGATCCTATGGAAAATTTTAAAAAGGGATTTAAATAATGGAATTAATGCTACCAGAACTCATTGTGTTAGGGACACTTGGTCTTTTGTTTGTAGCTTATACAGACGTATCAGCAAACCGAAAAAAGCTCAGACTTATTGAACGAAAGTTAGATATGCTTCTTGAAAAACAAGGCATCGCTGTCAATGGCGAAGAATTTATTCCAGCCGAAGTACAGATGGCGCTCAAGAATAAGCAAAAGATAAAAGCCATTCGTCTTTACCGCCAACATACTGGAGCAAGTCTTTTGGATGCTCAAAAAGCTGTGAATGATTTCATTGGTAACAGGGTTTAACAGAGGTTCAAATGGAGTTTGATAAAGACAAATACACAATATGGAAGTTGCCGAATTTACTATTGATACACTGGATCATAAACCCAGCTATTGCTTTTAATGAAATCATTCTAGGGCAACGCTTACCAAAACTTACCTTAATCGATAAAACTAGTGATGCTCCATTATTAGAGCGACAATACATTCCATGCCCTCACTGCGAATCAATGAATGACGCTAGGCTATGGGCTAAATCGAATGCTTTTGGTCATTGGTTTGGCTATGTTTGTCCAAAATGTGACGGAATAATTCCGTGTTTATGGAATTTTACCAGCCTCGTAATTTTAGCTTTAACCTTCCCTATTTGGATGCCTATAAAACATTTTGGTAAAGCGAAATGGCTCAAATATGAAAAGCAACGTCTACTCCATGCAGAACAACAGCCTAAAGTGAAGGCTGAGCCTAAGCTATGGATTAAGGCAGGTGTTCTTTTTGGCTTTTTGATGTTTTTGTTTACCCTGTTGATGAAAGGATCAACTGGTGAATTAAATCCACAAAACATACCGTATTATGCTCTGGTCAATTTTGTAGGCGGTGCTGCTTTTGGCTTGATAATGAAAATAGTCTTAGGCTGGAAAAAGAAGTCCTAGTTCATGGCTTTCAAGATAATAGAATCTGAATCGCACTTCATTGATGGCAACAAGCTAACGCTCAAATATCATCGTTTTTCGACAAAACTAGAAATCAGCTTTAACGATGAACTATTACAAACACGCTATTTGTTTTTTGCGCCGTATAGAACGATCAGGTTTCAAGCCGATGAGCACGAATTTAATATCAAAATTCTTTGGATAATCTTTTGGCGCTCTCGCTTATATCAAGCAGAGGAGTTAAAGGTTGCTGAGCTTCTTCCTCAACGGCGAAGGAAGTCAGTTATCTTGATGAGTTACACATTATTTATTGCCTCGCTGAAGTTTTTACTATTGAGCTGACAGGCTGTACGAAGTACCTTAACCTTTTCTAAGATCATCTTTGTGGTTGTGCCTTTATATCATTTATTAAATGTACTTTCTTCAAACTCGGCGTAGCCTCAGCTGCTACGCCTAACCTTTCCAACTCTTTAGCAAATTGTTCTCGCCAGACTTGCGGTAATCCTTTTTTAACATGTAGGCGTCTGCCATCAAATCCAAGGTTTTTGATGGTTAGGTGGACGTGTGGACTGTCGGTATCAGTGTGTAGCGCGAAAACATATTGGTGGTTTTCTGAGAAGGTCTTTTTAGCAAAGGATCGTACCGCTTGTTTAACGTATTTGGGTTCAGTGCCATTGGGCATTGATAGTACCAAGTGTGTGCTGTGCCGGGTACGCCGTTGTTGCTGAAAATCAGTGTCGTTCCAATCTTTGGCGAGTTTATGAATTGCTTGTTGCTCTTGATATACCAAGCCTGTTTCGTCTTCTAGTTCCAGCTTTCCGTTACGACTGATGTAGTCAAAGTGGTTAGCTGTGTGGCTACTACTGTATCCAAAGCCACTGACTTTAACCATCACTTCCGGCGGCTTTTTAGAATGACGATTACTTGCTTTGATGCGATTGGACTTGGTTCTTACATCACCTCTCAGTAAGCCCGATATGGTATCATTACTCATCACTTAAATTCCATCTTTTGCTGTTCTGGTTAATAAGGCTATTGACTATAGCTTTATGTTCATTGATTTTGTTATCCAACACTTCAATCATTTCCCTAGTGATTTTGTCGCTGTGCCGGAAGTCAATATTTAACACCCTAGCTATCTGGTTTAGGTTTCGACCTACTGCTGCGAGTTGTCGGTTCGACTCTCTAAGAGCTTTGATCTCGTCTTTGGTTAATACTGGTGAGCGAGTTAGGTTTGACTGGACACAGGCAGTTACCCAGCTGGTACGGTGAATATAACCTTCTTGCTGAGCCTGAGTAGTGAGCTTTTGAATATCGTGATCAGATAAGCGAATGGTAACTTTATTGCTTTTGGCATGATTGATTTCATCATTACAAGCAATGCCAGGAAGGACTTGATTGATCATCATGCGAACCATTCCTGATTCAGTCATACCGTTTAGATGACAGAAGTATTGCCACCTCTCTTTGTCTTCATCATCCAAGCTGGTTTTTACTGTGTGCTTTACCATAGTCAACTCCCCTGCTCTTTAGCTACTACAAATCTGTTATTTCATCTTTTCATTGTGATTACCAGTGCTTAAGTTGGAGTGAGAGTAATATAGTTTTGAATTGCGACTACTGGTACAACTTGCTGGCAACATTAGGACTATTTGCCAGCAAATATGGGTTTGATTGCTGGCAAGTTGCGAATCCTGCATTAGTAAATTAAGCAGTGTTTTTCTGATTTAGCGTGGTTGGTGTTTTTAGCGATTAAGAAGGAGCGAACGCCAAAATTGACTGGTTCAAACCTCTAAAATTATTCAGCCTCATACTTTAATGCTTGCCGTTGTCCAAAGTAAATCAACAACCCACAAAATAGCCATACCAATCCGATAAAGAGTATTCCCTCGCTGACTAGCTCAGGTTTTCTTATCCATAGCTGAATTGGTAGCAACCCTCGGATAATGCAAACGACAGCAATTGTCATAACTACTGGCTTGAGTAATGGCAACCTTCTGACTATTCCAGCAGCAGATAAAATGTAAAGTCCAATGACGGCAAATATGCCTCCAGCGATAATTGCTGATATTGGTGCTAGTAAGGTTCCAGCTTTTGCTGATTCAATAATTTGCTCTGGTGCCATTTGCATTGAGTAGCATTGCTCATCAAAAAATATGCAAGATGCATGTGCGATTGCAACTGAAAACGCAATGACTGCAACAAGAATCAATGAAAATCTGCCAAGCATCACTTTGCTTCATTCTCTACTATTGGTGGTAATGAATAATAGATGTGAAAAGCCGTTCCAAATGAAAGTAATAATGCCAACACGATACCAGATGCATTGCTGGTTGTGGCATATCCTACTGAAGCACCTACTCCGAAATGATAAAACCAAGGTAAGCCAACAATCTTATCTTTGGTTACATATCTTTCATAAACTCTCCCGACATGCTCCCAATTCACAATCGACACTAATAATGGAATTAACAGTGCGTACCCAAATAAATAGATGAGATTGTAACCTATAACATTTGTGTTGTAGCCAATCGCTGTAAGGTGGTTATCAATCAAATCTATACCGATGCCAGCGATAACGACTAATCCTAAAAACTTTAATAACCTCGCCCTTGCTGTATGTTTGCAGGGATATCTAGCTTCAGATTTAGCGAGCTCTGACATAAACTGTTCACGTTCTTTTAGCCTTGTAGAGGCTTGAGTCATTATCGAAAAACCAATAGCAGCGGCTATCAAAAAGGTACTAGAATTGATTCCATCAAACCAAATATAGAATATTGCAGACATAACCACAAACGATTGAAGACAACCGATAAGCAAGCAGATGTATTTGTTTTTCTTATACAGTTTTGGGTAAAAATTTTCGCAAAATTCATTAACTTTAGTCAGGGCGCTCATAAAAGATATTTACCTACAAACTGACCAAACTGCACTCCCAAGCCAAGCGCCATAATCAACAAGACGATTATAATTAAAGTGATCACACCGCCGCGTTCAACAGGCTCCATTGATTCAAGCCATTTTTTAAAATCCGACATAAAATCCTTTTATTTATCAATTATTGAGTACTATAAAAACTAGAACTACCTGATAATAAAGGAATAACTAGCGATGATAAAAAGAAACTTGTTACAGATTAGTTAAGTGGGTAAAAATCACACACCAGAGAATATGAATATACAATTTCGTAACTAATTACCTTCTCAGTGCTTTAATTCAGCTTTCGTTCAAGTACCTGAAAGTTATAAGTAGTTATAATGCCAACCAATTACATCTAAACTAAGTTCAAACTAGGATAGAGGATCTCATTTGTCACAGCATGATTTTCGAACCAAGGCATTGGCTATCGCTGAGCAGCGCCTACCTGACTCAATAAACAAAGAGGATAGTCTTGTTGAGATCAGTGGTGAGAAAAAAACAACTATTAAGAACTGGCTCTATTCTGATAAACGTCCACCAAGAGGAAAGAGACTAACTATTGCAGATCGATTTGGTGTTGATGCTTCTTACTTGTTTGATAATGCTCCCTACAGTTTACCTCTTACCAAATTCGACGAATCGCTCAATTGCTATTTTGTCCCTGAACTAAAGCTCTCACAAATTACATGCTTGTCTGAAACCGCCCCACTCCCAGTATCGGCGAGAGTCACCATAAGCCTACCGGCTTTCATTTTAGAGAATATGCAATCGGTTGAGCAAACCTATTGCGTTGTTTCAAGTGGCATTGACTACGAACCTTTTATCACCGCAACCGACACCATTTTCTTTAATACCACAGCAAAAAGGATTAAAGGCAATTTCTATATCTTGGTTGGTTCTGATACGTCCATTGTGAGAATGGAGAATGATGGTACGTTGAAGTGTAATCAAGGTAAATCAGTCACATTAGCCACTAATGACAAAATCATACCGATTGTCATCACCTTATCTTCAGGGTTTGCTAATCATGCTAGATAAGCTCTTTGGTAAAACTCAAGATGACCACTGGAAATTCATCTATCCAATAGCCTTCACTATTTTCTTAACCTCAACCACATTCTTCTTTTTTGATTACCGAACCATCGAAGTCTTTGGCTACCCATTACATTTATCAGTCGGGTTACTCTTTTTTCCTGTAACTTTCAGCTTGTCTAACCTAATGCAGTATCGTTACGGGGTATTGTTTGCCAACACAGCCGTTAGATACGGGTTCTTGGGAGATCTTTTGTTTGTAATGCTGGCTTGGCTTCTAAGCCATATTGGAGAGCGACAAGATTACTTGAGTGTTTATAATCAAATACCAACCATCATGGCAATGACCTTTTTTTTCGTTTGGCTCAGTAATGGTATTAATTTCAAACTATTCACAATAATGGACGGTAAGGTGCCGCCCTTCTTTAGCTTCTTTTCTGCTTGCCTAGTTGCAGAATGCAGTGTCAGTTTTATCTCAATCCCAATGATGATGTATAAGAACCACCTAAACTCAAATGAAATGCTCTCCATTGTGTTTATTGTTGGGTATAAGGTTTTGGCTACGTTGGTTCTGTCTACGCTTATTTCTGTAAAAATTGCATCGGGTGAGCATAGGAAGTTGGAGTGTTCGAGTAAGGCTTAATATCCTTCTAATTATCTATTGGCAGCAAAAATATTGATACATTGCTTAGGGCGTTTATTCTTAAATACTCAAACGTCACAAGCGATCAAGCGAGTGATTGGTAATATTCCGACACAAAAAAATCTAATTCTAAGTCTTTTGTAGAAGATTGTAGAAACTTACACCTATACTCGTTAAAGATATTTTAGGCCGGCAAGCTTTTCTGTCATTTGTTTTGCACAACTCCTTGTGTTTTAACAAAATTATTTTCATTGCCTACTCGAGTAGTCATAATGGCATAGGCAGCACCTTTCATACTGAAATAATTACCTCCAATCTGAATTTTGTCATCTGCTGACTGCTCTAATAATGCTGCTATCAAATTGAGGCTAGGTACATTGTCTTTTTGGTTTGCCTTATCTTTTGAATCCAAAAAATAACCAGTCTCAAATGGGATTGATATATTAAATTTAGTTCCTACAAATACGAGATCTTTATAAATACATCCATCCAAAGGATTGCAATCTGGAGGCGTATCATTTACACCCTGATAAATTGCTTTGCAATCTTGTCCTCTTGAATTACATTGATAAGAAAATTTCCCTCCTATATTTGGTGCTATAGAATTTGTATAAGCTATTTTTGAGCCGTCTATATTGCCTTGAATATACCAATCGCCTATTTGAACTGTAGGTATTTCTGCCACTGCAGGGACTGTTAAAGCTGTAAGTAATAGTAGTGTTTTCATAAGAGTCATTCCTAATCAGCTAAGTCACTAATTATTTAATTTACTTGGGCTATTTCATATTTTAATTCACCTCTCTCATTAATTTGATTTATCTATCTGGTACCGAACACTTGCAACGAATTTTTCTTTAGAAAAGTAAGGTTAAGCTACTAGAGTTAATGAATTTCGATCAAGATTAAAACCATATACCTAATATTAGCTGAGCTTAAAAGCGGCTGAATACCCTCCATCAACCACAATATTCTGCCCAGTCATAAAGTCATTTTTCATCAACATTTCGATTACTGAGAATACATCTGCATCTTGTCCACAATCTCCCGTGAGGTATGTTTGGCTGTAATCAGGTAATGTGCCTTTGTGTTTGGCTCTGATCATTGGGGTATCGATACTGGCTGGAGATATAGCGTTTACCTGTAATTGGGGTGCATTTTCAACTGCTGCAACCTTAGTTAGATTTATTACCGCCGCCTTTGCAGCGCTGTAAGCAGCCATATTTTTTGCACCGAAGTTGGCGGTGACGCTGGCGATATTAATGATCCGTCTTCTTTTTGTTTCACCTGCTTTCGCGAGATTGATTAAATTGGTTAATGAGTTGAATAATGGAGTGAAAACATCATTAAAAGACTCTTGATATTCATGCAATGTAAACTCTGCCAACGACTTACGAACACCTGCTACGCCAGCACAGTTAATAGCGACATCAAAGTCCCCTATTTCTGAATATGCGCTTTCAGTATCAGGTGCTAACCTGAGATCGCACCTTTTCTGTTTGATTTCATTTGCTAAAATGTTATTTACTCTAATATCAAGTCCATAAACCTCGTGACCTAAAAGATGAAGCTGTTGAGCCGTATAAGAGCCTATGCCACTAGCATGTCCCGTAACAATTACTTTCATTTTAATGATGCACTCCGAATAACGGATATATATCAACAAGGTAGCACACTGCACATAAAAGCATCAAAAATATGGCAGCAACGGTTACACAATTATTCAGCTTATGACTCTTTAGACTTTTCAATTACTGAAGTAGATCCACAAAGGTTTTCAGGTACAGACGCAGAATTGATCAAGCTATTACAGATACTTTATAGAAATCTGCAGCAGAAACCTCAAAAAATGATGGTTGGGGATAAGTTCTTTTTACGCTACCCAAACGGTGAGCAAACCTTGGTAGATTTTCATGAGCTGATGAACCAAGTACACAGGTGTAAGGACAGTGAGGAAGCCTTAGAAATTTTAAAAAACCTAATTTAACGACGTATTTTTCTATTCAATCTGAATTTACCCTGACAGAAAACCAATTAGCTTTTCTATGTAATTCAATAAGTAATCCTAATAATCACCTCATTTTAACCAGAACACTACAAACCCGAGATGCAAGCCAGATTCTTTCGTGATACTTCTATTATAAATTTAGAAACACCACTACACATTCTTAGTCCAATTTGGAGATGTCTAAAATGCGTACTGCCTACACTCAAGATATTATTGATGCTCTAGAGCAACTTAAAATTCAACGCCAACTACAACAAGAAGTTCCACAAGTTTGGTATACCAAAGCTGATTTATGTAAGCACTTTGGGATAACCTACAACACGCTAAAACGCTGGGAGAAGCACAAAAACTTCCCTTTGTTGGAGCTAAAAGACCTATGTACAGGCCGCTACGATATTCGGAAAATCGAGCGCTTTCTCCATAAAATGCAAATCAAGCAGTAACACTTACTTCCTCTAATCAGAAATGTGAAGGAGTAAGCCATGCAGCCAGAGTTTCATGCCGAAGTGATGCGTCGATTTAAACGGGATTTCGATTTCAAAAATCAAAACGATAGCTTTCTACAACAAGGCATTTGCCCAAGATGTAATCATCGAGAACTCTATACCCACAAACATAAACCTTGGGTACTTCGATGCGGAAGACTCAACAACTGTGGCAACGAACTTCATCTTAAAGAGGTTTACCCTGACTTATTTGACTCTTGGAGTGACCGATTTCCTAGTCAGCAAGATCCATCAACGGGTTTACTCACCAATCCCAATTCTGCGGCAGACGCTTACTTACAACTTGGTCGAGGTTTAAAAACTTCACAGATTAAGGGCTGGTATCAACAAGGTTCATATTATTGCGGCAAACGCCAAATTGGTACAGCAACGATTCAGTTCACTTTAAGCAATGGTACAACTTGGGAGCGATTTATCGATAAGCCTGATCGCTTTGGGCAAATGAAAGCTTATTTCTCTGGTAAGTATCAAGGCTATTGGTGGCAGCCACCTAACTTCCATATTAATTCGCTTTCTGAAACCAATGAACTGTGGCTAACAGAAGGCATTTTTGATGCTTTATCTCTGCTTCAAATCGGTATATCTGCCGTGAGTTTGATGAGCTGTAATAATTTTCCTGAGCACGATCTTAGTGAACTTAGAAAGAAGCTATCAGACCGACAAGCACCAACATTGGTATTTGCTTTTGATAGAGGTAAAGCTGGTGAATCTTTTGCTTTGAAATTTATTAAACGAGCTAAACAACTCGGTTGGCAAGCTACAGCAGCGCTTCCTCCTGCAAGTAAAGCCAAGCTGGATTGGAATGACTTACTGCAACGGGAACGCTTGAGTTTAAATGATTTACAAGACTATCGATATAACGGGCTGCTGCTAACGGCTCCTGATGCAAAGACCAAAGGCATTTTGATGTATCAGAAAACAGGACAACATGAGTTTCCATTCGAATTCCGGCTTTCAATGTATTGGTTTAAGTTTCACTCTGACAAATTCAATAAGATAGAAGAAACACAAGACGAGCCAACTCAAGCAATACAAGAAGCATCTAGCGTTCAATTACTTTGCCTTTGCTATCCTCACGCGCTGTATTTTCAAGACAGCCCTAATGCTGATGAATGCTGGTATTACTTTCAAATCGATTTCCCACATGGGCTTACAGTTAAGAAAACCTTTACTGGCGCACAGATCAGTTCTAGCAATGAATTTAAAAAACGTTTATCCAGCATTGGTGGCGGTGCCATTTTTGAAGGTTCGACGCTCCAACTCAATCGTTGGTTTAGAGAGCACCTTTACAGCATCAAACAAGTTAAAGTCATCGATTTTGTAGGTTACAGCAAAGAACACAAATCCTATGTATTTAATAATATTGCTGTGCAAAACGGTGTGCTTTATCAAATCAATGAAGAAGACTATTTTGAGGTCAAACAGCATTGCATCAAAAGCCTTAATCCAGCACAAATCAAACCCAATTATGATCTCACCCAATTTAAACCTGACTTCTTTCATTACTTCTATGAGGCGTTCTCAGCCAAAGGCGTTGTGATCCTTGCTTACTGGCTGGGCAGTTACTTTGCAGAGCAGTATCGTGACATTTTTGATTCATACCCTTTTCTTGAGTTAATCGGTGAACCCGGTTCTGGTAAATCAACATTACTGGAATTCTTGTGGAAATTATCAGGTCGAACGAACTACGAAGGTTTTGATCCTGTTAAATCCACACCTGCCGGAATCAACCGTAATCTAGCTCAAGTGGCTAATTTACCAGTTGTATTTATTGAAGCCGATCATGGTGATAACGCAGCCCGTAATAGCTTTGATTGGGATCAATTCAAGACGGCTTACAATGGTAGACCTATCCGTTCAACGGGTATCAAGAACAACCAAAACGATACTAAAGAGCCTTTGTTTCGTGGCGCTTTGGTCATTAGTCAAAACAAAAGTATTGTCGCTGAAGAAGCCACATTAGAACGGATCATTCATATCTTCAATAGCCGCAGTAATCACACTTCACACTCTCGCGCAGCAATCGATAAATTGAAACAATACTCAATAGATGAGCTTTCTGGCTTCATGATTAAAGCAATCAGTAAAGAACAAGAAATACTGACTCTCCTTAAAAGTCGACAACTGCAGCACGAGCAATGGCTAAAGCAAGAACCTCAAATCAGAAAAGAGCGTATCAGTCTGAATCATGGTCAGATATGTTCACTGGTTGAGGCATTGGCTTTTGTCGTCGACATAACTCCTAGTCAAATTGCTCTTGCTCACGAACTCATTAAATCTATGGCGATTGAACGTGAGCATACCTGTGGCACAGATAACCCAATTATTCAAGAATTTTGGGAAGTGTATGAATTTTTAGAAGGCGATAACGAGAAGATAGTTAATCACTCAAGAGATCCAAATTACATTGCTATCAACCTCAACCAATTTGCCGAAGAAGCAACTGTCAGAAAGCAGAAACTTCCTCTATTGAATGAACTAAAAGCCTTATTGAAGGATTGTCGAACTCATAAGTTCGTTGGTCGAAAGCCAGTAAACAGTGCCGTCAATGACAGATTAAACAAGTCTCATCCTTCCATGACTAAACCTTCAACCGTTAAATGTTGGGTTTTCCAGTCAACTTCAAGATAATAGGAGCTAACCATGAATAAGTTAATGCGTGCGAGTAATTGGGCAAAGCGTGAATTTTGTAAAGACTCTATTCCTGATGGTATGACATTAAAACGTTGGGTTGAACGTGGCGTAATTAAAGGTCGGATTGTAGATGGTAAAACGTATGTTTTTGATAGTGAACATGCTGGGCTGGATACCGACGTTTCGAAAGTAGTTAAGAATTTATTGAGTGCATAATGGCTGCAAGACCTAGAAAAAAGAAAAATATCAATTTACCTGAGCACGTCTATTATGACCCTCGCCGGGGCTTTTATAGGATCAGGTTAATTGATGGACGGTTTCGTTCTCTTGGCAATGAGCGAGAGGTGGCTATATCTATTGCAAAAGAATATAACCGTATCGCTCGTCCCAAAGTAGCTATTGCAGTAGAAAGTCTACTTGAATCTGGTTATATGCCAGATGAAAAACCATTTAGCACTTATGTAGATTCACTGCTAACTAGAATTTTGCACGAAGAGCAACCATCAGCCCGTGTTGCCCAAGCAATGAGAAACGACGCAAAGAGAACGAAAGAGTTTTTCAAAAATATTCCGGGAGGTGATATCACGCTGCATCATGTGAATGACTATTTGAATGAGCTTCACCCCGATGCCACAGCTGAGGTAACGAATCGTAAGGTTGGTTGGCTAAAGAAGATATTTTCCTACGCTATTGACGAAAGCTTAATGGATTCAAACCCTGCGACATTGAAGAAAACCAAACGTCTAGACGCTAAGAAGAGGCAACGTCTCAAACCAGAATGGTATCAAGAGATCCACGCAGCCGCCCCACTCTGGTTACAAACGGCAATGGACTTATCATTACAAACGACACATGCCAGATTAGAGATCTCTCGAATCCGCTACAACATCAAAGACTCAAGCAACAAAATCTGTGGCTGCTTATGGTTCAAAGAACCCGAATTTACCCCACAAGGAAAAATCTACGGTACTTTGTATATTCATCGTCAGAAAGTGGCAAAGAAAGAAGCCGCTAATGTAGCCATTCCTATTGGTGAAAGCCTTAAAGCAATCATTGAACGTAGCAGAGATAACCTGATAAGTAATTACGTTGTGCACCGTTTACCAGAGAAATGTCCAAGCGTACTTGGCAAAGATGTATCTCATTTAACCCAACTCGCACCAAACTACATCAATCGGACTTTCTCGAAAGTACGTGACGAAGTCGGCTGCTGTAATCATCTACCCAAAGAACAACGCCCAACATTCCACGAAATACGTGCCCTCGCCGCCCACCTTCTAGGAAGGCAAGGTATCGACCCACAATCACGCATGGCACACACCGATGCCAAGAGCACAAAGATTTATATGAAGAACCATATCGAATGGGTTGAAGTACCTTATGCTGAGGTTAAGATTAGCTGAAATAGACATCAATAATTTATCTTGTTAAAAGCAAAACGGCATAGCTTTATTGTGTTGAATCTAGGAATTTCCTCTTTTTCACAAAAAAGGTTTTTTTCCCTATTTCACTAAAAACAGCAGGTCAATTATTAGGCTAACAAATCAAAACCTATTGATTTTAAGTAGTTAAGCAGATATTTTCCTGCGATATTAAATTTTAATTAGCAGGCGGTAGCGTTTCCAATTAAATAAAGACTTTCCGCATGATAAGCTTTTAATCTCTCAAGGAAGATTCATGAATTTAAAAAAGTTGCACTGGAAAATCGCAACACTGGTAGCTTTCTCTTTTTTGCTAATTAACCCTGAAGCTGTACCGTTAGTCTTATACATCGACGCAATTGGTTTAGAATTGTTTCTTATGCTATTAGAAGTACAGTTTATTGCTATCGCTGGTTACTACTTTCATGTATGGATTAAACCAGTTTTAATTCCTGTTTACCGTTCAATTTGTAAAATTGATCCGTATTTCTTTATTCCTACAAAAAATGTAATAAAAAAGTATCCAGCAATGTTGTGCCACGCTATTCCGTTTTTAGTTCCAGCATTAGTTGGCGTAACAGCAATGAGTCATTCTTAACCTTAATCTAAAGGCTTACAAGGCATTCAACAGGACAAATACTGTTTGGCTTTTGTTACTACGCTCCAAAATTTTAGCCTAACGCCCATTTGCCTGTTAACTGGGCAATAGGCGCTTTCATCAACCTCCACATCAGCAAGGAATAGAACCGCTTGGCTCGATTAAATTTTAAAGAAATAGATGCTTCAACAATCAAAGGAAATGATTCAGACCAATTCGAGAAATTTAGTAAGCAGTTTTTCGAGCACGCCTTAAAAATGGAAGTTATCAGTGGCCCAAGCAGAGGACCTGATGGAGGAGTAGACTTAAGTGTCTTAGATAAGGGCGCTAATGAAAGACTCTTGGTAAGTTGTAAGCATTATGCTCATTCAGGTAAGTCTGTCGGGAGAGCGGATGAAGAAGATATATTAGATAGGCTCGCTGAGCATAATTGTGATGTTTTCATAGGATTCTATTCGACTATAGCCTCCTCTGGTCTTGAGCAAAAACTAGAACGCTTAAAGAGAAACAAGAAAATAAAGTACAAAATTTACGACAATGAAAGCATTGAAGCTGTCCTTCTAGATAGTGTATCTGGCTTTCATATTGCAAAAAGATTTTTCCCTGATTCCATAAAAAATGTCTGGCCACAAATTATTAGCTTGAGCACAGCATATTCATTAGACGATGCAACTGAAGTTGACTCATATAAATGGGTTGTTTTGGATCAATTTAAGTCTTCCTCTACTATTCCCTATGCTTCTGCAGCGGAAGACGCTGTGACAATTGCAAATGAAGCTGCAACTGAAGAAATACACCAGCCAATGTTTCTTGCTGCATGGAAAGACGCTGTTCGCTTATATCCTAAATATTTCAGTATCCCTAAAGAGGGAATTGATGAAGCTATTCACTGGCGTGACCTACCTCCTAAGTGGGAAGCTAAAATACATCTTGACGAATTGAGGCCAAACCCTAGGTGGACTTTACTTGCTATCTGGAGCCTAATAGATCGAAACAAGGTAAGAGAGATTCTAAAAGAACTCAGACATGACGCATCACAGCAAGACCTTGATCTAATGAGCTTCCAGTGGCTTGCAGAATCAACGGCTACTGAGCGTAGAGACATTTTGACTAGATTATTCGCCTATTATTGCGTGTAATCGCCTAACAAATAAGGCATTAAATCGGAAAAATACTTGTTGGCTTTTTTCCGCTACGCTACAAAATTATAGCCAACAACCATTTTCCGCTTAATGCGGCGTTAGATTTATCTCAGGTTTGGTGCAATTAGATAATGAATATATATGATTTAAGTGGTTTAAAGCTATTGTTTGATCAACCTAGTTCTGATGATGATTTACACTTGTGGTATCAACAAACAGATGTTTGTGATTTTTTGTCTTCTGATGAAAGTGATGAATATGTACTTCTATATGCCGCATTACCTCACGTGTTTCTCCACGCAATATTGTTACCTGAAACTCATGCACAAAAAGAAAATTTCGAAAACTTGATGCGATGGAGTGGTAACCCATATTCTTCTTGGGGCGTTTCATGTTCTTCAGAAGATGTGACTATAGAAAACCCTTTATCTAGTTTTGGAGACAAATCTTTAACTTATGGCGAACAGATTATATTTGCACGTTCCTTCGAAGGGATAAATGGCGGTGAAACTTACTACGAAATGAATCAAAAAATTGCTCACTCTTTAGAGCTTCATTATGTCGCTGAACGAATGTCTTGGTGTAAGTTAGACTCTCATGGGGAAATTGATGAAGTCATTAAAATAGTTAAGATCGATCAAGATAATAAAGAAGTTGGCACAGTTATTTGTGCGAAAAAAGATGTCTTAGGAGAGTATGCCGGAATAGAAGACCATAAACTATTTCGAATGTTTGATTTTACTCGCTATAAAACAGGTGATTTTAACGGCTGGGGATCTGAAAGAAATCCCATAGAAATAAATAGCAATAATATTTTTGGCAGCCTTAATGTGGTTAAAGGCATCGGAAGTTATTCTAGAGGGTTTCAAATATCAGATATAGCTACCCCTAAAGATTTGATAATTTCCAATGTCTGGGGAAATTCTGAAGAGGAAAAAGAGTATTGTAGCTACATAGCACAAGACTGGAAAAACAAAGAAATAAAAGAGATTTCGTGTAATCCAAGTTGTTTGGCAAATTACTTCACCGAATCGGATTTGCCTTTTGAAATAACACCCGCATTTTTTAAGCCAGAAGTCTTGTTAAAATATAAAACCGATCGGGATAGATATACTCTTAACAGTCGCAGTGTTTATTGTCGAGGTGCATGGGAATTAAAGACATTTGATGTCAATTCTGCTGGTCAAGTTCATACATACTTAATATACCTTAGTCACTTACCATATGAGGAGCAATTGCATTGGAAGCAATACAATGAACCCCCAAAAGCACCAATTTCAAAGCGTGCCATGGAAAATGATATTGAGGGTAAGTGGAGTAGTGATTATGACGCTTTATTAAACCTTAAAGATAAGCTAGAAAAATTGAATACTAAGGGAGTTCCTTGGTGGAAACTCAGAGATAAAAAAGCCCCTGATAAAGTTCACTACCCCTATACTAGTTCTCGGGATGAATGGGCTGAAGAAATATTAAATTTAGACCAGCTGATTGTCGAAGGCTTAGAGGAAAAATGGCTTAGGAGAAAAGCAAAGGAGTTAAATTTAAATCCTGATGCTAGATTACGAGCATTAAAGTTAATTGAAGTAATACTAGTTGGTGCTGGGTTTGAAACCGAACATGCTCGCGAAATAATGACACCGTTTCATGTGGTTCACAACGCACGATCGATCTTGAAGGGGCACACTTTAGGGCAGGAAGCAGAAGAACTTAGAAAGAATGCGATAACTGATTATGGTAGTTATAAAAGTCACTACGAAAAAATATGCTCTGATTGTGATGAATCTTTAGAGATCATCACCAAGGCACTTAGTGATAAAGCATGATAAGTATCAAGTTACTCAAACGGACACTAAGCAGTTTCCTAGCGCTCGTTCCTCGCAATTTTAGCTAACAATTTTTCGCCGTTTAGTAAGACGTTGCGCAGAAAAAATAGAGATTAGAGTATATGGAAAAAGACGTATCAAAACTGTCAGAACTAATCGACTTCATAAAGGAAATTGGAGATACAACTGATAACCTCCTAGTGTACAGAGGTGAGAAAAAGGATTATGAAGAAACTGCTTTAGTTCCTTTTGTATATCGAAAGAATTATATAAGTAAAGAAGATATCATTTATAGAGAAAGCCAAAGGTTTAACGACGATAGCTTTCATCAAGATAAAACGACATTTGACCGATTAAGTAGGATTCAGCATTATTCTGCACCAACTAGACTTATAGATGTTAGCGAAGATTTGTTAAGCGCTGTGTACTTCGCTATTGCAGAAAAAAAAGAGCTTGAAACTGATGCGCTTATTTATATTTTTGAAATAAAAAAGAATGAGATAAAGTACTACGATTCGGACTCTGTAAGCGTAATCTCAAACCTTTCCAAGATCCCTCTCAATGGTTCTGGTCTAAAGTCCAAGGAAAAACTTGCTAAGTCTGCGTCTTCTAACAAGACAGATACTGATAAATTCAACAATGAGAAATGTGTTCAATATTTACTCCATGAAATCAGAAGTGAAAAGCCTCAATTTTTACCATTAATAGATCCAGAAGACATTACTTCTGTAAAATTTGTTCTACCTAAATTCACTAGTAGTAGAATAAAATCACAGAAAGGCGCTTTTTTACTTTTCGGGTTAAATCCTGACAACCACGCAAAACCAATAAAAATTATAAAGTCGAATAAACTCATAGAATCAGATAATAGAATCTCTCATCCAATCGTTGAGATCCATATTGCAAAACTGAAAGCACATAGCATCAAAGATATGCAAACCGAGCTTAAAAATCTAGGTATCAAAAAATCTTATATTTACCCTGAGATAGATAAAGTTTCAGAACAGTTAAATGAAGATTATCAGTAACCCTGAAGCACATAATAATAAATCCTGGTGAGGCCTATGGCGCACCTGATTTAGGCGTTAACTGTTCAAGAAAACCTCGGAGTAGTATTTAGAACATGGAGTCAGTTGCTTTAATAAAGACAATAGCAATTATAGGTTTGTACGCATTATTGATATTGCTGCTGGTTGTTTCATTTTTCAGTCATCGAAAAATGAAGTCTTGGGAATACATAATTTTATCTGTTTCTTTATTGGTATGTGCGTCAGTTACTCTCGTGACACTTCATAAGATGCAAATGATGTCGGATGATATCATTTCAACGAATTATGACTTGAAGTTGAACCAGTTAGAAAAATCTCATGATCAAATAAAAATGAATCAAGGTGTTATTAAGCGCCTCATTGAAAATGGAGAAACGGAAGAGAAAATAATCTATGAAATCGAGTCTTTAAAAGAATTGCTAGATAAGAAAGAAACTGAAGATCTAGGATATTTCAAATCTTGGTTATTCATATTTGAAGTAATTAGTGCGCTATTTGCAATTCCGCTTTCGGTAAACTTCTTTGTCCATGGTGTCACTACACGTCACCAAACGACGGATATTTATGAAGTCCCGACGGAAATTTACTCTAGGTTAGGTAAACTTGAAAGCAGCGTGGCAATTTTAACTGCTGTAAATGCTATTCTTATTGTCGTGATAGTAGTCAGCATGATCAGTTAACAAGGCCTTGAAGTCTGATTTTGTAGTTGCCCCACTTCAGTGGACACTTCCTTATCATTATAAGGAAGTGGTTATGCCTAGATATACACCCTGCACTATTTCTTTTAACCTGCCTTCATGCGTAACTTCATAAAGCATAATCCATAAAAAAACTCCAAAATTAACTTGCTAAAATTTATGGTTCATCCAAAATTACTCGCAAAACTATGGTGTAACTTATTGATAAATATACACTGCGAATTCAGTAAATTCAGCGTTTTCGGTAAATTTTTTAGAACGTAAAACCATTGTTTTTAGTTAAAATACAATAGGTTAACTAGCGATAAAGCATTATCTTGACATGGTGGGGTCGGTGGTTCGAATCCACTCGGTTGTACCATATCTTATTGAAATATAATACATTTAACATCAGCTCTCGGTAAGGATTCACTAACTTTAGTTTTGCGCATATTTTGCGAGTGAATGAATCCCCCAGCCTTAGCCAAATCGTTGGATTAACAACCACCTGATTTTTAAACAAAAAATAAAAAATAGCACTGTATATTCATACAGCTCCATAGCTTTCCTCCTTTCTACAAGAAAAAAGGAATTTTTCCTTCTTTCACGCAAAAGCACTTGAGTAAATTTCAAGCAAATTGATTACAAACCTATTGATCTTATTACCTTATACAGATATTTTACTTAGATGTTAAATTTAAATTAGCAGGCGGTAGCGTGTCCGTTGAAAGAAGGACTTTTTCCGCCTAATAAGCTGTTATAAGGGCTTTGATGGATACTGAACTCTTAAACATTATAGTTCAAATTTTTGCTGGTTCATGGCTAGTATTTTTTCCAAATCATTTAATGTTTGTTATTCGTAAATATCAGTTGTTCCTTTTTAAATACACACCTTTGGGTGTATTGGTATTCAAAACCGAAAAAGAAGCTCAAAATCCAATATTTAATCGAAGGGCTGTTCGTGCAATTGGTTTTTTCATTTACCTCGGCGCAATAGTTACAATAACTAAGGTAATTGCATAGCCACTTATAACAAGGCATTCAACAGGACGCAAAATCGTTGGCTTTGCGCCTGCGTCGCAAATTATAGCCAACAATTTTCCGCCCGTTAATGCGGCGTTATGTTTATGGGAGTATTCTTGAAATATTTCAATTTATTAGTAGTCCTTATAGCCTTCTCACTAAGTGCTTCCGCATCTACTCAGACAAATAATGTCAAAAATATGTGCTCTCAAGTTGTTGGGCGCTGGAAAGGTGAAATTCAGATACCAAATTTGCCAAACACCTTTCAAAAATGGGATGCTATTTATCGTTCAAATGGCACAACAATTGTTAAGTTTCAATACCAAGTTGATGGTGAGTACTCCGAAGATATTGAAAAAGGCACATGGGGTTGTTTAAACAATGTTCTGTTCAAGCATCATACAAATGTGGCGGATGATGGGACAAGAAAATATAAATTGCATCACGTTGGCAAGAATAAAATGGTATATACCATCATGACAACTGAAGAGCCATGGAATAAATTAAAGTTTGTATCTTACCGAGTAAAATAAACATAACAAGGCATTCAACAGGACGCAAAATCGTTGGCTTCGCTCCTGCGTCGCAAATTATAGCCAACAATTTTCCGCCCGTTAATACGGCGTTATGCGTTGTAAAAACATCAATGGTTTTTATGTTGTACCATGCAAGGTTCAACTGCGGTAGCAATGGAAATTCAGCTTAAATTTTGCTTCTGTAGATCAACCACGAAACTGCCCTATTCAATGTTATTTTTGGCTGTTTTGAAGTTTTAAGAAATTGGCAAAATCATTGGCAGTTTTATAAAAACAAAATTGAGCACACTCCAAAACATCTGTAATATCAAAACGTAAACGGTGCGCCTAACAAGGCATTTAAGACGGACAAATACTTGTTGGCTTTTTCCGCTTCGCTACAAAATTATAGCCAACAACCATTTGCCGCTTAATGCGGCGTTAGGCGCTACCAACCATCACTAGCATGTTTAAATTAGAAAGAAAAAAGAACAGAGTTATCAAACTGTATGTTTTGAATGTATGTTCAGAGGAACGTGTAAAAAATCTTCAAGCTGTTTCTGATCTTGTTAGAGGGCTCTTCAACCAATCAGCAAATCAATTTGATATTGGTGGCCCTTATAGAATTAGCAAAGGTAAGACAGTTGGAGAGAAATCATTCTGGAACAAGCTAAATAAGTTTGGTCATGATAAATACTCATATGTTACGGGTGAGCGGGTAAATGAATTCGGATTTGAACTCTCATATATAGCCCCAGAAGATTGTAGTGAAATTATCGTCTGGTACGACCCTGCTCTTTACAGTATAAATGTTATTGACATATTGAAATCGTTAATCATTGACCTTGATATTCGTTACGGCTATGCAGTTGATCTTAGAAAAAACTATGACATAAGATTGGAAACAAGAATTAGAAAAGGAGTTTTCAGTACATCTGTAACAGTAGATGCAGAAAATATTGAATGGAACAAAAATGTACCTAAAATTAAGGATGGAATCATACGCAGGGTTTATCCGCTAAACATCCTTAATCCAAGTCAATATCATTCTTTTCCATCTGTTTCAATTAAATCCATTCATGAAAAAATAAAAGATTTAGTCATTATTGAGTCCAAAGAATTCGCCTAACAAGTAAATCCAGGTGACGCCTACGGCGCACCTGATTTTGGCGTTAGGGCATTCATGAAAATTCGAGCAGTTACCATTTTAGCGATATCCTTTCTTTTATGTGGATGTCCACCAAAAAGTTTACTGTTAAAGCAACAAGATATTCAGCGCATTGATGTTGGTTTATACGTGGATGGCACAGAAAAAATACTCCCTTCCAACGATGAGGTTAATGAGTTTGCTCTAGAAATTGAAGCTCTTTTTAAAAGGAAAGGGTTCAAACTAGCCAATTCTAGTGAATCATGGGGATTACAACCTCTAACTGGACATACAAAAAATTTAGGTTTTAGGTACCCTGACACTAATGCAGTCTATTGCTACGTTAAAATTTCAAAGAAAGAGTTTCAGGTTGAGTGTGTCGAATTAGAGAAAGAGCCACAAACAAATAAGTATGCAACTACTGCTAATGACCTAAAAGCCGTTAATGAAACAATCATTGCATTAAATGAAATTGCAAAAATAAAATTTGCTGGGCGTAGTGTACGTATTGCTACATTTGATCGCGCAGAAGTGCCCTAACAAGGCATTCAACAGGACGCAAAATCGTTGGCTTTTGCTCCTGCGTCGCAAAGTATAAGCCAACGTTTTGCGCCTGTTAATGCGGCGTTAAATGCCTAAAAAAGTATGTCAGAAATTTTAGAAAATGAAGTAACAGAGTTTATTCAGCCCTATATTGGCAAAAAAGTTCAACGAGCCAAGAGAGGACATGGTAGTGCTATTTTCTTAGAAGTCGATGATCTGACAATTATGATTGAATGGAGTTGGAGAGTTGAAGTTAAAAACGAGATAGCATTTGGTAGTTGGTCTGAAGAAGATATGTTCGAATTTAATTTGCAAAGGCTTAAAGGTTTAAAAATTTCTGATATATTTTCAGTCTAGGTTACCAGAGCTTGTCGTTGCATTTAGCTCTGAAACTTGGTTATGCTCTTTCTCAACTGTGGAAGGCAATCCTGAATGGGCGTTAATTACTTCAGGTAAAACATTACATTCAATAAATGGCAATTTAGCATTTGAGTAAACGGCATTTAACAAGCGCTTCAACAAGGACAAATACTGGTTGGCTCCTACGCTGCGCTTCGGATTTTAGCCAACCAGTATTTGCCTGTTAAGCGGGCGTTATGCGTTGTAAAAACTTCAGTGGTTTTAATGTTGTACCATGCAAGGTTCAACTGCGGTAGCAATGGAAATTCAGCTTAAATTCTGTTGCTGTAGATCAACCACGAAATTACATTTATCAATGTCGTTTCTGGTTGTTTTAAAACTTCTGGAAATCGGCAAAATCATTGGTTATTTTGCAAAAACACAATTGGTCGCTATCCAAACCGTTTGTAAATTCAAAAGGTAAATGTTGCGCATAACAAGGCATTCAACAGGACGCAAAATCGTTGGCTTTGCGCCTGCGTCGCAAATTATAGCCAACAATTTTCCGCCCGTTAATGCGGCGTTATGTGTTTTATGAAAAATTGTACTAATTGTGAATCATGGAAAATTCCCAGAGGGTTCCAACAGCCATCAAGTTATGCTGCAACTTCAGAGAAATTGGCAAAGTCACTTAGTGCTTCAAAGCTTGTTCTTTTGTCTTCTGATAATTTTGAGGGTAAAGAAGCATCTAGTGAAATCTGGCCAAAAGTTTCAGTATACGGAACATTTAAATGTTCAGCGTGTGATCAATTGTTTACTCTTTCCGTTGACGTTGAAGCATGTAGAGGCGGATTCCGTGCAAACAACACATAACAAGCAGTTCAACAGGACAAATACTGTTTGGCTTTTGTCACTGCGTTCCAAAATTATAGCCAAACACCACTTGCCCGTTAACTGGGCGTTAGTAGTTTGTCGTAAATGAAAAGGAATTTAGTTTGAAGTTCTTACATAAAATAGTATTGTCATTAGCCTTAATCTTTACCGCAATCACTTGTTTTGTTTACGGCAACGCAACAGGAGCAATTTCATTTTTTGTTCTAGCAGCTGCATTTGAAGTTCTGTATTGGCTTAACCTACTCCCAAGCAAAAAACAGGGAAAGTTAAGTAAGTAATTCCACTACTAACAAGCAGTTCAACAGGACAAATACTGTTTGGCTTTTGTCACTGCGTTCCAAAATTATAGCCAAACACCATTTGCCCGTTAACTGGGCGTTATGTGTCTAGGTAAATTCAGTGGATATTCATAGAATTGTTCAAATTGCACTTTTAGGGCAAGTTCCACCTACTTTAAGGTGTGTGTATTCAAATCTTACTGACAATGTATTTGAGTTCAATGCCTTATTTATTGAAAATACGCCGCAAGAACACGTTGCAGCAATAGATGAAGCGCTAACTGAAATTAGCTCGCACTTTAGCTCTTCAGTTAAAGTTGTTCATTCTTTCCAATTTAGCAATACTGCTCCATGGAAAATTGGTGATGGCTCTAATCTTGTGTATTTAAGGTTCGGCGAACTCTCCGACACATAACAAGGCATTCAACAGGACGCTGTAGTTGCCCCACTTTAGTGGACACTTCCTTATCATTATAAGGAAGTGGTTATGCCTAGATATACACGACCAAAAAAGACTTGGTTTTACCCTATCGATTTCAAAGTGAAAGCTGTCGAGTTAAGCTTGAGAGACGATGTCATGTCTAAGGATATTGCCCTAGCGTTAGACATTCACCCGCTTATGCTTTCCCGGTGGCGTAAAGAGTACCGCGAGGGCAAGTTCGATAATGTCCAGCGCTATCAAAGCGATAGTGAGCTTATGAGAAAAGTCCCTAACAAAAAAGAACTCAATAAAATCAAACAGCTTCAAAAACAAGTTGACCGCTTGCAAAAGGAGAATGATTTACTAAAAAAGTGGCAACGGTATCTGGCGGAAGTTCATCAGAACGATTTAAATTCATCAAAGACAACGGAAAAAACTTAGGCATTAAGTACCTGTGTAATTGGCTTCATGTATCACGTAGTGGCTATTACGCTTGGCTTAAACGTCCTTTACCTCAGCACCACTTAGATGACATGCAATTGCTATCTAAAATCCAAATGACGTTTGAAAAGAGCCATCAAATCTATGGAAGCCCAAGAGTTTACGCCGCATTAAAAAGAGCGGGCATCAATACCAGTAGGAAACGGGTCGCTCGTTTGATGAAAAAAAATGGGTTAAAAGCCAGAGGAATTAAAACGTATGCTAAGCCCGCTAAAACTAAACTGTTCTATAAAGCCGTTGAGAATAAAAGAAAAGATAGAGCTAATCCGACAACAATAAACCAACTATGGTCTGGAGATATTACTTATCTCAAAGTGGGTCAGCACTGGCATTATTTAGCGGTTGTCTTAGATGTCTTTTCTCGGCGTATCATAGGCTGGGCTTTTGGGAAAAATAAAACTACTGAGCTGACACTTAAAGCATTAAAGACTGCACTTAAAAACAGGAAGACTGATAAAACCATTTTGTTTCATACCGATAGAGGGGCTGAGTATCGAGCCAAAGTGGTTCAAGCATTTCTGAAAAAACACCAGATTGAGCCGAGTATGAATCGACCTGGTCACTGTACAGACAATGCGGAAGTTGAGTCATTTTTTCATTCTATGAAAGGTGACATCATTAGAGGGAATAAGTTTAGAACCTTCAATGAGTTACTGAAGCCTTTAAAGAGTTACTTAAACTATTTCTATAATAGACAACGCTTACATTCAAGCTTAGGATATAGAACGCCTGTCGAATTTGAACAGGCAGTAATTTAAAGTGGAATGTGTCCACTTTTTCGGGGCAAGATCACAAATACTGTTTGACTTTTGTCACTGCGTTCCAAAATTTTAGCCAAACACTATTTGCCCGTTAACTGGGCGTTAGCAGTACTATGAATATTGAAACTCTCTGCAATAATATTTACGAAGATTTAGATGGTTATATAAGTGCTATTGAAAGCACTTATATGGGTATTAGCTTTATATATGAAACAGATCATTGGGAAGAACATGATAAACGGGTTCGTTTACGAATAGAATGTGAAGATGTTGCTGAATCTACATTAAATATTGAAGCAGGTGGTTCGTTTCAGTTAGTTACTGAACACCCTATATTAGACGAGTATACTGGAGAATCGGGCACTCTTTTCTTTTCAAGTAAACCTAATAACCCATATGAAGTTATAGGCTCATTGTATACAGCCCATGAATCTTACTTTAAAGGTTGGCGCAATCTGTCAAAATACTTAAATACGAATATCCCAATTACCGATTTACTAAATTCTGGTAATGGTTCTTTGGCTTCAGCTCCAATACCTATTTTAGAGTTATACAAAAATGCACTGTCAGAGCTTTTAAATGTAAACATTATAAAATCTCATAATAACGAAAGTGGCTTTAAAATGTTAATAGTAGAAAACACATATGTTGTATGTAAAAGGTTCAATGTAAGGTACTGCTAACAAGCAATTCAACAGGGACAAATACTGTTTGGCTTTTGTCACTACGTTCCAAAATTATAGCCAAACACCATTTGCCCGTTAATTGGGCGTTATGCGTTTGCCACGAAATCAATTATTTGTTGGTTTTGGTGTTTACGGCAAAATTATCGGTTACTGGTTTAAATTCAGGCAACGTGTTTTCGCCTTTAAGCTTGTAGTTGCGCTAATTGGCGTCAACCATTTGCGTAAGATCTAACTTTCATCTTGCGCCATTAGCTTGTCGGCTAGTAAAGTAAGGCTCAAATTTTTAGCGCTGCGGTAGCGTGGCAAAAACAAATTCAAGCAGTTTGTTTTGTTTAAAAAAATAAAAGTCGGGCGGTGGTGCTGTTAATAAGTATTCCTGTTCGCCTAACAAGCGCATCAACTGGACAAATACTGGTTGGCTCCTACGCTGCTCTCCGGATTATAGCCAACCAGTATTTGCCTGTTATGCGGGCGTTAAGTGCCTGAGTCTAATCAGGGTTGAGTGTAAAATTTAAGGAAAAAGAATGGCTGATGAAATAGTCAACGAAGACGCTGTAGAAGAAAAAGTGTATGATTTTTCTAATTTCGGAGATTTTGTAGCGGCATTTAAAGATGAAATATCTGAAGATAAACTAAAACAATTATTCTCTGAGCATTTAAAAAAGTTAGTAAAAGAATCGGGTGTTACTGGATATGAAGTTATTTTTTTATACGATGAAAATTCAATAAGCTCATTTCACTCAAACCGTATTTATCATGCAGTAAAAGACCTAAACAAAAAGAAAAATATTCTGATGATTGTTCAGTCTGGTGGTGGACAAATTGAACCAGCCTATCTAATTAGTAAAACGTGCAAACGATTATCTAAATCAAAGTTCAATGTTGCTATTCCTCGTCGTGCCAAATCTGCAGCAACGCTAATATCTCTTGGGGCAGCAGAAATTCATATGGGCTTACTAAGTGAGCTAGGACCAATTGATCCGCAATTTGGGGGTTTCCCTGCATTAGGGCTATCAAATGCAATGGAAAAAATAGCCGAAATGTCTGAACAATATCCAAATGCATCAGATATGTTTGCTAAATATTTAACCGATAATTTAAACATTAGGCATCTAGGTCTTTTTGAGCGTGTAAATGAATCAGCCTCTCAGTATGCGGAACGTTTATTATCTGGCAAAGATTTACCTGATACACAAACACCTGAAACTTTAGCAGATCACTTTACTAACCATTATAAAGATCATGGATTTGTTATTGATGCTGACGAAGCCGCTTCATTATTAGGCAAAAAAGTTGTAAAAGAAGGCACTAAAGAGTATGAGCTTAGCAACTCTATATATGACTTTTTTGAGTTCGCTCAGTATTTATTTAGTATATTTAAACACAAAAATATGCGCTACGTCGGTAGTATCGAGTCTGGGCTAGACCTAACTGATAAAGATGATAAATAAGCACTTAACAAGCGCTTCAACAAGGACAAATACTGGTCGGCTCCTACGCTGCGCTTCGGATTTTAGCCAACCACTATTTGCCTGTTAAGCGGGCGTTATATGCAATTATGAATCGACTGACGACTATTTTACTATTCAGCGTTTGGATTGTTGTATTAACTATTTCTGGCTCATGGCTCTTTGAGGTACCTGTGGCCTTTAGTTTTGCTTGTGTGTCTACTTTAGTTGTCATAGGTCATGTTGTAACATTTGACGAAGAACTGAAAGGTGGTTGGAGTAATCCAGAAGGAAATCCAAAAATAGTAAAATGGTCAACAATTGAGTTGATTTGCAAAATTCTTTTTTCAATTATCATTTGGTGGCTTGTGTTAACTTATCCTTACCTATCAAGGTTCAGCATATAACAAGGCATTCAACAGGACGCAAAATCGTTGGCTTTTGCTCCTGCGTCGCAAATTATAGCCAACAATTTTACGCCCGTTAATGCGGCGTTATGCGTGGCTGCCACTCATTCAGGTTTGGGTTATTTGGAAATTTAAGCATTTCAGTTTAATTCAGCGTTTACAAAACACATTTGTGTTTTCGCCTTAATGACATCGTTACGCTAATAGGCGACAACCTATAAAGTAAGATCTTACTAACATTTGCGCCATTAGCTTGTTTGCTTACAAAAAATGGCTCAAATAGTCACTGCCATTTGGTCGTGGCAGTAAAAATATTCAAGGGTATTGCGTGCCCTAAGCTATTGGGTTTAAAGTAACTTCGCATAACAAGGCATTCAACAGGACGCAAAATCGTTGGCTTTTGCTCCTGCGTCGCAAAGTATAAGCCAACGTTTTGCGCCTGTTAATGCGGCGTTATGCAACTATGAGCAAATGACAAACGAACAGTATTATCAAGCATTTGAAATCATCTTTATTTGTATATGCTTAATGGCTTATATCTATTGTGCGTTTAGGTTTTGGGTGATATTAGGTAAGCTTAAGGTGTCACTTTTAGATGTAATTACTAATTCACAATGGCATGTACTTTCAAGCATGTTCAGCTCAAGTGGTAATCCAAAGTATTACCTTAAATTATGGTTTTACTTAATTACCATGTGTACATTTATGTTTCTGCCTTTCATCTAAGGCGTTGCATAACAAGCAGTTCAACAGGACAAATACTGTTTGGCTTTTGTCACTGCGTTCCAAAATTTTAGCCAAACACCATTTGCCCGTTAACTGGGCGTTATGTGCTTATGAGTAAAATAATCGTAATCATTTTATTATTGGTAATTGCATTTGATGTTTCAGCTGAAGTATCAGATAAAATGCCAACTATCACTGAACTTTGGCTACATGGCGTCATTTTTGGTATTCCAACTTACCTGTTAATAGCTTGGCGTAAAAAGTTTTTGATATTAGGCATTTTATTAACATGTTTTTTCGCTACATCCTCGTACGAAACTCTTAACGATCCACACGTTGGTGTCGCCGTAATAAATGAGCAAGGAACACCGTATATCTTTGCTTCTTATAGTGCATCAGTAATCATTGCCTTATGTTCTGTATTAGGTTTAATCAAAAATAGGTTTGAATCTAAGTCCTGCACATAACAAGCAGTTCAACAGGGACGCTGTAGTTGCCCCACTTTAGTGGACACTTCCTTATCATTATAAGGAAGTGGTTATGCCTAGATATACACGACCAAAAAAGACTTGGTTTTACCCTATCGATTTCAAAGTGAAAGCTGTCGAGTTAAGCTTGAGAGACGATGTCATGTCTAAGGATATTGCCCTAGCGTTAGACATTCACCCGCTTATGCTTTCCCGGTGGCGTAAAGAGTACCGCGAGGGCAAGTTCGATAATGTCCAGCGCTATCAAAGCGATAGTGAGCTTATGAGAAAAGTCCCTAACAAAAAAGAACTCAATAAAATCAAACAGCTTCAAAAACAAGTTGACCGCTTGCAAAAGGAGAATGATTTACTAAAAAAGTGGCAACGGTATCTGGCGGAAGTTCATCAGAACGATTTAAATTCATCAAAGACAACGGAAAAAACTTAGGCATTAAGTACCTGTGTAATTGGCTTCATGTATCACGTAGTGGCTATTACGCTTGGCTTAAACGTCCTTTACCTCAGCACCACTTAGATGACATGCAATTGCTATCTAAAATCCAAATGACGTTTGAAAAGAGCCATCAAATCTATGGAAGCCCAAGAGTTTACGCCGCATTAAAAAGAGCGGGCATCAATACCAGTAGGAAACGGGTCGCTCGTTTGATGAAAAAAAATGGGTTAAAAGCCAGAGGAATTAAAACGTATGCTAAGCCCGCTAAAACTAAACTGTTCTATAAAGCCGTTGAGAATAAAAGAAAAGATAGAGCTAATCCGACAACAATAAACCAACTATGGTCTGGAGATATTACTTATCTCAAAGTGGGTCAGCACTGGCATTATTTAGCGGTTGTCTTAGATGTCTTTTCTCGGCGTATCATAGGCTGGGCTTTTGGGAAAAATAAAACTACTGAGCTGACACTTAAAGCATTAAAGACTGCACTTAAAAACAGGAAGACTGATAAAACCATTTTGTTTCATACCGATAGAGGGGCTGAGTATCGAGCCAAAGTGGTTCAAGCATTTCTGAAAAAACACCAGATTGAGCCGAGTATGAATCGACCTGGTCACTGTACAGACAATGCGGAAGTTGAGTCATTTTTTCATTCTATGAAAGGTGACATCATTAGAGGGAATAAGTTTAGAACCTTCAATGAGTTACTGAAGCCTTTAAAGAGTTACTTAAACTATTTCTATAATAGACAACGCTTACATTCAAGCTTAGGATATAGAACGCCTGTCGAATTTGAACAGGCAGTAATTTAAAGTGGAATGTGTCCACTTTTTCGGGGCAAGATCACAAATACTGTTTGGCTTTTGTCACTACGTTCCAAAATTTTAGCCAAACACCATTTGCCCGTTAACTGGGCGTTAGCTGCACAAACCAACATCGAGTTTGACATCCACATTATGAAAGCAATTAACATGTTTTGTCCAAGATCAGGAAAGCCAGTACAAGAGGATTCTTTGACTGAATATAAAGGGCATATTGTTGGATTCTGCAACCCCGGATGCAGGGATGACTTTCGCGAGAACGTAAGTTCTAGACCCAACGATACAAAATATTTCGATGTAGTTTTGAAAGAGAAAATAAACCGATAAGAACATAAAGATATGTATGAGAAAACCAAGGCTGACCTGAGAGCTATTATCGCTTTGCTAGATTCTGAAAATTCAGCATGGTCAATTCATTTTAAAAGGGCGCTATCTGCACTTGAGGCCGGTGAATATTATCATTCCGGAAGAATTATTCTCTCGGGTAGCGGCGGTATGGGGAGTTTAAATGATTTAGTCTTGGGGCAATCTGTAGATCAGAATGGAAAATTCTCTTGGAAACCAAATCATAAAGAACTGAACAGTAAATACCAAGAGCTTTTAGACTCACTTTATGGCTTTGCACGGAACATTCAACGTGCAGCTAACAAGTAAATCCAGGTGACGCCTACGGCGCACCTGATTTAGGCGTTATGTGCTCCTACACAAATACACAATGAAACGTTTTCTAAAGTTCTTTTTCCTAGGATCACCATTTGTGGTGATTTACTTTTTAGCAGTCCTATACATGCTTGTATTCTTTATGGATGCAGAAGCTGATGACATTATGCAGCCTGTTTATGCCTTTCTTACAGCAGTCATGTCCGTAGTGATAGTTTCATGGGCAGGAGGTTTTTGGGGAAATCTAAAGTTTTATGTTCTTTTCATCATGCTTCCGGTAGTGATTCTTTTTGACTTCCTCATTTCAAGTGCGATTGGCTTGCCTCCAATGTCAATTACAGTTGTAGCTGTAATAATTTATTCAATAATCACAGCAACCAGTCAGGCACGCACATAACAAGTGGTTCCAGGTGACGCCTACGGCGCACCTGAACCAGGCGTTATATGTAAGTATTATGAATCAACATTTATCAGAATCTGAAGTGCATGTATTGATAGACTCTCTTGGAGATGAAATCCACTTTGAGCAAGTTCGCCCTCACAATAAAGGGGAAATCAGAAGGCAAAAATCGCTTTCAAAAAGTAAGTTTAAAGAAATGATCTCTGAAGCTATCGAATACGGTCATCAGCCAGGCGGCGACTTGGAGTTAAGGATTCCTGCAATAAACAAAATGCTTGTAGGACATCATGATGGCATCTATTGGCTGGAGTAACATATAACAAGGCATTCAACAGGACGCAAAATCGTTGGCTTTGCTCCTACGTCGCAAATTATAGCCAACAATTTTCCGCCCGTTAATGCGGCGTTAAGTCCAAAAAGAGAGATATGAGTAGCAATCTAGAAAAAGGACTAATAGAAGTAGGATACTTCTTGTCACGGATGGGCATTGATAACCCACCAGAATTGTTAAATGTTGCTTCATGGAAAGAAGCATACGCGAAGTTTTATGGCACATTTGGATTTGGAAAAACCGAAGAAGAATTCAAGAATAGCCTTAAAAATTTGAGAGATCATTTTGATAGCCATCTTGATAATATTCGGATTGGCTGGAAAGCTGATGATGGCAAACCGCAGCAGCTTTCTAGTACCAATCAACATGTATTTGATGAGCTGCAAAAATTAGATAATGGTGCACTTTGGAAAAAGATTAAACCTTATGTCGTTACTTCCTACGATGCAAAAATCTCAAAGAGAAAAGTCAAGGAAGTCACTGCCAGTAAGGCTAAATTTTTCTCTTCTGAGTTCAAGGGAAAGAAAACACTAAAGGCTAGAAAAGTTACAGTAGCTACTGTGAACCATGGTCTTGTTGTTGACAGCCTTAAACAGTACGTTGAGGAAACAACGGACTATTGCTATACATATAATACACAAAAAGTTGACCTAGCCTTAGAGCAGTCTGGCGAGCTTCAGAGAATATACGAAGTAAAAACAGCTACTGATACGCAATCTATTTATACAGCTGTTGGTCAACTTTACATGCACTCGGCTGGAGCTCCAGATATTGAAAAATGGATGGTATTACCAGGTCCAGAAGATAATGATCAGTTGCTTCAGTGTTTGAGCACACTCAATATCTCTGTTCTCTGGTATGAAATAGCTGGAGAATCGTGCAATTTTGAACTTAACAAGTAAATCCAGGTGACGCCTACGGCGCACCTGATTTAGGCGTTATACCACTTCAGGGAGTTCTGAGTAATGATTACTCTCCCAGAAAAATATCAAAGTGCACATGATTTATGCTTCATACTTCATGACATAATGACTCAAATAATTGTGTCTGGAGAAAAAGCAGATGCTTTTACGACGCATGTAAAGCTCAGTGAGGAAGAGATAGAATCAATTTCTGATGAAGAGCATATACTTGATTGGCTAAAGAGAAACGATAAGGTAGAAGATAAAAATCAAATTATATCTTCTACAGTTCTTCCTGCTATTTTATCTGACATGATGCATTGTATTTATGAGGCGCTATCATCTGCATCAAAGGGAAAAATGTCAGTTGCGTACATGCTTATTAGAAAACCTATTCAAGAAAGTTTGTTTGTACTTGAAGAGATGTATCTTGATAGAGATGCTTTTGTAGGTAATCTTGAGAGCAATCAATCCCGCCTTCAGCCTAAAATCACTGGAGGTATTGATGGGCACAAAAAAAGAATTTCTCAAGTTCTAGAATCTCTTAAGTTTAATGGAGTTCTCGACTCAAACTATATTGCCCAATTGCGGTATGACAAAAGCTCAAATGATAGTTTTGATGGGATATGTAATAAGGCCATGCATCTATTTACTGGTCATCACTCAATAAAGACAGAAGATTCAAATATAAATTTCATATTTTCTGGTGTTAAAGGGTTACCTTCTCAGTGGAAATATTTTTATAGCCGCTTGCCATATTTACTATTCTATATCTATTTAATTGTCGAAAATGTATTAGAAAGGATAGCTCCGACATCAGAACAATATATCCTTGATATGATGCGCCGCATATCAGCGCAATTCATACTAGCAAGTCATGATATTGAAGAACGGTATGCTACTGATGAAAACGGAGAACTCGTATTCTCATTATCAGCCTGGCTACTGGAGCATTGCACCGAGAATGGATACCCAGATCCAGAACACAGTGATTTAATACAAATGGCTAAAACAGGGTGCTTTCCAAAAGAAGCACAAGAATCTATTGATAAAAGAATAGCATCGTATAGTGCGGTGCAAGACGTGGTATAACAAGTGGTTCCAGGTGACGCCTACGGCGCACCTGAACCAAGCGTTATACGCAACCAGAAACACGCAAGGATAACCATGATTCACCTTCAAAAATTCTTTCTTCTCTCTACTGTCGTGTGTTTATTAAATGGTTGTGCTGGTGTTGCTGTGGGAACTTACGGAAAGCATGAATTAGCTCAAAATAATTTTTGTCTCGCTAAAGGAAAAAATAACACCAACTGCTATGATGATCCGCCGGAAGGTTACACTCCAGACGAGGTAACTTCGTTGTGGGGTGTTCCAGATAAAACAGAAAAAGCTAACAATTGCACAGTATATTACTATGATAATGGTTTAGCTTGGAGTGGCGGAGGTGCTTTTGTTGGTGTTGTTCCCGTCCCTCTCCTAGCTCCAACTGGTAGATATTACAATAGAATTTATTTTAACTCTGGTCGTAGTGTTGGGTTAATCAAAGAGTATGGTGAAGTAAAGCACGCAGCAGGTGTAATGTGTGGCAGTAATAAATGCAAAGCCCTAGCTAATCCTGTAAATAACAACAAAACAGAACCACAAAATAAAATTAAAAAATGGTGTAGTTAACATGCGTATAACAAGCAGTTCAACAGGACAAATACTGTTTGGCTTTTGTCACTGCGTTCCAATTATAGCCAAACACCATTTGCCCGTTAACTGGGCGTTAGCATTACAATAAGGAAGTTTCGTGAAGTTTGCTTATATTTTCATTTTTTCAATCGTTTTTTTAATCGGCTGTAAAAGTAATAATTTGGATCGCAATGCAAGTAAAGTTCCTAGGGTAAGGACTGAAATGCCGTACCCACCTGAAGCAGAAGAAAATAGGATTGAAGGGTGGATTCGGCTTTCTTACGATATAGGTCCAAACGGAAAAACAATAAATATAAATGTAATTGAATCATTTCCTCAAGGTGTCTTTGATAATTCGGCAAAAGAAGCTTTTTCTAATTGGTACTGGATTCCAAAAGTAGTCAATAACAAAGCAGTAATTTCAACAGGACATACAATTAAATTTAGTTACACCCTCAAAAAGTAATGCTAACAAGGCATTCAACAGGACGCAAAATCGTTTGGCTTTGCTCCTGCGTCGCAAATTTTAGCCAAACGTTTTGCGCCCGTTAATGCGGCGTTATACGCACAGCGGAGGAAATCGTGCAAAAATTTATCTTCTTATGTATATTAACTGCTCTTTCATTTTTTAGTTTCGCTCAAGAGCCTTTTTCAAGAGAGCAATTATTAGATAAGGCAAAAGATTTTATTGCTGCTAAAAATGCCCGCCAACAACCAAACTCGTCAACTAAGGATATTGATCATTTCATATCTTTGCTCGCAAACGAGTTTGTTGACGAGCATATAAAGCACAATTTCACATATACAAACAAATCCAGCCTTAGAAAAGATATGGTTGCAAAGTTAAAGGATGAGATTGCTTTCAGTAATATCAAAATTAATACAATTATGGTTGGCGCTAATGTTGTATTTATTAACTATACCGAATCAGCAAAAGTTAAGCCTTTTCATTTAGATAAATTCATTAACTACAGCAGTACCAATATCGTTTCATTGGAGTTTGATAAATCAGGGCTAATAAAACGTATACGCAGGCATGCTGGGTAATGTGCGTATAACAAGGCATTCAACAGGACGCAAAATCGTTGGCTTTGCGCCTGCGTCGCAAATTATAGCCAACAATTTTCCGCCCGTTAATGCGGCGTTATGCGCCAATCCTATCATCTAACCAACTTCATTTTTTCAAGGAATATTTGAATAAGTTAAGAGTATGAAAGCCGAATATATTTCACCAAGCGTAGGAGCAAAAGCATTCAATTGCCCTAATTGCCATGTTTATGCGAAACAAGATTGGTACTATCTTAATGCAGCCAAGAATAAAGATGGTTTTGGCCTCCAATACAGCAATGACAATTTTTTGGTTTCAAATTGTGAAAGCTGTGATTTTCCGACTATATGGCTAGGAGAAAAAATAATTTTTCCAATCCATTCTATTGCAGAGCCACCAAATAAAGATTTACCTGAAGAAATAAAAAGTGATTATGAAGAAGCAAGAACCATTGCAACTTTATCACCTCGTGGTGCCGCAGCCTTATTAAGGCTTGCAATACAAAAACTATGTGCTTTTCTCGGTGAACCGGGTCGTAATATAAATACCGATATAAAATCACTGGTAGAGAAAGGCTTACCTCCTAAAGTGCAAGAAGCACTTGATAGTGTGAGAGTTATTGGCAATGATGCAGTTCATCCGGGTAGTATTGATTTAAAAGATGATAGAGCAACAGTTAATAAGCTATTCAAACTCGTTAATTTTATCGCCAATAAAATGATTACTGAACCTAAAGAAATAGATGATCTTTATGGGACATTACCTGAAGACAAGATAAAAGGTATAAACCAAAGAGATAAACGTACAGAAAGCGCATAACAAGTGGTTCCAGGTGACGCCTACGGCGCACCTGAACCAAGCGTTATATTTTTAAAGGAGTATCCGCATACAATGAAGTATTTAGGCTTTCTAGCTTTAGCTCTACTTGCTGGTTGCAAATCTACAACTACCATTTGCGACACCAATCCTAATGCTAATGTTTGTAATTCAGCATCATATTCTTCAAATACTATCGAAGCGTTAGAGAAATTTGAAAGCTTCAAATCCAAAAAGTCATTTGCATTAGCTAAATCTTCAAATGGTCACGAAGCCTTTGGTTACTCTTTCGGGTTTAAATCAAAAAAAGAAGCGGATCGCCGAGCTTTATCTGAGTGTAAAATACGTGCAAACAGCTTCAAAATTAATGCAACTTGTGAACTTATCAGGTAACAAATATAACAAGGCATTCAATCGGAAAAATACTTGTTGGCTTTTTTCCACTTCGCTCCAAAAATTATAGCCAACAACCATTTTCCGCTTAATGCGGCGTTATGTGGTTTAGGAAATCATAAATGAAAAGTGATCCTGCAAAAGTTAACATTACCAATGTTTGGAGTATGTTTTTACTCTGTAATGGTTGCATGTCTATTTCTAGGTTTGGCTCAATCAACATTATCTCCTAACTCTGTATTAGGTACGTTAACAGCAACAAACTTTGGTATTTTTGCTTGGTCTATTTTAGTCGTCGGCGTTGCTGGTACACTTGAATTTATTTTAAAAAAGTATGGTATTAAAACTCTGTATCATTCAGCGTAACCACATAACAAGGCATTCAACAGGACGCAAAATCGTTGGCTTTGCGCCTGCGCCGCAAATTATAGCCAACAATTTTCCGCCCGTTAATGCGGCGTTATACGTTTGCTGCCACTTTAGTAAATTTGGTTGTTGGTATAAATCAGTATCAGTTTTAGCTCAAAGTTAATTGGCAGTTTTTAAAGTTCAGCGTTGATCGTGTTTTCGCCTTTGCGTTTATCGTGTCGCTAATAGGCGTCAACTAGCAAAGTAAAAGCTCAAACATTTGTTGCGCCATTAGTTCGAAAAACATTGTTTGTTGGCTCAAAAATCCGAAGTTCAATTTGTCGTGGCAGTTTACTTCGTTCAAGTTTGCTGTAAGCTACAAACATCAATTAAATCAACAAAGTTCGTATAACAAGCAAATCAACAGGACAAAAAATTGCAGGCTTTTTCCGCTGCGCTCCAAATTTTAGCCTGCAATCTTTTGCCTGTTATTCGAGCGTTATGCGTTGTAAAAACTTCAATGTTTTTTATGTTATACCATTCAAGGCTCAACTGCGGTAGCAATGGAAATTCAGCTTATATAATGCTGCTGTAGATCAACCACGAAATTGCAATTATCAATGTTATTTTTGGTCGTTTTAAAAGTTACCGAAAATGGCAAAATTATTGGCAGTTTCGTAAAAACAAATTTGGGCACACTCCAAAACGTTTGTAATATCAAAACGTAACTGGTGCGCCTAACAAGGCATTTAAGACGGACAAATACTTGTTGGCTTTTTCCGCTTCGCTACAAAATTATAGCCAACAACCATTTGCCGCTTAATGCGGCGTTATACGCAAGGAGTTGTATTAGATGTTCATTGCTTTTTTAAAAAAGGCTTCATTACTTTCATTTTTAATTTTGTCTGTTGGCTGCACAAGCTTGCAAGTTGAAAAGTCTATTGATGCACTTGGCGATGGTGTAAGTGATAGCGTTGAATCAAGAAATGAAAATAAACCATCTCATGAACAGAATTACAATCCACATAGTGATGATTTAATTAGCGGTGTTGCAAATATGGTTTTTCAAGGAATTATCAGCTTATTTAGTTCTGAGAAAAATTAAAGGTTGCGTATAACAAGGCATTCAACAGGACGCAAAATCGTTGGCTTTGCTCCTGCGTCGCAAATTATAGCCAACAATTTTCCGCCCGTTAATGCGGCGTTATGCGTGGCTGCCACTCATTTCGGGTTTAGTTATTTGGGAAATTTAAGCATTTCAGTTTATGTCAGCGTTAACCAAAGCTCATTTGTGTTTTCGCCTTAATAGCATCGTTACGCTAATAGGCGTCAACTTGTAAAGTAAGATCTTGCTATCAATTGCGCCATTAGCTTGTTTGCTTACAAAAAATGGCTCAAATAGTCACTTTCATTTGGTCATGGCAGTAAAAATATTCAAGGGTATTGCGCACCCTAACCTATTGGGTTTAAAGTAACTTCGCATAACAAGGCATTCAACAGGACGCAAAATCGTTGGCTTTTGCTCCTGCGTCGCAAAGTATAAGCCAACGTTTTGCGCCTGTTAATGCGGCGTTAGTTTTATAGTCAAAGTCGAACTCAAATGATAAAAATAAATAATTTAGAATTATCTTGCTCCGCTTTCATATTGATACATGAAAAACAAGCTGAAATCGAAACAGTTGTGGATAACTGGCCTATCAAAATTTCATTCGAATTTGCAGAGACTCAGCATACGAGCACTTCGATAAGCTGGACAGCTGCCGATGACAACCATGCGCACATCCAACTTGTTAATTGGCAAAAAATGCAAACATCATCAATGGCAAAACCTGCATTATTAGGTACAACGAATACCTCAAACAGGAATATTTATATAACCCTTTGTGGTCAGGCTATCGGAAATGTCTACCGTTTAGATATACAACTGCTATTAGGAGCTGCAAATGCTTAAAAATAGCAATTTAAATAGCGGTCAAGCTGATACTTTTTCAACTGAACAAATTAAAGCTCACGGAAATGTAAAAACTAAAATTGCAATAGTTTGGTTTGTTGGGATTATATGTGGAATATTGTCACTTGGTGGACTTATTGCTACATTCGTTAATCCTACATCTGCAAAGGATATATGGGTAATTGTAGGTCCTATAATATCCGCAGCAGTTACAGGCACAGTATCGTACTTTGCTGGTGAACAACAAAACTAACAAGGCATTCAACAGGACGCAAAATCGTTGGCTTTGCTCCTGCGTCGCAAAATTATAGCCAACAATTTTCCGCCCGTTAATGCGGCGTTATACGTTTATCAGAATACGGAGGTACTGGTGAGAAAAAAATTTGCATTTAATATCAAGGGTCACAATGTAACCATCACTAATTCTTGGTTTAGTGGAGCTAAATTGTATGTTGATGGCAAGCTGAGAGACACTGATAAGACAATGGTTGCTAAAGGTAATAAATCGTTATTATCTGCAAATTTAGGCGATGCTGGTTTTCTACAAATTAAACCGTTATCAAAATTATTATCTGTTGAAATGGATGCCTATCTAGTAAATGGTAACAATTCTCAGCACATTTACAGCTCACACAAACAATTAAGCAATTAATATCAAAAGGTTAATCAGCAAAACGTATAACAAGCAGTTCAACAGGGACAAATACTGTTTGGCTTTTGTCACTGCGTTCCAAATTTTAGCCAAACACTATTTGCCCGTTAACTGGGCGTTATATGACTATGGATACATTAGAGAAATTAGCCCGTAAAAATGCAGAACATGATGCTGAAGTTAAAAAGGAAAAGACTGGCCATATTTTGTTAATGCCAATACTAATTCCTTTTGTATTTGGCTACATTGCAGACTTCTTTTATCCTGAAACATCAGGCATTACATTTTTCTTTGCTTTAAGCATGTTTGCTTACAGCTTTTTTATAGCTGCGATCGGTAGCTTATTACTAATGCCAACGTGGTTAAAGTTCGTAAGTTTTTGTATTTGCCAAATTTGGTTCACATATTTCTGGTTCTTTAACGATCTTTATATGTTATCGTTTGTTCCATTACCTTTTGTGTACTTAATTGCATGGTTTCAAAGGCATAAAATCAAATCTGCAAATGCGCATAAGTAGTCATATAACAAGCAAATCAACAGGACAAATTCTGGTTGGCTTTGTCGCTGCGCTCCAAATTTTAGCCAACCACAATTTGCCCGTTATTTGGGCGTTAAATTGCTAAGGAGCGGCATGAGAAAATTCATATGTATTTTCATATTAGTTTTGTTTAGTCAAACTAGCTTTGCCGAAACAATCGAACATCGTCGTTGCGCGGTAAAACTTGTATTGACCCATATAGCTAAACCAACGAACAAAACTCATATCGGTAAAACTACATATAAATTTAAAGCAAAACCAATAGTTATCCCTAAAAACTCATGGGAAAATCTATGTGAAATTGAGTTAAGCTCTGGCTTAGAAAATCCCGAAATTGTTGTAGCCAAAGCCCGTGAATCTGAATTTAAGGTAGGCAAGCATCTGTATTATATTTTTTTGTTAAACCAAAATGCTCATCATGGCAAACGCAAACAAACAATATTTACATTGGACTCAGGGCATAAGTTGCTCAAAGGTGTAAACTGGAAAGAACATTGGTAATCGCAATTTAACAAGGCATTCAACAGGACGCAAAATCGTTGGCTTTGCTCCTGCGTCGCAAATTGTAGCCAACAATTTTCCGCCCGTTAATGCGGCGTTATGCGTTGTAAAAACTTCAATGGTTTTAATGTTGTACCATGCAAGGTTCAACTGTGGTCACGGAAAGATTACGAAAGCTCTTGCCCTGCAAGGACTTGAGCTAGGTAACTTGTACTCATTGCTGCTTTCTTTTGCTTTCTCTTTAAACCGGCTTTAAAGGTTGTTTCTTTATTGAGTAAATTCAGCGCTACATGACGTATGTTTGAAAACACTTCTGGTGCTTCACCTCGTCGTATACGACAATCATCCTCTCGCATCGCAACATCCAATTTCCAGTGAAGCTTATTTTCTATATGCCAATGCGACCTTACAGCTTCAGCAAACTTCTTCGGCGTTAATTTAGCTGAGCTAATGAAGTATCGAATTGTAGCGTCTGTGGGAACTTCACCTTCGTTATTTCTAAAGGAAATACTGATTCCCAATGTTTGTAGCCCTGGCCATTCAAAGCCTAAATCAACAAACTCTCCAAAAGTTTCACAGGTTATGTGCATTCGAGTTTCTTCACGCCCGTGTGCCTTTTCGTTTGTTGTAAAATATTCACCATTCCATTTCTGAAGTTTATCCATAGAGAAATGTTTGATAAAGGTTTCTTCTAAGCGCTTATGATTACCTTTTACTGCAAGCAAGTAGTCGGCATTTTTATCTAAGATTGTTTGAGCTATTTGCTTCTGACAGCCCATTGCATCAATGGTTACAATGCAACCTCTAATGTCTAATAGTTTTAGTAACTCTGGGATTGCTGTAATTTCGTTAGACTTTTCAGCCGTTTTTATTTGTCCAAGCACGACATTATTCGCTGTAGAAAAAGCACTCACCATATGAATAGGGCCAAGCCGCTTTGCTTTGTTATATGAACGACGAACGGTCTTACCGTCAATGGCGACAACATCGCCTTTAGTCACTTCATGACAAGCTTGCATCCAATCAATAAAACATTGTTGGAACTGCTTTGCACTAATGCTGCTAATCACTCTGGCAATGGTATCGTGAGCGGGAATTCCATTATCAAAATCTCCATAATTCTGAAGCCAGTCAAGTCGTTCATGACCGAAGTCTTCAACTTCTTCCCAACCTTCAGCACCAGCAATAACACCACAAATGGTGAGTAGCAAAATATCTGTTAGCTTGTGATCAATCTTCCAGTCCTGTCGTGGGTCTCTGATTGTAGAAAGTTGTTGAATCAAATCATGGCCGTTCATAAGAAATCTCATACTCTAAAAAGAAGTATAAGATCACAGTGAGATATAAAAGAAAAGCTAAATTTCTAAATCTGCGGAAAACTAGCTGTGACGGGGTGTTTCATGATCTTTCCCTACAACTGTGGTAGCAATAGAAATTGAGCTTAAATAATGCAGCTGTAGATCAACCACGAAACTACCCTATTCAATGTTATTTCTGGTTGCTTTAAAAGTTATCGAAATTGGCAAAATCATTGGCAGTTTCATAAAAACAAATTTGGGCACACTCCAAAACGTATGTAATATCAAAACGTAACTGGTGCGCCTAACAAGCAATTCAACAGGACAAATACTGTTTGGCTTTTGTCGCTGCGCTCCAAATTTTAGCCAAACAATATTTGCCCGTTAATTGGGCGTTATACGCTACCACTCGGAAAGTGTTTGGTTTATTTGTTGTGGCAAGTTTACTGTTCTTATTTTTACAGCATTTAGTAATTCTGTGTTTTCGCCTTTGCGTTCATTTGTTCCGCTAATCGTCGGCAACGTTACAGTAAGATCTTACTGACATTTTGCTCCATTAGCTCTGTTTACTTCGTAGTCAGGCTCAAATAATCACTGGCTTTGTTGTCGTGGTAGAAAAGCATTCAAGAAAAGCTGTAATCTGGTAAGTTGTTGTACTAATTCACGAATCGTATAACAAGCAGTTCAACAGGGACAATGTAGTTGCCCCACTTTAGTGGACACTTCCTTATCATTATAAGGAAGTGGTTATGCCTAGATATACACGACCAAAAAAGACTTGGTTTTACCCTATCGATTTCAAAGTGAAAGCTGTCGAGTTAAGCTTGAGAGACGATGTCATGTCTAAGGATATTGCCCTAGCGTTAGACATTCACCCGCTTATGCTTTCCCGGTGGCGTAAAGAGTACCGCGAGGGCAAGTTCGATAATGTCCAGCGCTATCAAAGCGATAGTGAGCTTATGAGAAAAGTCCCTAACAAAAAAGAACTCAATAAAATCAAACAGCTTCAAAAACAAGTTGACCGCTTGCAAAAGGAGAATGATTTACTAAAAAAGTGGCAACGGTATCTGGCGGAAGTTCATCAGAACGATTTAAATTCATCAAAGACAACGGAAAAAACTTAGGCATTAAGTACCTGTGTAATTGGCTTCATGTATCACGTAGTGGCTATTACGCTTGGCTTAAACGTCCTTTACCTCAGCACCACTTAGATGACATGCAATTGCTATCTAAAATCCAAATGACGTTTGAAAAGAGCCATCAAATCTATGGAAGCCCAAGAGTTTACGCCGCATTAAAAAGAGCGGGCATCAATACCAGTAGGAAACGGGTCGCTCGTTTGATGAAAAAAAATGGGTTAAAAGCCAGAGGAATTAAAACGTATGCTAAGCCCGCTAAAACTAAACTGTTCTATAAAGCCGTTGAGAATAAAAGAAAAGATAGAGCTAATCCGACAACAATAAACCAACTATGGTCTGGAGATATTACTTATCTCAAAGTGGGTCAGCACTGGCATTATTTAGCGGTTGTCTTAGATGTCTTTTCTCGGCGTATCATAGGCTGGGCTTTTGGGAAAAATAAAACTACTGAGCTGACACTTAAAGCATTAAAGACTGCACTTAAAAACAGGAAGACTGATAAAACCATTTTGTTTCATACCGATAGAGGGGCTGAGTATCGAGCCAAAGTGGTTCAAGCATTTCTGAAAAAACACCAGATTGAGCCGAGTATGAATCGACCTGGTCACTGTACAGACAATGCGGAAGTTGAGTCATTTTTTCATTCTATGAAAGGTGACATCATTAGAGGGAATAAGTTTAGAACCTTCAATGAGTTACTGAAGCCTTTAAAGAGTTACTTAAACTATTTCTATAATAGACAACGCTTACATTCAAGCTTAGGATATAGAACGCCTGTCGAATTTGAACAGGCAGTAATTTAAAGTGGAATGTGTCCACTTTTTCGGGGCAAGATCACAAATACTGTTTGGCTTTTGTCACTACGTTCCAAAATTATAGCCAAACACTATTTGCCCGTTAACCAGGCGTTATGCGTGGCTGCCACTCATTCGGGTTTGGGTATTTTGGAAATTTAAGCATTTCAGTTTATATCAGCGTTAACCAAAACTCATTTGTGTTTTCGCCTCAATAGCATCGTTACGCTAATAGGCGTCAACCTATAAAGTAAGATCTTGCTATTAATTGCGCCATTAGCTTGTTTGCTTACAAAACATGGCTCAAATAGTCACTGGCATTTGGTCGTGGCAGTAAAAACATTCAAGGGTATTGCGTGCCCTAACCTATTGGGTTTAAAGTAACTTCGCATAACAAGGCATTCAACAGGACGCAAAATCGTTGGCTTTTGCTCCTGCGTCGCAAAGTATAAGCCAACGTTTTCCGCCCGTTAATGCGGCGTTAGGGCTCAATTAAACTAAACATCTCAACTGTATATAAGGGAATAATGGTGAAAATAAAAAAGACAATCGCATTGGTAATTTCTTTTGGAATTAGCATAGCTAATCCTGCTCTTGCAAATGGTGACCAGAGCTTATTAAAGTCTTTTCACGAATATGGAATTTCAAAATGTGACAGGTTTATACTTGAAAATAGCAAGCTTAAAAGTAACTGGAATTTTTTCATAGATAAACATGTAGGTGGTATTGACGGACCTGCAACCGAAGTAACGGTTACACAGATTTTTGGTTCTAAAGGAGATACTGTAAAAACCGATGCTACTTATATTCAAACTTCAAAAAAGTGTTTTTTAAGGAAAACTTGGACTCTAACTTTCCCTGGGGCATGTTCAGAGAACATTGATGGTAATGCTTGGTATATATCCAAAAAAATGCCTAATAAAGATTATACAACATATAAAAATGCAGGTGGAATAGAACTTCATGCGAAAGAAATTTCAATGGGAAATTTCAAAGCATGTGTACAAGAAGGTTCACTTCGAAAAAGTGGCTCTCACGGCTAAAGCCCTAACAAGCGCTTCAACAAGGACAAACACTGGTTGGCTCCTGCGCTCCGCTTCGGATTTTAGCCAACCAGCATTTGCCTGTTAAGCGAGCGTTATAAGACTAATGAAAACACCTGAACCTAAACTATTAAATGTCGAATCTAAATTTAAAACAGATCGAAGTATTTATGTAGATGAAATAAGATTTAGTGATAACGGCTTGGATGTTTATGTAAACTCCATTAATTGGCAAGTTAAGGTCAACTTTGATTGTATTTATGGGTTCAGAGTGCTCGATGAAGGTGATTTGGGAGAGTTTTGGTCAGAATGTAATTTAACTGTTGGTTGGTGTTTTGAGGTTACTGAAGGTGGCTGGACTTCTTTAGAGAATTCAAGACCTCATTTTATAACTGGTAAATTATATAATCCAAGAGAATTCCTTATCATTGGCCTTAATGAGTGTGTGTCAATTCTTACGCACGAACCACCGTCGATAACCGATAAGTCGTCTTATAACAAGCGCTTCAACAAGGACAATGTAGTTGCCCCACTTTAGTGGACACTTCCTTATCATTATAAGGAAGTGGTTATGCCTAGATATACACGACCAAAAAAGACTTGGTTTTACCCTATCGATTTCAAAGTGAAAGCTGTCGAGTTAAGCTTGAGAGACGATGTCATGTCTAAGGATATTGCCCTAGCGTTAGACATTCACCCGCTTATGCTTTCCCGGTGGCGTAAAGAGTACCGCGAGGGCAAGTTCGATAATGTCCAGCGCTATCAAAGCGATAGTGAGCTTATGAGAAAAGTCCCTAACAAAAAAGAACTCAATAAAATCAAACAGCTTCAAAAACAAGTTGACCGCTTGCAAAAGGAGAATGATTTACTAAAAAAGTGGCAACGGTATCTGGCGGAAGTTCATCAGAACGATTTAAATTCATCAAAGACAACGGAAAAAACTTAGGCATTAAGTACCTGTGTAATTGGCTTCATGTATCACGTAGTGGCTATTACGCTTGGCTTAAACGTCCTTTACCTCAGCACCACTTAGATGACATGCAATTGCTATCTAAAATCCAAATGACGTTTGAAAAGAGCCATCAAATCTATGGAAGCCCAAGAGTTTACGCCGCATTAAAAAGAGCGGGCATCAATACCAGTAGGAAACGGGTCGCTCGTTTGATGAAAAAAAATGGGTTAAAAGCCAGAGGAATTAAAACGTATGCTAAGCCCGCTAAAACTAAACTGTTCTATAAAGCCGTTGAGAATAAAAGAAAAGATAGAGCTAATCCGACAACAATAAACCAACTATGGTCTGGAGATATTACTTATCTCAAAGTGGGTCAGCACTGGCATTATTTAGCGGTTGTCTTAGATGTCTTTTCTCGGCGTATCATAGGCTGGGCTTTTGGGAAAAATAAAACTACTGAGCTGACACTTAAAGCATTAAAGACTGCACTTAAAAACAGGAAGACTGATAAAACCATTTTGTTTCATACCGATAGAGGGGCTGAGTATCGAGCCAAAGTGGTTCAAGCATTTCTGAAAAAACACCAGATTGAGCCGAGTATGAATCGACCTGGTCACTGTACAGACAATGCGGAAGTTGAGTCATTTTTTCATTCTATGAAAGGTGACATCATTAGAGGGAATAAGTTTAGAACCTTCAATGAGTTACTGAAGCCTTTAAAGAGTTACTTAAACTATTTCTATAATAGACAACGCTTACATTCAAGCTTAGGATATAGAACGCCTGTCGAATTTGAACAGGCAGTAATTTAAAGTGGAATGTGTCCACTTTTTCGGGGCAAGATCACAAATAGTGGTTGCCTCCTACGCTGCGCTTCGGATCTTAGCCAACCAATATTTGCCTGTTAAGCGGGCGTTATGCGTTATAAAAACTTCAATGATTTTAATGTTGTACCATACAAGGTTCAACTGCGGTAGCAATGGATATTCAGCTTAAATTCTGTTGCTGTAGATCAACCACGAAACCACACTATTCAATGTTGTTTCTGGTTGTTTTAAAAGTTATATAAATCAGCAAAATCATTGGTTATTTTGCAAAAAACAAATTTGGGCACACTCCAAAACGTCTGTAATATCAAAACGTAACTGGTGCGCCTAACAAGGCATTCAACAGGACGCAAAATCGTTGGCTTTGCTCCTGCGTCGCAAATTGTAGCCAACCATTTTCCGCCCGTTAATGCGGCGTTATGCACTTAATATTATGAAATACCTTCATTTGATGCTTTTGCTTTTATCTGTTCCTTCTTTCGCAGGTAACTTATGTGATGTAGTCAAAAGTAAAGGTGAAGGTCATTGGCCTTTACCAGAAAATGCTTTTACCAAAAATGCAGCTAGCAAAGCCGCCAATGAGCTTAAACTTTTGGTACATAAACTTGATGATTCTGATTACTATTTAGAAGCTGAAAATGCGTTTATGTATATTCGTGGCTATGCCTTAAAAACATACGCTCACAATTCAATTAAAAGCAAATCTAAATTTGCAAAATCTCATTTAACCGACTGGTGTAAATTCATTAAAAATGAAGCTTATATCCGGCACTAGTGCATAACAAGGCATTCAACAGGACGCAAAATCGTTGGCTTTGCGCCTGCGTCGCAAATTGTAGCCAACAATTTTCCGCCCGTTAATGCGGCGTTAGGCTTTATTTAATGAATAAGGACGATTCAAATTGGAAGTTACTAAACTCTATTCACCAAATCAGATTGCTCTGGGTTCTTTTTGGGGTGGTCCCATTGCAGCCATTTATTTTTTATGGAAAAACTATTCAAGTATCGGGAAGAGTGAGTTAGCACAGAAAGCTCTCATATTTGGCGTATTATTTTTGGTATGCATGCTTGCCTTACTCCCTTTTTTACCTGAAAAATTTCCAAATATTATTATTCCGCTTTTATATTGCTTAACGGCAAAACAGATTGCTATAAAAACACAACTTGATAAACCTGAAATAGCTAGCAATGAAAGCTATTCATTTCAATCAAGCTGGAAAGTCTTTGGTATTGCGACACTTTATTTAATTTTATTTGCGGTTATCGGCTTTATTGCTTTTTTCACTATGGATATGTTCGGTGTAATCAGCTTATAGCCTAACAAGGCATTCAACAGGACGCAAAAACGTTTGGCTTTGCTCCTGCGTCGCAAATTTTAGCCAAACGTTTTGCGCCCGTTAATGCGGCGTTATATTTCTTCAGGTACCCAACCAAGCCTCTTTAAAGGGAATGATATGAGAATTATTGGAATATTATTATTAGCAACCTTCACTTCGGTTACCTATGCTAATGAACCACTTCCAAACATTCATGGGAAATGGCTTTGTCCTTTGGATTATGAAGAAGATGGAGTAACTTTTAAGGGACCTTCTTACGATGAATATGATCTTGAAAAAATGGTTTACTCCTTTTCCGAAACTGTCTCAATTTATATTGACTCTGCTGAGCCTATAGCTCAATACAAAGCGCAAGAAAAGGGAAAGTTACAATTCAAAAAAGGAAATCTAACATTCAATTTAGAGCAAATTAAATTTAAACCAGTTATTGATAAGGAAGGCATTCTTACAAAACAATTCTTTGATGCAGTTGAAAAGTCCTATCGAGAAACAAACCCGCCAATTAAGACTTTAAGTGTCAAAGATAATATTTGGTTGTCATTCGACCCCAAAACGCAAAAATCATCTGAATGCTACAAAATATAACAAGTGGTTCCAGGTGACGCCTACGGCGCACCTGAACCAAGCGTTATATGTACTAGGAAAGTATGAGTATAACTAAGGCATTTAAAATTTATGCTTTATGGCTATCGCTAGCCATTATCGCAATAGCAATACTCTTTTGGTCTCAGCCTATGATTGGCGGCTCACTTTTATTGACGTTTTTTTCATTACTGTTTGTTGTTTTGGGTGCTCCAATTCAAATTATTTTAGCTTGGAAGTACCCAAATAAATCGATGTTTTCACAATTTCTATACTCGTGTACAGTAATTTTGTTTATCATACTTATAGTTGCTTCAACTGGAAAGTTTAACGTTACATAAATGTACATATAACAAGCGCTTCAACAAGGACAAATACTGGTTGGCTCCTACGCTGCGCTTCGGATTTTAGCCAACCAGCATTTGCCTGTTAAGCGGGCGTTATGAGTATTATGAAAATTTTATCGATATTGGTTCTAGTTTTATTTCCACTTAGCTCAATGGCTTGTTCTTCTCCTAAAGCTGGTTTCGGTTATCCGATGGAGAAGCTCATTGATCAATCTAAAAACATATTCTTGGTTCAAATGGTTAGTGTTGCTGAAGAAGGATTCACAAATACTTATTCATTAAAAGTTGTCGAAGTATTAAAAGGGAATGCTCCTGAAATAATCAATTTTGTTAACTATGGCAGCAAATATCAGGATAATGATTTTGATAACCATAATAATATAAAGTTTTGGGTTAAAGATAATATTGGTCGCTCTAAATGGCCTTGTTGTATTTGTGGACCAGACCACTCATTTAAAAAAGGTGTTAATTACTTATTTTTTCCAGATTTATTAGGCGCAATCAAGTCTGCAGAGATAGTTAACAACAAAAATGATAAATGGTATAAATTTGTTCAAAAAAGGATTAATCAGTAAATACTCATAACAAGCGCTTCAACAAGGACTAATACTGTATGGCTCCTACGCTGCGCTCCGGATTATAGCCATACAGTATTAGCCTGTTAAGCGGGCGTTATGCGTGGCTGCCACTCATTCGAGTTTGGTTGTTTGGGAAATTTGAGCAATTCAGTTTAAATCAGCGTTTACTAAAGCTCATTTGTGTTTTCGCCTTAATAGCGTCGTTACGCTAATAGGCGTCAACCTGTAAAGTAAGATCTTAATATCAATTGCGCCATTAGCTTGTTTGCTTACAAAAAATGGCTCAAATAGTCACTGCCATTTGGTCGTGGCAGTAAAATTATTCAAGGGTATTACGTGCCCTAACCTATTGGGTTTAAAGTAACTTCGCATAACAAGGCATTCAACAGGACGCAAAATCGTTGGCTTTTGCTCCTGCGTCGCAAAGTATAAGCCAACGTTTTGCGCCTGTTAATGCGGCGTTATATGCTAAGGAAGTTATTTTGTATCTTTACAGAGGAATGAATTCAACAATGTATAAAGAATTGGAGGGAAAACTCATTCCTAAAAAATTCGGTGAGAGTTTTTCCTCTGTTCCTTGTGCTGGCGACCCGCATGCAGAATGTGGGAGCGGCATCGTTGCTGGAGATGCAACAATTAACGAAGTTATCTTTCATCAATGGGGACAGAAAGGTTTCCCAACATCAGGTATTTCAACAACCCCAAATAAAGAACGCGCAAGGTTTTATGCGCTGTCAGGCGGTGAAAATACTGAAGGTTATATTTTCAAACTATCAATTGAAAATTTAAAAAATGAAAATGTCTCAATCCATAAAGTAAATGCTTTAGTGACAAATCCATCAATACCTGAAGATGACGAGCATATACTTGTAGCAAAAGATTTTTTGGAAATACCAAAAAGCGCAATTGTATCTATAGAAAAAGTGTAGGCATATAACAAGCAATTCAACAGGGACAAATACTGTTTGGCTTTTGTCGCTTCGCTCCAAAATTATAGCCAAACACTATTTGCCCGTTAATTGGGCGTTAGGTGCCTAAATTGAAAAGGGAAATTTCATCATGGGATTCAAATTTTGGCTTGTTCGAGCAACTAGCGTATTTACAGTTGTCTTTTTGTTGTTAACCGTAATTTATTATTTCAAAGGTTATGAAACCAACCAAGCTATTTTGTCTGCAGCAGTTTGGTCATTTTTAGCAACAAGTGTTTTTATCTGCACAAGGCTCTACCATTCTAAAAAAGGTCGTAGTTGTGCAATTTGTAATGACACGCCAGATAAATCAAACCCCGGCTCCTAACAAGCAGTTCAACAGGGACAATGTAGTTGCCCCACTTTAGTGGACACTTCCTTATCATTATAAGGAAGTGGTTATGCCTAGATATACACGACCAAAAAAGACTTGGTTTTACCCTATCGATTTCAAAGTGAAAGCTGTCGAGTTAAGCTTGAGAGACGATGTCATGTCTAAGGATATTGCCCTAGCGTTAGACATTCACCCGCTTATGCTTTCCCGGTGGCGTAAAGAGTACCGCGAGGGCAAGTTCGATAATGTCCAGCGCTATCAAAGCGATAGTGAGCTTATGAGAAAAGTCCCTAACAAAAAAGAACTCAATAAAATCAAACGGCTTCAAAAACAAGTTGACCGCTTGCAAAAGGAGAATGATTTACTAAAAAAGTGGCAACGGTATCTGGCGGAAGTTCATCAGAACGATTTAAATTCATCAAAGACAACGGAAAAAACTTAGGCATTAAGTACCTGTGTAATTGGCTTCATGTATCACGTAGTGGCTATTACACGGAAAGATTACGAAAGCTCTTACCCTGCAAGGATTTGAGCTAGGTAACTTGTACTCATTGCTGCTTTCTTTTGCTTTCTCTTTAAACCGGCTTTAAAGGTTGTTTCTTTATTGAGTAAATTCAGCGCTACATGACGTATGTTTGAAAACACTTCTGGTGCTTCACCTCGTCGTATACGACAATCATCCTCTCGCATCGCAACATCCAATTTCCAGTGAAGCTTATTTTCTATATGCCAATGCGACCTTACAGCTTCAGCAAACTTCTTCGGCGTTAATTTAGCTGAGCTAATGAAGTATCGAATTGTAGCGTCTGTGGGAACTTCACCTTCGTTATTTCTAAAGGAAATACTGATTCCCAATGTTTGTAGCCCTGGCCATTCAAAGCCTAAATCAACAAACTCTCCAAAAGTTTCACAGGTTATGTGCATTCGAGTTTCTTCACGCCCGTGTGCCTTTTCGTTTGTTGTAAAATATTCACCATTCCATTTCTGAAGTTTATCCATAGAGAAATGTTTGATAAAGGTTTCTTCTAAGCGCTTATGATTACCTTTTACTGCAAGCAAGTAGTCGGCATTTTTATCTAAGATTGTTTGAGCTATTTGCTTCTGACAGCCCATTGCATCAATGGTTACAATGCAACCTCTAATGTCTAATAGTTTTAGTAACTCTGGGATTGCTGTAATTTCGTTAGACTTTTCAGCCGTTTTTATTTGTCCAAGCACGACATTATTCGCTGTAGAAAAAGCACTCACCATATGAATAGGGCCAAGCCGCTTTGCTTTGTTATATGAACGACGAACGGTCTTACCGTCAATGGCGACAACATCGCCTTTAGTCACTTCATGACAAGCTTGCATCCAATCAATAAAACATTGTTGGAACTGCTTTGCACTAATGCTGCTAATCACTCTGGCAATGGTATCGTGAGCGGGAATTCCATTATCAAAATCTCCATAATTCTGAAGCCAGTCAAGTCGTTCATGACCGAAGTCTTCAACTTCTTCCCAACCTTCAGCACCAGCAATAACACCACAAATGGTGAGTAGCAAAATATCTGTTAGCTTGTGATCAATCTTCCAGTCCTGTCGTGGGTCTCTGATTGTAGAAAGTTGTTGAATCAAATCATGGCCGTTCATAAGAAATCTCATACTCTAAAAAGAAGTATAAGATCACAGTGAGATATAAAAGAAAAGCTAAATTTCTAAATCTGCGGAAAACTAGCTGTGACGGGGTGTTTCATGATCTTTCCCTAGTGGCTATTACGCTTGGCTTAAACGTCCTTTACCTCAGCACCACTTAGATGACATGCAATTGCTATCTAAAATCCAAATGACGTTTGAAAAGAGCCATCAAATCTATGGAAGCCCAAGAGTTTACGCCGCATTAAAAAGAGCGGGCATCAATACCAGTAGGAAACGGGTCGCTCGTTTGATGAAAAAAAATGGGTTAAAAGCCAGAGGAATTAAAACGTATGCTAAGCCCGCTAAAACTAAACTGTTCTATAAAGCCGTTGAGAATAAAAGAAAAGATAGAGCTAATCCGACAACAATAAACCAACTATGGTCTGGAGATATTACTTATCTCAAAGTGGGTCAGCACTGGCATTATTTAGCGGTTGTCTTAGATGTCTTTTCTCGGCGTATCATAGGCTGGGCTTTTGGGAAAAATAAAACTACTGAGCTGACACTTAAAGCATTAAAGACTGCACTTAAAAACAGGAAGACTGATAAAACCATTTTGTTTCATACCGATAGAGGGGCTGAGTATCGAGCCAAAGTGGTTCAAGCATTTCTGAAAAAACACCAGATTGAGCCGAGTATGAATCGACCTGGTCACTGTACAGACAATGCGGAAGTTGAGTCATTTTTTCATTCTATGAAAGGTGACATCATTAGAGGGAATAAGTTTAGAACCTTCAATGAGTTACTGAAGCCTTTAAAGAGTTACTTAAACTATTTCTATAATAGACAACGCTTACATTCAAGCTTAGGATATAGAACGCCTGTCGAATTTGAACAGGCAGTAATTTAAAGTGGAATGTGTCCACTTTTTCGGGGCAAGATCACAAATACTGTTTGGCTTTTGTCACTGCGTTCCAAAATTATTGCCAAACACCATTTGCCCGTTAACTGGGCGTTATGTAGCACTATGAAATCAACTATTATCGCTTTATTCTTATGTACAATAAGCTGTTACTGTCTTTCAGCTATAAAGGTAAAGTTTCAGGTTTCTTACTTAAAATTTGAAAATACTTTTGCTCTAAGTGCATCTGGTGATACTGATGTGGGCATGGACTTACTTGAAAGTTGGAAAAACAAAGTAAATGACATTTGCGGTAGTAAAAAAGCAGTCGTCATCATCAATAACGGTAATCCAATTATTCGCAACACTAGAGATAGCGACACTTACAGTAAAGTTAATGGCCAGTGGGTTCGTAATAAAGATAAAGCTAGTGTATATGGCATTGTAAGGTGCTCTGCTACATAACAAGCAGTTCAACAGGACAAATACTGTTTGGCTTTTGTCACTGCGTTCCAAAATTTTAGCCAAACACTATTTGCCCGTTAACTGGGCGTTATACGCTACCACTCGACAAGGTTGGATTCATTTGTTGCGGCAGACTTGCTGTCGTTATTTTTACAGCGTTTAGTAATTCTGTGTTTTCGCCTTTGCGTTCATTTTGTCGCTAATAGGCGTCAACCGATAAAATAAGGTCTCACTTTCATTTTGCGCCATTAGCTCGGTTTACTTCGCAGAAAGGCTCAAAATTCAAAGTACAATTGTGTCGTGGTAGAAAAGCATTCAAAAAAATTGTAAACTGGTAAATTGTTGTACTTAACCAACATTCGTATAACAAGGCATTCAACAGGACGCAAAATCGTTGGCTTTGCGCCTGCGTCGCAAATTATAGCCAACAATTTTCCGCCCGTTAATGCGGCGTTATCTGGTTTTGAACATGGAGGTGTCATTTGCAAATTTTTGTAGAATTCTTTTTAAATCTATTTGGCTTGTTTCCGTCTAAAGATATCGCTGAATCAGCAACCAAATCAAAAACACTAACAATTATGTTAATAGTCGGATTCATATTTTTTGCGGGATTCGCCTTCTTTTTATATAAAATGTCGCAATAATTGGCTGATTTAAACATCAACCAGATAACAAGCAGTTCAACAGGACAAATACTGTTTGGCTTTTGTCACTGCGTTCCAAAATTTTAGCCAAACACTATTTGCCCGTTAACTGGGCGTTATACGACTAAAGCAAACATTGGAGTTCACTTGAAATTAATAGGGATCTTAATTTTAACAGTTGCTTCATTTTTCGCTGGTAGCTTCTGGCAAAAATGGAGTTTTCACGAACACGATGTTGTAACGTTAACAGAAGCTTTAGAGTTACAAGCATCTCCAACTAATATTGGTACATTGCCAGCTGGTACAACCCTATATCCGTATTCTTACAAGGGTGAAGTTGCAACGTTTGTAGTATTTATAAATACTAAGCAGCTAAATAAACTTAAACCACAAAAGTTTAAGCATAATTTTACAGTCGCACCGATTAGTGCTTATTAAGCCGTCGTATAACAAGTGCATCAACAAGGACGCTGTAGTTGCCCCACTTTAGTGGACACTTCCTTATCATTATAAGGAAGTGGTTATGCCTAGATATACACGACCAAAAAAGACTTGGTTTTACCCTATCGATTTCAAAGTGAAAGCTGTCGAGTTAAGCTTGAGAGACGATGTCATGTCTAAGGATATTGCCCTAGCGTTAGACATTCACCCGCTTATGCTTTCCCGGTGGCGTAAAGAGTACCGCGAGGGCAAGTTCGATAATGTCCAGCGCTATCAAAGCGATAGTGAGCTTATGAGAAAAGTCCCTAACAAAAAAGAACTCAATAAAATCAAACAGCTTCAAAAACAAGTTGACCGCTTGCAAAAGGAGAATGATTTACTAAAAAAGTGGCAACGGTATCTGGCGGAAGTTCATCAGAACGATTTAAATTCATCAAAGACAACGGAAAAAACTTAGGCATTAAGTACCTGTGTAATTGGCTTCATGTATCACGTAGTGGCTATTACGCTTGGCTTAAACGTCCTTTACCTCAGCACCACTTAGATGACATGCAATTGCTATCTAAAATCCAAATGACGTTTGAAAAGAGCCATCAAATCTATGGAAGCCCAAGAGTTTACGCCGCATTAAAAAGAGCGGGCATCAATACCAGTAGGAAACGGGTCGCTCGTTTGATGAAAAAAAATGGGTTAAAAGCCAGAGGAATTAAAACGTATGCTAAGCCCGCTAAAACTAAACTGTTCTATAAAGCCGTTGAGAATAAAAGAAAAGATAGAGCTAATCCGACAACAATAAACCAACTATGGTCTGGAGATATTACTTATCTCAAAGTGGGTCAGCACTGGCATTATTTAGCGGTTGTCTTAGATGTCTTTTCTCGGCGTATCATAGGCTGGGCTTTTGGGAAAAATAAAACTACTGAGCTGACACTTAAAGCATTAAAGACTGCACTTAAAAACAGGAAGACTGATAAAACCATTTTGTTTCATACCGATAGAGGGGCTGAGTATCGAGCCAAAGTGGTTCAAGCATTTCTGAAAAAACACCAGATTGAGCCGAGTATGAATCGACCTGGTCACTGTACAGACAATGCGGAAGTTGAGTCATTTTTTCATTCTATGAAAGGTGACATCATTAGAGGGAATAAGTTTAGAACCTTCAATGAGTTACTGAAGCCTTTAAAGAGTTACTTAAACTATTTCTATAATAGACAACGCTTACATTCAAGCTTAGGATATAGAACGCCTGTCGAATTTGAACAGGCAGTAATTTAAAGTGGAATGTGTCCACTTTTTCGGGGCAAGATCACAAATACTGTTTGGCTTTTGTCACTTCGTTCCAAAATTATAGCCAAACACCATTTGCCCGTTAACTGGGCGTTATGTTTCAATCTGAAAGTTCTAACTTATATGGCTCAATGTGAAAAATGCAAGGCAAAGGTTGTCCCTCAAGAAGTTACTGTAACACTTAATAACTCATATTATATTTGCCCTGTTTGTAAGCATAAAATTAGTAGCTTCAGCTTTAAGCAAAAACTTAAGTACACAGGTGTAGTAATAATTCTAATTGTTTTATTTTTGCTATATCACCAAATCTAAGTTACAAAACTGGCTTGTTTGCAGTCAAAACATAACAAGCAATTCAACAGGACAAATACTGTTTGGCTTTTGTCGCTGCGCTCCAAATTTTAGCCAAACACCATTTGCCCGTTAATTGGGCGTTAGGGCATTCATGAAAATTCGAGCAGTTACCATTTTAGCGATATCCTTTCTTTTATGTGGATGTCCACCAAAAAGTTTACTGTTAAAGCAACAAGATATTCAGCGCATTGATGTTGGTTTATACGTGGATGGCACAGAAAAAATACTCCCTTCCAACGATGAGGTTAATGAGTTTGCTCTAGAAATTGAAGCTCTTTTTAAAAGGAAAGGGTTCAAACTAGCCAATTCTAGTGAATCATGGGGATTACAACCTCTAACTGGACATACAAAAAATTTAGGTTTTAGGTACCCTGACACTAATGCAGTCTATTGCTACGTTAAAATTTCAAAGAAAGAGTTTCAGGTTGAGTGTGTCGAATTAGAGAAAGAGCCACAAACAAATAAGTATGCAACTACTGCTAATGACCTAAAAGCCGTTAATGAAACAATCATTGCATTAAATGAAATTGCAAAAATAAAATTTGCTGGGCGTAGTGTACGTATTGCTACATTTGATCGCGCAGAAGTGCCCTAACAAGGCATTCAACAGGACGCAAAATCGTTGGCTTTTGCTCCTGCGTCGCAAAGTATAAGCCAACGTTTTGCGCCTGTTAATGCGGCGTTATGTGTCACAAAGGAAGTATGACATGGAAGAATTATTGATAGTTTTAGTGATACTAGGTTTTCTTTTCGTACTAAGCGAGTTATCAAGTACCAAATATAAGTTAAAACTTATAGAGTCTAAATTAAATGTTCTCTTAGAAAAAAATGGTATCTCAGCAAATGGAAGTGAGTTTGTTCCCATTGAAGTGCAGTATGCGTTAAAAAATGGTAAAAAAATTAGAGCTATTAGGTTGTATCGAGAGCATACGGGTGCAAGTTTAATTGAAGCGCAGAAAGCGATTAATGATTATTTAGCAAACACATAACAAGCAGTTCAACAGGACAAATACTGTTTGGCTTTTGTCACTGCGTTCCAAAATTTTAGCCAAACACCATTTGCCCGTTAACTGGGCGTTATAAAGCACGGAGAGGCTGATGAAACATTCTATCGCGCTGTTATTATCAATATTAATTATTGGTTGTTCCAGCAAACCAAAAGTCGAAGAGGTTTCGTTTTGCTTTAACTCCAGAGAAGAAGCACGCAATACTGGTATTTATCTAATGGATAATGGTTTCACTAAACGAACACGTTATTTAATTGATGGTACTTTCCAACCAATATCTGGTTTGGGGTTATTATGGGATGGTTTTGTCAAAACAGGTAAATGCTCAAACTCACCTGCTGCGTTAAAAATATCCTACCAACCCAAAAACAATGTTTCTTTTTCAAACCAAGTAATGTCATCGGCAGTCACTACTTACAAAGTTATGCTTCGTGAGAAAAGTGCTTTATAACAAGCAGTTCAACAGGACAAATACTGTTTGGCTTTTGTCGCTGCGCTCCAAATTTTAGCCAAACACCATTTGCCCGTTAACTGGGCGTTAGTTTTCAATAAATACAAGGAGAGTTATATGAAAAAGTTGAGCATTTTTCTTATGTCAGTATTTACAATTTTCGGCTGTTCTAATATTTATGAGCCCCAAAGGAATAATCAAATTAGTGAACTTGTAAAAACAAAGAGCCCAAAATGGTGTCAAGAGAATTATTTCTCTGCTTCAGTTTCATCTCAGCAACGGACGGTTAACTCCAAATATTGCGATGAGAAAAAAAGGCAACAAGTAATCAATAAAATTACATCCGCTACAGAAAAAAACTAACAAGCGCTTCAACAAGGACAAATACTGGTTGGCTCCTACGCTGCGCTTCGGATTATAGCCAACCACCATTTGCCTGTTAAGCGGGCGTTAGGTGGCGAGGTGCAACTACCCTTTTCCATCCATATAATTCAGGAATTATGAGTTTATTGGTTTGTGTATGCTCGATAAACAACCAGAGTAGGGAAAGATCATGAAACACCCCGTCACAGCTAGTTTTCCGCAGATTTAGAAATTTAGCTTTTCTTTTATATCTCACTGTGATCTTATACTTCTTTTTAGAGTATGAGATTTCTTATGAACGGCCATGATTTGATTCAACAACTTTCTACAATCAGAGACCCACGACAGGACTGGAAGATTGATCACAAGCTAACAGATATTTTGCTACTCACCATTTGTGGTGTTATTGCTGGTGCTGAAGGTTGGGAAGAAGTTGAAGACTTCGGTCATGAACGACTTGACTGGCTTCAGAATTATGGAGATTTTGATAATGGAATTCCCGCTCACGATACCATTGCCAGAGTGATTAGCAGCATTAGTGCAAAGCAGTTCCAACAATGTTTTATTGATTGGATGCAAGCTTGTCATGAAGTGACTAAAGGCGATGTTGTCGCCATTGACGGTAAGACCGTTCGTCGTTCATATAACAAAGCAAAGCGGCTTGGCCCTATTCATATGGTGAGTGCTTTTTATACAGCGAATAATGTCGTGCTTGGACAAATAAAAACGGCTGAAAAGTCTAACGAAATTACAGCAATCCCAGAGTTACTAAAACTATTAGACATTAGAGGTTGCATTGTAACCATTGATGCAATGGGCTGTCAGAAGCAAATAGCTCAAACAATCTTAGATAAAATACCGACTACTTGCTTGCAGTAAAAGGTAATCATAAGCGCTTAGAAGAAACCTTTATCAAACATTTCTCTATGGATAAACTTCAGAAATGGAATGGTGAATATTTTACAACAAACGAAAAGGCACACGGGCGTGAAGAAACTCGAATGCACATAACCTGTGAAACTTTTGGAGAGTTTGTTGATTTAGGCTTTGAATGGCCAGGGCTACAAACATTGGGAATCAGTATTTCCTTTAGAAATAACGAAGGTGAAGTTCCCACAGACGCTACAATTCGATACTTCATTAGCTCAGCTAAATTAACGCCGAAGAAGTTTGCTGAAGCTGTAAGGTCGCATTGGCATATAGAAAATAAGCTTCACTGGAAATTGGATGTTGCGATGCGAGAGGATGATTGTCGTATACGACGAGGTGAAGCACCAGAAGTGTTTTCAAACATACGTCATGTAGCGCTGAATTTACTCAATAAAGAAACAACCTTTAAAGCCGGTTTAAAGAGAAAGCAAAAGAAAGCAGCAATGAGTACAAGTTACCTAGCTCAAGTCCTTGCAGGGCAAGAGCTTTCGTAATCTTTCCGTGAAAGCGATAGTGAGCTTATGAGAAAAGTCCCTAACAAAAAAGAACTCAATAAAATCAAACAGCTTCAAAAACAAGTTGACCGCTTGCAAAAGGAGAATGAATTACTAAAAAAGTGGCAACGGTATCTGGCGGAAGTTCATCAGAACGATTTAAATTCATCAAAGACAACGGAAAAAACTTAGGCATTAAGTACCTGTGTAATTGGCTTCATGTATCACGTAGTGGCTATTACGCTTGGCTTAAACGTCCTTTACCTCAGCACCACTTAGATGACATGCAATTGCTATCTAAAATCCAAATGACGTTTGAAAAGAGCCATCAAATCTATGGAAGCCCAAGAGTTTACGCCGCATTAAAAAGAGCGGGCATCAATACCAGTAGGAAACGGGTCGCTCGTTTGATGAAAGAAAATGGGTTAAAAGCCAGAGGAATTAAAACGTATGCTAAGCCCGCTAAAACTAAACTGTTCTATAAAGCCGTTGAGAATAAAAGAAAAGATAGAGCTAATCCGACAACAATAAACCAACTATGGTCTGGAGATATTACTTATCTCAAAGTGGGTCAGCACTGGCATTATTTAGCGGTTGTCTTAGATGTCTTTTCTCGGCGTATCATAGGCTGGGCTTTTGGGAAAAATAAAACTACTGAGCTGACACTTAAAGCATTAAAGACTGCACTTAAAAACAGGAAGACTGATAAAACCATTTTGTTTCATACCGATAGAGGGGCTGTGTAGTTGCCCCACTTTAGTGGACACTTCCTTATCATTATGACGAAATGGTTACTTCTGGATATAAACATAGTCCCCCTTCTCTATTTCATTGCACCTACCTTACTTATGCACTCCCCTTCAAAAATCATCAAAATTAGCTTGCTCAATACTTCTAAAACCTCCAAAATAACTCGCAAAACTATGGAGCAAGTTATTGATTAATAAACACTGTGAATTCAGTAAATTCAGTGTTTTCAGTAAATTATTTAGAGCTCAAAACCTGTATTTTTGATTAAAATACAATGAGTTAACTAGCAATAGAACACTATCTTGACATGGTAGGGGTCGGTGGTTCGAATCCACTCGGTTGTACCATTATCTTCCTGATTTAATACAAGTTTTTCTGTTAAATTATTAACAAATATTTCAATGCGCAAAATCGGCGCAAAACTCGCGCAAAACCCCTACCCTTTATTAAGTAATTTTTTCTTAAATATTCTCTGTTCTAAAAAGTAGTTTTACTAGCTCAACGTTTGAATATGGCTAAATTGAGGAAAAGATATCTAGAACGGTTTTACAGCACAACTTCCTTGAATACTCCAAAAAGCCTATACATCTATTTATCAGGTTATTTGGCCTTTGTGTCCTTTCTAACATTGCGTAAGCAATTTCAGGGTAACGAAGGTGATTAGTTCACTTAACTAACCACAATCTATTGTAAACAATGAATATTTAGACAGTTCGTTCTATTCTGTTAAGGGTGATCTCTTGGATAATATAGGGGTAACCAAATTACCCTATAAAAATTAATATTCTCAAAATATAAATTGTTTATTAATCAATAACATTACCTTAGTGGTCACTTTTGATCACCGTTTTGGGGTAACGACTTATATGATGCTAAATCAAGATCTTATCTAGGCTTTAAGTGATAGATCACCTTTGTTACCCCTCAGCCAAATCATGGCTATATCCAAACATCATTTGGGGCTGTTAACTCCCCTTCTTCTCCTGTATTGATCACACCTCTAGGTTCGATAAGCATTACAGAGCACTCATTCTTTGCTGATGGTTTGTGTAAAACGCCTTTTGGTACGACGCACATCTCACCACTGGTTAATTCAACCTGCCCATCTTTAAACTCAATGGTCATATCGCCTTCAATAACGAGAAACACCTCATCTGTATCATCGTGTTTGTGCCAAGTGAATTCATCTTTAAATTTTGCCAATTTAAACTGATAGTCATTCATTTCAGCGATAACCTTGGGAGACCAATGTTCTGAAAACTTACTCAACTTTTTTGCAATACTGATTTTTGTTTGTTTCATGATGGTGTTGTGTCCTGATTTACTTACGAGGGGGATTGTATGCAAACTCTAAACGATTACCGCTGGGTTCTCTGATCATCATATGGATTGTTGTGCTATTTCCATTCGGCTCTGGAGCAAATTCAATAACCACATCTTTAATGGACTTAAATGTTTCGTGTAGTTGATTCAAATCTTCAAGGCTTGCTACAGATAATGCTAAATGGTGAAGACCAACATTATTCTTTCGATCAAACTCAACTATTTTAGCTTCATTTTGAGTTTTCCATAATGTTAGAAAGATAGAACCATCCGTTACAAAAATTGAAGGATAATCAGGATAACCCCCTGCTTTTCTCCACCCCAAAGTTTCAATAAAGAATTCCGATGAACGCTTAAGGTTCTTTACCGTTAAACCTAAATGATTTAACCCTTGTGTCATCACTCTTTTAAACGGTTGTTGATCTTCTGCGAAAACTTGAGTTGAAGCCCCTGCAGACAATGCTGCAATTGATAGTACCAGTACTTTAAAATTCATTGTTTATAAGCCCTTTAAAATTACTTCCTTTTACTGACCAGATAAACCTGTTCTGGTCAACTAAATCAGGACACTTTTCTTAGAGAGTTTTCATACTCATTTTCAAATTCAACCGGAGTTCGATCATCATTAGCAGAATGTAAACGTTTCAAGTTGTAATACTTCATGTAAGCAGCAACATCAGCACTTATTTGAGAACGTGTTTTCTGCCTAACTTTTAAAATCCAATCATGTTTTAAGCTGCCGAAAAATCTTTCAACTACGGCATTATCCCAACAAGCACCAACATCTCCCATGCTAGCTCTAACATCTAATTTCTTCAGCAAGTTACGATACTGTTTACTTGTATACTGTGAACCTCTGTCACTATGAAAAACTAATCCCTTAGGTGGTTTTCTCAGGCGATGAGCTTTAAGCATGGCTAACGCTACTAAGTCAGTAGTCATTCTTCTAGATAACTGCCAACCAACAATTCGACGTGAGTATAAATCCATCACAACTGCAAGGTACATCCAACCTTGCTCTGTTTTTAAATAGGTCACCTCTCCACACCAGACTTGATTTGGTGCCACTGGATTAAAATTTTGATTTAATAAGTTATCCGCAACAGCATCTGAATGACGTCGCTTGGTTGTTACTCGATAAGCCACACGCTGAGTTACATGCAGCCCTAGCTTTTGCATGACTGTCCGTGTTCTGTCACGCCCAATGGCAAAGCCTTCCTTGCGTAATGCTTTCATTAGTCCACGACTGCCAAGGCTATTCCGGCTTTCTTTAAACAGAGCTTTGGTTCTGCGATACAGGTTTAGCGTATCAGCACTGATAATCCTTGCAGGGCGTTTTAACCAAACGTAGTATGCTGAAGTGCTAACATTGAGTTGCTTACACAATGCTGTAATCGGCAGATGCTTGGCTTGGGACTTTATGAACTCAAACTTTACTTCATTTCTTTCGCAAAGAAGGCGCTTGTAGATTCAACTTGTCAACGCAACACTATTTTCAATTACCTGTTTTGGTGTTTTAAAGCCCAGTATTTTTCTAGGACGGTTATTTAACTGTTCTGCGACTTCACTGTATCGACTCTGAGAGTGTTGGCGTAAACATGTCTTCTTAGGGAAGTATTGTCTAATCAGGCTATTAGTATTTTCATTTAAACCTCTTTGCCAAGGGCTTTGAGGATCACAAAAATAAACAGGTACACCAGTTCGTTCCGTTAGTTCAGCATGTTTTGCTAATTCCATTCCTCGATCCCAAGTTAATGACTTCTTTAGCTCTTGTGGTAGCTTATTAAATTTATCTACAAGAGCTTCATTGACAGATACTGCGTCTTTTCCCTTCAGTTTTAATATGATCGTATAGCGCGATTTCCTATCAACTAGAGTAGCGATATGCGTATTTTTAGAACCTGTAACTAAATCTCCCTCCCAATGCCCAACAGTTCTTCTTGTCTCAACACTTCTTGGTCTTTCGTGGATGGAAACGCCATTAACTATATTAATGGTGCCACGTTCGCCCTTACGAGAGTGTTTTTTGCTATACCGTAAACTATGACCACGACGAAGGTGTTTTACTAGGGAATGATGAAGCGCATTACGCTTTCGGTAATAAATGGTTTTATATATAGTTTCAGCGGAAATTTGCATTGATTTACGTCGGGACATTGTACGCTTCAACCAACCCGATATCTGCTCTGGAGACCAATTTAATTCTAACTTTTTAAGGACGGTAATTTGAAGTTCGGTATTGGCTTCCAGTAAACAAAGCTTGGGGCGTCTGGCCATTCTCCACGCTCGGTTGTTAGCATCAACGGCTTTGTAATATCTACTCCCTCGATTACGCTGTACTTCCCTAGATATTGTTGATGGCGAGCGATTTAATTGACGAGCTATGGCACGGATACTCTTTTTAGCAGATAAGCCAGCTCGAATCTCTTCTCGCTCTTCAATTGTTAAATGTAAGCTCCTACGCTGACGTGATTCTGGCTTTATGCCTCCTGAGTCTCTGAGTATAGTAAACACACTTCCAGGCTTAGAGTTAATGATCTGAGCAATATCACTAAAACCAAGCCCTGATTTCCAAGAGTCAAAGACAAACTCTCGCTCCTGTTTGGTAAAGGTACGTTTCATTCAATTTTCCTCCGCTACTCAATATTTTCACATGAGTGTTGCGTTGACCAATTGAATCTACACTTGCCTTTTTTAATATTTCTTTTTCTATCCTAAGTTGCTTAACTTCACGCCTTAACTGTTTAAGTTCATCACGCTCTGATTCTGATAAAGCAGTGCCGTCTCGTTCTGCTTCTACTTTATCCTTCCATTTGTAAAGTAAACTTGTTGTTATTCCAAGAGACTTAGCCGCTTCCGGAACTGAATAGCCTTGATCCAAAACAAGGGCAACGGCTTCTTCTTTAAACTCTTTAGGGTAATTTTTGTAACTTCTTCTTGCTGTCATTGATACACCTTAATGTTTGACTGTTAATTGTCTCTCATTCAAGTGTCCAGTTCCATTAGACCAGAACACAAAACAATGGTCTAAAAGAATCGGACGTTATAACTCAAGTCAACGGTATAATTATCACGCACAAGAACTTTGATGTGATCAGCGAGAAATTGGCAACACTAACTACAATCAAAGAGATTTGTTATCTGCGCGGTAGCGAGTCTGACTGTAAAGAAGTGAACTTATAAATCAGTTAAGAAATCGCCTGTTGGCGGTATCTGCTTAGGATACTGCCATCGCCTTTGTGCATCGCTTAACAAAGCATAGCGTCCTTCTAATAATTCCAAAATTCATTTGCTCAAGACTTATAATTCATCAACAATCAGCTGCAAAACCATGCTGCAACCTATTAATTAATATACACTTCAAGTTCAGTAAACTCAGTGTTGTCAAAATTCATTGAGAGCATAAAACATTGTTTTTGATTGAATTACAATAAGTTAACTAACACTAAGCGATTTTTTGCTAAGGTCATATTTCACAAACCATTATGGTTGTAATATCACCAAAGTGTTCTGCCTCATGCAGAGCAACAAAACCATGCTTTTGATAAAGAGCAATATTATGTTCATCACATTGAAGATATAATTGCTCTATGCCAAGCTCTCTGGCCAATTGCTTTGCCTTAGAAATTAGAATATTCGCATACCCCTTCCCACGCTGATTTGGACAAACATACACGCCACCAACCCAATGCTCATATTCTGGATGATGCTTATTTTCTCTATATTTAAGCTCAGCTACACCAACTAGAGCGTTGTTATCTTCAATAATAAATGAATAAGGGAGCTTTCCTTTGTTTTTGCTCCTACTCAAACCTAGATTGTAGATAAAATCATAAGTAAAAGTTTTTCCATTATTACCCCATTCATCGTAATACCATTTGGCAATAGTACTGACGTATTCTTGATGATCTGCTAAGTAAGCAACTTGCATAATAATTTCCCTATTTATAAGACCTTAGCGCTAGATGGTTTAGCTCAATTATTCTCACCTAAATTGAGTTTCATTTCTAATAGTGACGGTTGGAAGCCTGCTTTTTCATAAGCTTTTATGGCTGAATCGTTTGCTGAGTAAACATCTAGGTAAAAGTCAGAGACACCACGTTCTTTACCCCAAGCGAAGAGTTTATCCAGTATCAATTTATTAATGCCCTGCCCTCGATATTCAGGTAATACATAAAACCAAGATAGCAATGTTTACTGTGGATGAGAGACTGTTTTGAATCGCGTAATTGTCCGTAGCCTGTTGCAATTATTTGTCCTGCTTCTTCGACAACAAGTAGGTGCGAATCATGATCATTAATCAAATATTCAATGTCATAGTACTTTGCATCTGAAGGCTTGATAGAGTTGTTATACGGACGCTCTGCTTCTACAACAGCTTGTTCTAACGCTTTTAAACTTCCAAGATCTTCAAGTTTCGCCTTTCTATAATTCATTTTGTTCTCGTTTTTTGTGCAATGTTACAGTTACTGATCCAGTACATAAGAGCATGTCGCCGCTGATTTTGTTAAATCCATTCTAGACTGCCATATCTCTATATTGATTGTTCTCCCCTTCATCATTCACAAATGATTTTAAAATTGTACAGAACAATATTTTGACTGGTAACTCCGAGGGCATTCGGCATAAAACCGCTTGAAACATCGACTGAAGTGACTTGTATTCGAAAAGCCTGACTCAAAACACGCTGCCGTAATCGACTTTCCTAGCTTTATTAATTCCGCAGCTTTCTTTAATCTAAGCTGCAATTGAAAGGCCGCAGGAGTGCAGCCGAAGTGAGTTTTAAACTGAGTAAAAAATTTTGTTCTACTCATACAGGATAATTTACACAACTGCTCAACATCGAGCTGAGCGTCTAAGTTTTCAACAATATAATTTACTGATGCATTTAATCCATTGGTCTCGGGATCTTTTGTGCAGTGTTCCAAAATAAAGCTTCTAGTTTGCTCCCTCAATAAACGAATCGTTAACTCTGTAATAGCAAGATCGATCATATAGTTTCGATCTTGATGATTCTCTATGTAAACCTGAACAATGCGGTTAAGCAAATGCTGTGTTGAAGATGTATGGTGTGTATGAATTGAATTTGGTCTGTAACCCCAATATCCATAATCTTTATCGAGCGGTTCAGATTTCTCTAGCTGCTCTACAACCTTCTTAATACGATCCGTTGATATTTCGATCGCTAAGCAAGTTGTTGGCTCTGAATTTGTCGCCTCTGGGAAGTCAATTTTTACCTGATTATTTGGTGCAATGATAAAGGATTCGTGGGGTAAAAATTGACTCTGATAATCAGCTGAGTTGTCATGCATGATTTTTTTACCTGCAATCATTCCACAAAAAAGCAATTGATCAGATAGGAGCGGAATTTTATCGGCTTGCTCAAAAGTGTCATAAATACTCAGTTCAGTATCTGAAGCAGCAAAACTTATCTTATTTTCAACCAGCACTTTAGGTTTCTTTCGTAATTCTGATAGTTGTTCACGAATCATACGCCTACTCCAGTGTATTTATTTTGTACTGAGAGTCATTTATTATGGATTAACAGCAAAGTTAAATTCATTTTGTGTCATTACGTTAATAAGAAAAACCGATAAATACAATAGAAGGACATCATATGATTTACTCTGCACCTGGTACCAAAGATGCCATTGTTAATTTTAAACCTAGGTATCAAAATTTCATTGGCGGTCAATGGGTTGAACCTAGTGATGGCAAATACTTTCAGAATATCAGCCCAGTTAATGGCAAATCTTTTTGTGAAATTCCCCGCTCAAATGCTAAAGACATAGAGCTAGCACTAGATGCAGCTCATAAAGCTAAAGACTCTTGGGGTACAACTTCTGTAACGGAGCGTTCTAATCTTTTACTAAAAATTGCAGACCGCATCGAGCAAAATATTGAATATCTAGCGGTAGCTGAAACTTGGGATAACGGTAAAGCAGTAAGAGAAACGCTAGCAGCCGATATACCACTTGCTGTTGATCATTTCAGATATTTTGCAGGTTGTTTACGCGCCCAAGAAGGCTCGATTGGCGAAATTGATGAAAAAACCGTTTCATATCATTTTCATGAACCATTAGGTGTTGTTGGACAAATCATCCCTTGGAACTTCCCTATTCTCATGGCGGCTTGGAAACTAGGTCCTGCTCTTGCCGCAGGCAATTGTGTTGTGCTCAAACCAGCCGAACAAACACCAGCATCTATTTTGCTGTTAGTTGAATTAATTGAAGACCTTCTTCCTGCTGGTGTGCTTAATATCGTAAATGGCTATGGCGAAGAAGCTGGACAAGCACTAGCCACCAGCAAACGTATTGCCAAAATAGCTTTTACAGGTTCAACACCTGTTGGTTCACACATCCTAAAATGCGCTGCAGAGAATATCATTCCATCGACTGTAGAGCTCGGCGGTAAATCACCCAATATTTTCTTTAAAGATGTAATGGATCAAGAAGATGAATATTTGAGTAAATGTATTGAAGGTGTTGTATTAGCTTATTTCAATCAAGGTGAAGTCTGTACCTGCCCGTCCCGCTTATTCGTCCATGAAGATATCTATTCTCAATTTATTGAAAAAGTTATTGAGCGCTCCAAGGCTATTATACGAGGAAACCCATTAGATACTGAGACCATGGTTGGTGCTCAAGCATCGCAAGAGCAGTACGATAAAATCATGGGTTACATAAAAATTGGACGTGAAGAAGGTGCCGAAGTTTTACTTGGTGGAGAGGCTGAATCATTAGATAGTGAGCATAGTAATGGTTTTTATATCAAACCTACCTTGCTAAAAGGTACAAATGATATGCGAATTTTCCAAGAAGAAATATTTGGACCTGTTATTTCACTTTGTACCTTTAAAGATGAAGCAGAAGTACTGGAGTTAGCAAATAGTTCTGAATTTGGATTAGGTGCAGGGGTTTGGACACGCGACATGAATCTTGCTTATCGAATGGGTCGTAAGATTGAAGCAGGTAGAATATGGACTAACTGTTATCATATGTATCCAGCCCATGCCGCATTTGGTGGGTATAAGAAGTCAGGTGTGGGACGTGAAACGCATAAAATGGCACTAGAACATTATCAGCAGACTAAAAACTTATTGGTGAGTTATGACGTTAATCCTTTAGGATTTTTCTAGAGGATAACTAGAGCGTGTTAGTACTAAAAGGTGATTTCGGTCACGCCTTGATATAGTGATGGAAGTGAAAGGAATCATCTTTTATTTAGTTACAAATCCGCGTTAAACCCGTACCTATAAACTATTTTCTATAAATAATGCCCTTCTTCACCTTATTAATGACACTTTTAAGTGAATGAAATATGCGGCGAATACCAATAATTGAAAATACCTCAAACTTTTGAGTTGTGGTTAACATATGTGGTTGGAATTGCCATATCAAACGTAATACATGAGATTGTGTGACAGCTTTTGCAATTAGCCAAATGGGAGACAATTTGAACTTTCTGACTGTGATTCGCTCAAAATCGACCATATAAAGTTTACCTTTGTCATCAACAAGTAAATCTCGGATAGGTAAAGCATGTCTAGCGATTCCATGTGCAAATAAATCTGAAACAATTCCTTGTAACTGCTGTAAGTGAGATTGAGATAAAAAGCTTGGATTCTTACCAGGAAGCTTGGTCATTTCGAGTTTCATCTTATCCATATTAGCGTTAATTAGATGAGGAACTCGATCCATATCTGTAAACTGCTTGAGTGCGTGTAATTCAAGTTTAAACCGCTTTATGCTGTCTCTTTGGGGCAAAAAAGTTTTAATCACATTTCTAGCGTTAATTTCAACATACATTTTGCCTGTACTATAAATACTCTCATCGTTACTATCTGACATCTTTAACTCGCCTAATACTAACCTTGCAATCAATCTGAACCTTTCAATAAAAGACCATGTTCTATCATAATTAACCTGAGCTCAGGTTAATTAGCTATACCTAGCCATCAATTTAAGAACATCTGCCTCCATATCTTTATTCTTGATCTGCGCTATCCTTCCAGGAACAATTTGAGGTTTTACAATTCCAATTTTTAAGCCTCTTGGGGATACTAATGTCATTGTTGCACTATGGCTAATTAAATAATTTTTACCTTCACCTACCTTGGAATAAGCCATTCCTAGATTTCTAGTAAGCTGAAATAATTCAGACTGTATTCCAGTAACAGCGATAAAGTGTTTATTAAAAAATGATGTGTATTCTTTCAACTTAGCAGGACTGTCACGCTCAGGATCGACTGAAATAAACACTATTTGAAATGGATAGTCTTTTTTAAGCTTGGGATATGCAGCAGCCAATTTTGTCATAGCGGTGGGACAGATATCAGGGCAGGAAGTGTAACCAACAAAAAATAATGTCCATTTCCCCTGCAGATTTGCATTGGTAAATGGTTTCTCAAATTGATCCATCAAATAAAACTTTGTAACTGGAGATTTTATTGGATATTCAGTTGTGGTTACCAATTTTAATGGCTGATGTTGATAGTAATATGCAACACCTCCACCAAGCACTGCAAAAGTAATCAAGCAACAGATAATAAATAACTTTGATTTCATCGCTTTTCCTTACAAATAATGGTCTATCAATAACACAATAAAAAGAATCATTAGATGATAAATAGAAAATCTGAACACAGACATTGCAGAAACTCTGCTCGAGTTGAACTTTAATCGCCACGCTTTTACAAAGAACATTGCGCTTAATAAAGTTGCGCCTATAAGATAAACAGTTCCGCTCATACCGACAATCACAGGCAATAAGCATGCTACCCATAAAAGTAAGGTGTATAAGAGAATGGATGTTTTGGTGTACTCAATGCCATGAGTAACGGATAGTACAGGAATGTCGGCTTCTGCGTATTCATCTTTCTTGGCAATAGCAAGCGCCCAAAAATGAGGAGGGGTCCATAAAAAGATTATGATTACTAGCAGCAACGCATTGCTGTTAAAACTCCCAGTTATCGCCGTCCAACCGAGTAGTGGCGGCATTGCACCAGCCAAACCACCAATCACGATGTTTTGTGACGTTGCTCTTTTCAAATACAAAGTATAAACCACGGCATAGCCCAGTAGGCTTGCACAAGTAAGCCAGGCTGTTAGAAAATTGACTAAATAATTGAGAACCCCAAATCCACAACAACCAAGAATCGCAGCAAATATTGAAGCCTTAAACACACTGACTCTATGCTGTGCGATGGGCCTGTTGTGCGTTCGCTGCATTTTTAAATCGGCATCTCTGTCAATCACATGATTAATCACAGCTGCAGATGCAGCCATCATAGCCACTCCCACTAAACCACTAATCACTAGATTAATCGGTAATCGACTGGGTGTAGACAAGCACATACCTACAACAACGGTCAGCAACATGAGCGCGACCACTTTAGGCTTTGTAAGCTCTAGGTAATCTTTCCAACTAAAGGGGATTGTTGAGAAATTGCTGACAAGTATCTCCCTATTCATAGCTACCAACCTTGCGCCTAGCATGAAAATTGATATAGATTAGGCAAAGCAACAATAATAAAGCTCCAGCGTTATGTGACACTGCTACACCAATAGGTAACTGAAACAATACGTTCATTACACCTAAACTTATTTGCAATAAAAGTAGCCCTATTAACCAATAACCACTTCTCCTTAATGGTGCTTTAGATTGAGCCCAAAGCCTAAATGCTAACGTTGCTAGAATAACAGCCGTCACCATTGCCCAAATCCGATGACAAGCATGTATCGTCATCCGCGCATTAGCATTCAGAACGCCAAATTCATAGCTGTTGTGAATCCCCTGCCAGACTGAAAATGCTTGCCCGAAGTTCAGGTGATTACTCCAGTCACCTTGACATATCGGTAACGACGTACAGGCTAGTGCCGCGTAATTAGTGGACGTCCACCCACCTAACATTATTTGAATTATCAGTGCAGCAAGCGCCAAAACAGCATGAAACCTTATGCCTATTGAACATCTATTACCTTCGGCTGGTGGTTTACTCGTAAAATTAAGATATATGAGCCACAGTATGGAGATAACGCAATAGCCGCCAATTAAATGAGACATGACTACAATAGGCATAAGTTTCATCGTCACTGTCCACATACCTAATGCAGCCTGAAACACAATAACGGCAAATAAGCCCACGGCTAGATACCGTAGAGTTAGCCTTTTAAAAAATGATTGGAGTAAAATCAATACAACCAATAAACCAAGAGTGCCGGCAAGATAACGATGGATCATTTCAAGCCATGCTTTTTTAGGCTGAACCGTATCGCCTTGAAATGAGCTATTTGGATTTTTCTGTAATTGCTGCTGAGTTGGAACGGTATAATGACCATAACATTGCGGCCAATCAGGGCAACTTAAACCAGCATTCGATAAACGAGTGTACGCCCCCATCAGAATCACAACAAAAGCCAGTATGATTGCACTACCTATGAGTAATTTAGACTTCATCACCCCACCTTCGACAATTTAAGTAGGGTTTTCATATCTGTCAGTAAATGCCGCGCCTGTAGTAGGCTTGCTCGTTCATTTGTCACTGTTGGGTACCTTAATACCCATTTGCCAAGTGGGTCGACAATAACGAACAGATCATCAGCCAGAGCGGTCGCCAATGCCGAGTTAGGTTTCAGAACCTTAGCATTAAGGTGTTTTATCTGCTTAAGGTTATTGGTTATTAACACTGGTTTTACCCTATTTTGATCTTTACCTAACGCAATAACCGTGCGCTGCAATATGGATATCTGCTGTTTACATAACCATGTGCACTGCCTAGGAACTTGGAAGAGCACTTGCCAATGATGAGGTACGGGATTATCTATTTTTAAGGCCTGATAACTCAACTTGACCGGAAGCAAATCACCTAAGTTAGTAGCACCAGCACTATACCAATGCATATTCAGAAATAATTTACCTAACAAAACTGGAGCGATAAAAACGAAAACCAAGCACATTAGAACTTGATGGTTACTTAATCTTGTCACCATCTAACCGATTCCTTTTAAAAATACTAAACAAACCAATTACTGCCAAAGTTGTTGCCATGGCAAACCACTGCACCGCGTACCCGTAATTTTTTGAAGATGGCATGGCCAATTTATGTATTCTTTTTATTAATAAACGGCCATCAACACTGTGAACCGCTTGTTTTGCTTGTACTGCAATGCCAAGTACCGAGTGGCCTAGGAAAAGGCTAAGTTCTTTATAGTTCATGTTTTGGATGCGAACTTCTTTGCCTATTTCAGGTAACAATTTGCTACTAAATGGGTTTTTGTCTGTGTGATACAAAGTCCCTACTACTTTCATTTTTCGCTCTATTGGTTTCACTTCTGGTAGATTATTTCTCTCAGCAAAAGCCGCAATAAAACCTAGATCAACTAACACCCATGGTAAATTAGGCTGATATTGCATAACCTGATAAACCTCGTAACCGACCTGTTGACCCATGATTTGATTGTCTAAATAGAGTAGTGGCTTAGATACAGGAGCTAATGTTAAGTGTGTCTGGTAACCAGTCAGTTCCGCTACTTTATGTGTATTTTCGATTTGCGAGTAACTTAATTGGTGTTGACTTCTGCTTCTAAGGTTCTGTTCAAATCGTTGATTTTGGTCTCCCCTTTTTAGCTGCCAAAATCCTAGGCTAACTAGCAAGATAAATAACGCCACAAATAGAATTAAGCCCAGCAATTTCTTACTGTTCGATTTTTTAAACGTGTTCAGTGTTACTGATGTTATTAATTGCTTAAAGTACATATACAAACACGAATAAACACAGCCAAACAACATCGACAAAATGCCAATACCAACTCCCCGCCTGAAATGCGAAATGCTTCTTAGGCGTAAAGTGTCCTTTTAATACTCGACAAAACAACACGATTAAAAATATAGTCCCGAGAGTGACATGTAAACCGTGAAATCCAGTCAGCATAAAGAAGGTATTACCATAAACCCCTGATTGGAGTGTTAACCCCATTTGGGTATAGGCGTGATGGTATTCTTTAGCTTGAAAAAACAAAAAGCACAGCCCTAGTAAAATGGTTAAGCCTAAACACACAGCTAGCGGCTTGCGTTTGTTATTTTCCAAACTGATATGCGCAAAATGCAAAGTGACTGATGAGGTTAATAAGATCACAGTATTCACCAAAGGCACCCCTAACCATTCCATAGCTTGGGTTTTCTCTCCCTTTGGAGTAACAATTAACGGCCAATGAGCTTGAAAATGAGGCCATAAAACTTGGTGTGTAGAACCACCATCATGTCCACCGAGCCAAGGAACCGAAAATACTCTTACAAAAAACAAAGCACCAAAGAAAGCACCAAAAAACATGACTTCTGAAAAAATAAACCAGCTCATCCCCTGACGAAATGAAATATCCATCTGCCTTGAATACAAACCGGACATAGATTCTGAGATTACATTACGAAACCAACCAACGATCATGAAGAGAATCGTGGCAACACCAGCCATTAATAAATACAGACCATGAGTGGCCTGCCCTTTATTTAACTCCATCACAAAATTGCCCGCGCCAAAAGCAATACAAAACAAACCAATAGCACCAATAATTGGCCACTGACTTTGTTCTGGCACATAATATTTTGCATACGAGTTCATTGCAGTCTCCATAGGTAATTAGCTTTCTACTTGTTTGGCAACTTCAGGGTGAGCCTCTAAAACAGCTTTAGTGACGTCGTACAAGGTGTAGGACAAAGTTATGGTATGTATGTCCTTAGGTAGCGCTGGGTCAATAAAAAAAACGACGGGTAAATCTGCGCTTGTTTGAGCTTTCAGTGGTTGTTGAGTAAAACAAAAACATTCGGTTTTATGAAAATACAGCGTCCCTTGACCGGGTGATATCGAAGGAATGGCTTGTGACACAATCAAATGATGTGAATTATTCCGCGCGTAGAACTTTGCATGAGCTAACTCACCGGGATGAACAGTCACTTCTTTAGTTATTGCTCCAAAATCATAAGGTAGTCCAGGATGAATTTGAGTCACAAATTCAACTTTAATATTGCGACTTTTATCGACCACTAGTTCTTTTTTATATTTTTCTGGAATGTTTGAAGAGTGACCATTTATACCGAGCTGTTTACACATGACGTTATAGAGAGGTACTAAAGCAAATCCAAATCCAAACATACCAATACAGCCGAAAATTAAGTAAATCATCAGCTTTTTATTCTTGGACATGGGTTGTTGACTCATTATTCAACCTCTGGCGGTGTTGAAAATGAGTGATATGGTGGCGGACTAGGCAATGTCCACTCCAATCCTTCAGCTCCATCCCAAGGTTTAGCTGGTGCTTTCTCACCTCCTTTAATGCATTTGATCACTAATGCTAAAAACAATAATTGCGATAACCCGAAAGTAAAACCACCGATAGAAACCACTTTATTCAAATTCGCGAACTGCAATGCATAATCAGGGATACGCCTTGGCATACCAGCTAGACCCAAAAAGTGCATTGGAAAAAATAACACATTCACAGATATCACAGAACACCAAAAGTGCCATTTGGCTAATGTGAAGTTATACATGTGTCCAGTCCATTTCGGTAACCAATAATACGCAGCGGCCATAATCGCGAATACCGCACCAGTCACTAATACGTAATGAAAATGAGCGACGACAAAATAGGTATTATGATATTGGAAATCCGCAGGCGTAATCGCCAACATCAAACCAGAGAACCCACCAATGGTAAATAGAATGACAAACGCAATAGCGAACAACATTGGAGGTTCAAACGATAGTGAGCCCCGCCACATGGTTGCTACCCAGTTAAACACTTTTACACCTGTGGGAACCGCGATAATCATGGTGCAATACATAAAGAAGAGTTCTGACACCAATGGCATACCTGTAGTAAACATGTGATGCCCCCACACGATAAATGACAGCAATGCGATACTTCCTGTGGCATAAACCATTGATGAATAACCAAACAATTTCTTTCTACTGAATGCAGGAATGATGGAAGAAATGATCCCAAAAGCAGGCAGAATCATAATATAAACTTCAGGATGACCAAAAAACCAAAAGATGTGCTGAAACATTACAGGATCGCCACCACCAGCAGCATCAAAAAAACTGGTCCCAAAAAACTTATCTGTTAGCACCATGGTAACAACACCAGCCAATACGGGCATTACTGCTATCAATAAAAATGCGGTAATCAGCCAAGTCCATACAAAAAGTGGTAACTTCATCCACTTCATACCCGGTGCACGAAGGTTAAAGATAGTTACAATGACATTCATTGCGCCCATGATTGAGCTAATACCCATAATGTGAATAGAAAAAACAAATAAAGCGGTACTATCACTACTGTAATGGGTGGATAGCGGTGCGTAAAAAGTCCATCCGAAATTTGGGCCACCACCAGGCATGAACAAGGTGCTAATTAAAATGGCAAAGGCAAACGGTAATATCCAAAAGCTCCAATTATTCATTCTTGGTAGCGCCATATCAGGTGCGCCGATCATCATTGGAATAAGCCAGTTCGCTAAACCAGTAAATGCTGGCATTACCGCACCAAATACCATTATCAGTCCATGTACAGTGGTCATCTGATTAAATAAATTTGGGTCTAAGATGACTTTGCCTGGTTCGAAGAGCTCAACTCTGATCAGCATTGCCATGCAGCCGCCAATCAAAAACATAATAAAGCTAAACCATAAATATAAAGTGCCAATATCCTTATGATTAGTCGTTTTTAACCAACGCATGATTCCTTTTGGAGGTTGATGGTGATGTTCATGGCTGGTCGAGTTAATAGTGGTGGACATCTCTGGATTCAATGTTGTCATGGATTATCCTTATTGCTGAACCTTATGAACATCGGCAGCTTGAACAGCATCACCCATGTTATTGCCCCAAGAGTTACGCTCGTAGGTTATGGCTGCGGCGATTTCTTCATCTGTTAGTTGCTTACCAAATGCCTGCATTGCCGTTCCTGGACGACCAAACTTCACCGTATGAATGTGATCATGAACAGGACCTGTTGCGGTTTTACTGCCTTTAAGCGCTGGAAACACACCTTGCAGCCCCATGCCATTTGGTTGATGGCAGACAGCACAATGAGCGAGATAAACACTCTGCCCCTTTTTCATCAACTCTTCTTTAGATAATGTTTTAGAGAGTGAAGCTTGGGCTGATTGAGCGGCCAGTAGCTTGGCCTGTTGCTGATTTTTAAGCCACTTGTCAAAATCTTTACCTGTCACTGCTTTTACTACAATCGGCATAAAACCATGACCTTTACCACATAATTGAGCGCATTGTCCTCGATACACTCCAGCTTTATCTATACGAGTCCAAGCCTCATTAATAAAACCAGGATTGGCATCCTTTTGGATGGCAAATGCTGGTACAAACCAAGAATGAATAACGTCTTCTGAAGTGATTAAAAAACGAATTTTGCGATGGATAGGCAAAACTAGAGGCTTATCTACTTCAAGCAAGTAATTAGCATCTTTTGGTTGTTGATTATCTATCTGCTTTTGAGAGGTTTTTAAGATGCTATAAAAGCCAACGCCCTTATTAAAGTAATCATAATGCCACTTCCATTGTGACGCTGTTATCTTGACGGTTAGCGCGGCATCTTTAGTATCATCCATTCTAATTAATGTGCCTGTTGCTGGAACTGCCATCGCAACCAAAATCAGAAATGGAATGATTGTCCATGCCAATTCAACTTTCGCGCTTTCATGAAAGTTTGCGGCTTGATGGCCATTGGATTTACGATGCCGAAACATGGAATAAATCATGGCACCAAAAACACCGAACCCAATGATGCAGCAGATGTAAAATATGGTCATGTGAAGATGATAGATATCATGACTGATCCCAGTAACACCTTCCGTCATATTAAGTTGCCCCGCTTCCACAAAATATGGAAATAAAAGCAGGCAAACTAAAGCTAAAAACCTTTTTGAATTTGAATACACCCAACGACTCCTAAAGTAATCACTTAACGCTGCTGGACGGTTAATCTCCCTACCCAAAAGTCCTGAATTGATATGTTCAATGTCTGAATTGAAACAGGTAAAGACAGTTTGAACGAAAGGATGACTTTCTAGCTATCTGAAAGATTTTTAATTCTTATCGACTAAAAAGCACCGAATGGTGTGGAAGATTACTTGACTTAACTCAAACTTCCTAAAAGAAAATCCTTTTATTAACAAGGATTAATGATGGTCAACAAACTGTGAATACTTGGTGAAAATAATTTAAACAGAGGTATAAAAAAGCCCTGTATTTACAGGGCATTAGTCATTGGTTATATCAATTTAGAAGCCAAGCTGTTCAAATAATTTCTTTTTAAACTTTTCTTTTTCTCTATTCAACTCTTGCTTTAAAACGGCTTCAGTATCTAATTTAAACTTAGGATTAGCTAAAGTACCAGTTACTAAGAACGGAATATCTCTACCTCTAAGTTGATTCCAGCCTGATTTATTTCTTTTACTTTCAGTAACATTTACTGTGAGTTTATAAACTAAATTATCCGTCAATAAAGAAGCAGTCCCATTGCCTTTAACCTTTAAAGCTGGTGAAGATAAGGTTGTATTAGTTATCCTCATAACGCCGTTATTAATGGCAAACTCTGTACCTAACTTTGCAAAAAGTGTTTTATCAACTTGCGTCTCAGCTGGTGCAGCAGCTCCTTTCAGCTGATTCTCGAAATTAGATAGCATTTTTCCAATATCGACACCATGATAGGCACCATCTGTTACCGCAAAACGGCCTTTAGCTGACAGCTTACGCTTTATGGAAGAAGGTGTTAGACCAATACCATTACCTGTGATAGATAAATTGGTTTCCCCTGAAATCTCTTCAGCATCTAATGCATCTTTTAACAATGGCTGAAATTGGAATTTGGACAAGTTACCACTAAAGCCATAACGAGCAATTGGCTTTCTTGCGTCCAAACGAGCTTTAGCTTGGAGTCTGCCTTGATAAAGATCACTGGAAATATCTTTCACTGTTAATACAGAGTTAGTAATTTCTGTTATCAGCTGTAGGTTTTCGGCGTGAATGTTATTCGCTTTAACACTCTTGATGTTCACTTGTACACTGCCATTGATTGAAGCTAGAGCTGAAAGGTCTGGCTCTTTCTCAGCACCTTGAGAAGTTTTAGCAGCAACATCGTCATTAACGCTCTCATTGGAACTTTGTTCAGCAGAGTCTTTTGGCAAATAAGGAGTAAGGTCTACATCACCTAAGTTGAAGCTGACATTTACCTTTGGAACCCTCAAACCGTAGCTTGCATATACACTTCCGTTACCTTTGATGTCATTAACTTGTACATGGTTAACCTTTAACTTCGCTTTTTGTTCGTCAAGATTTACCGTTGCAGCTAACTTCAAGATGGCTTTTATGTGCCCTGTCGGCAAATCAGCACCATTTGCATTCAACTCAGTTTCAAAACTTTTCAAGTTTATTGATTTAAAACTGGAAGCCACATTGATTACGCCTCTACCTGTAAGATTTGCATCCAGCTTAGGCTGCTTAATTTCGGCCTTAAGATTAAATGGTGAGTCTGTATCTAAACTAAACGAGGCCAGTTTAAAGTAATCTAACTTTACTGTTTGTTGTGATTGAATTTGTAAATTTTGTTGATGAATAATAATATTCTCAATATTCACACCCGCAATCTTTACTGAACCAAGATCGATATTTGTTTTTTCATCCTTTGCTTGTTCAGGCTTAGCCACTTCAGGTTTAGATTTTGTCGATTGACCTTTTTGTTGCAACTTATTGAGATTCGATAGACCATTTTTATCCGTTAAAAGATTCAACGTCATACCTTTGAATTCCATCGCTTCAACTTCAATGTCTTTTGAAAGCAATGGCAATAAAGCGACATCAGCAACAACGTGGTCAATCCGTACCAATTCTTTTTTATTAAAACCTTTAGGGTTTTCAATGGCGAAACCATTAACTTCAATTCCAACTGAAGGGAAAAGTTTCCAACCTAAATCACCATCAATATTAGCTTTATAGCCAGTAGATTCTTCAATGGAAGAGATAATTTGAGGTTTTAGCTGGTTGATATTGAAGAACAGTGTGAGATATAAAACGAGCGCGGTTATGATAACGACAATGCCTATTGCCAATCCTTTTATCAATTTCATCTTTAGAGTCCCATAAGAAAATTTTAGCTATTGTATACCTTGATAATGAAAATAGGATCACAATTTTAATATCAATTTTTGAACTCTTAATTATTATTTATTGAGCAATAGCCATAAAATTGTATAATTACTCTGCTGATGCTAATTAAAATTACCATAGTGTAATCCAAAGTGACGCTCAGTAAACCTTTTCACTTCATTTGATTAACCCTTAGGTGAATCAATAATACTTGTACTCGAATAAATTATGATGAATGAGAATTTGGATTTAGAAAAAGCCATTTCTGCACTCGATTCATATGGACTTGAACAAAAACAATCGTCGGACTTAACTCAAGCCCGTAACAAAAAGCAAATGACGGCTTACCTTGAAACACTTGATTACAGCTTAAGAAGAATGAAACTGCTTCAAGAAGCCATTAACGAAATGGTAGCTACGGAAGAACATCGCTTATTGCAGCAAGAGCAGATTCAAACTTTTAAAACAAAAGTGATCAACCTCTCTCGCCAATACAACATCAGTTATGATGAAGTATTACAAATAATGGCAAGTAAAAGTTAGAATTTACATCCCTTCTAATATCGCTTGTTGATGTGCTTCATTAAAACGATCTAAATATTCAGTAAAAGGTTTAAGTTCTTTGGCTGGTCTTTTATTTCGTCCTAATAAAACAGATTCTTTGAAGACATCACACCATTTTTGCAACGCAATAGCATTATGAGTTTCCCCAAATGACTCTAATGCTAAAGCGGCAACTTCAGCCGTACCAAGCTGGAAATCTCTGACACCTTTTCGGATCATATAGTTCGCCAGAAAATCTGGACTAAATGACAGCATAGGAATGTTTTGTAAATACGGACTTTTCCGAAACATTTTTACCGCTTCACGCCAGCAACCATCAAGTAGGATAAATAACGGCTTCTTATTTGAAAAATCTTTTGTGTTTATCGAATTAATAACACTCGTTTTTTCTGTTGCATATTCTTCAGGAAAAATAAGAATTGGTTGATATTGGTCGTTGGTCAATAAAGCCAATAACTTCGGATTAGGTTCCGTTCTCGACCAAAGAAAAGCGTGTGTGTCAGGGAATAAATCCGCAATTAAGCGCCCAGTGTTTGAAGGTTTTAACACTTCATCATCGTACATGACTAAAGCAAATGCGGCATCGGAATTTAACTGGCGTCTATGCGGACACAAACACCAAATTCTTGCCTGTAAACACAGTTTGCAGCGACTGATGTTTTTGCCTCTGGCATTAAACTCGGTAGAGGACAAGGATTTTCTGTAATCATACAGGCTGTGAATGCGGTGCTTTAATATAGTCATTTTCTTTAAAGTTAAAAAAACACTCGCCTGATAACGAGTGTTTAGTGTCAAACAAGTTCATTCAATCTTTGTGTAGATCACATAATACGACGAAGGATAAAGTCTGCACGTAAGCGCTTAATGCGAGTTAAGATTTTTTTCACTTCTTCAGGGTAATCTTGCAAGGTTTCGATATCGGTATAATGAGCGACCTGCGTAGTATTTTGTAAAATATGCTCTCTTTCTTTAGAGAATCCTTGCTCTAACTCTTGGTGAACATCATGAACTAAAATGCCATTTTCAAGATCTAACGACCACGCTCTAGGGTTTAGATTTGAACCTGTAAGTAGGTGGTATTTATTATCTGCACTTATGCCCTTTAAATGAAAGCTGTTGTTTTCATTCTTCCAAAGGTTAACCTTCAACAATCCCTTATCTATCGCCCATTGATGACGCTTCATAAATCGCAGTAATGCTTGTTCATAGATATATGGAACAGCACCAATGGTTGAAAATTCCTCTTCAGGAGGGATAAAGAAATCATTAGCTGTCTTATCACCCACAACAATTTCAAGCTTTTTGCCTTGCTTCAAATGTTTTGTTAACGCGCGACTCAATGAATACGGTGGATTAAAGTATGGAGTACAAATAAATAATGATTCAATGGATTCTTTAACAACCGCAATCGCTGCTTTATTTAGTGCATTTTTTCGTTTGCCTAATCCAACCAACGGAGTAATACGAAGGCCTAACTTAACACCATTGAATTCATAATTACTTCTGCTTAAACGGCTCTTAAGCTTTTTAATTTGCGATTTAGTCGGTAAAATTTCCGGTTCTTGTGTTTGCGCTAAAGAAACAATCGCAGGCTCTTCAAGTAAGCCTTTCATAAAATCGCGTAGTGTGCGAGCACCATATTCACTATCAATGACATGATAACGGTCAAAACGATATTTGTTTGCATGGTGTAAATAGATATTATTTAAACTCGCGCCACTAAAGATGATCGAGTCATCAATGACAAATCCTTTTAGGTGAAGTACCCCAAGAATTTCTTTTGATTTAACAGGAACACCATAAATTTCAATCGGGTGCTCAGCCTTCGCTAGACGCTCCCGATACATGAAATAGTTCCCACTGTCTCCTTTATGCCCAATCAAACCACGACGAGCACGGTGAAAATCAACAAAGACTTTAACATCAAGCGTAGGGTTAGATTGCTTTGCAGCCAGTAGTGCATCAATAATTTCGCGACCCGCTTCATCATCTTCAAGATATAGTGCTGAGATATAGATGCTGTGTTGTGCGTTGGCAATACGGTTAATTAACTCTTTGCGAAAATGTTCTGCCGTGAGTAACCATGACATTGAGTCAGCCGTAATTGAAATGCCACTTAACTGGCTTAACAAGATAATCTCCTTAACCGGAACTAAGGGTCGTGTGCTGAATAAGATTGGAGCACGATTCGACCATAAAGACACATGGAGGTAAAAACTACCGACTTGTCCTCTTTTGAGCAAGTTATTTGTGTATTTTTAGGAGAGTAAGTGGATAGAACGACGCATTTTTATCCGATATTAATGTTATCTTGTGTGTTTCAACCTTAACTTGTTAGAGTAGAACAAAACAGGTTGTTTCCAGCGGATAAGGAAAAACGATGAGTCTAAATTTGTGGCATCAACGTCGATCAACAGAGTCTAAAAATAGACGGGATGATCATCGCAGTCCATTTCAGCGTGACCGAGCAAGAATTTTACACTCAGCCGCTTTTCGTCGCTTACAAGCCAAAACTCAAGTTTTGGGTGTTGGTATGAATGATTTTTATCGCACCCGATTAACTCACTCGCTAGAAGTCGCTCAAATCGGCACAGGAATTTTAGCTCAGTTAAAACAGAAGCACCCGAACCAACATGAATTACTAAGTTCAAATAGTTTAATAGAAAGTCTTTGCTTAGCTCATGATATTGGTCATCCTCCCTTTGGCCATGGAGGTGAAACCGCTTTAAATTATATGATGCGTGATCATGGCGGGTTTGAAGGCAATGGGCAAACGTTCCGGATCTTATCGCGTTTAGAGCCCTACACAGCACATTGGGGAATGAACCTCGCGCGGCGCACACTTCTTGGAGTATTAAAATACCCTGTTCCTTATCAAAGTCTATTTAATCAATATGAGTTACAAAAAGTAAAAAATTATCGTCAATTAAAGCCTGCCCAGTGGCCCGTTGTAAAAGGAATATATGATGATGACATCGAGATCCTCGATTGGGTACTTGAGCCATTATCAGACAACGACAAATCACGATTTTTAACCAGCAAAGAGACAAAACTGTATCATCACAAACGGACAGTTTATAAGTCACTTGATTGCTCGATCATGGAATTGGCAGATGACATCGCCTATGCCGTACATGATCTAGAAGACGCCATTGTTATGGGAATTGTAACTAAGGAACAATGGCAACATTTGGTTGAATTTCAATTAAATGAAATTGATAACGATTGGATAAATCAAGAAGTTGTCAATCTCAAAGACAAACTCTTTAACTCTGAACATCATGTTAGAAAAGATGCAATAGGCACGTTGGTAAACAGCTTAGTCACAGCCATTTATCTTGACCGTGATCCCAACTTTGACAGCCCATTACTTAGCTTTAATGCCAAGCTTCAACCTGAGTTTAATTTATTGCTCGATATCTTAAAACGCTTCGTTTACAAAATGGTGATACGCAGGCCAGAAATTCAAATGATTGAATTTAAAGGACAGCAAATCGTCATGGAGTTATTTGAAGCATTAGAATCCGATCCTGAGCGCTTGCTCCCTTTTAATACTCAAGAGCGCTGGCTTAAACATCAACATGAGTTTGGTAACGGCAACCGTATTTTATGTGATTATATATCCGGAATGACCGATGATTTTGCGGGTCGTTTGTATCAACAATTATTTAGCCCTAAAACCAATAGTTTGATCGATTTAAGTTCCCAATAGTCTTCGATTGTAAGATAATACGCGGCTCTAAAATAAAAGCGTTACTAGAGCCGTATAAATGTACCAAAAAACGATTACCATCCTAGCCAAGCATGGAATTCATACTCGCCCTGCAGCCCTCTTAGTAAAAACGGCTAAAACATTTGATTGTGATGTCATTGTGGAGTGTAATGGCAAACAAGCCAGTGCCAAAAGTTTATTCAAATTGCAAACTCTGGGCTTATATCAAGGGCAAGAAGTAAAAGTTTTTGCCGAAGGCGCGCATGCACAAGAAGCCGTTGAGAGTGTATCTACACTACTCGAAACCTTAAGTTAATCCGCTTATATTCGGATATCACTATGTCATTAACTGGAATTATTGGATCCACTGGTCTTGCATTTGGTCAAGCTGTACACATTATTGAGCAAGATTATAAAGTTGACTTACACCTGCTTCGCAAACATGAAGTCACTGAAGAGCAAGCTCGCTTAAAAGAAGGTGTTCGGCACCTTGTCCAGTTGTTACAAGCAAGTCTTCAACAGCTCAATCCCGAATGCGAAAACTATCAGCTCATTGAGTCCGATATATTATTACTTGACGATCAAGAGCTGCATGCCGAAATGCTTAATAGCATCGAACATCAACGCTATTCGGCAACGCTTGCTGTTCAACGAACCTTTGATACTCACGCCTATGAAATAGAGAGCATTCAAGATCCAATGATTGCCAGTCGTGGGCAAGATATTCGACACTTATCTTCAAGGCTCATCGCTGCAATCAATGGTACATTAAGTTGGAATTTAGATTACCTAACCCAAAGTACCATTATTTTAGCCCACGATATCACCCCTGCTGAATTTGCATTGCTGCCGACGAAATACATCAGTGGCATTGTGTTGGAAACGGGAAGCATAACCAGCCATACTGCGATTCTAGCTAGTGCCGCAGGCATCCCTGCGCTTTTAGATTGCCAGTATCAAAGTTTAAATATCCGCAATGGCCAACCACTAGTTATTGATGCTATTGATGGCATATTGCATCACATGCCAGATGATGAACTTGTTGAAAAACTGCGTCGCAAACAATTAGAGGAAGTGACCAGAACCAATGCTCTGTTAACCATAACAGGTCAAGAAACACAAACCCTTGATGGTCATTCCGTTTCACTTCTTGCTAATGTCGGAAATATCAATGATGTAACAAGAGCCAAGGATATCGGCTCTCTTGGCGTAGGTCTATTCAGAACTGAATTTATGCTTATGCATGACAGTGAATACCCTAACGAGCAAAAGCAATATCAAACATTTTGCGATGCGTTACATATTCTAAATGGTATGCCACTGACCATTCGAACTTTAGATGTTGGTGCGGATAAACCTCTACCTTTCGTGCAAGCTGCACAAGAAGAAAACCCAGCATTAGGAATTCGTGGCTGTCGGTATTCATTGGATCACCCTCAATATCTAAAACCTCAATTGAAAGCCGCCATGAGGGCAACAAATCATGGCTTGGTTAAAATCATGTTCCCTATGGTCAATCAGGTTGAAGAAATTGATCTGATTAAATCTGTTATAGAGGAATGTAAGCAAGAGCTGATAAATAACGATATAGGTTATGGAAATTTCGATTTTGGCATTATGGTTGAAACACCTGCTGCGGTTCTTAATTTGCCGAGTATGCTCCCAGAACTTGATTTCATAAGTATTGGCACCAATGATTTAACGCAATACAGTATGGCGGCAGACCGTAGTAACCTAAGTTTATCAAAATCTTTTCCAGCGCTTTCTCCTGCTATTTTAAAAACCATTGATCTAATCGTTACTCAAGCCAAGCAATACGATGTTAGTGTTTCACTCTGTGGAGAATTAGCCAGTGATCCTAAGGTTGTCCCATTGTTAATCGGTCTTGGCTTAAGCGAACTGAGTGTAAATTTGAATAAATTTTTAGAGATTAAATCCACAATCTGCTCTGGTGACTATAATCAATTCCAAGAGCTTGCTGAAAAAGCGTTGAAGCAGACGAGAATTCAACCACTGCAGCAATTAATTTATGCGCGTACTTGATAGCATTTGAGGGAAAAATGGGCTTTATCAATCAATGTAAACAGTGGTTTGACAAAACACCGCAGCAAACACAAACAGTTGACATCTATTCGCCAGTTTCTGGTGAAATTGTATCTATTGAGCAAGTTCCTGATATTGTATTTGCCGAAAAAATTGTTGGTGATGGCATTGCAATTAAGCCTGTAGGCTCAACAATTCATGCTCCGATTGATGGCAAAATCGGAAAAATCTTCGAAACAAACCATGCATTTAATATCAAATCGGAAAATGGTTTGGAGCTGTTTGTCCATTTCGGTATTGGTACGGTCGAATTACAAGGAAATGGGTTTAGCCGTTTGGCTAAAGAAGGCCAAGAAGTAAAGGCTGGCGAACCTATTTTAACGTTTAATCTTGACTATATTGCAGAACAGGTTGAAAGCACTTTAACACCTGTTGTTCTCGCTAATATGGAAGATGTAAAAAACATCAATAAAAACCTAGGTAAGGTCTCCGCTGGAGAAGACGTAATATTTAGCGTTGATATAGATTAGACCATTATACAATCATCAGAGTTTTCATAAATACATTCAGTTTGTCTCAAGTTTCTATTCGTTAGCATAATGCTTTGTTTTATAGAAGCTCACATGGAAGATTTAAGTAATATACATAAACGAAAACACTCTCTTGATATTGTCAGGGGTGTTCTCATCGTCCTAATGGTACTTGACCATACACGAGACTTTTTTAGTGCAACCTCTTTCTATCCAACTGATTTAACTCACGCTTCTTCTGCTCTATTTCTCACTCGATGGATCACTAACTTTTGCGCACCAGGTTTTGTTTTTATTTCAGGCATCAGTGCATATCAGTTTGAAGGTAAATATGATCGTAACGAGTTGTCCAATTATTTATTGAAAAGAGGTCTTTTTTTACTGCTTCTAGAAGCGACAGTGATTGATTTTATATGGCAAGCAGGCTATTCGATCTATATTTTTCAAGTGATTTCAGCCCTTGGCGCAAGTATGATTATCTTAGCTTTTTTAGTGAAATTACCAAAAGCTCCGACGGCAATCGTTATGGTTACAATTATCGCTTTTCATAATCTGTTACCTGATAAATTATTAATTGAAAAATTAGGTAACTTCAGTTGGGTATGGAACTTAATGCATTTACCTTCGGTACTAGCTAAAGGCACTTCACCGAAATGGTTCTCAACTGTTTACACCCTAATCCCTTACTTTTCAATTATGTATTTAGGCTACATCTTCGGTCATACTTATGATTTCCCAGCACAACAACGAAGAAACTGGCTGTTTTGTTTATCTTTATTGAGTATTACGCTATTTATAGTCTTAAGATTTTTAAAGCTAGGTGACACTTCACTTTGGGTGAATACTCAACATGCTTTTTTATCATTTATCAACCTGACTAAGTACCCTTTATCATTAGATTTTGTATTGTTAACACTACCTTTCTCATGGCTTCTATTAGCCATCATGGACAAAAAAAATGCTAATGAATACTCATTCTTTTCTACAATTGGCAAAGCCTCTTTGTTTGTCTATGTTGCGCATCTGGTTATTTTATTGATTGGATCTTTATTTTGGTCAAAGCTCAGTTTTGGCACTTACATAAATTTTATGGACGCACAGATACAATCAAAAACATTCATTTGGCCGGACACTTATCAAGAAAGCCTTTCTAGGGCTTTTGTCGTGTGGCTGAGTTTATCTACAACGCTCTATTTTATCGCTAAATGGTATTTGAAATTTAAAAAGCAACATCAATACCGGATCTTAAAATACATTTAACTTAAATAAGTTATTGTCTTTTAGACTTCTTGATAGTTACCATACAGCTTTACATTTTTAGAGCGAAGAAAGATGAAAGCAATTACTTTATTTGGCATTTCAAATTGCGATACGGTTAGAAAAGCCCGTAAATGGTTAGCAGAGAATCAGATTGAACACACCTTTCACGACTTTAGAAAAGATGGTCTAAGTAAGACTGAAATCAATCATTGGCTGGAAAGGCAAGGTTGGGAAGCTCTTTTTAACAAAAGAAGTACTAGCTATAGAGCCTTACCTGATGAGGATAAAACTAATATTGATCAAGCAAAAGCCATTGAGTTGATGTTGGAGCACCCTACATTGATAAAAAGACCAGTATTACTAACTGAAAATTCAGTTCAAATTGGATTTAAGGCTGAACAATATCAAGAGTTATTCAACTAATGCCGCATCCTGTCATATCGTTAACACAAGAATTAATACAACGCCCTTCGATTACCCCCCTAGATGAAGGTTGCCAAACATTAATGGCTGAACGTCTTGAAAAGCTGGGGTTTACCATTGAAACCATGGTTTTCGAAGACACCACCAATATGTGGGCGCGACGTGGTACCGATGGCCCCGTTTTTTGCTTCGCTGGTCATACCGATGTGGTGCCGGTAGGAAAAGAATCAGCTTGGGAGCATCCGCCCTTTTCTGCTGAACTTATCGATGGCTATATCCATGGTCGTGGTGCTGCTGATATGAAGGGCTCTTTAGCTGCAATGATCACTGCAACCGAATCATTTATTGCTAATAACCCAAACCATAAAGGCTCTATTGCTTATCTAATTACCAGTGATGAAGAAGGGCCATTTATTAACGGCACAACAAGAGTCATCGACACCCTAGAAGCTCGTAATGAGAAAATCACTTGGGCATTAGTTGGTGAGCCTTCTTCTACAACCGAGTTGGGTGACGTAGTAAAAAATGGTCGTCGTGGTAGCCTTACCGGCAACTTGACTGTTCATGGTATTCAAGGGCACGTTGCCTATCCTCATCTAGCAGAAAACCCTGTTCATACTTCAGCACATGCATTAGCAGAGCTGAGTCATCAAGAATGGGATAACGGTAATGACTTTTTTCCACCTACCAGTTTTCAAATCGCCAACATCAATGGTGGCACTGGTGCGTCTAATGTAATTCCAGGGCATTTAGACGTGATGTTCAATTTCCGTTATTCAACAGAAGTTACCGCAGAGCAACTAATTGAAAGAACTGTAGCGATTTTCGATAAACACCAACTCAAATACGATTTGAACTGGGTCTTTAATGGCTTACCGTTTTTAACGGATAAAGGAAAATTAGTTGAAGCGACCCAAACAGCCATTAAACAAGTCACGGGTCGAGACACTCAATTACTGACTACAGGCGGAACATCTGATGGACGCTTTATTGCCCCAACCGGTGCAGAAGTCATTGAGTTAGGCCCAGTAAATGCCACCATTCACAAAGTGAATGAATGCGTAAAAGCCGATGATCTAATACAATTATCTGATTGCTATGAAGCCATTTTGGAAAATCTTTTATGCTAGAAAACCTTTCTATTAAGCATCCATATCTTTATGGCCTTCAACAAGACCACTTAATTGATGTTGATGGGATATTATTAGAAAGTCAGACGGCAACTGCATTTGTCAACATGGCAAATGCAGCTTCAAATGATGGAATAAACATTTCAATTTGTTCAGGTTTTCGAGACTTTAACCAACAACTTAATATTTGGAATAATAAAGCTTCGGGCAAGCGCCCTGTCTTAGACATCAATTCTCAAGCCATAGATATCGCCAAGCTTTCAGGAGCACAGTTAATGCGAGCCATTCTTCAGTGGTCTGCCCTACCTGGTGCTTCACGCCACCATTGGGGGACTGATATTGATGTTTATGACGTAAATAACGTATCTAAAGCCAACCTCCAATTAATTACTGATGAGTATTCGGAGCATGGTCCCTGTAGCGATTTATACCAGTGGTTGAAACAAAACTCTGCCAAATTTGGTTTTGAGCATCCTTATCAAACAGGGAAAAGTGGCGTGAGTTCAGAGCCTTGGCATATAAGCTATCGCCCTGTATCTGATACTTACCTTAAAGCGTTTGATATAAATGACTTCAATACAGTCATATCTGCAGCAGATATTCATTTGAAGAATGATATTCTTAAACAATTGAACCAATTAGTGGAGAATTACGTATACAGGATCGCATTTTAAATTGGCTAGACCACATAGCCCCTTTATCTTGATATAATCCCTACCAAATCACTCAACTATACAGTGGAACTAGAATGAAATTATTAAAACCACTTTTTGATAATAATCGCCAATGGGCAGAACGAATTAAAGAAGAAGACCCTAGCTTCTTTGAAAAACTTTCTAAACAGCAAACCCCAGAATACTTATGGATTGGTTGTGCTGATAGTCGAGTGCCTTCAAACCAAATCATAGACGTTATGCCGGGTGAAGTATTTGTCCATCGCAACATTGCTAACCAAGTGATCCATACTGACATTAACTGCTTAGCCGTAATTCAATACGCAGTAGAAGTACTAAAAGTGAAACATATTATGGTTGTCGGTCATTATGGTTGTGGTGGCGTGAAAGCCTCTATGCAGAATGAAGATCGTTTTGGACTCATTGATCACTGGTTAGATCAAATCCGTAACGTTTACCGCAAGCACGAAGCAGAACTTGTTGATTTAGACGAAGATGCAAAATTCAATCGCATGTGTGAACTGAATGTTATTGAACAAGTCGCCAATGTTGCTAGCTCGACTATTGTTCAACACGCATGGAAAAATGGTCAAGACGTGGCTGTTCATGGTTGGATATACGGAATCGATAACGGTCTGCTGAATGATCTAGATGTTACTATCGATCGAAAAATGGCTCAATATGAATGATAATTAGCCAGCCTTTATCTAAAGTTTAAAATAGACAAAGACCGAATCTGCGACCAATGTTATGATTGCTCGCAGATTTTTTATTAAAGCTAAAGGCGAAAAAATGAATTTTACCCTGATCATACCTGCACGTTATGGTTCAACTCGCTTTCCCGGTAAGCCACTTGCTTCAATTGCTGGTAAGCCAATGATCCAACATGTATATGAACGTGCCTCTTTAGCGAAAGGGTTAGCCAATATCGTTGTTGCAACGGATGATGAACGCATTCAAGCAGTTGTTGAAGGTTTTGGGGGTAAAGTGGTTATGACCAATCCTGATGCAGCGACAGGTACAGACAGAATTAATGAAGCAATTGCAAAACTTGGCTTACCTGATGATGAAATCATCATCAACTTACAAGGTGATCAGCCTTTAGTTGATCCCATTTCAATCGAGCAATTAATCACATTATTCGAAAAGCACCCCGGTGAGTTTGAAATGGCTACCCTTGCGTACCAAATCACTAACGAAAAAGACATTGATGACCCAATGCAAGTCAAAGTTGTTTTTGATAATCAGCATCATGCTTTGTACTTCTCGCGTTCAAGAATTCCATTTGGTCGTGATACTAATGAGTATCCTGTATTCAAGCATATTGGCATGTACGCCTATACCAGCCGTTTTATTCAGATGTTTGCAAAGTTACCGCATGGAACTTTGGAGCAACTTGAAAAACTCGAACAATTACGTGCATTAGAACATGGGCACAAGATCAAAATTGCCATTAGTGCATTTAATTCTCAGGAAGTGGATACACCAGAAGACGTTAAAAAATGCGAAGCTAGGTTAGCAATAGATTAACTGTTTGTCGGTCACCTGAACTCAGGTGACCTTGATATTCTGTCCCCATATCATTTCTCAAAAAGTTAATGAATCTAAATTAATTTTTAATTTTTTCTATTTCACCTTTTAATGTAAGCCTTTGCTTCTAAAAGGTAATGACTATGGCAGCCCTATCAGCAACTTTATCGAGAATACCAAATAGACTTGCCCCTGCAACGGCAACCGTATTCACTAAGCCAAAATTCAAATACGCTAAAAATGAATATCAGGTCAGATCACAACATTCTCCTCAGCTACCCTTTCATTTAGAACAAAACTCTGACAGAAAAGAAGCTGAAGATGTTCGCTCGTCGAATCAAAACGCAGATACAACGAAACCGTTTCGCTTTGACAGTTTGGTATTAAGTGGTGGCGGAGCAAAAGGCGCTGGCTACGCCGGATTAATTGAAGAACTTGATACAACTAAGCGATTAGAGTCGATAAATGATCTAGTAGGCACCAGCATTGGTGGTATGGTCTTATTTGCACTTTCCCTTGGTGCATCAATAAATACTACTCAGCAGTGGATGGCATCTTCAGGAGCAAAGTTCGATAAAGAAATAATGAATACGCAGTTAGAAACTATTCTGTGGCATGTATGTGAGCCACATTTGCAATTTATTTCTGAATACTTGAAATTTAAAGGAGAGCCTTTACTAGACGATAGTGGCCAAAGATATCACGGCGAAAACGGAAGGCGGTGTATAGCAAATATAAATTTTAGACAACATCAATTACTAGTAGACGCATGTACTAACACCGCAGATACCTCGCTACTCCCACAGAATATGAAATCCCTGACGATCATTGCGAGTATACTTGGTAAATACGAAATTGAATTTTCAGCTGAAAATACGCCGAGTGTACCTATAGTCACTGCTGCTATAGCAAGTTCAAGCATGCCAAAATTAATGCCTCCCGTTGAACTTCCATCTTCTGCTTTCAAATGCTTACCACCTGTTCGTATTCCCAAAACGCTAAAATTATTTGATGGTGGCTTAACAAATAATACTCCTCACATTTATGCAAAAGGACTAAATAAGTTAGTTGTTACGCCTTATTCACCAAAAGTTTTATTACCTGATCAACAACAGTCTAGCTTAGACGTAATTGCAGAAGAGTTAAAGCTAGCAGCCTCGTCATTGGTTCTTGGGTTCAATGCATCGAGAGTAATGAGGTTAAACCGCTTCGATATTCGTCAAGCCACCGTAGATCCAAGTGTCACTTTGTTCTTTTTAAAGGTGAATGTCGGTGTTCAAGATTTCCAAAGAGGGTTAATTAAATTCTGGGAATTATCGAATGATTCTAGATTACAGACCCACGAATTTTTAAAACAACGCCAAGCTTTCAACAGTAGTTCAGACTCAAAAACGCAAACAAAAGAACAACAGCTCCAATCCCAAAGAAAATACACAAATGAGAAATATAGTTTTGCCAGTAAAGAGGTATGGAGATAATTGGTATCAGGTTATTTTTCTGTTACCTTAACCGAAACGTTCAAAACGAAACTGATTATGAGCACTCTTGAAGTTTGGTTAATAATATTATTAGTGGTTGGTGTGATTATGAGTAATCTCGCCGTATTAAAGTACAGTGCAAAATTCAAAATGCCTCAATTTAAAGCGGATTCAGATAAAGATAAAACTCAGGAAAAAGATAACAATACACCAGATAGTTGAGAGCTAACTGGTGTGATATTTATGTGCAATACTATAAAACTAGAGGACGCTTATTTTCAAACAGCAGTTTTGCAGCTAGGGATTGGAATAAAGAAATCACTGAAGATGTCCCCCAATAAAGACCAATCGCAGACGACACATTCAACAAACTGATCAAACAGACTACACTCATCAATGCAATCATTGCATAATTTACACTGTCAGCTGCACTCGGCATAAAATACATTGATAGACCTGTTATAAACGCAACGGCCACACTCAAAAATATATCTGACTTAGAAATATCAGCAATCCAAGCTAATCTGCCCGACAAGGCAATATTACTTAGGCCTTGGAACATCCCAATACCTACAACGGCTTGAACCATCATGTTTAGGACAGTGTTTTTACTCATTAGAGAAACGCCGTTTGATTTATACAATTCCATAAGTTTCTGGGATTGTAAAACAGGATCTTTAGAATATTTTTCCTTTAATACTTCTATTTCAGGCTTTAATTCAGCTAATTTTTGCATATTCGAAAATGTTTGCTTAAGAGATGCAAAAGAAATCGGCATTAAAATAAGGCGTATTACTAGAGTAAACACAATTACAGCTAGGCCGGAAGATAATGTTAATTCTGATTGTAAGGTGTTAATAGCTGACTGAAATAGCCAATCCATGATAATTCCATTTAGTTAAGACATATTATGTCAACTAAGTTAATCGATCATTTGAATAGTGTCAACGGCAAAACTCTAGGGCGTGTTGAACTATCGTGATTATTTTTGCAGCGATAAATTGGTTATCTTATGCAAGGCAGAGTTTGTGAAGTGTGGTTTCTCCACATAAACAAACGATAACGCGGCAGAAGTGACCAATTTACGCTGTCTTGATGCTTTTGAGCACTTCCTGTTCTGTGTTGTGATCAGCTCACTTAGATGACTAAGCTTCACTGCTCACGCCTTGAACAGAAAGGTGCTCAAACAGCACAAAATTCAATCCAGAAAGATCAACGATGAGATGGTCTCCTCCTCTTATCGGCATCACAATGTGCCAGACTTGGAAATAGATTATTCAAGTTAACAGAGTGAGGAGACCACTATGAAGATTACTACAGTAGGCCTGGATTTAGCAAAAAACGTAAGCCACTTTGTTGGTTGTAATCAAGCTGGAAAAATCGTTAAAAAGAAAATGCTTAGTAGGAAAGACATTTTGCCTTTCTTTGCTCAGTTACCCAAATGTTTAGTGGGGTTAGAATCTTGTGCCAGTGCTCATTATTGGGCAAGAGAGATTGAGAAGCTTGGACATATCGTCAAGCAAATCGCACCTCAATTTGTAAAAGCTTATGTTCGTGGCAATAAGAATGATTACAACGATGCTTTAGCCATAGCTGAGGCTGTTGTGCGACCAGAGATGCGATTTATTCGAACTAAAACTCGCACTCAACAAGATATTCAAGCACTTCATGTTATGCGAAAAAAATGTGAACGTGATAGAACAGCGAATACCAATGAAATTAGAGGATTACTCATGGAATACGGCATTGTTATTCCACAAGGTATTCATAACGTTTATAAGAGGTTACCAGAGCTGTTCGATGCAAATGTAGAAAACGGACTCAGCAACTTATTCAAAGAATTACTAAAACAGCATTATAAAAAATTGGAACAGCTACAAGAGCATTTGGATGTTTACACTCAAAAAATCAAAGAGCTTAGCAAAGTAGAAGCCTGTGTAAAATTACAGAGCATTCCAGGTATAGGGCCAATTACAGCTAGTGCGTTTTATCAACATGTGGGTAACGGTAGTGAATTTAAAAATGGGCGCTGCGTCTCAGCTTCACTAGGTTTGGTTCCAAAGCAACATAGTTCTGGTGGCAAAGATAAGCTTCTTGGGATAAGTAAACGGGGTGATGGTTATTTACGAACCTTGTTAATACACGGAGCGAGAGCCGTGATAAGAGCCAATGTGGGTAAAGAGACCAAGTTGGCTCAATGGATAAAGAAATTAGAAAGCACTCGCGGCCGAAATAAAGCTGCTGTTGCGTTAGCGAATAAGATGGCTCGTGTGGGTTGGGCTTTAATGATAAATGACAGTAGTTATCAGGCCGATTACGCAGCCTGATAACAAGAAACAATATTAACTATAATCATTCCAAAGGATTGCTCAATAAAAAGTAACCGATGACAAACAGGTAAGACCGACATATCGAAAACCTGATAGGGCTGATGAGTTCATAACTCGTGTCAACGATAAGGACGATATGTGCGAAGTTCATCAAGGCTCGAAACCCAAGTGTTTCAACAGAGAAGTCGGATATACGAACGCAAACCTATCCCTGTCAAAAACTATTTTTTATGTTGCAATATTGGAGGAGACCATATACACGCCCTAGCCATAAAACCAATAGCAAACACCTATTGCCGCTAATGCGCCTGCTAAATCAGCTATCAGACCGCAGGTAATGGCATGACGACCATTTCGAATACCCACTGATCCGAAATATACCGCTAACACATAAAAGGTTGTCTCTGAACTGCCTTGAATAATGGCCACTAAACGCCCTGCGAATGAATCAACACCATCATGTTGCATGGTTTCAAGCATTAATGCTCGTGCACCGCTGCCGCTAAAAGGCTTCATCAAGGCGGTTGGTAATGCATCAACAAATCTTGTATCGAAACCAAACCAGCTAACAACACTTGCTATTGCTTGAAGTGCGACATCCAACGCACCAGAAGCTCTCAATAGGCCAATGGCTATTAACATGGCAAGAATGTATGGAATTAATTGAATCGCTTGACCAAAGCCTTCTTTGGCACCATCAATAAACTCATCATAAACAGCCACTTTTCGATATCCAGCTACAAGAATAAAACTGAAAATCAAACACAGTAAAATACCATTACCAAGCACAGTTGATATTTCACCTATGGCAGCTGCACTCAATGTAGTCAGATAAGCAACCAGCGCCATCAAGCCACCAATTAATAGCGCCCCGTAACCAAGTATGACGGTATTCAATAATGAAATTCGTTGCGCAATCGCTACCGCAGTTAAACCCGCTAACGTTGAAGCGCTAGTAGCTAATAGAATAGGCAAATATACATCGGCGGGATTGGCGGCACCTTGTTGTGCTCGATATAGAAATACAGTGACTGGAATTAGCGTTACCGATGAGGTATTGAGAACCAAAAATAAGATTTGCGCATTTGAAGCTACGGTTTTTACAGGATTGATGGATTGTAGATCCTGCATGGCTTTTAAACCAAGTGGTGTTGCCGCGTTATCCAACCCAAGAACATTAGCCGTGAGATTCATTGTCACACTGCCAAATGCAGGATGCCCTTTTGGTACTTCAGGCATTAATTTGGCAAGTAAAGGCTCAGTAAACTTGGAGATCAAACGGATCATCCCTGCTTTTTCACCGACACGCATTAGCCCCATCCATAGGGTTAGTACGCCTACTAAACCAATAGCGATATTGGCAGATAACTTTGAGCTATCAAATAATGCTGTCACAGAAGCGCTAATGACTGAAGTATCACCATAAGCAACCTTGCCTATAATGACCACAAAAGCAACAACAAAGAAATACCACCAAATACGGTTTAGCAAATGAACACTCTCTAAAATTCTGGCTGAAATCATTACTCCTGCGAAAACAGGATAATAATATTAAACTTTATCCAGCTGAATCATAATACGTTTTTCAGAAATTGGGTACTTAGTCCCTAACACCTGCGCAAAACAAGACACGCGGTATTCTTCAATCATCCACTTTGCTTCTTCAAGTTCTTGTGGCACCGCTGCAAGCTTTGGTAACTTGGCTAATTTAGCCTCAAGGCTTTTCTCACAATTATTAATCGAATGCATTTGCAAACGGTCACGATTAGGGTCGACAGGTAATTTTTCCAAGCGATTTTCTATAGCTTTCAGATAACGAAGAATATCCGATAACCTTTCCCAGCCCGAAACTTCAACAAATCCTTTAAATACTAAACGATCAAGGTGAGCTTGAATGTCACTCATCGCAAATGCAATATCTAAACTGATTTTACCCTTTAAGCGCTTTTTAATTTTTTGATGAAGGGTCAAAATTTCTTCGGTTTTGAGCGCTATTTTTTCGGCGGTTTCATTAAGTTCTTGTCTTACCCAATCGCGAGCCTTATCAAAGTCATCGGCATTACGAACATCCAATTGCTTTTCATCAAGCAATTGTTGAACTGAAGCAGCAATGATGTCATCAATCAGTATTTGTACTTGTCCGAATGGATTAAAGTACATTGAAAGCTTAGCTTTATTGGGCAACCTTTGCTGCAAGTGTTTCACAGGAGATGGGATATTTAAAAGCAACAGCCTTCTCAAGCCTCTCCGCTGTTGCATTTCAGCTTGATTTTCATTATCAAATAATTTGATAGCAACTGAGTCTTTATTATCGATAAGCGCTGGAAATGCTTTGACTTCAAAACTTCCTTTGTGTTGCTGATATTGCTTTGGCAAATCACCAAAGTTCCACTCAGTAAGCTTATCTTTCTCTATTCCTGAGTCAGCGACTTTGCGAATAGCCTGCTTTACCTTTCCTTGAAGGCTTGCCTGTAACTCAGTGAGTTCACGACCTTGTGCTATCAACTTACCTTTATCACCTTCCACTTTAAAGTTGATGATTAAATGTTTATCAAGTTGGCTAAAGTCAAAGTCGTCTTCGCTGAGTCGTACACCACTCATGCGTAAGAGCTGCTTACTCAAAGCTTCGATAAATGACAACTCAAACGGTTTCATGGCTTCGACACAAGCTTTTGCGTATTCAGGCGCAGGCACAAAGTTACGTCTTAAAGTTTTAGGCAGAGACTTGATTAAAGCTACACACTTCTCATACCGAAGACCGGCCACCAGCCAATCAAAGCCTTGATCTTCAACTTGGTTTAGCAAAGCAATAGGAATGTGAATAGAGACACCATCATCTTCATTTCCAGGCTTGAATTGATAGCTGATAGGCAAAGTTAAGTTACCTTGCTGCCAAGTGTCCGGAAAATCTAATTGCGAAACATGCCCTGCATCACGCTTAAACAACATCTCAGGATCGAAATGCAACAGTTTAGGATCATTGCGCTTGGCTTTATTCCACCATTTGAACAAGGTGGCAGAGCTATAAATATTGTCTGGTAAACGCTCTTGATAAAAATCCACCAGCACTTGTTCATCAACCAGAATGTCTTTACGACGAGATTTATGCTCAAGCGCTTCAACTTCCTCTAATTGTTTACAGTTGTGGAGATAAAAAGGTTCTTTGGTTCGCAGTTCACCTTCAGCAAGTGCGCTACGAATAAAGATCTCACGAGACTCAACAGGATCGATTTTCCCATATTGGACTTTACGCTTATGAACAGTCGTTAGCCCGTAAAGCACTTGGTTTTCAAAAGCGACAACACTGCCCTGCTTAGCTTCAAAATGCGGCTCATTGTAATTACGTTTAATGAGATGGCCTGCCAATGGTTCAATCCACTCTGGATTGATTTTGGCGCAGCTGCGCGCAAACAAGCGTGATGTTTCAGTGAGTTCAGCCGCCATGATCCACTTAGGCCCTTTTTTGGCTAATGGCGAGCCAGGAAACACGAAAAACTTACGGTTTCGAGCACCCAAATATTCATTGTTATTATCTTTAAAACCGATATGACTCAATAAGCCTGAGAGAATTGCTTGGTGAATGTTATCGTAATCAGATTCTTCGCCTTTAAGCTTCCATTTAAGATCATGTACGGCTTGTCTTAATTGTGAGTACAAATCCTGCCATTCGCGAATACGAAGGTAAGCTAAAAAGTCTTGTTTACATTTCTTTCTAAATTGACTGGCTGATAGCTCTTTTTGTTGAGACTGAATGTGTTCCCACAAGTTTAACCAAGCAACAAAATCCGAATCTTTGTCTTTGTACTTGCTATGGGCTTCATCTGCAGCTTGTTGCTTCTCTAATGGACGCTCACGTGGATCTTGGATTGATAAACCTGCTGCGATAACCATCACCTGTTGTAAACAGCCAAGCTTATTCGCTTCAATTACCATTCTTGCCAAACGCGGATCAACAGGGATTTGCGCCAATTGACGGCCAAGCTGAGTCAACTGTAATCCTTTTTTTCCCTTATTTACTGCGGTTAATTCTTCCAGCAATAAGAAGCCGTCTTTAATGTGACGAGATTCTGGTGGTTGAATAAACGGGAAACCTTCAATATCACCAAGTCCAATCGCCAGCATTTGTAAAATAACCGATGCTAAGTTGGTTCTTAGGATTTCTGGATCGGTAAACTCAGGACGACTTAAAAAATCGTCTTCGTCATATAAGCGAATACAAATGCCTGGACCGACACGACCACAGCGACCTTGCCGCTGATTAGCGCTGGCTTGTGAAACTGGCTCAATGGGCAGTCGTTGTACTTTGGTGCGATAGCTATAACGGCTAATACGCGCTGTACCGGGATCAATCACGTATCGAATACCAGGAACGGTTAACGAGGTTTCCGCTACGTTGGTCGCCAATACGATTCGTCTGCCAACATGCGATTTAAAGACTTTGGATTGCTCACCATAAGACAAACGTGCGTAAAGCGGCAGAATTTCTGTATCACGATAATTTTGTTTATTGAGTTGCTCTGCAGTATCACGAATTTCCCGCTCACCATTCATGAAGATCAGAATATCACCTAAGCCTTCGTCCATGAGTTCTTCTACCGCTGAGAAAATACCATCGATAAGATCAAGCGATTGCCCTTCTTCTCTCACTAATGGACGGTATCTGGTTTCAACAGGAAATGTTCTGCCAGAAACTTCAATAACTGGGGCATTGTTAAAGTGTTTTGAGAAACGATCGACATCAATGGTTGCCGAAGTAATGATGACTTTTAAATCTTTACGCTTTTTAAGGATTTCTTTTAGGTAACCCAATATGAAATCGATGTTTAAACTACGTTCATGGGCTTCATCAATAATTAGAGCATCGTACTGATTTAAGTAACGGTCTGATGCCAATTCAGCCAGCAGAATACCGTCGGTCATTAACTTGATATAACTAGAATCTTTAATGGCATCTGCAAAACGAACTTTAAAACCTACGGTTTCACCTAGTGGAGAATTGATTTCCTCTGCAATACGAGTGGCAACCGAACGCGCTGCTAAACGTCTTGGCTGAGTGTGACCAATTAACCCTCGACTTCCCAACCCAAGCTCTAAACAAATCTTTGGAAGCTGTGTGGTTTTACCTGAACCGGTTTCACCAGCAACAATGACCACTTGGTTTTCAGCAATGGCTTTAGCAATTTCATCTTTCTTTTGTGAAACTGGTAGCGCTTCAGGATAGGTTACTTCTGGACGCTGTTGGAATCGGAATTCTGCCTTTTCTTTTGCATCGAGTGCTTTTTGTTTTAGCGCCTCTAATTCTTGATCTTTTTCAGTTGAGTTAGCTTGCTTATTTAAACGAAACAAACGCCGACGGATTTTTGCCGTATCTTGAAGAAATCCTTGATTCAAAAAAGCATGGGAAAGAGGGTTAACCGTCGAAGTCACTTTGAAAACCTACATCGAAAAAGAAAGTGCTAGATCCTATCAGTATCCTGATAGTTTTAATAGTTTTGCTTGCGTGAAGAACGATTCCTTACCACAATGAATCTAATGCCTATTTACTATTAAAAACCAAATAGAAATCATTGAAAAAATACACGACTCCTATTTCAATAATTCTGCTTTTTCTGGTGGCTTTCCCCACTTTGGGAAAAGGCAATGATTTTATTGACGTTGAAATATCAGGTGTAAATAGCTCACTGACAAAAAACATTGAAGCACATCTTGGTCCTCTACCAACCTCGAAGACATTACGCCGAGCATATATTTTTAATGCCGAAAGCAAAATACGTGAAGCCATGGAATCTCGTGGTTATTATCATTCACAAATAAAAACAGACATAAAAAAAGGAATATGGAAATTTCATGTTCAAGTTGCAGAGGGTAAACCTACTCTAATATCCAATTTAGATATCCACGTTACCGGAGAGATGCAACGAGATCCTGATTACCTACTTTGGCGTTCGAAAATACAATTAAAAACCAATCAACAACTCAACCACGGAACTTACGAAGACGTAAAATCTAGCTTAGCAAGTCTTGCATTAGACAACGGCTATTTTGATGCGACCTATACCAAGTCCCAAATATTAGTTGATCGCAAAGCCAATACTGCCAGCATCAGTTTGTATCTAGACTCAGGAACACGTTATTACTTTGGTGATATCAAGTTTACAGGGCAAACTTTAACTGATGAGGTTATGCAGAAGCTGATCCCTTTCCCTAAAAATACACCTTATTCCAGTCATTGGTTATCCGAATTTAACAAAGAATTGAGTACTACTGGATATTTTTCCAGTATCAAGGTGTTACCGCAACTGCATCATGCTAAAGATTATAAAGTACCATTAAAAGTTGAGCTCTCTAATAAAGATAAAAACATCATTGAACTTGGTTTAGGTGCAGACATAGGAACATCTAGTGAACGCGATATCGATCCTAGAATCCGTGTTTCATGGGGAATGCCACAAATTAATAAGTACGGACACTCTCAATTCACTACTACCGAATGGTCACCTGAGCGTCCTAAGTTTTTAACAACCTATATGATCCCCTTAACTCACCCTATTAACGACCAACTGCAACTGCAGGTTGGTTTGCAGCAGGACAAATATGGCGTTGTTCAAGACTTTGATAAAGATGAGAAACGCTTTAGAACAAAAAATAAATTGGAAGCAACACAGTATTTATTTGGTGTGGGACGTCAGCGTAAATTTAAGAGCCTTTGGGTTTTAAATTATTCGGTTCAGACCCTTGCCAGTAAATACACCCAACAAAACATAAACTACAAGCCAAGGTATCTCCTTTTCAATCTTGCTTGGTCAAAAACGGTCAAAGACGAAATTACTCCCCTAGATCCAGAGTTCGGATTTAGACAGTCATACAGTATTGAACATGCAAATACAGCATTAGGTTCAACAATCAGCCTTACTCGCATACAAGCTCAGTTCAAGTGGATATTCACGCCTTGGGATAGACATAGGTTTGTATCAAGAGTCGATTTAGGGGTTAACATTGCTAAAAGCGCAGACCTGCCCAAAATTGCCCCTTCTCTTCGCTACTTTGCTGGTGGAGATCAAAGTATCAGAGGCTATGGATATCAGGAGTTAGGTCCCTATATTGACTACACCGATTCTACTGGTCTTCATAGACAAGTCATAGGCGGACGATACTTGGCAGTAGCAAGCACAGAATACCAATACTATGTCACTCCAACTTGGCGTGTTGCCACCTTTGTTGATGCAGGTAATGCCTTAGATACCAGCCAATTAAAGCCTATTATTTCTACTGGTGCAGGATTACACTGGATTTCTCCTATCGGTCCAATACGCCTTGACCTCGCAACCGGTCTCAACAAAACCAATACCGTTGCCCGCTCTTGGCGAATTCACCTTACCATGGGGGCAGAGTTATGAACTGGAAATACGTTCGACACTTCTTCCGTGGTTTAATTTATATCCCTACAGCATTATTCGTCATCATCGCTTTATTGGTAGGTACACCTTTAGGTAGCCAGATTACGATTACCGCATTGAACGGCCTACTCCCTCAATTGAAGGTTAGTTATCAAAGTGGAACCCTAAACAAAACGATTCATATCAAGAAGTTTTCTTGGATTGACAATGGTGTCTCAGTGACTGCTGACGATATTCTGCTAACTTGGCGTCCTCACTGTTTTTTACAAAAACAACTATGTGTTAATGATATAAAAGCAACTAACACAAGAGTTAAGATTGTTACATCCACTGCAACCAGTTCAAAGTCACCAGAAATAAAGAACAAACCCAACGCCAATTCTGATGTTTTTTTACTGCCTTTTGGGATCATTGCCAAGCATGCAGAGTTTAACGACATCCTTGTAGACGTTGATAACCAAAAATATGCCAGTAAAAACTTGGACTTTTCTGCTCAATGGCTAGAGTCAGGAATGATCATTACTAAATTAAACTCCAATCAATTCTCAATGTCTGGTGTCTGGGGGGCTGAGAAAAGTACTGAAGTTAATACAAATAACAATAGCGCTAAAGATTCTGAACCGATAACACTTCCTAGTGTTGAGTTGCCATTCCAACTCACCGTCCATCACTCCAATTTAATTAACTCTCAATTGGAGCTTGATGGTAAACCTATAAATTTTAAACGTATTAATATTGACGGTTTTTGGCGAGGTAAACAATTAACTCTCAAACAACTGCAACTATCTCATAACAAGATTACAGCCGCCTTATCTGGAAATTTGAAGTTTACTGATAATTACCCTCTTACCCTCAGTGTAAATGCTAAACTTGATAACCGATCAGGAGAGCTTTCTTCACCTTTACCTTGGCTGACTTATCTGAAAGATATTCATCAGCAATTCCTACAAGCCAAGCTATCAAAAAATTTATCATCACTAAACTATTCACTGAAGTTAAGTGGCGATATAAACAGCCAAGCTGCAGGAGAAGTAAACCTTTTGCAGGAAAACCTGCCTTTTAAAACAGACATTAAAAAATTACAGGGCAGATGGAAAACCGCACAAGGATTAATTTACGCAGATCAAACGACCATCACAGCCAATGGCAGCATTAATTCGGTTAATTTAGTAGCTAAAGGACAATTTAAGACGCCTTTTATTCCGCAAATTAACCTCGATGTTAATGGCCATATCTCTCGTGATGATGCTAATTTTGAGCATTTAATCGTTAAGTCGAGCTCAGGTAATATTGAAGCCAAGGGCAAAATTTCATGGAACAATCAATATGTTTGGGATTTAGATGGAAATTTTGCTCACTTTCAACTGCAAAACTTTGGTAAAAGATTCAGCAATAAAATACCTCAAATTGCTTTAAACGGAATGCTTGTGTCCAATGGAAAGTTTCAGCACAGTAATTGGTATATTAAAGTCAAAGATAGTGACCTTGCAGGCTCATATAACAATTCCCCTTTTAATATAAAAGGAAGTGTGGATTTTAATTCTTCCTATCAATTGAGAAGTCAGGGATTAAGTGCGGAGTTTTTGGGAAACAAATTACAACTTACTAAAAAAAGTAATGACAAGCTTGAAGGGTTACTAGAGGTACAACAGTTATCAACTCTAATTCCAGATCTAAAAGGCTCTATAAATACTCAATTCACAACCTCTCTTAACCAGCAACCTAAGTTTGATTTTGATTTACAAGGTCAGAATATTGAATATCAAGACTATCAACTAGAGTCCATTAAAAGTAGTGGCAGTTACTTTCCTCTTAAAAACCACTTCACTGATAGTTTGACTCAATTAACCAATCTCAGCATATTCAAACATAAACTACGGCTGATTCAGATCAAGACACAAGCCGATCTCAACAGGCAATCATCTGATATCACAATACATAGCGCACTTAATGCCCGTTTAAAAATAGATTCTCACACAACCGACACTGGCTGGGCTTTTACTTTACCTACACTTGATATCTTTACCGCTAAGACCATGTGGCAATTGAACAAACCTATCTCAGCAAGCTGGAACAGTAAGCGTAATCAAGCCAGTATAAGTGCCTTTTGTTTACTTAAGAATGGGGAAGGATTATGTTTGAATGATGAAGCAATCATAGGTAAATCTGGTCATGCCCAAATTAGCTATAACGGTGGTATAAAAGAAATTACTAAGCCCTATCTACCTAAACATATTGAATTAGAAGGCAATGCTCACCTAAATTCAACAATTGAATGGAAGCAAGACCAAAAACCCACCGGTAACTTTAACCTAGACCTTCCCTCAGGGAAAATACGCATCTATCCCCACAAAGATGTTCCAAGAGAATTTGGTTACCAATCTTTTTCCCTAACAGGTAATTTGAATAAACAATGGCTAAAACTGGCATCAAGTTTAAAAGCTAAAAATTTAGCTCACTTAGATGCAAAGCTAAACATTGGAGTTCAACCCGAGCATAATTTAAACGGTCTACTCGACATTAATAACATCGAACTCGCACCCATTGCTGAGTTCATACCTTTATTCCAAAAATTCGACGGTAAACTCACCAGTAAGATTAAAGTATCTGGCACACTTAAAGACCCTTTGTTTGATGGTGAGGCTGAGGTAAAAGATACTGAAATCGCTTTATTAGAAAACCCAACAAAAATTCATGGCTTAAATGCAAAACTCTTAGTAAAGAATAGAAAGGTTAACATATTTAGCAATTGGAATATGGATGAGGGAACGGCTTCACTTAATGGCATCTTAGATTGGCAAGATCAAAAACTAAAAGGAAAACTCGCACTTAAAGGAAAAAATCTCAGTGTCATCAAACCTCCATTAGCTGTTTTAACCGTAAACCCAGACATAAAAATTGATATTGATGGTAAACAAGTTGCCTTTTCAGGGAAAGTTGATGTTCCTGATGGTGCCATTACTATTGCCCCCTTACCTAAAGAAGGCACACCATTATCGGACGATGTTGTATTCGTGAACCAAAAGAAAAAAAGCCTCAGTTCGAACTTTTTACAACTTACCACTAACCTAGATGTCAATGTCAGTGACAAAGTAGAAATTAAAGGAATGGGACTGTCTGCCAATTTAGGTGGCAAAATAAGCTTACGTCAGAAACAGCAAGAAAAACCGTTATTATTTGGTTCAATCAAAGTCTTGAATGGTAGCTATCGCTTTTTAGGACAAACTCTAAATATTACTGATGGAAATCTAGAATTTGTTGGGCCTGCGGATAATCCTAATATCTATATTGTTGCAGTAAAAAACATTCAAGATGAAGATCTTACTGTTGGTGTAAAAATGACGGGGCAAGCAAGAAAGCCAACAGTAACGCTATTCTCTAGTCCTGTTAAAGAGCAAGCCGAAATCGTGTCATATTTATTTCAAGGACACAGTTTCTTTAACGATACTACCGATAACTCTAACGATGCGCTCCTACTAAGTGCAGCTCTTACTATAGGTTCACACACTGGCAATAACCCTATCAGTGCTATTGGGAATTCTGCTGAAAGTGTTTTAAATAAACTTGGAATAAAAAACGTGCAACTCAACGCCAACGATCAAGGTAAGGTTGCTGTAAGTGGCAATATTGGTGACAGATTATTGGTTAAGTATGGCTATGGTGTATTCAACCCTGGTTATGAGCTAAGTTTACGCTTTTATCTACTATCACAGCTTTATTTAGAAACCGTATCCAGCGCTGTCGGCCAATCACTTGATATCTATTACCGATTTAGTTTTAACTAACACTTTCAAAACTAAAGTAATAAATACAAAAAAAGCGCCCTAAGGCGCTTTTTAATCGACCGATTACGAAATATTAAGCGTAAACGAAGTCGATGTGCTCAACCATTGGCTTGAACGCGTGGCGTTGCATAGCTTGTGCACGAACTTTAACTTCTTTACCGTCTACAACAACAGTTAGGTCAGTCGTATAGAAGTCATCATTAAGTTGAATGTTGATGATATCTTTGTGCTCAAGAACGATTGACATAGGCTCTTTGCCTTTGCCATATACAACTGCAGGAAGTTTACCAGCACGACGTAGGCGGCGGCTCGAACCTTTCCCCACTTCTGTGCGGATTTCAGCATTTAAAGTGTAAGACATATCTTTCTCACTTATATAAAACGTTAAAATAAAAAGTCAGAACCTCGACCAGTCCTGACTCATGAAAAGCTCGCGGAGTTTATCACGAACATCTTATACCAACAAGTATTAACGCAATTGTTGCATCAAATAGGCGTAAGTTAATGCCCTTAATTCAGCAGCTTGGTTGTTATCCGCTGCACCAGCATGACCACCTTCAATATTCTCATAATATAAGACGTCAAATCCCATATCTTCCATCTTAGCTACCATTTTACGAGCATGAGCCGGATGTACGCGGTCATCACGAGTAGAAGTGGTAAAGAATACTTTTGGATATTGCTTATTTTTATTCAAATTATGATATGGAGAATAGGTTTTAATGTAATTCCATTCAGCTGCAACATCAGGGTTACCGTACTCCCCCATCCAGCTAGCACCAGCAAGTAACTTATTGAAGCGTTTCATATCTAATAGCGGCACTTGGCAAACTACCGCATTATATAGATCTGGACGACGAGTAAATGCTGCACCAACTAAAAGCCCACCATTACTACCACCTTGAATTCCTAGGTGACGGCTTGACGTAACTTTACGAGCAATCAGGTCTTCAGCAATGGCTTCAAAATCTTCATAAGCTTTATGGCGATTACTTTTAAGTGCAGCTTGATGCCATGCGGGCCCATACTCGCCACCACCACGAATATTGGCAAGCACATAAACGCCACCTTGCTCTAGCCAGTTTTTACCGGTAAGTGCAGAATAAGATGGTCGAAGTGAAATTTCAAAACCGCCATAACCATAAAGTAAAGTTGGATTTTTGCCATTCAGCTTGATGTCTTTAGACATCACCACAAAATACGGAATTTGAGTGCCATCTTTAGAGGTCGCAAAAAATTGCTTACTTTTAAACTTGTTAGCAGCAAACTGTTGTGGCATTCCTTTTAATTTTGAAAGCGTAAGCGTGTTTTCATCAACGTGATATAACGTTGATGGTTCGAGAAAACTCGTATAATTTACAAAGAACTCATCACTATCACGCTGAACGTTCAAAACACTAATTGCGCCATTTTCTGGGAACGGTACTAATGATTGTTGCCACTTACCATTTGAGCTTTGTTGGTAACGAACAAGCTTACTTTTTACATTATCTAACCAATTAATGAAAATTGAGTTTTTGGTAAAACTGATGCCCGAAATCGAACTAGTTTTAGTGGGCTCAACAAGTGTAGTAAATTGCGGTTGTTGAGCAATAAGTTTCTCTACTGGGGTAAAAACGATCGAGCCTTGCTTAAAGGTTTTACCATTCGATTTTAATTCTGACTTTAGCTCAACGAACAAGTTACCTTTAAAGTAGCCAGAAATATCAGCATCTTTTGGCAAAGGTAAATCAACTAATTTTCCGTTTTGATACACTTTATAGTCACGGGTATAAAACGTTGTGCTGTCATATACAATCGGTAGCGGTGTTTTATCGTCAAAAGCAACATACCCACCGATAGATACCGACTTTTTATCGCCAACATAGACTGTTTTAGCTTCAGACAAAGACTGCCCACGCTTCCAAAGCTTTACGACTCTTGGGTAGCCAGAGTCGGTCATACTCTTACCATCGCCAAAGTCCGTGCCGACAAATAAAGTGTCTTTATCAATCCAAGCTAAATTGGATTTTGCTTCTGGCAAAAAGAAAGGTTTTTCAGACTTTGGAACAAATGATTTTGTCGAAAGATCAAACTCACGGATTTCGACTGCATCGGCGCCACCACGGGAAAGACTCACTAAACACCTTACATTTTCAGGATAATGACAACGCATCCCCTTATAAACCCAGTTAACGCCTTCCTTTTTACCTAAAGCATCAATATCTAGAACAGTTTCCCATTTTGGATTTTCTTTTAGATATTCTTCCATTGTGGTCCTACGGTAGATACCACGAACATGGTTCTCATCTTTCCAAAAATTATATAGATAATCGCCACGCTTACTTGCATAAGCAATTCGATGTTTGGAGTTATAAATCGCTAAGCTGTTTTCAACCAGCTCATCAAATTTGGGATATGCTTTGATTTGTTTAGCTGAATTTTCATTTTTTTGGCTTACCCACTGCATTGGCTTTTTGCCATGCACATCCTCAAGCCATTGGAATTTATCTTCATGTGCATGAACGGAGCCAATCATTGCCAATGTACTCGCAAGAGCGAATGGCTGGAGTTTTTTATTCATTGTTAGATCCTTAATTTCTGACCCAACAACTATAACAAATTGGTATATTTTAAATACATTGTATAAATAAAATGTAACAAAAAAGCACTGCTAAATGCAGTGCTTAAATCCAAGATGGGTAAAGTGACGATACTTAATCGTCCCTATGCTGTATAGCTTCTTCGACGAACCCTATTGTTCCACCTTCAATTCCCAATAATGTAGTTCCCCTTTGCCCAAAGCGTTGGACAAAATCACCTTGTCGATCATAGCCACCAACTTTGGTTAGGGCTAATATACTTGGTAATTCAGGTAATAGTTGCCTAAAAGAGTTCGGGATAATAATGCCTGCTACATCATGCCCATTTACCGTACTCGTGCCCCAGTTTGTTGTAGCAAAGTGATCATTATCAGTTACATTCTCAGGCCCGATTTTAGGATCACCGCTAGGAATATAAAACTGAAGGTAAATATTATTTGGACCACCCGCTTCTTCAATAATTAACTTTGATAAATCACCGTTAACAACAGCAATTCGAAATATCTCATCTGTTTCTTTATAAGCTAAAATATGCGCCCCTTCTTCCTTGTCACTTAAATTAGCGGTACCAAGATATAGAACATCAGGAATTTCATTAACAGATGCTTGGTATATATAACCAGATTTAGTTCTCTTATCAAAATAGGTTGTTACATTTTTAGCCCCTTTAGCGCGATTATGAGGCCTAATCACACCAACGTAGTGACATAATCCTTCAATAGGATCATCTGCATTTGGCTTACAATCACTTTTATCTTGATAAATTACACCGTCCACTGTTGGTACAATAAAAACTTCATAAGCAACTGAAGAGTCGTTTTCTGGGAATGATACATTACTATTTTTAGATGCTTCACCCCAAGAAGGTATTCCAGGAAAGTTATTCATTAATGTAGTAACGGGTATACCACTTACAGAGAACTTGTTTGATAAAACTACATAATCTAATTGACGATAACTTTGGTTGACCAGTTCAAGTCCCGTTACTTCATCGCCATCTTTTGTGGTTTGCTCATAAAGTTTATGATTATAATAAATACTTAGCTGAGAGACCGAATTATCTGAGCTAGATAGGCCTTTTATTCCATCAACGCCTAAAACACTTGGTTTCTCGATAACTTCATTAACTTTAGGGGGCCAATAACTTTGAAATTCTGTTAAGACTGAATCATTATATTGGAGTCTGGTAGATTTGAGCCCTACTGGTACTTCATGATAACGCGTAAGGCTCGCGCTAGTATTACCATTAAAGACGTCAAATAAGTTGGCAGGTTCTGCATTCTCTAAATACGTTCGCAGCTGGTCTTCAAATTTCAAATCTTCTGATTCGGATTGTGATAGAAGGTTATCATTACTTGAACTTACACTAGCTTGATTACTTCCTTGTTGCTCAGTAAAGCTAAACCTTGGGATTTTTTGGTATTTATGTACTCTTCTTAATGTGCTAAATGTAATAAGTTTGTGTTTATCACTAGGTGGTAGTTCGCCTAATTGGCTGTCTGCTTCAATCAAATCTGATCTTCGTTTGTAATTTGCAATATAATCCTTGGAAGCCTGCATATAAACCTCAGCTTCTTTCTTAGAAATTGGCGTGGACTGCGATATAGGCAAACTCTTTTCTTTTAAAAAATCTTTGCATAAATCGAGGTTTGTTAACATTCCATCTTGTAATGATTTTAACGCTTTGTTTTTCGAACCTCGATGGATCATTTCCTGATAAAGCAGACTCGTCATTGGGCTAATTGAGTCACAATCCACTGGACTCACCATTTTAAATTCATGCTCGACTTGAACTGAACTCATTTTTTTAATGGTATTAGGTGAAATAACGGCCAATGTAGGGCAGCTGAGGTTTAGGTTTTGAGAAAAAACGAAACCATCATCGTTTGATGATGTTTGCATTTCATCAGTATCACAAGCTAAGTTGTTATTACAATCCGAGCAAACCATTGCATTTTGCAAGTAATCATCATCAGCGATAACAGCTATAGATTTATGTTTTGATGATGAACCATCAAAACAAGCGTTGAGAAATAATGACAAGGAAACAACCAGCAATCCTTTGTACGACATGACCTACTCCAATATTAGCTAACATCCTTGAAATTAAAGCTTAGCAAGAATTTTGAGTTGAGTAGGTATTTTGAACAAAGAAATCCTAGAAGCAGGTTTCAAAAAATCTCTACCTCTAGGATTAAAGCGGGTTTACTGTATTTCGGCTAACATCTGTTGACGTATATATTTAACTGGTGCACTACCATAACTTAAAAACTTCTCGTGGAACTGTTTAAGATCGAATTTCTTACCCAGTAGCTGTTTATATTCTTCTCGGAAGTCATAGATTTCTCTATAACCAGAATAGTAGCTAGTGAGCTGAACTTGACTTAATGTCGCACGACGCCACTTACCTTCTGCTTCGGCACGTTCTTGGAAAGCTTCGTTCATCAACAAGTCTAAGCCTTGTTGTTTAGTCATACCTTTGACCTGAATGCTGTAATCAAGAATGGTGTTACAAATTACACGTAGATTCCATTTGTAGTACATCAACCACATTTCTGGCTCAAAGTTGCTATAGCCTTCCTCAAGCATCATACGTTCAGTGTATACAGCCCAGCCCTCAACCATGGCGCCATTACCAAATAAACTTTTAACCAAACTTGGTGATTCATTTGAATAAACCAATTGTGTGTAATGACCAGGAATGGCTTCATGGATATTTAGAATTTGTAAAATCCAATGATTGTATTCACGAAGATAACTTTCAGCTTGTCCATCTGACATGGCATCAAGCGGAGTTACGTTGTAATAAGTATTTCCGTGTTTATCGTAAGGGCCAGGGGCACTAATCGATGCACCTGCAAAACCACGCATATAGGCTGGGGTTTCACGAACAACAAGAGGCTTAGAAGGATCTAGTGTGATTAACTGCTTTTTATTGACAAAGTCTACTAACTCAGGAATTTGCTTTTTGACCTCAGCTACAAAGTCATCACGTTTAACATGGTTTACTGAGAGTTTTTCAATCAGTTGACGAATCGCCTGTTTATTATCTTTCGGCTGTGGCTCAGTGAAGTATTTTGACCATAGCTGATCCGTAAGCTTAACCATTTCCCCTTGAACACGATTTTTATCCGCCACCGCTTTTTCATAAAGCTGCCTTGCAGTCATACCTGATTGGATATCTAGTGCAAACTTTTGTTCATATAACTTTTCACCAATACGGAAACTACGAGCACCATTTTTGGCTAGATCTTTTTCTAAATTATGAAGCCAAGTAACATAACCTTTTATCGCTTGACGAGATTGATTAACTCTCTGAACAAATAACTGTTTATCAGATTCTGACAGCCCAGATTTTTTTGCCTTTTCAATAAGCTCATCAGAAAATACGCCTAGCCCGCCTTTATTTTGCTGAATGGCTAATTGAGTATGTTCAAGCGTAGGATTAGAGATATTTCCTTTAGCCGCTTTGTAATACGCTGCTATATATTGCATCCTGTTAAGAACTGATTTTAATCTTTGATCTAGAGGCGCAAAATCTTCGTTGATAATTTGGGCAAAACCACCAGCAACATTATATTGTGCAGGATTCCACTGCCACGCTTTGCCATTATTGATACCCCATTCTATTTTATCGAGTACGTTTTCAATCAAGCGGAAATCAATAGTTTGACTAATGGTTAAGGTCGACAGTTTAATCTGCTTAAGCGCATCTCTTTGTTTTTGCACAAACGCCAATGTTTTTGTACGACTTTGTTGATTTGGTATAACCAGTTCACCATCATATTTATGGTAACCGCTATACGTTGCCCACGTTGGAAACTGTTTCCACAAGTCATTAATAAATTGCTGTGAAAAATCAGAGAAAGCTTGGCTTTTTACTTGTGAATGTTGAGGGTGTTGAACTTCATTTGAGGAGTGTGAGCCACTGCAGGCAGTGACTCCAACTAATGCGGTTGTAAGCGCTAAAGCTAATAAGCTCTTTTTCATTATTATGTTCCTAACTTTTTCGTTTGAAACATAATACTTCATTCAATAACTAATACAATCTAGCTTCGCCCTCGGGTCGAGTTTTAAGCACCTTTAAACACCACATGTATTGCTCAGGATGGGCCATAATAGAGCGTTCTATCATATCATTTAGGCACTGCGCTTCAGATTGCTTACATTTGATGGGATCCAAATCACATTCTTCCATCACTTTAACTTCAAACCTATGGCTCTCTTTTGAATATCCAACACATACAGGAAGTACGACAGCGTCACCAGCCTTTGCCAGCCGACCCACCACAGGTAATGTGGCTTTGGTGGTATTAAAAAAAGGCGCTAAAACACTTTTTTCTGGCCCTAGATCTTCATCGGGTAAATAAAAAAAACTTCTGTCTTCTTTCAATGCCGAAATCATAGCACGTAGCCCTGCTTCACGCTTATAAACATGACCACCATGACTACTTCTTATTTTTACCGTCAGCCATTGAAACAATGGATTTCGGTGAGCTTTAGTCATTGCCATCATGGGTAACTCTGCACTCAACCTTAAACCAGCGTGCTCTAGCCCCCAAACATGTGGAGAAATAAAAATAATTGGCTTTCCTTCATCACGAGCTTTTTTTATATGTTGCTGTCCAGATAAAGAGACCGATTTCTGTAATTTATCCTTATTGCACAACATTAATTCAGCTTGAGCCAATAAGGTCATTAAAAAATACTCAATATTTTCTCTGACTAACAGTTCAATTTCATCGGAAGATTTTTGAGGAAAACAAGCGTTGAGGTTAGCTTTGCAAATTTTAACTTGTTTGCTTGAGATTTTATAAACTAACCCACAAAGACTTCGTGCTATAAATTCTCTCGCTGTGGCAGGTAAAAAACCGATTAAAAATAGAATTCCTATCCCAATCCAAGAAGGCCATAATTTGGGATGCAAAAGTCCCCAAGTAAAATCACAATCATATTTATTTTTTTTGCAGGACAAACTGGCTTCCTCACTCTTACAGCTGTAGTTATTATAATTATTTTTGAGCACAGTACTCTAGTTTATACAATTCAACCAATCGATGTAAATTAATTGTTACTAGAATATGTTTTCTATAGCTAAATCAATATAAATTATACCCTAATGTAGAGTGTGATAGATAAAGAAAGTTCAAGTGAAACGCCTAATAGAACAGCGTTTAATGAAATTAAAAGTGATGAAAAGAGAAAGACCACCTGAGTAGGTGGTCTTTTTAAAAGGCTGTTAATTCGCCGCGTTAGATTTTTCTACGCGACTTTTCAATTTTTGCCCAGGGCGGAATGTGACTACCCTGCGTGCAGAAATTGGAATATCTTCACCCGTTTTTGGATTCCTTCCCGGTCTTTGATTCTTATCCCTAAGGTCAAAATTGCCAAAGCCAGATAGCTTGACCTGCTCACCATTTTCGAGCGCACCACGAATTTCTTCGAAGAACAACTCTACCATCTCTTTTGCTAGGCGCTTGTTAATACCAAGCTCTTCAAAAAGATGTTCTGCCATTTCGGCTTTGGTAAGTGCCATACTTTAATCCCTCAACGATGCGTTGAACTCTTTTTTAAGAACAGAAACTATAGAATCAACTTGCTCTGTAATTTCTTTTTCTTCCAGTGTACGAGTAGTGTCTTGTAATGTCAGTGCAATTGCTAAGCTCTTCTTGCCTTCCTCAATACCTTTACCTTGGTAAACGTCGAACAAGTTTACTCCAACTAACTGATTATCGCCTACTTTTTGAATTGCATCAACAACATTTCCAGCTGAGATGGAGTCATCTACAACAACAGCAATATCACGTCTGTTCGCAGGGAATTTAGAAACAGTTTGTGCAGAAGGGATCTTCTGTTGCAACAAAGCATCTAATTCAACTTCGAAAACAATGGTTTTTCCATTCAAGCCAAAAGGCTTTTCCAAGCTTGGATGAATTGCACCGATATAGCCAATTACTCGATCATTTCTTAGTATTTCAGCAGATTGCCCCGGATGTAGCGCAGAATGCTGACAGGCTTTAAAAGTAAATTCTGAAGCGTCCGCTGTCAAGCCTATAATCGCCTCTAAATCACCTTTAAGATCGAAGAAATCAACAGCTTTGCTTTCCATTGACCAATGTTCGTCCACATTGCTACCCGCAATTACGGCACCGATCATTTGTTGTTGACGAACACCAGACTCTGCATTTTCTTCAGGCACAAAACGTAAACCTGTTTCAAACAAGCGTACGCGACCTTGCTGACGTTTTTGGTTGTATGCCACTGTAGTCAAAAGACCCGTGAACATAGACAAACGCATTACCGACATTTCGCTAGAAATCGGATTTGGCAGCTCCATAACTTTTGCTTGTGGATGAACCAGTTGCTGCAGTTTAGGATCTACAAAGCTATAAGTAATTGCCTCTTGGAAACCACGAGTGATTAACGTTTGACGCACTTTACGTAGTGGTAAGTTTGCTTCTTTATGATCAGACATCACCAAACGCGCTTGCGGTGCTGTGTTTGGAATATTGTTATAACCATAAATGCGAGCCACTTCTTCAATCAAATCATCTTCGATAGCCATATCGAAACGATAAGTACGAGTGGTCACTTCCCAGCTATTGTCTTTCTCTTCAACAGTGAAACCTAAAAGCTGTAGAATTTCCATTACGTCAGCATCACCAATGTGATGACCTAAACGGCTATCTAGGCGCGAACGACGAAGTGTAATCGTGTTTTCAGTTGGCAATTCGTGCTCAGCAACCGCTTCTACTACCTCACCGGCTTCACCACCGCAAATGTCTAAAATCAGGCGAGTGGCACGATCCATCACTTTGTGTTGAATTTGTGGGTCAACACCACGTTCAAATCGATGTGAAGAATCAGTGTGTAAACCGTATTGGCGAGCTTTACCTCGGATTGCCATGGGTGCAAAAAATGCACACTCAAGGATGATATCTTGAGTCTCAGCAGTAACGCCTGAAGCTTCACCACCAAAAATACCTGCTAATGCTAGAGGACTATTGTTATCAGCAATAACCAGCGCTTCATTAGCCACAGTGATTTCATTGCCGTCAAGTAAAGTCAACTTTTCTTCACCATTGCCGTAACGAACTTGAATATCACCTGCCACTTTAGCCGCATCAAATGCGTGCATCGGTTGACCAAATTCAATCAATACATAGTTAGTTACATCAACGATTGGGTCGATTGAGCGGATACCACTACGGCGTAATTTTTCTTGCATCCATAAAGGCGTTTCCGCTTTTACGTTAATACCTTTTACGCTACGAGCTAAATAACGTGGACAAGCCGCTGATTCAGTAACATTAACACTTGGTTTATCAGAAGCTGTTGCAGTAACGGCTTCCCAAGTTGGCTCTTTAGCTGTAGTACGATTAAGTACTGCAACTTCACGAGCTAGACCAACCATACCTAAACAATCGGCACGGTTCGCTGTAAGGTCTACATCAATGATTTTATCGTTAAGATCTAAGTATTCACGGATGTCTTTGCCGATTGGTGCATCCTGTGGTAGCTCAATAATACCGTCACTTTCAATATCAATACCGAGCTCAGTGTATGAGCAAAGCATACCGAAAGACGGTTGACCACGAAGTTTCGCTTTCTTAATTTTAAAGTCGCCAGGTAGTTTTGCACCTACCATTGCAACCGCAACTTTTAAACCTAAACGGCAATTTGGCGCGCCGCATACGATATCAATTAGCTCTTCTTCACCAACGTTGATTTTGGTTACACGTAGTTTGTCTGCATCTGGATGCTGACCACATTCAACTACTTCACCAACGACAACACCACTGAACGCTTCAGCAACTGGGTCTACGCCATCAACTTCTAAACCAGCCATGGTGATTTGTTCTGATAATGCTTCACTGTCAATAGCAGGATTAACCCACTCACGAAGCCATGATTCACTAAATTTCATTGTATCTTTGCTCCGTTATTTGAATTGCTTTAAGAAACGTAAATCGTTTTCAAAGAATGAACGTAAGTCGTTCACGCCATAACGCAGCATAGTCAGACGCTCTACGCCCATGCCAAATGCGAAACCAGAGTATTTTTCAGGGTCAATGCCAACGCTTCTTAATACGTTAGGATGTACCATGCCGCAACCTAATACCTCTAACCAGCCATTCTTACCTTTTACATCGACTTCTGCTGAAGGCTCAGTGAATGGGAAGTAAGATGGACGGAAGCGCACTTCTAAATCATCTTCGAAAAAGTTACGCAAAAAGTCGTGCAATATTCCTTTTAATTCAGCAAAAGTAGCATGCTCATCAACCATCAAACCCTCCACCTGATGGAACATTGGCGTATGAGTTTGATCATAATCGTTACGGTAAACACGACCAGGAGAAATAATACGTAGTGGCGGTTGCTCTTGCTCCATGGTACGGATCTGAACACCTGAAGTTTGAGTTCGCAGTACTAACTTCGGGTTAAAATAGAAAGTATCATGGTCAGCACGCGCTGGGTGATGTGCTGGGATATTCAATGCATCAAAGTTATGAAAGTCATCTTCAATCTCTGGGCCTTGCTTGACGCTAAAGCCTAATTCACCAAAGAAAGTTTCAATTCTTTCAATCGTGCGAGTTACTGGGTGCAAGCCACCTAGTTCAAGGCTGCGCCCAGGAAGAGTCACATCAATGCTTTCTGTTTTTAGCTTTTCCGCTAATTGTTCAGCTTTAATGTTCTCAATTTTTGAATTTAAAGCGCGTTGAACGCTTTGTTTGGCGTCATTGACGGCTTGACCAAAAGCTGGTTTTTCTTCAGGTGATAAGGTTGCCATCATGCGCATCATTGCGGTGATTTGGCCTTTTTTACCTAGAAAATCAACGCGAATGTCATCCAACGCTTTCAAGTCGTTGGTTTGCTCAATCACTTCTAAGGCTTTAGATACGATGTCTGTTAGTTGTTGCATTGTAGATTCCACTGCATACCAAAACTAGGATTTAGAAAAGATTCTAATCCTAGTGAAAACATACATATTGACGGATATAAAAAAAGGAAAATTTTACGTTATCACAGCGTTTTTGACTAGGGGCTATGCCTTTTTTTCTTTGTAAAATCGTAGGAATACAAAAACTGATTTAGGAATAAGAATATTCTCGGATCACATGACTTTAGATAATTATGAAAAATACTGTTTTTTTACACACAAATTCGGCCCTTAAATTGTCGGATATATATAACAATACAAACATTTAGACTACAAATGCACCACTCAGATCACAAATACCAAATTGTTAGTTAAGCTTTGTCTCTAACGGTCGATTAAACTGTGTGTCTAGCCACAAATCCCTTGTACTTATAGCGGATAAGATATTTATGAAAGAAGTAAAATTTCGTTGGATTGACGGACTGTTAATTCAAATGACCGTAAGACAGAAGTTCATTGCTTTGGCAATTTTTGCAGTATTGCCGTTAATTATTCTGACTTATATCATGAGCGTTCAAGTGAATAATGCCCATATTGAGCGATACCTTGAAAATCAGGTTGAGTCACTGAATCAGCAGCTAAAAATCATACAAGCAGTAGAACTTGACTCACTATCAAAGCTAAACATCGAAGGACGATTAATCGATGTTGCAAATCTATCTCATGAGCAAAAAGGGATTGCTCGTTCAGGCGGTGGCGTTGTAGGAAATACGGCTGTTAGTAAAGTTTCAACGAATCAAAAAGCACTTGTAAAAACTCTTGATGTTGAAAGCCAAAACTTATTAGAGCACATTCAATATATTTATTTCATAGCAGCTTTATGTGTACTTTTTGTCATAGTTTCGATTTATTACATCTCAACATTCATCCGTGGTGCACTATACACAACTGTCAAAGCACTTGATACAGCTGCCAAAGGCGACTTAACTCAGCGTTTAAACTTCCATGTTGTTCCAGATGAATTTAGTATCTTAGCCGTGAGCATTGATTCTTTAGTTGAACGTCAGCACAACTTAGTACAGCAATTAATGGCAGCCACGACGAAAATCCGTGATGTTGTGATCGATTTTCGTGCCGGTGCTGAACAAGGCAAAAGCTTAGCCGCAGATCAACGCCAACATCTAGATTCATTGGCAACCGCGATGGAAGAAATGACCGCAGCAGTGAAAGAAGTATCTAGAAATGCTGAACAATCTGCTTCTGAGACTCAAGAAACCAATCATCAGATCACCGTCGGCTCTCAAGATATTTCCAGTACTGTATCTGTTGTTGGCGCTCTTGCACAGGATATTACCAATGCATCAGATGCGGTTCATGAGCTAAATGATAATGCATCTCGTATTGATGAGGTGGTAACAACCATTAATGCTATTTCTGAACAGACCAACTTACTTGCACTTAACGCAGCCATTGAAGCCGCTAGAGCTGGTGAACAAGGTCGAGGATTTGCGGTTGTAGCAGATGAAGTAAGAACCCTTGCTGGACGAACTCAATCAGCAACCGTTGAAATTAAATCTATGATCGAGTCATTACAGCAAGGTGCGAGCGCCCTTACCCAAGTAATGGCTAGAACGGTAGAACAAGCGGAACAAGGTAAACAGTGCATCATCAAAACTGGTGAAGATCTTACTTCAATCGCAGATAAGAGTGATAATGTACTCGATATGAGCGTACTAATTGCAAGCTCTGCTGAAGAACAATCTGCTACTGTAAACGAAGTCGCCAGTAACTTGATGGAAATTCGTAATCAGTCACATGATGTGGAGAGCTCTGCGAAAAATGCTGTCGTAGGATGTGATGACTTATTTGCTACAGCAGAGCAGCTTGATCAACTACTTGTTGGCTTAAAAGTGTAATATTTCTTTATAATTACTCTCATTTTCTATTAAGGGGAGAACATTGTTCTCCCTTTTTTACAAAGTCATTTAAGAACTTTTAATCAAATTTTTCTTCAATGTTTCTGCTGATTCAACTGAAATAACTATTTCAGATACCTCTTCAACAATACTACCCATCATTCCATAATACTTAATGAGATGGTACGTCCCTCCCTGCATACAGTTAAACTGCAACTGATGTAGCCTTTAAAGGAAGTGCCAAATGAATACTCCACACATTATTGGAATCGACTTAGGTAAAAACTCTTTTCATTTAGTTGGCCATGACCAATCTGGTCAACGGTTATTTAAGAAAAAGCTTACTCGCCAAAAGCTACTCGAATTTTTGGCATTTCATGAGCCGGTGATCATAGCTATGGAATCGTGCGGCGGCTCTCACTGGCTCGCGAGAAAATGTTCTGAGTTTGGACATACTGCTAAGTTAATCCCTCCCCAATATGTAAAGCCATACGTTAAAACTAATAAAAATGATTTCATTGATGCCGATGCTATTGCTGAAGCCGCTTCTCGACCAACTATGAGGTTCTCGTCTCCAAAAACAGAATCAGCTCAAGTTATCTCGACCATTCAAAAAATTCGTAATGGGTATATTAGAGAGCGAACCGCATGCATGAACAGAATAGGCTCAATTCTTCTTGAATTCGGGATAAGTTTGCCAAAAGGACACTCTATTATGAAAGGTCTGTTTCAATGGCTAGCTGATAAGAATCAACATCTTCCACCCCTAATTGTTTTTGAGTTAACAGAGTTACATGAACACTATCTGAACCTTAATGAGCGTATAGCATCACAAGCGAATAAAGTTGAGAGAATTCTTGCTGATAATGAGCAAGTTAAACAATTACAAAGTATCCCAGGCATAGGTCCTGTTGTCGCAAGCGCTTGTGTATCATCTGTTAGTGAACCAAGCGACTTCAAAAATGGACGAAATTTCGCAGCATGGATTGGGCTTGTTCCCCTCCAGCACTCTACAGGTGGAAAAACCATATTACTTGGAATATCAAAACGTGGAAATAAAGAGCTGAGAACACTATTCATCCATGGTGCGAGGTCTATTTTGTGGCGAGATAAATCTGCAGAGAAATACTTTGGTTCATGGCTTATCAACCTTAAAAAACGAAAGCCTTTTAACGTTGCTGTAGTTGCATTAGCCAACAAAATAGCCCGTATAGCCTGGGCAGTTTTAGTCAATAAAAAGTCTTTTGAAATCAGAATATAGTCAAAATTTGCAGTGAGAGTAAAAGATGACACAACGGTTAGACCACCAGACTGATGACCTGTTGCCCCAAACAGCAATGTAAAATGCTTTTCGCTTTGTGAGGACAGTCTGGCGCATACCTCATCATAGAGCTGAGACTAATGAAGGTCTCAAAAAGACTCTGAATATATTAGCGCAAATCAGCTCGTTATTTTTAACTCTAGTTGCAATAACGGGACGTACCATATATTGGGGCTGATTGAAGATTAGCTTTGCATTGTCTTCTGACTTTTTACCTAAGACCAAGTCATTGCTCTCAACATCAACATTGATCTTAACGTCTTTTATATGTTTCAGCGGAACTCGTATAATCCCAATAAGTCCTTTCGTAATGACGAGGTGATCATCTTGAATATAAATTGAATAGTTCTTCGCAGCCCTGTAATTCGCAACACAGAAAACTATGCCATAAAGGAACAGTGAACACGTGATAATCGCTAAAAGTTCACTAAAATCGAGTAAAAGGTAGTAGCTTAACGTTGCCAATATAATTAATGATATAGCGACTAAAACCATGCTACTTACTTTTGCAGCTTTACTATTTAAATGAGCAATTGTTGGCGTATGATTCTTTGAAAAGTAAGGTATTGCGTAGTACCAACTGGCTGGTTCAGAAGCCAAAGTCAGCGCCAGTGTATCTGTAGCTTCATTCCTCCCCTCTTTTGCCTGTATCAAAATTTTATCTTTAAACGTTGTTGGCTCGCATTCTGACTCTCTATTCCCAGCCATCACTTTCAAAGCTGTAACTCTAGGATCCCCCTTAGCCCCCCTAGCTTACCATAAACCTCGAATAACACTTACCATAATGTACAATTCGACAATAATTAGTAAGGCGATTAAGGGATACCGAATATAAGAGATGAATTCAAAATATGACGCAAATTCTTGCGGAAAAGAATAACGGGCGACCAATCCACTCAAACTAAAGATGACTAACATCTTCCAGAGCTTTTGCTTTCCTAGTTTAATGATACAAAACCAGTAAACAGCAGGTAAAACAACAAAAAACACCAAATTGATACAGTAGAATACAAACCAATCTTGAGAATTTTGAAGTTGTTCAGGTAATAATTGCACACCTAAACCATACCCTAAAATTGCAACGATAAGAAATACTAATCTAGCTTTTACTACCAAGCGCATTAAACACTCCATTGTTATTTTTATGTTAACAACAATATTGAGTTAAAAAAGGATTATTCAAGTGACAGTTAGAAAATAAAGGATTGGTTGAAAGATAAAACTATACGTGTAACTGGTAGAGTTGGAATTATTAGAATTCAAAACGAACAAAGCCTCAGTAAACTGAGGCTTTGAGACAAAAAACAAAATTAACTTTTGCTAATTACTTAGCTAGAGCGTCTTTTGCTTTTTCAACTAAAGTTGCGAAAACAACTTTGTCGTATACTGCGATGTCTGCCAAAATCTTACGATCGATTTCGATAGACGCTTTCTTAAGACCGTTGATGAAACGGCTGTAAGATAGACCATTTTGACGAGACGCTGCATTGATACGTGCAATCCATAGTTGACGGAATTGACGTTTCTTTTGACGACGGTCACGGTAAGCATATTGACCAGCTTTAGTTACAGCTTGAACTGCTACGCGATAAACGCGTGAACGAGCTCCGTAATAACCTTTGGCAAGTTTCAGTACTTTTTTGTGACGAGCACGAGCGGTTACACCACGCTTAACTCTTGGCATTTTCTAATCTCCTAAATTAAGCGTATGGTAATTGACGCGCGATTGCTGGAACGTCAGACTTAGCAACAAGGCACTTAGCACGTAGATGACGTTTACGCTTAGTGCTTTTCTTAGTCAAAATGTGACGAAGGTGAGCTTGCTTGCGCTTGAAACCATTAGCAGTTTTCTTAAAACGCTTAGCAACACCCTTATCGGTTTTCATCTTAGGCATTGTATACTACTCCGCATTGGGAATGTTAATAAATAGCAAGGCGAAATGAGACTTATAAAAGCCTCATTTACTTTTAAATAATTGCCCTACTTATTTCTTTTTAGGCGCTAGCACCATTACAGCTTGGCGACCTTCCATTTTCGGGAAAGACTCCACTACTGCAATCTCTTCCAAATCACCTTTAATACGGTTCAAAAGATCCATACCGATGCTTTGGTGTGCCATTTCACGGCCACGGAAACGCAGCGTAACTTTCGCTTTGTCACCATCGTTTAGAAAACGAGTCAGGTTGCGTAGTTTTACCTGATAATCGTTTTCATCAGTTCCAGGACGGAATTTAACTTCCTTAACCTGAACCTGCTTTTGCTTTTTCTTCTGTTCTTTTTGCGCTTTCGCCTTATCGAACAAGAATTTTCCGTAGTCCATGATCCGGCATACTGGAGGCTCAGCATTAGGGCTGATCTCTACAAGATCTAACCCAGCTTCGTCAGCTAAACCTTGTGCTTCTCTAATGTGCATGATGCCGTGTTGTTCACCATCCACACCGTTAACACGTACTTCAGTTAAACCGGTAATTTCTTCATTGATTCTATTGGCGGCGTCTTTGCGTCCACCTGTTCTTTTAGCCTTTATGACTTATTCCTCCAAAAGATTTAGACTACGGAGCGAAATTTGTTCACGGATTTTAGCGGCAAAGGCATCAATACTCAACTTACCTAAGTCTTTTCCGTCTCGAGTTCGCACCGCGACTTCCCTATTTTCCATTTCTTGGTCGCCAACGACCAGCAAATAAGGAACACGTCGTAACGTGTGCTCGCGTATTTTAAAGCCAATCTTTTCGTTTCTCAAGTCACTTGATGCACGAATACCCTGCTTTTTGAATAATCCGACTACTTCTTGAACATAATCGGCTTGTTTATCCGTGATATTCATCACAACAGCTTGGGTTGGTGCAAGCCAAGTTGGGAATCGACCCGCGTATTCTTCAATTAGAATACCGATGAAACGCTCCAATGATCCTAAAATAGCACGGTGAATCATTACCGGAGTTTGACGACTACCATCTTCAGCTACATAAGTTGCACCTAAACGAGATGGTAACGCGTAATCCAATTGTACAGTGCCGCACTGCCAAGCACGATCTAAACAGTCGTGAAGTGTGAACTCGATCTTAGGACCATAGAACGCACCTTCACCTTCTAGAATACCGTATTCGATATTATTGTTAGCTAAAGCTTGTTTTAACGCTTCTTCAGCTCTGTCCCACATATCATCATCACCGATACGTTTTTCTGGGCGAGTAGAAAGCTTAACAACAATGTCTTTAAAGCCGAAAGTTGAATAAGTGTCGTATACCATCTTGATACACTTACTGACTTCCTGCTGCACTTGATCATCGGTACAGAATACATGTGCATCATCTTGAGTAAAGCCACGTACACGCATCAAGCCGTGAAGTGAACCAGATGGTTCGTTACGGTGACAGCATCCAAACTCAGCCATACGCAATGGTAAATCACGGTATGATTTCAAACCTTGGTTAAAAATTTGAACGTGGCCTGGGCAGTTCATTGGCTTCAATGCGTAATCACGCGCTTCACTATGAGTCGTAAACATTGCCTCAGAATATTTATCCCAATGACCAGAACGCTCCCAAAGTACTCGGTCCATGATCATGGGACCTTTAACTTCGTCGTAATCGTAATCAACTAATTTAGTACGAACAAACGTTTCTAGTTCGCGGAAAATGCTCCAGCCATCGTTATGCCAAAACACCATGCCTGGCGCTTCTTCTTGCATGTGATATAAATCAAGCTGTTTACCAATTTTACGATGGTCGCGTTTTGCAGCTTCTTCTAAACGATTTAGGTAAGCTTTTAATGCTTTTTTATCAGCCCAAGCAGTCCCATAGATACGCTGCAACATTTTGTTATTTGAATCACCACGCCAGTATGCACCTGCAACACTCATTAGCTTAAAGTGGTGGCAGAACTTCATATTTGGTACGTGTGGACCACGGCACATATCGATGTATTCTTCGTGATGGTACAGCGCTGGCGTCGAATCTTGACTAATATTTTCGTCAAGGATCTGCATCTTATAAGTTTCGCCACGAGCCTCAAACGTGTCTCTCGCGATTTGCCAGCTGCCGACCTTTTTAACTACGTCATAGTTAGTTTTGGCTAGCTGAAGCATGCGCTTCTCAAGAGCATCAATATCTTCTTGAGTTAATTTATGATCAAGATCGATATCATAATAAAAGCCATTATCGATAACCGGACCGATCGCCATTTTGACATCTGGCCACAATTGTTTGATTGCATGTCCCAATAAATGTGCGCATGAGTGACGAAGAATTTCTAGTCCCTCATCGTCTTTGGCTGTAATGATTGAGAGTTCTGAATCAGTATCAATCACATCACAAGCATCTTTAAGTTCGCCATTAACTCGACCTGCGATACAAGCTTTCGCAAGACCAGGACCAATATCAGCAGCAACATCATAAGTAGAGACAGGTTGAGCAAACTCACGTTTGCTACCATCAGGAAGTGTAATAACAGGCATATATATTCCTTTCCAGTGGTGACCCATACGCAGGGCCACTTGGTTGTATAAATAAAAACTCAACGAAAGCGTTAGTCAGTACCAGAGCCTAAGTAGGCCTTCGATGATAAAAAGAGCGTCTATGATAAGGATTCTCTACCCTTCAAGCAATGCCAGATTAATTATTTCCTCAATTTTGTGCTTTAATTAGACAAGTGACAAATCTGTTCTATTCTAAATGTTCTACAAATGAGTGGAGTTGTTCTGAACACCCTAACCTTTCAATAAGTTAGAGTGTCCTTATAAATGTAAATACTGAGGTAACAAGGATGTTAAAAGTGGTAGTATTTGCAGCACTTACATCAACAAATATTTCGATGTATAGCTCGCCAGCAACAGAAGTAACAATGAGCCACCAATTACATAGCGCTCAAGCTAAAGCAGTTCTTATGCAACACATATCAGAAGATCTGCAAAAACAGCATATCAAAATGCTTAATAGCCTTTGCAGTGAAATATTTCATAGGCATAATAAATTGATTATGGATAGGATGAGCGTGCACCCTATGCTTAAGCAAGAGCATATTTAACTTAGTTTTTTCTCTGCCAGTACTCGTTCTACCGTATCTACGATAGTTTGGGTTTGAGAGTCTATCTCTATATTAAACAGTGTTCCCGATCCCGCTTCACTTAAGTTTGTTAGCTTAAGTGTTTCAGGGATCAAATACAGTTCAAATGTATTTTCAGTAAGATTTCCCACCGTTAAACTACACCCATTGACACCAATAAATCCTTTATACAAGATGTATTTCATCCAATGAGCATCAACCTCTAATGTTAATTTACAATTATCAACAGTATTATCTACTGAAATGACCTTTGCTTGCGTATGAATATGACCTGATAAAATATGGCCACCGATTTCATGACCAAAAGCTAGTGAGCGTTCGATATTAACAGTGTCAGTTTCCTTTAAATCATCAAGATTCGTTACTCTTAATGTTTCTTCCATTACATCAAAAAAAACCTTATCATGAGTTTGTTCGGTAACTGTCAAACACACACCGTTAACGGCAACACTCGCACCTCTTAACAAGTTCTCACAAAACTCAGGGTTAATGGCGATCCCAAATTGCTTTAAGCCATGTTGTTTCTTAATCGAAACAACATCAGCTGTCGTTTGTACAATTCCTGTGAACATTTAATTATTCTCTTCAGTATTAAGGTGGTTGAATGAATCGGTTCGGGTATCAAGCTAAGCGTTTACTTCAGCTCGCAGCTCCAATTTTTATCGCACAAGTAACCCAAACATTAATGGGATTTACTGATACCGTTATGGCTGGTCAAGTTAGTGCAACTGACATGGCGGCAGTAGCAATTGGAACCAGTTTATGGTTTCCGCCTTTTTTATTTATTCTAGGCATATTAATGGCCTTTACCCCTGTTGTAGCAGGACATCATGGTGCCAACAAGCCTGAAAAAATCCGTCCTTTCATTCATCAGGCTGGTTACATTGCTCTAATCGGTGCGGTGCTGGTCATGGTTACTTTAAGCTTTTCCTCGCTTATTCTCTCAAAAATGGCTCTTGAACCCAAGCTATCACTATTAGCTGAAGGCTATATTGATGCTGTTTTGTGGGGGCTCCAGCTTTTATGCTTTACCAAACCTTGAGAGGCTGTAGTGAAGGAATTTCATATACCTTACCGACTATGATGATTGGCTTTATAGGTTTACTGATAAACATTCCAGTAAATTATATTTTTATCAATGGTTACTTGGGTGCTCCTGCAATGGGTGGCGCTGGATGTGGTGTTGCCACCGCCCTAGTTATGTGGTGCATGCTGATAAGTATGGCGGTTTACATTCATGTTCATCCCAAATTCAAACAAATTAAGTTATTTCATCAATTCTATAAGCCTGATTTCACTGCAATTAAAGGTCTAACCGTTTTAGGTTTACCGATTGGTTTATCTGTCTTATTTGAAGTCAGCTTATTTTCAGTCATCGCTCTTATGTTGGCACCATTGGGCTCAAACGTTGTTGCAAGCCACCAAATTGCTCTTAACTTTTCCTCGGTAGTCTTTATGCTGCCACTATCCATCGGAATGGCTGTATCTATTCGCGTTGGTTATTATGTTGGACGTGAAAATCTAGTACTCTCAAAAAGTGCGACTAAAATTGGTCTGACAATCGGCTTATCGATGGCAGTTATAACTGCAATCATTACCCTTTTGTTCAAAGAAAGAATTGCTCTGATCTACAATAATGACCCTATTGTTGTACAGATGGCCGTTGCTCTTATGGGCTTGGCGGCCTTATATCAAATTTCAGACGCAATACAAGTCGTTGCAGCAGGGGCATTACGTGGCTACAAAGACAATACAGTTACTTTTTTTATCACCTTAAATTCATATTGGGGTGTGGGTGTAACGCTTGGGTATATTTTAGGCAAAACAAATATACTAGCTCCAGCCATGGGAGCGAAAGGTTTTTGGATTGGACTTATTGCAGGTTTAACAACCGCAGCTGTTCTATTTTTCTGGCGTCTGCACGTCACACAAAAGAAAATGGAGCAACAGTTTGCTTCCAATAACACGTTGAACTAAAAGTAAGTAACATATCGATCAGAAATAATGCACTCCTTTTCTGGTCGATATTCAAGTTTCTACAAATTTCTGCAGTCTAATGAATAGTCAAATAAATAAAGAGAAACGTAGCTGATTTCACAAAGAGAATTTTTGTAAAACAATCCGCAGTTATTTACACTATGAGCCAAATCAAGTCAGCCTATATTGGATTAATGCAAGAAGTACAATTACACATCACCAAAGATGGTTCTCATACTTTGATCAACCCGTCATTAGAAGAGTCATACCATGCCTATAATGGTGCCCATACTGAGTCTCAATATGTGTATATTCAATGCGGCTTAGAATATTACATTAGCAATAGAAGTGACTCGAGAGACCCTATCACTATTCTTGAATTTGGTTTTGGTACAGGTCTAAATGCATTGTTAACGTTACAGCATTGCACTCATAGTAATACAAGAGTTCATTATATAAGTTTAGAACCATTCCCAGTTCCAGCAGCTACTGCGTTACAACTCAATTACACTGATAACTTAGCTCAGCCCTACCCGGAGTTATTCCGGCAATTGCATACCTGTGAGTGGAATAATACAGTTAAAATAACTGAAAATTTTGAGCTTAAAAAACTCAATCAAAAATTACATGAAACTAAGCTTGAACCCAATTCAATAGATATAATTTTTTATGATGCTTTCGCCCCTAGTAAGCAACCAGATGCTTGGGAAAAGCAATTATTCGAAAAGTGTTTTGAAGCCTTAAAACCGAACGGTTTACTTGTTAGCTATTGTGCAAACGGTCAGTTTAAGCGTGATCTAAAGTCGATAGGCTTCACTCTGGATCAATGTAAAGGGCCTATGGGGAGACGCGAAATTACTCGAGCTTGGAAAAATTAGAGCCCACTTTCCTGAACGCTTTCTGTATATCTTGAATTAATTCAAAGAATTACCTTGTAACAATTGGGTGTAAAGAGTAATTATTGGTCAATAATTCATGATTAAATCAAAATACTATGGCAGCATTTTCACCACAACAGATTCTTGAGACTGTTAAGTCTCAAATCAGTCAGTTGACAATTAATGATATATCTTGTGAACAAAAAAAATATGACGGGGGATGGGAACCATCTCCTGAGTTTTATAGAGTTCCTGCTTATATTGGCGGAATGCATTATAGCCTTATTTTTACCGAGGGTAGGATACTTAATGCTGTTAAATCAAGACAAGAAGGTCCCCCCCCAGAGGAGAGGATTTCGATCCCAATAAGAAAAAAATAATAGCAGCATTAAAACCTTTAAACCTTTTCCATACATTAAAACCCACCCCAGAAGTATTAGATTCACCCTATCGTAGTAGGGAGATTTATACAGAGGAAAGTTACAACCCACCTCATAAATACCCAAGTATTCAGAGGTATAGAGCAAATTTAACAAACATCAAAACTTCAGAAGTGTTATAAAGCAGCGCTAAATTATACTCTTAACTACAACTTACACTTAGAGAAATGCTTAGTTACTCGAGATATTCAAAACCAGTTCCGTTTTAAGCTAAAAACTTACAACGCTTTAAAAATGAATAATGGTTCAATGAAAAATAAAAAATTCAGGTTTATCCCGTAAATGATAAAGACCTGAATTCTGATGAGTATACAGGTTTATTTTATTTAATACTTTTCGATAAACCTTACCAATTCCTTAACACCTTCTTTGGACATAGCATTATAGATACTTGCTCTTAAGCCACCGACAAAGCGGTGTCCTTTCAGAGCAACTAAGCCTTCACTCTCAGCATCAGCCAAAAACTTAGCTTCACTATTGGTATCATGCATATGGAAAGTCACGTTCATTAAAGATCGATTATTTAAGGCTACGTCATTGTAAAAGTCATCGGAATTATCAATTACATCATAAAGTAATGCCGCTTTTTCTTTGTTGTGCTTTTCGATATATGAAACACCACCAATATCTTTAAGCCACTTGAATACTTCAGCTGCCAAGTACCAAGCAAATGTTGGTGGAGTGTTATACATAGAATTAGTTTCAAGCTGCGCTTTATAATGAAAGATCGTTGGCTGAGGTAGGCTAGGCAATTGCAACATATCATCACGAACTATCGCAATAGATAAACCTGATGGCCCAATATTTTTTTGTGCCCCTGCATAAATCACTGCAAATTTTGATACATCTATCTCTCTAGAAAGAATGTTAGAAGACATATCGGCAATTACTGGCCAAGGGCATTCAATGTCATCAAAAATCTCGATACCATCCACGGTCTCATTTGGACAATAGTGTAAATATCTAAAATCACGTTTGTCATTAGAAAAGTCTGGTAGCGTTACTGATTTAGTCGACTCTTTATCTTGATAATTGGAAATATCAAGCGTTTCAATTTGTTCTTCAGCGACTAAATTTTTTGCTTCAACTGCAGCTAAATGTGACCATTGACCAGAAACCAGATATAGCGCTTTACCTTGCTCTCCTAAAAAGTTATTTACAACAGCCGCAAATTGAGCTCTTCCTCCACCATGCATGAAGAACACATGATAATTTTCAGGAATGTTCATTAGCTCACGAAGATCTTCTTCGGCTTGTTTAGCTAATGCTAGAAAAGGCTTATCTCTATGACTTACTTCCATAACTGAAGTACCTAAGCCATTCCAATTAATTAACTCTGCTTGCGCTTTTTGCATGACAGGCTCTGGGATCATTGCAGGACCAGCACAAAAATTGTAGGTTTTCGTCACTCTTTCATTCCTTAAAAAAAGAGCGCCATTTAGGCGCTCAGTCTGTTCTTTCCGATTATTCTTCTGTTGGTTGCGCTGTTGCACCTTCAGCCGCGGCTTCTTCGATAGCCTCTTCGACTTCATCGTCTGCACACTGAACTTCATCAATACGCTGCAATCCAACGACGCTTTCGCCATCAGCAGTACGGATAATGGTTACACCTTGCGTGTTACGACCGATGGTCGAAACGCCACTAGCTGGAGTTCGCACTAATGTACCTTTGTCGCTGATCAGCATGATTTCGTCGTTTTCGTTCACTTGAACAGCGCCAACAACTTCACCATTACGTTCGCTAACCTTGATAGATACAACACCTTTGGTTGCACGGCTCTTAGCTGGGTATTCGCTTAGAATGGTACGTTTACCGTAACCATTTTCAGTAACTGTCAGAATATCACCATCGCCTTTAGGAACGATTAGCGATACTACTTTTTGTCCGTCTTCAAGCTTAATACCACGGACACCGGTTGCAGTACGTCCCATCGCTCTTAATGAGTAAACTTCTTCACCGGTTTCTGGGTCGCGTCTGATTTCACCAGTTTCAGAATCACGAACTTTCTCACCAAAGCGAACCACTTTACCTTCGTTCGAGAACAACATGATCTCATCATCACCATTGGTGATATCAACACCAATTAGCTCGTCATCATCACGTAGGTTAACCGCAATAATACCGTTAGAACGAGGATTACTATACGCAGTCAGTGCTGTCTTCTTAACTGTACCATGTGCAGTTGCCATGATGATGAACTTATCTTCTGAGTACTCACGTACAGGCAGAATTGCAGTGATACGCTCTTCATCGGTGAGTGGTAACAAGTTAACAATTGGGCGACCACGTGCGGTACGACTTGCAAGAGGTAATTGATAAACCTTCAACCAGTACATCTTACCTTTGTCGGAGAAGCACAAGATTGTATCGTGGGTATTCGCCACCAATAACTTCTCAACAAAGTCTTCGTCTTTAACCTTAGTTGCCGCTTTACCTTTACCACCACGACGTTGCGCTTGGTAATCGGTTAATGGCTGGTACTTGGCATAACCAAGATGCGATAGAGTTACAACTACATCTTCTTCGTTGATAAGGTCTTCAAGGCTCATATCAACTTCGTTTGCATTGATTTCAGTACGACGCTCGTCACCAAAATCAGCAAGAACCACTTCAAGCTCTTCTTTGATCACTTCCATCAAGCGCTCTGGGCTGCGAAGAATGTGCAACAGGCCTGCGATGAATTCCAATAGCTCTTCGTATTCGTTTAAGATCTTTTCATGTTCAAGACCAGTTAAACGGTGTAAACGAAGCTCAAGAATTGCTTGAGCTTGTTGCTCAGTTAAGTAATATTTTCCATCGCGAATACCGTACTCTGGCTCTAACCACTCTGGACGTGCTGCATCATCACCTGCTTTTTCAAGCATCGACTTAACATTGCCCAAATCCCAACCTTGCGCAATTAACTTAGCTTTTGCTTCGTTGGGCGTTGGCGAGTTTTTGATAAGCTCAATAACAGGATCGATGTTAGCCAGTGCAATCGCTAATGACTCAAGGATATGAGCACGGTCGCGGGCTTTGCGTAATTCGTAAACGGTACGACGAGTTACCACTTCGCGACGATGCAGAACAAATGCTTCTAGCATTTCTTTTAGGTTGAATATCTTAGGTTGACCATTACTTAGGGCAACCATATTGATACCAAAAGAACACTGCATTTGCGTTTGTGCGTAAAGATTATTTAGAACAACCTCGCCTACTTCACCACGCTTGATTTCGATAACAATACGCATACCTTCTTTATCAGACTCATCTCTTAGAGCACTGATACCTTCGATACGCTTGTCTTTTACTAACTCAGCGATTTTCTCGATAAGCTTAGCTTTGTTAACTTGGTAAGGAATTTCAGAAACAATAATCGTTTCTTTACCATTGTTATCAGTTTCAACAACGGCACGAGCACGCATTACCGCACGACCACGACCTGTTCGATATGCTTCAATGATACCCTTACGACCATTGATGGTTGCTGCTGTCGGGAAGTCTGGTCCCGGTATGTATTCCATTAACTCATCAATGGTGACATCTGGGTTATCAATTAATGCTAAGCAGCCTTGAACCACTTCAGTTAAGTTGTGAGGTGGAATGTTCGTTGCCATACCAACCGCAATACCCGCAGAACCATTAACCAGTAATGCTGGAATACGAGTAGGTAAAACGGCTGGAATTTGCTCTGTACCGTCATAGTTAGGTACAAAATCAACGGTCTCTTTATCTAAATCAGCCAATAATTGGTGAGACAGTTTTTCCATGCGGATTTCGGTATAACGCATTGCTGCTGCAGCGTCTCCATCTACCGAACCAAAGTTACCTTGTCCATCAACTAAGGTGTAACGCATAGAGAAAGGTTGAGCTAAACGAACAATGGTATCGTAAACCGCTGAGTCACCATGTGGGTGATATTTACCTATTACGTCACCTACAACACGAGCCGACTTCTTATAAGGCTTGTTATAGTCGTTTTTTAACTCGTTCATTGCGAATAGAACGCGACGATGTACAGGCTTTAAGCCATCACGTACATCTGGCAGCGCCCTACCTACGATCACGCTCATTGCATAATCAAGGTAAGAATTTTTTAATTCATCCTCGATGTTTATCGGCGAAATTGATGATGCCAGATCAGTCATAAACTGCTCGCTCTCCTGAAAATTGCTGACGACACTATGATTCCGTGTCCATTCGAGCCCAAAAAAATTGATTTAACATTCTAACACAGTTATTTGAAGCCGCCACTGCAATCTAATTTTGTTTAAACAGCATTTAAACACTTACAAACCCAATTGCTTTTGAAGCCTGTGATATAACGAACTTTTATTTGAGCAACCTTGATATCAAACATTAATACTAATCAAAAAATGACTGATTGTTAGCACTTTTTTTAAGCGATTGATAAATTAATCACATAGCTAAAGTTATTATTCGTTATATAATCGCAACTAATTTTTAGCCGGATATTTGGCAATTGAGTATGCAAGACAATTTAAATGTAGATAAACAAGAAATCGCTAAGTTTGAAAGTATGGCTGCTACATGGTGGGATCCAAATGGTGAATTTAAGCCTCTTCATCAAATGAATCCACTTCGTCTTAATTATATCGATGAAAAAAGCCAAGGATTATTTGGTAAACAAGTACTGGATGTTGGCTGTGGTGGCGGAATTTTATCTGAAAGCATGGCTAAGCTAGGCGCTAATGTTTCTGGGTTAGATATGGGAACAGAACCATTAGAAGTTGCTCGATTACATGCATTGGAATCTGGTGTTACTGTCAATTACTTACAACAAACAGCAGAATCTCATCGCGATGAGCACCGTGAACATTATGATGTTGTAACTTGTATGGAAATGCTGGAGCATGTTCCAGATCCACTCTCTGTGATTCAAGCTTGTTGCGATATGGTCAAAAAAGACGGCTATGCTTTTTTCTCTACCATCAACCGTAATCTCATGTCATACATTCAAGCGATTGTTGGCGCTGAATACGTATTAAAAATGCTTCCGGTTGGCACACATGACCACAGTAAATTTATCCGTCCTTCCGAGTTGATTAAATTAGTAGAACAAACCGAGCTGCAATGTTTTGATGCTATTGGAACTAAATATAATCCAATCACTCAAATTTTTTCATATACCAATAAGCTCGATGTTAACTATATGATTGCTTGTCAAAAGGTTAAATAATGTCAGAAAAAATAAAAGGGATTTTATTTGATCTCGACGGTACTTTACTCGATACAGCTAAAGACCTAACGTATGCTCTGAATCTCAGTTTAACCGATCATGGTTTTGCTCAAGTTTCAGAGTCTCAAGTTAAGCAAACGATATCACGAGGTAGTTTAGTAATATGCCAAGATGCGATTCCCAATCAAACACTTGATGTCCAACGGGAAGTCCAACAGGCCATGTTGTCGCATTATCAACGTGTCAACGGAGAAAAAACCGATACTTTTGACGGCATCATAGAGTTATTAAAAAAGCTAGACTTGCACGGTTACACATATGGCATCGTCACCAACAAAGCAGCAAAGTTTGCACGACCACTGGTGAAACAATGTCAGTCCTTGAGTAATGTCAAAACACTGGTTTCAGGTGACTCTACTATTCACTCTAAACCAAATCCCCAGCCGATGCTGCTTGCGGCTCAGCAGCTGAGTCTACCTGCAAATGAAATCATTTATGTTGGAGATTCTCAAACAGATATAAGTGCGGCACATAATGCTGGTATGAAATCAGCCATTGCGGCATGGGGTTATTTACATTCAGATGACTGCTTAGAAAATTGGAACGCTGATCGAACCTTAAACGATCCCAATGAACTTTTACAATTGTTCAATTTATAAAATATTGTTTTTAACAATTTGTTAACCCTTAAGGAAGAAAATTTTGCCGTTCATATATTCACCTTGCGGTGATATAGGTTTTAATAAAAATGCTTCTATGGTTAGCTATTACTAACCTCAATTTTACCCTCAAGTTATCCACAAGATATACATCTTGCAAAATCCAACTAACCTCACTATCTTGTAGGTAACAACATAATAAACACTATATCTTGTGTATTAATAACAATCGCTACACTACAATTTGCCTGCAAAATAAACAAATTAAGACTTCACCTTGCCTAGCCAAGGGTTGTCATGATTCGATTGTATTACATGAACAACTCAGCAGTAGTTGCTGACGATATATAGACAAGGCTTATCTTCAATGAACAGCAATATGACAGTTACAAAACGTAGTGGTGAGAGAGAAACGATCGATCTCGAAAAAATCCACCGCGTGATCACATGGGCAGCCGAAGGGCTTAACAATGTATCTGTATCCGAAGTAGAACTTCGCTCACACCTTCAATTTTATAACGGTATTCCGACTGAAGCGATTCATGAAACCATCATCAAGGCCGCTGCAGATTTAATTTCTCCACAGTCACCTGATTACCAGTTTTTAGCTGCTCGTTTAGCTGTTTTCCATTTACGAAAGAAAGCCTTTGGTCAATTTGAACCGCCAAAGCTATATGACCATGTCACTAAACTTATTGAGTTAGGTAAATACGACAATCACATCCTTGAAGACTATAGCAAGGATGAAATTGATACTATGGATTCTTACATAGATCACTGGCGTGATATGACCTTCTCTTATGCTGCTGTAAAGCAGTTAGAAGGTAAGTATCTGGTACAAAACCGTGTATCTGGTGAAGTTTATGAAAGCGCGCAGTTTTTGTATATTTTGGTAGCAGCATGCTTATTCTCTCGCTACCCGAAAGAAACGCGTTTAGATCACATTAAACGTTTTTATGATGCAACTTCTAAATTCAAAATATCTTTACCAACACCAATCATGGCTGGTGTACGTACGCCTACTCGTCAGTTCAGTTCATGTGTACTGATCGAGTGTGATGATAGCCTAGATTCAATCAACGCCACTTCATCTGCAATCGTTAAATACGTTAGTCAGCGTGCTGGTATTGGTATTAATGCTGGTCGCATTCGTGCATTAGGTAGTCCAATCCGTGGCGGTGAAGCATTCCACACTGGTTGTATTCCTTTCTATAAGCACTTCCAAACCGCGGTTAAGTCATGCTCGCAAGGTGGTGTTCGTGGTGGAGCAGCTACGCTGTTCTATCCAATTTGGCATCTTGAAGTTGAGTCTTTACTTGTTCTTAAAAACAACCGTGGTGTAGAAGATAACCGTATCCGTCACCTTGATTACGGTGTTCAAGTAAACAAAGTGATGTATCAGCGTTTGATTAAAGGCCAAGACATTTCACTGTTTAGTCCTTCTGACGTTCCTGGTCTTTACGATGCATTTTTTGAAGATCAAACTGAGTTTGAGCGTTTATATCTTCAATACGAAAACGACAGCAGTATCAAACGTCAAAATATTAAAGCGGCTGAGTTGTTCTCTTTATTGATGCAAGAGCGTGCATCAACAGGTCGTATTTATATCCAAAACGTGGATCACTGTAATACTCACAGCCCATTTGACTCGAAAGTTGCACCTGTACGTCAATCTAACCTTTGTTTAGAGATTGCATTACCAACTAAACCGTTAACTGACATCAATGATCCAAACGGCGAAATTGCACTTTGTACTCTTTCGGCATTGAACTTAGGTGCTATCGAAAATCTAGACGAACTTGAAGAGCTTTCTGATCTTGCCGTTCGTGCTCTAGATAATTTACTTGATTATCAAGATTACCCAATCAAAGCCGCTGAACTTTCTTCAATGAATCGCCGTACATTAGGTATTGGTGTGATTAACTTCGCTAACTATATTGCGAAGAACGGGTTGAAATATTCGGATGGTAGTGCCAACGGTCTTACTCACAAAACATTTGAAGCGATTCAGTACTACTTATTAAAAGCTTCAATGAATTTGGCTAAAGAATATGGTGCATGTCCGTTATTCAATGAGACTACGTATTCGAAAGGTATCTTACCGATTGATACCTACAAAAAAGACCTAGATAAGATCTGTAACGAGCCATTGCACCTAGATTGGGAATCGTTACGTAGTGATATACAGCAGTATGGTTTACGTAACTCTACCCTGTCTGCATTAATGCCATCAGAGACGTCTTCACAAATCTCAAATGCTACAAATGGTATTGAACCTCCGCGTGGTTTGATCAGCATTAAAGCAAGTAAAGATGGACAACTAAAACAAGTTGTACCTGATTTTGATAAGCTAAAAGACAGATACGAACTACTTTGGAACATGGATGGAAATCAAGGTTATCTTGAGTTAGTGGGAATCATGCAAAAGTTTGTCGACCAAGCAATTTCCGCAAATACTAACTATGACCCAACCAAATTTAGTGATGCCAAAGTCCCAATGCAGACATTATTGAAAGATTTATTGACTGCATACAAGCTTGGAGTGAAGACTTTATATTATCATAACACTCGAGATGGAGCCTCAGATCAACTGGATGATATAACCAGTGTTGAAGAAGAGGATGATGGATGCGCAGGCGGTGCGTGTAAGATTTAATCTTACATTTCATTAATAGGATTAATCTGGGGACGTTTCGTCCCCTTTTAGAGTGCAGAGTATTACAACATGGCTTATTCAACTTTTTGTCAACAACCCAACGATGCAACCAAAGAACCAATGTTTTTTGGTCAACCGGTCAATGTTGCTCGTTATGACCAACAAAAATATGAAGTTTTTGAAAAACTTATAGAAAAGCAGTTATCTTTTTTCTGGCGCCCAGAGGAAGTTGATGTTAGTCGTGATAAAATCGATTATGCTGCATTACCGGATCATGAAAAGCACATCTTCATCTCAAACCTGAAGTACCAAACCCTACTTGATTCAATTCAAGGGCGCTCGCCAAATGTGGCATTTTTGCCATTAGTCTCAATTCCTGAGTTAGAAACTTGGATTGAAACATGGTCATTCTCTGAAACCATCCATAGCCGCTCATATACTCATATCATTCGTAACATCGTTAATGATCCTTCGACCGTATTCGATGATATTGTTGTAAATGAAGAGATTTTAAAACGTGCTACTGATATTTCTGAATTTTACGATGACTTAATCAAGCTTACTCAAATTTACGAGTTGTTCGGTGCAGGTACTCACACTGTCGATGGTAAAACTTTTACCGTCAATTTAAGAGTCCTTAAGAAAAAGCTCTACCTGTGTATGATGTCAGTGAATGCTCTAGAAGCCATTCGTTTCTACGTAAGCTTTGCATGTTCATTTGCTTTTGCAGAACGTAAACTGATGGAAGGTAACGCTAAAATTATTCGTTTGATTGCCCGTGACGAAGCTTTGCACTTAAATGGCACACAGCACATTCTTAACCTAATGCAATCTGGTAAAGATGATCCAGAAATGGCAGAAATTGCAGCTGAATGTCAGCAAGAAGCTTATGATTTATTCTACAAAGCCGCAGAGCAAGAAAAAGAATGGGCAGAATACCTGTTCAAAGACGGTTCTATGATTGGTATGAACAAAGAAATTCTTTGTCAGTATGTAGAATACATAACAAACCAACGTATGAAAGCCGTTGGTCTTGCGCAACCCTACTCTGAAAGTTCAAATCCATTACCATGGATGAAAAACTGGCTAGAAAGTGATGCAGTTCAGGTAGCACCCCAAGAAGTTGAAGTGTCATCTTATTTAGTTGGCCAAATCGACGCATCAATTGACGAAAGTGAATTTGAAGATTTCGATTTGTAATGAATTTCAAAAAAGCGCCAATTGTTTATCTGCAAGGTAAGCCTGTTTTATTGTTTGATAAACAGGCCACTCTACTTGAAGCATTAGAAGAAAAACAAATTGATATATTCTCTGAATGCCGCAATGGTTTTTGCGGCTCTTGTAAGACTAAAGTTATTAGTGGCACGGTAAATTATATTCAAGAGCCCTTGGCCGTACTTGAAGAAGATGAATGCCTTCCTTGTTGCTGTAAGCCGCAAGAAGACTTAGATCTAGACTTAGCAGCAAATACTCAAGCACCACTAAATGTTGAAGACTAATAATATTTAGTCCATCACTTTTATCGCACCAGCATTTGAAAATGTAAAAGTATCACTTCTCTGCTGAACATAGGAGTTATCGGCATTAATAGCGCCACCCACTGCTCCTCCAGCAGCCCCACCGACCACGGCTAACGCTACTGCTAACCCAGATAATTTATTTGCACTTTCATAACGTACTGTTGATTCATCAAATGTCATTCCAGTAAATTCCGGCTTAGTGTGAACCAAAATATACTTAGTACTTTCCGGTAATTTAAATGTATTGGTGAGTACATTATCCTTAAATTGAAATTCATATTTAGGGAGGATCTCTTGGATTTTTTCGTACTTAGAGTCCAAAGTGGTAATAACTGGGTAAAAGAGATAAAACTTCTTGTCTTTTGATTTTACAACCTGACTGTTGATGACCAGTGTGTTATTACGCTTTTCATTTAATTCAAACGCGATACTCGCTGATTTGTAGTCTCCATAATTCACTAACTGACATGTCTTATTATTAATTTCAAAATACTTTTTATTAAGTCGTTTCAAATTAACTAAGTTTAGCCTTTGTATAGTATGATCATTCACACTTAACGCTGTCTTTTGAATGCAACTTGTTTGTGCTTGTTGATATGTTGACTTTGATTTGTACGTAGGAACAGATACACAGCCTGTTAAAATTAAAATTGAACAAATTGTAATATTTCGCATAAAAAACTCAGATAAAGTGTGATCGCTAACGCGTGCCCTAACCTATATTTTTAAAATAAACTTCTCAACGATAAGATACTGTTAATGTGACCTTTAGCATATCGCATTAAATAACAGCAGCCAGTTCAGCGCCTTGTCTGATTGCTCTTTTAGCATCAAGTTCTCCAGCTTCAGCTGCACCACCAATTATTTCAACTTCTCTACCTAATTGTTCTAACTGCTGACTCAGCTCAAGATTTGATTCTTGACCTGCGCAAATCACAATATTGTCAACATCTAGAACTTCATCAACACCATTAATAGAAATATGAAGTCCATCATCATCAACTTTTTGATAACTGACACCTGTTTTGCTAATAACATTGTGATGCTTTAGTTCACTACGATGAATCCAGCCTGTGGTCTTTCCTAAATTCTTACCTACTTTTTCGTTTTTTCGTTGTAATAAATAAACCTGTTTTGCTGTAATGTCTGAGTCATTCTCAACCATTAACCCACCTGCAGAACGGTGGTTTTGATCAATGCCCCAGCGGGAAAGCCAAGACTCTTTATTTAGCGTTTTGGATTTTGGTTCTAATAAATAATGAGCGATATCAAATCCAATTCCACCAGCGCCGATAATTGCAATGCGATGTCCTAAAACCGGCTGCTCAATTAACAGCTTTTGATAACTGATCACTGATGGATGCTCGATACCTTCAAGAGGGATCTCTCTTGGTTTTACACCTGATGCCAAAATGTATTTATCAAAATCATGTTCAGTTTCAGGGTTAAAATGCGTATTTAATCTTAAATCAATATTCAACTTATCAATTTGGGCTAGAAAATACCTGATTGTTTCGTTGAATTCTTCCTTACCTGGAACTTTCCTAGCAAGATTAAATTGACCACCAACTTCACTGTTAGCTTCAAATAACACGACTTTATGACCTCGTTGTGCTGCGTAGATACTAAAAGCCAGTCCTGCTGGTCCTGCCCCAACAACAGCGATACGTTTAGGGTTTGACGAAGGTTCAAAATTCAGTTCAGTTTCAAAACAAGCCCTTGGATTGACGAGACAAGTAACACGCTTTAATTCAAAAGCATGATCTAAACACGCCTGATTACAGCCAATACAAGTATTTATCAGTTCAGGAGTACCTGCTTCTGCCTTATTTACAAAGTCAGCATCAGCTAAGAATGGCCTTGCCATAGAAACCATATCTGCTTGTCCACTTTTTAATATATTCTCAGCAACTTCAGGTGTATTAATGCGATTAGTTGCCACTAAAGGTATGGATACTTCACCTTTTAATTTTGCCGTAACCCATGAGAATGCTGCTCTCGGTACGCTAGAGGCGATAGTCGGAATTCGAGCTTCGTGCCAACCAATTCCGGTATTGATGATCGTCACGCCAGCTTCTTCCAACCATTTCGCAAGTTGAATCACTTCATCCCATGTTGACCCTTCCTCAACCAAGTCCAACATTGAAAGTCGAAAAATAATGATAAAGTCTGTACCCAGTTTTTCCCTTATCCCTTTTACAATATCCAAGGCTAAACTACATCGGTTTTCAAAGCTCCCGCCCCATTCATCAGCTCTTTTATTGGTTCTTTTACTGATAAATTGATTGATAAGATAGCCTTCAGATCCCATCACTTCGACACCATCATAACCTGCTTGCTGGGCTAAACTGGCACATCTAATAAAATCCTTAATCGTCGAGCGAATCCACCACTTTGTTAATTTCCATGGTGTAAAACGGCTAATGGGTGCCTTAATACGACTAGGAGCGACAGCAAAAGGATGATAAGCATACCTACCAGTATGGAGAATTTGCATGCAAATTTTAGTATCTGTTTTATGAACAGCGTCTGTAATCAATCGATGCTTAGAAAGTTGAAAACCACTACTTAACTCAGCAGCAAAAGGATAAGCCCTACCACAAAAATTAGGTGCTATACCACCTGTGACTATCAATCCAACGCCACCCTCTGCCCTTTCTTGATAAAATTGAGCCAGTTTTTCGAAGCCGCCTTTTTGCTCTTCAAGCCCAGTATGCATTGAGCCCATTAACACTCTATTTTTTAATTTTGTGAAGCCTAGATCTAAAGGTTTAAAAATATGAGGGTATTGCATCTGGCCACCTTTTTAATATTTATAGTAAGGATAACTTAATGCCTTCGTCAGGTTTCCTCAAGTACCTATTAGTATTATTAAAAACAGTTACAATTCTCTTTAGAAATTCTTTGATGATTCAGGTAGCATGAAATCATATTCGAATCAAAGGGAGTGGGTATGTCTTCAGCACAACCTTCTGCAGTCAAGAGCACGTTTAAATTTATATGGAAAGTGATAAATTTTACGCGCCAATTTATCTTAAACTTGGTATTTTTCTTTTTCCTTTTCATTGCATTGATAGGCATCATTGCTGCTGTTGCAACCGAAGAAAAAGTCTACCTTGCCCCAGATAGTGCATTGGTATTAGATATAAACGGTCGCGTTGTCGACCAAAAGCATTATGTTGATCCAATCGAAACGATCATCGCAGAAAGCCGAGGACAGACCAAGCAATCTGAAACCTTATTGGCCAACATTTTATATGCCATTGACTCTGCGGCCCATGATAAACGCATTAAAACTCTAGTATTAGATTTATCAAACTTTGATTACGCTGAAACAAGCAAACTTGAATCTATCGGCCAAGCGCTTCAGAAATTTAAAGACTCTGGTAAATCCATTGTAACTTTCGGGAATTACTTCGATCAGCAGCAGTATTTACTTGCTTCTTACGCAGATAAAATTTATTTAAATCCTCAAGGAACCGTTGCTTTGGAGGGACTTGGAAGGTACCGCCTATATTACAAGTCAGCTTTTGAAAAACTTAAAATTAAAACTCATGTTTTCCGTGTCGGTACATTTAAATCTGCCGTTGAGCCCTTCTTGCGTGATGATATGTCACCAGAGGCCAAAGAAGCCAACAAAGCACTCTTAAACGACATTTGGAGTAGCTATACTGCTATCGTTGCAAAAAATAGAAATATTCAAACAAACCAAGTGCTACTTGAACCTAAAGCTTATTTAACAGCGCTTAATAACGCTGGCGATGATGACGCAAAATTAGCGTTAAAGAGAAAGCTTGTTGATGAGTTAGTGACTATCGATCAGTTCCGAAGCAAAATGATCAATGAAGTGGGACAATCGAATACTGGTCAGAGCTTCAAACAGATTGATCTACAGGATTATTTAAAACTGGTTAAACCTACTCATTCTTTCAATACTGGTGATACCGTTGCTATCATCGTTGCCAAAGGGGTTATTCTAGACGGAAGCCAAAAGGCGGGAAATATTGGTGGTGTAAGTACATCTAAACTTCTGCGTAAAGCACGTTTTGATGACAGTGTTAAAGCTGTAGTATTGCGAGTGGACAGCCCTGGTGGTAGCGCATTTGCTTCAGAGCAAATCCGTCAACAGATTGTAGAATTAAAAAAAGCGGGTAAACCTGTTGTTGTAAGCATGGGAAGTTATGCGGCATCTGGTGGCTATTGGATTTCAGCCAGTGCCAATTATATCTATGCCACTCCAACTACGCTAACAGGCTCGATTGGGATCTTTGGTATGTTTAATACTTTTGAGGATTCACTATCGTACTTGGGTATACATGCAGATGGTGTTTCGACATCTGAATGGGCTGGTTTATCTGCGGTAAGAGGCATTACTCCAGATGTATCGCGAGTGATCCAAAAGAAAGTTGAGCATGGTTACCATAAATTTATCTCTTTGGTTGCCAATGAACGTCATATGTCACTCAAACAAGTGGATAACATTGCACAAGGTCGAGTTTGGAGCGGAAACAAAGCTCTTAAACTAGGCCTAGTTGATGCGATTGGTGACATGGACCAAGCCGTTACTAAAGCAGCAGAATTAGCGAACTTAGATAATTATCATACTGAAGTCATTCAACAAGAACTCAGCCCTGAAGAGACACTAATTCAAGAAATGTTCGCTCACGTTTCGGTATATTTACCACAAGCGACACAGTCTCAGTCTCCTGTTGATAGCTTATTACTTCAAGTTGAAGATGTCGCCAAGTCACTGAAACAGTTCAATGACCCGAACCATTTATATATGCTTTGCGAGCAGTGCTCTCAATAACATTGTTACATTGATACGATAGAAAAAGGGGAACTTCGGTTGCCCTTTTTTGTTTTCAGATAGTAAGATCACAATAATGTTTACTTTATAAAAAAGAGCTATGGGCAAGAAGTCAATTTACGTTGCATACACAGGTGGCACAATAGGCATGCAACAAACTGAGCAGGGATATGTCCCTGTCGCTGGTTTTTTAACACAATGTGTTGAGAACATGCCTGAGTTTTATCATCAGGAAATGCCTGATTTCACAATTAATGAATACAGTCCACTGATTGACTCTTCAAATATGATGCCATCCGATTGGCAAATGATAGCTGATGATATCAAAGCAAATTATGATAATTATGATGGCTTTGTGATTTTACATGGCACCGATACCATGGCTTATACCTCTTCAGCCTTATCATTTATGTTTGAAGGGCTCACAAAACCCGTTATTGTGACAGGCTCTCAGATCCCATTGGCTCAATTACGTTCTGACGGTCAAGCAAATTTGCTCAATGCGCTGTACATCGCTGCCAACTACCCTATTCCTGAAGTTTGTTTGTTTTTTAACAATAAGCTGTTTAGAGGAAACAGAACGACCAAAGCCCACGCAGACGGCTTTGATGCTTTTGCTTCTCCTAATTTTCCTGTGTTACTGGAAGCAGGCATCAAAATCCGTCAGCACATTGACTCACCTATTATCGAAACTAACGTTGCACTTCAAGTTACGAAGATCCAACCTCAACCTATCGGGGTTGTGATGCTGTATCCGGGAATTTCAGTAGAGTTGATTAATAACATTCTACTTCAACCCGTTAAGGCATTAATCATTAGAAGTTTTGGTGTTGGAAACGCTCCAGAAAGCCCAGAACTCCTTTCACTTCTTAAGGAAGCAAATGATCGCGGTATCATATTGGTCAATTTAACCCAGTGTTTTCAAGGACGCGTTAACATGGCAGGTTATGCAACAGGCAATGCACTTGCGGCATCTGGTGTTATTAGTGGTGGAAGTCTAACGATTGAAGCAGCATTGGCTAAACTTCATATTTTACTCTCTAGTGACCGAAGTACCGATCAGATAAAACAAGACTTCATTACTAATTTATGTGGTGAAATGGACTGATTCTGTGAATCGGTTGGATTCACCAATGATTCATTCTACATTTTTGACAATGTTCTAGTTGCACAGGAACATTGTCATTGACACTTTATTTCAATCCTCAAAAGCATCCTCATACGAACCTAACCTATTAAAATATAAAGTAAGTTTAATCTAAAATTAACGCCTACCTCACACGACAGGCTATGTAAGTTGTAGACTTTTATCAAGAGTATCTAAAGAAAGTTTACCATGGCAATTAATATCGAATTAACAACTTATACCCAACCCGAAGCTACTGATTACACTTCTGAAGTTAAGTCACAACCCCCTCTCTCTGATGAAAGATCGAGCCTTAGAGCGGTTGATCCTAATTTTGAAATCATTTTTGAGTTTTTAGAGCAAAATAAATCGCTAAATAAAGAAATGATAAGCCGACTAAGTCACTTTGGTCGTTGTTATCAACAGGTCAAAATGAATTCTTATGATACTGCTAACTGCTTAAGCTTAATGTATGGCAAACCTGAAGCACAGTTAGAGCGACTCTGCCAGCTAATGGCTGACACTGGCATCCCAACGGAAATAAAGTTAACAGCGCTCTGTCAGCTTCCACAAACAATCTTACCTAACAGAGCCTATGCACATGGACATTTAGCCCATTTGGCAATCTGTACATTAGAGCGAGCCAAAGAAGGTAAGCTAGAAGAGCTACAGTTACAGTCGCAGAGATTGCTAGAAGAAATATGCACACTACATGCTGAGTTATTTGATTATTCTGAACAAGCAGAAATGCTCATAAAACAAGATACATCTTTTACAGGCCTGCTTGGAATTACCTCCAAAGCTAGTGTGAAGGTAGATGAGCATACACGAGAATGTTGCTACAATACTCTTGCTGCAGCTATATCACCGCTATATCTCGGTAAGCCTAAATTTAATCAGATAAGACCTCTACTGGCAACGTCATTACAGCCATATCGTCCACTCCACTCAAGTGGTGGCGTTACGATATTCACTGAAGATTTCACTGAATATTATACTACTCCTCAAGGTGAAGAGCCCGCTAGACATTTGACATTATCAGATCTTGCTCAATGTGAACTCAAGCAGCTTAATTCAACACTACGGAATGCCTTATTTAATTACACTATAGAGAAAGTAACAAGTTTGGGGGAATTACTAGCCTACTGGGAAAAAACAACTGACGAATTTGAAATACGCAGATGTGAGAAACAATTCCTAGCCTATATAAATAAACATTCTGATGAAGACTTTAAGCTATTGTTGACACACTCGATACCCACAGAAATTTCTTCGGAGCAAATATCATTAATTTTTAAGCAATTGGCCACAATTGAACAGAAGAAACAATTCTTAGAATTACTGTTCGAAAACGGGCAATTACCTAAAGATAGTCCAGAGCTATTTCAAGTCGACATCATTTGTGCTGTAAAATCAGAATTGCTAACAGAGTGTTTATCACAAGAAAGGGCTGAGCGGTTATTAAAATCAACCTCTGAACAACATCAATTTCTGGCTCTAAGATCACTACTCGAAGCAGATGTAGCTATCGATTTTGAAGCCAATGAGCATAGCACTGCACTACAAAATGCCTGTAGAAAAGGTGATGTTCAAGTTGTAGAATTATTTCTTGAAATTCGTCAAAAAGAAGTGCTTACATATCCAAGACATCGTAACAACTGCACACTAATAATGCTAGCAGCCCATAACGGAAGATTGGAGACTGTTCAATGCCTTTTAGGTGGCTTTACAGCAATTAACGACCACAGCGGCGATTCCTTCAGGTTTGAGGAGTTGAATATAGTCCACCTAGCTTGCTTGAGTGGAAATTACGAGCTTGTTGACTTATTAATCTCAATCCCTCAATACAACCATATCTTTGTCAGGGGTTTAGATGGCCTCACTCTGCTATCATGGGCTATCAAGTCTAAATGTAATATGGACGTGATTTTTTTATTAGCAACGACTCGATATTACTACTACAGAAATAAGGACTGCTATAAATCAGCCACTGCCCCTTACTATAGAGAAGGAAGGACATACTCCGAAAACAGACCTGCATATGACCTTTTATGTTCGATAGAAGAAGGTGCTCTACCAGCTGTTGAAGGATTCAAAAAGTTAGGGCTTTTATCTGCCAACTTTGACGAATTAGATGACGCATTTTTTGAAAAAAGACATACTATTGATCAAACAACCATAGATTCACTTTTCTTAGGAGTACTATATAAACCTCAAAAAAATCAAACCAAATGGCTACAGCGCCTATTATTAATTCTGAATCACAGTAGATCGCAAGGTTTAAGCAACGACCTTTTGTTTAGACGCTACTTAAACCATGAATATAAGCTAATGAAGAGTCTATGTGGCGCTGGATATTATGACGTTATTGCTAAGATGATTAGTAAAGGCGGAGTGGATAGATTTAAACATTATCAAGATGAATTACTTGAATGCTTTCAATCTGCATATGAAAACAAAAAATTCAATGTCTGTCGTTTATTGTTAGAAACTGGCGCTTTTGTTCCAAATAAAGATCATTATAAAGATCTTGCCCCGTTATTCCATACAGCCGTTATGGATCAAAATTTAGATTTATGCGAAATGTTTATAAGCTATGTTAAACCTCTACTTCACGTTCAGCATAACGGTGAAACGCCACTCACTTTAGCGGCAAGGTATGATAAACAAGTAGTTATACATAAACTTTGTGAATTAACCCAAGCAGATCAAGACTACTTATTTGTACATAATAAAAGAGGTCTTACTGCACTTCATGTTGCAGCAGAGCAAGGCTTTGTTGAATCCGTAAAAGTATTATTACCTTTTTGGCCAACTAATAAAATATTCATGAGAGCAGAAGCTAGGACAGCATTGGGAGTAAAACTGCCTGCTGTAAATGCAGTATCCGCCGCAGCCCTAGCTCGTCAACATCATCACCTTGAAATCGCAAAACTACTAGATTCAAAAGTATCTGAAGAGCCTGTTATTGTCGATTTGGAAGATGCCGCTGGTTATAATGACGGAGAATAACCTTTATATGTTAAAGAAATTATGACATTACCGCACTACTTGAGCTAACACTCTATCACCAGCATTGGCTTCAATTCTTTTTAATATCAGTTTATTTTTTACTCTTAAAAAATAAACTGATATTTCAATAACTTCCTCTTAAAGATGTGCACAACCTAAAAAAGTAGTGAATAAACATTCACTTCACTTACCGCAAATATCCTTGCACAATCTAATTACTTTATAGAGATTAGTAACTTTCTTGTTTTTACTGATCTACTCAATACGAGTTACTTTAGAATGCACAAATATCGAGTTTATCAAGCTAAGGTAAGTGACTTGGCAGAAACAACTCCGATAACGAGCAAGCATTTAAACAAGGGAAACATATTTACAGACTTTATTCATAAGAATTATGAGCCTTATCATAACGACAAGTCAGAAGGTATGTGGACGACTTTAGAGTTATGTGAGCCAAAAAATATTACAAAAGTAGAGCCATTTTTATTAACTCAAACACTTTGTCCGAAATCCCTTGAATCTGCAATGCTACGCTCGATTTCGGATGACAACCCAGAAGCTGTGAGCAAATTATTAGCAGCCGGTGTCACAATTGATCGCCAGAAGCACTATCAGTTTCCATGGCTACATGTCTGTGCATTAAATTGCAGCCCAAAAGTGATGAGCTTATTGCTTCACCATAAGGGTAATGTAAATGCCGTTGATCAAGATGGTAAAACACCACTGCATATTGCCGCACAATATGATCGCCATTTATTGTTACCCATATTTGTCGAAAATTCTCAATGTGACATCAATGCCATCGATAATAGTGGTAATACTCCTTTGCTCTGTGCTTCGCTATTTAATTCTTGGACGTTTGCAATGAAGCTTTCTATGGAGCCAAGGATTAATATCAATCACGAAAACCATACCAACCTTGACGTTTTAACATTAGCAATCAAATCAAATCAGCATAAATTGATAAAGCAATTGCTTATGTCGCCAAAAATAAAACTAAAAGTAAGACACTTAAAAGCTGCTGTTCATGCAAATAACCAGATTGCACTCCAGCATCTACTACCGAATGCAAGAGAATTACTTAGCCCTTTTCTTAATGCAGAACTTCTTAATATTGCAGCATCAAGAGGCTTTCGACCAATCATCCAAACATTACTAGCTCAAGGAGTTAATGTTAATTGTGCCGACATCAATGGAAATACAGCCATTCACACTGCCTGCTTACATTCTCATTCTGAGCTTGTCTCTGATTTACTTGCCACTCCGAATCTTAACCTTAGCATTCGAAATGAAGATGATCAAAATCCTTTAGCCATTGCTAATCAAGCCTATGACAAACAACTAAAAAGTTCGACTAATCACACGCATCACTTAGAATCAGCACGGCAAATAGTCGTTAAGTTAACCAAACATATAAAGTCTGAGTACTAAAGCAATCTAACCGTTTATTTATATCCTATCCCAGATTCTTTTCTACTTCATATGAACTCGAAATATGATACCGTCTCACACCTGTTTAAATAGTGTCTAACTCTTTATTTTTGCCAGCAAAAATCCGTAATAAAGTGTAATAAAATTACACGGAGTCTCTATTTTTGCAGAATTGATCACAGACTATGACTTTGCTTATCTGTAAATTCGTAATTAAAAGAACATTTAGCCAAAAAGCCTATCTTTTTAGCTAAATATTTTTATTAGGAATCATTTAAATGACTGTTACTAATGCTCAAGAACTTGATTTATTGGTTGAGCGTGTTGCCAAGGCACAAGCTGAATTTGCCAACTTCTCTCAAGAACAAGTTGATAAAATTTTCCGTGCTGCAGCGCTTGCGGCTGCTGACGCAAGAATCTCATTAGCCAAAATGGCAGCGCAAGAAACTCGTATGGGAATCATCGAAGATAAAGTGATCAAAAACCACTTTGCATCTGAATATATTTACAACAAATATAAAGATGATAAAACCTGTGGCATTCTTGAAGAAGACCACACTTTCGGTACGATCACGATTGCAGAGCCTGTGGGTATCATCTGTGGTATAGTTCCAACCACTAACCCAACTTCAACCGCCATATTTAAAGCTTTGATCAGCTTAAAAACTCGTAATGGTATTATTTTCTCGCCACACCCAAGAGCAAAGGCATCAACCACCGAAGCCGCTCGCCTAGTATTGAATGCTGCAATTGAAGCTGGAGCACCACAAGATATTATTGGCTGGATTGATGAGCCAAGCGTTGCCCTTTCGAACCAATTGATGACTCACGACAATATCAACCTGATCCTTGCTACTGGCGGCCCAGGTATGGTTAAAGCAGCATATTCATCAGGAAAACCAGCAATTGGTGTTGGTGCAGGTAATACACCAATCATTATCGATGAAACGGCCGATATTAAACGTGCAGTAAGTTCAATTTTAATGTCTAAGACTTTTGATAACGGCGTTGTTTGTGCATCTGAACAAGCGGTTGTTATTGTTGACAGTATTTATGATCAAGTAAAAGAGCGTTTTGGTACTCACGGTGGTTATATTCTTAATAAGAAAGAAACCAAAGCCATCCAAAAAGTGATTTTGAAAAACGGTTCACTGAATGCTGATATCGTTGGACAGAGTGCCATTACCATCGCAGAAATGGCAGACATTAAAGTTCCAAGTTCAACAAAGGTTCTAATTGGTGAAGTAACAGAAGTTTCAGAAGCTGAAGCTTTTGCACACGAAAAGCTATCTCCTCTCTTAGGTATGTATCGTGCAGCCAACTTTGATGAAGCGCTTGATAAAGCAGCAGCTTTAGTCGCTTTAGGTGGTATTGGACATACATCTGGTTTATACACCAATCAAGATACTCAAGAGGAACGCGTTAAACAGTTCGGTTTCCGCATGAAAACCGCGCGTATTTTGATCAACACACCAGCTTCTCAGGGTGGTATTGGTGACTTATACAATTTCAAACTTGCGCCATCATTAACACTCGGCTGTGGCTCTTGGGGTGGTAACTCAATTTCTGAAAACGTTGGCCCAAGTCACTTAATCAACAAAAAAACAGTAGCTAAGAGGGCTGAAAACATGCTTTGGCACAAGTTACCATCTTCAATCTACTTCCGTCGTGGTAGCTTAGCGATTGCTCTTGAAGAGTTAAGTGATAAAAAACGTGCGCTAATCGTTACCGATAAATTCCTATTCAACAATGGCTACTGTGACGAAACCATTAAAGTTCTGAAAGCTCAAGGACTAGAAACTGAAGTATTCTATGAAGTTGAAGCCGACCCAACCCTTGCGGTAGTTAAACGTGGTGCTGAAGTGGCTCAGAGTTTCCAACCTGATGTGATCATTGCCCTTGGTGGTGGTTCACCAATGGATGCTGCGAAAATCTTATGGGTAATGTATGAACATCCAAATGTTCATTTTGAAGACTTAGCTTTACGTTTTATGGATATCCGTAAACGTATTTATAAGTTCCCTAAAATGGGCAAAAAGGCCACTATGGTTGCAATCCCAACAACCTCAGGAACAGGTTCTGAAGTTACACCTTTTGCAGTGGTTACTGATGAAGTAACAGGTCAAAAATACCCAATTGCTGATTATGAATTAACTCCTCAAATGGCGATCGTCGATCCGAACCTAGTTATGGATATGCCGAAATCACTAACTGCTTTTGGTGGTATTGATGCCATTACTCATGCACTTGAAGCTTACGTGAGTGTCATGGCAAATGAATATTCTGACGGCCAAGCTTTACAAGCACTGAGCTTGTTAACTGAATACCTACCAGAATCTTACGAAAAAGGCGCCGCAGCACCAGTAGCTAGAGAACGTGTTCATAATGGCGCAACAATCGCCGGTATCGCTTTTGCTAATGCATTCTTGGGTATATGCCACTCAATGGCTCACAAAATCGGTGCAGAGTTCCATATTCCACATGGTTTAGCTAATGCCCTATTAATTTCAAACGTTATTCGCTTTAACGCGACCGACTTACCTAAAAAAATAGCGGCATTCAGTCAATATGACCGTCCTAAAGCGTTATGTCGTTATGCTGAAATCGCAGATCATCTTGATCTCGGAGGTAAAACTGATGAAGAAAAAGTCCAAAAGCTCATTGAAAAAATTGAACAAATCAAGGCGACGATTGGCATTCCAGCATCGATCAAAGATGCCGGAGTAAATGAGGCTGACTTCTTAGCTAAGCTTGACGAAATTGCTGAAGACGCATTTGATGACCAATGTACAGGTGCTAACCCACGCTATCCTTTGATTGCGGAATTAAAGCAAATTTTGTTAGATAGCTTTTATGGAAATGAATACAAGGACGAATAATCTAAACTTATTCTTGTCCTCAAATGAACCTCAGCAGTATTGCTGAGGTTTTTTTACTTTGGATTTATCGCGTCAACTGTCACACTCCCATTACTCATTACCATACAAAAAACCAACAAATATCGATTGACTCTTTCGCAGCGGGCTATAACCTGAGATTTAAAATTTGATGGCCAAGGAATCGCCTGTGAACAAAAATAATAATATCTTTGCGTTAGTGATCTTTTTAGTGGGTTTATGTTCAGCATTTTATGTGAACCACTACATCAACAAAACATGGGTAGAACAATCGTTTTTATTTGATGTTTATAAAACGAATAGCGGTGAAAATGCTTATAAGTACAAAGGAAAAGAAATCTTAATTGAAGATGCTGTCCCCTACCTAGACTCTCCGCTAAATCAACATAATTTATCACTCCACGGTAAAAGCACTGAACTTAATCAACAGTGGGTTGTTAATGAACATCGACAATTAAAGTTATTAAAACCTACGTTTCATTTTGGCTTATGGTCATTACTGCCCGCTTTCATCACTATTGCTCTTTGTTTACTTACCCGTGAACCTCTTAGCGCTTTGTTTGGAGGAATAGTCATCGGTGCTTTTATGCTAGGCCAGTATGATTTAACAGATAAAGTCATTATTCCCAATTTAGCCAAAGAAGGTACAGCAGCATTATTGTTGCTATATCTGTGGCTGCTTGGTGGGCTACTGGGGATATGGTCAAAAACGGGAGCAGCACAAGCCTTCGCAAATTTTATGACTAAACACTTTGTAAAAGGACAGCGTTCAGCAAAGCTGGTTTCATGGTTTTTAGGAGTCTTATTTTTTCAAGGTGGCACAATGAGCACGGTGTTGGTAGGTACAACTGTACGACCACTTGCCGATAAAGCAAAAGTTAGCCACGAAGAGATGAGTTACGTTATCGACTCCACCGCATCGCCAATTGCATCAGTATTAGCTTTTAACGCTTGGCCAGCTTATGTTCAAGCCTTAATTTTTGTTCCTGGTGTTTCTTTTTTGGCAACAGAAGCGGACCGATTAGCCTTCTTTTTTCAAAGCATCCCATTTAGCTTTTATGGAATTTTGGCTGTGATGGGTACTTTATTACTCAGTCTTAATATAACCACATTTTCTGGCCATCGATTACGAGCCGCTCATCAAAGAGCCCTGCAAACTGGTCAACTTGATGCACCAGAAGCTAAGCCGTTAAGCGCTAAAGAACTACAAAAAACAAACGTACCCGAAGGGTATTCACCCAGTGTACTTGAGTTTATTCTTCCACTGGTTACCTTAATTGGAATTGCTGTGTGTACCTTTATCTATATGGGCTCTCCACAAGTAAATTGGGCATTTGGTACAGCATTACTTTTAGCAGCTTTAATGGCGATGGCAAAAGGTATGTCATTAACTCATATTATTGAAGGTTTTGGAGAAGGTTTAAAAGGCGTCGTGCTTGCTTCAGTTATTTTAATGTTAGCCGTAATTATAGGCAGCATTAGTAAAGAAATTGGAGGCGGACTTTATTTAGTATCTCAATTGGGTGGAGAGCTTCCATTTTGGTTGCTACCAGTTATTTTGCAACTCATCACGATGATTATTGCTTTTTCAACTGGCACAAGCTGGGGCACTTACGCGATTGCTTTTCCACTGGCAATGCCATTGGCTTGGGCAATTGTACAGTCTCAAGGGCTGTCCAATCCAGAACTCTTTATGATGGTGTGCTTTGCAGCTGTACTCAATGGAAGTGTTTATGGTGATCAATGCTCGCCAATCTCTGATACCACTATTCTAAGCTCAATGACGACTGGTTGCGATTTAATGGATCATGTAAAATCTCAGCTTTTCCCTGCAACTTTAGCAGCAACTGCAGCAGCTGGGTTATGGACAGCAACAGTATATTTATTCGCATAAAGAAAAGCCCCGTCATTTCTGACAGGGCTTTAAAATATTGGCGGAGCGGACGGGACTCGAACCCGCGACCCCCGGCGTGACAGGCCGGTATTCTAACCAACTGAACTACCGCTCCAATGACTTTGAATAGTACTGATGCATCTGAACAAGGTCAATGGCTTTTTAGCCAAAACGCCTTTAACAGCTCAACCTTTGAGCAAAAATCTATTTATTACCATCTTCCGGCATAGTCAGATCTATATCATTTAAACTATCATCTGACGATACTGAATCAACTTGATCAGAGTTTATGACAACCATTTCTTCAGCTGCCTTGATGGCTTTCTTTCTTACTTGCAATTTACGCCATACGATAAATGAAATAACACCAAGCAATATCAACACGACATTTAAACTGACTACCCAATAAAGAATTGTACGCTTCGCGGATTCTTCTTTATTTTTGATCTGTTGTGCTTGTTCTTGAGCTATCTCTAATTCTGACTTTCCTGGCTCTGGCGGTTGCTCAAGGTTAAAAGTGATATCCGATAAATGAAGCAAGATTTCACGACCTTTGACCGTTGTTGCGGCTGCAAAAGCTGAAACTACATAATTACCATAGGCTTCAATATGGGGAAGTTTAATTCTTTCTCTCGGTGATTCTAACCCCTGAATAACATAACGCTCGTTCAGGTTATTTGGCCCCATAATGGTGTATTCAATAACACTGTCTGAAATATTTATTTCATTCGTATCACTGGTAATTTGAAGATAACGAATGTTATCACCCAATGCAGGATTAATTACCGAAGAGCTTACCGGTATAGGTTTTAAAAGAATTGGCTCGCTATAATGACGGTCAAAAACCTCATTATGAGCTCGAACATCAAAAAGATATTTGCCGGGTTCAAGCTCTAAATGAAAATTACTGGTAAAAATACCGTCATCTGGTTTTTCATCCAATAGCTTTCCATCATCTTTATACGAGCCTATTCGACGTTTACCAGCTGTTTTTTTTTCACCTTCTTCGTCTGATAGACGCTTGAAAGCTACAGACCATTCAACTAAATAATCTAGGCCAGGTAACCTCATTTGATGACCGTCAGCATTTAACTGTGCTAAGGCCTTTACTCTCTCTCCAACATAAAGTGGCTGTGGCAATGGTTGAACTTCAATATTTAATTCACTTACCTTAGTGATAGTAGAGCCATCTGAAATACGACCAAGCAGTTGCCAAGGCCCTGCTTGAGGTTGACTGATTTTAATCATGTCTCCCGTCATACCATCCAACCATTTCACGTTTTCAGGATGACGGTGCGCATACCATTTTCGACCATCAGGTAAAACAATCACGACAGGCGGAGAGCCGTACTCTCTTTGAACCACTATAGTGATCTCAGACACCATATGGTCGATTCTAAAACGATTTTTTAATTCACTAGCCGTCGATATATCGTTTGCTTTTACGAAAGACGAGAAAACAAGGCAAGCAAATAACCAAGTAATTCCTAAAAATAATACAGCTCGATTCATAAACGATCAGTCGCTCCAACGACATTTCCCACCTTTTGCAACTAACTCAAGTCGCTCGGTATGCTTAGTTAATTCATCGGCTGTAGCCATTAAAACTTTACCCATTTGTCGATCAGTAGCGAGCCTTTTAATTCCTCCAGCTTCACCTCCCACTGAGTCAGCAGAAAGGTTTAACTTAGTTTGCCCACCCGTCATGAGCAAATAAACATCCGCTAGAATTTCAGCATCCAATAATGCTCCGTGAAGCTCACGGCGGGAGTTATCAACAAAATAGCGCTTACACAACGCATCAAGGCTATTTCGTTCACCAGGATGTTTGTATTTAGCAATATCTAAAGAATCAACAATCGAGCATATATCGGCGGTAATTGGCCCTTTGGGATTTAACAATGAAAACTCATGATCCATGAACGAAATATCGAACGGAGCATTATGTGCAACAATTTCTGCACCACGAATAAATTCTAAAAATGCAGGAGCAACTTCATGGAATCTTGGGCAATCAGCAACGCGTTCATTTGTTATCCCGTGAACCGCAATTGCTTCTTCATCAATATCTTGCCCAGGGTTGATGTACTCATGGAAATGACGACCCGTTAGCTTTCTGTCAATGACTTCAACACAACCAATCTCAATAATTCTGTGACCTATATAAACAGGTCCTCCGCCTTGGTTCATACCCGTGGTTTCAGTATCGAGAATGATCTGTCGTGACGCTTTAGAAACAATATTCATAGGCTAAAATAAATAAAATTTGTATAATCTGACGTAATTATCTAACTATGGTAGCAATTTGATGGCAGAACGGAAACATATCAATATCTATACGGATGGTTCTTGTCTAGGAAATCCAGGTCCAGGTGGCTATGGTATCGTGATGACTTTTAAGCAGCACCGAAAAGAATTGAGTGATGGCTTTGTAAACACAACCAATAATCGCATGGAGCTTTTAGCTCCCATTATTGCCCTTGAAAGCTTAAAAGAACCCTGCCAAGTTACTTTAACGAGCGATAGTCAATATATGCGCCAAGGGATCACTCAATGGATCCACAACTGGAAAAAAAATAATTGGAAGACATCCAATAAAACCCCAGTTAAGAATGTTGATTTATGGCAAAGATTAGATAAAGCTCAGCAAGCACATGAAATAGATTGGAAATGGGTTAAAGGTCATGCTGGTCATGCTGAAAACGAACGCTGTGATGACTTAGCCAGAGAGGCCGCTGAAGCCAACCCAACTCAAATAGATGTCGGATACGAGAGCTAAAGCTAGCTTCTATTTACTCTTCCCGCAGAAGGAGCCGTCGACCAGTTAGTGGCGCGCTTCTTCTTCGATGCTTTCGATGGCGTTAACGGACATTCAACTTTTTTAGCGGTAATAACATAAAAAGCACCAGAAAAAGGAAGCCAGTTTTTCATCCATTGCTGTAATAAACTATTGTCATTAAATTTACCAACTAATGAATGATAAACTAATTTCTTCTGCTCAATAACCTGATATCCCAAAACTTCTAACCAATCCCTTACTCTATGTGCAGTAAAAAAACGCCCATTCCAAGGGCACTGTTGCCGATGTTTCGGTGATACTTTACCTAGTGATAACGGGCTAATTGGATTACAACCAATCAAGATCAAATGCCCGCCTGAAATTAAAACTCGACTTATTTCCCGTAATACTCGGTAAGGGTTTGATTCAAACTCCAAAAGCAATGCCGAAAGAACACAATCAACTGATCTTTTTTGCAATGGCAAATGCGTATATGCTGCATTAACAGTGGCATCACCTGTTTCTACAATAGAAAACTGATGAGCAATACTTGATTTTGATGTATCGACTTCAGAAGATAATGCACCCAGTTTAAGGAAGTGATATCCAAATACTTGTGTCACCTGCTCTGCTATATAGGGTGATAATGTTGCTAAAGCTTGCTCTCCATGAGGTAGAGAAGACCAAGAGATAGGTTTAGTCATAATCATGGTATTTTTCGAAATTCCTTTTGGGTATAGTATGGCTTAAGAGTACCCGCTTAATCTAAGAAATTATGCTATCAATTCAGCCAATTCCTGCATTTAATGATAATTACATTTGGTGTATCAGCAATCAAGAAAAGCAAGCGCTTATTGTAGATCCCGGCTCAGCTAAAGAAGTCATAGACTATCTCACACAACAACAGTTAACTCTAAAGGGTATTTTAATTACTCATCATCATGCTGATCACATCGGTGGCGTAAATGAGATACTTAACACGCTTGGTGAAGAGATTCCTGTATATGGTCCTAAATCCAATCGAATACCACAAGTTACCCATTTTGTAGATGATACTTCACCACTCGTTATCAATGAATTAGGCATTGAAGCTCAAATAATTACATTAACGGGACATACGCTTGAGCATATCGCATACTTAATTGAAGGAAATTTATTTTGTGGTGATACTTTATTCAGTGGTGGTTGTGGCCGAATTTTTGAAGGGACGCCTGAACAAATGTTCGAATCACTCAACAAGCTTAAAGATTTACCCCCTACAACGAAGATTTTCTGTGCTCATGAGTACACGCTTTCAAATTTAAAATTTGCGCTGGCAGCTGAGCCAAATAACCGAGCTTTACAAGCTTATCACGCAAAGGTGGAACGACAACGAAAATTAAACCAAATTACTTTGCCATCTACCATTGAAAACGAATTGAAAATCAATCCTTTTTTCCGCTGCGGTCAATCTGAAATTCAATCTAATCTTAGGGCGGCTTTTGAACTCCCTTCCTCTTTACCTGTGGTCGATTACTTCACACATTTACGAAAATGGAAAGACGTTTTTTGACCAACAGTATAGAATTAGACACTTTATATTATTAATTTTCTATATATACTGAACCGTTAAAATCAAGCTTCACTAGAAGTTATTGAATATTAATCCTTTTGAAGTTTGGAGAAATTTGTTTTTTATGCGCGTGATTCATTGCCTTTTTGCAGGAAGCCTTGTTCTACTTGCTGGTTGTAATTCGACTGATAACCTGACTCAGTCAAAAGAACCCGATACTAATGTTCAAACGGCTATAGTAGATACTAAAGAGATCAACGCTACAGAAGAAGTCAACGCCACTCCTGTCCCTCAAATAGACGTGTGGCAACGAATTCGCAATGGCCTTCAATTCAAAGTTCCAAACGAAAAACTCGTTAGACAATACCGTAAGTGGTACCTAAAAATCCAAAGCATTTATTGCGAGTGTCTAAACGCGCGCAGCCTTTCATGTATTTGATTGTTGAAGAGATCGAAAAGCGAAACTTACCGCTTGAGCTTGCCCTACTCCCTATTGTTGAAAGCTCGTTTGATCCTTTCGCCTATTCACACGGTTCTGCTTCTGGCCTTTGGCAATTTACCTCACCAATGGCAAGACACTTTGGTCTAGATATTGATTGGTGGTATGACGGTCGTCGCGATGTTTATGCGGCAACCATTGCTGCATTAGACATGCTTGAATACCTTCATAAAAAAACCAACGGTAACTGGTTGTACGCAATAGCCGCTTATAATACTGGTGAAGGCAGAGTTTTAAGAGCCTCGAGAAACAATCGGCGCGCAGGTAAAAGTACGAGCTTTTGGGCTTTAGATTTACCTACTGAAACAGAGCGTTATGTACCACAATTACTCGCTCTAGCTGATATAATCAAACATTCTGATAAGTACGGTTTAAAACTGGCTCCAATTCCAAACAAACCCCAACTCAGAGTTGTTCAGATTGATTCGCAAATTGATCTTGCATTAGCAGCTGACTTTGCAGGTTTGAGCATCGATGAGTTTTATAAACTCAACCCGGGATTTAACCGCTGGGCAACAGGCCCAGAAGGCACGTACAATCTTTTGTTTCCTGTCGAAAACGCAGAAAGGTTTGAGCTTGCACTTGCGGAAAACGGTCCTGAAAAACGTTTAAAATGGACTCGCTATAAAATCAAATCAGGTGATAGCCTCGGCCTTATCGCTAAGAAATTTAATACTTCAATTCGCTTTATTAAAAAAGCAAACCACTTAGAAAAAAACGTTATTGTTGCCGGTAAACACTTATTAATTCCTGTTTCTGCGAGAGAACGTGAGGACTATACGTTATCTCTACCTTCACGCTTAGCTCAAAAGCAAAACACACCTCGTGGACAAGTTAAAATTAATTATCAAGTAAAATCTGGTGATTCGTTATGGATCATTGCACGTCAGTTCAAAATTAAAACCAGTTCTCTTGCTCGTTGGAATCATATGGCTCCAAGAGATACATTAAGCGTGGGCAAAAAATTAGTCATCTGGTTGAAGAAAGGTAAAAAAACTGGTGTTATTCGTACTGTAAACTATAAAGTACGAAATGGTGATTCTTTGGCAAGAATTGCAAACAAATTTAAAGTCACTGTTAAAGATTTAATCAAGTGGAATCAATTAGACGCTTCTAAATATTTACAACCAGGACAAACATTAAGCTTATATGTCGATGTGACAAATTATTCTAGCTAAGTTCAAGGCTGCATCACGCAGCCTTTTATTTGCATAAATAATCAGTCTCAATTATTTGAAAATTTGATTGAGTTTATAAGCCAATCTAATACCTGCTTGCTTTAATCTCTGTTCGGATAATTTTCTATTCTTGTAAATATAATCAAAACCTAATCTTGGTATCCCATTTTCCACTCTATTGAATTGATAGACTTGATCTCGATAACTCAGTGACTCTTTCGCCCAATCTAAATAGGTTCCCTGCTGCCAATTTTGTTTTTCTTTGGTAGTGAGGGGTAAAAATTCGACATACTCTTTGTAGCTTAATTTTTGACGATCTATCAAATGAGAGTCCCAAACTCTATGGAGGTTCGAATCCTCATTAAACCACTTCACCTTGATTTTATTACCACCTCTGTCTTCTGCAAAGCCCACATGCAGTGGCTGGTGAAGATCTCCAACCATGTGGATAAAGAATGCTAATGACTGCCAACGTTCTTTTTTAGATAGCTGTGGATCTTGCAATCTCGCTTCCATTCTATTCAAGGTTTTTAAAATATCACCTCTAGGATTGCGATTTTTTCCTGTTAAATCCTTTTCTGTTTCCGCACTAATATAATGCCAAGGCGAAGCATGGTCCCACTCCCCTGACGAACGCATTTCATCAGGCCAAGTTGACAGGCGCGCTAAAGGCACTCCATCAGTAATAGCTAATACTGCCTGTTTAGCCTTTGGCGTTAAATTTAACTGCCCTATTTCACCTACGATTCGATGACCATTTTGTCCATGTGCATAGCTATGCGAAGCGAGCACTCCACAAGTCAGACCAGTGATTAGTAATCCAGTACATTTTCTTATTTTCATTTACACAACCCCATACATTCAAAGCAGCAAAATTTCTGTGACACACGTTGCAAATTTGATGCAAAGGTATCAAAATATGCCCCGAATAAGAAGTGTCATAAACCTGTAATTAACAGTAGTTTAAAATTCACCAAACAAAATAAACCTACATACCTACAAAGGGAAATAAAAGCGATGAAAACGCGAAATCGTAAAATAAGCTCTGTAGCCTTAGCCTTGTGTATGGCGTACGGCCTTGCTGCTCCAGCAATGGCTGATACCGCAAGTAATATGAGAGGGCATATTACTAATGCATCAGGCGTGGCAGTAACCGATGTTACTGTATCTATTGTCCATGAACCAACAGGTTCTATCACTAAAGTAAAAGTTGATGGCAAAGGTAACTTCAGCGCAAGGGGTCTACGCGTTGGTGGTCCATACAAGATCATCTTAGACTCTGAGTCGTTAGCTGATGACACTATTGAAGGTGTTTACCTAAACGTTGGTGAAACATTCCGTCTGAACCGCTCTCTTTCAAACCAAGAAGAAATTGAGTCAATCACTGTATCAGCTAGCTCACAAGCTATCATCGGTTTAGGTGATTCTCAATATTATGGTGCAAAAGCCATTGAGAATTCTCCAGGATTAGATCGTGATCTAAAAGATACTCTTCGCCAGAATCCATTCGCTAACTTGGATGCAGATGGAATCAGCCTTTCTGTTGCAGGTATGAATCCTCGCTATAACTCATTTGTAGTTGATGGCATTCAACAAAATGATGACTTTGGTTTAAATAGCAACGGTTATCCTACTCAACGTTCTCCAATTTCAATCGATGCAGTTCAAAGTGTAGCTCTAGATACAGCACCATTTTCTGCTCGTCGTGGTGGATTCACAGGTGCTCAAATTAACGTAACAACCAAATCAGGTACTAACGAAGTAGATGGTACCCTATTTTGGCAAAATACAAATGATTCGCTTGCGGGTGATGGTGAAATAAACGGAAAGAAAGTAAAGCAAGACTTTAAAGAAACGACTTTTGGTGGAACCATTGGTCTTCCAATAATCAAAGATAAATTATTCTTCTTTGGTAGTTATGAAAAGTTTGATGCACCTCAAAAGCAATTATATGGTCCAGCTGGTACTGGCTTTGCAAATGCTAGCCCTGTTACAAAAGCACAATTTGATGATGTTGTTGCAATCGCTAAATCAAAATATGGTTTAAATAACATTGGTAGCTTTGATGCAACGCCTGTTGAGGAAGATGAAAAGCTTATCCTTAAGCTTGATTGGGAGATTAACAACGATCACCGTGCTTCTTTGACTTATCAAAATACAGATGGTAACAGAACATCAGCGACAAGTGATGACGAAAACTTAAACCTTTCTAGTCATACTTACAACAAAAATGAAAAACTCGAAACATTCGGGTTGAACGTTTATAGTGACTGGTCAGATGTTTTTTCTACCGAAATCAAAGTTGCCCACAAAGATACTACGACGTCTGTTTCTCCTATCACCCCCCTAAATATTGGTAGCGTTAGGGTTCAAACCGATGCTAAAGATAGCGATATTGGTATCAACTTTGGTACCGAGCGTTTCAGACAAGCAAACGAGTTGAATAATCAAAAGTTAGAAATTTCTTTTGCTGGTGACTACGTTTTAGGTGACCATATACTGGGTTTCGGATTTAATTATAGCGATTTGAAAGTTTATAACTTATTCGCAGCTGATTTCAAAGGACGCTGGGTTTTCAACTCAATTGAAGACTTCAGAGCAGGCAAAGTAGGTAACTTTACTTACAACAATGCAAAGTCTAAAAATCGTGATGATATTGCTGCAAAATTTGATATTCAGAATATTGCACTTTGGGCAGAGGATGTTTGGACTGTAAATGATGATTTGGAGCTTCAATTTGGTTTACGCTATGAAACCATTTCAATGGATAAGAAGCCTGAGTTAAATAGCAATTTTGTTAAGCGATATAATTTTGCAAACAATCATACTCTTGATGGTCTAGATATTTGGTTACCACGTGCCGGCTTTAACTACACTTTAACCGATAATGTTACTTTGAGAGGTGGAATCGGTCGCTACACTGGTGGTTCACCTAATGTTTGGATTGCAAACAGCTTTTCGAATGATGGTGTAACACTTCTTTCATACCGTGATGGTTGGAAAGACAGCTTTGGCAAAATTGATTTCTCTAAAGTACCTCAAGGTGCTGACGATGCAATAGCCAAAATTGACGGTGACGGTGATGTAAATGCTATAGCTCCTAATTTTGAACTACCTTCCGATTGGCGTTTCAACCTAGCAGCTGATACAACATGGGATCTTGGTTCTTTTGGTGAAAACTGGTTCTTCGGTACTGAAATTTTATACATCAAGCGTGAAAACGACTTAGCATGGAAAGATTTAGCTCGTAGAAAGCTTAAAGTTGACGGTACAGGTCGACAAGTGTATGAGACTTGGGATCCACTAGCTAACGAAGGTAAAGGTGGTTCAACTAAACGCCGTGATATACTATTGACCAACGCAGATAAAAGTGGTCGTAGTTTCAACTGGTCTTTAACAACAGCTAAGGCTTGGGATTTCGGTTTAGACTTCCGCTTAACTTATACTTATAGCGATGTTAAAGAAGGCTTCCCTGGAACTTCTTCTCGAGCAGTATCTAACTACCAATATGCAATAACTCGATACGATCGTAACGAGCCGACTCTTGGTACAGGTAATTTTGAGACTCCTCACCGCTTTAGCTTAACTATGGGCTATGAAACTGAGTTCTTCGCAGGTTATAACTCACGTTTCAACTTGTTCTACAATATCAAGAAAGGTCGTCCACTATCTTGGGTACTAGGCTCTCATAATGACAAGAACCTTGGAGATCAGAGTGGTTTCTCTAAATCTGATGCCTACCTTCCATACATACCTACAGGACCTAATGACCCAAATGTTAAATTTGAAGGTGATTTAACATACGATCAATTCTTAGCTGCAATTAAGAAAATTGGTCTTGATAAGTATGCAGGTAAGATTATTCCTAAAGGAACAAGTAACCAACCTTGGACACACCAGCTAGACTTTAAATTTGCTCAGGAAGTCCCAGGCTTTACATCTGAGCACAAAGGAGAGTTTTATTTCACTATTCGAAATGTTCTTAACTTGATAAATAAAGACTGGGGACGTGTTGAAACTCAACGCTTTAATAACAAGATCCTTGTTGACCATGACTATGACGCAAAAACAGGTGTTTACACATATAAACTCCCGTACCGTCAAGATTCTATAGATACTAGAAACTACAACACTTACAACGTAAATAAGTCTACTTGGCAGATGCAGGTAGGTGTTAAATACAAGTTCTAAAATCACTTAGAACTTAACAAAAAGCCAGTCATAACTTGACTGGCTTTTTTAATGGCTGACACTTAAAGCTAACTAGCTAATCCACTCAGCTTCCCAATCTTTAAATACAGGGTTTAATCCCCTTGCCCGCATAGCTTCAGCAAATTCTAAAACCCCTCGCTCATCACTGATCTCAAATTGTGATAACTCAGTTTTAGGGTGCAGATAACCGCCAGGTTCTGTAGAACTTCCTGCACTCACGTGAGTGATCCCTAAAGGCAATAGGTTTTCTCTAAACTGACCTTCTTCACGAGTGGATAAACTGATATCAAGTTGCGGATTAAACAGCCTAAATGCACAAATCAATTGCACTAACCCCACATCAGTTAATTCCACTTTAGGTTGCACACCACCAACACATGGACGAAGTCTAGGTAAAGAAATACTGTATCGGCTACGCCAATATTTTTTTTCCATGTAGTCTAAGTGATAGCCCATCATTAACGCATCAAGTCGCCAATCATCAAGCCCAAGTAACACACCTAGTCCGATTTTATCAACGCCAGCTTTACCCAATCTATCCGGTGTTTCTAATCGATAATCGAATTTTGATTTGTTACCACGTAAATGATGTTGAGCATAAGTGTGTGGTTGATACGTCTCTTGGTAAACCATCACGGCATCGAGACCTAGCTCAACTAATTGATGATACTCATCTTGGGTAAGCGGCTGCACTTCTATAGCAACATGGCTAAAGTGCTTTTTCACTTGGGGAAGTACTTTTTTGAAATATTCGATGCCCACTTTGGTTTCATGTTCACCTGAAACTAACAGGATCGAATCTATTCCCCATGATTTTAAGATCTTACACTCAGCTTCGATTTCATCATCTTTCAAGATCACACGTTTAATGCGATTACTCATGCTGAACCCACAGTAATCACATTCGTTAGCACATAAATTTGATAAATACATGGGTAAATACATACCTATGTTGGAGCCAAAACGTTGACGAGTTAGTGCCACTGAACCTTGAGCCATCTGCTCAATATAATCTTCAGCAGCAGGAGACAAAAGCGCCATTAAATTATCTAGGTTACGCTCTGGACGCAGCAATGCTCGCTCAACATCCCTTTGAGTTTTTGAATAAAGCCTTAGTTTCAAATCGTCACGATCGATTTGACTAAACCTGTCTACAAAGCTCATTTAAATTACTCACAATAATAAAACTAAAAAAATACCTACTTTGTAATTGATACGATTAAAGGGAGACACTGGCAGAAGCAATAGTTTGATAAACCAACCGTCCGTGACAGGATGTCACGATCGTCAGCACATGGATGTGCGCTTCCGTTGGTATTCATACTATTGCTCCTTAGAACTAATCATTGACCCACATACTCGATAACAACACAGTGACCAAACTTACGCCAACTGACTATCATGTAAAAAGCCGGTTAATGGGCTGGTATTGTGTGCCTTAGTTGACACCACTCCTAACCCTGCCTCATACGCTAAACGCCCTGCATTAACTGTATCTTTAAAGCACTTTGCCATGATTATTGGATCAGAACTGCTGGCAATTGCGGTGTTGACTAACACGGCATCTGCACCGAGTTCCATTGCTCTAGCGGCTTGGGAAGGCGCACCAATACCTGCATCCACAACGACTGGTACTTGTGCTTGTTCAATGATGATTTTTAGAAACTCTTCTGATACCAGACCTTGATTACTACCAATAGGACTTCCCAATGGCATTACTGCATGAACGCCAACTTCTTGTAATCGGCAACACAAAACAGGATCGGCATGTACATATGGCAATACTACAAAGCCCTGTTCTACTAATTCTTTTGCAGCTTGTAAGGTTTCAATTGGGTCAGGCATCAGATAACGATGATCTGGATGGATTTCTAATTTTACCCAGTTGGTATTAAACAATTCTCGAGAAAGCTCGGCTGCAAATATCGCTTCTTTTGCATTACGAGCACCAGATGTATTTGGCAGTAACTTTACGCCCGAATCCAGCAAAGGCTGCATTAAATCATCAGTACCATTTTCAGCATCAACCCGCTTCATTGCTAATGTTGTTAGCTGACTTTCTGACGCTTTAATGGAATTTAACATTAATTTTGAATTTCTAAACTTACCTGTACCAGTGAATAATCTTGATTGAAATTGATGATCGGCTATCGTAAGCATCTTACCCTCCTGCCACTGCTTGAAAGACTTGTAACTCGTCACTTTGCTGACAAACAGTTTCAGTCCATAATCTTCTTGGTAGTACTTTGCTGTTATAAACAACTGCAATACTTTTTAAACTTATTGGTTCGTCACTGAGTAAAACTGCTTGCTCAATGGCAGATAGAATGGTGCTGTTCTCATTAATTTTGATTTGCTCACCATTATAACTAACTTGGATCACGCACATTCCTCTTTAAGCTGTTGTTCCTTGCAAACTGGACACTCTGGATCTTTTTCTAACTGGGCTGAAAACCAATTGAAGTTTAATCCGTCAAAGTGCCACAGTTTCCCTGAAATATTTGGTATACCTAATAATAATTTGACGGCTAAAAGCGACTGAATTGACGCAGCAATTCCTACCATAGGCCCCAATACGCCAACGGTGGCGCAGTTTTCTGCCGTTTCGGTAGAATCTGGATAAAGACATTGATAGCAGCCAGAATCATCCGGTTGATAGACCATGGCTTGTAAGTTGAAGTTAGCGACGGCGACAGAGACAAGAAGCTTTTCATTCTCGACACAAAAGCGATTGATGCTGCGCCTTGCTTCGAAGTTGTCGCAGCAGTCAATTATTACTAAAACATCTTCATCAATATCATTCTGACTTTGTGCATCGAAGTGCTGATTAGTTACCTTGATTTCACAATCACCGTACTGAGCCCAGAGTTTTTCCGCAGCCGTTTCGGCTTTATTAAGTCCGATATCATCATCAGAAAACAATAGTTGCCTTGGAAGATTACTTAAATCAATGCTATCTCCATCAAATAAGTGAATTTTTCCAACACCTGCCGCCGCTAAATAGTGTGAAACCAATGTACCTAACCCACCAACACCAACAATCACTACAGATGCTTGCTTCAGCTTTGATTGCCCTTGCTCTCCGACTTCAGGTAAGAGAATCTGCCTTGAATAGCGCATGAAGTCGTTATCCGTGATCATACGCCCTCCAACCACATGACTTTCAACTCTCTAAAAGCATTTTGTGGTGATTCAGCTTGGGTGATTGCTCTCACTACGGCTATTGAATCAACTCCAGTTGATTTAGTATCGAGTAAATTGCTTTTGTTGATTCCACCAATTGTGACTAATGGCACATGACCTTTGAACAATTGAGTATTTTGGTGAAGCTTAACTAACCCCTGAGGTAAAGATGGCATGTCTTTAGTCGTAGTTGGGAAAATATGACCAATTGCTAAGTATGAAGGCTGTAATTGATACGCCAATAAGGCTTCAAAAGTGCCGTGACTGGATAACCCCAATGCAATATCGGCATCTGCAATAGCTTGTAAGTCAACGCCTATCACATCTTCTTGACCTAGATGGATTCCAAAAGCGTTATGCTTGAGTGCCAGTTCCCAATGATCATTAATGAACACTTGAGCGTTATATTGATTGCCTAACTCAATGGCCTTAATAATTTGTGTTTCTAACCATTCAGACTCTTTATCATTCAAGTCTTCGGCCTTTAAACGTAATTGAACCGTCGTGCATCCAGCTTTAAGTAAAGCTTCGATAAGCTCCACATTGCCCACAACTGGATAAACATCTAAATCAGTATCTAGCGCTTTAAAGCCTTTTGCTGGTTTACTCGCAACTAACTCAGGTTCAGTTGAAGTGATAATTGGAAAACAATCAATATTTTGTGGCCACCCAGTTCTAGCCAAAATCCCCGGACCTTTACCTAACTGATAGCTTTGAGTTAAACCCTTAGATAAATAAGCCTTGGCAATGGCAACGGCATCTAAAATGGTGTACCCATGCGCAGATACTGCCGCAATTGCAGAAGACAAAGTACAGCCTGTGCCATGATTGTTTTTCGTATCTACACGCTCACTTGCAAACCAAAATTCAGCATTATTATGATTTTCCGAGCAATGTTCGACCTGATGACAAACAAGTAAATCCGTCGCGTGTTGGCTATCCACAAACTCTGGATTATCTCCACCTTTAGCTAACACACTGCAAGCCAAAGATTTTGATAATGCTCTAGCGGCAGTAACTATGTCACTTTGTTTTATGAAGCTAAATTCTGATAACTGTTGTAACTCGTAAAAATTAGGCGTTATTACATCAATTAAGCCTTTTAAAGGAGCGAAATCTAAGCCCTTAGAATCAGCAAGACCATCACCACTACTGGCAATTAACACTGGATCAAGCACCACAACTAAATCTGGATAATCAGCACGCTCTTGCTTTAGCCATTCAGCTACGACCTCGATTTGTTGTTGGTCCACCAGTAAACCAATTTTTATGGCTTGGGGTGGTAGATCAGTATAAAGTGTTTCAAGCTGCTGCCGTAACATCTGCTCTGAAACTGGCTCAACTAAATCTACAGCGACACTACTCTGTGCTGTAATAGAAGTGATCACAGTACAGGCATGGCTGTTTAAATCATTGATGGTTGCGAAGTCCGCTTGAATTCCAGCCCCGCCACCACTGTCTGAACCAGCGATTGTCCAAACTACAGGGCGCGCAATGCACCCAGTAGTTTCATTTTGGTAAGAAACCATCATGTCTCCTACGCATTTTCTGACTCAAGAGTGTGGTAAACCTCAGCTCCTGATTCGTTGAACTCCTTAGCCTTTTGCTCAAAGCCTGCCATTACTTCTTGTTCAATGGCATTCACATAGTTTTGGTGGCTTTGAACTTCAACACCTTTTTCTAATGATGCAGCATACTCTCGTACATCTTGAGTAATTTTCATTGAGCAAAATTTAGGACCACACATTGAACAGAAATGAGCCACTTTTGCCGATTCTTGTGGCAGTGTTTCATCGTGATATGCCTTGGCTGTATCAGGATCTAGACCAAGGTTAATTTGATCTTCCCAACGGAATTCAAAACGTGCTTTAGACAGAGCATTATCACGGATCTGCGCAGTTGGGTGCCCTTTTGCAACGTCAGCCGCATGTGCCGCGATCTTGTAGGCAATCATGCCTTGCTTTACGTCTTCTTTGTTCGGTAAGCCTAAGTGTTCTTTTGGCGTGACATAGCAAAGAATTGCCACACCGTACCAACCGATTTGCGCTCCCCCCATTGCGGATGTAAAGTGATCATAACCCGGTGCAATATCTGTTACTTGACAACCAAGGGTATAGAAAGGCGCTTCATCACAGTGTTTAAGCTGCTTTTCCATGTTCTCTTTGATCTTGTGCATTGGCACATGACCAGGACCTTCGATGAATACTTGCACGTCATATTCCCATGCAATCTTGGTCAATTCACCTTGGGTTTCTAACTCAGCAAACTGAGCTTCATCATTGGCATCAGCAATCGACCCCGGACGCATACCATCACCAATTGAAAGCGACACGTCATATTCAGCACAAATTTCACAGATCTCACGCCAATGAGTATATAAGAAACTTTCTTTATGATGACTCAAGCACCATTTCGCCATGATAGAACCACCACGAGAAACAATGCCTGTTACTCGTTTAGCCGTCATAGGTACATAGCGCAGTAATACACCTGCGTGAATCGTGAAGTAATCGACACCTTGCTCAGCTTGTTCAATCAGCGTATCGCGGAACACTTCCCAAGTAAGGTCTTCAGCAACCCCATTTACTTTTTCAAGCGCTTGGTAAATCGGTACTGTACCTACAGGCACTGGACAGTTACGAACCAGCCATTCACGAGTTTCATGAATATAACGACCTGTAGACAGATCCATCAGAGTATCGGCCCCCCACTTTACTGACCAAATCATCTTCTCAACTTCTTCTTCAATTGAAGAAGTTACCGCCGAATTACCAATGTTTGAGTTCACTTTCACCAAGAAGTTACGACCCATGATCATAGGTTCAGCTTCTGGGTGGTTAATGTTTGATGGAATGACGGCACGGCCACGTGCAACTTCTGAACGAACAAACTCTGGAGTAATTGGCTCCATGATTGCACCAAAGCTTTCGCCTTTATCACGTTTACCTAGCTCAGTTTTTGCTAATTCTGCACGTCCCATGTTTTCGCGTATGGCAACGTATTCCATTTCAGGCGTGATAATGCCTTGGCGAGCGTAGTGCATTTGGGTAACACACTTACCTTTCTTCGCTTTACGCGGAGTTGGTAAATCTTCAAAACGTATGTGGTCCAAGCCATCATCAGCAAGTCGCTGCTGAGTGTATTCGGAAGATACTTTTGGTAATAACTCGGTATCTTCACGTTCTTCAATCCAGCCTTTTCTTACTTGCTTTAGCCCTTTATGAACGTTGATTTCATAATCAAAGTCTGAATATGGACCAGTACAATCGTAAACATCAATCGGAGGATTTGGCTCAGTGATAGGGTCATCTTTAGTGCCGCCTAAAACTGTATCGGTTTGGTAAATTCGACGCATCCCTACCTGAATGTCAGGACGGCTACCTTCTACATAGATTTTTTCAGAGTTGGGAAATTGCTCTGGTCTTAAGTTGTTGATGTACTGCTCTGCGTATTCGCGGCGTTCACGACGGGTTTGCGGTTGTTTGTTACTGTTTTCAAAATGACCTTCTGAATGAAGGCTTTCGTTTCGAGTGTTGGTGCTCATAAGCAATCTCACAATAGTTGTAATTCTTTGAGTTTGCTTGTCTGGTGTCCAATGAGGTCTGATATATTGACTGGAAAAGTGAATAGTAAAGAATACACTCCTATTGAGAGTGTGTGTTAATCCTTTAATTCAATTTTTCTTGTTTCCTTCGTAGGTCTTAACCCAATCAGGTTCAACGGATCCCGCTTTTTTATTCCAATATGGAAAGTGCGATCTCAGCCATTTAGGCACTCCGACAAGTGTTTACCAATATCAATTGGTAGTGGCTCAAAAGCCTGAAGGCTTCAGAAGTTTGAGCGCAATTAGTATATTCACAATTTAAATTCATTAGCAACAACAATTGAAGATGAAAACGTGAGTCTCTGCAAAATTTTCATGCAGCCTTTCTCAAATGATGTTTTTAATACTCTACTTTGTGAACTTTTATTCATTTAACTTTAGAAATTTTAAACACATTATATGATACAAAAGATGTAATGCATTAAGCCCTTACCGCTTAAAAGGGATGAAAATGGCTTCCTCTGAGGTACAAGCTCAAGTAGCACCGACAAAATATCTATTTAGACTGGGTAACGCTTTTACTACTCCGGCGTTATCAATGTTTTCATTTATTGAAGAAACGGATACTTGTTGTGTTTCATTTACTACAGAGTCTGGTAACGAAGTCGTATTTACAGTACTCATTGATAAAAGCGATCCTAATCATCAACCGTATTTAGCTAAATTTTTTGCTGTTGCAGACGTTTCAGAAATTCCACATGTGTTATCTCGTAAACCAACATTTATTGTAACCTCTTCAATCTCTTCTTTTAATCGAACTATAGTTGAACCAAAACCTGATGATAAATTTAGATACATAGTACGAGCACACTTTCGTCCTTCACTTCCTATTAGCGATGAAGAAACCTCGCAAATCTGCTCCATATTTCACCAGTTACCACAGCAACAACGAGCCACTTTAGAACTGAGCTCTCTAGTCAAAGATGGAAAATGGGATTTGATACAAACTCAAATTGAAAGAGGTGTTGATTTAAATTATCCCGTAAGAAGTTCAAAAGATTTTATTGCCAGCATGATTGAGCAGTATCCTAATAGCCAGAAAGTGCTGTACCTTATGCTTCAGAATGGCATGAACCCATTTTTCATAAATGAGAATGGTACTTCCATATTTCATTACGTTATAAATAGAGATCATGCAGGATTATTATCAACTCTACTTGGCTTTAATGAAGAATTTAATGGGCTAAACCTACAAGCAGAGAGACTAATTGCCCTCCAAAGTCACTCTAGCGCAGAACCACGAGGAACTCCTTTGACCATTGCAATGCGAAAAGGACTCATAAGTACGGTAGGTGCAATTCTCAGCTGCTGTCCTCAAACCCTCAGCGTGTATAAAAATTGGGAGGAAATTACCAGAGCATTACCGTTTTGGTTTTTTGGAGATAAAAAAAATAGGCTTGCAACAGTAGTGCGCCCTTATTGGCAACACTTTCAAATACCAAGATTGGTGCCGAAGCGCATAACACATGTCAATTCTTCACAAGTGCTATATACAGCGAGGGTTTGCGTTCTCCCAAACGAAGAATTATATACACCAGATGGTGAGAGTGATGAAGAGACATATGTTTGCATAAAAAATAATTATGATACAAGAAGTGTCATATCAAAGCATGAGGACATTACAAAAGGAGATGAAACATAAATACCCATAGAGAGCGAATATGACCTCTAAGCCAACCATAATCGATAGCTTTGCGGTAATGCGCCTGTCCAACGCTTAAAAGAGCGACGGAAGTTACTACTATCTTGATAATCCATTTTTTTAGCTACATCATTGGGTTCAAGTTTCGACAATGCGATTAAGGCATTAATCAATTGAGCTTCATCCTGCAACACTTGATAACTTGTTTGACACTCTTTCAACCTTCTTTTTAAAGAGGCAGGACTTAAATTTAACTGCTTAGCCATTTCATCAAGGCTGATTTTTTTACTTTTTAAGCGCTTACGAATAAATCCTTCTAGCCCAATTCGATAAGGTTGAAGCTTTAAGCTCTTATAAGTACCTCGATGGATGAGCCTCTTTGATGAATAATGGTTAGCCTGTGATTGAAGTGGCTGAATCTCTGTTTTACAAATTGACATTCGACAAACAGGCGCTGAAAACTCAAGATTTTGTCCAAAATATTTATGATAATAAGCCAATTGTTGTGGCTGTGCATAAGGGAAGCTATATTGTGCGATAAGTTGTTTCTTGGTCATTTGCTTATAAACCGATTGCAAATTAGCAAACAGGTTTTCATACAAAAAAACTTGATGTTGATGCCCACCATTATCAAGACTGAATATTATATGCCAGTAATCTTCTGTCTCTAAAAATGATAATTGCAGCCAAGGATGAGTAAGCCACTTAAATTGATGCCAAAAAGAAAATGCCTGAGTTGCATCATTTGCCGAAATGAGCCCAGAAGCGAGTTCTTGAGATTGTTCTGCTAACCAAAATTGCCCGAGTAGGAAAGGTAAATCATCTCCTTTCCACAGCTTTTTAGCGTTATGGATTAACTGATTGAACTGTTGTGGCGATAACAGCTTTTCCGTTTGTCTAAAATCAGCTAAAAAAATTCCTGTTCCCTTAAGCAGTTTATCCGCTGTGAGTCCTCTTTGTTTAAATAATGCAACCAAACTCAGTACAAACGGCTGACATCTCAAAGACTTATCGCGATAAAATGCAGGAGTTAGCATTGTACCTTCCAAGCGTTATCCGACGTATTTTTGAACTTTATGGATTCCATTTTTTGATTTAATGAACCAATCAATCTAAATAGAATGGATTCTTCATCAGAAACTTGATAACAATTTAAAGACTCGACTTCTGAAGGTAGTATCCAAGAATGACTGACATGGATATCATAGAATGCTAAAGCGTCAGAGATCTCTTTTGCCAAAATAGGAACAAAGTGATCACTATTCGATTCAACCATAGCGATAAATCTATCCCCTGCATAACGGCAAATCAGATCACAGTTTCGCGAACGGTAGCTTAACCAATGACTGACTTCGTTAAGGAATTTATCTCCACCAGCGATTCCATGAACCTTATTAAATTCTGCAAAGTTATCTAAATCGAACATGACTAATCCGAATTTTAGATTTTGTTTTACCGATCGCTCAAGGTGATATTCAAAACTTCTAACATCATTAAGTTGAGTGAGAGGATCAATAAGATGGTGTTGGCGGATAAACTGTTCACGGTTGTGAAGTTGTTGGTTAATTATTCGCTGTTCTTTGCGCCACTGCCAAAGTCCAATTGTCAAAATCGTTAACCCAAGAGGTGTTGGAAGTTTCTCTATGATATTGATAATAAGACCTAAATCATTTCGAATAAAGATTTCATCCATAATATCTAGGTAACAACCGAAGCTATAAAAACTAAGACCAATTAAAAGAAAATTGGTAACCCACCCCTTAGGTCTTGCACTGTATACCACTAACAACCAACAAAAACTTACCGCAAACAATGCACCCTCAGTAACGATATCCAACCAATCGACAGCAACACTCTGTTTGATTGGTAAAAATTGCAACATAAGTATTAAAGGAGCGAGTAATGCTACGATAATCACTGATAACCAACGCCAGTTGATCGAATTAACCCCAAATTTCATTTTCTTTGAACCAGACTGAATAGTTCAATTCAAATTAACGACAAGATGTTAAACATTTATTACTAGCGACCTATTCTCCTTAGCAGTCAAATCAGCTCACCTAATTATCATATTTAATTAAATATCTAAGCCTTCGAAACACAAAAGCTGACATAGAAAGGGATTCATGGCAGTCAATTTAGCTCATAGCCACCTTAAAACAGGAGCGAAAACGCGAGTTAAACAAAGGCGCAATATTACAGTCACAAAAATGAAAACTTGATTTCCTACCTTTGCCGAATCTCAGATGAACTCACAGGAAAAATAATGAAAAAGCCAACTAAATTATCCATGTTGACACTGTCATTAATTGCAGCAGGGATGACTAATTTTGCCGTTGAGGCAGGCAAGTTTGAAGGTAACATCCGTGACAACAGCAGCCAGCAACCATTAGCAGGGGCAATTGTTTCGATAAAAGAACTGAATCAAACTCAAACAGCAGGTCGCGATGGGCGTTTCTTTTTTAATGGCTTAAAAGCTGGAACTTACACTGTCACCATTACTTATCTTGGTGCGGCGCCTCAAACTAAAACGATTGAGGTCAAAGACAATACAACCACTAGCTTAAATGTGAAATTAAAAAGTGGCTCAATTGAACGTATTCAAGTTGTTGGTCAAGGCGGGTCGTTAAGTAAATCATTAAACCGTCAACGCAGTGCCGATAATCTAGTGAGCGTAATCAGTGCTGATGTTCTTGGTAACTTTCCAGACAGCAACGTAAGTGAAGCACTTCAAAGAGTTCCGGGCGTTTCAATTGAACGTGATCAAGGTGAAGGACGATTTGTTCGTGTTCGCGGTTTAGCGCCAGATTTCAATTCTGTTTCCATGAACGGTACTCGCCTTCCAGCCCCTGAAGACAGCCGTCGCGCTGTAGCCCTTGATGTTATTCCATCCGATTTAGTTCAATCTGTTGAGGTCAGTAAAACACTATCGCCAGATATGGATGCTGATTCATTAGGTGGTGCAGTTGAAGTTAAGAGTTTATCGGCATTTGACCGTGATGATACTTTTTATAATGTTTCAGCTGAAGCCAGCTATAACCAGCTAAAAGAAGAAACGAGTCCTAAGCTAGCAGTTAGCTACAGTGATATTTTCAATGACAAATTCGGTGTGGCCTTTGCCGCAAGTTGGTATAAGCGGGATTTTGGTTCAGACAATGTAGAAGCTGATGGTAATTGGAATTTTTCTGATAAAGGTCCTTTACTCGAAGAAGTTGAAGCACGTAGCTACGATATTACTCGTGAACGTCTTGGCATTGGCTTAAACCTAGATTATCGTCCAAACGATAACAACGACCTTTACCTGCGTACTCTTTATAGCCAATTTGATGATACCGAATCTCGGAATAGCTCAGCAGCCAAATGGGAAATTGGTGATGATGAGCTCGGACTTGCTGTTGGCCAAAAGCATGAGGCAGAAGTTAAACGCTCCCTTAAATCTCGTACTGAAGAGCAGAATATTACATCTTATGTATTTGGTGGTGAAAGCCGTTTTACCAAATGGACCATTGATTACCAATTAGCTTATTCTGAAGCGTCTGCTGGCAAACCACGTCATATAGACGGTGCTGATTTCGAAGCTGACATTGAAGATATGAGCTTCTCTGACACTCATACTCCAAGAATCATCGGCCCAGCTGCTTACAAAGATGCTGGTGAATACGAACTTAAAGAAATTGAAGTCGCTGACTCAAAAACCAAAGATGAAATGGTGTCTGCAAAAATCAACTTTAGCCGCAGTCTCGAAATCAACGATAACAGTGGTGAAATCAAATTTGGTTTGAAATCCAGCAAACGCGATAAAACCAACCGTGAAGATGTTTGGATTTTTGAAGACTTAGATGAACAAGGCATTAGCGAAGATGCTTTGGTTATGAGTAACTTTACTGGAAGCGACATCGATTATCGACTTGGTCGCTTTGGTCCCTCAATTAATGCAGCACCTATCTGGAACATCGTCAACAAGCTCAATGCTGACGATAACCTTGATGAAGTTGAATCTAAAATCAATGATTTTGATATCTCTGAAGACATTACCGCAGGTTATATGATGGGTCATATTGACTTTGACAACCTCAGACTATTAGCTGGTGTCCGTTACGAAACCATGGATAGACAAGCCAATGGCTTTAAGTATGATGAGTCAACGGAGAAATTCTCAGCGAATAACGTAAGTTCAAGTGAAGATCATTGGTTACCTGCTTTACATGCTAAATATAACCTATCAGATAACACCATTATTCGTGCCGCATGGACGAATACCATCACCCGCCCTACTTTTGAAGAATTACGTCCTGGTTTCTTAATAGAAGATCACGATGGTGAACTTGAAGCGGAATTCGGCAACCCTGATCTCAAATCATTAGAGTCAATGAACTTTGACTTGAGCATTGAACATTACTTTGATGGTATTGGTTTACTTTCTGCGGGTGTATTCTACAAAGACATTGAAAATTTCATCTATGAAAGTGACGTAGCTGGAACGGGGCAATATAAAAAGTTCGAAAAAGCCAAAACCTTTATCAATGGTCAAGATGCAGAAATTAAAGGTGTTGAGCTAGCCTATGTTCAAGAGTTTAACTTCTTACCTGCGCCATTCAATGACTTAGTGGTAAATGCCAACGTTACATTGACGGATTCTGAAGCCGATATCGGCGATAAAATCATTCCTATGCCAAGTCAGTCAGATGTTAGCGCAAATTTATCTGTAGGTTATGAAGACGAATGGGCAAGCGTTTGGTTATCTGCTGCGTATAAATCTGAATATTTACAAGAAGTGGCTAAGACTGATATCTACGACGATAGCCACCTACAGTGGGACTTTGTAGCAAAAGCAAAAGTAACAGAGCAAGTTACGGTTTACTTTAAAGCTATTAATATCACAGATGAGCCATTCTATAGCTACCAAGGTAAACGTCGCTTCAATAACCAGTTTGAAGAGTACGGTCGTACCTTCCAGCTTGGTGTTCAAATGGTAAGCTTTTAAGGTAAATCATAATGACTAACAATAATGATAATAGAATGAAAACATTTACAAAAACTCTTTTAGGAATCTCTGTTGCTGCTGGTTTACTTGGCTTGACGGCTTGTAATCAAAGTGAGCCAGTAGCTCAGCAAGCAGCTAAAGCGGCTACAGTAATTTCACCTCAATATACCAGTTTTAGCGATGTTAAAGGTGGGCAAGCACAACCGTTTGATAACGGTTGGTTAGTTACTAGCGAAAAGCAAGGTTTGCTTATTGTTAGCAACAACAAAGATCCTAAAGGCAAACTTTGGTTAAAGGGCGAGTTTACGTTACTCGGTATCCATGATGATTTGGTGGTCACTTATGATCGTCGCAATGATCAAGTGCAACCAATACTCGTCAAAGATGGTAAGCCTGACGTCCAAGTTCAACTACCTAAACGTGACTTTGAAATCAACTGGCTTTGCATGCAACCGCGTAAAGCAGATGGACTAACTTACGCTTGGTTTGGTAGTGAGCATGGCATCGCCGAGCAATGGTTACTCTCTAACGGCAAAGAGTTTAAGCCTCGCCTTGTTCGTAAGCTGTCTGTTCCTGTTGGTTCATTAGATTGTGCTTATGATGCAAATAGCGACAGCTTATATATTGCTGAACAAAATGCGGGCATTTGGAAATACAGTGCTCAGCCTGAAGCCGCTAATGAAACAGAATTAGTTGTTTCTAAACCGAACAACAAGATCACATCGCTATTTGAGTTGAACGGTAACCTGCTTTATCAGAATGAATCTGGCGACATTTTTGATTTAGAGGGTCAAGTTGCAAAAATTTCCGGTGATGAAGTTGAAAAACTCACGGCTCGCAATGTTGGAAATGAAGTTGAAATCGTAAGTTTTGATGATGAGGTCGATAGCTATCGTTTTGCTTCATTAAACCTCGAACTACCTAAACCTGTTAATAAAGAGTCTCTTATTTCAGAAATTCCTGCTTGGGTTGAAAGTGGAACTTCAGACCGTTCTGGCGATACTATGGATGATCCTGCTATCTGGGTTCACCCTACCTCACCTGAAAAAAGCCTGATCCTTGGTGCTCAAAAACGTTGGGGCTTACAAGTTTTCGATATGACAGGTCAAGAGGTTCAATCTATCGCAACAGGACGTATCAACAATGTTGATATTCGCCAAGGAATCACTATCAATGGCAATAAGCACGATATTGCCGTGGCCAGTCTTCGTGATGGCGACAGGCTTGCTTTCTACGATGTCAGTTCAAACGGAAAAGTTACAGAGCTTGCAAAGCTTACAACTGATTTATCTGACATCTATGGAATGTGTTTGTATAACGATGGCTCTCATTTGTTTGCTTTAGCGAATGAAAAGTCAGGTAAAACTATTCAATACAAAGTTTCATGGAAAGGTATGAAACCGAGTATTGAAAATATCCGCACCCTATCTGCTCCTTCTCAAGTAGAAGGTTGTGTAGCGGATGACAATACTGGTGATTTATTTATTGGTGAAGAAGACACTGGTATTTGGCACTTTAGTGCTAAACCTGAAGCAAGCACTCAAGGCTCATTGATCTTGAAGGCGGACGGCAAGCAACTTGTAGCCGATGTTGAAGGGTTAGCCCTTTATCACGGTAAAGATGAAACCTATTTAGTCGCTTCAAGCCAAGGTAATGATTCTTATGTCATCTATGATGCAAAAGCGCCTTATACATTCAAAGGTCACTTTAGAATTGGTACAAACTTTGACACTGGTATCGACGGCAGCTCTGAAACTGACGGCCTTGCCGTTACTTCAAAAGCTGTAGGTTCAGGCGCTTGGCAGCAAGGAATGTTGGCGGTTCAGGATGGTCGAAATCGCTTGCCTGATGGAAACCAAGTTTTTAAATGGGTGCCTTGGAGTGAAATCAATAAATTATTAGTGAAGTAATTTAAGCTCTATTTTAAGTAACAAGGCACAGGTCAAAAGCCTGTGCCTTGTTTTCACATCTTATACAATTAATTGAATCGCTAAACTTCATCGTCTTGAGTAGATTTTGGTTTTAATTCCACCATAGGTACGCCACCTTCAAGGCTTAATTCATCCTCAGTTGTTGGCTGTTCAGCTTCAGATAACTCTGTTAATTGAATTTCGGGTTTTGGCAGAGTATCAACGGATACTGTATCTTGACGACTATTTAATTCTGCCGCCTGCATGCGTATTGCTAACTCTGCTTCTTGTAGTCGGAATTCTGCCTGAATAGCTTTAACACGTGCCTCCCTTTCTACTCTTTTCTGCTCCAACCGCTGCATCTTAGCTGCATTAATCTTGTCTATTACACTACGCTCACTAGCTAACACTGCACTTGGAAGCCTTTGGTGATCTCTTGACCCCCTTTAGTTTCTTTGGAAATTTTATGTGCAATTTGTGCATAGTTTAGGCCATAAAACTTTGAATTATTAGCAGCAGAATTCGCAGGTAAAAGATATCCAACTGGAGTAGTGATATCAAAGCCTTCTTTGAGCAAACAACCAATTGTATAAGCATCCCCATTGATTGCAGCAATATGAGCAAGATTGTGCCCTTCTTCATCAACTAAAGTTTCATCAAACTGTACATGACTCATCAACTCTCCAGCTGCAAATGCTTTTCGTTTTTTCACTGCATATAGAAGAATGGGTTGCTCGCTTAAGGCAACAACACCACCAAGATCCATGTATAAACTAAACACTCTAATACAACCGATGTTATTGGTATCAACCGCATACTCTAGTGGAGTTTTACCTTCATTATTGGTTTCAAATGGCGATAAGCCATTTTGTAGTAACCCCTCAAGACATTTGTCTTTCGAATACCTGACAGCAAAATGTAAGTAGTTATTGCCACCTTTATCGACAGCTTGAAGGTTGCATTTAAATTTGGAAGCAACATAAAGTAGAATTTGTGGGTTATCTGAAATAATGGCACGTCTTATTAACTCATCTTTTTCATCTGTAGTGTCAACGCTTGCTCCAGCTTTTATAAAGGCTTCAACGCCATCCATATCTCCCCTTTCAACAGCCAACATCAAAGGTGATACATCTTTTTTATCACTGCCATTAATATCTGCTTTTAAGGTTTTAGCAGAGAGCCATAGATCTCTAATTTCTGAATCCGCATGTAACGCTACAAAATGATGCAAATTTTGTCCATTGTCGTTAACTACTTCAAGATCTATATCGACAAGAGACATTAGGTACATAGCCGCTTGCTTATTCCCCGAGCTCAAAGCAGTCATAAGCGGTGTATTTCCTCCTGCACCTCTGCAATTGACATCCGCTGCTGCAGCGTACTTTTCAATTTTGGCACCAGCACTAATCGCTCTCATCAAGAGTGTATCTCTAGAACTTGTACTGCATTTTTCAAGCATTGACCTAGGGAGCCAATCAAGTAATCTAGAACCGTTAACGACATCTAAATATTTATCCAAAGCTCCAAGCTCATCAGCTCGAGTAATTGCCAATTGGCGGAACTCAAAAGTGATCAAAAGTGGGGATACTACTTGTAGCTCTTCAATGGAACAAGTCTTCAGAAATTTAGTAAACGCCGCTTTGACTTTAACCTCATCTCTTAAATCACGTTCGTCAATTCTCTGCGCTTGTCCTTTTAACTCTTCAACTTCCATTTCAAACTCAGCACTATATAGCTGATGAAATTCTGTGAGCTTGTTTAAAAATGAAGTTAACATTGTCTCTTGCTTTAACTCATTCAACTTACCCTCTTTTTGTAGCTGATACTCTCTAATTTCAGCTTCTTTTGCAGCTTTAATTTTTTCTTCTTGTTCTTGTGCTTGCCTTACTGCCCAACTTGATACTCTTTCTTTTATATTCTTAATTCCAGGCCTTAATTCAGGCTTACCCAGTTGGTGCCACTTTGCTATTTTTTCTTTTATTGCTTCTTTCCAAAAAGAAACATCGTCATCCGTAATCGGTAGCTTTGAATTGCCAAGGTTGTCGAATAAGTTAGTTAATTGCATCCAAATTGGATCATTTACATCTTCAGGAAAATGACCCTTGGCATATAAGTCAGTAACTGTTGCAACGGTTTCTGCCTTTTTAAGTTCCCGTTCAACCAAAGGTGGAAAACCTTTGAACAGCAACTCAGCTTGTTCTTTCGCCAAAGGATTCTCCAGTTCCTTGATATACAAACTGTCAGGTAATTCCTCTAATGCTTTTCTGGCTCCTGAACGTGCCAAACACCATTCCAATATCTGTTGACGGCGAAAATCAACGATTTCATCAGAAAGCTTTGCAACAGATAATGCTTGCTCAACAGCAATTCCTAACTCAATAACCGACAATTCTCCTTCATAAGTCATTTTTGCTGTCTCAGCAGTATATTTTGCCGCTACTCGGCTTGAGGTTAAATCTGCAACTACAATTGCAAATGGCTCTTTCCTAATTGCCCACTGCCATGCATACGGTTCGGTAAGCTTAATTTTGCCATCTGCAACAAGCTTTTCTAATGTAATTAACATCGCATGCTCAGCAATCATAGAAAGTGGAGGTACTACTTTTGCACTCAGCTTTTGATGATAAAATTTGTCCCATTCCTCGAGACTATCGATTGACGATATAATTTGAATAACAAGAGCGTTACCATCTTCAGAATTTAACAGCTCTTTGAATTCACTGGGAGTAAGATCAGCAGATGTGACTAATTTAGGGATTCCAGTCTGCTTATCTGCACAATAAAATCGAACACCATCAGCAGTTTTTACACCATTTGCTTCTGTCACAAAGCGCATGTTCTCCATAGCGACCACATCTGAAGGCACAGATTGCTTTGTTAAATGAACTAATGATTGAACTGGAACAAGCTGCCTAACTTGCGCCACAATACCCTTTATATTTCGTACATTTTTAGGTGATGATTTTGGGGATACTCTAGCCCCTAGAACGATACCGTATTCCTGACGTAGTTGATCGACAATCGCTTTTTTTTCTTCAGTAGTTAGCTTCCTTTTCGGGCTTGCTTGTGAAACCTCCACACCATCTATGGCTTTTAATAGTAACTCTTGAGTTTTTTCACAACGTTCATGGCGATCATCTTCACTTTTATCAGTCTCTAGGATTACAAGCGGGTAATCTAGAAGATCGGCATCTAGAACATTGGATTTTATTACAAAACAGCGTGTCATTTGTGCTACAGCATCAACTTTACTCTGAACTGGAACATTAGAATCATTTAAAAGTTGTGTAATTTTTTTTAACCTAGCAACAAAAAGCGGTGATGATTTTTCTATGTCGATAGAGTTCTCCTCCAGCTCCATTAAGGCTGTTTCAAATCGCTGAAGATCAACAGAGTTTATATGCTCAGATTGCGCAATATTTGCAAGTGACCGGATGAAACCTTCTGAAAGTGCACGAGAATCTACACCTTCCAACTCTTGAAAGTCCGAACTTAATTCTTGGCTAGCCATTACACCGCTTGCTGTTTGCTCTACTGACATTACCTAGGCTCTCACTAATATAAATAATACTAATAATAGATAAATGAGGGCGTGGCACAGTTAATTTTCCTTAATTTATGTCTTATTTATTAACTGTTTATCATTATCATGAAATGCACTCTTCATGGATTTAGAAAACGAAATATATCCAGCGTCCCTTTAATTTTCTACTGAGACAAAGTCGATAACTTTTGATATTATGTGCGGTCGTGGTAGTTTTTAACTCTCTAAAGCTATTCTGTCGAAATTATATTTTCATATATAAGTCAGGAACATACATGATAAATCACTTTACTGTGCTGGGTATTAAAGCCAACGCAAAAGACGATGAGATCAAAAAAGCGTATAAACGTTTATCAAATAAATATCATCCCGATAAACTCATAAATGCATCAGAGGAAGAAAAGCAACACGCTGCTACTTTATTACAACGCATTCAAAATGCTTATGAAGTCTTGTCTTCCCCTAAATCTCGTAAAGCATTTATTCGTGACTTTAATAATGTCATTGTTAACGATCCAACCGCTGCCATGAAAGAGCTGTGGGATGGTTATTTTTAATTCTATTGGTACCTTGAGATTACTATGACTGATCAACTCGATCTTAATTACGTCAACCAATTAAAGTTAGACGCGCTTGAAAACATTGAGTCTTACCAAGACCCTGATACACCTGAAGCCTTGGCTCAATACACCAATCAAATGAAGAAAGCGCTATTGGCTGACGCCAGCATGCTAAGTTCGTTACCTGAATACCTCACTGTCGCTCTATATGGCAATGTTCGTTTTCCAGAGCAAGTACACCTTAAATGGCAAAACTGGATAGATAACAACACCATGCCTTCATGGGATGAATTTAAAGTCAGTGTTGCATTTAATAATGAAGATATTCCACTGGTTAAGGCTGTAAAAGATGAATCTGAAGCCTTATTAAAGCAAAGTTGTGCCGCATTATTTCAAATGATGATTATCGACACTAAGCCTGTTGCAAAAAAAGAAGGCTTAGAAGATCTCAACGAACATAACGATGATTACAGTGACGAATATCAAGATCAGTATGATTATGATGAGGAATATTAATGAATAGTCTCATTGAGTTAACCGCAGCAGAAATCAAACAACTAGCGGATGTTGAACCTAAGCAAGCCAGCAAGAAGTTTGAACTGATCGCCAATACCATGAATGATGAGCAGTTAGTTGAAGTCATCGAAAACATGGATATTGTGACGCTCACTCAAATCAACAGCAACCATGATATTTCTTGCCCATCTATCATGTCAGAGTTGATGACGCCTGAACAAATTCGTGACATCGTTTGTCAGCAACCGCTTTATTGGGAAGAAAAAGTCAAAAGTAATGCAGATGAACTGATGCAGCAAACCTTCGACTTTTTAACCTATTTAATTCGAGTTCAGCCAAGCGAGGAAAAGCAAGCTGAAGTACTTGAGTGTATTGCAGAAGAGCCAGCAGGTTTATTTTATCTTTCAATTCCATTTATCGAATTGTTGATGACACCGTCTGAAGACGATCTGGACAATAATATTGCCGATGTTTTTGATGATGAAGATGACGGAACCACTGTGGGTTACACAGACCGCACTGAAGCAGAAGAGTCTCGCAGTCTAGAAATTGATGATCCGCGTAGTTTACTGGCGCTCATCAAAGAACTTGCACCTGAAGTCGAGCAGCAAATCAAGAACCTACTGAAAAACCAATCATCAAACTGGCAAACCATCATAAATAAGTTTGTAGGTGAAATCGTTACTCAAGCTAAAGAAAAGAACGAGTCAAAAGATGAGTATTCAGAAGTTGACGATATGTTTAGCTTTTTAGACTAAGGAATACTCAATGCAAATCGTATTAAGAGATTTGGATCAAGGTCCTTTTCTATCAAAAGTATTGAACTTCGCCAAAGAAGAGGAAATTTTCTCTGAAGAAGAAGTAGCTCAAATCAAGCACAAAGGCGTGCTTATGAGCCTAAAACTTGCGGATAAGTTTTACAATAAATACAAAATGCATTTATTGGAACAAGCCTCACAAGATGTGATTGGTGTTGCCAGCCTAGGTCTTGCAGCACTGACGAATCATGATCAAGTGAAAGCTATGCTTCTGCTTAAAAAGCCTGATGGCTTGGTTAAGAGCTTTCAAAAAGGCTGGAGCATGTTGACGGTTGCCAGTAAGTATCGCTTACTGCATGCTAAATCGGTATATGGTGATGTTGACCAACGCCTACTTGAAAGTGTCTCGGCTCCTGCTGATACTGATGAATGGAACGGTTGGGACAATTACCAAGAAGTGCTTAAAGAGTTTGAAACTCAACAAGCGGCTGAAGCCGTTAAAGCGTTATTTTTTGCTAATGGAAAATACGACCCCTTCGATTGTTTAACTATTGAAGAAATGTTTGCCGAAGCCATTATTTATCGATTGTTCTTTGGTGTTCACACAAAAGTGAAAGAGGATCTAAAGAAAAACATCGTTACAATAGATTTCGAAGAACAATGGCTAGAGCCAGAATTTGTTGAAGAGTTTATTAATAAACAGCTGGAACCTTTACCAGACTCGATACAAGATGTTATCAATGCAGATCTTAATAAAAACTTTAATGCAGCAGTTATTCGTACTTTAAGTTTTGCTAAGGTTTATCAGGCTGAAACACTCAAAGGTTCAACACCTGAAAAGCTTGATAGAATCGAGCAGAAAGCAGGAATGAATGGGCTATTAGGCTGGCCTCAGTATTTCGTTCTGTAATTTTCAAGAATGAAATCTTCTTAACCCCCGATTATATATCGGGGATTTTTGTATCTACCGTCAGCTAAAAGTTTACCAAGGAATAGAGTTACCCTTAGGATCAAAAAAGCCGCCATTTTGCTCTTCGGAAAAATTATCTAAAACGTATTTTAATCCCGTTGCTGACTCTAATGGTGTGATAAGGGCATTCGGTCCGCCCATATCGGTTTGTACCCAACCCGGATGAAGCGCCACAGCATTTACACCATCGACTAAACCATCAAGGGATAAAGATTTGGTAACTGAATTTAATGCCGCTTTTGAAGAACGATAAATATAGCTGCCGCCACTGCCGTTATCTTCCATCGATCCCATTTTTGATGACATATTTGCGATTAAGCCTTGAGACGATTTTAACTGTGGGTAAAAAGCTTCTGCCAGTTTTAGTGGAGCGATAGTATTGATTTCAAATACTTTTCGCCATTCATCAACATCGGTTTCACCAAAACCATAACCTTTAGGTCCGTAGTAACCCGCATTGTTGATAAACAGATCAAAATCAGCATCCCCTAATTCATTAGATAAATCAGCCACCGCATCGTAATCGGTCACATCTAAAGCGAAGATCTCTAACTTATCAAATTCTTCAATCAATGCGGTTAACTCATTAGCCGATTCAGGATCTCGACAAGTTGCCATAACCTGCCAGCCATCACTAAGATAAGCTCTGGTTAACGCTAATCCAATACCGCGATTTGCACCTGTAATAAAAAGTGTCTTACTCATAATGACTCCTCATTTTTTTGTGAAGATATCATATAGCAAGACACTTGGCAGCATTACTTGTTCAGTACAGAGTTGAATAAACCAAACTCTAACGACGTTCCATATTCATACCTACAGAATAACCAAGTACAGTGTTCAATTGCTGCATTAACACCTCGTCATACCTCTTGAGTCGACTGTCATCATCTCGTGCATTTTGAATGCTTGGATAAAATCGTACTATTTCCTCTAACACTTGCCTTAAAGACATTCTTGAAGGTAAGGCTTTTATATTGAAATTTTTTCTAATAGCTTGTTGCTGATTTTCTAATTTTACTAGTAATGCCCCCCTTTCTGGCGCAAGTAAATTCAAAGCAAATCTATAAGCTTCAGCTCTTCTTAACCTTGCACTGTGATGAAACAAACTCTCTTCTATTTCTTTGTATTTAGGTTTGGCACTTCTAGGATTAATTGCACATGCTCGCTCTTGTTTTAAAATATAATCACTACAAGTTAAGAGTTCTTTAAAATACTCATCAGAAACCAAGCTCTGATTCCATGTGCAAATTGCAGTACCATCGAAAAATCTTCGTGCCACCCATGTAGGCTGTTCATTTTCATCTAAAATCGGAAAGATGGCGTTACTGTGCGGATCAACCCCAAAATATCGACCTGTCGTTCTCATCTTTACAATATGTAACCAATGCCCGCCTGATTCATCTATTTTTGTTCCTTTACACGCAATATAACGGCGCCCAGAAAACCTTTCAGATCCAGGCTTACTTGATAAAGCACGATAAAACAATTCAACTTTTTCAGTTTTCGCCTCTAACCTTTCATTACAAAACCCAACCTCGTTATTTCCTGCTTTATCAACAGCCACTGGGTAGTAAAGAACATCAACTTGGTTTGGTGTCGCAATTATTTCGTGCTCGCCTAAACCTCTTAGTGCATATTCAAGTGAATTGGTTAATCCTTGGCAATCACAACTGGCTGCAGGGCTAAGATTCCGTCTAGCTCTAAGATTATTCATCATTAATCTTAATGTTCGAACTTCCGCCATTTCATCAGGCATGACTTTCAACTCTGTCATTACTGGCCTTGTTAAAAGGTCACTTCTAATTACTTTAAATTCCTTCGGATCTATATAATAATCTTGCTGCATTACCCGCAGTGCTTCATCAAGCCTTTCTGATTTTAATTGACCTAAAATAACTTGATTGGTTAAAGCAGCTAATGCTCGAGCATGTGGTGGAACATCAACTTCCATGTTATCAATGATCATAACTCCGGGCCTTGGGTAAACAGCTGCTAAATCAATGCACCCATCAGGTTTACATCCATGTAAATACTCTGGTAACTCTTCTAACTCATCAGGGACAATTTGTACCAATGGCGCTGTTCTATCCACCGCTTTATATAAATCTCTAGTGTTTCGGTCAGTAACACCGATTTTAGCTCCTCGTAGCGAGTCCATCACATCAGCTGCTGGCAACATGGTAGGCTTGGCAACAAGTGTAACTGCGGGTTGAACTGGTGTTGGTTTTTCACCATGCGTTTTTGGTACTTCAACTTCTTGTACAAAGCTTTGTTGAGTTCTTGTGGAATTCGCAACTTCAACTTGCCGCTGTCGAGCTTCAAGTACTTGCAAATCCCTTTTAATCAAATGAGAAAATCGAAAAATTGCTTGCTCTTGAGCTACGGCCGTAGTTGCCTTTTCAAATGCCTTTAATTCAGCGGGGTATTTTTTAATTTGTTGTATTACAAGGTTATATGGATATGGTTTAAAATCGTCCAGAAAAAATGCGGTTAATACATCGTACATCTCGCCAGCTCGATCAGAAGCTTTAATTTCATCAGCCGCTAGTGCTAATGACTTAGGTTGAGTGTGTATGCATGGCAGCATTTTCTCTCTTGCTACATCACTTAGACCAAGTTCCTCAAGTAACTGTCTAACTAATTCATCTGTTAAGTCGGCAACTCTGCCATAATTAGAGCCAGTTTGCTCGAATGCCACCTCCCTTTCTGTAATCTGATCTTTATATTTTTCGAATAACTTCATAACCTTAGCAATATCTGAATATGCCAAAAGTCCATTACTTTCAACAATGAGAGTGTCAAAAAAGCTATAACACCTCCTTCTCCAGACTAGATCTTCTTCTACTTGCTCTTTTGCTTGTTGCTCTGCAATGTCCAATTTAGCAACCTTCAGCTCAGCTGAGATGGTTGTAGCTAATTTCGTAAATTCAGCCTGTGATAGATTAGCCTGTAACTGCTGGGCTTTAGATTTGTGTTTATCAATAATTAGACACAACTGTTCTTCATATTCTTCTGCAAATTCCTCTTTATTAGCTTCTCTTAGCAGCGCTATAAATGCGGGCCTTTCAACCTGCTTCCATTGTGCTTCAGGGTCAAAATCCTCACCTTGCTTAATTCCAATTACAGGCCTCTTCAGCTCCCTAAGTACCATGTTACACATTTCAAGAGTTTTGGCTTCCATCTCAGTAACTTTACTTCTATCAGCTTCTAAACGTTCACGCTCTTCAACTAATGGCTTATTTTTTTCTGTCCATTCTAATAAGAATGTCAAATCACCATAAGATATCCTTTCCCCGGAAAAACTCACCAGCTTTTCTATCGTTGAGTACCTATCCCTAGTCCATTTGTCTTCGTGAGCCATTGGCGTTGCTGCTTTGGTAGCAATTGAGGTTGTTACTGTTGCAGTCTGAGGCTCTTGAAGATGCGTTACTGATACAGATTGCTGATTTTGAGAAGGCTGAGTGATATCAGTTGTAGGTATTTCAGAATGTTGTTTACCCACTTTAGGAGCTTCAAACTGCTGTTCCGTTGTTTTTCTAATTTCGCCCTTCGCCCAAGTCACAAACTCAGCCGAATAAGGCTCCCCTTTTTTCCAGCTTTTGAAATGATTTTCAAACTCGCCTTTTCGTTGAGAAATCATTGCATCTAAGGAGTGCTCATCAGCGATAGAGAAATCCCGAGGATTTTTAGCAATAAGATCCGACACAAAAGAGGCTTTAGTGTGCTGCCAATGATCATCTCCATCTCCAACTAAAGTAATGGCTTGGGGAGCGCTAGTGGTTAGCGTTGTTGGACTATGAGCATGTTCAGTATCCCCAATAGAGTTTTGCTGCGCTGAAGGCACGATGGTAAGCTCTACAGGCAACATTCTCATAGCTTGAGAAGCTTGAGGATCCATTATTCCGATGGCTCTTATGCCCCCTTTAAGCCACTGAATCAATTCTCCTGTAAACGCCTCTCCTTTTAAGCGTCTACACAAATAGCTCTCAAAATTTGGTCTATGACGGTCAATCGTTCTACTCAATTTGGTAATATCTGAAGAAGAAAAATCACCAGGATTTTGGCGTATTAATTCTTCTAAAAATTGTTGCTTATTTTGCAACCATTGTTCTTCAGGAGATAATTCAGGTTGTTCAATTTCCTCCTTTAGCCACTGAATGACATCACCCATCAGAATCAAACTTCCATCCCAAGTTGGAAACACTGAGTTAACAAACCATTGTTTCGATTCTGCTCTGTTCAAAGCCCTGCTTAAAACAATACAGACTTCAGGTGTATAATATTTAACATCTGTTCTTCTTACTTCATCAATAAGAGCTTCCACCATCTTGTCCCACTGTTGTTCGACTAGCTCTGGTGGAAGAGGATTACTTTGGTGACCAAATATAATTCCTCTTGGATCGGGCTGACTATGATAAGCGTTCCCATAAGGATGTACAGAATAATAACCTTGATGATAAGGCCATCCTGCAGCAGGATAGCCTTGATAAGAGCCATAGGTCGTTGGGTGTCCGAATAGACCAGCAGATACGTGGTTACCATGCAGCCCTTTTTCATCACTAGTTTCTGTTTTTGTATCGGTAGCAAGCAGTCGAGCAGTTAAGGGATCATTTTCACCCAAGCTCTCCATTTCTTCTTCTACGATTGGTAATTGCGATTGGGCTTGCGGAATAGTATATGAAAATCCTTCCATACCACTTCGACAATAAGGATTATGACCATTACCAGTTTGAAGTGGAGACATAAAGAGGCTAGGCAAATCTCCCCAAGTAGAAGTAGAATCTGCATGAACTGCTGGCGTCAACATATGCTGAGCCATTGGTTTACTAATAACACTTGAATTTGGATTGTGAGTTTGAGGGACTGTCGTCTGTGCTAAGCTGAACATCATCTCTGTAGCTGAATAGTTTTGCTGAGCTGAAGGCTGAGTTACTAATGGTACTGTTGGTGCAGCTGATTGAGTTACAAATCTTGTTGTTGGTGCCGTTTGCTGAGTTACTAATGGTGCTGGAGTTACTGACTGAGTAGCTAAAGGTGTTGAAGTTGCCGATGATCTAGTTTTTTCCTCTACTACTAACCTAACCTCAAACTTGGTTAACTCTTCTTGCATTTTTTTTACAAGTCGGGTTATATGTAATTTTTCTCTTGGGTTTTTACTCTTATTAGCCTCAGCATGTTCCAATAACACTATTAGTAAGTCCTCGACAGTTAGAAAATTTGCATTGGGCTGAGTAAATACCCCTTTAACCCTTTCTGGGGCATGCTTACAAACCAATTTCAACACTTTAAGAATTTCTTGATGCGATGTAGCTTGAAACTTTGGAGAAGCATCAGGGCTATCTCTAGTTATTCTCATTAATAAAAGATGAAAGGGGGTATTATTTGAAAAATCACTTTCACAAAAAGCATCAGCTAATATACTAGGATTTATTATTTCTTGGTTTAATAAATACTCCAAACATGACAGCAAGTTTTTGTCATGAACTTTGCTAAGCATATGTATTGGAGTGAAACCATCACCATTTACAGCAACTAAAGCCTCTCCTGCTTTTGGCTTTTTTAATAGTACTTCTAACATTTTACTTTTATTCGAACAGTTAGAAGCTAGCAACAGGTGAAATATATTATTTTGAGTTCCTTCTGGGTGGTGCTCTTGATCTTGAAAAGTAACGAGAAACTGGTCTTGAGATACCGCTCTCTCAAAACTACCCAAATCGTTGTGTTCAATAGCTAACCGAGCTTGAGTAAAGACTTGCTTGTCTAATGACTCGTCTACTGAAATTTTTGTAGGTAAAGTTTCAACTACTCCGAAGGTTGCCATGATTTCACCAAAAATTTTTAAACAAATTGTTAGTGAATGTATCAAAATTAAAATTTACGAGAATTACGAGGAATTATTTTATTAATTAAAGTTGCTTCATTTTTAGACAAATTAATAATTGATCTCACTGACATTATTAACTAACCATAAGAAAATTAATGATATTCAAGTTTTAAACTTAGATCCCTCTGCACCACTTTTAGCTGAATAATCCTTTTACTCAAACCATCTTACTAATAACGCCATGAACAACATATGCATAACAACACTATTTTTTTCAACTCTTCATTTCAGCTTCTGTTGCTAACACAATCAGTCTCATATTAAGCTATCTTAAAACCAACAAAATAAAGATAACAATGAGTCATTTCTATCCAATTGGTACACCCAATAAACCTTGGCAACAAAAAGAAAAAGAATTTTGGCTGGCTCAAGCAGAAGTAAAACGTGAATACAAAACCCAAGTCATCTACAAACTTGAAGCTTTGTCTGATTTTTTTAAAGTGAGTCAGTACGGGAATTTGCCTATCAACCCTCATCGCTACCCTCTTTACGCTTTAACATCTAAAAATTGGCAAGATGATAAACCTACAGTATTGATTACTGGCGGCGTACACGGTTACGAAACCAGTGGTGTACAAGGGGCAATTCTCTTTGCAAAAGAATACGCTATAAAATACGTTGAACACTTTAATATCATCATTCTGCCTTGCATTAGCCCATGGGGTTACGAAACCATTAACCGTTGGAATCCTAATGCGGTTGATCCTAATCGCTCTTTTTATGACAAAAGCCCATCAGAAGAAGCCGCACAAGCCATGGCTTTTGTCAAAAGCTTGAATGTAGATATTTTGGCTCATATCGACTTGCATGAAACTACTGACTCTGATGAAGAAGAGTTTCGGCCTGCTCTCGCCGCAAGAGATGGTAAAGCCTATTCCGAAGGAACGATTCCTGATGGTTTTTACCTTGTAGGTGATTCAGATATGCCTCAACCTGACTTTCAAAAAGCCATTATTGATTCAGTTCGAAAGGTTACTCACATTGCGCCCCCTGAAGGCGACGGGCAAATTTTGAGTAAGCCCGTCGAACAAGATGGCGTTATTAATTATCCAACCAAAGAACTGGGTTTATGCGCAGGTTTTACTGACCGTATATACTGCACAACAACCGAAGTCTACCCTGATAGCCCTAAAGTTACTGATAAAGAGTGTAATCTTGCTCAAGTTGCAGCGATTACAGGCGGATTAGATTATTTAATCTCAATCGGTTAACTGTTAGTCGAGGTAAATCATACATGGTTTACCTCGACGTAATGAAATCACACTATTTACAACAAGCTGAACGAGACCCAGTTTTTCATTTACACCTAGAGAACGCCAGCTTACCATCAGTGAAAATTCCTCTTTAATTAATCTGCTATGAAGACATTATTTGCAGTTGGCTTATTCTTTATTTCAAGCCAAGTTATTGCCTGCAATCAATTTCAAGCAGGCTTAGCAAAGCTTAATCAATCAGATTTTTCATTTGATAAAAGGGTATCCGTTCTTGTTGATGGTAAAATGCGTTCAGACTTAACTGAACATGTTAACTACAAAAAACAAAAACCAACCTATTCAAATAAAAAGATATTAGTGAAAGGTGGAATGACTGATATTGATAAAGCCACAGAGTATTTTAGGGAGGAAAAGTTAGATTGTGAGCATTTAAGCATTAAGCAAAATATAGTAACGAATACTTACCATAAATATATTAATCACCACGACTTTTCATTTAAAACCAAATATCAATATCAACCGCTATCTCATTTACTCATTCCAATGGAAACAGTGATGACAACACAGGCAAATAAGTTCTTTATGCATTGGACAATACAGCAAACCGTTATTTATCATCACTTCACCATTAATTCATGACTTAAGCAAAGTTAAGCATAGACAGCCAGCGTTCAGCCACGCTATATGAATATGGGGCAGCTTGTTGCTTTAACTTGGTTTTAGACATGAAAATATCTCAGCTCTTCACTGGTATTTTATTACTTACTGCTAATTTTAATAGTTTTGCTGCCAGCCCTGACCTCCCTATTCCAGGTAACCTAATTCGATTAGATTCGGCAACAGGAATTGAGCAGCTTACCAGTTCTCCCAAAAAATTTAACCACAATTATTGGTCTTTATCACGATATTACGTTACAGAAAATGGCTTAGCGTATTGCGCTCCAGCGTCAATTGTTATGGTGTTAAATGCTATGGAAATAAAACCTTCCATTGCACCAGAACACTACCCATATAAATTGTTTAACCAACAAAACCTATTTTATGATCACCAAGTACTCAGCAAGCAAATAACACCTACGATGATTAATCATCAAGGACTCACTTTAGATCAAGCCTATGAGCTCAGTAAGGTATATGTACCTGACACAAAAATGGTTTATGGCATAAACATATCTACTTTAGACCAGTTTAAATCTAAGGTGACTCATACACTCCAAACAGGGTTTGTGATCGTTAATTACGATAGAAAAACAATTAAACAAGTCGGTGGTGGGCATTTTTCGCCAATTGCAGCTTACAACCCTAAATCTGATAGCTTTCTCATCTTAGATGTCGCACGCTATAAGTACCCACCTGTTTGGGTAAAAGCAAACGAACTCTACAAGGCAACACAGGGAATTGACTCTACAAGCCACAACAGCAGAGGTTTGCTATTTATACCTAAGCAATTAAAACAAAAAAGGGACATAAAGCTAATGTCCCAAATACCTAAGTGATCTTGCGTAAGATGCTATCCAGCTATGCACGTAAATATTCAATACACAGTTAGAATCAATAATTACTAGTGGATTGATTCAATTACAAAGCCTGAATTTACTTTTGGAAAAGGATAACTGTTGTTATCTCTAATTAAAAAAGCATACCCACCATTAGCAGCATGCCAGCCTAAACGGCCAGAGTACACATGCTTAGTGCCGTTCTCTTCAACTACCCAAAATACTTTATTTCGGTATGCTGGTACTTTTGCATGATTCAAGTGAATACCGTTTAAATATGTCAGCCTGATACGACCATCTTTATCGATACCATTTACACGATACTCACCAGTTTGAGGATGCTTATTTAGCTCAGTTCTGTTGATAAAACGAATATCACTAACAATCTTTTGATTAATTTCAGCTTGTGTAGGACCTGACGGTTTTTCTGGTTTTACTGGTGGTTTAGGTTGTTCTTTGGTTTTAATGTAAAAAGAAAACTTTCCATTATTGTCTAAACACCTTTGGTTAGAGTTTTTATCGTCTTGAACGATAAAGTAATAATTATTACCTTCTTCATAACTTGCTATGCCTGGTAAGCTTGCTGACAACTTACGAGCAACTATGTATAGAGTCCACGGATTTCCATCTCTCGGCTGAAAATCCCCAATGACCAGTCGACTCTCTTTGATCGAATCAATGTTACATGTATCGTATGCATCCTTTGAAACACGAATCAATCTTCCGCTATCAGTAGACTCAACTGCGAGAATATCCCCCATCTTAATTTGTAAATTTTGGGTTGGATTAGAAATGTTAAAAGTAAATCTTTCTGCAAAAGCGGTTCCACTGATAAATACAGAAGCAAGTAATGCCGCGATTGTTGTTTTTTTCTTTAGCATGGTATTTCTCCAAAACAATGACTTCAAACTATTGTTCTGGAGCGGAGACTAAATGGAGATTTGATTTAGATCAATACATTATCTTAAATTTAAAAGAGCTATAACTCTAACTAAATTAGCAAGTTACAAACACAAAACTAGAATATAAACTCAATACTAAGTGCCCTGTACTTACAAAATCATAGAGTTAGCAAAATAAAGCTTCTATCAGACCTAAAAATCAGAAATATGAAAATCATAATAGACCACTAATCTGACCACACGTCATACTATTTATTAAATCAAACAATGCCATAAAAAAATGCGCTTACCTTTCGATAAACGCATTCAATTCAAAAGAGGCTAATTAACCTTCAATCCCTTTGCTAGCTAGAAATTCATCATAACTACCTTTGAAGTCTGTTACACCTTTCGGGGTGATCTCTACAATGCGGTTAGCGAGTGATGATACGAAGGCGCGATCGTGACTTACGAACAATAATGTACCCTCGAATAATTCAAGCGCATTGTTTAACGATTCAATGGTTTCCATATCCATGTGGTTGGTTGGCTCATCCATAATTAGGATATTTGGCTTTTGCATGATCAACTTACCGAAAAGCATGCGACCCTTTTCACCACCAGATAGAACCTTCACTGACTTCTTAATATCGTCAGCACTGAACAACATACGACCTAAAATGCCACGGACAGCTTGATCGTCGTCTTCTGGTTTGCGCCATTGGCTCATCCAGTCGAATAGGTTCATGTCGTTTTCAAAATCAGCTTCATGATCTTGTGCATAGTAGCCGATATTACAGTTTTCAGACCACTGGATAAGCCCGTCTTTTTGCGGTAAATCTTGAATTAAGGTGCGAAGTAAAGTTGTTTTACCGATACCGTTTTCACCTAATACAGCAACGCGCTCACCCACTTCAACTATCATATCTAGATTCTTAAACAGCAATTCATCGTAACCGTTAGATAGTTTTTCAACGGTTAGTGCGTTACGGAACAGTTTCTTCTCTTGTTCAAAACGAATGAACGGGTTTTGACGGCTTGAAGGCTTAACTTCATCGAGCTTAATCTTATCAATCTGCTTAGCACGAGATGTCGCTTGTTTGGCTTTAGAAGCGTTAGCAGAGAATCGAGCTACGAAGGTTTGCAGTTCAGCAATTTGTGCTTTCTTCTTGGCATTGTCAGCTAACATGCGTTCACGAGCTTGTGATGCCGCAGTCATGTATTCGTCGTAGTTACCAGGGAAGATCTTCAGCTCACCGTAGTCCAAATCTGCCATATGAGTACATACAGAGTTTAGGAAGTAACGGTCATGCGAGATAATGATCATGGTGCTTTGACGTTCATTAAGCACTTCTTGCAACCAGCGAATGGTGTCGATATCCAAGTTGTTGGTTGGTTCGTCAAGTAGCAGCAAATCAGGATCAGAGAACAGTGCTTGAGCCAAAAGTACACGAAGTTTTAAACCCGGTGCAATTTCAGACATCAAACCAAAGTGCGATTCAATACCAATACCCACACCTAAAAGTAATTCACCAGCTCTAGATTCTGCTGAGTAACCGTCCATTTCTGCGTATTGCATTTCTAAATCAGCTACACGAATACCGTCTTCTTCAGACATTTCAGCCATAGCGTAAATTGCATCACGCTCTTTTTTAACTGCCCAAAGCTCGGTGTGCCCCATGATCACAGTATCAATCAAGCTGTATTCTTCGTAACCGAATTGGTTCTGGCTTAATTTACCGACGCGCTCGTTAACATCGATAGAAACGTTACCGCTAGACGGTTCTAGTTCACCGGTAAGAATTTTCATGAAAGTGGATTTACCACAGCCATTTGCGCCAATTAAGCCATAGCGGTTACCACCACCAAACTTAACAGAGATATTTTCGAACAATGGCTTAGAGCCAAATTGCATTGTGATATTTGCAGTTGTGATCACAGAGAAACTTCCGAATTAATGAAGAGAAAAAACAGCGAAATTATACGCACTCACTGGTGGGATAACCAGAAAAAATCTGTATTTCATCAGTTTCCTTACCGTATTTTTGATTTATAAAAGCTTACCCATGGCAATACTAAAGTCTTACATCACTGCACATACGGATTTGTTAGTATCGAAAGCAACGTTCAAAGAGTAATGAATCACTTGCTTTCAAACTCTTCGTTCTTCCGAAGTGAGAAAACATTAATAAAAACAGAACCTCACTCACGACCTCACACATGCAAGGAAAAGCTATGATGAAAGATACTCTATTCCCACCCTCTGCAGAATTTGTAAATCAAGCCAATATCGATTCTGAGGGCTATCATGCTCTTTATAAGCAATCTATCGAAACACCTGAGGAGTTTTGGGGAGAACACGGAAAGCGACTCCACTGGTTTACCCCTTATTCAAAGGTTAAAGATACCAGTTTTGAGAAAGGTAATATCCACATTAACTGGTTTGAAGACGGTCAATTAAATGCCAGCTATAACTGTTTGGATCGTCACTTAGAGTCGAAAGGCGATAAAGTTGCAATTATTTGGGAAGGCGATGACGCCAGAAACCAACAAACCATTACTTATCGCCAATTACATGAACGTGTTTGTCAGTTTGCTAACGTATTATTATCCAAAGGTGTAACCAAAGGCGAAGTCGTTACCATTTACATGCCAATGGTTCCTGAAGTCATTATTGCTATGTTGGCTTGCGCGCGTATTGGAGCGCCTCACTCTGTTATTTTTGCAGGTTTCTCACCTGATGCAATTGCTTCACGTGTGAAAGATGGCAATTCAAAAGTCATTATTACCACCGATGAAGGTGTTCGTGGCGGTAGAATCACTCCTTTAAAAGCAAATGTCGATCATGCTATTGAGCAATTAGATGAAGGACAAATCGAAACTGTCATCGTATATCAACACACAGGCAACAGTTCGATTTGGGTTGATAATCGTGATATTTGCTGGCAAGAAGCGTGTGCTCAAGTTGACCATACACATCTAGCAGAGGCAATGAACGCCGAAGACCCATTATTTTTACTATATACCTCTGGTTCAACAGGTCAGCCCAAAGGTGTATTGCATACTACTGGTGGCTATCTGGTTTATACTTCCATGACTCATGAGTATGTATTTGACTACAAACACGACGATATCCACTGGTGTACTGCCGATGTAGGTTGGATTACAGGTCACAGCTTCATGGTTTATGCTCCATTATGTAACGGTGCGACAATTGTGATGCATGAGGGCATACCTAACTACCCTTCTGCTTCACGTATTGGTGAAATGATTGACCGTCATAAGGTCACCGTTCTATATACTGCGCCAACGCTTATTCGTGCATTAATGGCAAAAGGTGCGGATAGTTTCAATGACTATCAGGGGGATTCATTACGATTAATGGGAACAGCTGGTGAGCCAATCAACCCTCAAGCATGGCTTTGGTACCACGAAGTTATCGGTAAACAACGCTGCCCAATTGTTGACACTTGGTGGCAAACCGAGACAGGCGCGCCGATGCTCACACCATTACCCGGTGCAACGGCAACAAAACCCGGTGCCGCCACGCTTCCATTCTTCGGTATCAAACCAGAGCTAGTAGATAATGAAGGTAATATTATCGAAGGTGCTGGTGAAGGAAATCTAGTATTCACAGGTTCATGGCCATCGCAAATGCGTACGGTTTATGGCAACCATCAACGCTTTGAAGAAACCTATTTCTCCACTTTCGAAAATTATTACTTCTCGGGTGATGGCGCTAGACGCGATGAAGATGGCTATTTTTGGATCACAGGTCGTGTGGACGATGTACTCAATGTTTCAGGACACCGTTTAGGTACAGCAGAAGTAGAAAGCGCTTTGGTCAGTCACACAAACGTTGCCGAAGCTGCCGTTGTCGGTTATCCGCATAATATCAAAGGACAAGGCATATACGCTTACGTGACTTTGACGGAAAATACCGAACCTTCAGATGAGTTGAAACATACTCTCACTCAATGGGTTAGGCAGCACTTGGGTGCTTTGGCTACACTTGATGCCATTCAATGGGCACCTGAATTGCCTAAAACCCGAAGTGGAAAAATTATGCGTCGCTTTTTGCGTAAAATCGCTGCCAATGATTATGATAATTTTGGTGATAGTTCCACATTAGCCGAACCTGCTGTTATTGAACAACTGATTGAAAATAGAATTAACCCACCGCATTGTGAATAAGCATCAAGAACGGTGACTTTGGAGTAATAGCATAATAGGACAACCGTCCGTGACAGGATGTCACGGTCGTCAGCACATGGATGTGCGCTCCTGTTGGCGTTTATGCTATTACTCCACTTAGACCAATAAAACTGAATACTCTTCAAAACTAAACTTCAATCCTCGCTGTAATTCATTGAGTTAAGTGTTACAGTCAGCTCATCATTCCTTTAAAATATTTCAAGTGAAACTTAGGGACTATCAACAGCACTCCGTCGATGCTGCCATTACTCATTTCAAATCCTCAACAGACTCTGCCGTTATCGTTCTACCAACAGGTGCAGGCAAAAGTATTGTTATTGCAGAACTCGCAAGAATCGCCAAAGGTCGAGTGTTGATCCTGACTCATGTTAAAGAGCTTGTTGAGCAAAATGCTGAAAAAGTAGGATTGCTGACTGAAGATGCTGATATCTATTCTGCAGGTCTAAACAAGAAACAAACTCAAGGTAAAACCGTTGTAGCGAGTGTCCAATCAGCATCAAGGGCTATCGAAAAATTTGATACTCCATTCTCATTGGTCATCATAGACGAATGTCATCGTGTAAGTTTGGATGAAAACAGTCAATATCAACAACTGCTATCTCACTTAAAAACCATCAATCCAAAAATACGGTTATTAGGTTTAACCGCTACGCCTTACCGCTTAGGCTGTGGCTGGATTTACCGTCATCATTATCACGGAAAAATGGGAAACGATGACCAACCTATTTTTGAAAAATGCATTTTTGAATTACCGCTTCGCCCTTTGATAAAAAAAGGCTTTTTAACGCCACCTAAAGTATTAGATGGCGTTTCAGCACAATATGATTTCAGCTCAATTCAGCCATCTGAAACAGGTGAATATAATCAACAAAAAGTAGATAACCTTCTTAACCATGCGGGACGTGCAACTAAAGCGATCACAAATCAAATTATTGAGTTAGCAAAGCAAAGACAAGGTGTAATTATATTCGCATCTACCGTTAGGCATGCTCAAGAAATCATGACTTACCTTGATGACGATTCAGTGTTAATCACTGCCGAAACCCCTCAAGCCGACCGCGACCAATACATTTCAGCGTTTAAACAAAAACAGTTTAAATTCCTGGTCAATGTAGCCGTATTAACCACAGGTTTTGATGCTCCACATGTGGATTTTATTGCTATTTTACGCCCAACAGCATCGGTAAGCCTATTCCAACAAATGGTGGGAAGAGGATTACGTTTAGCTGACGGTAAAGAAGAGTGCTTAGTGATCGATTATGCCGCTAATGGTTATGATCTTTACTTTCCTGAAGTTGGACAAACTAAGCCAAATAGCAAAAGTGTACCTGTGCAAGTTCACTGCCCTGTTTGTCAATTTGCGAATACGTTTTGGGGAATTACTGATGCCGATGGTGACTTAGTTGAACATTATGGTCGACGCTGCCAAGGAATTGTTGAACATAATGGCCATACACAACAATGCGACTTTCGCTTTCGCTCTAAATCTTGCCCTGACTGTGGTGAAGAAAACGATATAGCAGCCAGAGTTTGTCAGAGTTGTAATTCAACACTGATTGATCCTGATAAGCGTCTAAAACAAGTGTTATCTCAGCAACATCATCACTTATTCAAATGCCAAGATATGTTACTACATGCAGAGAATTCCACCTTAAAAGTTCAATATATAGATTATGAGGGCAATGATTTTCACCGCTATTTTAAAATGGAAACGCCTGCCCAAATTCGCGCTTTATTTGCGTTATTTGTTCATCCGCATACCAAAGTTCCGGGGACTCAGCATCCTAAATATAAAAAACCGCAAGATGTTATCAACGACTCATCAAAGTTCAGGAAACCCGATATGTTATTGCTGAAAAAAGAAAAAAAAGGCTGGCAATGGATTGAGAGTTTTTTCGATTATAAAGGTCGATATCAAACTGAAAGTAATCCTTAGAATTTCAGGTCTTGCTATGGTATAAAAGTTCGATTTTCTGTTTAAAAGTTACATGGGAGTAACAATGCAAGTAACCATTTATGGGCGCCCAGGTTGCCCGTTTTGCACACGCGCAGTGCAAATTGCTGAAATGTTAAAACAAAAACGTGATGATTTTGATTTCACCTATACAGATATGTATGCCGAAAACATTTCAAAAGAAGAATTAAGTAAAAAATTAGGTGTTGATGTTCGCACTGTTCCTCAAGTTATCCTTGATGAGCAATACATTGGCGGCTGTACCGAGTTTGAAGCTTATGTTGCTAAAAACGGATTGCTTCTAAGCTAATACGTAGCTGTTATTTGCCTGCTACGGCGGGCAAACTCCTCCCACTCCTCTCAAAATTCTCAAAATTCTCAAAATTCTCAAAATTCTCAAAATTCTCAAAATTCTCACCACCAATTATTTATTCACCTAATATAATTAACAATTCACAAATATCCTCTTGCATTTTTTTTCAAAGCCAGATAACTTAAAAAAAGACTTACAAATTGACGCCTTTTTATTTGTCAATAACACATACATAAACAGGATTTAGACATGATCTTAGAACTGAACGCTTTCAAACATCATCGCCATCATCATATGCGGTAGCCTTCGGTTGTTATTCACCGGAGGTGTATTCCTTCCGGTGGACTGATACTCAAATTTTAAGTTGAAGCCCCTGAAGGAATTCAGGGGCTTTTTCGTATTAATTTTAATTTTGCCATTCACATTACGTACAAATGGTATCCAGTATCAGGAAACACAATGAACACAAACAGACTTAGAATCGCCATTCAGAAATCAGGTCGCCTAGCCGATGAGTCCATTCAGCTTTTAAAAACCTGTGGTATTAAATTCACATATAGCAAGCAAACCCTTATCGCCCATTCTGATAACTTTGATATCGATATGCTGCGTGTTCGTGACGACGACATTCCCGGATTAATTATGGATGGCGTGGTTGATCTTGGGATTGTGGGTGAAAACGTACTAGTAGAAACTCAGCTCACTCGACAGAAGCTCAATTCCCCTGCCGAGTATCAAAAAATTAAGGTTCTCAATTTTGGTGAATGCCGTTTATCTATCGCTACCCCATCAGAGCAAGAATACACAGGCATTGAAAGCTTGAATGATGCTCGTATCGCCACATCTTATCCTTACCTTCTCAAGCAATACATGAACTCAAAGGGCTTAACCGTTCAAGACTGTGAACTTAAAGGTTCTGTTGAAGTCGCGCCTAGAGCAGGATTAGCAGATGCTATCTGCGACTTAGTTTCGACAGGTGCCACACTCGCTGCAAACGGATTAGTAGAGCAAGATGTTATTTTCCGCTCAAAAGCCTGCTTAATCCAAAGCCCTAGTGTTGATAACGAAACCAAATTGGCATTGATAGATAAAATCCTCAGTCGGATTGATGGTGTAATGCAAGCCAATGAAAGCAAGTACATCATGATGCACGTACCTAAATCATCATTAGAAGATGTCATTTCACTTCTTCCGGGCGCTGAAAACCCAACAATTATGGATCTCACTCATAATGATGACGCCGTTGCTGTTCACGCTGTCAGTAAAGAAGATATCTTCTGGTGCACCATGGAAAAACTCAAAGCCTTGGGTGCCAGTTCGATTTTGATCTTGCCTATCGAAAAAATGATGAGGTAAAGGCAATGCAATTATTGAAGTGGTCTAGTTTAGATAATGCTGAGAAAACTGCAGTATTGTCCAGAGCTGAACTGATACAAAGCAAAGATGTATCTAGCCAAGTTAATGCCATAATCGAGCAAGTGATTTCTGATGGTGATCAAGCGCTCAGAGCATTAACTTCTGAGTTGGATAATGTCGTCATTGATGACTTAACCATCAATCAATCAGATATTCAATCAGCTAAGTTACAACTTGATGATGAACTAAAGAAAGCGATTAGTGTAGCCTTTGGCAATATCCAGCGTTTTCACGCTGCTCAAGCACAAGAAACCATAAAAGTTGAAACCACAAAAGGCCTTGAATGTGAGTTAAGAACTGAAGCTATTGAGTCTGTAGGTTTATACATTCCCGGTGGTACAGCTCCGTTACTTTCGACAACTCTGATGCTCGCTATTCCAGCCATGTTAGCAGGCTGCAAACGTAAAGTTATCGTATCTCCACCACCTATTCACCCAGCAATTCTATCCATTGCAGAACAATGTGGCATCACTGAGATCTATCAATTAGGCGGCGCTCAAGCCATTGCCACCCTCGCCTTTGGCACAGAAACCATCAAGCCCGTAGATAAAATATTTGGACCGGGAAATCGTTATGTGACAGCAGCCAAAAGTGCTATCGCCAGTGACAACAGAACCCCAACTACCATTGATATGCCAGCTGGACCATCGGAAGTATTAGTCATTGCCGATGACCAAGCTAATGAAGAATTTGTGGCAGCCGATCTACTTTCCCAAGCGGAGCATGGCGTCGACTCGCAATGTATCTGTATTACCACCAGCCAAGAACAAGCGGATGCGATAAGCAATGCAGTAGAAAAACAATTGATAGATCTCCCAAGGAAAGAAATCGCTACTCAAGCGTTAAGCCAGAGCCGAGTTATTGTGGTTGATAATATCGAGCAAGCCATTGAAATATCAAACCGCTATGCCCCCGAACACTTGATTGTACAAACTCAATCACCAAGAGAATTATTAGGCTCATTTAGAAACGCTGGTTCAATCTTTTTAGGCGCCTATTCACCAGAGTCAATGGGGGATTACGCCAGTGGAACAAACCATGTATTACCGACTTATGGTTACGCAAAATCAGTATCAAGCCTTTCATTGGCTGATTTTCAACGACGTTACACAGTACAAAGCCTCAATCAACAAGGCTTCTTAGCCATTGCCGATGCAGTCATCACTTTAGCAGATGCTGAGCAACTAGACGCTCACGCCAATGCTGCTAGAGTGCGTAAGCAAGCGATTTTAAAGGAGCAAGATAATGGAAAATCTTAATTGGATCGCTGAACTACAACGCCCCGATTTGAAAGAGATCGTACCATACGAAAGTGCACGAAAAATTGGTGGTGAAGCGGTAGTAATGATCAACGCTAACGAATCACCTTATAACAATATTGGACAAGTAAACTTAGATAACGTTAATCGATACCCAGAACCACAACCAGAGCTACTCATTAAGCGATATAGCGAGTACGCAGGTGTTAATCAACCCCAAATTCTCTGTACTCGCGGTGCAGATGAAGCAATTGAGTTACTGATCCGTACCTTTTGTACACCAAACAAAGACAGCATTAGTTACTTTGCTCCAAGCTATGGCATGTATGCGATTTCGGCTGAAACATGCGGGGTCAAGTCTGTTGCGATTCCATTTACCGATGACTTTACTTTACCTCAACTTAAAAGCAGCGATATCAATTCAAAACTGATTTTTATCTGTAATCCAAATAATCCAACTGGAACCCTTGTTTCTCCTGACTCAATTGAAAAGACCTTACAGCAATTTCCACAACAACTGGTTGTAGTAGATGAAGCCTATATTGAGTTTACGCCCACGAGTTCTGTTGTTGATTTACTAGAAAACTATCCAAACTTGGTAGTACTTCGTACCCTATCCAAAGCCTTTGCATTGGCAGGGTTACGCTGCGGCTTCCTGTTGGCTAATCCAGCGATAATAAAGTTAGTAAGTAAAGTGATTGCTCCTTACCCAATTCCGACTCCAGTTGCCGAAATAGCACAACAATCTTTATCTCTAAATGGTATTGAGATAATGCAGCAACAAGTTTCAGAGCTTAATCAACAAAAACAACGATTAGAACGCTATTTGAAGAAAGCAGATATCCCTTACTTTGAAAGCTTCGGCAATTTTGTTTTAGCGAAATTTACAGAACCCCAAAAAATATGGCAAAGCCTTATTGATAACAGCATCTTGGCTCGTCGTTACAGCAATCCACAGCTCAGTCGTTACATCCGTTTCACTATTGGTGATAGCACTCAAATCCAACAATTGATAGATACTTTAAGTGCTGGAGAACAAGCATGACACAATACATCCCTACAACAAAAACCAAAATGTTACTTATCGACCGTGACGGCACCTTAGTAAAAGAGCCTGAAATAGATAAGCAACTGGATAGACTAGATAAAGTTGAATTTGAGCCCAATGTCATCCCCGCCCTACTTAAATTACAAAGTGAAGGCTACAAACTCATTTTGATCAGTAATCAAGATGGTTTAGGTACCGATTCTTTTCCAACGGCTGACTTTGAAGAATCACATCAATTCGTGATGAACTTATTTGCTAGCCAAGGTGTGAAATTTGAAGACGAGCTCATTTGCCCGCACTTTGACAGTGATAACTGTAGTTGCCGTAAGCCGAAACTGGGTTTGGTCAAACACTTACTCACGAATGGATGTATTGATTTCGAAACGTCAGTCGTTATTGGTGATCGGGACACCGATATTCAACTCGCCGATGCGATGGGCTTAAAAGGCATCAAATATGACCGTGGGCAAATGAATTGGGATGCCATTGTCGCATCACTGGGTGATACTCCTCGCCAAGCAAGTGTCGAGCGCAATACTAAAGAAACAAAAATCAAAGTGACAGTAAATCTAGATAAAACACAATCAAGTCAAATCAATACAGGCATTGGCTTTTTCGATCACATGCTCGACCAAATCGCCACTCATGCAGGCTTTTATCTTAACGTTGATGTATCTGGTGATTTACACATCGACGATCATCACACCATAGAAGATACAGGTATCGCCCTTGGACAAACCATGAAAAAAGCATTGGGAGATAAACGTGGTATCGGACGATTTGGGTTTAGCTTGCCTATGGATGAAACTCAAGCTCAGTGCTTAATCGATTTATCGGGTCGTGCATACTTTAAATATGATGTGAATTACACTCGCGACCAAGTGGGCGATATGGCAACCGAAATGGTACCTCACTTTTTCCATTCTTTATCAGATGGATTGCTGTGTAACCTCCACATCTCCGCAAAAGGAGAAAACCAACACCACTTAGTAGAATCACAATTTAAAGCGCTCGGTCGTTGTTTACGTCAAGCTATTAAGGTTGAGTCTGATGTGCTGCCATCCAGTAAAGGGACACTCTAATGGTTGAAACCAGCAAAAATAATACTGTGATTATCGACACAGGTGTTTGTAATCTCACCTCTGTATATCAAGCCGTTAGACGCATAACGGATGATGTTATTGTTAGTGACAACCCTAAGATAATAAAGCAAGCAGCAAGAGTAATATTACCGGGTGTAGGTGCAGCACAACCGGGAATGCAATCCCTAATTAGCAAAGGATTAGTTGAAACCATACAACAACTCACTCAACCTGTTTTAGGCATTTGTTTGGGTATGCAATTACTGACTGAGACATCACAAGAATCAAGCAACAGTTCTCGTGTAAATACGCTTGGTGTAATACCAACTCAGGTCGAGCAATTAGAAAGCCAAGGACAGCCACTACCTCATATGGGATGGAATCAACTTAGCAATATGACACATCCAATATTTGATGGAATTGCGGATAACGCCTTTGTCTATTTTGTTCACAGCTATGGCGCTCCTATTAGCGGCTACACCATTGCCAGCACCGATTATGGCAACCTGTTCAGTGCAGCTATAGCCAAAGACAACTTTATCGGCTTGCAATTTCATCCTGAAAAAAGCGGCAACACAGGCTCAGCCATTTTGAATAATTTTATAAATTTAAGGATTGAACAAAAATGATCATCCCAGCGATTGATTTAATTGACGGAAAAGTGGTTCGTCTATTCCAAGGTGATTACGCAAAACAAACGGATTTTAGTGTCGATCCACTAATCCAATTGCAATCCTATCAACAACAAGGTGCCACTTGGCTTCACCTCGTGGACTTAACTGGCGCAAAGTATCCTGAAAAACGTCAACTGCCTCTAATAAAAAACCTAACACAATCATTATCTGCCAATATTCAAGTTGGTGGTGGAATACGCAAAATTGAGCAAGTTGAAGCACTACTAAATATTGGAGTACAACGTGTGGTGATTGGCTCATTAGCCGTTAGCCAACCTGAAATCGTTAAACAATGCTTTGAACGATTTGGAGCCGAACGAATTTGTTTAGCCCTAGACATCAACATTTCAGAAGATGGTAAAAAGTGTGTCGCGACCTCAGGCTGGCAAGCAAACTCTAATGTTACGTTAGAAAATGTACTCGACACATATCAAGCTTACGATGTTGAGCATTGTCTAGTCACTGATATTTCATGTGATGGCACCTTACAAGGCGCGAACGTTAACTTATACCAAGAGCTATCACAGCAATACCCCAATATTCAATGGCAAGCATCTGGTGGGATCGGAAATCTACAAGACATCGAAAACGTTAAGCAATCTGGAGCACCAAGTGTCATTGTTGGTAAGGCGCTATTAATTAATGAGTTTACGGTTGAGGAGGCAATCCAATGTTGGCAAAACGGGTAATCCCCTGCTTAGACGTACGCGACGGTAAAGTGGTCAAAGGTGTGCAATTTACCAACCATAAAGTCATGGGTGATATTGTAGAGCTTGCAGCAAGGTATTCGTACGAAGGGGCTGATGAACTCGTATTTTATGACATTACCGCCAGTGCTTACGGCAATAAAGTCGATAAATCATGGGTTAAGCAAGTTGCCGAAGTGATCAACATTCCATTTTGTGTCGCTGGTGGCATTAAAACGCTAGAGCATGCCCGAGAAATTCTCGCCTATGGTGCAGATAAAATTTCCATCAATTCACCAGCACTTTCTGAGCCTGAACTGATCACTCGAATGCAAGACGAATTTGGTAAGCAATGTATCGTGGTTGGCATTGACTCATATCACGACCAAGCCACTAATAGTTACAAAGTAAAACAATTCACAGGCTCTGATGTCACCACACAATTTACCGACTGGTACACGCTTGATTGGGTAGAAAAAGTGCAACAACTAGGCTGTGGTGAAATCGTACTCAATGCCATCAATCAAGATGGTGTAAAAAACGGTTACGACATTGAGCAATTACAACAAGTCAGATCCATTTGCTCAGTACCGCTTATTGCATCGGGCGGCGCAGGAAGTACTCAGCATTTCATTGATGTGTTTAACCAGACCAATGTTGATGGTGCTCTAGCCGCTAGCGTATTTCACAAACAAGAAATCGCCATAAGCGATTTAAAACAGCAATTAGCTAGTAACCAAATACCGACCAGAATCGACTGAGAACAAGATGACAAAGATTACCCTAACAAACTTATCCAATATCGACTGGGAAAAACAAAACCACTTAGTGCCTGCCATTGTGCAAGACTATCAATCAGGGCAAGTATTAATGCTTGGTTATATGAACGCCGAAGCACTTAACCAAACATTAACAACCAAACAAGTCACCTTTTTTAGTCGAAGCAAGCAAAGGCTTTGGGTAAAAGGCGAAAGCTCAGGTAACTTCCTAACACTAGTATCAGCCAGTATTGATTGCGACAACGATAGCCTGCTAATTCAAGCGATTCCTAACGGACCAACCTGTCACTTAGGCACTACCAGTTGTTGGGATGATGAAACCGCACAACCATTTTTACAGGGTTTATCTCAACTTATCAAAACAAGAAAAAATGCGGATGGAGAAAAGAGTTACACCAAATCCTTATTTGATTCAGGTGTAAAACGTATCGCCCAAAAAGTAGGAGAAGAAGGCGTTGAAGTCGCCCTTGCTGCTACCGTTAATGATAAAGAAGAACTCATTAACGAAAGTGCCGATCTACTCTTTCATTTAATGGTATTACTGGAATCCCAAAACTTATCCCTAAAAGATACGATAAGCTGTTTGCAATCAAGGCATAAGCAATAAACAACTTAAAACGTCTAGCATTTATCCACTTAAGCGCCGATACTTGATTTTAGCTTGACCGAGTATCGGCTTTTGCGTAAAGTAGCGCCCCGTCGACAGCGAAGTCTCGCGATTCTCGACAACAAAACGGTGAGGTGTCCGAGTGGCCGAAGGAGCACGCCTGGAAAGTGTGTATACGGAAACGTATCGAGGGTTCGAATCCCTCCCTCACCGCCAGATTTTATTTAAGCCACTGATAAATAAGTAGTTTTAATCTAGCGGTTACCGACATTCACAAACATCTGTCACATAACTCTGTCACAAATCAGAGGTTAAAATGGCAAAAATGTTGACGAATCACCTTTATCAATTCTCGAATTCAAAAAATTTTTTTCTAAGATTTCGACTTCCTCGGATCGTTTTTCAAAAAACCTGTTATATTCCTCGAAACGGCTACTTTTGCGGCTCGTTGCAAACGGATGATGCTGCAACCGCACAGTTGTTGGGAGCCTTCATTAAACGCAATCTTGATAAGGACATCGAGACCATGACAGAAAATGTAACAGTAAAACTTTTCCCACTAGGCGATGAGTACGTACCATTTGAGGGCTCTGATTTACACAGAGCGTTTATGACTGATGTTAAACAGCATGAAATCAGGCAAATTTTAAAACAACGTTTCTCAGCGCTTTTAGAGGTAGGCAAGAAACTCATTAACAATAGTTTTTATCCAAATGTCTCGCCTGGTAGTAGGACTCTTTCAGAGCAGGAACTCGATTCTCTTGAGGAAATTGCACCTAACCTTGTATCTACAAACGATCCATTAACTCATTCAATGCCCCAATTTATTTCTGAGTACAACGAACTTGATGAACACAAGGCTTATGCACTCAGCACAATGATCCGCATGATGAACCAGTTTTTTCTTCAACTCGATAAACTAAGCAATGACAACGCTTTTGAAGACCTAACTGTGACGACAAATGAAGTAGATCCAATTAAAGCACTACCTATTCTAACTCATCAGCACCTTTTAACACTCGCTAAAAAAAGGTTAGTGGAAGAAAGTGACAACAATGGCCATTCAAGTGAGGAGTTTAGCATGAATCATCTTTTCAAAAAGTTCTGCGAAGAAAAAAAGCGTTCCGTTAAAGAAACAACTCTGCACCACTATCAAATGTCGTTCGCAATGTTAAGCGAATGGTATGGTTCAGAGCTTGATGTACGCGAAATCGATAAAAAGCTAGCTGTTGAAATAAAGAGGAAAGTGATGGAACGATCTGGAATGGGGCAGAATCATCAGGCTTTATCAGCAAAACGGATCAATGCCATTCTATCCAACTTCCGCACTTTTATGACTTGGTATCTTGCACATTCTGATGAAGACAAACCAAACCCATTTTCCGGTCTAGATGTTAAAGAAAACAGACAAACGCAGCGATTTGAGCGAAGAAAATTTGAGTCGAATGAACTTTCACAGGTTCTTAACTATCAATTCAAGCGAAGTAACGAAGCACAAGGCTTCAGAACTGCTGCCTATTGGTTCCCAATTCTTGGTCGCTACACAGGAATGAGATTGAATGAGATAGCACAACTTACTCCAAAGCAGATCAAACTTGAGGGCGAGATCTGGCTTATTGATTTACATGGCGCCTCACTTAAAACTGAAGGTTCTGAAAGGATAATTCCTATCCATCCTAAGCTTGTTGAACTCGGATTTATTGAGTTTGTAAAAAAACAGCGTCATAAAGGAACTGCCAGAGTGTTTCCAGAGCTAAAAAAAGGTGCGCACAGCCTAGGTGATTCGATCAGTCGTTGGTTTAACCGGACAATGCTTAAAAATATCGGCATAAACAAAGACGATGAACACCTAAACGGCAATAAAATCGACTTTCATTGCCTTAGAAAGACTTTTTCCGACGAATTGCTTTGTATGGGCGTAGAACTATCACTTGTAAAGACGCTCATGGGTCATAGCATGGATGACGATATCACCTACAGACACTACAAGTCCTCTCAGACTGATATCAAGGTTCTTTATGATATTGTTTGCAAGATTAAATAAGCTCAGCAAAATCAATGATTTTAATATATACAAAGCTGCAAATTGAAACATTCGGCACTCAATTTAATTTACATTGAGTGCTCAGTTTGGATTTGTTTGGGTATATTGTGGTGGGGAAAGGTTTTGGTCTTATTAGGTTAGCTCTAGAGACGAAATTAAGAGTTACCAAATCAATTAATTTTTGTTCACCAAATTGGTTGACACTTGTTAATTTAGTCAATATTATACCAATCGAAACCTAAGGAGGGTTTAGTCATGGCATTAACAGATTTTGGTAAGGCTATTAGAAAAGCCAGAATAGACATCAACTACTCATTGCGAAAAATGGCAACAGAGTTAGAAACGTCACCAGCATATCTGAGCTGCTTAGAAACTGGAAGTAAAAAAATATCAATGGATTGGGTAAAAAAAATAGATGCTTTCTTAGAAAAAAAAGGTAGCAAAATTCATAATATTGAAATGTTAGCAAACGTTTCAAATGAAACTGTTCCTTTAAGTGGGTTATCGCAGCAACATCAGATGCTAGTAGCTGGTTTTGCAAGTTCTCAATTTAACCCAGAACAATTGAAAATGTTGGCGGATTTACTTCATGAGATTGAGGGAGAAAATGCATAATGGATTATCAACTAAGGGGAAACCGCGTTTCCCCTATGCATATTGAAGATATAAGAGCTAGAGCATTAAAAGTTGCCAAAGCATTCAAAATAAACAAGCGAAACAAAAGAAACCTAGAAGACTCTTTTGAAGCCTTATCAATGTATGGAATTACACTATCCGTATTACCAGATGATGAGTGGCTTGGTTTCACAAGAGGACACTACGATCCTGCAAGTTTAACTATAACTGTTCCAAGTAAAATATACGAAGGAGCATGTGATGGAGAGCAGGATGCATTATTCGTGATGCTGCACGAACTAGGCCATTTATTTTTATTGCATAAAGCAGTGTTACATTGCGCAGATACAATACCAACACAATCTGAAGACGCTGAATGGCAAGCTGACAGTTTTGCTGATGTAATATTGGAACATTTGGGGTATCAAACTCAACAGCTATCTTTCGAGTTTGGAATTCAAATGTAAAAAGCTCTGCCTAAAGGCAGAGCTATGGGGTTGGTATGGTTATTGGCGTAACCTAGTCCAACGTGTTATTAACCTAGAGTTTAGTTTCAAGGTCATAACGAATTCCATAGCGGAGAATATGACAAAAATCATTTTTCCGCAAGTATTTCCTTGTGATTAAACTCCACTACATGGAGAATTTCACATGAAATCAGGTTATTGCCCTAAGTGCAAAAATACTTGTGATGTGACTTTTGCTCGAAGTGTGGTTCGTGACGGTAAAGTGTATTACCCAAAGAAAGCTAAATGCTTTGTCATACCACATTGTACTCGATGCAATAAAAAGTAAGACAATCTGTGCTGATTCAAAGCAACTGCTAGTCAGTTGCTTTTTTGTATTGGCCCCCACTTAAACTCAAATTTAAGTTTCAAAGGCTTCTTTGACCTCAAAAATACTCCAGCATCAATTTAACAAAAAAGCTGTTGTTTCTCAGCCAACACCAAGCGTTCCTTATGGCAAAATCTTGCGCGTTCCCCTTGTAAAAGTATAAAGCGTTCCCCTTGCGTATTTTGGCGCAAGAGTAACGGGGGGAGATAGATCAAAATAGCTTACTCAACTTTTACAAAGGGAACGCCTCAAACTCACACGGTTAAAGGCTTTGCTTCGATTTTATCCTTAGTAAATTATAGTTGTATTCGAATGATCGGCAAAAGTGCCTTAAATGGTGCTAAAAAAAGCCCTATTGCGCCCCTTATTCTCAGCGACTAACGCAGAGTTTTTTTCTTTTAACCGAAACAAAATTGGCATGTTTGGCTGGTAAATGTCGAGCATAAACAGATAAGTAATAACACCTTCAATTACGACAAAACTCACTTTTCGTACACAACGTGATAATTTTTAAGACTTGTTAAATATGCATCGGATCATCAAACTTAGAGAATTGCAGTCTGGGCTTCACGTGACCTCACTAGCCAGTACAGCAACCATGTGATCAGCGCGTCAAAAACAATACCTGAACCAAACAACACTGCGATATTTGATAGCGTAGGAACATACCAACCTTTTAAATAACAGACATATGCTGCACCGTAATAAAGAATGTTTATTACCATTGATTGGTAAAGCAGTAGATCTGTTCGACCAGTTCCGTAGAAATAGCTATCGATGACATTGTTAAGTGCAAAAACGACATAAAAACCAGACAAGAGGATCACTAAACTAACCACCTCATGAGCATTAGCGACCCCCATGACGTTTTTAATAAACGCTTCCCATAAAGGCATTGTAATTAGCCATAACGTTACAATAAACAAAGTTAGCTTCAAGTACTTATTGATACATTTTTTACTCAGCCCATTTTGAATCGCTGCTTCTCGTTTAATTACCTGCCCCAATATATGGTACGTCCCGTTATTGCAACTAGAGTTAAAAATAACGAGCTGATTTGCGCTAATATATTCAGAGTCTTTTTGAGACCTTCATTAGTCTCAGCTCTATGATGAGGTATGCGCCAGACTGTCCTCACAAAGCGAAAAGCATTTTACATTGCTGTTTGGGGCAACAGGTCATCAGTCTGGTGGTCTAACCGTTGTGTCATCTTTTACTCTCACTGCAAATTCTGACTATATTCTGATTTCAAAAGACTTTTTATTGACTAAAACTGCCCAGGCTATACGGGCTATTTTGTTGGCTAATGCAACTACAGCAACGTTAAAAGGCTTTCGTTTTTTAAGGTTGATAAGCCATGAACCAAAGTATTTCTCTGCAGATTTATCTCGCCACAAAATAGACCTCGCACCATGGATGAATAGTGTTCTCAGCTCTTTATTTCCACGTTTTGATATTCCAAGTAATATGGTTTTTCCACCTGTAGAGTGCTGGAGGGGAACAAGCCCAATCCATGCTGCGAAATTTCGTCCATTTTTGAAGTCGCTTGGTTCACTAACAGATGATACACAAGCGCTTGCGACAACAGGACCTATGCCTGGGATACTTTGTAATTGTTTAACTTGCTCATTATCAGCAAGAATTCTCTCAACTTTATTCGCTTGTGATGCTATACGCTCATTAAGGTTCAGATAGTGTTCATGTAACTCTGTTAACTCAAAAACAATTAGGGGTGGAAGATGTTGATTCTTATCAGCTAGCCATTGAAACAGACCTTTCATAATAAAGTGTCCTTTTGGCAAACTTATCCCGAATTCAAGAAGAATTGAGCCTATTCTGTTCATGCATGCGGTTCGCTCTCTAATATACCCATTACGAATTTTTTGAATGGTCGAGATAACTTGAGCTGATTCTGTTTTTGGAGACGAGAACCTCATAGTTGGTCGAGAAGCGGCTTCAGCAATAGCATCGGCATCAATGAAATCATTTTTATTAGTTTTAACGTATGGCTTTACATATTGGGGAGGGATTAACTTAGCAGTATGTCCAAACTCAGAACATTTTCTCGCGAGCCAGTGAGAGCCGCCGCACGATTCCATAGCTATGATCACCGGCTCATGAAATGCCAAAAATTCGAGTAGCTTTTGGCGAGTAAGCTTTTTCTTAAATAACCGTTGACCAGATTGGTCATGGCCAACTAAATGAAAAGAGTTTTTACCTAAGTCGATTCCAATAATGTGTGGAGTATTCATTTGGCACTTCCTTTAAAGGCTACATCAGTTGCAGTTTAACTGTATGCAGGGAGGGACGTACCATCTCATTAAGAAAGGACTGGAAGTAATAGCCATCCCCAAATGAAACCGTTAGCTATCCAAAACGTTCCAGCATGATTCAATTCATTAATCATTTGTAAGATCATGATGATGAAGGCTATGTTTCTTACCAATGACTCTAATCCCGACTTGGTTCCGACTTTAAACCATTCACGAAACCAATTGAGCTTTCCAAAATCTAAATCTCTTAATGAAAGTCGGATTCCACTCTTACTAAGTGCGTTATATCCAATTACCATCATAGCCAACGACACGATGATATTTGTTATAGCCATTCCGTTAACGCCTAGCTTTATGGAGAAGGAATATTGGCTAACAAAAACAGTATCACAAGCAATCGTAAATAGCGTTTGTATAAGCAAAAGTAAATAGAGAGCTTTATGTCGATTGTAAAGCACTAGAGCCAAGCTGATGAGCCCATAACAACTGCTAATAAAGATCGCAATCGCCTCTAACCTGATATATTCGACTGTTTTCTCATATAAGGCCTGTTGTTGCTTCATCGCTACAACAAGCTCAGGAGCGTACAGTAAGACAAACGACGTACAAATACTGTAAACCACTATCAAAGCCAAGAAAGCCCCTGAGAAGCGCTCATTAAAACGACTAGTATTCGAGCTAACCCTCCCAAGGATATATGCCAAAGGGAGAATGAATGCATCACTAATAACTTCATACCCAACATTCAACCAAGCAACTTGAGCAGCAATGCTAAAAGTGCCAGTTTCGGGCATCGTACCCAAAAAATGAATACGGACAGTTTTGTAAATTAAAGGGATAAAGCTAGCAACAGATAATGTCAGCCAAAGCTTCCAGTTGATATCATTCTGTTGACCTATCAATTGTCGAAATCTCTTAGTAATGAGTGATGCAACTAATCGTAACAGTATATTTCACATTCCATTTAGTAATGGTTAACTCACCGATGGCTCATACTTCTGAGTCAAAACCTTAATCATTAACTCTTCATGATTTGTAACCACCTCTGAATATCCACCCCCCCAGTCTGAATAACTCATCATAAACACCTGCTTCAAGCTCTCGACAGTCGATGCCTTCTCATAATGTTGCTTCTTGGCAAGTGGAAGGTAATTACTCAGTTTTGAGTTATTACTTCGGCTGATCAAGCACAGGTTACCAAAGCGATCCACATCCGCCATTTTTTCAGCCCCGCCAAGCGGGTGTTGAGGGTAGTAGTGCTCTACTGAAGTACGGAATGTGAAATTGAAGCCATTGAGTCTGAGTCTGTTGTTCACATAATCCATGTTCACGTTTTCAAATGTTTCTCCAGCATCTAGGCGCTTCCAGAGTTGGTAATCCAGCCGGTTGAAAATAAAGTTCTGAACATTGGTGGCCTGTTCAAGATGGGACTTATCCAGTTTTTTGGGCAACCTAGGGGATTCAAATGTCAGTTTGTAATAGTCGATTGGTTCATTGTCTTGGAAGATGCCGAATCGTCCATAGAAGAACTTATCTGACAATTCTTCCATAAATTCCAAATAGCCTGCTTCATCAACCTTTACTTTCAAGTCATCTTCATCGCACTCCCAGAACAAGTGATTGAGTGCAGCATTGAGCCAATGCTTATATACAAGAGCAGGAAAGGAGACGTGAAACATTGACTGAATCATTATCAGTGTTTTGTTCATATCGCCTGCACTGTTGTTATAATTGAAAGAAGACTCGTATGGGGTGAGCGATTTCAGGCTCCAGCCCTCGTCATTTTCCCGCTTAATGATGTAGCGGTCGTAGAGTAAGCGGCACAGGAGTAAGTCCAGAATAAACTCATCTGGCGTTAATTTATTTTCGCCTTTTCTGGCAAAGTGCTGTCCAAAGGTATCAAGTAGTCGCTTGTCATCCAAAGGCACATCTTCCTGCGTGGTTACTCGAAGAACATGCAGTAGAAAATTTGAAAAGTTGATGATGGTGCTGAAAGTGCCTGCTTCTTCAGTTTTTGGCTTATAGACCTCGTCCTTGAGCTTTGGTTCGGCAATAATATCGGCAAGAGTTTGCTGCTCGTGCGTTGGAGAGGCTACTGCCAGCTTTTCACAAAGCTCTTCAAAATCATATGAGTATCTATCCCATTTCTTTCCAAATATTTTCTCTCGTACCTTGGAATCTACTCCCAACTGCACATACCGATTCATATCCGAACAGGCATCCCATATCTTTGCAAAAGCAGTGCGATGCTGATCTGTATCAAGCTTCTCCATCATTCGAGCTTTAAGCACTTCATGCTTTTCCAACTGTTCGCCACGGTTATTCATGATTTCAAAGTAATGGTTAAGGTCGGTGTCGGCAGGCACAACAACCCGCAAGATCTTGACACACTCAAGCAAGTACTTTGTGAAGGCTGCCACCTTGTCCTTTTCCCGAGACAGATACCGGTACGCCACTTCATAGGCAGAACGAATTGTGCGTTCTTCCGGTTCATCACCTGCTCGATGAGGGTCTTTAAAAAGCTTTCTCAGGGTTTGGTCTGATTTTGGTCGGCTGTCGAACCCGAGGTTGATATGGTCGACTTTACCCAAATCCTGTTCAAACTCATTTTTAAGCACAGCGAGCAGAATGCTCAGGGTCGTATGTCGCTGCTGGCCATCAATGGTTTCAAATTCACCATTTTCACGACGATAAGCCACCAGGCTACCAATATAATAATCGGATGTACTGTTTTGCATGGCTACATCCATCACATCCTGAAGCAACTGTTCAACTTCAGGTTCACCCCAAGCATAGTTGCGCTGATAGATGGGAATCACATACGTCTGCTCGCAGAACAGCTGGGATACAGACAGTTCTTCTATTTCTTTATTCTCTAAACTGGTCATTGGATATATCCCATCTCTTCAAACTGTTCAACGAGGCCATTCACTTCAGGGTTATGATTACCAAGATTGGTGCCTTTGATACTGTCCCTATGTACTGGTACCATAGGAAATGCCAGCACCTGCTGTGGTTGCAGTGCCTGACGAATCACATGAAGCAGTTCGTTCCGCGCTCTGGCTTGGTTATCAATAGATTCAATAACCACACGGTTTTGTTCCAAACGAATGCGATAACTCCACACAAAACAGAGCCGTGCTGCCTTTTCCAGCTCGTCATCACCAAAGCGGTCGTAATAGTGCATTACCGCGCAGAAAAACAGGTTTCTCACATAATGGTCACCCTTGCGGCTACGCCCCTTGTAGTGATTGATAATATTCATCAACTGTCGAAGCTCAGGTTTATCATCAATAAACAGGGTTTTGTAGATATGGATGTAGTGCTGAATGTACTCGAAGAAACGCTTACCATTCAGCATGGTTTGATCCACCTGAAACGGATAGCCCATGATCTGCTGATCCCAGCGCCTTACTGAGTCAAGGTTATACTGGTCAACCTGAACATCCAGCGCCCGCATGGCGGAAGCAAACGGGTAACTTTTCTGATTGAGATTCACGCCTTTAAACACATCGATATTATGGCGGCTAAACAACTGGCCGGGCTTTCCATCTGCCCAGCAGCGCAGGCGGAACAGATAGTCGCTCATAATAGTATGCAGGCTGGGCAGGCTTTGCTTTCGGGTGTGGTCTGGGCTGACACTGTCCTCCCAATTTTGCACACACAGGGTACGCTCATCTTCAGTGTTGTGTTCCATCTCCCTGAGATGGAAGGCTTTCAGCAGATCGAAGGGTTCTAGCTCTTTACCCCGTGCATTCTGGGAATCAAAGAACTGGAAGGCTTCACTCAGACTGTCCAGCCTGACAACAATCAGCTCACACTTATGTAGGATAAAGTCGATCAGTTCTTCCCGATCGGCCTCTCCTAGCTGTTTGATCCGGCTTTCAATCACTGCGGCATTATGTTGTAGGTTCTCACGTGTCACCTTTGAGCTGAACGTTTGTTCCAGCAGGGGCGGACGAAACTGTCTAGCTTTATCCAGTAGTGAACACAGCAGTGTCAGGGTCAGCAGCCTTTGTTGACCATCCACAATACTTTTTTGCTGTTTCTTATCATCTTGATGTAAGACTACCGTACCCAGCCTGTAACGGCTTTTGCTGCGATGCAGAATGACATCGTCCAGTAATTGACTGACATGCTTGCCCTGCCATTTATAGGGGCGCTGGTAACTGGGAATGGACAGAGGTTCGCTTAACAGTGATTTAACGGACTGTACATCCTTGTGAATAATCGACATTTACGCCAGTGCCTCCTCAACTATGGCATCGGCAAGTGGCATGTTTGGTTTGTGGTAGAGCACAATATCAGCCGACTTCACTTTTTTACGCTCTGCGACTTTGCCTCGTACCACCACTTTACCATCTCGAAGTTTGATCTCATGGCGAACTTGAGTCATATCGTCCCAACCAGCCTTTTTGGCAGCAGGTAGGATGAACTTGGTTATGATATCAGTTTCTGATAGTGATGATTTGTTAATGCTCATACAACTCTGGTTCCCTGAGACGTAGCAATTGTATTAATGTGACTTTGCCACAGTGGCAATAGTTCTAGTGTGATGCGACAGATATTATCACAATGATCTTGGAGTGAATCGGAAAGTATTGAAAAAATGTTGATTTTATTAGTGATTAACTTTGACTTAAGGTTTTATCAAAAAATCAGTTGATTAAAACCAAACTATAAACATCAAATGAGCGTCAATGGAGTTTTGCTGAAAAATGAGTTGATTAAAACCAAGTTAAAACCATAATCGACAAAAGATTAGTTATATCTATATACGTTATAGATCATATATAAAAGATCTACCCCTTATTATATACTTTTCTATGCCAAGCTAGGCAAGGCTTTCAGCTCATTCAGTTCAAAAAATCAAGCGCAGTGTTCACCAAGCATGAACTTTGTTAAAAAATTTTAACACCTTCGAACCATTCGTAAAAAATCGGCTAACATCAGTGACCTTGCCAATATGTAACTATGTGATGGAGCACAAACATGAAAGATAACAGCCAACAACATTACGGATCGCAGGAATACCCAACTCAGCAAATCCAGAAGAACACGGAAACATTTTTAGCCGTTTATGTCGACAACTATAAGCTGCATAATCTCTCTACGACGGATATTTACGTATTAGAACACATTGCAACAAAAATGCAGTTTAACTCTAACAAATTAGATTTATCCACCAAGGTTAGGAAAGATATTACTAAACACTTAAGTATGAAGAAGTCTACTTTTTCAAACCGGTTAAGATCGTTGAAACAAAAAAATGCAATTATAGAGCTAGACGCCACTGAAATAATGATAAATCCATACCTCGTGTTCAAAGGGTTAAAAGAAAAAAAGGGTGACGTTCAGGCTTATTATGCTCACAAAGTAGCAGAGCAGAAAATGCATGAACTTCCTATTTGTGATGTTCAACAGTAGGAGGATTTAGAGCCTACATTGGACACGGTTCTATGTACCGTGATGAAGAAGTATTTCCCAGTTTTGTTGATGAATTCGATAAAATTCACAATGAAGACGTTAACAGTTAGCCCCAAACTGATAGCATACTACAAGGTAGAAAGCTGTCACCTTGAAGCTTTTTAGTTGTAGTAGTAGGGTTGTGGCTTTCAATAGAATTTATATACCACTCAGCTTAACTTTATCGATAACAATCAATTCTCAGCATTTTTTTGCATTCTTAATATACTACGTTCAAATTTATCCACCGCCTGTCCGATAGTGTAACTCTCTTCACCTTTAATGGTCATATGAATCATTGTGCTAAGACCATGCGCTAAACTCAACTCCATGTCGGCCTTATTCAGCTCAGAGTCCTGCCATTCGTCAATACGCTGTTTAGCTTGCTCAACAGCATTACTGCACAAATCCGGCAATTGAAGATAATCGGAATCTAGACTAGGGTTGTGCTTTGCTAACGCATCGAGGTATATGCTCGTAAGATGGATCGAGATTGGATACATATTATTACTCCATACATACTGTATCTTAACTAGATACTTTCAATACTAAGTAAAGCACATATCTGTATCTTTTCAAGAAACACATTTAAAAAGTTTAAATTTGGGTAAATTGATATATGATTCAATTAAGAAGTATTTTTAAACCAATGTCTTAGGGTGTGACACTATGATAATAGGACTATCATGATTCGATACAAATTGAATGAATTGATAAGCAAAAAGTCAAAAGATGAAAATAGAAAAATAACACTGAGCCAAGTCGCCCGAGAAATTGGCGTTCAACGTGCTGCAATGTCAAAAATGGCTCAAAATAAGGGCTACGGTAGTACCACCAAAACACTCAACGCTCTCTGTGTCTATTTCGATTGTAAAATTGAGGATTTGATTGAGTTTGTTAAAGAGTAGTCCTACAAAGGCTCGAAGCAAACTTTAATGCCCACAATTGAAATCAACTGAAATGCACTACTGTAGTAGGGTAATGAAGTTTCATATTGATTCGCTCTTAAAGTCATTTTCACAAAAGAAGTGAAGTAATAAAGTATCATACCGTACTAAATCATTGCATTTCAGTTACGTAAAGTGAGCATAAAGCCTTGACTTTACTATTTACTCATATTCATTAAGCAAATCCTCGAGATAATGAAAAGGAACTGGATATCGGTAGCAGCGACAAGCAGTTAGTACTAAAGGAGCCTTACCTTTAGTAACGGCTGACATACTCTTGAACGAATCAGCATTGACACACTCTTGTTTTATGTGTTCTAGCGCCGCGTTTCCATTCATTGGAAAGTTTGTTGAAGCAGAACCATGTACACTTGAATTAGAATACATATCTTGTTCACTACTTTGGTTTGGATACCAATACTGTAACGTGCTATGTGTAAGTTTATCTTTGGCAAAGTTCTCCAAATCTTGGCTTACTGAGTCTAGTTTATACAGTGAACAGAAAACAGCTAATAGCGGGTATAAGACACTAGCCTCCGTAACTTTATTCTTATAGTTACTGTTGTTCTTATCTTTATTTCTATGCTCTAGCAACTTTTCATAAGAGTTGTGCACTATTGGATACATGCCATCACACTCGAAAGTGAAAATACACTTATCAACCATCTCTGAGAGCCAACTTTGCACAAAACCATCATGCTCTGAATCATTTGAAAGCAAAGTTAAAGTTAAGCCCAAATCAATTGCCTGTGAGTCTTTGTACGGAGACAACAATATTGGATTATTAACAGCTAAGAGCCTAATTGCACTAGTTACGTCTCTGAGTCGAAGCCGTAACCTTTCCTGCTCTTCACTCTCCCCATCAGTTGGTGGTTTTTCAGTATAACTCTTAGAGAGTGAATCCAAAATCCAATGACCTTTGACGGCCAAGCGCCCTAGTACATCAAAAAGCTTAATGTTTACATCAATAGAACATGGCGAATGAACTGCATGAGAGAGCGCATATTTAAGTCCAACATATGGAATTAAACATCGGTCCACATAACAGTCAGTAATTTGTTGATAAGTATCCAAAATACTATCGAATGATTTTGAGGACTTGTTCCTTCCTGTGTAGTGTTCTTTAGCTTTATCCCAAGCCAGTAGTAATGCTCGCTCCGATGAAAGATATGCAGCTTCTAAATTCCCACCGTCACGACACCATGAAAATAAAACCCATAAACAAACGTTAATCCGAGTTATGGACGATGCAATAGAATTGGCATCAGTTGCATTTGACAAAACTTCATCAATCAATAATAAGAAGTGTTTGCTTGAACTCTCGGGCTCTTCAAGTAAAGCCAAAGACTTTCTTAATAAAGCCTGACTGGAGCTAGGCAGCAGATCCTCCTTCAGCAAATACTGTTGAATAAGCTCTGACAGCTTATCGCCATTCCACTCTTCAAAAGAAATATTGTCTCGCGTATTCCGATCTTCATAGCCAGAGACCTCTTGCCTAATTCCTGAGTTAACATCCCCACCAAAGCATAAGCAGATGACTATTTTTTTATCCCTATGTTCAGGCGGTAGGCGACTATGGATGAATGAGTCTTGAATCTCATCTAATGAGGGTCTCAGAGCTTGGTCTGCATTCCCATTCCAAGTCTCACGAGTAAGGTTTCCAGACTTAACAGAGAACAAATAAACTTTTTCTTCCTGATCATTTACTTGCCCCACAGCCGCTATATCAACACCGTATTCTTTGACTCCACGAGTAGGTGAAATGAAAACATTCATCCCCATACTGCTCAATAGATCAGGTAATACCGCATCCAATTCCTGACGCTCCCTCAACGAGGCTAAATACTGCTTAAGAATCAGCTTCATTCTTCATTCTCTCACAACGGTAAACTCGTAAAATGTAATCTAGTGACTCAGGGTCTAAGACATTTAACCTTGGCATTTCAGTCGAATGGGAAAAAGACTGCATTTGCATCTCTTGTCGCACTTGCTCTCCATCTGCCCTATGTATGTAGTAAATTGAGCTATTACCGTATAATAGCGTCTGCTTCGTTGCTATCAGATCGATAATCGATCCTCTTGATGCATCTTCGTAGGCTGCCTGCATACTCTTGCTGGACTCTTTCCAATAAACGCTTATGTTTTCTCTTGGTGCCGTCAACTCTTTTAGCTCAGAGACTTTCTCAATATCAGAATGATAAGCCTGAAGCCTTTCAAGCAACTGATCACATGGGTGTGCTTGAAAGCCTTTATCAATGCACGACTGGAAGAATCGCTTGAGCTCCCCTGGATAACTTAAAAGCAAGGGGTCATATAAAACCTGCTTAAGCTCTTTACGTGTAGTTCTCAAAGCAATTTCGTAAATAGATAAAATGAAGCTTGCCGCCGCTACAGGGCGAGTGAACAGCCAACCGACAGCCTTATGGCTCACAAATTTTTTCTTCACTTCATCACCTAGCAATGCCATTTCAGCTTCTAACTCGACATCCTTGCCCGTAACGTCATGAAGTAGATCTAAAACACCGTGACAAAGTGTGGAATCACCAGACAAAAACCACTTTGTCACGATGTGATTAAGTAGCTTGTGGTGCTTGCTTAATAGTTCTCTGGAAAAATAATCCAATTGAGGGAACTTCACGCCCACAGTCAAAATCGATTCTAATAGCTTTAGGGCAAGGGATGAGGCTCCCTTCTCAACTAGATTGACCAATAAGTGGTCGACATTACCTATAATGCCTTTGTGCTCAGGGGATACATTGGCTAACTGCTTTACCAGGAGCTTTAGAACACCCTTAGGTAGGTCGATTCGCTGAAAGGCAAGAATATGTGATATTTCATAGAGAACCTCTGGAGGAGCTCCCTCAACAAATGTAAGTAGGAAATCTTCAATCTGTGACCAGTAAGATGGGAATGCATCACCAAAGCTAATTGTTGATCGCAGTATCGAAGCACAGCAGCAACTTTCACGTTCGCCACTGGCACTACCGCTAAGTAGCTCCCAAATGACATTGGCCTGCATTTCACCTACCTTAAGTCTTCCCAAAGCATAATAAGCTTGGCTTCTGACAATCTCATTTCTACTAGCAATTAGGTTTTCTGTCTTTTGGATAGCATCGCTCACACGATCAGAGCCGTATGCAAGGATTGAGCTTGAAAGAAAAGGGGCATATGCACTTAGCTCTCTTTGTGCAAGGATAAATCTAATGCTATCGCTGGAGCGATGCTCTTCCATGCTACAGAAACGTTCAAAGACACTATAGATTCCGCCAACAGCCAAATCTCTGCCAGCCTGCTGCGTAAGATGAAGCAGACAGTGCAGGACATCTTCGACGCTTGCATCTAGTGAAGGTAGCACGCTTTCAAAGGCATGCAGAATGGTAAAAAAATCGTACCCGTAGGAGCTTTTATCAACTCCTCTTATTATTTCAATAAGATCAATATCTCCTGCGTTGTGCAGCTGAGACAGCGCATCTTCCAAGGTCTTCTCCTCAGACCGTATTTCCTCGACATACAACTCATCAACCTGAGTAAGCAGCTCTTCTGCCACTTCACTTGCAACTAGTAACCGAGTTTTTGTTCCTTCTAATGACATTCTACGTCCCTATCTCAACAACCATTTAACACTTTGCTGTATAAGGACACTTAGGTCAAATTAAAAGGCAGTTGAGCTAAAAACAGGAGATGATCTAAAACGTTTTGGGCCAGAAGATAGTCAGCTAGAGAAAAATCGAAGGCAATTCAGTATGATTCTTTATTACTCTACAACATTTACCACTCTGAGTAGCTCGAAATGTAGCAAAAGAATAACCTTAATTTTGTTTCTGGATCATTAGATTGAGGAAACTGATCGCATAAAAATGACACCCACGAAGGTGCACTCCTTAGAGTTCAACTCCTCAATTATTATCGATGCATTCAGTTACTGCTCTGCCACAAAACTCTGTCACATTGTGAAAAAATGTTGTATAATGAGTACGTAAAATCAATGTGTTAGAAGGGTTATGTTAACAGCTTGTGAATCCCTCCCTCACCGCCAAATTCCATACTAGAGACGTCCAAGCACGTCTTTTTTTATGCCTAAAATTCAGCTTAAACAAGCAGTTAGTGTCCAAACCAGTCCAAACTCTTCCAGACTGTTCCACGATTTGCGTGTGTAACTGAGTATGTGATTAAATCAAAAACCGATTCGTAGTTACATACTTTCTTGAGTTCTGAATCGAATTTTTCACTTGATTTTTAATGAGTGAAAGTAGAATACCCATCTGTTTTAAAATAATAATTCCATCAAAGTATGTAACAAATTAAGTGCTCTAAAATACTCTTGAACAGTTACATACCGGAGGAGTTATGCCTATTATCAATAAGCTTTCTGCAAAATCGGTTGAACATCTAAAGTCTACGGGCAAAGCGATAAGGAAATCAGATGGTGGTGGCTTATATATATATGTGAAACCAAACCAGACCAAGTTTTGGGAGTTCAGATATACTCGCCCCACAAACAAGAATAAAGCTTGCATTGGCCTTGGTTCTGTTACCGATGTTTCTCTTGCTGATGCAAGATCAAAGGCACAAGAAATGCGGAGACTGTTAATCGATGGTATTGACCCACAAGTACACCGTGAAAAAGAAAAACTGAAACAACTTCAAAAACAATTTGATACCTTTAAAGCCCTAGCCCAGCAATGGAAATCAACAAAAGATGGCCATCTAAAGCCTAAAACCATTTCAGATAATTGGCGCAAACTAGAAAACTACGTGTTCCCTACCCTTGGCTCAATACCAATAAAAGAAATCACCGCCCCAATAGCAATCCAAGTTCTTAGGCCTGTTGAAGCACAAGGCAAACTAGAAATGGTCAAGCGTTGTGGTCAACTCATGAATGAAGTAATGAACTATGCAGTAAACAGCGGCTTGATCCATTTCAATCCATTGGTGGGGATCAATAAAGTCTTTCGCAAACCTAAAGTGACTCATCTTCGAGCAATGGAACCCGATGATATCAAAGAGCTGATGCAAGCTATCGCCAGCGCCAATATTTACTTCGGTACTCGATGCCTAATTGAATGGCAACTGCATACCATGGTTCGCCCAGCAGAAGCCGCAGGCACAAAATGGTGTGAATTAGATATAGAAAAAGCGGTATGGGTGATTCCACCAGAACGAATGAAAATGAACCGAGAGCACAAGGTTCCATTGACCAAACAAGCTATAGCTATCTTAAAAGCAGTTAAACCATTAAGCGGTCACCTTGAACATGTCTTTCCATCCAGATACAAATATCGACAAGCTACCGATTCCGAAACTATCAACAAAGCACTAGGCAGAATGGGACTCAGAAACAAAACAACTGCACACGGCTTTAGATCTCTGGCCAGCACAACACTGAATGAAAAGGGTTTCCATCCTGAAGCAGTGGACGCCGCCTTAGCCCACGTAGAACCCAATAAAATCCGTGCCGCTTATAAGCGCACAACCTATTTCAAGAAAAGAAAAAAAATCATGCAATGGTGGAGCGATCACATCAGCAAACATGCCGTTGGACCGTATCAGGTTTTTGATTGTAAGAATTTGTCTGCCGCCTCAGCTCAAAGGCAGTGACTCAACAAATAATAGGCTCGCTTTGAATCTTAAACCACTGGATTAAAGCGAGTGAAAAACCAATTCAACCTCTAAGTTAAAGAGGCATAAATTTATCATTTGTAAAAAGATATAGACACTGTCAAATCGACTGCTTTTTTGTTTTAAATCGACATTTCTCACCAAAAATGAAATGATCCTCACACAAATAACCCAATAAAATCATATTGATAAGACAAATAAATCAATTTAACCTCTACCTACCTTGAAATAATTATGTTTAAAAATAGAAGTATTGCTTTTCAGATCCAGCTAGTCATAGCGGTTCTTATCGCAGGTGCATTTTTTATAACTGCATCGTTAATTTATACCCAAGCTCGCTCACTTTATTTGGAGCAAACCTTAAATGATCATCAAAGTACAATAGACACTTTGGCTCATGCCCTCGAAGAAGAATATGATGCGTATCTCTCTTCTGTGGAACATCTTGAAGGAGCTTTAATTGATGGATACCTCTATGGATTACACCCAGTTGAAGGTCAGGACTTAATACAAGATAAATCAATACAACGTTTAGAAATTGAAGGAAGACCACTCTCCTCTCTTACTCCAATTGTTGACCGTTTCAAAGCTAACACTGAAGCTGACGCCACAGTTTTTGTCCGTGATGGTAACGACTTTATTCGCGTGATCACCACGTTAAAAAAATACAATGGCGAGCGGGTTGTTGGAACATATCTTGGAAAAAATCATCCGGGCTACCAAAAGTTAATGTCAGGGTTATCATACTCATCAATTGTTAATCTGTTTGGCAAAAGCTACCTTTCTTACTATCGCCCTCTAACGAATGGCACTGATATATACGGCATTGCTTTTGCTGCTGTTCCTCTTCAAAAAGCCACCGAATCCATTTTTAAAAATATCCGTGATGTTGAATGGGGTAAAAATGGTCAAAGTATGGTTTTGAGTGGTGCTTCTGGTAATGAAGGCACCTATCTGATGAGCATAGACAGCAAGTTGTTAGGTCAAAAAATTCAATCAATGACTACATCTGACGGACAGAAACCTTTTGCTGACTTTCCTTCAAAAATTGGCAAAGTCATTTTTTATAACGAGACTAACGCAAGCCAATCTGGTGAAAAGTATATGGTGAGTGCTTTTGTTCCTGGTTGGAATTGGATCATCACTGGTGGTACTTTTGTTGATGAAATTACTGAAGGCAGTAAGCAGCTTTTAGCTATTATTTTCTTAATTGCTATCGTTGCCTCACTAACGGTTATCGTAGTCTTGAGCTTTGTATTAAGGCGTCTTCTCTCTCCTATCCAAACCAATCACAAATATATGGAACGCTTAGGTGCTGGTGAAGTCAGCCTAAAAGTCACTGGCGGAGACAAACAATCAGCTAACGAAATGATGCAATTGACTGCGGTTGTCGGCAGCATGGCTGAACGTTTATATGAGCTAATCACTCATATTAAATCCACATGTACATCATTAGCGACTCAAGCCGATCAAACACGTGGAAATTCAGAAAGCAGTCTTTCTTTATCAAAATCCCTTCAATCCCGTATTGAGCATATTGCCACAGCAACAGAAGAAATGGCTTCGTCTGCACAAAGTGTTGCTGAACAAGTAGAGGCGATTGCAGTAAGTGTTCGAGAGGCCAATAATGACACTCGCTCTGGCACAAAAGTTGTTGAAGAAATGCGTGAAAAAGTCATTGCTTTGGGTGGACAAATTCAATCCTCTTCAGACGCAATTCAGAAAGTTGAAGCTGAAAGTAACAACATTCAAAGCGTGACCAAAATTATTGATGAAATTGCAGAGCAAACTAACCTTCTAGCTCTAAATGCGGCAATCGAAGCAGCTAGAGCTGGTGAGCAAGGTAGAGGTTTTGCCGTAGTAGCAGATGAGGTTAGAAATCTTGCCGCTAGAACTCAACAATCTGTTCAAGAAGTTGTAAACATCATCAATCAGCTGCAAAGCAGTACTCAGATTGCTGTGCAATTGATGAGTGAGAGTAAGGAATATAGTGTTGAAGTTAATCAGCAAGCTGAAGAAACAGGCACGGCATTAACAAGCATTGCAACTCAAGTGAATCAGATCGAGCAAATGGCAGAAGCTATTGCCGCGACCTCTGAAGAACAAGCACAGGTGAGTGGAGAAATTGCCTCTAGTACAAATGAAGTGTCAGGGCTAAATGAGAATAACTACGCTGCTGCTCATGACACTACTCAAAGTGCCTCTGAATTGCAAAAACTCTCTGACGAACTTTCTAACAAAGTCAGTTATTTTAAGTAAATTCCGTACGTAACACTTTCATATCTTGTACCGACTCCTTTTGAACACTCAATAAAGAGTCGGTATTCAAGAGCTATGGATATCACTATCTAATTTATTCTATCTACACCAGAAATTATCAAGTACAATAAAACGCCACACCGCCTGTAACGGGTTAATTTGTAATACATATTCAACGGAGCTGGATAGTTTATGAGGGTACATCCACCTCCGAAACCTCTAGACACAAAAGGGATTTATTGATGTCACAATCAAAAAATAAAATCAACGTCACCACTATTGCTTTACTAGCTTCAAGCTTGTTCGTTTCTGCAAGCACATTGGCGGCAGTTCCAAAGCCTAATGATACTGTTGCCCAACATGTATATCCAGAAGATGAAACCTATTCAGAGCAGGTTGTCCTTGATGAATTATTAATTGAAAATGGTGATAGACGATGGAATTACAAATCTCCATTGGGTACACCTGTAACTGTGAAATATATTTTTAGAAATGATGATACTGGATATGTTACAGGTTATGTTGAAAGGGAATATGCCGATTTTGAAAAAAAAGCTGTAAAAGAAGTGATGACTTCAATTTCAAAGTCTGTTGGTGTCAATTTTGTAGAAACTTTTGTATTAAGTGATGCTGATTTTGCAATTGGTATTTCTCCAACATCTGGCTCTGGAGCAGAGCAACCACCAAGAAATGATTTAGATGCTTCATTTCTTGTGAATGTTGAGTTTAGTGAAAGCAGTGTTTTAAAGCTTTTAGACCCTCAGAGAGGTCAGTTTTTCACTGATTTAAAACATGATAGATCTAATGCCATCGTAGTTATTTTTCATGAGCTTGGTCATATTTTAGGGTTGGATCACCCTTTTGATAGTCAAAATGACGAGAGAAAATTAGGGGTATATAGTAATTATTATTATACAACTCTTGAATATTTGAATGGTAGAAAAAGCAAGCCTAATGCCTTTTCTCCAACATCTTTAAGAAAAATGGACATTCTTGCTTTACAACATTTATATGGTAAATCACAGCAAGAAGTTAATTCTGGAAATACTATTCACGCTTTCGATAACAATTACGATTATCATCAGTTGATTGTTGATTCCAATGGGGATGATACGATTTCACTTGAAAATGTTACCCGAACTAATATTGTTGATTTAAGACCTAATGCATTTAGCTCTATTGCAACAAATCATAATCCTAGTCCAGCTTTTGATGAAAATACTAATTATCTAGGTGTGCATTTTAATAACCTTACTATGCACCCTGACGCACAAATTGAAAATGTTATTGGTGGTTCAAATAGTGATGAATTGATCGGCAACAAGCTAGATAATGAGATTTCAGGTGTCAAAGGTGATGATAAGTTAAGAGGTCTTGGTGGTGATGACACTTTAGATGGTGGCGAGGGTATTGATACCGCTGTTTATGATGGTGAGCTTGCAAACTACACTATTGTTTCAGATGGTGAGACTACTTTTGAAGTTAGTGCTAAAACTGGAAGTGAGGGTTTAGATACTTTACATAATATTGAAAAATTGCAATTTTCAGATAAAACCGTTCACAACCCTGTAATCGGTGCTGAAAATCAAGTTGTCAATTCAGGTGATACTGTAACTCTTGATTCTAAAGGTACAGATGCAGATAATGATAATTTGGTTGTTGTTTGGCTTCAAATCGGTGGATTAGAAGTTGACATGCAAGATGGAAACAAAGCAAAGGCAACTTTCGTAGCTCCAAATGTTAAAAAAGAAGAAGTATTAACATTTAGAGTTGGTGTAAGTGATGGTGTATTTTCACCTGCTAAAACAGTAACTGTTACGATTCAGCCTAAAACAAATGCAAAACCTGTTTTAGATAACATTGCAAATGTTAGTGTAAATGAGAAAACAAGTGTTTCTTTAACTGCAAATGCAACTGATGCTGATGGTGATGCTATTACTTACCAGTGGACTCAAACAAGTGGTTCTACTGTTACTTTAACTGGTGCTGATACAAAAACCGTTAAATTTACTGCTCCTGATGTTACTGCTGACACTACATTGACTTTCAAAGTAACGGCAAGTGATGGTAAAGATTCAGTTGAAACAACGGTTAGCGTTACAGTTAAGAATGTCGCTCCAACTACTGGTAACGATGGTGGCAACAATGACAGTGGAAAATCGTCAGGCGGTGGCTCAATGGGCTGGATATTCACACTGCCTTTACTGGCATTAGCACTAGTTCGTAGAAAACGTCTTCACTAGTATTTTGATTACCTCAATCAAGATTAAAGGAAGTGGTGTTTGCTACTTCCTTATGACTAACCCCAAGAGCTAAAACTCCCCTTACCCATTGATTAAATTAAAAAATTGACATGTGAGAATTATTCGATAAATTATTGCTCAAACTAGAATAATTTTTGACTATTAGTAATAGTGCAACTCTTAAATTACAGCGCCGTAATTTAAACAGCTTTACAGTCATTAAACAGGGAATGTCCATATGCAACCTTCATTATTTACCATTGTGAAAATGGTAATTCCGATTTGCGTACTTTTGATGTTACAGGCTTGCTCGTCAAGCCCTGAAAAATCAACGACAAAAATCAATATCATGCCTACCGAACCTAACGCCACTTCTGGCCAAGGGGCTTCCATCAAAAACAACAAAACTGCTATGACCGTTGATAGGTGTAAGAAAATCACTAAAGAGCATGAACTATATAAATATTGTGTGAAGCGAGCTACTACGACTAAAGCTGAGATAGAAAAAGAAGAAACTGTGAGGCTAAAATGGAAAAACAAGTAAACAGTGGTTTCAAATTTCAGGGAAAACTTGTTTTCCTTTTTTTATGTTTCTTGGTCTATGTAGGACTAGAACTAGCCTTAAACCTTCTACTAATTGAATTGTATTCACAACCTGTAGAAACGGTATTCTCAGAGAAAACTGAAGCCATTCACAATCTTGATTTATTTGGACGAACGCTTTCCAGTTTCGGTCTTGCGTTAGCTATTGTAAGTTCATTTCCACTTTGGCGCTTCGCGCCTAATGTCAATAAAGAAAAAGCTAAGGCTCTGCACTCTGAAAAAAAGGCAGTTCCGCTTACCGAAAAACAAGCACTCAAAGCAAAATGGTTAGCAAGACCTTTAGTTTTTTTCCTTATATGGATGGCTTTAATACCTGCGCTCAGGTTAGTTGTTGATGGTATTGTGCACAATACAGACAACAACGGCAGATTAAATGCTGTAAGAGCCATAATATACAAAGAAGGATATTTATCTGGCGCGATACAAATTGATGGTGCTGATAAGTTTAACCAGCTCGTTTCAAACTCAGAAAAAAGAAAACTGGTTTTAGCCCTAATCCCGTCACTGGCATACTTCTCCAATAGCTTTAATAAGTTAATTGAACAAAACATGGAGAACATTGCAGATACTTTTTTAAGAAACCATCAAAAACAGCAGTTTGCTCAAGCAGGTTTACCCAAGTTGAGAGCATTCGATAGGGTTTACCAAGATGAATTTAATAAGTATCGGGCTGCTCAAAAAAAACATAGAGTCGCACTAGATAAGCTCAATGACAGAGCTTCCATTTTACAAGAGCAACAAGCGTTAGTTAACGCGATCAATGATGAAATTCAGATGCACTGGGATTCTTATGCTGAGAGATACGCCAGTGCTAGAAAAGATTACAAGCAGTTATCAAAAAATGACATGCTTAGAAAGCGACACCATGAATTTAAAGATCAACACCGAAGTAGAGGTTGTAACCTAGATTGTGAAGCTCAAGTTGAAATGTACCATGCAGATTACTTCAATAACCTCAAATATGAAAGTGGAGAATCTTTAGGGATATTAGTAAAACCAGAAGATATTGAATTTAGCACGTATGGAACTGAAGAACGCATTTTACAAATGCTACAAAAAGGGCGAAAACGCTGGTTAAAACTTGATTATGGTGTAGGAGAACATCAGAAATTTGAAGAGTTTGTAATATCAGAAGAAGCGAGAAAGCTTGTAATTAAGAAGTTCAAATCGAAAGGAGTTGATTTACCTAGCGATTGGCAACTGAATAATACTGCGCTTATTTCTGAAATATTGACCGCCAAATATCGTGATCAGCTTGCAAAAGTTTGGAAAAATTATTTGGCATCGTCTCAATTCAAAATTAATGAAAAGTCTCTAGACAAAATAGCCTTCGCCCAACATAAAAAAATAAACAGCGTAGCCAGACGTTCACTTGGGACGTTTTATATTAATGGTTTTTCTCCTGCTATTTCAGAGAGGGACTATGTTAAACGTTGGATAGCGCAGCAAGATAATATTTCATTCATTAGAATGATTAACTCAACGGCATCTGTAGCGGCGTTTTCTCCTGGCGGTTCACTGTATGATATTGGTAATGACGCCGTTAAACTTGCAGTCGTTCTCCCCTTTAGTGTGATCTTGAGCTTTCTGGCCATTTTTGTTCTCTGCATAAAGTTTGGTAGATATTTATTGAGTCGAGAAGCACCTTATCACCTTGTTGCATTAGGCGCGCTAAGTATTCTTGCTTTTATCTTACCTGTTATGAGTTCCATTGGGCAAAAAGGATCTTATCAAGACGCGATGGCTTCCTTCGCTGAAAAATTTAACGAAGGAAATAGCACCGAATATAATAAGACTGTATTTTTTGGGGTTGCTTTAGATTTCGAGAATGGCTTGTATCAAAAGTATCATGACTGGGAATTGATAAAAGCACTGCAAGGCTTAATGTTTGAGAGCAACTCTAGAAATTCAGCTGAATCTGAAGTTCACCAACAGCAAAAACCTCTACTTAACCTCGTCACCTCATACGATGATGCTATGTATAAACACTTCTCATGGCTTCCAAATTATTATGGTGCAGGAAACATTCAACATTTTGATGTAAACATCACAGTGCTAAAACGAGATCATACCATTGGTGCATTTCTCGGCCTGAACTTAAAAAATGGCAAAGTGAATAAAGTCACTATGCCTAATTTTTTAGAAAACAAAGATCTGGCCTTATTGGCTGAACAAAGGTTTTTTTATAACCCTGATATTATTGGTATAGCGAAAACATTTGTTGATAATTATGAAAATGGTGATTACCTATTGAGCTTGTCGAATGGTAGCTTCATGCGAGAATCAGCCATCAGTAAACTCGAAAAATCGATTAAAACTGTCATCAATTCACAAACGCGTTTGCTCAATGCTGTAAATGAGTTAAAGAGAGCTGGTAATAAGAACTTGGTGCTAATACAAATGAATCGCTCAGAGAGTTACCAATGCTTTGCAGCACCCAATATCATGGCCTCCTCTTTAGCAAGCGCAGTTAATACTAATAATTACCAGTTAAAGCCGATCAAAAACTGTAAGGGAGTACTTAGTGAATAAAATAAAAAAAATACTGTCAGAAAATATTGTAAATTTCGTGTTATTTGCACTGGTGTGGTCGGCTTTTCAAGTGATGCACATCAATCAAGAAGCTGAAACATTGAAAGCAATACAAACCATGGAAAGAATAAAGCTTAAATGGTCATTAACTAAGGACTAAACTGATGCCAAATAACGAAAAGCCAAACAAACAATCACTGTTTACATTTGAAATTAACATTCCTGTTGTTTTTGCTGTTTTCTGCCTGTTATACCTTGGATATAGTGGGCACCAAGAAAATATGAAAAACTCTCAGAAGATAAATCAGTTATTGCTGAAATATGAAAAAACGCTCGATACAGCTATCGCAAGCGATAAAAAATCTTTGAGTAACTACAGAAAAAATATTGAGAATGTTTTAGCTGATTTATCACCTGAAGAAAAGCGATTGCTTGAAGCAACGCTTAGCCTTTCTAAAGGCGGTAACACCCCCAAGTAGTTTTATTTGTACTAGTGTGATTACCAAGGGAGACTGACGGTATAATTACCGAGCGACTTTGACGTATTAACACTAGCAATCTCCACCCAAGTTAGCAACTTATGCTGACTTGGGGAGTAAATCTAATTTAGCCAGCCTTAATGCCGCTGTATTCATATTTTCTCGCAGCCATATATAACGCACCCCAGCAGGACTGATTTCAATGTCCAGTTCCATTAGACCAGAACACTTTCACATCAATTTTAAGAGAGTATTAAACCATAGCTAATACAATAAATGCATTAGATGCCTGCCATCGTAGGCATGACAACTACTTCCTACTTAATCCTACTATTCGCCCAAGGTGAACCTGGTAACGGCGTTTCAGATTTAGGCTTTTTCACCTCTCCACAAAAGGTATCAATATAAAGCTGCTCGACTTTATCTCTCGCCCACTGTTGTTTGCGCAAAAATTTAAGGGAAGACTTGATGGAAGGATCGCTTTTAAAGCAATTAATGTTTACTCTCTGAGCAAGCCCACTCCAGCCATATTTTTCGTGAAGTTTTACTAGCAAGCTCTCTAGTTTTATACCGTGAAGGGGATTATTTGGTTGTTGATTCATAGGTGTCTCAAAGCAATAACAATTGAGTTTTTCAGAGAGGAAACCTTTGTTCCTATTGAAAACGAATCGGTGCAAGATAGTGAAATTGACTGTAATTGTAAACTGTTACTTTGGCTTACTTGGCATTGTATCTCGCTCTGGCTCACATCATATTAAAATTGTTGTCTTGCCACTCTATGCTGACATAATATTTATACACTGTTAGGTGAATATCTGTGACGTGGACTTGTAATGGATTTTGTACTTCTTTTTCTTTTAACAGGGCAAATTTTTCTAGATCGAAACCTTTGTATGCTGGAAAAGTCAAATGCACGATTCCCCCTTCAAATTGGCATCGACCACTTTCATTAATTTGGAAATGGTTATGAGGCGACTTTAATTGTTTTACTTCAATTGCAGCACTGCATTTGAACCTTCTGCCATCTATGCTTTTTCCATTGTGTGATGCTGCATAAACTGGAGCGCTTAAAGCAACGAAGAAGAGTAAAACTTTTAGCTTTGTGGAATAGCTCATAGGTAGTTCCTTTGAAATTCAATATTCCTATCTACAGTTTGGTGCCCAAGAATAGTTCCTGCTAATCCCCCAAATGAAGCACCGCACAAGCCAAATATACTTGAACATACAGTTGAAGTTATCAGCGATGATGATAAGCATACACCTGCAAGGTAAACACCTCCACCAACGATTCCTCCTACAAAGCATCCACCTATGCCGAGCGAATACATCAACAAATCGACACTTCTATCAAACGAATAGTTTGATTGAGGAAGTTGGTAAAGCCTGTGGTCTTGGGTTCCAAGTGAATCGGTTATTCTCAGTTTACAGCGACAACCTTGAACAACTTCATCATGTAACAATTTCGAGTCAACTTCATCATCCGTTAAATCATTTTTATCTAACACTATCTCAACAGCAGCATCCTCACAGCAGCTGATCTTGTCATTCTCTTCATTTTCACACGGAAAAAGCTCCGCCAAACAGTAGTGTTCAAGCCTTGTTATCATAGTTAAAACTGTGTGCTAATAATTGACAACAAACTACGTAAATGACGAAAACAATACCAATTAAAATATGTTCACAAATCCGATATTGCATCTATAAAACAATGACTAGGGCGTTCATAAATAGATTTTTAATGATAACCTCTGATTTTCTTGTTATTGTATACAAAACAACCACAAGGTTTAGTGTGATGTGCAGTTAAAGGATTAACCATACATCACTGTTGTCTATTCATCATTTTTCGTGACGTTGAGAGCAAGCTATCTCTGAATACGGAAGTTTTAGCTAAAAATACACTCAAAATACGGTGAAATGAAAGGCAACTACCATGGCTAAAGCGGGCTTTGCACAAGCATTAACCGAAAGACAAGAAGAAATTTTGAACCTTGTCTCCAAAGGCTTAACAAATAATGAGATTGCTCAGCTACTCGGACTTTCTGTCAATACCATCAAGACCCACATATCAACGGTTTTCAATTCATTAGGGGCAAGTAATCGCGCAGAAGCGATTAGCATTTTTCAGTCAATGCAGCAGCACTATACTGGCACTGAGCTTTTGAAAGTGGATATCCACTCTACTCAGCCTGAACTCTATCATTTAACTAATGAAATTGGGCAAAATCTGCTTCAATCTCAATTATTTGAAGTTTCTGTGGCAAAATCAGGGCAAGCAGAGTACTTAATCAAACTAGAGAGTTCAAAAGACCAAGTAAATATTAGTATTCATCGTCCTCAAGATGGAACCATTATTTGGCAAGAGCACTCTCATACGCTTCAAACCTTTCCAATCACTCCAGTTTCAATCGAATTAATCCAGTTGATGGTTGGAGATTGTTGTAAACAAGCTCTCCCGCAAAGTGATGCTCATAGGTATTTAAACTTTTACCCTTGTATACATGGGTTCTTCAGCTATTCACAAAAGCATAGAGCAACGAATCTGACACAAATTATGACGGCAATAGATGAAATTAATGATGATGCTACCGTTTATGCTATCGCAAGCTTGATTGAATACCGAAGTCTTGCTGAAGCCCCTGAAAGCAGCGATGCTATGGCAGCATTTTCTCGCATTAGTTTTCACGCCAAAACGGCATTGGGGCTGAATAAGCACTGCACTTGGTCCCATTTAGCTATGGCTGTTATGCATTTTATTCAAAAGAACATACCCGCTTCTATTGAACACGCCAAGCAATCCATCGTGCTCTATAAAGGCAATTACACTGCGCAAAGCTTCTTGGCTCAAATGTATGCTTTGAGCAACCAGCCCCACAAAGCACTTGAACATCTTGATGAAGCTTTGAAAATTTACCCAGCTTTGCATTGGCAAGGGCTGATGATGTCTTCTAAGGCTTTGGTTTATTTTGCACTAAAAGATTTTGAGTCTTGCATTCAATTATGCCAAAAAAGTACTGATTTTATCGAAGCCTGTTTGCTAACCGATTTAGTCTGGATAGTTAGCCTAGCGCTCACACAGCAACAAGAGCAATTACAGCAAAGAATACAGCAACTTCCCAAGTTCAATAATAAAGAATATCAGCGTTTATTGTCAGTGTTACCCGGTGAATCAATCTCTGAATTTACTCGGATACTGAAACAACTCAAAGTCTTACCTGACTAAGCTTCGCCAGATGACATCAAAATAAAAACATGGAGAAAACACAATGGATGGTTTATTTATATCAAAACCCAGCGACCAGCTCTCTGAAGCAAAGTTACAGGCTGGAGATATTATTTTATTTGAAGGTGAAGCAGGCGATACTCTTAACTGGCTGATCATGCATTTAAGCAATTCTAAATACACTCATTCAGCCTTAGTATATGAAGATGGAATACTGGCAGATGCCGCACTTTCTGGCCTGAACATTCATCATTTTTCGCAAAAAGAATCTGGTCGTCCTGCTTGTGTCATGCGTTTAAATGGCATCACCGACTCTGAGCCTTTAATAACTAACGCCGCGACTTTGGTTAACAAGAAACTCCCCTACGATAAACCAGGGCTTATTCTCGCTGGTTTACTGTTACTGCAGAAAAAATTCCCTCTACATCGTAAGGCACAAAAATGGGCGAGTTTACTTCTGCAACATGCCGCGAAAGAAATTTCTGCCGCCTTTGCTAAAGGAAAACACCCTGTGACTTGCTCTCAGTTTGTATCAAGTGTGTACACAATGACGGGTGGTGATTACGCGCTGTATTTCAAAAATGCAGACATATTATCGAGCTCTGACAAAGATGGCCTGATACACAAATGCCAAAAATTGTTGGGAACTAAAATACCAACGAACTTAGCCTATGGAATAGAAGTAAGCAGCAGCCTTGATGAAATACTGAGCCAGCTGAAAGATGCATTGAATGATACTGAATCAGTTGAAGAACCAGTTCTTCCTGAAACAGTGAACGCGGTAAAACGATTCAGTTGCAGTTTGACTAGAACGCTCAATTCAGAAGATGCAATTCATAAATTGGCAAAAGGAGAAGAGCTATTTATCACTCCAGGAGATCTACGCCAACACTGTATTAATTTGCAGTTCATTTGTGATGTTCATATCGTTCGTGATAATGCAATTGCATAAAAGCTATTTATCTTATGAGATTGTTTTTTACAGCGATAAATTGAGTCAGATCAAGATGTAATTTTTTTATTTGATTACACTCCTTTCCCGTATTTTGTACTCTAAAGTGGATAAATAAATGAAAGGATTTTCTATCGGGATCATTGGTGCTGGCCAAGCAGCGACAGAACTATTACAACAACTCGTTGCTGCTAAGTTTGTTCATATTGTTGCTGTTGCTGACTTAAAAACAGATACTCCAGGGATCAAACTTGCGGAAGAGCATGGCATTCCAACTACAACCAATATGAACGATATTCTCAAGCTTGGCGAAGCCATTGATATTCTGATTGATGTGACTGGCGTTTGCGAAGTTAGAAATCAATTAAGACAATATATGTCAGAAACTAATAATAAGCATACCGTTATAATGCATGAGCGCTTATCCGCATTAATGGTTTCTTTGGCTAAAGGTACATTGGTTGACATGAAAGGTAGTGACGACACGTATTAAATTAGGTGTAGTTATAACCAACTGAACTAAATCCAAAAAAATTGCTCATATATTCTGCGTCTTAGGATTTACTATAATACGGAGATTCAATGAAAAAAATTTTTTTGGGTTTATTAATTTTAACCACCCTCCTATCTACTGCCTGCACAAATATACCGCTTACAACCATGTATAAGATGATGACCATGAAACCCTTGGATATTGATCCAAGACAATTGGTTATTGCTGTAGGTTCACCACAAGGACTTTCGGTCAAAGATGGAGGGATTATTCTGGACTTTAGTTTCAAAGCACCGGCTAATAATCTCAACCTTGATAATAAATTTATGGTAAAGGTAAATAAAGATTACCCTATTCCTTCTGAGCTTGAGGACGAAACTGAGGATAATAGAAAGATCACTTTTTTACAGCTTGATGGAAAAGATGCAGAAACTATGTATCAAGCCCAACAAACCATAAAGAAATATAGGGAACACCATGAAGACGGTTCTGGTACTTTTACAATAAAAATACAGTCCGTATGTATGAATAAAGGCTTTTCAGCTGATGATATGGAAATCGATTTATTCGTAAAATTAGAGTCTAACGAAGAATTTTTTACATTTATGGAAGGCCTAGATCCTACTGATTTTAAGAGTGATAAACAAAAGTCCTCAAATATTATTCCAAAATGTGAATCTTAATCATATGCCGATGTTGTTCCTACATTCAAAAACCAAGATGTAGGAACTTCTGCTTTTAAAAGCGTTATTCACTCACCACAAAATTATCATCTGTTAATTCTTTCTCACCACTCCAGCGGTAAGCCACTAACTCACCGCCTTTAGCCACACTGTAATCAACACAAACGGCTTTGGCTGATTGAACTGTAGGTTTCCCTTGCAGCCAGTAATGACCAAAAAAAACAGGAACATCATCTTGATAGGTATAAGCGTTTGGAATTTCCGAATCAGGTAAAACATGATGATATTGTTCAGGCACAGTAAGTGCTAAATTCTTATAAGTCGGTGTTATCCCTCCCCACCACTTTATTCGAATTTGGTGTCTTGGGTTTCCATCTTTGTCTCTAAAAAAGACGCCATCAGGTAAATCTTGCTCCACCGCTTTCATCACATTTTCAATAGCATGATTATCCGGATGTTCTGTATTAGAAGCCGTTACATACATATCGTCTGTCAGTGTTCCATCCGAATTTAATCGACCTCTTAGATGTTCGACGCTTGGAGGATACCAACACGCATGAGCAATGCGGATGTCACCTAAATCCAAAAACACAGGTAGAGTTTTGAACCAATCTAATGCTTTTCGATGATGCTCACTACCTAATGGGAACTCATCTAAGAATGTTTGGTGTTGCTTGGTATGCTTCGCATTACGTTTACGAAGAAACTCGTCTTGCTTCTCTGGATGGGAAGTCGCGTAACAAATTGCATTAAACTCATGGTTCCCCATAATTGCCAACGCACTCCCCTGTTCTACCATAGCTTTGACTAATTCAATCGTTGCAGCATTTTCTGGGCCTCTATCTATATAATCTCCAACAAAAATAGCTTTTCGAGTTGGATGTTGATAGGCGCCATCAAGCTTCACATAGCCCATTTTAATTAACAAATTAACTAACTTAGAAGCATGACCGTGAATGTCTCCAATAATATCGTAATCTTGCATGAGTATCGTTTAATTTCCTATTAGTCTTTATAGCCCCAAGGCGCAACGGGCGGCGTTACTGGTTTTGTAAGATCGAAATCCACTTTAAACTCTCGGCCTTGGCGAATCAAACGGTAAGTGTATTTTTCAGGGTAGATAAAAATCTGCCAAATATTGTTATTTGACTGAGGAATACCCTGTTTAACAAATAACTCTTTGGAATATTGATCCGCTGGAAATGATTGTGCATTTCCCCACCCCGCATCTATGGTATGACCGCCGTACATAGTTGAAGCATCATACTCACCATTTGCCATACGGTGGTCATGTTTAAGACTTAAACCTGAACCGGTTTTGGTAATGATCCAAGTTCGAGATGCATCATCGCCAACATGAAAAGGAATTTGCAGTTCTGTATCACTGCATTTTCTCACATGCATGATCAGTTTCTTACCACTGAAAGATCCATTGTCTTGGTTATCTACAGTCACCTTACCTTGATAAGCTTTACCGCAATGCTTTTTAAGGTTATTAAAGAACGCATCATGAGATGCAATACTCACTAAGGGAGCAGGCCTAATTACAGGCTTACCGCCTGGTTTAATTGTTGAAGCAGCATAAATGTTAGTTGAAAATGCCGCCACTAGGATTGCAGCACTTATCATGTATTTTTTCATTGTTATTGTTCCTTATTGTTTACATGATCTTATACTCGTGATACCTGAAGATGCATCTTCAAGTATCACGAGTATATATATTTATAAGTTTATGAATTATACAAACTCTCGTCGTTCAGACTATTGTTCTTCAACACTCACATCAAAGGTCTTTGACCAAGCAGTAAGTCGTATGTCCTTTAGGGTGATCAGCTAACTCCCCATACACACGATAGCCGCATTTTTCATAAAAAGGTCGCGCTTGGAAACTCAATGTTTCAGTACGCATATGACTAAAACCTTTTTCACGGGCAAAATTTTCAGCAGCATCCATAAGACGACTTCCAACCCGCTGACCTCTTGTTGATTCAGAAAGCCATAGCAGCTCGATAAGGCAATAATCCCAGAATGCCACAGCCCTAATGCCGCCTTGCACATTACCTTCTTCATCTCTCGCAAACACAGCAAATTTCGTATCAGGTTCAAACACGACATCGTCATGCATATGCTGTTGATTGAAAGACTGAATACCTTCGCTAATGGTTTTTAAATCTTCTTTAGAAGGGCTAGAGGCTACTTCTATAATCACGCTTAATTCCCTTTTGCATTTATGAATAATAAAAGTGGTCTAATATACGTGCCTTTTGAACTTCATGCTAGAGTTTCAACATTCAACCTGAGTTACTTCTATTTGCTTTTCGCGATAAATAAAACGCATACAGCTGTGAGTTCGAGCAGGGATCAAAGGCGGCATCTTGGGTTTTCTCCACGTTGCAGGATGCGTGCAACGCAGCCCTAAACCAACGCCAATAAGATGAGAATAGAAACGACAATTTAAGCAGATTTTATCGTTTGTATTGAATTGAGACATGGTAGTTTCCTTAGTTCGATACCAAGGCAACAGCGACTAATGAAATTAACGCTTTAGCTGCATTTATATACCGACCGCAAGTTGCCATTAAATCGTCGGTTTGACTTTACGCATCAATTATAGCCATCTAGACCCCCATTGCAAATTAAACTATCTGGTCTGCTTGGAACCTTCATGCGACTCAATTATCATTATCGTTTGTTTCGCCATCGAGTATAACTTTGTTAGATATCATTGCAGGAAAGTCAGCGTTAAAATCCATTGAACAGCAGGGGTTTAATCAAAATTTATTCAGTGCTTTTTTAGGCGCCAGTGGTGGTCCTAAATGGTTTAGTTTATTTGGCTTGGACAAATACGTGTTTGGTTCATTTTTTAAAGACAGAACCGAAGAACTCTACTTGATTGGCTCCTCAGCTGGAGCATTTCGCAGTGCTTGCTTTGCTCAAAATGATCCTGTTGCTGCTATTTCAAGAATGGCTAAGTCTTATTCAGAAACGATTTACTCAAGTAAAGTTGATGCTACAGAAGTGTCTGCTAAGGCAATAGAGTTACTCGATTACATGCTGGGAAAGAATGGAATTGAGGAAATCATCAGCAATCCAGTAATCAAAGCGCATTTTTTAGTAAATAAAGCCAATGGTTTAATGCAGTCTGATTCAAAAGGATTGCAGCTTGCATCATTGTTAAAAAGCTACCTACTCAATCGACTCGATAGAAAGCTGCTTAAAAGCCAATTTGATCGTTATGTCTTCCACCACCCTAAAAGCCAGCTTCAAATAAATGACCCTTATGACTTTAATACCCAACATGTACCGTTAACTCGTGGAAATCTTAAGCAAGCCTTATTGGCTTCTGGCTCTATTCCCCTGGTAATGGAAGGAATAAACGATATTCCAGGTACGCCCAAAGGAAAGTACTGGGATGGTGGCATTGTTGATTATCACTTTGATTTTGAGATAAATCATAATGACAAATTAGTACTCTACCCTCACTTTAATCCTCATCCAAAAGCAGGTTGGTTCGATAAAAACCTCAACCGTAAAGTAATGAGCCAACACTACGACAATATTGTCATGCTAGTCCCATCAGCAGAATTTATCGCTTCATTGCCTTATGGAAAAATTCCAGACAGAAAAGACTTTGAGACTATGGATGCTAAGACACGCATAAAATACTGGAAAACGGTTTTAGCTGAAACTGAAAAGCTAGCAGAGTCATTCGACCAATTTTTATCAAGTCAGAATTTAGGGAAGATTAAGCTCTTTTCTTAATATTTTTGTTGGTTAGCATTATACCCGCAAAGACACCGAGAGTTCTCCTAAGTTTCAAGTGATTGAACATACAAGGGAGAGGTTAAGCAATTGCTGAATGTCCGTGGCATGGATGCCGAGGCCAAGCGCCCATGGATGGGCTTGCAGCGTTTCAGCGTTTGCTTATCCTCGGTTTCAATTAATGGGGGTTTGTTAAGACACTTTAAACTGGCTCACTCGTTCCGTCAGTTGAAGTGAGGCCACCGAAAGCTGTTCATTTAACTGCATGATCTCTGAGGCTACCGCTTTAGAGTTTTGGTAAAGGTCATTAATGCGAATCGCATTTGCATTCACCTCTTCTGTAACACAGCTCTGCTGTTCTGTTGCGGTTGCAATTTGAATATTCATTTCATCGATCGTACTTACGTATTGAACAATCTCTTTTAGATCTTCGCCCGCCAACTTAACTTCATTAACACTTTCATCCGCTTTTTCCATGCCTCTTGCCATAGCTTGCACCGCTTCCGTAGCTCCGCTTTGCAATCTATCCGTCATGTTTTTAATATCAGATGTTGAAGCTTTAGCTCGTTGAGCAAGGCTACGCACTTCATCAGCAACCACAGCAAAACCACGACCAGACTCACCCGCTCGAGCCGCTTCAATTGCTGCATTTAATGCAAGTAAGTTAGTTTGCTCTGCAATACCTGAAATGACATCTAGCACACCTACAATTCCATGAATTTCATCATCTAAGGCATTGATGGTATTTGAAGCGGTTTGCATTTCGTTTGCTAACTCACGAATACACAAATCTGTTTTCTCGACTTCGCCATTGCCCTCTTGAGCTTCTTTATTAGCTTCATTTGATGCTTGCGCTGCATCGGCGGCGTTACCTGCAATTTGACTAACAGTGGCACTCATCTCAGACATTGCAGATGCCACTTGCTCGGCTTCAGATTGACCAATTTGGACATCACTGTTCATCTGCTCACAGCTATGAGAGAGCACCTCAATTGCTTGGGTGATACTCTCCGTGCTTGCTCTAGCATTGATGATCACTTGCTCAAATTCTTGCATCATTTTATTAAAGGTTTGCGCCAGTGAACCGAACTCATCTTTTCCTTCAACAAAAATACGAGTAGTTAAATCAAGCTGCTCACCTGCAACCGATACTTGCCTGCTCACAGTTGTCACCGTTCGTTTCAAGTAACCAGCAATACTTAATGTCAGTAATAAAACCGCAGTAAACATTGATATTAAAATGATGGTATTTGTGATCAGTAAGTTCGAAGCTTGTTTCAGTTTTTTTTGAGTCAGCACAACAATATTGGCTGATAGCTGCTTTTCCGTTTTGCGCAATTTCTCAATTCGGCTCGTCGCGACACTAAACCAACTTTCAGGCGATTGTTGTGCGATTACTGAAATGTCTTGATTAAGAATATATTGACGGTACATTTCCACTTGTTTAATAGAATCAGAAGCCAGTAAACCTTCATATTCTGACAACTGGTGACCACCAGACAACGCCATGAAGCGCTCTTGATAAGCGTTTTGCTCTGCTATTAAAGTGAGCAACTTAGCTAACTGAGTTGTTGCGAGTTGAGATTTACCAAAGATTGAGCTTGATACAGCGCGTTCGATTCCTGCTCTTTCTTTCATTTGCAAAAAAGCACCAAATGTTGTGACCTGATTTGCTATCTTTGCGTCTTTAGTTTGCTTAGAAATAATATCGATAACTGAGAGGAGCTGCCTGTTTAATTCAGTATAAAATCTAACTTGTTCAGCCATAGTTATGGACAAAGAATCGACTGATTGTCTCATGGTCGATAACTTTGACAATTCAGATTTAATTAAATTGGCCTGAGATACTAACGAGTTTGGAATTTCGCTTGTTTGCAATATGCTTTGAAGCTTCTTTACTTCTTGATCAACTTCCCGTCTCTGGGTAGGTAAAGCTTTTTGAAATGATTGACCAGACGAGCTTATATACCCAGCGCTCATCCCTCGTTCTTTTTGTAACTGATGTACAAGGTCGCTATTTCGCTCAGCTAGGTTTGCTAAGAATAGGATAGAGTTTAGATTCTGCTTTGCACTGTACTCTTGCTTGATAACGGCTCCTGCATATATCAAACAGCCTATTAATGCAGGAAAAACCAGAAGAAATAATTTTTTAGAAATGCCTAAATCGGCAACCCATTGCCAGCGCATGCCCCCACCTTATGGTTATAATTTTGGAGCGTAAAGTAATTGTTCTATGGCAGGTTGTAAACAGACATTTTTCGATTTTCCTTGAAAGCTTTCAATTAATCTTTGTCGTTTTGACTAGGATCAAATTGCAGTAAGTTTGTTTAATTTTTTACTAAAGCTTTTGCTGTGTACTAAACCAAAAAACGTGTCATAAAGACACGTTCATTTGTTGAACTTAAACTAATTTTTCTAGATACGACAATTGGGGGTATTGGTAGATTGTTTTTTGATTAACAACGCATTGTTCATATGTTTTTGTAAATCTTTGATGCGAGACTCTGGCGCAGGGTGAGTTGATAAAATCTCTAAATTACGACTTCCACCACTCGCCTTTTGCATATTTTTCCAAAGTTCGACAGATTGCTTTGGTTCAAAACCTGCTTTCGCCATTAAGTTCAAACCAATCTCATCGGCTTCCGTCTCTTGAATACGACTAAAAGGAAGCGTCACTGCTACTTGAGATCCAACACCCAGTGCTGACATGATGGTTTTACTTTGTTTTACATCATTGGCTTTTAATGCTGCGTCAGCCACTTGTAAACCAATTCCTACCAACGCATTATTTGAAACTCGCTCGTTACCATGTTCAGCAATCACGTGTCCGACTTCATGCCCCACAACCGCCGCAAGTTGATCTTGATTTTTTGCTACCTTTAACAAGCCTGTATAAACACCAATTTTTCCACCTGGAAGTGCAAAAGCATTGACTTGTTTACTGTCAAAAACCACCACTTCCCACTTGCCATTAAAGACATTTTTAGGAACGTATTTGGTTATAGAGTCAGCAACACACTGAACGTAACGTTTGTATCTAGGGTTATGGGAGACTTTTTGTTTGCCTTTGATGTGATCAAAAGCCAAAACACCTTGCTGAGCGATTTGATTAGATGAGTACAGCTTAAGTTGTTTACGGCCTGTAGGTGAAGTAGAGCAACCAACAAGAACAAGGCTTGATAAAAGAATGAATGATAGGAAAATCCGTAATCTAACCATTGTTTTTTACCTTTTTATAATTCCATTTAGAGGTATGGCGGCTTTGAAAAAAGCCGCCACTAAACTCAAAATTAAGCGTTACCCTTCACTTTCATATTGAGTTCTTTTGCAAAATTCAGCATGCGATCTAATGGTACCAATGCGCGGTCACGAATGGTTTCATCAACAAAAATCTCGTGCTCTGCGGTATCTGTCGCCGTCAATGCATTCTCAATTGCCTGAAGACCATTCATAGCCATCCAAGGACAATGAGCACAGCTTTTACACGTCGCACCGTTACCGCCTGTTGGCGCTTCAATTAGTGTTTTACCCGGAGCGGCTTGTTGCATCTTATAAAAGATGCCTTTATCTGTCGCTACGATGAACGTATCGTTATCCATGGTTTGTGCTGCTTTGATTAACTGGCTGGTTGAGCCCACAGCATCTGCCATTTCTACCACACTTGCTGGTGATTCAGGGTGAACCAACACAGCTGCATTTGGATACTCTGCTTTTAATTGACGTAGAGCTTTCGCTTTGAACTCATCGTGAACGATACATTCACCTTGCCACATCAACATATCGGCGCCCGTTTCTTTGGCAATGTAACTGCCTAAATGACGGTCTGGTCCCCAGATGATTTTCTTCCCTTCGCTATCAAGGTGTTCAACAATCTCTAACGCAATACTTGAGGTTACAATCCAGTCAGCACGCGCTTTTACTGCCGTTGAGGTGTTGGCGTATACCACTACTGTATGCTCAGGATGAGCGTCACAAAACTCACTAAACGTTTCAATTGGGCAGCCTAAATCTAATGAACAAGTCGCATCAAGAGTCGGCATTAATACGGTTTTGTCTGGACTAAGGATTTTAGAGGTTTCCCCCATAAACTTAACACCAGCAACAATAAGCGTTTTTGCTGGATGGTCACGACCAAATCGTGCCATTTCTAATGAATCGGAAACACAACCACCAGTTTCTTCTGCTAAAGCTTGAATTTCAGGATCAGTGTAATAGTGGGCAACAAGAACCGCATCTCGCTCTATTAATAGTTGTTTAATACGAGCTTTATATTCTTGCTTTTCACTGTCTGATAATGGAACGGGTTTAGCAGGAAATGGGTAATCAATAGTTTCAATTTGTGGTGCCGCTTGGCTCATAACGCTTCCGATGGAGTACAACAAGTAATCCGAGCATTATATACTCTCAGTACCTTTTGTTGCAATTTGAAGAGTGTTGGGCTGTGACGACTACATATATCTATGATAGAGAGCATTTCTGGTTCTTTCCACATGGATCAGATGTCTTTGCTGCCTGTATTTCTCCTTTTCTTTAGCCGCTTTCTGTTCATCAAGTTCATCCTTTCTCATCGCTCTGGCTGACTCTTGGAACTCTTGGTTTATTTTAGATTTTTTACAAGGTTTCGTACTAGGATTTGATTTATTTTCAGTTTCTATTTTCGTATCTGATTCACAAGATTCAGCTGGACTATGAACTCTGTGTTCACCCTTTTTATGTTTCTTGGCTTTTTTATCCTGTTTTTTCTTGAAATAGTCATCTAATGAATGTTCTTCTTTCTGCCCTAGAGCCTCTTCAACCTTGAACTCACCAAAACTGTTATCCCCTTGTGCACTAGCGGTTTGCTCACTACATTCTTCCAAACTCATGGTTTGGAGTAAGCTTAATGAATCATCTACACGTGAAGCCATTATCTAAACTCTACAATCATTTTTATTTGTTATATCAAATTTCTAAGCTCATAGAAGTTAAATAAATTTCATAAAAAAAGGTGCCAAACTAGGCACCTTTTTAAAAAGTTAACGGTTAAAAATTAACGCATTGCCATTAGCATATCTTGTGGCTGCTCAAGATACTGTTTCCATAGATTACAGAAACGAGCAATAGTGCCGCCATCAATAATGCGGTGATCGCCAGACCAGCTTACTTGCATGATGCTGCGAGCTTCTACTTCACCTTTATCATTGAAACGAGGCAGTTTTTGTACTTTACCTAAAGCAACAATCGCCACTTCTGGCTTATTGATGATAGGTGTTGCCACTGTACCGCCCAATGCACCAATATTCGAAATGGTAATCGTACCTTGCTTAAGATCAGAAGGAGCTACTCGACCACTACGTGAGTCATTGGTTAAGCGTGTGATGTCTGCTGCGACTTCTAAGATACTCTTTGCTTGAACATCCTTAACATTCGGTACAAGTAGACCAACTTTAGAATCTACTGCCATACCAATGTTGTGACTAGCAAGATAAGTCAATTCAGTACATTCTTCATTCACACGACTGTTGACGATTGGATATTCGTTAATAGCAAGTGACAATGCTTTCATGAAAAATGGCATCATGGTCAGCTTAAGTTCATCTGATGAATATCTGTCTTTCATCTCTTTACGTAATGCCATCAAATCGGTCATATCGATTTCATCGCAATAGGTAAAGTGAGGAATGGTCGAAACTGATTCTTGCATCATCTTCGCCATTACCGCTTTAACGCCTTTGATTGGCTCAACTCTATCTGCTGCTGTAGCAACTGGAACCATAGCGTGAGAAGTGTCAACTTCTGCCACTTGAGGTGCAACTGGAGCTACCGAACCACCAGCGAGGTGCGCTTCAATGTCTTTCTTGTATACACGACCGTTTTTACCTGTACCTTTTACAGTACTGATATCTAGGTCGTGCATACGAGCCATACGACGAACCGCAGGGCTTGCTAAGGCTTTTCCTTGACGTACAGGCTCAGAACGCGTGCTTGCAGCTTTTGCTTCGCTGGCGACTTCAGTGTTCGCTACAGGAGCAACGGAATCGCCCTCACCTTCAACCTCGATAGCAAACAAAGGTTGGTGAACGATGGCAATTTCACCTTTCGCATAATAAAGTTTGGCAATTTTACCTGGCTTCATTGCTGGAATTTGAACTAGAGCTTTATCTGTCATTACATCGGCAATGGGTTGGTCTTCAACCACTTCATCACCTTCTTCAACTAGCCATTCAACCAGCTCACACTCAACGATTCCTTCACCAATATCTGGAAGTAGGAAGTCTTCAATTTGAGTGCCTGAAGCGGCTACAGGTGCGGCTTCAACTGTTTGCTCAACAGGAGCAGAAGCTGGAGCTGATTCACCCTCACTTTCTACCTCAACGGCATAAAGTGGCTGATGTACAATCGCAATATCGCCTTTGGCATAATAAAGCTTTACGATTTTACCTGGGTTTGGAGCTGGAATTTGAACCAAGGCTTTATCTGTCATTACGTCAGCAATCGGCTGATCTTCAGCAACAATATCACCTTCTTCAACTAGCCATTCGACCAGTTCACACTCAACAACGCCTTCTCCAATATCCGGCAAAATAAAATCTTTGATCATGTCGGACTCCCTAGAAGTTCATTGTTGATTTTATCGCTTCATACGTTTTTAACGCATCAGGCATGTATTCTTTTTCGTGGATCAGTGGGTAAGGTGTATCCAAACCACAAACACGAGCAATTGGCGATTCAAGATATAAGAAGCATTCTTGCTGGATGGTAGCCGCGATTTCACCTGCAAAACCACCTGTTAGCGGAGCTTCGTGGTTGATCAATAGACGACCTGTTTTCTTAACCGACTCTGCAACAGTTTCAACATCCCAAGGAGACAGTGAACGTAAGTCGATCACTTCACATGAAATGCCGTCTTTGGCTGCCATTTCAGCGGCTTTTTCGACGATTTCCATCTGTGCGCCCCAAGCAAGAACTGTGATATCAGTACCTTGTTGAACGACGTCAGCCTTGCCCAATTCGTGCTCGTAATCACCTTCTGGTACTTCGCCCACAGATGCACGGTATAAACGCTTAGGTTCGAAGAAAACCACTGGGTTTTTGTCGCGAATCGACGCTAACAATAGACCCTTTGCTTGCTCAGGGTTTCTTGGTACAACTACTTTCAAACCTGGTGTTTGAGTGAAGTAAGCTTCTGGAGATTGCGAGTGATAATGACCACCAGCAATACCACCGCCATAAGGTGTACGATACGTTAGCCCACCTACGTTAAATTCACTACCACTACGGTATCTGAATTTTGCTGACTCGTTTACGATTTGGTCAAATGCAGGGAAGATATAATCTGCAAACTGGATTTCAGCAACAGGTGTATGCCCGTTTGCGGCCAAGCCATTAGCAAAACCAGCAATACCTTGCTCAGTTAATGGTGTGTTGAAACAGCGGTCTGGACCAAATTTTTCTTTTAGTCCTGAAGTCGCTCTGAATACACCACCAAAGTGCCCTACGTCTTCACCAAACACCAACATTTTGTCGTTCTTTTCCATCTCGATAGCAAGAGCATCATTGATGGCTTGTAGCATGTTCATCTGTGCCATGACTTAGAATCTCCCTGCTGTCTTAGGATAAGCATGTGGATATTTGTTAACGTGCTCTTTAAGCTCTTTTAGCTGCTTTTGAAGCAGTGGCGTTGGCTCGTCGTATACATCGTTGATCAATTCATCAATGTGCGGCGCTTCCACTTTTTCAGAAACTTTAACTTGAGCTAACACTTCTTCACGATACTTAGCGTAAAGTGCTTCATCTTCTTCCTCGGTTAACCAACCTTGAGAAAGCATCCAATTTTTGAAACGAGCAACAGGATCTTGTGCGCGCCATACATCTTCTTCTTCTTTCGAACGATAACCTGATGGATCATCTGAAGACGAGTGAGCACCAACACGATATGACATCGCTTCAATCAATACTGGCTTGTTGTTTTCTACTGCAAAATCACGCGCAGCTTGAGTAGCAGCTAATACGGCTAACATATCGTTACCGTCAACGCGGATGGTATGCATACCATAACCCACACCGCGACTGGCAATACCGTTACCTTTAAATTGCTCTTCGGCTGGAGTAGAAATGGCGTAACCATTGTTACGGCAGAAGAAAAGCGCTGGTGCGCTTAGTGTTGCCGCCATGTTCAGACCAGCGTGGAAATCACCTTCTGATGCAGCACCTTCACCAAAGTAACAGATAGAAACAGCCTTATCATTGTTCATTTTTAAGCTGTAAGCGACACCTGTTGCTTGTGGGATTTGCGTACCAAGTGGAGATGAAACCGTGTGGTAGTTTAATGCTTGGCTACCATAGTGGATAGGCATTTGACGACCTTTACCTAGGTCTTTGGCGTTACTGAACATTTGATCCATAAACTGCTCAGTGGTGAAACCGCGATAGCGCAACGCAGCTTGTTCACGATATTGAGCTAAGATAACGTCTTTTTCTTGTAGTGCAGCTGCACTTCCCACTACTGCTGCTTCTTCACCTGTACACGTCATGTAGAAGCTAATACGACCTTGACGCTGTGCGCCTAACATACGTTCATCCAATACACGGATGAAAACGCAAGTGTCATACATGCGCTTTGCTGTTTCTTCATTGATGCTTGGCAAAACGGCATCTTTATATACGCTGCCATCAGCTTGTAAGATTCTCAATGTTGGGATGTTTAGTGAATCCCTATCGAGAAAGCTGACGCTATGAACTATTTCATTACTTTGAGTTGCGTTGCTCATAATGTGCTCTGTTCTCCTTGAAATTGAATAAACGTCATTCAATATCAACTATTCTTATCGGCGGTATGCACCTTACGTTAAGGTATATACCGCTCGCAAGATTTGAGCTGAGTCACACTAGAATTTACGCTTAATTCGCTTGTATATTTAAGTTTACAAACAGATTTACTGCCAAACCATATAGAAGAATAATTCTTCGCAGCTTTAACAAGCATATTGAGTATTCAATAATTTAGATAAAAAAAAATTAACATGATCTTAGTAAAAGCGAACTTTAAACTAGAGGTAAGCAGTTAGAAAAGAATCAGTAGCTTTAATTTGTTTCTATCTAAGGTTGGGTAAAAATAGCTATTAAATGCTTGAAACGGAACTGCTTGCTGTTGATAAAGCTTAATTGAGGTAAAGCCACCATGAGTACCTTACAAATTTCTGCTAATAACCAACTTACGTATAATCAGCGTAGGGAAATGCAAAATGACATAGCAACGACACAGACGATAAAAACAATGTGGTATATGGTTAAATTACCTTCTGTTGTATTTGCTTATGTACCTGTTGCAATGGGTTTTTCATCATTGGCCACATTTTTAAATGCTATCAAGCCTAAGGAAAATGAACATTCACACCTTTGGAAAGTGTCTAAGGTAGTAACATTCATCGCGAATGATGCGTTAGAAGCAGTAGTGCCTTTTAAGGTAAATAAATAGCTGTGACACATACCTAAACATACATTTTTCATTTAAAAGACTTATAGAAAACGCCCCCGAAAGTAGAGGGGCGCTTTAGATTTGATAATCGTTGTAAAAAAAGTTCGATTTAGACCACGATGTTAACTATATCAATGCAGGTTCAGTCACAGGAAGCAACATAATTACTGCACGCTGCCCTACTGGAATATTGGCATTGGGGAATACAATCGCTTCTTCATCATGCTCAATTTTAACTTCCTCTCCGCCTTCAGTGGCTAACACATATCCCTTTGGAAAAGATCTAAAGTTTTCAACATCATTGGCAAAGTTAAATGCAAAGTCATCATGGTTTTTATTAATCACTCGACACACTTGATAAAGATTAACTTTGTCATTATCGAACTCTGAAAGCTCAAGGTCGGCCCCCGTAATTAAACGAGTAAGCATGGTATGAGTGGCAACAAAACGGGTCATATCGTTTTCACCGAATGGACGCACTTTACCCAGTTCAACAGTGAATGCATCAGCGCCATAACCATTAGACGAGAAATAGCTAAAAGTGGTCGTCGGCTCATGGTGGAATAAAATGGTATCTACGCCACAGGCTTCTAAAAACATGATCTGCTCAGCCTTATGAGGCTTACCATGACGGAAAGGATAAATGGCAAATTTCTCGTGCTTAGAAGCTCGAATCGCTGTATGCAGATCGTAATGTATACGATGGCGTTCACCAGTTACAGAAGTATAAAAACGATCAACATATTCTTCTAACTTCTTAGCTCGAATACGTTCTTGGTTTACTAAGCCTTCACCGCTTGAATGATTACCACTGAATAAGCGGTTCATGTTTTCTTCCACAAAGCGAGTTTCGTTGTGAATTGCAGGCGGATTACCAATTAAAAATAAGGTACGGTGCTTTACTTGAGTGCTTTGTTCTAGCAGCTCTTTAATTAACTGGTTGCAAATCTCGATTGGTGCAGTTTCGTTACCATGGACGGCACAAGAAAGCACAACATCTTTGTTACCTGCTTGCTTTGGTTCAAAAACAATCACACCTGTGTCCCAAACATGAACATCTGTGTGATCAGCAAGTTCAAAAGAAAATGATTCTGAAATGGTTTCTGGATTTGCAAGGGTCAATGAAAGGAAGTCTTTAGACTGCAGAAGTGTTTGAAGCACGTTCAACTCCTAGTTGTTATTTTTAACTGAAATAAAAATTAGATTTCAGGTTTCTTATATTTCTTGGCGACCGATCCTACCACAAATCAAACATTGAACGATTGAAAGATCTTTTTAAAAAAACTGCTTGATTTACTGAATCACAAAAAGCAATATAGACGTCTAGATAGTTAGACATTTATTTTAGTCGTTAGAGTGTGAGAAAAAATGGCATTAGCAACTTTTGGCGCTGGCTGCTTTTGGGGCGTAGAGTATTTCTTTAGACAAATTGATGGCGTTATCAATGCCACAAGTGGTTATATGGGCGGTGATGTTAGTAAGACACGCTATGAAGAAGTAAAGGCTGGTGACACAGGTCATGCCGAAGTAGTACAAGTTGAATATGATGCGTCAGTTGTGAGTTACGAAGAATTATTAGCTGTATTTTGGAGTAATCACAATCCCACAACCCTTAATCAACAAGGTGAAGATGTAGGTCACCAATACCGTAGTGTGATTTTTTATCATAATGAGCGGCAACGTGAATTGGCAGAAAAATCGAAGCAAGAGTTGATTGCTAGTGGTAAATGGGGCGAGCGTAGCGTCGTAACTGAAATTGTAGAAAAACAAGAATTTATTGCCGCTGAAGATTATCACCAAAACTACATTATTAAGAATGACTTACCGAGTTGTCATATTAGTTTTTAATCTTAAATTGATTTCATGCTATTAATAAGAGCAATAGTGTGAACACCAACAGAAGCACACATCCCTGTGCTCACGACCGTGACATCCTGTCACGGACGGTTGTTTTATCACACTATTACTCTTAGCTAATCCACCTCACACATCAAACCTATCGGCATTCATGACCTTAGTCCAAGCTGCAACAAAATCTTCAACAAATTTTTGTTGGTTATCATCTTGAGCATAGACTTCAGCATAAGCACGAAGTATTGAATTAGAGCCAAAGACTAGATCAACACGAGTTGCTGTCCACTTAACGTCACCCGTTTTGCGGTCTTTGATTTCATATGAATTCTTTCCTGTAGGAATCCAACGATAACTCATATCAGTCAAATTCACGAAAAAGTCGTTAGTTAATGCCCCTTCTCTATTGGTAAATACACCATGCTTAGAACCATTATGATTAGTTCCAATCACTCGCATACCACCTATTAACACCGTCATTTCACAAGCGGTTAATCCCATTAATTGTGTACGGTCTAACAACATTTCTTCAGGCTTTACAAGGTAATCAGCTTTCAACCAATTGCGATAACCATCATGGAGTGGTTCTAATACTTCAAACGATTCTGCATCCGTCATTTCATCAGATGCATCGCCACGACCAACCATAAACGGAACTTTGATATCAATTCCTGCTGCTTTTGCTGCTTGCTCAACTCCAAGGTTACCAGCAATAACAATGACATCAGCGACACTCACGCCACTTTCAGCAGCTATAGGTTCAAGTACTTTTAATACCCTCGCAAGGCGCTCTGGCTCGTTTCCTTGCCAATCCTTTTGCGGAGATAAACGAATGCGAGCGCCATTAGCCCCACCACGGTTATCTGAATGACGAAACGTTCTCGCACTATCCCATGCAGTAGAGACCATTTCATTAATCGTTAAATCAGTTTCTTTGATTTTAGATTTAACCGCTTCAACATCGTAATTTGTATTTCCAGCAGGAATTGGATCTTGCCAAATGAGATCTTGTTGCGGGACATCAGGGCCTATATAACGAACTTTAGGTCCCATATCTCTGTGGGTGAGCTTAAACCAAGCACGTGCAAAGACTTCTGAGAAATATTCAGGGTCATTATAAAAGCGTTCAGAAATCTTCTTGTATTCAGGGTCGATTTTTAATGCCATGTCGGCATCAGTCATTACTGGATTATGACGAACATTTGAGTTTTCGACATCGACAGGTTTATCTTCTTCCTTGATATTTGTTGGCTCCCATTGCCAAGCTCCCGCAGGGCTTTTTTTCAGTTCCCAATCTAAGTTGAGTAATAATTCAAAATAACCGTTATCCCATTGTGTTGGGTGAGTTGTCCACGCGCCTTCTAATCCACTCGTCACCGCTTTACTACCTACACCACCATCTTTTAGCCAACCAAAACCTTGGTTCTCAAGTTCTGCGGCTTCAGGTTCTTCACCGAGTAACGACGCATCTCCATTTCCATGGCATTTACCAACTGTATGACCGCCAGCTGTTAACGCTACGGTTTCTTCATCGTTCATTGCCATACGCTCAAAGGTGACACGCATGTCTTTTGCTGTTCTAAGTGGGTCGGGCTTGCCATCCACACCTTCCGGATTTACATAAATCAGCCCCATCATTACAGCCGCTAATGGATTTTCTAAATCACGTTCCCCTGAATAGCGATTATTTTCAGACCCTGTTGGCGCTAACCATTCTTTTTCAGAACCCCAATAAGTATCTTTCTCTGGGTGCCAAATATCTTCTCGACCAAACCCAAAGCCAAAGGTTTTAAGTCCCATAGATTCATAAGCGATGGTTCCTGCATACGCAATTAAATCAGCCCAACTTAATTTGTTGCCATATTTCTTTTTAATTGGCCAAAGTATACGCCGAGCTTTATCTAAATTCGTGTTATCAGGCCAAGAATTAAGCGGAGCAAACCTCAAATTACCAGTACCTGCTCCACCACGCCCATCTGCGATTCGATATGTTCCAGCCGCATGCCATGACATACGGATCATCAAACCACCATAATGTCCCCAATCGGCTGGCCACCAGTCTTGGCTATCTGTCATTAAAGCAGTGAGGTCTTGCTTTAAGCTTTTGAAATCCAGCTTTTTCACTTCAGCTTGATAGTCAAAGCTCTCACCAAGAGGATTGGTCTTGGAATCATGCTGGTGAAGAATGTCTAAATTTAAGTTATTTGGCCACCAACTCGTATTTGAATTACCAGATTTTGTCGTTGCTCCATGTGTGAAAGGACATTTACCTGAAGACATATTAAAGCTCCTTATTGGATTTAATTTTGCACTAACTACAAATTATTTTTTTGATTCGTTCTTTCTATCTAGATATCGACGCTTGGCTAAATGAGGTTCAGGCATATATGAGGCACCAACACCCTCAACAGCCGTTGATGCATAAGCATTAGCAAACTCAACGGCTTCAAAAAAGTTGTAACCCTTTATGTAATGAGCAATGAATGCGCCGTTAAAGGCATCCCCTGCGCCAGTGGTATCTCGTACAGCACATTGATACGCAGGAGAAAAATAAGTCCGATTCTCATCCATAGCGAATACACCAGTGCTTCCCAAGGTTATAATGACTTTGGAAATTCCGTACTTTTTTTGAATGATTTGGGCTGCTTGGTGTGCAGACATTCCATCATGAACATTTGCACCTGATATCTGGCTTGCTTCAAATTCATTGGGGGTTAAAACGTCCACTTGTTGAAACACTGATGCCATTTCAGGCTCAAAAGGCGCGGGATCAAGTAAAACCCAAACATTAGCTTGCTTAGCTATTTCGATTGCCTTAGCCACAGCTGCAAGATTATTTTCAAATTGAATCGCTAGAAGATTGGCAGAGGCAATTTTCTCTTCAAATTGTTGAACCTCTTCAACACTTATATCCTTATTAGCTCCAGCCGAACTCACAATTAGATTTTGAGCATCCGATTGCTGAATAAATATATGAGCAAGTGCTGTGTGCAGCTCAGATTCAAGTAAAAACGTTTGCTGCCGAGTTCTTTGCTTTAGAAGTACTCTCAGGTGATCAGCAAATGCATCATTACCAACTTTAGAAACTAAAGTTGTACTTGCACTATTTTTACTGCATGCGTAAGCCTGATTGGCTCCTTTCCCGCCACAACTGAAGAACGTATCTTGAGCAGACTTGCTTTGACCTAAAGTTGGAAACGTATCGACAAATAGACTGATATCTAGATTGATTGAACCAAGGAAAAATGCATCTGACATTTCATTGCTTGCTCGATAAAAAATCAATAATAATGACTATAGCTAAATTTAAGATGAATGGAGCAGTAAAAGTTAAGTAAAAGTCGCTTTTAAACCAAGAACTGACTTATTTAGAGAGCTCACTCCCTCTCCCCCTTGAAACCAACCAAATTTTGTAGAGCTAAAGCCTTATTTTTAATCACCTTAACTTACTAAAATTTATTATAAAATATTAATGAAGCTTAATTTGAAGAACTCAATAAATACCGCCATTATTAACCTAATAGATAGAAGGTTTGTACAGCAAAAGGATGCTGATAATTTATGGCGAGTACACATATCCCAAATAGTAAACCAATAGAGGTTCCTGAGGCCTCTCGGGGTATGCTTGTACTTCAACTCAACTGTAGACTTGCAACGTTCAAATACGGATCTTTAAAAGTCGACTTTAGTAAAGATTATGTAAATCAATATAAAGTTGCTGCAGATACTTATGTTTTTCAGCATGACGGCATCGAATTTAGAGTGAATACAAAAAACGGTGAGATAAGCATCACCGCCGAAAAAAACCGTTTATCAAAATTCTTTACTAAAGCATTATTCAAAAGAGCCTACACGAAAGATCTAGAAACGGGTGAAACAACAGCTTTAAGAGATTTGTCACATTACGCAGCAATACATCAAACGGATAAACATCATCAAGTTCTCAAGCCTCTCACTGCATTTATAAAAAATGATCCAACGGTCGTAGAGTCCCTCACTCATTCTAAACCTGTTACGCGACGTTACAATGATGAACAATCCATTAAAGAAGATCTTCTTGAAGGGCTCTCTCTAAGACGTATTAGAGGAAGAATGCACGATTTGATTAGCCTGATGGAGAAAACACCAAATACCGTAACGCGAGAAAACTTCAAAGCTGAGGAATATAGCTGGTTATTCAAAGATCCCAAATATGAAAAGATGAATCGTTACCGTGAGCATATTCGTCGATTGATTAAGAAGTTAGAAAAACAAGATGCCATTGATTTCGCCACCCAGAATGGATGGACAATTAAGCCACATCCAGCCTCTTCAGGAGCTGCCCCAAGACCTGCACATGAGTCCAATTTACCTGTAGATAACCGACCACCAGAAGAAATACAGCTTGCAGGTGAGCCACATGAACCTCTAGTGTTTGAAGCAGAAAATATTCCTGAACACGAAACCAGCTTTAATGGAAGTGGAAGTGGAAGTGGAAGTGATACTGAGACAGAACAAGTGCCACCACGACAACAGGCTAGAACTCAAAGGCAAGAACGATTAAGACGTCAGCAACAGCCAAATACTGGAAGACAAAAACAACCTAATGGACCATTACCAATTATAACAACTCCACCCGTTGTCGCGACTCCCCCTGCACAACAAGTGCAACAACCTACTGTTCAGCCTCAACCTCGAGTACAGAAACCTACTGTTCAACCTCAAGTACAAGCTCAAGCTCAAGCTCAAGCTCAAGCTCAACAAAATACTCCAAAACGTACTCGTGTTCGTCGACTTAGTGCACATAGCAATCGTCAACCGAATCAAAAACAACGACGCGGAGATGGTTCGAATTTACCGCAACATAGACAACATCTACGACAAAGACCTAAGCAAAGAAGCAGAGCAACAGCTACTACTTCACCAAGACTAGTCAATGTAGGCAATTCAGATAATGACTAACTGAGCAGCTGCGCAACAAGTCCAATAAGTCCACCAAAGACACCGCCCCAAACGACTAGCCAACCTAAATGCTTACGGATCATAGTCTGAATAATATCTTTTACCATTTGTGGCGTTAACTCATCTAAGCGTTGATCAACAATAGATTCAACCTGAGTCGAAATATCGTTTGTGGGTACTACCCCTTGCATTTCATTATTCACTAATTCGGCAAAATCATCGGATTCAGTCACCGTAACTAAAGAATCTTTCAATTTGCCAATAAATGGTTCTTTTAAAGGCTCTAATGCTTCAGTTCCGCCAAACATGGACAACATGCCACCAAATGAAGATTTCTCAACCGTTTCTAATAAGGCATCAAATGCAGATGATAAGTCTACTTTTTCAATAACGGGTGATAATGAGTGAGTCGCCGCATTCGTTTGATTGCCAACAAAACGCTCGATATTTTCTGGAGTAAAAAACTGCTCCATTACTAGCGTTTTAATACCTGTTTTAAATTCATCAAATCTTGCTGGTATCACACCCGAACCATATAGCCCTGGCACTTTTTCAAAAAGCATATGAATGGCAAGCCAGTTGGTTATTGCACCTGACAGCGCAAAAGCACCAATAGACCAAAGATAAGGCTGTTGCATCATATAACCAATAACAAAAACAGCGGCCGCCACTAAATTGGTAATTAAGCTTTTATTCAAAATTAATACTCCACTAAAAAATATCTCGAAATTTTACAAGCATCGTTTAGTTACAACAAGACTCCGACACACTAACATTTTCTTCTCATCATTATAAAAATTCCTTGAAGGGATAATTTCCATAAAGTAAAGTGGCGAGCTTTTGATAAATCAAAATTAACTTAGATTGAGATAAATCCCATTGAAATTTAGGCTTCAACCACTATTCTGTTTTCAGGTTTCTGATAAGCCATTATTCTAAGTTAAAAAGTTGGAATTGCGACTGAATGACAGTATCTAATTATCGCCAAGCCACTGCTTCGGAAGAAAGCTTAAAACGGATTTTTACTATTCCTGAAGATCCAAATTCAACCTTGAGCATCATTGAGCAAAAACTCACTGATGATTTGGCAGGTTTTTTGGGTGATAACATTGTTGCAAAAGAGCTGCCTCTAAATGAAATCGAAACATGGTTTCAAGATCACCAGATCCCGCAATCTCCCAGTTTTGTATCTCAATACACCGACGAGATCATGCAAAACTTAGTGGCGCATTCTGTTCACACAGCCGCACCTACGTTTATTGGTCACATGACATCATCTCTACCTTACTTTGTCCTCCCCCTGACAAAGTTAATGGCAGGTTTGAATCAAAACTTAGTAAAAATAGAGACCTCAAAAGCCTTTACCCCACTTGAAAAACAAGTGCTAGGTATGATGCACCACTTGGTTTACCAACAAGATGAAACCTTTTATCAAGATAAAATGCACAGTGCTGAGCATTCGCTTGGCGCATTTTGTTCTGGCGGTACCATTGCCAATATCACAGCCCTATGGACGGCGAGAAACATCCTGTTAAAAGCCGATGGTGACTTTAAAGGTGTTGCTCAGCAGGGACTTAATGCAGGATTACGTCATTACGGCTATCAAGACTTAGCTATTTTGACCTCTGAGCGTGGCCATTACTCTCTGGGAAAAGCTGCCGATTTACTTGGTATTGGTAGAGAAAACATTATTGCCATCGAAACTGATGGCAATAATAAGGTTGATGTCAGTTTGATGAGACAAAAAGCCAATGAGTTGGCTAAGCAAAACATCAAAGTTATGGCAATTGTGGGGATCGCAGGTACAACTGAAACAGGTAACATAGATCCACTTACCGAATTAGCCACACTGGCAAAAGAAATCGATTGCCATTTCCATGTGGATGCCGCTTGGGGGGGCGCTACCCTTTTATCAAATAAATATCGGCATTTATTACAAGGTATTGAATTAGCAGACTCCGTAACCATAGATGCTCATAAACAAATGTATGTGCCTATGGGTGCAGGAATGGTAATTTTTAAATCAGCAACACACAGCCAAGCCATCACTCATCATGCCGAATATATTTTACGTAAAGGCTCAAAAGATTTAGGCAGACAGACCCTCGAAGGCTCTCGAACAGGTATGGCTATGCTAGTTCATGCTTGTTTGAAGATTATTGGCTTGAATGGATATGAAATATTAATAAATAACAGTATTGAAAAAGCCAAGTACTTTGCACAGCAGATCCAAAATCACCCTGATTTTGAGTTAATCACACATCCTGAGTTATGTTTGTTAACGTATCGCTATGTTCCTGAATCTATACAAGCATTGTTAGCTGATGCATTAAGCTCAAACGATGTAAAGAAAGTTGAAACAATAAACGCTTTATTAGATGGGCTGACTCAATTTATCCAGAAACATCAACGTGAACAAGGTAAATCATTTGTTTCCCGAACTCGTATACGCCCCCAAAAATATCAACGAAGACATACTGTCGTATTCAGAACCGTATTAGCAAACCCTTTGACGACAGAATCAATCTTAAATGATATTTTGCAAGAACAAACTGAAATAGCCCAGTTAGATAAGCAATATTATCCTGAGCTTATGTCTTTGATTGCAAAATAAAGATCCTTGATGAACAGTCCGGTTATGAGCTCAACAACAATTATTGCCAGCATGTATGAATAGTGCTTTCACATTGCTGAGTAAGATTATTAGTATTTAGGGTATTCACCCAAGTTAGATAATTACAAACTCCTTTGCAATCAGTAAGCTTCGAAAGACCTGCCTTGTTATAGTCAATCGTAAGCACTTTACTCGGAATGTCACTATCAGTCAAAGGCTTAAGATTTTCTAGACTAGAGAGTGAGGTTAACGCATCGTTATCACTAATATTGATGCTTTTTTCTACATTGCTTAAACGGCTTAACGCATCAATATTTGTCAACTTAGGATTATCCACTATAGCTAAAGAACCCATTGTTTTGCTTGCAACATAAAAGCCATTCAAACTTGTTAGGCTAAGGTTGCTACTCACCTCAAGATAACCTGTTATTGATTGAAACGATGGTAACCAAGTTAAATCATTTAGCTGGCCATTTCCTTCAATACTCAAGTTATGGACTGTGGTAAGTTTTGGCATGCCTATAAGACTGGTTATTTGAGGGTTGTTTGCAATAGATAGAGTACCCTCAACTTGGTGTAATTCGTTTAAACCACTTAAGCTAGTTAGATTTGAGTTTTTAGCTATAACAAAGTCGTCACCAACGTTCGTTAGTTTTTTTAAACCTGTCAAATCTTTTAAGTTTGAAGTGTGCGCAATAATTAACTTGCCCTTTACTGATTGAATGGCGCCTAATGGGGATAAATCGCTGATATCACTCTCACTTGTTAGATCTCCTCCAAGGTATAGATCATAATCAATTGCAACATTTTGACACCCTTTAGGTAAGGTAGCTGGAAATGCATTAACATCATTTTGATCTTCCAGTGAAACGCTCGTTCTAATATCACACGAAGTTGGATCATCTGAGTTGATTACCCGTGTTTCTGTGAAATTATTCATTTGAAAAATGTGAATGCTAGCTTTATGTGATTGCGCCGACTCAGCTGCAAACGAAATAGTACTCACAAGAGAAGATAAGACTAGAACATATATACTTAGACGCATAATTAGAGCCTCATAAAAAGAGCGTTACTCTATAGTTATACTGTTATTGATTAAGCTCCAATAAGAAGGTGTTCTAACATATATCATTGATAAACCAAGCAGCATTACCTTTGCAAGGTGTGGAGCTAAGGATAAACCTGTAGGGCTATTTTTTACCAATGATCAAGATAAAGTTCGCTATACGCTCACACTATGAAAAACCTATTATTTAGCTTCGACATATATTTTTAACTGCTGCATATACTCCTGAGCAAAAGCGTTCAGATCGAAAAACAAATATGTAATAACCCTTTTTATGGGAGATTTCTGAATCACTATTTCAGTTGCTGTAACATTGGTGACGCCATTTTCAAAGCTTAGTTTGGTAATATACCGTCCCTCAATGGAACCAGACATTTGAAGTTCAAAACGATTTGGCTTTTTTAAATCTAAAACATCGAAAATTATTTCTGGACCATAACTTGGGAGTTCAATAAATTTAGTCTCTGAAATTACATCAACAGATTTAAGTTCAGCTCTCCATCTGGGTTGCTTTTTCCAATCAGTCATCGCTTCCCATACTTGGTTGATTGGAGCATTTATTTTTTGATTTACTGTCACTTTATGCGTTGCTGGTAAAGTACTTCCCCATAACCATCCAGCTAAAAACACAACTAAGATAATTCCAATAATAATGAGTAAAGCTTTCATGTTGTACAGTCCTGAATTTACTTTCCTATACAACAAAATAGAAGAATACCTCAAATTAAAAAACCAGAGATGAGCAATATGTCATTCTCTGGTTTATTGCTGGCGATTAAGTACCGGACTTAAGCGTGCTCTAACGCTTGTGAAACATCAGCAATAATATCTTCAATATGCTCAATTCCCACGGAAATGCGAACCAAATCTTCACTAACACCTGCTTTTTCCAGTTCTTCGGAATTTAACTGTCTGTGAGTCGTTGATGCAGGATGACAAGCTAAAGACTTGGCATCACCAATGTTGACCAAGCGCAAAATCATCTGCAAAGCGTCGATAAATTTGGCACCAGCTTTGGCCCCACCTTTAATCCCAAAACTGATTATTCCTGACGCCTTTCCACCGGTGATTTTATTACAATTAGCATGATACGGGCTATCAGAGAGCCCAGCGTAATTTACCCACTCTACTTTTAGATGTTGTTTTAAATAACCAGCCAGCTTTTCGGCGTTTTCACAGTGTCTGTCCATTCTTAAACCTAGCGTTTCAAGCCCTTGCAAGATCTGAAACGCATTTTGTGGCGACAGCGATGCGCCTGTATTTCTTAGAGGAACAACACGACAACGACCGATATAAGCCGCTTCTGCTAATGCTTCTGTGTAAACAACACCATGATAAGATGGATCTGGCTCATTTAATTGTGGGAACCTGTCTTTATTACCTACCCAGTCAAACTTTCCGGAATCAACAATAATACCGCCTATTGAAGTACCATGACCACCGATATACTTAGTCAATGAATGCACCACAATATCAGCGCCATGTTCAAATGGTCGACATAAATATGGCGTTGCAACAGTGTTATCCACAATAAGAGGTACGCCATGCTTATGAGCGACTTCGGCTAAGCGCGTAATATCAACAATATTACCTGCGGGGTTGCCTATAGACTCACAAAAAACAGCTTTGGTATTTTCATCAATTGCGGCGTCAAAACCTTCAAAATCATCATGTGAAACTAACTTTACCTCGACCCCTTGGCTTGGAAAGGTGTGTGCAAATAAGTTATAGGTTCCACCATAGAGTTGGCTGGTGCTGACAATATTATCTCCAACACCTGTAATTGCCTGTATTGCATAAGTAATTGCCGCCATTCCAGAAGATACAGCTAAAGCAGCTAAACCACCCTCCATTGCAGCAACACGTTTCTCTAATACATCATTGGTTGGATTCATGATACGCGAATAGATATTTCCAGGTACGGCTAGGTTAAATAGATCTGCACCGTGTTGAGTATCATCAAAAGTAAAAGAGGTGGTTTGATAGATAGGAACCGCTGCCGCCTTGGTGGTTTGCTCCGACTCGTAACCTTCGTGTAACGCAATAGACTCAAGCTTCATTATATTTCCCTTTCTTATGAACTTAAAATGCAACAACTAATCATACAAATAACACTTTACAGAAAGCTTATGTAATTGCATTAAGTAACTAAAAGAAAGGTGGATAAAATTTATACGCTTTTTAAATATCTTATAACTGGAATAAAAAGTTACTAACGCAGGCTTATCAATTGAAAGGCTTTATTTTTCTAGCAATTAGCCTATTTTCATTTCCAAGCTTATAGGTCTCTCCACTAATAACCAAATGCTTATTTAACTCAATTAGAGAAATATTTTTGCTTTCTTCTTCACCTAAGTTAGGAATACTTACCACTAATGCATAAATCTTTCCGTCATCAGCTTTAAACTTCCATATCGTTCCGTCTTTTCCTTGTAAAAGTTCGCCCACAACAACACCAGTAATACTTTGAGAGCTTTCTGAACTACCGTGTTTAACTGAACCACTGGTTACACCATGATTCCCATCATTGCATGCAAAGATAAATACCGAGATAGCAAGTACAAAGAGACCACGTATAACTTTCATTTTAGATTAAACCTTTTTTAACTGTAAGTTGAGGTTAACAGCTTTGGTTCCATGAAGGAATCCTATAAAACCATTTTGTATTACACTTTTTAAGCATGACCTAAAAGGCGGAAATTCCAGTTCTCAATTTCACCAGTCTCCAAGCGCAGTAGTACTTTTGACTTCCAACTTTGAGCCAACCTTTCTTGTTGTTTCAATAACTCCAAACCACTGCGCTCAAGTGGCGTTCCAAAGTAATAATCACAAGCTTGTTTAACCGTCATTGCATTCGGTACACGCTGAACTAACTCCAATGGCTGATCCACACTAACCATTCCAGGTTTGATCACTCGATATAACCAACCACAACGACTGATTTCTTGCATATGAACAGAGAAATCTTCAATACCCCAGCGGCGATTGAGCTTGAAACAAGGTGAACGAGGTTGGCTGACTTCAATAATGGCTTCTCCCCAGCAATAGCGATCACCAATACACACGCTATCTTCTGTCATTCCTTCCGAGCTCAGATTTTCACCCATACCGGCTGACTGCCAACCCATACCTAAATCATACTTCTGTCGCCAATACGCATAATGCTCAGCAGGATATTGGTGTAAAGCTCGATCAACACCTCCATGATGCCGTTTGTCAGCACACTCATCTCCTTCTAGCCCCTCGGCTGAAAGATATATATCTCCCTCGACGAAAGATTTTTCCATAGCGGTTTGAATTCCATAGCTATCTTTTACTTTGCCCGTAAAAACGCGTTTTAAGAAGTGTTTATCTATCATAGTTTTCTATTTTGAGTAATGAAATCATGTCTTATTCCATGAATAATCAATCTTTTCAAATGGCCAATCATCTTTGAGCCAACGACGAACATCTCTTTTAATTTGTTGGAAGTATTCAGTTTCTAAATGGGCTTTTCTGACCCAAACAAAAACGGAGGCATCATGTTTGTCGCTGAATGCAGGACTAATGTAAAAACAGCCTACTACTTTGGACTTTGCTTTATCAAGAATATGATACGTAAAACTGGTTCTGTTATTGAAAGCAATTAAGTCATTGGCTAAGGAAACTTTATTTTCTTCTTCTGTAAATTTATCCGCAGGCCATGATGTATTTAATCTCCTCCGAATAAAGAATCTTGCGGACATTAAAGCGTCATAATCTCTGTTTGAAAGGCTGGGATCTACTTTAACAAAAATGTATTGAGGGAAAGCCTTCTCAACTGGTATAACAAATGAATCTGAAACTATAAAACTTTCTTTTGCCAATAGTGTTAATGGGACAAACGTCAGTAAAAATAAAATAATATTTCGAATAAAGAACATCCATGAATCCCAATGGCTATTTCAATAAAGAATTTCTACAAGCTTCGTTTAAGCAGCTCCATACCTTCAGCAATAGTAACTATCGGCTGATAACCTAAATCACGCTTTGCAGCACCGATGTCGTAATAATGTGAACAAGAGAGCTGTTTTGCGACAAAGCGAGTCATGAAGGGTTCTTCTTGCTTATTCAGCAGCTTATAAACTGACTCTAAAATTGCCCCTACAGCATAAGCAACACCAACTGGAACTCTTTTAGTAACTGGCGGCAATTGTGCACACCCCAAAATTTGATTCAGCATATTAGCCATGGTTACAGGCTCATCATTACTCACAAAATAAGCTTTACCTGCACATTTAGAATCTGCATCAGTTAATTTTAGAGCAGCTAGAATATGACTATAAGCGGCATTATCAATGTAAATGGTGTCAACTAGCTTATCTTGTTTACCAACTAGCTTTAAGCGCCCTGCTTTACCACGTTCAAGCACTCTAGGCACTAAATGCGGGTCTTCAGGTCCCCAAATAAGATGTGGACGGATAGCAACAGTTTTTAAATCGCTATTGTTGGCTTCTAAAACTGCTTTCTCGGCGACCGACTTAGATAGGCCGTAAAAATTCATATAATGCTCAGCGTAAGGCGCTGATTCATCTATGCCATTTTCATCTTGACCATCAAAGGTAACACTTGGCGTGCTGGTATAAACAAGGTATTTAATGCCGTTAGCTTTGCATGCTTCAATGACGTTTTCAGCGCCTTTCACATTAGGGTTAAAGTAACTTTCTTTACTGCCCCAAACACCAGCTTTAGATGCAACATGAAAAACCATGTCACAACCTTGCATTGCTTTAGTAACCGCTTTTGGCTCAGCTAAATCACCTTGAATCATTGTGACACCAAGCTGTTCTAGTTTTGGATAGTTTCCTCGGGCAAATCCTGTGACCTTTATACCAGCAGTAACCAACCGTTGGCATATTGCAAAGCCTAAAAAACCACCTGCACCAGTAACAAAAACATGACTCACCTTTGATGCTAATTTTTCAAGCGCTTGCAGCTCTAATTCATGAAGTTTTATCATTCTTTGCCTTTTCATTTTTTCCAAAGGTTAAGCTGGAACATCAGAAATATCAGGGAATTTGGAAAAGAGCAATATTGCGCTAAGACAACCGTCCGTGACAGGACGTCACGGCCGTCAGTAAACGGATGTGCGCTTCAGTTGTCGTGCTCAATATTGCTCCATAAATGACACATATTTAAATTGGTTGCTTGTTTATGATCAACCAACTTTCTTCTGCGCCCATATAGCTAGCTTCTCTCGGAAAATCTTAGCATTATGTCTTACATCTACAGGAAACTCAGGATGTGACAAAAAGTCCATAATCCCTTGAGTCTGTGAATGTTGCTCTGCTAATTGAGTCAATTCTGCATAAATGACTTTACTGTTATGACAGCCCTGTTCTTCATTGAGCTCTAAACAAACCAAAGGAGTGACTTTTCCTGCGAGCCTCACACCTACCAATGCTGAGAGTTTCACACTCGGGTGAGTATTAAAAATTCGCTCACACGGAATGGAATAATAACGTTTATTTTCAGCATCAACTCGATGAGCTTTACGACCACACATCCAAAGCTTTCCATCAACATCTAGATAGCCTAAATCTCCCATTCGATGCCAAATCTTTTCGCCATCCTGAATTTTTGAAGCTTGAGTAGCCGCTTGCCTTTGATAATAGCTTTGGCTCACAACATCCGCAGTAACTATGATTTCACCGACTTGATCAACACCAAGCTCATCAGCTTGAGCTAATCCATTAATGTCTTGCTCAGTAATATCAATAATTTTGATCTGCATACCTGAAATTGGACGACCAACACAAATACCTGCTCCATTATTGGTTAGCTCTTGCGTTTCAAATAATTCATCGCTGGCTAACATTGAGATGGGTAATGACTCAGTTGCACCATAGGAATTAAGTACAGGAATACCATCATTTAGCATTTTGCTAAAACGCTGAATTGCTTCGATTGTGACTGGCGCTCCCGCTGAAATCACTCGCCTAACCGATGGCAATTTTTGATTAAGGCTCTCACCCGCTGCACCTAACTTGTTCACCAGCGCAGGATTAACAAACATATTGCTGCATTGATAATCTTCAACCGCTTTGAATAAATGTTTGGGCTCTGCGGTGATTGGCTTGCTGGCATCCATATCTGGGACAATAGATGCCATTCCTAATGCTGGTCCGAATAGTGAAAATAGTGGGAAAGTCGCTAAATCTCTTTCACCATATTCAATGCCATAATCGTTTTTTAATGCCTGAATTTGCGCTTCAAACATTTTATGACTGTAGACAACGCCTTTTGGAATGCCTGTACTACCACTGGTAAACAAAATCGCGCACATTTCATCGGCATCTAACTCTGCCATTTCAAAAGTACGATCAGCTCGGCTTTTAGCCAACAAACTGGATAAGTTTGTGCTTGAAGTCAGTAGTGATTTCACCCCTGATAGCTTCGGGTTGGCGATTGGGATATCAACATTAATAGAGTGCTTAACTGTTCGCTTCGCCCAACCTAAGAGTTTACGAGCGACATGCGCTTTTTCGATGCCAATAAATGCATCTGGCTCAGCTTCTGCAAAGCATTGCTTAAGGTTTTTTAGTCCCATTCCTGGGTCAACGATTACCGGAATAACTCCGGCTTTAAACAAAGCAAAGGTAAGCTGAAAAAATTCTAAGCTTGGTGTTACCATCAACACCGCTTTCATACCTCGAGTAATACCAAACTCGGTTAAGGCATTAGCAATGTGATCGCTTTTTTGATGAAGCTGTGAAAAATTAAGTTCTTGGTAGTGATATTCGCCTTTACGGTGTTGCTGCACCGCGACTGCTAAAGCCTCAGGCTGCTCAACAGCAGCCAGTTTAAGGTGTCGGCATAAGTTCATGCTTAAGCCGCTTCCGATTCACTGGCAGCCGATGGCTCAGTGGTTTTCATGAATTGTGCAATATGGCCTATGACTTCTTCGCTGGCATCTTCAAGAATATAGTGTCCACAATCGTGGAATTCATGATAAACAGCACTTGGAAAATGTTGCTTCCATTGTTTTAAAAAGTGTTTATCGAAAACAAAATCTTTATGTCCCCAGCACACCATTATTGGTAAATGAGAGAAATGACTTAAGCTAGATGAAATCTCTGAAACCAAATCGTAATTGCGATCCGAAGGTGAAAGTGGAATGTCTTGAACGAATCTCAACGTCGAAATACGATTATTCCAGTTATTAAACGGAGCCACATAAGCTTCTCGTACAGCTTTTGGCATCGGCTTACGCTTCACGCCAACATAAGATGCAATGCTCGAAAATGCATTAAAGCCACGAACCAGTAATGTACCTAATAGAGTATTTCGACAAATCCATAATGGGATTGGAAACATTTTGCTTTTCGGTAAGTGAAACGCCGCTGTATTCAATAACACAATGCGTTTAATACGATCAGGGTAACGAGCCGCATAGCCCATACCTATCATTCCGCCCCAATCGTGTACCACTAAGGTTATATCTTTTTTAACGTCCAAGTGATCTAGTAGCGCCTCAAGATCATCAATACGCTGACTTAAGGTGTAGTCGTAATCGGTATCGTTTGGCTTATCAGATAAACCACAGCCAATATGATCGGGTACGATACATTGATGTGTTTTCTGTAGCTCAGAAACAAGGTTGCGATAGTAATAACACCAGCTTGGATTACCATGCACCATAACCACAGGCTCACCTTCACCTTGGTTCAAATAATGCTGTTTTAAGCCATTACGTTCAAAATATTGCCCTTTAAATGGCAGTAATTGTTCTAACATTGAATGTCCTATTTGACATACGAATTTGTATATATGAATTCAACTTGAGTAATAGTGTGATAAGCCGACCGTCCGTGACAGGAAGTCACGGTCGTCAGTACATGGACGTACGCTTCTGTTGGCGTTCACACTATTGCTCATGGGCGCACAAATACCCTACCACTTTAATCCAAGCATCATACAGTTTAAGCCGCTACCAATGCCTAAGAAGCTAACTTGGTCGCCTTTTTTCAAAAAGCCTTGCTCATGAGCTAATGCCGCAGAAACAGGCAATGAAACAGTGCCCATGTTGCCAAGTTTTTGATACGTCGGAAACTCTTTTTCAGAGGGTATATTAAGCGCACTTAATACTTGCTTACGGTTAGATGCCCCTACTTGGTGGCAAATTACTTTATCCACTTGCTCAACCAACCAATCACGCTGTGTTAAGAAATGTTCCCAAGTGTGTTTTGCAAGCTCAACGCCCTCTTTAAGTAATGCCACTGCATCGGTTTTCATAAACTCACGATACAAATGCTGTCCTTTCTCCTGTAATCCCCACTGACACAGTTGGTGATGCTCTGGTGCAGATAAATGAGAAGCCCCCAATAACTGGTGCTGACGTTCATTTTTTAAAGGTAAGCTACCATCAGTTAAAATAACTGCAATTGCTCCTGAACCACCCGTTAAGGTCGCTAAAGATTGAGCAAAATTTTGCATGGTTGGCTCATTCAGCATTTGGTCGATGGTTGAATCAACAATATCCCGTGCTGACTCGCACGACACCACCATTCCAGCTTTAATTTGTCCAAGCTCTATACGGTTAGCGATATCTAAAATGCCAGATAACACACCTAAACATGCGTTACTGATATCGTAAACGGCCGTATCTTGAGATACACCAATATTGGCAGCAATACGGCAAGCCGTTGCAGGTTCGTGTTGATCACGACATACACCAGTGTAAACAACGGCACCGAGATCATTCACATTGATTCCAGTTTCATCAATAGCCTTGTGAGCAGCCGAAATTGCACCATCCGACAAACGATGATTTTTCGGCCACCAGCGACGCTCAGCAATACCCGTTAATGCAGTTAACTGACCGATTGGGATACGAAATTTTTGATATAAAGGGGCTAACCGAGATTCCAATTCGTTACTCGAAACAACAACTGGAGCCAATTCGTAAGCCAGGCTATTAATAAAAACCCGGGAGTATTTCATGCAATTATTTTGTTCAATTAAAACTAGCGCAACATTTCATCAAGATTTACGCTCAGTTGCAATATAAACTCATGCTTTTTGCCTTTATTGAACAAAATCCTAGCGATATCCTAGCGATTTGCTCGGATTAATTTGTTTCTTGGAGTGATATGCGATGGACAAAAGTCTACAAGTTCTACTCTATAACCCTGTTGCTCTAGGAGCAAACAACGATCAAGTAGTAACCATGACTCAATGGCTTGTCTGAAAATATGAGCGACTAAATCAATTCTTCGAGTGAGCTTTTGTCTTTGTACGCCTTGTTTTTCAAAGCTGTTGAAGTCAATACTATCTGGCAGAGTAACCTGCTTTTGTTCAGCTGCCCATATACAAAACGCTTTAAATGAACCTGCAAGCTGACTTTGCTTTATGCTTGGCACTGGCAAATAACTATTTTGTTGTCGAACTGCACGTTGCAAACTATCAAACCCTAAACGCCACGCCATTTCTTTGAGCCTTTGCTTATTCTTGACTTCATTAGCGATAACACTTTGTTGAAGTGGCAAACGTAAATCCGCTTTTGATAGCTCTAAGCCGCTAGCTTTTCCCTGCTCAGATAAGGGCTGATACTTATCCGTTCGTATCAAATGGTAACAACATGGCGCAATGCTTATAGCTTCGGTTCCCACTTTTGAGGCTTGTTTTATAAGTTCTACATGTAAATCTCCACAAGCGTGAAGCGCTATCGCATGTTGATTTGTTTTTAATAGTTCTGCACCGTCTGTAAAAGCATCACCGCAAATGTGCTGATGTTTAAGCTTGAACTTATCACTCAGAACTTGCCCTTGCCGACTCAACTCTGCTTGCCATTCCAAACTCGTTACTTTTGATTGAGTTCTAAAAGCCAGCAATCGACCTAAATGACCTTTGCCTGAACACCATTCTAAAAACGAATGTTGAGATTGATCACTTTCACTAATGGCAGCATCACTAAAGCGAGTTATTTGCTGCCACTTTCTCCCTTTTACTCCAGAAGATAAGCGACTTGGGTAATCATGGTGATGATTTTCGTTAACGACTTTGGTGGAAGGAAAACAAAGCAATTCATAATCCCAACTTTGTTGCTGATTTTCGATATCCTTATTCAGTGAAGGTAATACGGATTCAATCAAAAGATCATGGTCTGCATCAAGATGTTCAATTTCATCCTCAGTCAAACTCCAAACAGCTTCTGCTAAGGTTGGAAAATCATGTTCCCATGGTAATGATTCATGCTCAAAGCTCGCCACTTGCCAAAGTGGTTTTGACTGAATCAATAATCTACAGAGCTTTTGAAAATATTGTTCGAACAACTTAACTTCCTACTGCTAATCAATTAGTATTCCTTTCAAAAAGGAACTAGAACATGCAATCACCTTGTGTTGCCCGCTGCGGTTTAAATGACGATGACGTATGTATGGGTTGTTATCGCCACATAACGGAAATCGTTAACTGGGGACAGTTTGATGATATAAAAAAGAGCGACATTTTAACGAATGTCGCTCGCAGGAAACAAGAATTTATCGGACAAGAAAATACTCAAATTCTTTCACGTGAAAAATGGCTAAAAGCAAAGGAAACACTTTAATCAAAAGACACCATCTAGCAGCTCTTCCTCATCAATATCAATATCTGTACCAGTAACGTCTTCTGGTTTAGCTTGGACAGAATCTGGTTTCTGTTCATCGCCTTCTTCTTTTAAAGCGTCTTCCCCTTCTTTAGCTTTTGTCTTAGCAGGTATTACTCCCGCTAATTGGCCTGACTTATCGTCTGTCGCATTTTGATACTGAACCAGATAACTGGGTGGAGTTTGCCTAGCATGTTCAACACTACCCGTAATAAAAGACTCCTCATCTTCTTCTGTAAGCGTTTTATCGTCAGCTTCTTCGATCATGAGTGGGCTTAACTCTAGAGTATCAACACCTGAAAACTGTTCTTGAACATCATGCAGCTTTTTTCTGGCTTCCAATCTTATTGAGTCATTAGGCGGGCACTCTACTACGTCGCTTTGAACTTCAGTATCTGATTGTTTGGGAATATTCATTGGAGAGGAAGTATCACTTAGCCAATCCGGTAATATAGGCTCTGATTGAGTTCGAACTTTTGCTTTTACCATTTCTCCCCACTCTTTAAAATCTGATCTAAATAACGTTGTTGCAATTTCTGTCAGAGTTTCAGTGTTAGCGGTTCTGGGAGAAGCAATGGGTTCTGGGGCTGAAATACTTCGCTTTACTTGGACATCCGACTTTTGAGATAGCCAATTCAATTGCAATTGTTGAGATTCAACAGTAAATTGATGCTGCTTCTTTCGAGCTTTAACTATATAGTTTTCAACATTTTCTTTGATGTATTTTTTTTCAGCATCAATCTGCTTAATTTCGGCTTCTCCAATATGAAAACCTTCCAGCGAAATATCCATCAATTTACACTCATGGGTAAATTTCATTCTGAATTTATGTCTATTGACCTCTATATGAGTCATTGTCGTGGGGTTTCTTAAAAAATCATCAGCCCATTTTGATAGAGCTAATTTTAAATTGGAGCCAACTTGACCTGCAGCCACTATCTACAACCTATAACCAATCGACATAAGAAAGATCATAAATAAAACAATACGGTATTCAATAAATCTAAATGAAGATTAATTAGGCTTTCATTGAGGACTGAGAAGACTTCGTTGGTTTCGGCCTGAATGGTTTACCTAGACCAAAATAGATACAAACAAGCGGACAAGGCAGTAAGAAAAACACTTCGAAGTTAATTGGTGCTCCCTTCCACAACAAATAACTGCAACCACCATACATAACAATGGTGCCAATTATTCCTATGATAAGTAGTGCTTTTTGCACTATCCATTCAAGTCGTTGCATCTTGATAGTTATTAAATAAAAAAGCCGAGAAATTTATCTCGGCTAACTTTACATGAATTGTTTGATATTACAAACGAATACCGCCGTCAATTTCAAATACTCGACCGTTTACATAGTCGTTTTCGCAAATAAATTTTGCCGTTGATGCGATTTCTTCAGCCTGACCAAGACGCCCTACTGGAACCATCTTTTCTAGGCGCTCAAGGGCTTCTGGCTTCATTACAGCTGTCATTTCAGTTTCGATAACACCCGGAGCAATCGCAGCACTTCGAATCCCATGACGCGCAAGTTCTTTTGCCCAACCTACTGACATAGCCACAACACCAGCCTTAGACGCTGCATAGTTAGTTTGACCGATATTCCCCGCCTTCGCCAAGCTAGAAATATTAATGATCACACCTTGCTGTTTAGAAGTGATCATGGCAGCAGCTGCTTCACGACCACACAAGAATGAACCCGTTAGGTTTACATTAATCACTGACTGGAACTGATCTAAAGCCATACGTGAAGTCACTTCACCATCTTTAGCTTTCAGTAGCATGCCGTCACGTAAAATACCGGCATTATTGATCAACACATTTACTTGACCTAAGTCTTCTAGAATATATTGAAAACCTGCTACGACATCTTCTTCATCGGTAATATCAAGGGCATAGCCTTGCACTTCAGTATCACCTAACAGTGCACAAGCTTTTTCTAATTTTTCTTGGTCAACATCGATAAGAGCGAGTTTCGCCCCAGCTTTAGCAAACGATTGCGCCATTGCGAAACCTAAACCACCTGCACCGCCAGTAATGACGACAACCTTACCTTTTACATCCATTAGATGATCCTTACTTTTTATCTGTTGCTGAATACATGAATCATAGAAACACACTCAATACAGAAAGGAGCAATAGTGTGATAAGACAACCGTCCGTGACAGGATGTCACGGTCGTCAGCACATGGACGTGCGCTTCTGTTGGCGTTTACACTATTGCTCCTTGGCCATTTTCATACTTGTGCTAACTACAATTCACATATCAAATTATTTTTTAGAAAACTGTTCAAATATGCTCGAAAAGTCACGACGACCATTACCTTGGCGAGCATGATTGACGTATAAGCTTCGTGCCAATGCTCCCATAGGTGTGCTTGAATTTGTAAGCAAAGCCGCTTCTTGAGACAACCCAAGGTCTTTAACCATCAAGTCCACCATAAAGCCACCTTGGTAGTCATTAGATGATGGAACGCTCTCCATCACATCAGGGCAAGGATTATACTTTTCTAGCGTCCAGTTACCACCACTACTTACTTTCATAATTTCAGAAAGCACTTTAGCGTCTAAGCCGTGATCTTTACCTAACTGTAAAGCTTCTGATGTGCCAACCATAAGTACCGACAACAGCATGTTATTACAAATCTTAGCGACTTGCCCTGCTCCAGCACTGCCTGCGAGGAAGATATTGGCACCCATTGCGTCTAATACTGGTTTGGCTTTTTCAAACGCGGCATCTGATGCACCACAGATAAACGTCAATGTGCCAGCCGCGGCACCAGCAGTACCACCTGATACTGGAGCATCAATAAATTCAATGCCTTTGGCCGCCGCTTGATTAGCCACTAACTTGGCACTTTCAGCATCAATGGTTGAGCTGTCAATTAAAATGGTGTCTGAATTAACAACATCCAATAGACCATATTGATCAACACTGCCTAAATACAGACTTTTTACGTGTTTGCCTGCAGGTAGCATGGTCACTACCGCATCAACACTTTTGGCTGCATCTGTCGCAGAATCAAACGCGATTGCACCTTGTTCAACCAACTGAGCAATGGCTTCTGGTACAAGATCGAATACGTTAACACTAAATCCAGCCTTTAAAAGGTTTGCCGCCATTGGGCCACCCATATTACCAAGACCGATAAACGCAATGGTTTTAATCATGATTCCTTCCTTACTGTCCAAGTTGTTGCAATGGATGAATTTCCCACGGCATCGTTGTAATTTTTTCCATTAACGATGCTGGAATTTCATCATGGGACGAATACTTCCATTTGGGATTTCTGTCTTTATCAATCAATAAGGCGCGTACACCTTCACAAAAATCACCATGAGCACAACTGTTTACGCTAGCAATGAGTTCCCAACGATAAATATCCGCAAGACTGAGTTTGCTATCTAATTGAGTTTGTTGATAAACCAATTGAGCACTGATTGGGCTACCCGCTATTAGTGCACCGATTGCACGTGATAACCACTTTTCATCAGTCTCTAGTTTGTTAGCTCGCACTATAATGTCATCTAAGCTGCCAGCCATTAAGCTATCAATCAGACCTTGGTTATTGGCTAAGGTACTTTCACCTTTGGCAATCGTGCTTCTGATGCTTAATTCATTAAGCATTTCATCCAGCCAGAGGTGATTACGAGCAACATTATCTGACCAATCTAAAGTAGCCATCGCATCAAACATGACTTGTTTATCGTCATTATTGAGGTAGTGATTACCTAAGCCAACATAACAAGCATCAGCTGCATTCATCTGATATGCCGTTAGCCCTAAAAATAAACCAGACTTACCCGGCATTCTATTAAGGAAGTAACTGCCACCAACATCTGGATATAAACCAATGGTGATTTCAGGCATCGCAATACGAGAGGTTTCAGTAACGACACGGTGACTTGCACCAGCCATAAGGCCAACACCGCCACCCATGACAAAACCGTGTCCCCATACTAAGAATGGTTTACCAAACTCATGGATCAGATAATCTAATTGATACTCTTCAGAGAAAAAGGTTTCAGCTTCTGAAGCGATTTCCCCGGGATTAGCAATGGACTGCTTGTAGATAGCACGAACATCACCCCCGGCACAAAACGCTTTATCACCAGCCCCATCAAGCACGACACAAACTACTTCACTGTCTTGTTGCCACGCCATCAGTTGGTTGGTTAATGCTCTAACCATATCAAGGTTTAGAGCATTTAACGCTTTTTCCATGTTTAGCGTAGCAATACCGATAAGCTTGCCAGAAGCTGTGCCTAGCGTTTGAAAAACAACAGCTTGTTCGCTTGTCATTACTTGTTTCTCCACTCTGCTTTGCGTTTTTCCAAGAAAGCATTTACGCCTTCTTTTTGATCTTCGGTATCAAATAAGCCCACAAACAGTTCTCGCTCTAGTGGTAGAGCTTGAGTACGAGGCATTATACGACCCGCTTGAATTAGCTGCTTACAAACAGCCACGCTACTTGGGCTTTGCTTGGCTACATTTTTCGCTAATTCTATGGCTTTATTCAGTGCTTCGCCTTTGGCAACCACTTCTTCAACTAAGCCAATTTTTTCAGCTTTAGCCGCATCAAGACGTTCGCCACACAGGATCATACGCTTAGTCCAGCCTTCACCCACTAACGCAGTAAGGTTTTGAGTTCCACCTGCACAAGGTAATAAGCCAACAGTTGCTTCTGGCAATGCCATTACCGCCTGCTCCTCGGCTACGCGAATATCACAGGCTAGTGCAACTTCTAAGCCACCGCCCATTGAATAGCCATTAATAGCAGCGATAGAAACACCGCGGAATGCAGATAGTGTTTCAAAAGCTTCACCAAAGTGCTTTGCCATTGAAGATGCGTTGCCTTTGTCGCCATCAGCAAACAGTTTCAAATCTGCACCAGCAGAGAAGAATTTTTCACCCTCACCAGTAATAACCAAAGCATAAATTTCACGGTTAGCATTTAATGACTCTACTACTGCTTTTAATTCTTGCAAGCTCTCAGCCGTCCAAGTATTTGCTGGCGGATTGCTCATTGTAAGAATTGCAGTATTACCTTCGATTTTTTGAATGATATTTGACATTAGCTAACCTCAATTAACGGATTTCTGTTGCGGCATCGTCCAGTAGACGACGGCTGATGATAAGACGCATGATTTCGTTTGTACCTTCAAGGATTTGGTGTACACGAACGTCACGGAAATGTCTTTCTAATGGATATTCACGAATATAACCATAACCACCGTGTAATTGCAGTGCGGCATCGCACACTTGGAAACCAATGTCAGTCGCAAAACGTTTCGCCATTGCGCAATAAGCGGTTGCTTCTGGGTCTTTAGTATCCAATTTGAACGCTGCAAGACGTACCATCTGGCGAGCAGCAACTAATTCAGTCGCCATATCAGCAAGCTTAAATTGCAGCGCTTGGAAAGTCGCTAATGGTTTGCCAAATTGCTTACGCTCTTTCATGTATTCAGTTGCACGATCAAGTGCCGCTTGAGCAGTACCAATTGAACAAGTTGCGATATTGATACGACCACCATCAAGCCCTTTCATGGCAAAGGTAAAGCCTTGCCCTTCTTCGCCTAATAGGTTTTCAACTGGAACACGCACTTCTTCGAAAGTAATTAAACGTGTTGGCTGTGCATTCCAGCCCATTTTATCTTCTGCTTTACCGTAAATAACACCTTCCGCATCAGCAGGAATAGCAATAGCAGAAATGCCTTTAGGACCAGCTTCACCTGTACGACACATCACCACCAGTAATTCAGTGTCGCCCGCACCAGAGATGAACATTTTCGAGCCTGAGATGACATATTCATCACCGTCACGAACCGCTTTGGTTTGTAACGATGCAGCATCACTGCCTGAACCTGGCTCAGTTAAACAGTATGAAGCCAGCTTTTGACCAGTTGTTAGATCTTCCGACCACTTACTGCGAAACGCTTCGGTTCCCCAAGTGGTTACCATCCAAGTCGCCATGTTGTGAATGGTCAACATAGCAGTAGTAGCGGTACAACCTTCAGATAAGGCTTCAAAGATAATTGAAGCATCAAGACGAGAAAGCCCCATTCCACCTTCAGACTCTGGTGAATAAAGTGAGCAAAAACCTAGCTCACCGGCTTGTTGAATGACGTCTTTTGGAAAATGATGTTCTTCATCCCATTTTGCAGCAAATGGTGCCAGTTGTTCTTGTGAAAATTGACGTGCTAAGTCAGCAAACTGACGTTGGTCTTCGTTTAAGTTAAAATCCATTCGAAAACTCCTAAGATTCAAAAATCTGAATAATTTCTATCTTTTGTCATTTCTTGTATTGATGAAATCTAGTGGCTATAAGTCACTAGATGCCTGCCTTCGCAGGCATAACGCATAAATTAAATTACTTATGTGAACTTCTGAGAACTAGAAACAACAGAAGGAGCAATAATGCGGTAAGACAACCGTCCGTGACAGGACGTCATGGTCGTGAGTACATGGACGTACGCTTCTGTTGTCGTGCGCATTATTGCTCCTCTTAGTTCATATTAAAATTACTTAAGTGCAATCGTCATATTTGGACCAGATGCAATATCAGAGTCGAACCAACGAGCTGTAATAGTCTTAGTTTCGGTATAGAAACGAACCGCTTGCTTACCATAAGCATGCTGATCGCCATAGAAGCTACCCTTCCAACCTGTAAACGAGAAGAAAGGTAGTGGCACTGGAATTGGTACGTTGATACCTACTTGACCTACATCGATATGATGCTGATATTTACGAGCAGCCGCACCGCTTGCAGTAAAGATTGAAGTACCGTTTCCGTAAGGGCTGTTGTTCACAACTTCGATTGCATCATCCAAAGAGTCTGCTGTCATACAACATAAAACTGGACCAAAGATTTCTTCTTTGTAGATAGTCATATCAGTCGTTACGTCAGTAAATACGGTTGGACCAACCCAGTTACCTGACTCATAACCTTCGACAGTAAATTCACTGCCATCAAGTACACAATTAGCGCCTTCTGCTTTACCTTGAGCAATTAAGCTAAGCACACGCTCTTTAGCTTGCGGGCTGATCACCGGACCATAAGCAGCATCTTTATCATCCCATAACCCCGGCTTAACTTTCGCTAGGGCTTCTTTAACTTCTGGGATCCACGCTTTCGCTTCACCTACGAAAATAGCAACTGAAATTGCCATACAACGTTGACCAGCTGCACCAACAGAAGCCCCTACTAGGTTGTTGATCACTTGCTGCTTGTTGGCATCAGGCATGATCACACAGTGGTTCTTCGCGCCAGCAAAGGCTTGAACACGCTTAAGGTTGTCAGTACCTGTTTTATAAATGTATTGACCTACACCAACTGAACCTACGAACGAAATCGCTTTTACATCTTTATGATCAAGTAAAACGTCAACGGCAACTTTATCACCATGAACCATTTGCAGTACGCCTTTAGGTGCGCCAGCTTCTTCAAATAGTTCAACAAGGCGCTGCGGTGTCATTGGGTCTTGTTCTGATGGTTTAAGAATGAATGTGTTACCGCAAGCAATCGCTAGAGGGAACATCCATAAAGGGATCATTGCTGGGAAGTTAAATGGCGTAATACCCGCGCACACACCTAATGGCTGAGTGTAGCTGTAGGTATCAATAGAACGTGCAACGTTTTCAACCGTTTCACCCATTAACAATGAAGCGATATTACAAGCATGCTCAGCGACTTCGATTCCACGCCACACATCGCCTTTAGCATCATCAAAGGTTTTACCCGTTTCTTTAGCCAGAATCGTCGCGATTTCATCATGATGCTCTTTTAGTAGATGCTGATAACGAAGCATTACGCGAGCACGTTCAGATACAGGAATTTCCTTCCAAGTAACAAATGCTTTCTTTGCGCTTTCAATTGCGGTTAATACTTCAGCTTCAGTCGCTGCATTCACAACTGCGATGGTTTCATTATTTGCAGGGTTTGTAACAGAGATTTGTTTACTACCTTCGCCTAATACAAACTCACCATCAATATAATGTCTTACTTGAGTTGTCATGTAACAATCCTTTTGTTGATGTCTTTATTACTAACTCAATGTGCAAGTTATTGAAATACAGATAAGAGTAATAGCCTTATAAGACAACCGTCCGTGACAGGACGTCACGGTCGTGAGCACATAGCCATTCTCGCACATCCATGTGCTCCATGGCATTCAGGCGTCCTGCCTATCAGGTGCGCTTCTGTTGGTGTTAATGCTATTACTCTCTAGTTATTTTCTAACTTTTTCACACTTGAGATTATTGTTATTATTTTTATGGTTTAAATAAAAAAGCTGAGCTCGAAAGAGCTCAGCTTTTAAATGGGTTATTCAACCTCGATAGCCATAGCCGTGGCTTCGCCACCACCGATACACAATGACGCCATACCGCGTTTCAGTCCGCGGTTTTTAAGGGCATGAATAAGAGAAACTAGAATGCGAGTACCAGAGCAACCAATTGGGTGACCTAATGCACATGCTCCACCATTAACGTTTACTTTTGCAGTATCCAAACCAAGTTCAGAAACGGCTAACATAGTTACCATTGCAAATGCCTCGTTGATTTCATATAGATCAACAGAATCTTTTGTCCATTCAAGCTTGTTAAGCAGGTTCATCATTGCGCCAACTGGAGCCGTGGTGAACATTGCTGGCTCTTGTGAGTGAGTTGAATGAGCACAAATTTTTGCGAGTACTGGAACACCAAGCTCTTTAGCCTGTGCACGAGTCATAACCATAACGGCTGCTGCACCATCGGAAATTGAGCTTGAGTTTGCAGCAGTAATCGTGCCGTCTTTAGCAAAGGCTGGGCGTAGCGATGGGATCTTATCTGGACGAGCATTCCCTGGTTGTTCATCAGTATCAACGACTGTATCACCGCGACGGCTTGATACGGTCACTGGTTCTACTTCGTTTTTAAAAGCACCTGAAGTAATTGCAGCGTTGGCTTTCTCTAATGAACTTAATGCAAATTCATCCATTTGCTCACGAGTAATACCGTATTCATCTGCAGTCTTTTGAGCAAAAGTGCCCATTGCACCGCCAGTGTACGCATCTTCTAAACCGTCTAAGAACATGTGATCTAATACTTTGCCATGCCCCATTCGCATGCCGCCGCGTGCTTTATCAAGAAGATAAGGCGCGCCACTCATGCTTTCCATTCCACCAGCAACAACGACTTTAGCACTGCCAGCCTTGACTAAGTCATGGGCCATCATTACGGTTTTCATGCCACTACCACAAACCTTATTCAGTGTTGTTGCACCAACTGATAACGGTAAGTCTGCACCTAATGTAGCTTGACGAGCTGGAGCTTGACCAAGACCAGCAGGTAATACACAACCCATAAGTACTTCATCAACTTTGTCGCCTGAAATGCCAGTTTCAGTCATCACAGATTTGATTGCAACGGCACCTAAAGTCGGTGAAGGAACACTTGAAAGAGAACCTTGAAAGCCCCCCATAGGTGTACGTTTTGCAGCGACAATTACAATATCCTGATCCAGTTGTTCAGTACTCATTTCAACTCCTTTCCTTAGACTTTTATTTAAAACTAAGGATAAATTCTTATAGGGTTAATAAATTTTAGGTACTAATGTGACGTTTACGCTAACGTAAAGCAAGTCTTTTTTGGTCAGATGAGAAGTTTTTAGTGGGTAAAATGTCAGCTAGCTTTTACATCAGAGATGTTTAGAGTTGACATTAACTAAAAATAGGCAGAAATTGATGATTCAATAGTAACACCAATTACAGTAATTGATATAAATACACTGAATCCTATTCTTTATTAGAGGTACTGATATGGAAGCACCAATTCATACCCTCTCTTCACTATTCGAACAACTTGGTCTAGAGGGTTCTCAATTCGCAATCGATGGCTTTATCCACCGAAATAGCCCAATCCCACAGAATGTTGAACTGGCAAAAGCAAAATGCTGGAATCAGTCGCAGGCAAGCATGCTGAGCGAAATGCTCTCAAACGATGCGGATTGGGAACCGATTGTTGATCAATTGAGTGTGTTGATGCACAAATAAACTTTCACCATTGGCTTTAAAATCCTCGCAGTGGTAATTTATCACTGCGTTTTAACCAACTGTCTTCAGGATAATGACAATCTCCATTTATAATATGCAGTGCATAAGCGTAACGAGATTTATCGCTGATATTTGCACAGCTCCCATGTGGAAGTCGGCCATGAAACGCAATTAAGCTCCCTTGTTTAACTTCTAAGGGTAACGATAACTCTGGAAAAGGAGTTTCATCAAGTAGCTCAGATTCTAATTTAGAGTCTTTCTCAAAATATCGATGTCTAAGTGGGCCTTTGTGTCCTCCATCTTTAACCAATAAACAGCCATTACTCAGATTGGCATCCTGTAATGCAACCCAAAAGCCTATCACTGACTCTGGCTCTGTATATTGAAATGCACCATCTTGATGAGGAACCACCTCTCCCCCAACTTTAGCCGATTTAAAAATAAACATTGATTGCAGCAAAAGAGGGTTAGGATTTCCTAAAATGCCTACTAACCGTTCAAGTTCAGGCTTTCGGGAAAATTTATCAAATACTGGATCGATATCATGTAAAGCATGACCTACCTTATTAAGGTTCTCGAAAATACCTTGCTTTGTCGATATATCTTCAGCCGTCGCCGTTTTCTCTAAAAAGAAACTTATCTTATCGCCAGAATCTAAAAGCAATGTATTATCATGGTGCTCATCGTCATATATGGTAAAGAAGGTTCCTAAGTTAGTGGTATCCTCTGTTTCGACCAAATATCGCATACGTTCGATCAAACCTTCACACTCTTCTGCAGCGTAAAAATTTTCGAAAACAGCAAAACCATGCTCATCAAATGATCGCTTTATCTCGTCAGGCTTACTTAAATCAGAAAACAACTTGAATGACATGAATACCTCTGATTAAGGCTTAGTTATGTGACACAGATTCTATGCTACCACAGTCGATGTGACAAATTTTAACCACCCTTATAATCATAACGGCATTAACAACTTAGAAAAGTTATTTAAAGTAACCAACAAAGTTGTTCACAGGTTTTGTGGATAACTTCTGTTTTTCAAAAATATCACATAAACCACCATTGCCTTAACCTACTGTATGTAATATAACTGTGTTTTTACTCTAGACGTCTTAGTTTACGATGCGATGGATCTCGATCTTTTTAACGCTTTTGATCTGTGGTTGTAACCCAGATAAAGAAAGTGCGATTTTTAACCCTCAAAATCCCGAATATGCTGCATATCATTTTTTAAAAGCGTTATATATTGATAAAGATGTACAAACGGCTCAAAACTTCACTGGAGAAAAGCTCGATGAGCTATTAAAGCACTATCATCTAGCTTCATCTGTTCAACGCCATGTTCTCAACCTTCCACTAAGTAATGTTCAGATTGAAGTTCAAGATGTGGATATAGACTTTTTTCGAAAGATGAATAGTGAAGTAAAAATAAGAATGAAACTGGTTGGCACCAGAAATGACAAGCCTTGGTTTGACACTCGCCAAGTTGCAATCAACAAAGAAAATAACAAATGGGTAGTCACTAAAATCATTTTGGATCAACGATAAAAAATAATAACAAAGGAACACCATGACAAGGATAATTACCGAAACACCAAGATTGATTATACGCGAATTTTGTTTGAGTGATGCTGAGGATGTTTTTGAATTTAACAGTAATCCTGAAGTCATTCGATTTATGCCAGAAGACGTGATGAATTCAATAGAAGATGCTGAACAAGTCATCAAAAATGTTTGGTTAGCTGACTATCAGAGAAGAGGTTACGCACGATGGGCAGTGGAATATAAAGCAACGGGAAAAGTAATAGGTTTTTGTGGATTTAAGTTTGAAACTCACCCATTAGTTCAGAACAACGATATAGCCTACCGCCTTCTACCGGAATATTGGGGAATGGGGCTTGCTACAGAAGCAGGAGTAGCTTGTATCGAGTATGCAAAACAACATTTACCCTTTGATAAAGTATTAGGTGATGCAGCTGTGGAAAATAAAGGTTCATGTCATGTGCTAGAAAAACTTGGGTTTAAGTATCAAAGTCAATTTGATCATGATGGTATACCCCATAATCGATATCTTCTTACTTTTTAAATCACCTCAAAAATTTTCTTTATGAAGTGCGCTGTAGTATTGTGGCGCGCTTAAAATTTGTTGATAGGCTAAAAGTCCCACAACAATAAGAAAAAATTCTAACAAGTTTGGGAAAAACCTATGCACTCGAAAAAAAAGACCAAAATGAAGACAAGTATTCTTAACTCATTAGCTGTTGGGTTACTCGCCGTTTCTCCTCAGCTAATGGCTGATGATTTCGCTTGGAACACCATGCTTAATCTCACATCCGATTACGGAAACCGCTTTGCGGGCAGTGACGAAGAACGAAAAGCGGCTTCTTGGTTAAAGGGTGAGTTTGAACAATTGGGTTATAAAGTAAATACACACGAGTTTGAGTTCAACCTGCGGAAAAAGCCACTGACTTCTTTAAATCTTGAAGCTTTCAAACAAGGGAAAATAAACAAAACCATAATCATTGGAGCACATTATGACTCCATTGGACATAATGCTGGCTCTACTGGTTTTACCGATAATGCATCGGGCATTGCAACCCTTCTTGCGGTTGCCAAGGCATTTCAAAACATAACCCCTCACTACAGCGTTAAATTTATCGCATTTGGTGCTGAAGAAGTGGGGTTAAATGGCTCAAAAGCGTATGTAAAAACAATTAACCCTGCTGATATCCACGGTATGATAAATCTCGATACGGTTGCGGGTGGGGATCATCTTTACATTCATAGCGCTCATTCAAAGCCTTATCATTGTGGTGGTGAAAATTCTAAATACAGCCATGATACTTGGTTACGTGACGCACTTCTGAATAAGTCGAAGAATATTAAACTCGCTAGAGGTTACGACTTACACCCTAAAACACCAGAATATCCAGAAGGTGAAACAGGCGCTTGGTCAGATCATTCACCTTTTTCCTGCTTAGGAATTCCAATCGCGTATGTAGAAGCGACTAATTTTTCTATTGATGGTGAATCAGGTAAAGACGGTTATTCGCAAACCTCTCACCCTGATTACTGGACATGTTTCGACAATAGTAATATGGCAAGCTGTGATAGAAAAAAAGAAAAACACTGGGGAAAGATTTGGCATACACAATTTGATCAAGCTACCCAGTTAATTCCTCGACTGGAAAGCCACATAAAATTACAGGTTCAATCTAACGTAACACTACTAACTCGATTTTTATCAGAGCCTAAATAACCCGATCTATATTTACAAAACAATTTACTGCGATCGATAATAATACTCGGTCGCAAATTCAACCGAATAAAACGGTCATAACAAATAATACAAATACGATATAAATTTAAAAATCAACTAAAACTGTTCACATATTCTGCAAACAATCACCTCACCTGATCTTTATTTAATCAACCTATATACATTCCTGTTAAACTTTCTGACCATGCATTTTTTGGGTTTGTATATGCTGATCGTTAACCAGTCACAAAAAACTCAGAAGCGCATAGGTAAATTATTAAAAATACTCGGGGTTAACTATGGCTAATTTGGGTTTTAAACGAGCATTGATATTATCGATGATCGTGTTGTGTACTACTGTATTACTCACAGCAAATTTCCTATCCTATCTACAAATTAGAAATGCAACCATCAATGAAGTAAATCAAACGTCTCGACTCATTGTTGAAACTGAAGCAGCTAAAATTGAACGCTGGTTTGAATCTAAAGCTGATGTTGTAAAAGGTTTAGTATCGTCATACAAAAACGGAAACATGACTTCTAATTATGTTTCTGTAGCTAAAACAGCAAAAGAAACGGGAAAAGTTACCGCCGTTTTCTTGGGCTTTGACGATGGGAATACCTATTCAACTGCTGAAGGAGCCATGTGGAATAATGGCATAGCTAACAAAGACCAATACAAGCTCTTATCTCGCCCTTGGTATAAACAAGCTAAAACTGCATCAGGAACTGACGTAACAGGTGTATATGCTGATGCAACCACTGGAAATGATGTCGTGTCTATCATCGAGTCACTGGGAAATGGCGCCGCACTTATCGATATTGAGCTTCCAATTCTAAACGAGACTGTACGAGAAATTGACTACCCCGGTGCTGTAACTCTCATCGCAGATAATGACGGTAAGATCATGGCATCTAATTCAAAGGTGGCAGTTAAAGGCACCTTCTTAAGAGATGCTGGCATGAGCGATGTAGAACGCAATATGTTAAGCAAAACAGCCAGCATGCAGGACTACACCTTAAAAGGAGTGGATAAAATTGCATTTACCAAAGCCATCAATTTGGTCAATGGCAAACGCTGGTATCTTTTTATTGGTGTAAACAAATCCGTTGCCTATGCTCATCTGGGTACGGTACTGAAAAATGCAATTCTATCTTCACTGATAATGATTGTTATAGCGACTCTACTCATTTTATTAGTACTTAAAAAGCTCTATCGCCCAATTGACCAGCTAAAAAGCATGATTGGGAATTTGGCGCAAGGAAATGGAGATTTAACCAAACGTTTGCCCGTTGAGTCTAACGATGATTTAGGAATTATCGCATCTGATATCAATAAGTTTATCAGTGAATTACAAACGCTAATGAAAGATGTTCAACATGCTTCTGGAGTCATTGATAAGAGCATCAAAAGGCTTCAAGCTGATGCAGATGCGAATTCACAAATTTTAAATGCCCACACCCAAGAAACTGAGTTGATTGTTACTGCAATCGAAGAAATGAGTGCGACAGCAAACAACGTAGCCAGAAATGGCAGTGAAACGGCTGCATTTACAAAAACAACCAACGATAAAGCGAATAGTTCTAAGGTCGTGGTTCATCATGCTACTGATACCGTGGCTCAATTGGTACAGGATGTCGACGCAACAGCTGACAACATTTCAGAAATAGACAGAGACACGCAAGAAATTGAGCACGTACTTAAAGTCATTGGTGATATTGCAGAGCAAACCAATCTATTAGCATTAAATGCCGCCATTGAAGCTGCACGTGCAGGAGAGCAAGGGCGAGGATTTGCTGTTGTTGCTGATGAAGTTCGAGCCTTGGCGGCTAGAACACAGTCCAGTACCGCAGAAATAGAACAAACCATTAGTAAATTACGCCAAGGTACAAACTCAGCGATTGAAGCGATGCAGGTTACTAAATCTACCTGTGAACAAACCGCTGATGCAACAGAGAAAGTAGCAACTGATTTGGATGAAATTGCATTATCTGTAGATCAAATTAATGATCTAAACACCCAAATTGCGACGGCTGCCGAAGAACAAAGCTCAGTGTCCGATGAAATTACCCGCAATATGGCTGCAATCAATGAAATGGTCAATGAACTTTCTATGAATGGGCAGACAACTGTAGCTCAAACTTCAAACTTATTTCAGATAAATAAAGAACTTACTGGCGTAGTGAGAAAATTTAAATTGGATTGATTTGGTTGATCGAAACAAACGATATCAATATCAAGTATGAAAAGCTTCGCTGAACGGATTCAACGAAGCTTTTCCATTTATCTAGAACATAAAACCAGCAGCGTTATTAGTAATGCCAAAATCTTCAGAAAATTTGTCAATTTGAGGAAGATTGGCTATAACATATTTTTCAGACTCAATCGAAATTTCTATTGTTATATTATTTTCAAGTTGAATTGAAAAACCTGAGGTACTGGAAACAGACTGCCCTCCGCATTCAAAGCTTAATTGTTTTTCCTTGATGCCAATAACGCGAAGTAATTCTTGTCCATTGTTAATATAAATGAGATTCCTTTCTAAATGACTTCCTTGTTGTAATACGGTACACGCAGACTCAATCGAGTCTAAAGTAAAAGTTATCATTTGTTATCTCTTGTTGTGGAACGGTGAAATTCTAACAACAAACAGATAGAGTAAAAATCTATTTTAGGCTACTAATGTCTTACAAAGAATAATTCTATAGAATAGATAAAACACTAAATTATGTTGATTATTCTGAAGTATAAAAACTTAATTATTTCCCTTTGGTTTCAATAACTTAAAAACAACCCCGGCCTGAAGAAATTGATAAGGCGCATGGTTTTTCTTTTAATAAGTTAACAAAGAAAATTAGGAATATTGATATTTTTCGCTGTCAGTTATTTTTAACAAACCCAAAGTGAAACAAGCGTTATTTAGTTTCTCTAATTAAGCGCAATGACAATGAAGTCAGCGTTAAAAATAAAATATAATTAACTTGTCTTTTTACTGAATAATTATTAGCCTTCTTCAATTGTTGATAAAATCATTCATAATTTTTGTTCAGGTTAAAAACGAAAATTTTTGTATGGTAGAGGGTTATCATGTCTACAGAAGGCATAAAAGATGTCAATGGTTTTCAAGCCTATAGTGACTCACTGCTGAATCCGAACAATAAGCTGGCAACGTATGGTTCAAGTCTCAACGGTTATGGAATAGCAACTTCACAAGCTGAGCAAGTTAACTTATTTCATAATAATGACTATGACGATGATTGTTTTACAAAAGAATGTGCAAAAACAGCAGCGTGCTATACATTAGGTTGCATCGGCCTGTTTACTGCTGCAGCAATTGCTACTGGTTTAATCGCTGGGCTAGGTGTTTTTTTAGGAGCTATTGCCAGTGGCGATGTGTGATCTGGAAATCTCATTATTTATATCAAAAAAAGGGTAAGCTAACATGCTTACCCTTTTTCTGTATTACAAGATGCGATGGCTTAATTAACCTAAAGCGTTAACACTCAAGTTTGATAACACATTGCGCTTATCATCGATATCCACTGCATCCACGTTACCGCCATTTTCAGCAAGGAAAGTTGCTGTAGCTTGTACCAATTTGCTGATATCAGCGGATTGTAAATCTTTATTCCCAACCTTTACATGCTCAATCGCTTTGCTCGTAGTGAAATGATCTTTAATTGTAACTTGATTAGCAACATTACCAAGTTTATCGTGATCATCACTGCCAAGCACGAGTACTCGTAAGTCATTACCGTTTCGGCGGAACACTAATTGATTCAAACTAAGTCCCTCTAGTTCAAGCGTGTCTTCGCCTTTGCTATCGATAATTGTATCTTGTCCATCTGTTTGCTTGTAGATATAAGTATCATTGCTCGTGCCACCACGTAATGTATCATTACCTGCACCACCAATTAAGGTGTCATCACCTCGTAAGCCTCGAATATCGTCATCACCAGCGAGGCCTTTCAGTACATTATCTTCAAAGCTACCATTGATTACATCATTGAATTTAGAGCCTGTTGCATTTTCAACATCTCTCACATGATCTTTAATTCCATTCGAAGTAGCCGTTTCAGCCTTAAGATCAATATTCACACTATGTTCTGAGGCTTCGTAGGTAACCGTATCAATACCTTCTCCACCTAAGATAATGTCTTTGGCTTTACCACCTGCTAAAGTATCGTCACCTGCACCACCATCTAACAAATTACTGTGCTTTAGAGAACCTTTGATACTATCATCACCGTCACCTGCCAAAATGTTCAGCCCCATATGAGCATTACTTGCGTGTAATTCATCATTGCCACTGCTACCAGCTAGAGTACCAGAACGGAAAGAGGTAGGTTGTACAAACCAGTTATTAGACACTACGTTTTGATAAGGTTTTCTTGTTCCAACAAATTCATTTCCATACTGTGTATGCTTATAAACAACAGTGTTTATAAATCCTTCTCTTAGTTGGGTTTTGTCTAAGGTATATACTGTCGCCCCTTTTAGAACAAAAGAGTTACTTCCTGTGTGTTGTTTTGAGAAATCACTGATACCCGTTAATCTTTTCACCCTAAATGGATTTTTAATTCCACCGTCACCTTGGTGTGAGAGAATTGAATACTCTAACTCAGCCGCATCTGTTTCAAATATATCAGCAATGTCCTGTAAAGAAATTCCAGATAAAGAGCCTAGGCGAGCGGCATTTTCTGAATTGATTCTGATATGACGAACATTTCTGCGTCTATAGCGGCCACTATCTGTTCGATTATGTTCACCCAAATCTAATGTAAAAGTACTGCCCGCGGCAAAGAAACCTTTGATCCTAACAGTATCATCAGAACCATTGACGAGAATAATTAAATCATCACCTTCTTTTGATGTTGTAAGGTTAGACAGGTTAGCGTTTAATTTTAGTACGTTTTCGCCATGAGTGTCTTCAATTACAGTATTACCTGTAAAGCCATTCAATAGATATGTATCGTTACCCTCACCACCATTGATATTACCACCATTGGCTTGTAGCTGATCGTTACCACCCGTTGCGACATTTGGAATGCTATCTAAAGTGATAGACTGTGTTCCAGTCAATTTTTCTACAACTGACTTAACCGCTGTACCGTCAATATTTGCACCATTTGTTAAGTTAAAACGCCCTAAAGGTGAAGGGGTTTTAAACCACTCACTGAGTAACGCAATATTGCTTCCATTATTCTGAATTAATAAACTGTCACCACTTCGAACAAAGCTGACATTTTTTATATCTAACTCACCTAAATTGATATTCAAATCTTTAGTTAAAGATTCTGCTCCTACAATTTGCAAAGGATCAGCTTCTAATGTGAGCTGAGAGCCACGGGTGACTTTTAACGTTGAAATGGCTTGCTTACTACTAATCACAGTTGAATCATTAATCATACCGCCAAATCTCAGTTCAGTCAGTGAAGCTAATGCGCCTATTTCGCTAGCCGTTAGTAAGCTACCATCACTTAACCTCAATCTTTCAATACCCGCTTTATTTTGAGCCCAACCTTTTAATGTCACAGAGTTTTTAAGTTGGCCAATAGTTGTAGACTTACCATCATCAATGTAGATTTTTAAATCATCGCCCTTTTGCACGACGAATAGTTTTTCTGCTCGATCAACTTTAAGTGCGATGGTATCAATGCCATTATCAGTGCCACTATCCTGAACAACATCATGATCATCGCCGACTAAGTAACGATCTGACCCTGCACCACCATCTAAAGTATCATTACCCCCTAATCCAGCGAGCTGATCATTACCATGACCCAGACGGAAAGTATCAGCTTTATTTGTACCAATGTAATTTTCAACTTCTCGAATGGTTTGTCGGCCTACAACTTCATTTTTGTCATTTTTGACAACAGCCTCTACAGCCCCATTTACAAATGTTGTTTCTACATGCTTATCGCGTAATAAAGTCCAACTTGCCGTATCGTTACCCGAACCACCAAAGAAAGTATCGTGCCCCGTATTGTCAATGTTGCCAACAGAAAGTAAATCATCTCCATGCCAGCCTTCTAAGCGGTCATTACCTTCATAGGAAACCAAAACATCATTACCGTGATTACCAATCAAGGTGTCATTACCTTTGCCACCAGTGATGGTATCGTTACCATGACCACCATCAAGTCTGTCATCTAACACTGAGCCACTGATTGTATTGTCTAAATCATTCCCTCGAGTGTTTCTTAACTGGTTAAGTATGTATGACAACAGATCAGAAGTGGTTAGCTGCGCATCTGTAAAGCTTATCGCTGGGAAACGAATAGACAAATTACTGGCTAACAGATTAAGTTCTGTTTCATCCCAGTTACCATTTGCATTCACACTACCACCAAGTGTTGTTAAGGCAATCTTCGCGAGTATTTTTCCTGCCGATACAAACTCCACATTATCGCCATTAATGCGTAAACCAACTTGCGATTGCTTTAATCCACCAAATACTAGGCGGTTACCACTGTCTTCTTCAATGATTTGGCTGGCATTTGAGTTTGCCGTAATCAAATAAGTATCTCGGCCTTTGCCACCTTTAAGAGTGTCTGTTCCACCTGCTGCGATCAGAGTGTCATCGCCTTTTCCACCTTCTAGGTAATCGTTATCAGTTAGCCCCGTTTGACCATCACCGACCAGAACATCGTTACCGTCACCACCATAAATAGAATCAGCACCAGCAAGACCAATCAAGGTATTGGCTTCTTTGTCACCATAAATACGGTCTGCAAAGCGGCTGCCTTGTACATTTTCAACATTGACGATGATGTCTTCTGCATCATCCTGCCAATTAAGACTATTAAAGTGATTAAAGAAATTAGTTGTGTATTGTTCAGGGTTCGCTTTTAGTGCAGTCCTTGCTGATTCAACAAGTTGATCATAAGGCAGGATTACCCTTTTCAAGCGGACGATAACCCCTTGAGTACGTTCGGCTTCAGAATAATGAACAGTATCAATACCTTTACCGCCATTAATTCTATCTCTTCCTAAACCACCGATGAGTTGATCATCTCCTCCTTCAGCAAGAATGACATCTTCCCCCTCATTACCAATAAAAGTATCAGAGTTGTCACTGCCAAAGAATTGGTCATTACCTTTAGAACCACTGAAAATTTCAATATTCTTAAAGCTTGAAATCAATTGGTTATTACCAGATTTCAAACCTCTAATAATGTTGTGAGCTAAGTCAATTCTGACACCATGGTCTGGCTCGAAGAAGCGGAAATCAAGCGTATCTGTATCGGCGCCACCGTCAATGGAATTACCAACAACAGATACAGGGGCACTGGCTGATGTTTTGCTTGTCGAGTAATTGCGCACAATAAAGGTGTCATTGCCTCCATGGCCTTCTATGGTATCTTTACCACTTCCACCATCAATGACATTGGCACTGTTGTTCCCAATCAAATGATCGTCAAACTTTGAGCCTTCAAGATTTTCGATACTTTCTAGAGAGTCTTCATCTCGGCCTGCAATCGTTGACTTATTTGTAAATAAGCTCGCCTTGATTCCACCATAATGACCATGTAATGGCCCTTTAATATCAGCCCATGATGCGGTATCCGAACCCTCGCCACCTTTCAGTACATCACGTCCTAAGCCACCGAGTAGGATGTCATCACCACCACGACCTTCAAGGACATCGTTACCTTCACCCCCACGTAAACGATTACTTGTCTCAGTTCCTCTCAGAGTATCTTGATATTTAGTACCTGTGATGTTTTCAAATTCATATATTGATTCAGTTCTTACCAAGGTTTCATCTGCAGCATTAAGTGCTTGTGAATGCGGAATATTGCCGTCAATACTAACATTGGTTTCTCTAACAACAGTCACTTTATTGGTATTGGTAGCTAAATCCACTTCTGCTTTATGAGATTTAAGCTTAGTAAACTCAAATCCACCAAGAAGATCAAATCTAATACCGCCATTGGAATCAAAAATGATCTGAAGGCTTCGATTTTTCTCTTTAGAAAACGGCAAGCTGATTGTGCGGTCATCGGACGAAATTGTCTTAGGAAATGCACTGTGATAAATCCAATGTTCACGATAAGAGTTACGGAATCCAGTGCGGTTGATGGTAAGTGTTTTGCCAACGACCTCTACTACGATTTGGCTAACCTCGTTACCATTTCGGATAATCTTTTTAATCGCAAAGGCTTGCCTGCCTCCTACTCGCACACGAACAGGCGAATTAGCGTTATTAAAGCTGCCATTGTTATTAACCTGTAATACACTACGTCGAGATACATTGGTTCTCGGGATGATGTTCTTGTATCTTGCTAAATCGCTTTCTACACTGACACCAAAGGTATCATTACCACTGCCACCGTAAAGAGTGTCTTGTCCGCTACCGCCATAAATAACATCGTGCCCACCATTTCCGTATATTAAGTCATTGCCACCACGACCTGATAAACGGTTATTAGCGCTGTTACCACGGAATACATCGTCTTGATTACCGCCAATTAGTCCTTCGATACTCGTTAGCTTATCTTCTTGAACTGGTACTCGGACATAATAGGATTCAGATCTTAGAGTGTTAGGAGTTGGATTGTAATAACGAACTCTTCTTTCTAGTTCTCTTCGGTGAGCATGGGTTCCATTATTTCCGTCCTGTAGATTGACTTCCCAAGCGATATTCCTATCACGGCTATCGCGGCTAAAATCAACGGTATCAAAACCTTCTCCACCTATTATCGTGTCACTACCTTCACCACCAGATAAAATATCATCTCCATCACCACCAGTGATGGTATCGCTACCAGCGCGACCTTCAAGTACATTATTGTCATTGTTACCGATAATAATATCGTCATGTTTACCTGTTATCGCACTTTCGAAGTTGGCAATATGATCGACCGTAGTTCCGGTTTGATGTCGCTTTACAGAAGACTGACTGCCTCGTAAATCCACTTTCACCGCAGAGTCTGCATCACTAACATCATAGGTATCATGTCCGCCCTTACCATCTAAGTTATCAACACCACCTTTCCCTTTAACAATATTATCCTTGGCATTGGCATTAATGGTATCGGCTTCGTTAGTCCCTTCAAAATTCTCAATATTGAGAATATCAGTTCCTTGAATGATACGATGGAACAGTAACAGTAGCTCTGGCGCGCTGACATCATTATAGGTTCCAAAATCTAACTTAGATAAAAGAGAACCATTAACCACAATGTGCCCACGATAACTGGTAGCACCATTACGAATCCGAACTAATATTTGATCGCCATCGGTATAAATATCTGAACTCAGTTTATAAACTCGTCTTCTCAACACGGTACTTCTAATGTGTATCCATGTTGAAACATCTTGCATCAAGGCCTGCTGGCTTTTACCTTGATCTAAATGAGATGAAAATAACTGGCTACGCTCACTTGCAGATAAGCTTTGATCTTCTCTAATCCCCGGTAAATCATTATCGGTTCTTCCTTGCGAGATACGTGTTAGCTTATCTAATAAACGATCACCAAATCGCCAATTAATGTGATTGGTCGTATTAGCATCAATCGCATGCTCATTGAAATCTTCAATTAGAAAAGTAAATAAACCACGATCATCATTCCGACCAACGGCTCTTAACGTCGCAAATGGACCGATACCACCTTCTACTCGAAAGTCATCGCTGCTGAGAGGTGTATCACTGCCATTAGGTCGAAGTATCGCCTCTGCGTGATTTCCATTCAGCTTAAAACCAAGTTTAGGTAAATTAGTCTGAATGCGGTGCCCCCATTCATTAAAGACAATATGCTCAGGTAGTTCATCTGCAACGAGGGTGTCATTACCCGCACCACCATCAGCACGAATATCAATACCCACTTCTGTAATAAGTCTGTCATTACCCGGCCCGCCTTCTAAAATATCAGCACCTGGACCACCATCTAAAATATCATTCCCTTCACCTCCTCGGAGGACATCATTACCTGCTCGTCCTTGCAGTAAATCATTCCCTCTTCCTCCGATTAAGGTATTACCGACTGAAGTATTATCAATTACAGCAATGTTTTTAATAACATCTGGTGCAGCATGACTTAAATTGGTGATAAATCTCTGGCGCAAATTCTTTAAATTTGTATTGTATATGTCGCCATCAATTCCAGCTTTTTTGGCATCAATTTGATATTCCAATGAGTCATAACCTTGCTCACGTAAATCATCGACCAACTCAGCATATTGTTCTTTAAAGGCATCACTTTTAAGGAAATTTTGAAAATCTGCTTCTGAGTTTCTAAACAATGGTAGTAAGAAACCTATTACGGTATTTAGCAAGCCGACACCAACATTAATTACATCCAATACCGCAGAAATAATGGTGCCTACAATTGGAATGAAGTCTAGAACAAAGCTAGCACCATCAAGGATGATTGAAACACCATCTAACGCGGCTTGTACAGCCAATACCGCTGCTTGCCCGTGTTGTCCCTCTTTTCTTGCGTTATCTGCTGCAATCGCATTTTTGGTTAAACTGTGGATCCCTGTAGCAATCGCTAATGCTGCACCTACGCCTGTAACAAAACGAGCTGCATAAGTCGCACCTTGAGTTGCATTTGATCCCAATTCTATCGCTGTACTAGGATTCAATAGTGCTTTAACAACATCATTGCTCGTACTGCTGGCAAGCTTTTTACCAATAAAACGGTAAATACCGTAGGTCAGTTTTGCCGTTCCCAACGCGGCACCTGCAAATCTAACAGCAGCTCCTGAAGTATTGCCGTCTTTTAGCTTTTGAGTAGCGGCATAAAAGCCGAGTCCAGACGAGACCGCACCAAAGCCAAGACCCGCAAAGGTGGTACCTAGTTTTATTTTTCCTGCTATTGCTGATAGTTTGGACGTCTTAGTTAAGTTTTTGGTTATTTTAGAAAGATCTTTCAGTTCTTGATCTGAAAAGTCCTTTAAAATTTTACTGTGGCGTAGACCATCTTTTAGGGGGAGATTACCGACTAAACTGCGATATTTGTTAAGTAAAGCTATATTACTAATGCCTCTTAAAGAGTCAATACTCGATAAGGTGCTTGGTAACTGTAATACCTCGTCTTTAATTACTGTTAGGTTAGAACCTGTGCCACTAAAATAGTCGCTGAGCCCATGTGCTCTTTCCCCAGGTGTTGAACCAAGATCAGGCACTAAGTTACGTCGGCTTAATTCTGCTGCAACATGATCACGAATTGGATTTTCGCTTGCAACAGGACGAGCCAAATCACGTGCTATATTATCTGGCGTTTTCTTTTTCATCGCCAATAATTTTTTAAACTCTTCTGTTTGATCTTTAAAATAATCAGCTTGATCTGGAGTTTGACCAGGCTTTACTTTAGTTGGGTTAAGTAAACCATCATCCGCATCTTTCGCGAATTTTTTTACTTCGTCGTCATTCAATGCTGTTTTTAGCTCTTGCGCTAAATCTTCAGCACCTGCATTCTTCAAAGCATCGGTTACTTTTGTAATCAAGTCTTGCGTAGATAAGTTTGCTCCTTCTGCAACTACGTCTTTTATGATTTTTGCCAAGCCCGAATTAAACTTTTTTTCTATTGAGCTAAGCTCGGCTTCACTTTTCTGATCAAGAGCATTGATTCTCTGATCAAGGGTATTATTGGTTGTCATGGCAAACCTCTCACTGCTGAGCCTATAAAAATTGCCGCAAGTATAAGAAGCCTATTTATTGAATGAATGGCGCTACACGACAAGATTTTGTCGTATTAAGGGAATGTTGATCTAGATCACAACTATTCGATATATGACTTATCAAAATTACTGCCGTATCAAAAATACTTTACAAATACGCCACACCTCAAATTGTATTTCGGCATTTAGAACGCTTGATCCCATATTTATGGATTAATGAGCGCGACAACACAGATTCGTCAGAGTAACCGAGACGTTCAGCAATATCGGCTAACGTTAACTTTTTATCTTCAAACAATTCTAACGCCAACTCTAAGCGAACTAATTGAACAATCTTACTAAAAGTTAAATCCATGTCCTTCAATCGGCGCTGTAATGTTCTCACTGAAATATTTAACTCGCTCGCAGCAAGATCTAAGTTGTAATCCATTTCGGAAATTTTTTCTCTTATTAAACTTTTAAGAGGAAGCACAAGTTCCTTATCAAAAACGAGATAATTTCTAATGGCTTCTCTTATCTGCTTGTTAATTGTTTCCCCTGCCATTTGCAGTGAAATATGCATATCTTTTGTTGGGATTATGATGGCATCAACACAACAATCAAAATAGCATTCTAAATTCAAAGCTTGTTCGATCCCTTTAAATTCAAGCCCACGACGAAAGCACGTCTTTATGGGTTGATAGCTTTCCCCCATGCTCAACCTTAGTAATGACACTAAACGTAAAATAGCACTTACAGCAATAACATCTCTTAAGTATTTTACTATTGGTTGGACAACGTTGATTTGGATAATCGTAATCTCATCTTCAACTTTAACTTCTAAGCGCATGTTCTTATCTTGCAATGGGTAGAAGTTCTCTAGAGCTTTAAATCCTTGTTCAAGTGTTGGAGATAATAAAAAAAGAATCCCTAAAGGCCCAAGTGTATCAGGAGAAAAACTCAGCCCTATTTTGATTGGAAAGTCAGAACAGTGTAATTGCGAGGCAATTGATAAATAGAGCTTTCTCGTTCGAGTTGCAGGTATCCAAGCTCGCTGTTCGATTAACTCAAAGTTAATCCCTGAACGTTGCTCCAAAGAAGCAATATCAAGCTGTAAATGCTCTGCAACCCGCTTTAAAGCAAGGGCATCTGTTGGTAATGAATACCCCATTTATCGCTCCTTCAACGCTTCATCTTGATAACGTAAGAACGGCGCTAAGAAAAACTCAATCAATCTCCTTTTACCGGTTTTCACTTCTGCACTTAAAGTCATCCCCGGTTGCAAAGGCACCCATTTATCATCAACTAAGATTTTTTTCTGTTTAAGGATTACACGCATTGGGTATACAGGTCCTTGCTTTTCATCATTAACAGCATCCTGAGTTATTGAACGCACAGTGCCATCAATCAAGCCATAACGAGTATAAGGAAAACTATCTATTTTAAGCTCGACAGTCTGACCGTTATGAATGAATCCAATATCTTTGTTTAATACCATGGCTTCAGCTTCAAGTTTTGCTCCATCAGGAACGATCACCATTAATGGTTGCGCAGGTTGAACAACACCTCCGATGGTATGGACTTGAAGTTGCTGAACAGTGCCATTTACAGGAGAGGTGAGATAGCGATTTTGCTCACGCTCTTTGGCTTTCAATAAGGTCAAAGTACCTGTTTGAACTCTTTGCTGTGCTTGTTGTAGCTGTTGTACTCGCTCTCGTCGAAATTCAAAGCTCTTAGTTTGACGCTCGGTTTTTAACGCTTGTAATGACGCTTTTGCTTCTTGTAGGCGACTTATCTGCACCACCAGACTTTGCGTAGTCTCAATTTGCTTTTCTTTAAAATTTAGCCATTCAAGTTTAGATACATGACCCTTTTTAAGTAACTGTCGAATCGCTTTTTCTTGCTCGCCGAATAATGGTTCAAGCGTTTTTAGTCGCTGAATTTCCGCTTTAACGGCACCAATACTGGCTTTTCTCTGATTTAAGGTTTCTTGATAAGTGGTATCTGTGCTAAAGAAGTAATCTAAATCTCTGTCAAGTAAACGCTGTTGTAGTACCCACTGAGGAGTATCAACGTCTTTCACCCAAGGCTTGTGCTGCGATAACAACTCGGCCCTCAAATCTGGTGCAGTGGCTTTTCCTGAGCTAATGATTTTCAAGACCAATTGTAATCTTGATTCGTCTAATTGTGCTTGCCTAAGTTCATATTCAATTTGTCTAACATCAACCTCAGATTCAGTGGGGTCTAATTTTATGAGCTTTTGCCCTGCTTCGACATGCTGTCCATCTTGCACATAAATATCTTCAACTTTACCAATATCTAAAGGCTGAATCGCTTTAACTTGTCCTACGGGAATGAGCTTACCCATTGCCACGGCTTCAGTATCAATTTTTCCAAACCACGCCCACAATATGGCGATTGCAAATAGCGCCATAATCAACCATGCCGTTGTACGCCCAGCTGGAGAGGCTGGTGTTTCTAGGATTTCTACAGCCGCAGGTAAAAACTCAAGTTCATCATCTTTTCGTTCAATACGATGCTTTTCGTTTTCCTTTTCTTGTGCTTTTGAAGCGCTCCAAATTTCACGGATTTTTTTTAGTCCTTCAAACATTAGGAAGCCTCCCCACTTTGTGCCGCCCACAATATTGAATAACGGCCGTTTTGAGCCAATAACTGCTCATGAGAACCGTCTTCAATGACTTTGCCGTCTTCAATCGTTATGATTCTGTCGCAACTGCGAACGGTAGATAGACGATGAGCGATGATTATCACTGTCCGTCCCTTGCAAATGGATTGCATGTTTTTCTGAATTGCACTTTCTGACTCATAATCTAGTGCAGAGGTTGCTTCATCAAAGATCAAAATACGCGGATTAGTAATAAGTGCTCTAGCGATGGCAATTCGTTGTCGCTGCCCACCCGATAATCCTGCACCACGCTCACCGATTTCCGTGTCATAGCCATGGGACAATCCCAAAATAAACTCATGAGCACCAGCCAGCTTCGCAGCATTGATGATTTGATCCATTGAAAGTGATGGATCTGAAAGAGCAATGTTATCTTTAACGCTACGGTTAAAAAGAACATTTTCTTGAAGAACGACTCCGACTTGCCTTCTAAGCCAAGCAGGATCGAGTAAGGCTAAGTCATTACCATCAACCAACACTTTGCCCGCCTCTGGAATATAAAGACGCTGGATAAGCTTGGTTAACGTAGACTTTCCAGAACCTGAACGCCCGACAATACCGATAATTTGCCCAGCTGGAATGGTTAAATTCACTCCTCGTAAAATCTCAGGGCCTAAAGGTGTATAACGGAATACGATATCTGAAAACTTAATTTCACCTTGAACAGGTGGCAGGTTTGGCCTGTCTAAATTCTGCTGGGGTTCTTGAGGGACATTAAGCACATCACCTAGCCTATCCAGTGAAATTCGGAATTGCTGAAAGTTTTGCCATAACTGAGCAAGACGAAGGATCGGTGCAGCTACTTGCCCTGACAACATATTAAACGCAATCAACTGCCCAACACTAAGCTCGCCTTTAATGACCAATTGTGCGCCTTGCCAAAGTAACACTACTGTGACAATTTTTGATACCAATTGTACCGCCTGACCACCAAAGGTACCCAGTACAACACTTCGAAAGCTGGCCTTAACATAACCTGATAACTGTTCCTCCCAACGCTGTCGCATTTGAGGTTCAACTGCCATGGATTTAAGGGTTTCCATACCCGTGACGGACTCAGTTAAAAAGGATTGATTTATCGCGCCACGTTGAAATTGTTCCTCCGTTCGCTTCCGAATTTCGGGAGTAAGTAGTACAGAAATGATGATATAGATTGGGATAGAACCAAGCACTATCCACGAAAGCATAGGGGAGTAATAAAACATTACCGCAAAGAACACGAAGGTGAATAATAAATCCAACACGACGGTGAGAGCGTTGCCAGTTAAAAAAGAACGAATATTTTCTAGTTCTCTGACTCTTGCCACCACTTGACCGACTGGCCGAGTATTAAAATAAGCGATTGGTAATCGCAACATGTGATCGAATAGCCTTGCACCTAGTTCGACATCTACACGACTTGTTGTATGAGAGAAAACATAGGTTCTTAGCCCACCGAGTATGATCTCGAAGAAAGTAATGACCAACAAACCAAAAGCCAGAACATCAAGGGTTGTCAAACCTCGGTGTACCAGAACCTTATCCATTACTACTTGAAAAAATAACGGTGTGATCAAAGCGAAAAGCTGGATAAACAGTGATGCAACTAGCACCTCTTTAAACATCTTTCGATATTTGACAACAACAGGGATAAACCAAGAAATATCAAACTTTCGTGATTTCCCAGCTAGCATGGCTCGGCGGGTCATAAAAACGGCTGTGCCATCCCAGCGCTGCCAGAGCTCTTCCATCTCTAATTGTTCAGGCTGCTGGTTTAATGGACTTTGAATCAACGCCTTGCCATCGCGAATGGCGGCGACTAAGAAAAACTGTCCTTGGTTATCTTGAGCAATAAAAGGAAATGGCGCTTTTTCTAATCGTTTTGGCTTAACTTTAACCTGCCTTGCTTTGATTTTAAGTTGCTTTGCCGCTCTCACTAAACGAATAATATCGACATCATCGCCATCGGGACAAAATTCATGGAGTAGTGTTTGCGGATCGGCTGGTTTTTCTAGATATTGCAACATCATGGTCAAACACAATAAGCCTGTCGGAACATTTGGCTCTGCTGCTTGTTCTTCAATTTCAGGAGTGGACTCTTGATTCATATACAGGTACTCCTAGTTTTAAATTTATCAAGAATAGTAAGCACGTCCGTGTGTTGAAAGTTTTGATGCTTGTTCGTCGCCAGCTCAGATAAAAGAAGTTGTAATTGATCCAATACTGGTTCCCAATCACCTGGCGTTTGCTGACGTAAAATTCTCATTGACGGGTACCAACGGCATGTATAGGTTTCGGGAAAATACATCCACCCCGGTTTATATTGAAGTAAGTTGATGATTGGCGTATCAATACTACCTGCAAGGTGAGCACAAGCACTGTCTGTCATCACTAATAAGTCGAGTTGTTTAAGTACCGCTGCCGTATCTGCAAAATCATCTAACTCACTACCAAAATCAGGTACAAGTACTTGTATACCCAATTCTTTCAGATCTGATTCTTTGGGCCCCTTTTGAAGGCTGTAAAACCTAACTTCTGGTAAAGATTCGAATATAGGTAATAAGCTTGAAAGTGATATTGAACGTTTATCGTTATCGCCATAAGTAACGCTTCCAGACCAAATAATACCAACCTGTAAATGTTGTCTTTCTGCAAGCAAACGTTCACTCAAGTGATTTGTAATTGATTCTGGAGCATATAACTTTGGTGGTAACGGCTCTTGGCCTAAAAACAGCCCAGGCAAACTCATTACAGGGCAATACCAATCGATACCATCCCTTTCTGCGTCCACTGAAAGTAAAGTTACCGATAATGTTGAAAAGAGTCGCATTAATGGGGACTTACACTCAAGTATGACCTCGCCTCCTAATTGACTGGCTAAGAGAATATACCGAGCACAGAATATTGTATCGCCAAAGCCTTGCTCTGTAAGAAGTAACAGTTTTTCTCCCTTGAAGGGCTGTCCTTGCCAACGCTTACAATGACTAGGGACATTGGGTGGTGGTAAGTCTCCAGTTTTCCACCTAGCTTCGAATGCAGGAAACCCCTCACTAAACTTCTGCATCATCAGTAAAACTAGCGATCTATCCCATTGCAAATTAGGATTATCAGCTTGTTTAGAAAGACACGTATCCAATTCCTGTAACGATGCTTCAAATTGCTTGCCTTCCCTTAATGCAATCGCCAAATTATGTCTAAAGGTCACATTTTCAGGGTCAATATCTACAGCTTTTCGAGCATGATAGATTGCGTGTTCAACTCGATTGTTGTCTTTTAAAACGTTTGCCATGTTACTTAAAATCCCTGCATCATCGGGATTTATTGCAAGCGCTCGCTGATAGCATAGTAAAGCAAGTTCATACCGCTTAAGTCTGCGATTTAAAACACCCAAGTTTATCCAAGCTGATAGGTGATTCGGCTTTTGAAACAGCAATTGTTGATAACAAGAATGAGCTTGTTCAATTTTACCTTGTTGATGAAGCTGAATAGCCTGAGTGAATAAAACGTCACTATTGTCGGATTGAACGTTCATTTGATCATAAGCCTAAAAGTTGTGACGCATTCCAAATAAAGCTACAAAGCTTTATTGCATGGAACAATCAACTTTTAGGCTTGAATACGAGTTGTGTGACGCAAATCATGACTGCTTAGCCACTGGGAGAAATTACTGATTAACAATTGATTGAATTAGTCTTTTTACTCTAATCGTTAGTATTTTTACTCAGTTAAATTATCACTATAAATTAACTTGCTTGTTGTTATTTTTACAATATTTATGAACGAAAGATAACCGAGCACTTTTAACGTTCAGGTAATAAATGTATTAAAACGAGGGCTAAATCTAAACTCCTATAAACCTTGAATGAATTTTAATGCAGATGAACCAAGTTAGTCATAAGTGATGAGAGAATGTTTTATTTCGTTATCGTAAACTTTATTGAAGTGTAGCTTAAGCCAGACACAAAAAAGCCCGCTGTTGCGGGCTTTAATAAATACTTTCTTATTATTAATCTTGCTCTTCTTGCTGAACAAGTGACTCATCTAGAGGTAGAGTGCTGATTACTTCATCTTTGATTTGGTAATAAGCTTCATGATTTTCGTAGTTTGCCATTTGTTGCTCCGCAGCTTGTGTAGGGTACAAAGGTTATTGTTGTTCTTTGTTGCTGCGGATTATAGCAATACAAAAGCAAACATTACAGAAAACCTTCAGTTTTGTAAGCGTATTGTGTGTTCTACGTATCAAACAACAGTGTTTCATCACAAAAACCTGAAAGACTTTCAGCCTTTTCTCTTGTAATGAAACACCTTTAACGACTTTTCTTCATCTATGTCGGTGTAAACAAGCGGATTTGAAATACGCTCGACGAAAGTTACATCACACATTGCTTCTTCTACCTGTTGCTTCAAAAACGTTTGTGTTAATTCAGGTGCATTTAAGCATAAAAGTAATTCGCACTGTTCTGACATCAGCTCAGGTAATCTACGAAGTAATCTTACATAGTCCTTTGTAGCTACAAATGAACCTTTTTGATTACTTGGCGGATCGGCAATAATTAAATCGTATGGTCCTTGTTTTTTGAGCTTACCCCAAGACTTAAAAATATCATGACCATAGAAACTCGCATTTCCAACAAAGTCATTAAGGTTATGATTGCGTTTTCCTATTGATAGCGCCCCTTTGCTCATATCAATATTTACTACTGATTCTGCCCCACCAGCTAATGCTGCAATAGAAAAGCCACAAGTATAGGCAAACAAGTTAAGCACTTTTTTGCCTTGTGCGTTTTGTTGCACCCACTGGCGACCATTTCTCATATCAAGAAAAAGACCGTGGTTTTGCCCTTTTAATAAATGAACGTTAAATTGATTACCATTTTCAGTGACGATATGAGATTCAGGCACTTCACCACAAATCAGTTGTGTTTCTGTGCCTAAACCTGAGCGAAACTGATAAACCAAATTTAAAGGTTTTTGGGTGGTTAGTTGTTGCCATCTTTGTTTGATGGCATTCACTATTTGCTCAAGTTCACTATCCTCTAACAGTTTAAAACTCGTTATTAACAAAACAGGTTCAAACCAATCCAAGCACAAATGCTCTGATTGAGGATACCTTCCGCCTCGGCCGTGAAACAAGCGCTGGGTATCTTGAGGAATTTCAAGTTGCTGAATGAATGTTATAAAAGACTGCATCGACTCAGTGATCCAATAATTGAGAAATCTAATTTAGAAATTAACTAAATCAAGAGTTAACTAAATGACGATATTTAATAAGAAACTGCTGGCACAATGCTGGCGCGTTGATGTTACTCATCATGGTGAGTTTTTGTCGAACTTGCATTACTTCAGATGCTAATGCAATGACACCTGATTGTAATAAGGCATCATTGTATTTTCCTTGAAGCACAAACTGACGAAGCACCAAATATAGGACATCTAAAGCATCAACAATATCTTGGTCATTAGTTGCAAGAAAACTCTGGCTTAAATGCCCAAGGCTCAAGCTTTCTGACCAAGCTTTTCGATAATTGAGCAAAGCTTGATAGTGACCAGAATCAATAGCCAACATCAGTTCGAGAGGCCCCCCAACGAGAGGAATGCACCAAGTAGCATCACCTTTGACATCAGAATGTTGACTTAACCAATCTAATATCTGCTTTTTATCCGGCTTTTTAATTGCTAGCTTTTGACAACGACTCGAAATCGTTGCCATCAATAAATTAGGTGAGTCCGTTTGCAGTAAGAGCAAGGTATCGTCACCGGGCTCTTCCAAGGTTTTTAACAATGCATTTGCCGCCGCTTGGTTCAACTTTTCGCAATGATGAATCACCGCCACTCTACGACCACTTTGTTGTGCTGTAGTTGCAAGACTTTGGCAAAGCTGACGAACTTGATCCACCTTGATTTGGCTTCCATCTGGTTTAATGGTGTGTAAATCAGGGTGATTTCCAGCTTCAACTAGATGACAGCCCCGACAAAAACCACAAGCGCCTTTTGACGTGAGCTTTTCGCATAATGCCGTTTGCGCAAGGTGTGCCAGCAATAACTCAGCTCCATAGCCAGATTCGATGCCCAACAGCTGTGCATGTGGCAAGCTATCACTATTCAGCTGATTATAAAAAACCTGCCTTGCATCATCTAACCAAGAGAGTTGAGTTAATTTAACCATGGCATCGCCTGTAGTGCGCTAATAATGTCTTTATGAACTTCGGTAATATTCTGACTTGCATCAATCACATAAATAGAATCATCTTTTGATGCTTCTTGTAAATATCGAGCTCTAGCACGTTGGAAAAAATCCAATTTTTGTTGTTCAATTCGATCGAGCGCTCCTCGGTTTGCAGCACGTGACAAACCCAATTGAGGATCGATATCCAAATACAAGGTTAAGTCAGGTTTAAATCCTTGCAAGGTAATTTCACTTAATGAATCTACGAGGTTGGATAAACCGCGCCCTCCTCCCTGATAGGCTAATGAAGATAAGTTATGCCTATCTCCAATCACCCATTCACCTTTATCAAGTGCTGGTTTGATCACGTTGGCAATCAGCTGTGCTCTTGCGGCATAAATAAGTAAACATTCTGATTCATCACAAAGAGGATCATTGTCATCAGCTACTTTTACTAGATCACGCATTTTTTCAGCCAATGGTGTGCCACCCGGCTCACGAGTGCAAACAATGGTTTGCCCAGTGTGTTTTTCAATATAATCACGAACTAAATTGATGGCGCTAGATTTTCCAGCACCTTCAAGGCCCTCAATAACAATAAATTTGCCTTGTTCTACGGTCATTTTCTATTTCTCTGGTACTGATTCACAGCACGATTGTGTTGTCTTAATGTTTTAGAAAAAATATGACTGCCATCATTTCTAGAAACAAAATATAAGTAATTTACATCAGCAGGATGCGCTGCGGCTTGAATGGATGCAAGACTTGGTGCCGCAATTGGAGTCGGTGGCAACCCATTTATTCGATAGGTATTAAATGGTGTTTTTTCCCTAAGATCTTTACGAGTAATATTTCCCTTAAACCTTTCACCCATTCCATAGATAACCGTAGGATCCGTTTGCAGACGCATTCTCTTGCGTAAACGATTATTGAATACCGCTGAGATGATATCTCGCTCACTCGGTTTTGCCGTTTCTTTTTCGATGATGGATGCCAAAATTAGCAACTCGTATGAATTACTAACCTGAACATTTTTAGCTCGATTATCCCAAATTTGCTGTAATTCAGCCTGCATCTTTTTATAGCTTTGGTTAAGAATATCCACCAGCTTTGTCGAAGACGTATATTGATAAGTATCTGGAAAGAACTTTCCTTCAGGTTTACCTGATGTGTCTCCATTGAGCTCCAAGACTTGTTCAAAAATGTTGTTATCCACTACCAGTCTTGGTTGACGTTGAAGCAGTGCTAACCATTGTTGAATCGTATGCCCTTCAATCAAAGTCACGCGATATTTTTTAACATCACCCGTGTTTAACTTAGTAATGAGTGAAAGCGGTGTATCTTGAGGTGTTAACTGATACACGCCTTTTTGTAGATTTTGATGTTCGGGGTAGAGCTTAAGGTAGAGTTTGAATTTCCAAACCTCAGTAAGATCTCCCTGACGTACCAGTTTATTTAGAGTTCCTGTCATCGAAGCGCCATTCTCGACCCACAATTCTCTCGATTCTGAGATTTTCATTGGCGTCTTCATGTATGCTTCGACTTGGTGCTTAACAACAAACACTGATGCAATCACAGTAATAAACAAAACAGAAAGCACTATTTTCAGCCATTTCATAAGCTGACTCCTAACTGAGATCTCAGAGTCTCAGTTATCGAACTTTTATCGAACACCTTGTCATCTATTTGCACAATATCAACCACGCCCATCAAGCTATTGGTGATAAAAGAATGTTGCATATGCTGAAATTTTTCTTTGGGGATGGACTGAACTTCAACGTGCTCACCAGATTCAAGTAACCTCTGAATGACTTGTTCACGCATCACGCCCGATACCCCACTTTTGGAAAGGCACGGCGTTAACCACTTTTCACCATCATGAAAAAAGATATTAGCCATTGATGATTCAATCACCATATCGTCAGTATCCATGACCAGCCAATCTTGAAAACCTTCACTCAATGATTGAGATTTGATCATCACTTGTTCTAAACGGTTCAAGTGTTTCATTCCAGCTAATATCGGTTGCTTAGCTAATTTGATAGCTGAACTTTGAAGCTTTATACCTTGCTTTTGCCAATTTGAATATTGTTCTGGCAGTGGAAATACTGAAACCAACTCAGTAACACTAGATGAATCAGGTGCTTGATAGCCTCGACCACCGACACCACGAGTAATGAGGAGTTTTAGCCCTTGCAAAGGATGTTGAAGCGAGACTTCCTTTAGATGTTCGAGTAAAGCTGAATTAGGACTCCAGTATTGCTGATCTACTTTTATATTTAGTCTAAAGGCGGCTTGAGTAAGCCGCTGGATATGAGTATCAAGAAACTGAATTTGCCCATGTGAATCTATTCGCATTGTTGCAAATAGTCCATCACCATAGGCCATTCCTCGATCAAAGGCGTTGCAATGCTTTCCCTGCAAATCAGATTCACTCTGACCATTAATCCATAACTTCTGCATTATCAATCCTGACTAATACGACTGGCTACAGCTTCTTGTTGATCTTTATACTTGGCACTTTTACGTTTGTTATAAGGTCTAGCTACTGGAGTAGAAAGTCGCTCAAAGTTCAACGCGCCAATGGTCATGTTTGGTCGCAATGCCAGCGGCAATTTGCCACTGTTGTAAAACTCTAAAACAATTTTTCCTTGCCAGCCTGGATCAATACGATGAGCTGTAACGTGTACCATCAACCCCAATCGAGCCAATGACGAGCGACCGTCTAACCAACCCACAATATCTGGGGGTAAAGTAACACTTTCATAAGTCACAGCGAGCGCTAATTCCCCAGGATGAAGGAAGAATGCTTCCCCATCAGGAATATCAATTTGCTCGCTCATAACTCTGTCTAGTGCCGCTTGCACATCAGCGCTAGGACCACTTAAATCAATGAATGGTGCGGTGTGATCTTTAAATACACGAAACTGATTACCTAATCGAACATCCATGCTGACTCCCGAAATAGCTTCGGGCTCTGGTCGTGGAGTAATAATAATTTCTTGGTTGTCTAACGCTTTTTCGATTTCAATATCAGTTAATCGCATTTCTAATTAGATTCCTTGTGCCAAATACAATGTCCTTCCACTAACATCAATAACCTTAGCTAGTGGGTTACTTCGCCAATAAATGCTGAATTCTGGCTTTTAAAATGTCGGTTGCAATACGGTTTTTACCGCCTCTTGGAACAATAATATCAGCATATTGCTTAGAAGGTTCTATAAACTGCATAAACATAGGGCGAACAGTCTTTTTATACTGTGAGATAACCGACTCCATTGTACGACCACGCTCTTCAACATCACGCTGTAAACGACGTAAGAAGCAGATATCTAGCGGAGTATCCATGAACACGCTCGCATCAAAAAGCTCTCTTAGCTTAGGGTCGGTCAGCAGTAAAATTCCCTCAAGAATAATGACTTTTTTAGGCGTGATATGGTTTGTCTCATCAGGCTTGCGAGTATGAGTTACATAGCAATATTGCGGGATCTCAATATCATTTCCCGCTTTCAGATCCAAAAGGTGCTCTCTAAGTAAAGCGTGATCCATAGACTGTGGATGGTCATAGTTAGTTTTAACTCTTTCTTCCATCGTCATGTGGCTTTGATCATGATAGTAGGCATCTTCGTTAATTACGGCAATTTGGTCCGTTCCTAGATCACGTCTAAGTTCATCAAAAATCGTCCTTGCAATTAAACTCTTTCCTGAGGCTGAAGCTCCTGCGATAGCGATGATCACACACTGCTGAGAATTCATACTTATACCTTACTCATCATCTGAAATACTAATAGAGACACTTGATTGTTGCTGAGCTGCAACTTGCTTCACAATTTGGTTAGCAATCTGAATATATAAATCACTAATGGCAGAGTCTGGGTCTGAAACCAAAGTTGGCTTACCCATATCCATAGCTTCCCGAATACTGAGTTGTAACGGTAATGCTCCCAAAAATGGAACTTGATATTGTTCTGCGGTGCGTTTGCCACCTTGTTCACCAAAAATAGGTTCTTGATGGTTACATTGGCTACAAATATGAATGCTCATATTTTCCACTACGCCCAAAATTGGCACGTTAACCTTTTGGAACATCTGAATCCCTTTCCGAGCATCAGATAAAGCAACATCTTGAGGTGTGGTTACGATTACGGCACCTGTTAAAGGCACTTTTTGAGATAGCGTTAACTGGATATCCCCAGTACCTGGAGGCATATCAACAAATAGATAATCTAGCTCAGGCCAAGCCGTTTCGTTCATTAATTGCGTTAATGCACCTGCCGCCATTGGACCACGCCAGATAGCGGCATCTTCACTGTTGATTAAAAAACCAATGGATTGAGCAGTAATACCGTGAACCGATGCTGCCGTCATTTTCTTATCACCAACCGCATCAGGCTTGAAGCTCTCTACTCCAAGCATAAGTGGGATAGACGGACCATAAATATCCGCATCTAATACTCCAACTTTCGCTCCAGTTTTCGCCATTGCAAGTGCAAGGTTTACCGTGGTTGTTGACTTACCAACACCACCTTTACCCGATGCAACGGCAATTACATGCTTAACCGATTTTAATAAAGGTGAAGAGTTCTGATTTGGTGGATTCATAATGCGTTTACGCAACCCGCAGAAAAATTTGCCCAAGTTTACCAGATAAACGTGATATTCGTCTTGTTGAGCGATTATTTTTAGAGCGAACACATCAATAAACTTAAATATTTATCCAAAGTATTTTTTTTGATTACAAATAAGCCCGCTAATCCACTTTCATTAATGAAAAATTCAAGCACATCAGTTAAGATGCCAGCAATTGTACGAAATATTTATACGAAATAAGAAAATGGCTGACACTCAACGCAAAATCTTAGCGACTTATGCACTTCCATACGCCAACGGCTCTATTCATCTAGGCCACATGCTTGGTTTTATCAAAACTGATATTTGGACACGTTATCAAAAGCTTCGTGGTCATGAATGTCATTTCGTTTGTGCTGACGACGCTCATGGCACCCCAATCATGCTTAAAGCTCAACAAATGGGTATTAAGCCAGAAGAAATGATTGCTGCAGTTCAAAAAGAACATGAGCAAGATTTTGCCGATTTTAGAATCGCTTTCGATAACTATCACACTACTCACAGTGAAGAAAACAAATCGTTGGCGAGTGAAATTTATCTTAAGCTAAAAGAAAACGGTTACATCAAGACGCGTACCATTTCTCAGCTATTCGATCCTGAAAAATCCATGTTCTTACCAGATCGCTTTGTAAAAGGCACTTGCCCAAAATGTAAGGCTGAAGAACAATACGGTGATAACTGCGATGTGTGTAGCGCGACCTATAGCCCGACAGATTTAATTAACCCTAAATCAGCGGTTTCTGGTGCTACACCAGTAATGAAAGATACTGAGCACTTCTTCTTCGACTTACCTGCGTTTGAAGACATGCTGAAAGAATGGACTCACTCAGGTTCACTACAACAAGAAATGGCGAATAAGCTGAATGAATGGTTTGAGCAAGGTCTACAACAATGGGATATCACTCGTGACGCACCATATTTCGGTTTTGAAATTCCAGGTGCTGAAGGCAAATACTTCTACGTTTGGCTAGATGCACCTATCGGTTATATGGGGTCATTCAAAAATCTGTGTGACAAACGTGGTGACTTAGATTTCAACGAATTCTGGAAGCAAGATTCTGATGCTGAAGTGTATCACTTCATCGGTAAAGACATCATGTACTTCCACAGCTTATTCTGGCCTGCAATGCTTAAAGGTTCTGGCTATCGCCAACCTAACAACGTGTATGTTCATGGCTTTGTCACGGTTAACGGTGCCAAAATGTCTAAGTCGAAAGGCACTTTCATCAAGGCTCGTACTTATCTTGAGCATTTAGATCCTGAGTACCTACGTTATTATTATGCAGCCAAGCTAAACAGCCGTATTGATGATTTAGATCTGAACCTTGAAGATTTTGCTCAACGTGTGAATTCTGACTTAGTTGGTAAATTAGTAAACCTTGCTTCTCGCACTGCTGGTTTTATCAAAAAACGTTTTGATGGAAAGTTAGCGGCTATCGAAGATAAAGCACTTATCGAGCAATTTATTGCTAAGAAAGATGCGATCGCTGAAAGCTATGAAGCCCGTGAATTTGGTAAAGCCATGCGTGACATTATGGCACTGGCTGATATCGCCAACGCTTACGTTGCTGAAATGGAACCTTGGAAGCTTATCAAGGAAGAAGACAAGCAACCTTTAGCTCACCAAGTATGCAGCACGGCATTAAATCTATTCCGTGTTCTAGTGACTTACTTGAAGCCTGTTCTTCCACGTCTATCACAAGATGTTGAAGCCTTCATGAATGTTGAACTGACTTGGGATAGCCTAGATGCTGATTTTGCTAACCATGAAATCAATGCATTCAAACCTATGATGCAACGTATTGAAATGGATAAAGTGAATACTATGGTTGAAGCGTCTAAAGAACACTTAGAAGCTGCGACTGCTCCTGCACAGCCAGAAGCTACAGGTCCACTTGCTGATGATCCAATCTCAGATACCATCGAATTTAATGACTTTGCTAAGTTAGATCTTCGCATTGCAAAAATTGCTAAAGCCGAACACGTTGAAGGCGCTGATAAACTGCTTAAATTCCAACTCGATTTAGGTGGCGAAACCAAACAAGTATTTGCGGGCATTAAGTCTGCCTATAACCCTGAAGATTTAGAAGGTAAGCTTACGGTTATGGTTGCAAACCTTGCTCCACGTAAAATGAAGTTTGGTATTTCTGAAGGTATGGTGTTAGCCGCAGGTCCTGGTGGCAAAGATCTTTGGATTTTAGAGCCCCATGAAGGCGCACAACCAGGTATGCGTGTAAAATAATTAACTCACACTAGCATCAGAGGGCTTAGTAAACAAAGCCCTCTGCTCTCCAAACTAGACCATATTCACGCCCTAATCTTTTGATTATAAGCTTACGACCCGATACCCCAAATTTTGAGCATCTAATTTCTGTCTTAAAGTTAACGTAACTTTTTCTAGTTTACTTTTATCTCTACCTCTTGCTGCGTTAACTGGTAAATACTCAGTGAGAACATCATGTAAACTCATAGCACAATCTTCAAAACCCACTTGTTTTAAAAATTGCACTGTTTGACAAATGCGGTCCATATTATGGTCGTATGTTGCCTTTTCCCACCTACTTTGAGCTTTAACTTCATCAGTAATAGAAACTCGATTACCTTCACGTTTCAACCCCCAGAAATCCAGCATAAAATCTAAACGTGCTGCAACACACTGTTGTAAATGCTCGCTCTCTTGTATCTCAACCGCCATAGGCTTGGTTAGTAAAGCGCCTTTACCTTTGCTTTCATGCTTTTGACTTGTAGGGAAAAGTAACTGGAAATAGCTTTTGTTTCTGTCTAGTACATCAGGCTCCATGTTCCTAATTTGTTCAAATGTGTATTTTGCACCGGGGGCTTGGTAAGCATCGTCCTGAAGAGATTTCAACCAATGCTTTGTCATTGAGTTTTCAACTCTAGGCGAGCGTTCGGCTGTCGAACTCACTTTTACTCGAGGAAGGTTATGTCCTGAAGCAGTATGCTCTTCTAGCAAGCTGGTTCTCTCATCAGGAAACGATACAGGTGGCGAGACTATAACAGTGGGGGTTGTTGGTAAATTTATCCAAGTAAGATCTTTATTTAATGTAACTATTTCATCTTGATTATCATCTACAATGGCGAAACGATAGCGCCCTTCACTTTCTAGTGTAACCTTAGGCCTTAACTCACTCTCATTTCCAACATAACTCATGAACTCTGCCATAGCGTACATTGCTTCCCTGCAGTATTGAGCGTGATAAATTTGATATATCGCGTGTGTTGCTCTTACCTTTGATGTTCCGCAAACCCAGTCTTTTGCCTTATCACCGGATGTAGTCGAATCCACAAGGTCTTTTTCTTTCCTTAAGCTCATTACATGCCTAATCTCAGCTTCAGTTATACTTCTGGATGACGGCAGGCAACAATTAGTACTCGATAAACTAACAGCAACACCACTCATAACTTTTCCACATCAACTTACAATGCGGCTAATTTAGCAAGAATGGCGTGTTGATAGTGAATTATGAACAGAATTTAACGTATTAGACTGGATTAGGAATATCTATAAATTGATGCTTCAAATCAAATTGGTTAGCAAGGTGTTCTCCAAGAGCCTGAATGCCGAACCTTTCTGTAGCATGATGTCCTGCAGCAAAATAATGAATCCCTTGCTCAACAGCACTATGGAAAGTTCTTTCAGAAACTTCACCGCTGATATAGGCATCAACGCCTAGTTGAGCAGCTGTATCGATATAATCTTGTGCACCACCAGTACACCAAGCAATAGATTTGATTACTTGCTTTACATCCCCGATATGGAGCGCTTCTCTGCCAAGGGTTTGCGTTAACTGATTTTTGAATTCACTAGCCGAAATAGCTTTGCTCAATTCGCCTTGCCATAGTAGATCTTGCGAGACACTTTCAACAACTTGAATATTGTGTATTCCTAGCTTTTTCCCTAATTGGACGTTATTTCCAACTTGATGATGAGCATCAACAGGCAAGTGATAGCCCATCAAATTAATGTCGTTAATTAACAGCGCCTTAATTCGCTTCTGTTTCATTCCGGTAATGACTTGTGGTTCACCTTTCCAAAAATACCCATGATGTACCAAAATCGCATCCGCATTTACCTCAATTGCGGCATCGATTAAAGCTTGGCTGGCTGTCACACCAGTTACTATGTTTGATATATTATTCTTACCTTCTACCTGCAAACCGTTAGGCGCGTAATCCTTAAATTTGAATGTTTGTAAATAATCATCAAGGTATTTTACCAATTCATCACGAGTTATCATTTTATATCTCACACGAAAGCTATTAGTTTTTTTTGAATTTTATCACGCTAAAACCTGCTATTTGACTCTAAATTCGGCGAATGACGCTGGAAATTGGACATTTTCCACAAATAAACGCTAAAATCACTCAATTGTTTTGTAACAGTTTAATAATAATTAGGTTATAACCCATGGCGACATTAAGCAAAGAAGAGACTATCTCAGCACTCACGGCAGCAATAAAAAAGCATGAAGGTCGTGATGTAACCATAGAACAAAAGGGAAGCTGGTATAAAATTGATGGTGGTAAGTCAATGCGTTTCAGCGAGCTAGAAACTATGCTTGCATCATTTGGCTCTGAAAGCAGTCCTGTTGTAGAAGTAAAAAAAGAAACGGCTAAACCAAAGGCTGAGAAAAAAGCAAAGCCTTCTACAAAGAAATCAGCTGATAATACAGAAGGAAAACTACCGAAAGAATATTGGTTAGACTACCTATTCTCTTTAGGTGGCACAGTTACCCTTCCACGCGGCTTCTAAGCTGAATTGATAGCTTTACTTCAATAAAAAACCTCCGTTGCTGGAGGTTTTTTTATTGCTACATCGCTTTGTCGACTCTCACAAACCCTGTTAAATAAACAACTCTGACTTTATCTTTTGGATGAAATACCATCCCTGGATCAAAGTCCTGAATTACCCGAACTGTTTGTCCATCGTCTTGTTTTATCATTAACTCAACTAACTTATAAGTTCTATACTCGGGCCGGTGGTTATTTCGAGCGATTCCTCCACCAATGATCGCCCCTAAAGCTGTTGCTACATCTCGCCCAGAACCTTTACCAAATTGATTCCCGATAACGCCACCTAACAAGGCACCTCCAAAAGTTCTCCACCCTTGATTTCTGTCTTTTATTAGTTCTTGCTTGGTAATATTACGTACAGAAATGACACCACCGTATACTACTTTTTCTACGGGCTGCGCTGTATTTCGATCGTATGGGCCAGCAAACGTATAACTGCTTAATATCAGTAATATTAATAGAAAATAGTTTATGGGTTTTAACATAGGTCGATTTCCGTTAAGTTATAAACATTGATGACTTCAATAAAGTACGAATTTGCAATCATTAACTTTTTTATCCGATGACACTGTTTCCTTTCCACCTGTCAATCACGCTCTTGATGAGCCTAACGGCTTATTAGCTGTAGGCGGTGATTTAAGCTCGAAGCGTTTGTTACAAGCTTATTATAGTGGTATTTTCCCATGGTTTAATGAAGACGACCCTGTCTTATGGTGGTCACCCGATCCAAGAGCAATTATTCTTCCCGGCCAACTCCATATCAGTAAAAGTTTAGCTAAGTTTAATCGAAGACATAACTGGAAAATTACCATTAATCATGCTTTTGACCAAGTCATACATCAATGTGCAAATCTTAGAGCCGATGAACAAGGTACATGGATTACAAAAGCCATTGAGCAAGCATACATCAAACTTCATCATTTGGGTCAAGCACACTCAATTGAAGTTTGGGAAAATGATGGACTTATTGGTGGTTTATACGGCATTTCAGTAGGTAAAGTGTTTTGTGGAGAATCAATGTTTCACACTAAGACCAATGCCTCAAAAATTGCCATGATAGCCTTAGATATGCATCTACAAGCTTCAGAGTATGAATTATTGGACACCCAACTTATGAACCCACACTTGCAGAGTATGGGAGCAAAAGAAATATCCCGAAAAGACTTTATCCAGCTATTATCAGTATTAAGAGAAAAAAATACAGTTTCAGACTGTTGGAAACCCGTTGTATTGAGGGAGTAAGTCATGACAGAAACAACGTCACCCAAAGAAAACGCGATATATTTGGGGTTAACTCAAGCATTTCCCTGCAGTTATCTAGATGATAAACAAGAACAGTTACTCACTCTGACAGACACTGTTGTTGAAGCAGGTTTATATGAGCGCATGCTCGGTCTGGGATTTCGACGCAGCGGTAACGCCATATACAAGCCACATTGCCCAAGTTGTTCAGCCTGTCAGTCCATCAGAATTCCTGCCATAGACTTTAAACCATCGCGCCGACAAAAACGGACTTTAAAGCAAAATCATCAGTTTACATGGCGCCATACAACCCAAATAAATTCAGACTATTACCCTCTGTACGAAAAGTATATTAATAAACGTCACCAAGATGGTTCTATGTATCCTGCATCTCAAGAACAATTTGACCAATTCTTGTTATGTGACTGGTTAAACGATAACTATATTGAAGTCTATGATGAGAAACGCTTAATTGGTGTTGCTGTTATTGATGTTTTAAGTAAAAACATCAGTGCGATTTACAGTTTTTTTGATCCTGAATACCATAAACATTCTTTGGGTAGTCATATGATTTTGCTAACCATCGAACTGGCTAAGCAACTTAATAAAGACTATGTTTATCTTGGTTATCAAATTGATGCTTGCCGAAAGATGAATTACAAAACCAAGTATCAGCCGTACCAATTACTGACCGATGCGGGTTGGCTTATTCAAGAAGAGCTTTCTCCATAGTCATAATCTTGTCAACCAGCTGCTGAAGGTCATGTTTTATGCACCGCCCCTTTACTTACATCAGAAATTGGGGCATGATACGCCCGATTTTATATTTGAAGGCTAATGGGATACTTAATTAATGGCGAAAGAAGACAACATTGAAATGCAAGGCACAATCCTTGAGACCTTGCCAAACACAATGTTTCGTGTAGAACTTGAAAACGGTCACGTTGTGATTGCACACATTTCTGGAAAAATGCGCAAGAACTACATCCGCATTCTTACTGGAGACAAAGTCACCGTGCAATTGACTCCTTACGACTTAACTAAAGGCCGTATCGTATTCCGCGCACGCTAATTAGACTTCACTCCTAGATAAGAATATCTAGATAATAAAAAACCCGGATAAACCGGGTTTTTTTGTAGCTAGTACTAACGCTAATTTACTAGTTTTTCTTTGCTCTTTGCTGTAACGACTATTTCACCATCTTTTGCATCAATATAAGCCGTTCCTCCAGCTTCAAGTTCACCAAATAGAATTTCATCTGACAAAGGACGCTTGATCAATTCGGTAACGACACGACCCATAGGTCTTGCTCCCATGGCTTTATCATAGCCTTTTTCTGCTAGAAGCGTTCTTGCTTCATCACTGACTACCATAGTGACAGACTTTTCATCTAACTGAGCTTGAAGCTCTACTAAGAACTTATCAACCACTTTGGCAATGATGGTCATGTCTAAATGGTTAAACCATATAATTGAATCTAAACGGTTTCTAAACTCAGGAGAAAAGACACGATTGATTTCAGCCATGGCATCGGCACTGTGATCTTGCTGCTGGAAACCAATAGATTGCTTTTGTGTTTCTTGAACACCCGCATTAGTCGTCATAACCAGTGTCACGTTTCTAAAATCGGCTTTACGACCATTGTTATCAGTCAGTGTACCGTGATCCATAACTTGTAAAAGTAAGTTATAAACATCGGGGTGCGCTTTTTCGATTTCATCCAACAAGACGACACAATGAGGTTGTTTAATAACCGCATCGGTAAGTAATCCACCTTGCTCATAGCCAACATACCCTGGAGGCGCTCCGATTAAACGAGCAACCGCATGAGCTTCCATATACTCTGACATATCAAATCGAACGAGCTTCATGCCTAAGCAAGATGCAAGTTGATTTGTTACCTCAGTTTTACCCACACCTGTTGGACCTGCTAATAAAAAGCTACCTACAGGTTTAGTTTCATTCGATAAACCACTTCGAGATAAACGGATTGCCGACGATAAAGACTCTACAGCTTTATCCTGACCAAACACCACCATTTTCAAATTGCGCTCAAGATTTTTAAGTAAATCTTTATCCGAAGCGGTAACGGTCTTCTCAGGAATGCGAGCAATCTTGGCAATGATTTCTTCAATCTCAGTTTGACCGATTGTCTTCTTGCGCTTGCTTTGCGGTTGCATCGCCATTCGCGCACCCGCTTCATCAATCACATCAATGGCTTTATCGGGTAAGTGACGGTCATTAATATGCTTATCCGATAATCGAGCGGCAGCACTTAATGCTGACTGTGTGTACCGAACAGCATGGTGTTCTTCATACTTTGGTTTTAACCCTTTTAAGATCAAAGTCGTTTCTGCAACGCTAGGTTCTGTAATATCTATCTTTTGAAAACGGCGTGCCAAAGCCTTATCTTTATCAAAGATATTTTGGAACTCTTGGAATGTGGTCGACCCCATACAACGCAAATTTCCGCTAGAAAGTAACGGCTTTAATAAGTTAGAGGCGTCCATTACGCCACCAGAAGCAGCACCAGCCCCAATTATGGTATGAATCTCATCAATGAATAAAATGGCATGCTCATCTTCTGCTAATTCTTTCAGCAGCCCTTTAAAGCGTTTTTCGAAATCACCACGATATTTAGTTCCTGCAAGCAAAGCTCCCAAATCAAGCGAATAAACTGTGGCATTTTTGATCACTTCAGGGACTGAATCGGTATGGATGAGGTAAGCCAAACCTTCTGCAATTGCGGTTTTGCCTACGCCAGCTTCCCCAACTAATAAAGGATTGTTTTTACGGCGACGGCAAAGGGTTTGAATGGTACGCTCTATTTCTAGGTTTCGCCCGATTAAAGGGTCAATTAACCCTTGTTCAGCTTGTTTGTTTAGATTGGAAGTAAATTGAGCAAGTTTACTGGTGTCTTCTTCTGACTCGGTCTCATTTTCTGTCGGTTCGAAACTCACCGAGCCATCTTCCGGATCTGATTTACTCACTCCATGCGAAATAAAATTAACCACATCCAAACGTGTAATATCGCAACGACGAAGCAAATATACAGCCTGTGATTCTTGCTCACTAAATATGGCCACCAATACGTTAGCACCAGTAACTTCGTTACGACCTGAAGATTGTACGTGGAATACTGCACGCTGCAATACACGCTGAAAACCAAGAGTAGGCTGCGTTTCTTTTTCTAAATCTGGTTCGGTGAGGAGCGGAGTTGTCTGGTTGATAAAGCGTTCAACTTCATTTCTGAGTCTTTCTATATCAGCACCACATGAAACTAAAGCTTCACGAGCAGAAGGATTATCCAGCAACGCCAACAATAAATGCTCCACAGTCATGTATTCATGCCGTGATTCTTTGGCTTGTTGAAAGGCCACATTTAATGTGACTTCAAGATCTTTATTCAGCATAGGCGCCCCCAAAAAAAATTCCCATACTCTTAGCGTAATCTATTTTCATATTTTCTCTAGCGTGCATAGTAAAGGATGTTCATTTTCCCGTGAAAACTGGTTTACTTGCACTACTTTTGTTTCGGCAACATCAAGTGTAAATACACCACAAATTCCTTTTCCTTTGTGATGAATTGCAAGCATGATCTCCGTTGCTTCTTCAACATTTTTGTTAAAAAATATCTGTAAAACGTCAACAACGAAGTCCATAGGGGTATAGTCGTCATTATTTAATACCACTTGATACATAGATGGTGGACGAAGTTCGGTTTCAAGACTTTCCTCTAATTCTTCAATGCTACCCACGTTACTCATTATCTGGTCATACCTCTTCTAAAATAGCCGTAAATACTACAGGCTTTGTCAAAAAAACACACTCTTGTTATATTTTTGTTAATTTTATCTTGACATCTTCTTTTCATAATTACATTCTGGTTGCCGAGCGGTGATCGTTTCCCCGCTATTTAGTTTTACTATCTTAACGGGAAGTTGACAACAGAAGGAAGTGGAAGTATGGCAAGCGGAACTGTGAAGTGGTTCAACAACGCCAAGGGATTTGGGTTTATTTGTCCTGATGAAGGCGGCGAAGACATTTTTGCACACTATTCAATTATTGATATGGATGGGTATCGTACCCTAAAAGCTGGGCAACCAGTAGAGTATCAAGTTGAACAAGGCCCCAAAGGCATGCATGCATCAGCAATTACGCCAGTAAAATAATAAAAAATTTGGGCATTTAACCAGTAAAAAAGGCAGGTTTAAACCTGCCTTTTTATTTACTCGCTTCACAGCGTGGCTGAAAACTAATTCTCAGCCACACATACTCATTAAGCCAAAATAGCGTTTAGAGTTTCACTTGGACGCATTGCCGATTCAGTCATAGCAACATCTGGACGATAATAACCACCTAAATCTACTGCCGGGCCTTGTGCTTTATTTAGCTCAGCAACAATCTTATCTTCATTGGCAGAAAGCTGCTCTGAAATTGCAGTAAACTGCTCAGCAAGAGCTGCATCTTCAGTTTGTGCTTTCATTGCATTAGCCCAATACATAGCCAAGTAGAAATGGCTACCACGGTTATCCAACTCACCAACACGGCGTGAAGGCGACTTATTGGTATCTAAGAATTGGCCAATCGCTTCATCAAGTGCTTTTGAAAGCACCATAGCTTTTGCATTGCCTGTGTTTTGGCTTAAGTGCTCTAATGAAGCGCCTAATGCTAGAAACTCACCTAAAGAATCCCAACGTAGATGGTTTTCTTTTTGAACCTGCTGAACGTGCTTAGGTGCACTACCACCAGCACCAGTCTCGAATAAACCACCGCCATTCATTAGAGGAACGATAGAAAGCATCTTCGCACTGGTACCAAGCTCTAAGATTGGGAACAAGTCTGTTAGGTAATCACGTAACACGTTACCGGTAACAGAAATTGTATCTTTACCTTCTTTAATACGAGTTAAAGAGAAACGCGTCGCCTCTTGAGGAGCCATGATGTAAATCTCAAGACCAGAAGTATCGTGTTCTTTTAGATATTCATTTACTTTAGCAATTAACTGAGCATCGTGAGCACGTTCTTCATTCAACCAGAATACCGCTGGGGTACTAGTTAGACGCGCACGATTTACGGCAAGTTTCACCCAATCACGAATTGGCGCGTCTTTAACCTGACACATACGGAAAATGTCACCTTGAGCAACAGTTTGCTTCATTAGCTCGTTACCGGCAGCATCAACTACAGTCACAACACCATCAGCTGACATTTCAAACGTTTTATCATGGCTGCCGTACTCTTCTGCTTTTTGAGCCATCAAACCAACGTTTGGTACGCTACCCATAGTGCTTGGATCAAATGCACCATGTTCTTTACAGAAGTTCACAGTTTCAGCATACACACTTGCGTAGCTACGATCTGGGATCATGTACTTGGTATCTTTTTGCTTACCATCTGGTCCCCACATTTGACCCGAGCTACGAATTGCCGCAGGCATAGAAGCATCGATAATGATGTCACTTGGCACGTGTAGGTTGGTAATACCACGATCAGAGTCAACCATAGCTAATGGAGGACGAGCAGCATAGACAGCTTCAATATCAGCTTCGATTTCAGCACGTTTTGTTTCTGGTAAGTTTTGAATTTTTGCTACAACATCACCAAAGCCGTTGCTTGCATCTACACCCAACTCTTCAAATTCAGCAGTATATTTATCAAAAACAGGCTTGTAGAAAGCTTTTACGCAGTGACCGAACATAATCGGATCTGACACTTTCATCATGGTGGCTTTCAAATGAAGCGATAGCAATACATCTTCTTGTTTTGCTTTTTCAATTTCTGCTTCAAAAAACTCAACCAAAGCTTTTTGGCTCATCACTGCCGAATCAATCACTTCACCTGTTTGTAAAGCAATACCTGATTTAAGGGTAGTTTTGCTGCCATCGGCTTGGGTAAGCACGATATCAACTGAGGTTTCATCAGCAATAGTCACTGATTGCTCAGAGCTGACATAATCACCGTCTGCCATGTGTGCTACGTGTGACTTAGAATCTTTTGCCCAAGCACCCATTGAATGTGGGTTCTTTTGCGCATAGTTTTTTACTGATTTAGGCGCACGACGGTCTGAGTTACCTTCACGAAGCACTGGGTTAACAGCACTACCTTTGATCTTGTCATAAACCGCTTTTACTGACTTTTCTTCATCCGTTTTCGGTTCATCAGGGTAATTTGGTAACTCATAACCCTGAGCTTGTAGTTCAGCAATACACGCTTTTAACTGAGGGATAGACGCACTGATGTTTGGAAGCTTAATAATGTTTGCTTCTGGTGTTTTTGCCATTTGACCTAACTCAGCCAAAGCATCACCTATACGCTGCTCTGGTTTGAGGTACTCAGGGAAGTTAGCGATCACACGACCAGATAAAGAAATATCACGAGTTTCAACATTTACACCAGCAGCTTGAGTGAAACGCTTAATGATTGGCAATAAAGAATATGTAGCCAATGCCGGAGCTTCATCAGTTTCGGTATAAATGATAGTTGGAGAATTATCTTTCATTTTGCTTCCTACTTTTTACGGGTAGAACACTAGAGTTCCCTATAATGGGCACGAGGTTAAAATTTTGGATGAATCATCATAGCGAATCGATCGCATAAATCAAATTCCAAACAGGAGAAAACCCTTGTAAACTGTCAAGTTAAACTCACATGCTCGATTGTAACAGTGACCTTTAAACGCACCACAGCAGCGAAACGCCCCCATTACGCCAAAAAAAATGCACGCTCTAACCCGCGCAAACATAAACAGGTAGTACCACCTGAAGAAAGAAAATTAGTGCTTTTTAATAAGCCATTTGACGTACTTTGCCAGTTTACTGATGACGAGGGACGTAAAACATTAAAAGATTTTATTCCCATTCCTGATATTTACGCCGCTGGCCGCTTAGATAGAGACAGCGAAGGCTTATTGTTACTCACTAACGATGGTAAGTTACAAGCAAAGCTCACTCAGCCTAAAAAGAAGACCTTTAAAACCTATTGGGTTCAAGTTGAAGGTGATCCTAGCGAGTCCGATTTAGACAAATTGAGAATTGGCGTCACCTTAAAAGATGGCCCAACGCTTCCCGCTAAAGTTCGAAAAATAGATGAGCCCGATTTTCTTTGGCATCGCATACCGCCTATTCGTGAGCGAAAAAACATACCCACTCAATGGCTTGAGATTCAAATTCACGAAGGTCGAAATCGACAAGTTCGCCGTATGACTGCACATATCGGTCATCCCACGTTAAGATTATTGCGCTATAGTATTGGAAGTTATTCCTTAGATAACCAATCTGGCTCAAGATTACAGCCGGGTGAATACAGAATAATTCCACTGAACACTTAATAAAAAGAGGGTTTCTATGGCTGAACGTTATAAACCAAATGTCACCGTTGCTGCTATTGTCGTATGGCAAGACAAGTTTCTTATTGTAGAAGAAATCATTGACGGTCAAACCGTTTACAACCAACCAGCCGGTCACCTAGAGCCACAAGAAAGCTTAATTAAGGCTTGTGAACGAGAGGTGACCGAAGAAACCGGCATCGCCGTAAAATGCCAGTCCATCACTGGCATTTATCAATACCAAGCCAATCCCGATTTACAGTTCCTTAGATTCACCTTTCATTGTATTGTTAATCAATACGGAACCACACTAGAACCACCTCAAACTCGCCCGCAAGACCCTCAAATTGTTGCTGCACATTGGCTAACACATGACCAAATTAAAGCCATAGAGCCTCAACTTAGAAGCCCGCTTATTCTAAAGTCGATAGAGGATTATTTCGCCAGTAAAAGCGCTACATTACGTATTCTATCTGATGAATATTTATAAAGGTTTTACATAGCTCTACACCTGATACCGTGATAAAATAGCGCTCCGAATTTTTCGGAATATAGGCAACAGCCTCAGTTATGATTCAAACTCGGTTTCAGGATTTATGACATCTACAATTCCCTCTTCAAATGGTAAAAAAGTCATCGTTGGTATGTCTGGCGGTGTGGATTCTTCAGTTTCAGCTTATCTATTAAAACAGCAAGGTTATCAGGTAGAAGGCCTGTTCATGAAGAACTGGGAAGAAGATGATAATGACGAATACTGTGCCGCTGCGGAAGATTTAAAAGATGCTCAAGCAGTTTGTGACAAGCTTGGCATTACCTTACACACAGTAAATTTTGCAGCTGAATATTGGGATAATGTTTTCGAATACTTTTTAGCTGAATATAAAGCTGGAAGAACGCCTAACCCAGACATCATGTGCAACAAAGAGATCAAATTTAAAGCATTTCTTGATTTTGCAGATGAAATATTAGATGCCGACTACATTGCCATGGGGCACTATGTTCGCCGCCGTGATATCGACGGCAACACTGAAATGCTTCGTGGTGTAGATGGTAACAAAGATCAAAGTTATTTCTTATACACGTTAAGCCACGATCAAGTCGCCCGAAGCCTTTTCCCAGTAGGTGAACTTGAAAAGCCTGAAGTGAGAAAAATTGCTGAAGAACAGGGCTTAGTTACCGCCAGCAAAAAAGACAGTACTGGTATTTGCTTTATTGGTGAGCGTAAATTCACTGAATTTCTATCTAATTACTTGCCAGCAAAACCTGGAAAAATCGAAACAACAGAAGGTAAAGTGATCGGCGAACATCAAGGTTTGATGTATCACACCCTAGGGCAACGTAAAGGTCTAGGTATTGGCGGCCTAAAAGACAGCTCTGAAGCGCCATGGTATGTGGTTGATAAAGATCTTGAACGCAATGTACTTATTGTCGGCCAAGGCGGTAAGCACCCTCGCCTAATGTCTGTAGGTATGAAAGTAAATCAGCTTCATTGGGTTGATCGAAAAGGCCCAGAAAACGGCAGTAAAATTACCGTTAAAACCCGCTATCGCCAACAGGATGTACCTTGCCATATATCATATATTGACGATCAAACCATTCGCGTCATGTTTGACGAACCTGTAGCAGCAGTGACTCCCGGACAATCTGCGGTATTTTATGACGGTGAGGTGTGTCTTGGTGGCGGTATTATTGATGTTTTAATAAAGGACTAGCTCATGGATAAGCAAAGCTCGGAGCAAGCCATCGCATTTGCAGGAATACTTTATGCGCTTAAACAAGTGCAACAAGTAGCCAGAACCGATGAATATGATACGGAATCTGTTGAGGCTAGCTTAAACACCCTGTTAGTTACCGATCCAGATAATATCCTAGATATCTATCAAGATCGCTCAATTGTTATTGATGGCTCTAAAGCCATCGTTGATCAATTAGAAAGTGACAAAAAAGATATGGAGCTGACTCGCTATCTTGTTGGTGTTCTATCTTTAGAGCGCAAATTAGCTCGCTCTGGTCAAATGGGAATTCTTGCAGAGCGCATTTCTCAAATTAAACGTCAAACCGCTCATTTTAATATTAATGACAACCAAATCATCAACAACATCGCTAGCATCTACAGTGATTTGATCAGTAACCTTGGCCCCAAAATCATGATTATAGGTAACCCCAAGATACTACATAAAGATATCACCCAAGAACGTGTTCGAGCATTACTGCTTTCAGCGATAAGAAGCGCCGTATTATGGCGCCAACTAGGCGGCAAACGCAGAGAGTTGGTTTTCTTTAGAAAACGCATGATCAATGCCGCAAAGCATAATTTAAAAAATATATAAACAACAACCCTACAAAGTATGAGCACAACAGCACCTTTGCATTTCGCATTGAGAAAGCTTTGGCTAAATACTTACTTAAAGTTCATTAAGGAGCTTACGATGGAACTTTCCGCACTAACTGCGATCTCTCCGGTAGACGGTCGTTATGGCAGCAAAGCTGCAGAATTAAGAGAGATTTTCAGCGAGTTCGGTCTTACCAAATACCGTGTTCAAGTTGAAATCAACTGGCTTAAGCTACTGGCAAGCTGTGACGGTATTTCTGAAGTACCTGCTTTTAGTAATGAAGCATTGGCATTACTTGATAGCATTAAAGATAGCTTTAGCGAGCAAGATGCCATGCGCGTTAAAGAAATCGAACGTACAACAAATCACGATGTTAAAGCGGTTGAATACTTCATCAAGGAAAAAATGGCGGGCAATGCTGAGTTAGAAGCCATTAATGAATTTGTTCACTTTGCTTGTACTTCAGAAGACATCAATAACTTGTCTCATGGTTTGATGCTAAAAGAAGCGCGTGAGCTCGTACTTGTTCCTTATTGCAACAAAGTCATTAATGCTGTTAAAGCCCTAGCGAAAGAGTTCCGTAGCGTTCCTTTAATGTCTCGTACTCACGGTCAACCCGCCTCACCTTCCACTCTTGGTAAAGAAATGGCTAACGTTGCTGTGCGTCTTGAACGTCAACTCAAGCAAATTGAAGCCGTTGAGCTTATGGGTAAAATCAATGGTGCAGTGGGTAACTACAACGCTCACCTATCGGCTTACCCACTTGTAAATTGGCATGAGCTTTCTGAAACCTTTGTAACCAGCCTTGGTTTAACTTGGAATGCTTATACAACTCAAATTGAACCACACGATTACATTGCCGAAATCTTCGACGCTGTTGCTCGTTTCAACACTGTATTGATCGACTTTGACCGTGATATCTGGGGTTACATCGCCCTTGGTCACTTCAAGCAAAAAACCATTGCAGGTGAAATTGGCTCTTCAACTATGCCACACAAAGTTAACCCTATCGATTTTGAAAACTCTGAGGGTAACTTAGGTATCGCTAATGCGTTAATGCAGCACCTAGCCAGCAAATTACCTGTATCTCGCTGGCAACGTGACCTAACGGACTCTACAGTATTGCGTAACCTTGGTGTGGGTATGGCTCACTCAGTGATTGCTTATCAAGCAACATTGAAAGGCATTAGCAAGCTGCAAGTGAACGAAGACAATACTCGTAACGAACTGGACCAAAACTGGGAAGTACTAGCAGAGCCAGTACAAACGGTGATGCGCCGCTATGGTATCGAAAAGCCTTATGAAAAGTTGAAAGAACTGACTCGTGGTAAGCGTATCGATGCAGATCAATTAGCGACATTCATCGACGGTTTAGAATTACCAGAAGATGTAAAAATTGAACTTAAGAAAATGACTCCTGCTAACTATATAGGTCGCGCTGAAGCCTTTGTAGACGACCTGTAATTGTGTATTTCAAGCTAAGTTGTTTTAACAGCTTAGCTTGATGTTTTTTCCTTAATGAGCTTGCGTAAGCTAATCATTTTCCATTGTGTTCTGTTCAACCTCTTCTGCTAATAGAGAACTTAATGACTCACAACTTCCTTCACCTTGACCTACTAATGAACTGGAACGGGAATCAGCTTTTTCATCAGTAAGCAGATTATGGCCTGGTCGCCATACAGCCTTTGTTACTGAGTGATACTTATAAGGCCAAGAAGGATGCACTGAAATTAAGCGCTGCATAGAAGCTGAATAGTTATTGTTAATCCATTTAGGCTGCTCACTTTGTTTATCCTTAAAGAAGCAATGGATTTTATTATTGTCGTCTTTGGTTAGATGAAATTCGTGAGGTATCTTATGCTCACCGATCACAACTAGTGCTTCGAATTCAACCTTTCCTGTATCTACAAGATGCTCAATTTTGGGGTTGAGCCAGTCCTGAGCGCCTTCATTTATTACAGAGTAATTTGAACCATCCCAAGCTAGGTTTGCTTCACCAAGTGACATTTAACTTACCTTTACCATGTTTCATATTAAATATCAGTATATTAATCATCAGCTTAACCTAAGCTAAATATCTATTAGGTTTTATTTTTACAACAAGCATTAATAGAATCATGGACAAGTTCCCATTTGATTTCTAAAATCCCAATCTTTCAACTTTGCAGCTAAGAGCATTCATGATCAGCTTAAACTTCGATATTCAATCTTTTTTAAAACAACATTGGCAGCAAAAACCCATTGTTATTCGAAATGCCATTAAGGATTTTGAAGATCCCATTACCGCTGATGAACTTGCAGGCTTAGCGTGTGAAGAAGAAGTGAGTTCACGGGTTGTTGTTACCGCCGATAACGATTGGCAAATTATTCAAGGACCTTTTGAAGATTACGAGCAATTTGGCGACCAAAAATGGCAGCTTTTAGTTCAAGCTGTTAACCATTGGCATCCTGAAATAGAACCTCTGGTTGATGCATTTAGATTTATTCCAGACTGGCGCTTCGATGACGTTATGGTGTCATTCGCGACCCCAAATGGTGGCGTGGGCCCCCACATTGATAATTACGACGTTTTTATTTTACAAGGTGAAGGTCAACGTGCATGGAAAGTGGGCGATAGAGGCAATCATCAACAACGTAATGGCGATAAAACTACAGCACTTGTGGAAGATTTTGAGCCTATTATTGAAGTAACACTTAATAAAGGGGATATCTTATATATTCCGCCCGGCTACCCTCACTGTGGACAAACACTCACCAATGCGATGAGTTACTCACTTGGGTTTCGTGCACCGAGCCAGCAAGAGTTAATCTCTGAAGTTGCTGATTTCCTCATTGATAATAATTCTGGCTTACAACGCTTCACTTCAGACAATGAAACTTGTGTTGCCGGAAGTGTAGATGAAGCCCACCAACAAAAGTTAATGGGATTGCTAAGCGCTCTTTGCTCGCAGCCAAAAGCCTATCAGCCTATCTTAGGACAGTTACTGAGCCGCAACCGTTTTGATTTAGATGTAAGCCCTGATGAAAACATTGACCCTGAAGCCTTAGTCGATGCAATTCAAGCAGGTGCGGTGATTCAACGTATTGGCGGTTTAAAGGTACTTCGTTTAGAAAACGATGCTGAAAAACGATTGTTTATTGATGGTGAACCCTACTCACTAAGTACAACTGATGAGTCAGTGTTAGGCTATTTAAGTGAAAATTTCTTGTATGAAAACGAATGGCTATTAATGAATCTTGACAACACTGAGTTACAGGAGTTTTTGGTAGATATTTTAAAGATGGGTTACGTATATCTGTCTGAATAAAACAGTAAACTACGGGGCAATAAAATCATTGCCCCGCATCAAACTTACGCTTCTTGCCAAAGTTTGTCATCGGCTTGCATTTTATAAAGGTCTTCAGCTCTAGAGATCAATAGATTTGCATATTTGGCTTGAGTTGGCTCTCTTGTGACCCCAGTTCGAATCAAGTTTTCAGCCTTCATTTGCCAAGTCATCGAGAAATGACGAACGGCCTCTCGTGCGGTTTTAGCAACGCTCACTTCAACGATATCTGATGGCAGATCACCAGATAATACCCAGTATGTTTTTTTAGTAGGTTGCTTGGTTTCCATTTTCCAAAGCGCGATAAATGGAACTAGGTAACGACTTTCTTTATCGTGAACTTTATGAGGAATAATGCCTTTTTCGGCCATGAAGCGATTGGCTTTTTGAAATTGCTCCCTAACCCACGCACTTTGTGCTTGTTCAATCTGTTCTTGAGTAGGTTGTGCTGGTTGAGTCATACTCGCCTTCATACCAACATTCATATCTTCTTTTTTATCAATTACTTGTTCCGTCATTATTACTACCTTTTATAATTATTGTCCTTGCTACTAGAGCTTTTTTAACCACTTATTGTTTGTTATTTGATATCTACGTAGCATTTATCTACAAAGTGGAAAGCAAAATTGCCACATTCCTCAAAATATTTACATAAGGGATTTTGTTCAGAGTATCGCTAAATGCTAATGTTTCGCAACAAATATAACAAGGTCTCATAAATAAGATTTTATTAAGAGACAAGGATCAACAGATCCTAAGATTCTTTGGAGAATAGAAATAGTGGCAGTTTTTGATAGCGTGTCTTTCGACAATCACGAGCAAATTGTACATTGTCATGATAAAGAGACAGGTCTAAAAGCGATTATCGCTGTGCATAACACCAACCTAGGCCCAGCATTCGGCGGTTGCCGTATGTGGAACTATGATTCAGACAAAGAAGCGCTAAACGATGTGCTTCGTCTGTCACGCGGCATGACTTACAAGAATGCACTTGCAGGATTAAGCATGGGCGGTGGTAAATCAGTAATTATTGCCGACCCTAAAAATATCAAAGACCGTGAAGCCCTATTCCGTGCTTTTGGTCGTGCTGTTCACAAATTGGGCGGCAACTATTATTCAGCTGAAGATGTTGGCGTTGGTACCGCTGATATCATGATGGCACATCAGGAAACCCCTTTTGTTGCAGGCTTAGAAGGTAAAAGTGGTGATCCATCCCCATTTACCGCTCTAGGTACTTATTTGGGAATTAAAGCGGCGATTAAACACCAACGCGGCTTAGAGTCACTTAAAGGCATTAAAATCTCCGTGCAAGGTGTTGGCCATGTAGGTTACTACCTATGTAAACATCTACATGAAGAAGGTGCTGAGCTTTTTGTTACCGATATCAATCAAGACAACTTAAACAAAGTTGCCAACGACTTTGGTGCAACTATCGTCGCTCCTGAAGAAATCTACGACTTAGATGTTGATGTTTATGCGCCATGTGCATTAGGTGCAACCATTAACGACGATACAATCCCTCGTATTAAAGCCACGATTGTTGCAGGTTGCGCCAACAACCAGTTAGCGGAATTGCGCCACGGCGACAAGCTAAAAGAACTAAACATTCTTTATGCTCCTGATTACGTCATCAACGCTGGCGGCATCATCAATGTATCATTTGAAAATAATTATGATGCTGCGGCATCTACTGCGAAAGTAGAAAAAATTTACGACACTCTACTTGAGATTTTCAACCGTGCAGATGCAGAGAATCGTACGACAAATGTTGTTGCAGATGAAATGGCTCGTGCCATCATCGAAGGTGCAGCTAAGTAAAAAATATCAATCTATAAATGAAGGGAGCTAGATGCTCCCTTTTTTATGTTTATAACTGGAAATTTCCTAATTTTTTGCTTGAATTAAACCTAATCAAGATCCAAATTGTTCTGCTCTGAACTGCCTGTATTGGTTCTCTTAATTTTTAATCAAATTAGTAAAGAAGAATACAGCTATGGTGCGATTCCAATACCAAGTCGATCAGGATAGTGTTGAATTACAGGCCAGCAATTGGTTTGGAATGGAAAGGTTAATTGTTAACGGCGAACAAGTAACTCAAAAAATCAACATCAACAACACATCTAGTCACCAATTTAAACTTTCAAATGGCAAAAATTGTCGGTTTCAGATGTTTGTCGATCCTATTACCGAAGGACTGGTTTGTCGAATTTACAAGAACGAGCAATTAGTAACCAGTTTAAAGCAAACCAAAACAAGCTTAAAATCGAGTCAGAAAAAATTACAACTTGGTTTACTTCTCACTGGTTTTATTTCTATTTTGTTTTTTTTAATCTTGCAGTGAAATGCCGCAAAATACGCGGCTCATATTCAAAATCTAAGCCTATGACCTCATGCCGACGTTTAAAGACTTCAATAATAGCATCCGCTATATAATCCATATGATCATTGGTATAAGTTCGTCTTGGAATAGTCAGCCTTAACAATTCAAACGGAGATGGCTTTTGCTCTCCTGTTTCTGGATCACGCCCAAGCAATAATGAGCCAATTTCAACGCCACGAACTCCAGACTCTAAATACAATTCACAAGCTAGAGCATGCGCTGGAAACTGCTGTGCTGGTATATGAGGTAACATCCTTCCAGCATCAACAAATACGGCGTGACCACCTGTGGGATATTGAATTGGAACACAAGCCTCTCGTAAGCGTTCACCAAGGTACGCGACTTGTCCAATACGATAATTCAGCATGTCCTCATTACAACTGTCTTCAATCCCTATCGCTAACGCTTCCATATCACGCCCAGCAAGACCACCATAGGTGACAAAGCCTTCCATTGGTACACAGCGTCCTTGGCAAGCTTGAAATAGAGTTATGTCGTCTTTTATGCACAACAAGCCTCCGATGTTTACCATGGGATCTTTTTTCGCAGAAAGCGTCATCATGTCGCCATAACTGAACATTTCCGCCACAATCTCTTTCACCGATTTATCCTGATAACCATCTTCTCTTTGTTTAATAAAAAATGCATTTTCAGCGTAACGTGCTGAATCAATAACAACAGGAATGCTGTGTTTTTGAGCGATGGCACTCACTTCTTTAATATTCGCCATTGAAACAGGCTGGCCACCAGAGCTGTTACAGGTAACAGTGATAATAATCCCAGCAACATTCTCACCACCATGAAATTCAATTTGGTGATTTAACGCTTCAATATCAAAATCCCCTTTCCACGGGTGAAAGGTTTCGGTATCTAAGGCGTTCTTAGTAAGGGTATTAATCGCTTTGGCACCACTGATTTCAACATGGGCCGCGGTAGTATCAAAATGATAGTTAGATATGAATACAGGTTTATCACTACCGCATTTTTCAACAAGACACGGAAACAGAACTTGCTCAGCCCCTCGCCCTTGATGTACAGGCATAACATATTGATAGTCAAACATATCTTGAGCATTTTGTTCTAAATGGAAAAAGTTACGGCTGCCTGCATAAGACTCATCTCCCACCATCAAACCAGCCCATTGGCGATCACTCATCGCGCCTGTACCAGAGTCGGTTAATAAGTCGATATAAACGTCTTCGCTGCGTAATAAAAAAGGATTGTTACCAGCTTCGGCTAAGGCTTTTTTTCGGTCGTAAAAGTCGGTAACACGAATAGGTTCAACCATTTTTATTCTAAATGGTTCAGGTATACGTTTCATTGTGATTTCTCCAATTGTTAATAGATAAGATTCAATTGGAAAACAATTAGAACAGCAGGGAATTTTTAGATAGCTCGTGGTCTAGCACAAACCACTTCAAGCTTTGATTGGACATTGGAACTACTTTCATAAGAAAACTACTCCAAACGATTCACTTTTCTGAGAATGTGATAAAAATTATCGTGTTCTTCAGGTGTAAGATCTGAAAGCATCTGTTCATATAAGCGCTCAAGCTCAGTACAAACATCTTGCTCTAAAGCTTTTGCCTCATCAGTTAAATAAACTTGAAAAGCACGACGATTATCTTGCTCTTGGTGACGATAGATATAACCTTGTTCCTGTAATACATCGAGGAATCGAGTCATTGTATAATTAGCAACATCGCATCGTTGAGAAAGTTCTGTTTGTGTTATCCCTTCCTTTTCCCAAAGCGCAAATAAAATTGGCCAATATTTAAGGTCGAGTTGATAGCGTTTAAGCTTCAAGTCCATTTGCTTTTGAAGCTCAACATTGAAATGAGAAATTAAGTAACCCAGACTTTGCTGTCGTTGCATTTTCAGTTTCCTTACTGCTCACCATGCAACCACTTTACTGAATAAAATTAGATTTGTTAATTATTTTCGGTTAAAAATTCTTCGATAAATCGGTAGTAGCAAGCTCGGTTTAAGCTTGCCATTAAACCATTAGGTAACTTACAAGATATACAAGCATCTGAAACTAAAAAGGTTTCTATACTCCCTAACGAATATTCTGTTTCAATCGATGTCATTACTTGCACAGTGTTATCACTAGCTATTTTGTAATCAACAATTTTAAAGGGCTCAGCTTCGACTTCAACTCGAACTTTTTCAACAGGAGTCACCAAAAAGTACTCCTGATCTTGCTTCTTTAAAATACCACTGAACAAGCGTGCGAACTTGGTTGGTAACGGAGAATTTTGGTAAAACCAGCGCCCTTCTGAATCAATATCAAAGAGAGCATCTTCACTGCATAATTGAGGTTCTGATGCTAATGATTTCAATACATCTGAAGCTTGTTGGCTCATATTCACCTCTAATCCAGAGTCTCTAGTAATACTTCTACAGGATGCTGACTTCTAAACCCAGCAAAGCGTTTAACTTGACTACGACATGAGAACCCTGTCACCAACACTTGTTCTGGTTGTTGAACATCAATCCCCCCTTTCCACGACAAATCATAAAGCTTTTTACTTCGCTCTAGGTTTTTAAGTTCGTGTCCATACGTTCCTGCCATGCCACAACAACCTAGGCTTTTAACTTCAAGCTCTAATCCAAATAAACTGAATATTTGCTTCCATTCATTACCAGAATTAGGTCTTGCGGTAGCTTCAGTACAGTGATTCATTAAAGTAAATTTTTGGCTTTGAGCTTTAGGGTTGATGCCATTTAAATCCAACTTCGCTAGCCATTCATTTACAAGTAGCACATCGAATTCGCCGCATTTATCACCAAGAATTTCTTGATATTCATCTCGATAACAAAGCACTAAAGCAGGATCTAAACCGATCATCGGCATATCCAGTTTTGCAATTTGAGTTAAAAAGTCAGCACTATCTTTGGCAACCGTCGCAAATCGTTCTAAGAATCCTTTAATGTGAATCGGTTTACCATTCGGCTTATACGGCAATAACACGGGACGTAAACCTAGCTTTTCGATGAACTTAATCAATTTCACCACTAATTGAGCATCATAAAAGCTATTAAACGGGTCTTGAACAATTAACACATAATTTAAACGCTCAGAAACAGGAATCGCTTGTAACTTCGCTAAATCATAACTTGTTGCATCATGCTGTTTGAGTTGAGAGTTTAACGTAGGCACAGATAACGCAGGAGCATCGACATAGCCTAATGTTTTTTGCATCATCCACTGACTAAAGCCATTTTGCGATAAAGCATTCATAAGCCTTGGTACTTTGGCCATCATTGGCAAGCTTTGCTCTATACCTGCAACTAAATAATCGGTTGTTGGACGCAAGTATCTTTTGTAATAAATATCAAAGAATTGAGCACGGAACTTTGGCACATCGACTTTAACAGGACATTGGCTAGAACACGCCTTACAAGCCAAACAACCTTGAAGTGATTCCATCACTTCTTGAGAAAAATCGTATTCATTTTTGGCTTTTACGGTATTGATGGTTCGAGAAATAACCCCTTGAGGTTTTTCAGTTGCTAATTGATTTATATCGACACCGCTTTTAGACAGCAAACGTAACCATTCACGCATAACACCTGTTCTGCCCTTCGGCGAATGGATTCTATCACCTGTGGCTTTATACGATGGGCACATCGGCGATTGTGGACTGTAATTAAAACAAAGGCCGTTACCATTACAATTCATCACATCAGGAAAACTGTCTCTGATATTTACTGGAATTTCTCTATCAAAGCTGCCTCGCTTTTTACTATCTACATTGTATTTAAGCTCACCACCATCTGGTGCAAATAGCTTTCCGGGGTTTAAGCGATTATCTGGATCAAAGGCACGTTTGATCTGACATTGAATTTGGTAAAGTTCCTCACCAAATACAGCAGGCGCATATTCACCACGAACACCTTTGCCGTGTTCTCCCCACATTAAACCACCATACTTCATGGTTAATGCTGCCACTTCATCAGACACTACTTTCAAGAGCTTTTCGTCATTCGGATCACACATATCTAATGCAGGGCGAACATGTAGAACACCAGCATCCACATGCCCAAACATGCCGTAGTTTAATTTATGGCTATCTAATAATGCTCGGAACTCCATAATGAAATCAGCAAGGTTTTCAGGCGGCACTGCGGTATCTTCAGCAAAAGCTAACGGCTTACGCTTACCTTTGGTCGCACCTAACAACCCCACAGCTTTTTTACGCATGGCATAAATTTTACTGATACTGTTTGCATCATCAGTAAACTGATAATCTAGAACCCCTGCTTGCTGTTCTTTGATCTGAGCATCCAGTCGAGTCTTTAAATGTTCTAACCTTTGCAGAACGTCTTCTGGCTCACCAGCAAACTCAACCATGTTTAAACCATCAATTTCTTGATTGGGCACATCAGAAATTAAATCAGAAACCGAGTGCCAAATAATGTCTTCTTTGGCTAAATTCAGAACCTTCGAGTCAATGGTTTCAACAACAGTAGCATTGGCTTTCACTAAGTCTGGCGCATGACGTAAAGCTGATTCAAAAGAATCATATTTGATGTTCACCATCAATCGCTTTTTCGGCAACGGCGTAATATTTAGCTTAGCCTCAGTAATGATAGATAACGTACCCTCGGAGCCCGTTAAGATTCGAGATAAATCAAACTGAGTTAAATCATCATTCCAAATATGTTTTAAATCGTAACCGGTAAGAAAACGGTTTAAGTCAGGGAATCTGTCGAGGATTAACGAGCGCTTTTCACGGCAGAGATCGGCAATATTTAATACAAAATCGGCTTGTGCTTTGGTCTGCTCTGCTGATATCGGGGTAGTATCTAAAATACTGCCATCAAGCATGACACTAGAAAGCCCTAGGACATGATCAGAGGTTTTGCCGTAAACCAAGGAGCCCGCACCTGAAGCATCGGTATTAATCATGCCACCAACCGTCGCACGGTTTGAGGTCGATAAATCAGGACTGAAAAAGAAGCCATGTGGTCGCAACGCATCATTAAGCGCATCTTTCACCACACCTGTTTGTACTTTAACCCAACCTTCTTCAGCATTAACTTCAAGGACCTTGGTTAGGTAGCGAGAAAGGTCGATAATAATGCCATGAGTTAATGATTGACCATTTGTGCCTGTTCCACCACCTCTAGGACTGAACGTCACCTGCTTGTACTGTTCTTGATTTGCAAGCTTGATTGCGATTTGCACATCTTGCTGGCTTTTCGGATAAATAACCGCTTGAGGAATAAATTGATAAACCGAATTATCGGTCGCTTGTACAACACGGGTGTTATAACGCTTATCAACATCACCAGAAAAATCGCTTTGCTCTAGTGCTTCAAGATATGAAAGGTAAACAGGTTCAATCGTTTGGTTATGGCTAAGCTGGGGTAACATGGCTCGAACTTTATATCTTAGTTATAACTGAATTATACCTGATAATGTTGGATAAAATTAGGCTAAAAAAATAGAAAACTCCTTACATTTATTAAGGTTCTACTTGTTTTAAAACAACAGGGACACTATTGAACATTGTTTTATTGTATTTCTACTCCCAAGCCTTACATGAACTTTCGGTACAAATGAGTCCAATTTTATTGTCTACTCTTCCATTGAAAATAACTTTATTTTCCAACTTATTCGTTACAACAAAGTTTGCCGAATCATTAGGTAAGCGTTCATCCATAAAGGCCTCCCCAAGTTCTTGCGTAATTTCGGCATTTTTAATGATCCCATCAACATTGATAATAATTGAAGACTTACCAATATTAAAAAATGGGTAGCAAATATTTTTTTCTGGAAAATCAATGCGACAAACCTCTTGCCCGCTTTCTCCTCCCCTTTCAGAAAAATTACTATTAACCAAGAAGCTAACCCGCGCAATTTGATGGGCATGCGATATCTGACTTATAAATAATAAATTCAGTAAAATAATGAAATTTCTTATTTTCATATTACCGCTCCTACTGACAACAGATGATTGGAACACTCAATGGTAAGACGGTTCATGCTCTCATTTTTAGCCTAGAGACCAAAAGAATGATATCTACTATCTCATAAAAAAAAGCCCTACAACTGCAGGGCTTAATAACTAATTAAAAAATCTAATGGGAACATTCCCTAGTCTTGCAAATCTTTTTCCATATCTTCATACGAAGTATGGCGAACATCTTTACCTTTAACATAGTAGATGATGTATTCGCAGATATTCTTACAACGGTCACCCACACGTTCTACCGCACGGGCTGCCCATAGTACATCGAGTACACCAGGAATTGAGCGTGGATCTTCCATCATATAAGTCATGAGTTGGCGGATAATGCCTTCGTATTCAGTGTCGAGTTTTGCATCTGATTTATGCAGTTCAAATGCGGCATCGGCATCCATACGCGCTAGCGCATCGAGAGTTTGATGAAGCGTATGAGTTGCGTGACGCCCCATGCTTTCAATGCTTACTAACAATGGCTGTTGATTCTTTTTACGTTTTTCAAGTGCCGCTTTTGCAATACGAACCGTTGCATCACCAATACGCTCTAAATCGGCAATAGTCTTTGAAATGGCGATAATCAGACGCAAGTCACTCGCCGCAGGCTGACGCTTAGCGATGATACGAGTACACTCCTCATCAATAGACACTTCCATGCCATTAACTTTGTGGTCGCCCTCGATAACTTTAGAGGCAAGCTCTGCATCGAGCGTTGCTAAAGCATCAAGTGCTTGTTCTAATTGACGTTCTACTAATCCGCCCATAGCCAATACACGGTTACGGATATCACCTAACTCAGCATTAAACTGACCAGATATATGCTTGTTTAAGCTAATGTTTTCCATTTTGAATCTCTCTTTTATCCGTATCCAGTATTAACCGTAACGACCAGTAATGTAGTCTTCGGTTTTCTTCTTTTGCGGTGTAGTGAAAATAGTATTGGTATCAGCATACTCAATCAGTTCACCCATGTACATGAAGGCTGTTTGATCTGATACACGCGCCGCCTGTTGCATGTTATGGGTAACTATCACTACTGTGTACTTAGATTTTAGCTCAGTGATCAGTTCTTCAATAGTCAATGTAGAAATTGGATCAAGTGCCGACGTAGGTTCATCAAGTAGTAACACTTCAGGCTCAATCGCAATGGCACGTGCAATTACCAAACGTTGTTGCTGACCGCCAGATAATCCAAAAGCATTATCGTGTAGACGATCTTTTACTTCATCCCAAATCGCTGCACCACGTAATGAACGCTCACAAGCTTCATCTAGAACACGGCGATTGTTTTCACCCTGCAGACGCAAACCATAAACCACATTTTCATAGATTGATTTAGGAAACGGGTTTGGACGCTGGAACACCATTCCAACATTTCGACGCAGTGCTGCTACGTCCACCGCTTTGTCATAAATATTTTGACCGTGGAGTAAGATCTCACCATCAATATGACAAGTATCAACCAAGTCATTCATTCGGTTGATACAACGTAGTAGAGTGGATTTACCACAACCACTTGGACCGATGAAAGCCGTTACTTGTTTTTTCGGGATTTTCATACCGATATCGAATAACGCTTGCTTGTCGCCATAACGCAAATTCAAACCACGAATTTCTAGCGCAGTTTCAGAGTCAGGCAAGTTAGCTAAATCTACTTTTTCTGCATCCGTTTTGGTCTTATTTGGGTCAATTGAAATCATATTCTTTCCTAATCACATCAGGTAAATCTGTTATTCGTGGCTGACTTACCTGTCAGCCATCATAAAATTCGTTTTGCTCCTAACTCTTATCAGGAGCGATAGCTTTAGTGCTCTAGTGAACGATATTTTTCACGTAAATGGTTACGAACACTAATGGCTGTAAGGTTTAGGGCAACAATGACACTCACAAGTAAAAATGAGGTTGCGTAAACCAAAGGACGTGCCGCTTCTACGTTCGGGCTTTGGAAACCAACATCATAAATATGGAAGCCAAGATGCATGAACTTACGTTCTAAGTGAACAAACGGGAAGTTCATATCAATCGGCAACGTTGGCGCTAATTTCACAACACCAACCAACATTAATGGCGCTACTTCACCTGCTGCACGGGCTACTGCTAAAATCAAACCAGTCATAATCGCAGGACTTGCCATTGGGATCACAATGCGCCATAAGGTTTCGGCTTTAGTCGCACCAAGGGCTAAGCTACCTTGACGAACCGAGCTAGGAATACGGCTTAAGCCTTCCTCTGTCGATACAATCACAACTGGCAATGTCAAAATTGCTAAGGTAATCGCTGACCAAATGACACCCGGAGAACCAAAGGTTGGTGACGGTAAAGCTTCTGGGTAGAACAATTGGTCAATAGAACCACCGACCATGTATACGAAGAAACCTAAACCAAACACACCATAAACGATTGATGGAACACCCGCTAAGTTAATCACCGCAATGCGGATCATGCGAGTAATTGGACCTTTTTTCGCATATTCATGTAGATAAATCGCAGCAATCACACCAAATGGCGTTACGATAACCGCCATTAGCAATACCATGAAAACAGTACCGAAAATCGCTGGGAATACACCACCTTCAGTGTTCGCTTCACGTGGATCGCTAGAGATGAATTTACCAACACCCACGAACCAATGCCCCAACTTAGCAAAGAAGCCCATATCATTAACGTATGTCGCATCTAAAATGGTATTCATTGGTAGACGTAAGACTTCACCCGTCATATCACGGATCAATACGGCATCTCGCCCAGCTTTAGTGCGAAGCTTAAAGAAGGTCTTTTCAAGTTCTTTATATTCAAGGTTTAGCTTTTCACGAGCATCGGCAATTTCTTGCTTCCTGGCGTCAGTTAACTGCCCTTCCAACTCGTACTTACGGCTCTTAAGTCGTAAGTTTTCAAGGTCATAATTAATACGGCCAATTTCACCTTTCTGAAGAGAGTGAGCTTCATCTGATAACTCAACCGCACGCTCAATAAGCTGATCTAACTTAGCGCGTAAATCACCATTTTTAATTTCTTTACCGTCTTCAACCACAGCAACTGGGAAACCATAGAAATTACCGTTCTTGGTACGTTCCAGCACCACGATATCTTTTGGTGTGGTACGGCTTAGAATGTCCGTTTCTAAAATCCAACGGAAATCTAAGCTAACGCGCTCACGGTTACCAGTTTTAATCAAATAACGGGTTACCGTTTCACCAGGGTGAGTTGAGAATTTATGCCCTGCTGATTCTAAACGTTCAGTCGGCACTTCTTCACGGTCATAAATCTCACCAATTAAAGTGTATTTTTTGCCATGTTGATCTTTAAGCTGCCACTGGTAAACATCACCTACCCAGAAGAAGCTTAAACCACGCCATGCAATCAGCAGCAACAACCCTAATACTGCAATCAAGCTTAAGCTGACCGCTCCACCTGTCATCCAAATCCAAGGAGAGCCAGATTTAAACCACTTACCCATTACGCGAACCTCTCAAGCTCTTTCGAAAATTCTTATAAAATCGCATTGTTATTCTGTCCTTTTGATTCTTATAGCGAGCTATATTTATCGCGTAAACGCTGTCTAACCACTTCTGCAATCGTATTGAAGAAGAAAGTAAATACGAATAGAACAAATGCAGCGAGGAACAATACTCGATAGTGAGAACTACCAATCGCCGACTCAGGCATTTCAACCGCAATGTTAGCCGCCAAGGTACGCATACCTTCGAAGATGCTCCAATCCATAATTGCAGTGTTACCTGTTGCCATGAGTACAATCATGGTTTCACCTACTGCTCGGCCTAAGCCCATCATTACGGCTGAGAAAATACCCGGACTTGCCGTAAGTAGCACAACACGAGTTAACGTCTGCCACTGCGTTGCACCCAACGCCAAACTGCCGTTTGATAAGTGACGAGGTACAGAGAAAATCGCATCTTCAGCAATAGAGAAAATAGTCGGAATAACCGCGAAGCCCATTGCGATGCCAACAACCATGGCATTACGTTGGTCAAAAGGAATACCTAGGTCATTAGTGATGTACGAACGCATGTCACCACCAAAGAAAGCTATCTCGATTGTCGGACTGATAGCAAATGAGAACCAACCGACAAAGCAAATCACAGGGATCAGCATTAGTTCTTGATAAGTTTCTGGTAAACGGTTTTTCCACTTACGTGGTAGCTTGCTCCAGCCAAATGCCGAGGCCAATACCGACGTTGGAAGCAAAATAAGAAGTATCACAATTCCCGGCAAATTTTCCTCGAACAACGGCGCTAACCAAAGACCCGCTAAGAAACCAAGAATAACCGTTGGTAGTGCTTCCATAATTTCAATGGTTGGTTTTACCACACCACGAATTTTTGAAGACATGAAGTATGCAGTATAAATCGCACCCGCAATAGCTAACGGCACAGCAAACAACATGGCGTAAAATGCCGCTTTCATAGTACCGAACGCAAGAGGCATCAAGCTTAACTTAGCTTCGAAATCATCAGAGCCAGACGTCGACTGCCAAACAAATTTAGGTTCTGGATAACCTTCGTACCAAACTTTTTCCCATAGCGCACTCCAAGACACTTCTGGGTGAGGATTATCCACTTTGAATAAATGTAATTTACCGTCAGCTTCAACAACTAAACCGTCTGAGCGAGGGTTAAAGCCCATCGCTTGGGTTTTACCAATCTTGAATGATTCACTCAGCAACTCACGATGACTGGTAGTATATAAAAGCGTTAAAGTTCCATCTGGGCTGCCAACAACAAAGCTTTTACGGAAAAATTCCGTCGTCATGCTTGATACTGGTGGAATGTTATCAAAGCCACGAATACGTTGATACAAACGCCCTTTGTCACTGGCAACTTGGAAATATTGCTCAACGTCGCCAGAGTCATAAGACACCATAATTGAACTCGCACCAGACAACAGCTGAATGTCGGTTACATGAGCATTTGCACGTTCTAAATTAATCACTTGGAATAAACTGGTTTCATCCATGTAGCGAATATCATAGACAAATACTTTATCGTCTGACATTAGCATCAACTGGCGTTGGTATGGAGTGATTAATGCTTTAGAAATGTGATTTGGAGTATCAGTGAGCTTAGCTTCTTCGGCTACCCACTCCACTTCTTCGGTGATCATGTTTTCTTCACCTTCGAAGCGTTTTAGAACAAATTGCTTTTCAGAATTTTGGAACAAAATTGAAATTTTGCTTGGATTATAAGCAAATGCAATATGCTCAATAGGCTCTCCAGACTCGCTCACTACAAGTGGTGCTTCACCCGCTGGGTATGACACTTCAGGTGTAATGGTGCGAACATTATTTGGGTATGAAACACCAAATTTAATGGAAAATAACAACGCTTCACCGTTGCTTAAACCTAAAGCAAACATCTGCTGATCAGGCATTGAGCGACTACTACTTACTACCGTTACTCCGGCTGGTAAATTTGGCGTAAAGTCTAAAACTTGTTTGCCAGAAGCTGCATTATAAAATTGTACTTCCCCTGATTGGGTAACACGATAAACGACTTCATTTTGCTCATCGCTACCCACCATCAAACTTGTGCCTTTATCGCTTATTTCATCGATGGTATTCACTTGAGTCATGGTAGCGCTATCAAACACAGGTTTGATCACATACAGCAGATAGAAGAAGATAAGTAACAGAGCAACAAACACCATAGTACCGCCAATAGATACACCGATTTGTGTTGCTTTATCTTTAATTGTTCGTCGACTCGTAACGCCGCGTAATAACAGCGACTTAGAATCAGGTGGAGTAACCTGACTTTCCATTAAGAACCTCTATTGTTATGTCTGTGCAAACTGTACAAATTAACCAGTTCACATGTCCTTTTTTTACCGTGTGAATTTTATGACGTAAAGATTACACTAATATTACAATCAAGCCGAAACCATTGCGTTTATTAGACTCTAACTTATTTATTTTGAAAAATTTATTACATGCAGTTGAACGTTCGGTGACGCATTTATCAAACAGAATAAAACTAAATGAATTCACCGAGAACAGGGACGATAGACAGCACTAATAATCCTGCCATTAAAAAGTTGAATAAACGTTGCTGACGCTCGTTTTTAAGCCATGTTTTTAATTTGGCACCCGCTAAAAGCCAAACACCTACACATGGAAATGCAGAGCCGAAGAACACCAATGCAATAATGCAAACTTGATAAAATAAACCAGTTGAAAGGCTGCTGTATGTGGCAATAGCACCAGTTGCCATCATTAAAGCTTTGGGATTAAGCCACTGAAACACTGCCGCTTGCAAGAATGAAAATGGCTTTCCTGATTCGACATCGAGTTTGCTTGTCGGAGTGTTAGCAATCCTCCAAGCTAAATAGAGCAAATAAATGATACCTAATAGTTTGATGACTTCATGCAAGATTGGAAATAGCTTAAACAGTCCCTCGAACCCTAAGCCTACACCAAGCACCATGATCGGAAAGCCCATACAGATCCCCAAAAAGTGTGGCAAGCTTCGCTTAACGCCATAATTCATGGCTGAAGTCATGATCATCAAATTATTAGGGCCTGGCGTCACAGACGTTGACACAGCAAACAACACAATTGCGAAAAAATGTTCCATTACACTTTATTCCAATTTAAGTAAGCTTCATCAGCCAACTTTAAAAGCTCTTTATCTTCTGAGGTATCACCGTATGCATAAATACACTCAAATTGATTTAACTGGTAGCTCTGTTTCACCCTTGCCGCTTTTTTTTCTCGGCTACAATCACCTTGAATATACCGTCCAGTGCATCTACCTTTTTGCATATCGAGCTCGCTGCATAGCAATTGAAAACCATTAGCATCACACCAAGGTTTCAAATACACATCAAGAGAGGCAGAAACCACCACGATGACATCACCACTTTCTTTATGCCACTCTAATTGTTTCTTTGCACGTTCCATGACTCGCGAAGGAATAACTTGCTTCGCATACTCTCGTCCTAACGCTTCAACCTCTTTTTGGCTTCTAAACTTAAAGGCAACAAAGCTAGCAATAGGCCGCATAATATATGACGGTAAAAGCCCTAGTTTAAACAACAAGTAGAAAGGAAGAATGATAATGTTACCGATGGTTTTTCTTTTCTTTGTTGCTCCATACTTCAAAAATGGAGTAAACATATCTTTATCGGTAATCGTGCCATCAAAATCAAATAACGCTATATTAGGCATGTGTTTTTTTGACTCTGGCTTGCAGTAAACTTCGCAATGAAACTTGAGAAATGATCATACCCGCTAGCATTAAGCTACAGCCGAGCAACTCTCTTTCTGTGAGCATTTGATTCAATATCCACATACCACCGATAGCCGCAAAAACGGCTTCTAAACTGAGAATAATTGCGGCATGAGCGGGGTGCGCTTTTTTTTGAGCGACAGTTTGAAGTGTATAGGCAATACCTACAGAAGCTAACCCACCATAAAGTATGGCTCCTGTCGCAGAAATAAGGCCATCAACTGTTGTCGTTTCAATAAATAAAGACGTAATTAGGCTTAGTACCCCGCAGATAAAAAACTGTATCAGTGATAAAACTAAAGCAGAGTTCTTTTTAGTGAAGTGATCAATAACTAAAATATGAAAAGTCCAGAATATGGCGCCGATTAATTGCAAAGTATCGCCGTAGCCTAAAGTTAGCCCGTCTTTTATGCTTAAAAAATACAATCCCACTAAGGCTAAACCACAACCAAGCCATGTGTTTATGCCTGTTTTATGTTTTATAACCAGCCCTAAGATAGGAACAAATACAACGTATAATCCTGTTATAAAGCCAGCATTTGCCGCTGTCGTATAAAGTAAACCTACTTGCTGCAATGATGCTGCAATAAACAACAAAATCCCCATTAAGCTTGAGCCAATAATGAGCGACTTTTTGTCACCTAAATCTAGCTTGTTTTTTTTATGAAAATAATAGATCAAAGGCAACAAACTTATCGCACCTAATAAAAATCGATAGCCATTGAATGCGTAAGGCTGAATATGCTCCATTCCTAATATTTGAGCAATAAAACCAAAGCCCCATAAAGCTGCTGTAATTAACAAAAGTAGATTGGCCACGCAGACTTACCTTTACTGAACATGCGAAAGCAGGAATGTTACCCGTTTGTATACAATTTACAAGCGGTATAGACGGCATGATTTGATATACTCACATCAAAATATAAATAAGAGCAAAGCAATGTTTGGAACCTTATTAAAAATGGCGGTATCTCTAAATGAAGAGAATACTGTCCAATATCATCTAAGAGTTGGCGATGAGCGACTCCATTTAAATCCTGTCATCGGACAAAAACTGACACTGACTCATACAGGAAAAATTCTTTGTAGTAATTGTGGAAAACGAACCAAAAAAAGTTATTCCCAAGGTCATTGTTTTGTTTGTACTCAAAAACTGGCGAGCTGTGACTTATGTATTATGAAGCCAGAAACTTGCCATTTTGATCAAGGCACCTGCCGTGAACCTGATTGGGCAAAAACTCATTGTTTTGTTCCTCACTATGTATACCTTTCTAATACTTCTGGGCTGAAGGTAGGCATTACACGCCATAGCCAAATTCCAACACGCTGGATAGATCAAGGAGCAACTCAAGGCTTACCGATTTTTAAAGTTTCAACTCGTCAGTTATCTGGCTTAATTGAAGTCGAATTGGCTAAATTGGTAAACGACAAAACCCATTGGCAAGCCATGCTTAAAGGTAATGCTGAAGATCAAAATCTAAGTGCCCGTGCAAATGAGTTGATCCCACAAATTGAAGGTCGCTTACATGAGCTATGCATGGAAAATGGTGACTATGAAATCGAGCGCTTAAATGAAAATATCCAGCCCATTCATTTCCCTGTTACTGAATTTCCCACAAAAGTGAAATCCCATAATTTTGATAAGACACCTGAAGTTTCTGGTACCTTGATAGGCATTAAAGGACAGTATTTGATATTTGATACTGGTGTTATCAATATCAGAAAGTTTACCTCTTATGAAGTTGAAGTCTCTGTTGATACTCCGGAGCAAAAACCTGAATCTGAGCAGTTGAGTTTAGTATGAACGACTTTCATAAAGAGTTAATCGCTCACACTGACAATTGGGTCAAGCGTGTGATCATGAAGTACAATATTTGCCCGTTTGCTCGTCAAGAAGTTGAACGCGACACGATTCGTTATTTAGTCATTGATGAAACCAAAATTGCAAAACTGGCAGATAAGCTACTAGAAGAATATCAATACCTTGATAAACATCCTGAAGCTGAAACCAGCCTTGTGATTCTACCTAATGGTTTTGGGGACTTTAATCGCTACCTTGAAGCCGTCTACTTAGCCGAAGACTTAATTGAAGACTTAGGTTATGAAGGAACATACCAAATAGCCAGTTTTCATCCAGAGTATTGCTTTGAAGGTGAAGATTTCGATTCGCCAACGAATTTCACTAATAGAGCGCCTTACCCAACGTTACACATTATTCGAGAAGCGAGCATAGAAAAGGCCTTAGAAAACTATAATGAACCAGAGTCTATTCCTGAGCGAAATATGGCTTTTGCTGAAAGAAAAGGCACGGAGTTTTTTGTTGAACTACTAAAATCTTGTAAAAAGAATTAGTCTATTAAAAGTGACACCTATATTTTAGGTGTCACTTTCACTTAACTATCCGTTATTACAATAAAATCCATTTTCTTTCAAAATATCACAAGCCTTATCAGCAATTATTTTATGAGTGATTGTTGTTGGATGAACACTATCCCAAAACATATACTGTTCAGGGTGTTGGCATATCTGGCCGTTAGGTGTTGCCATTTCATTTGCAGCACGCAAACTCGGGTTGGTTTCTTCTAAATTCGTATCGTCAATTCCTGGTGTCGGGATTCTTGAACAAGGGTCATGAATATCCTTGAAACCATAGCTGTTCGCATTATCCATAATGCCCTTAAAAATAGCATTAGCATCCACTAAAACAAGCTTAACGCCTTTGCTTTCATACTTCCGATTTAACTCTCTATATTTATCTTCCTGAAGCTGGTTGTTTAAATCTATCAAGCGCTTAGTTTCTGCCGCTTTATCTTTAGCACCCCCACTTATATAACGTGGGGTAAGTGAAATGTCGGGCATATTTAACCATGCGATATTTCTAGCACCATGTTCAATTTCCTGTTCAATAACCTCGGCCTGAACATTTACAACACGTTGTGGATCTTGATACAGGTTGAGGTAATCATTACCACCAAAGAACACTACGGCTAAATCATTGGGTCTGTAATCTCCATATTTATAATGGACACCTTTAGCGATTAAATCTAAACAAGGCGGGATCAAACTTCCATTGATCATATCCTTAGCGACCTTAGTTAAATCGCCAAATAAATCACCAATACCGATAATTTTATCTGTTAGACATAAAGTCCAACCACCAGCATGAGAAACATTAATATATCTTTGCTTGTTACTCGTTGGTATGCCCATTTTTTTCGACAAGTATTCAGGCCAAAGTAAGCCATTACTCCAACGACCGTTGTCGTAATGTTTTGCAGGAAGGACTGGTACGGCTTTTGATACGGTTAAAATGCTAATTGCTGCACTTAAAATACCGCGCTCAACCGTTCTGCAAGGTACCAGTTTCCAACTACAAAACCAGCCATAACCGGGAATACGATCTGACAACCAAGATCTTACCCAAGGTTGAATGTGATCTATCCCTGCATCACCGGTTTCTCCGTTCATGGTTTTTAATAGATAGAGTGTAGAATTGTTACCGCCATCATCGGATAAACTATCCCCTAAGATGATCAGTCGGTCGACTTGTCTTTCTTGAGCAACAGCTATCTTTTGTATACCTAATAAACAAAAGACAGCTGTAAAAATAGAGATGAATATTTTGCGCTTGAGTAAATTCATGAGAGGTATCCTCAATACTGGGCTGCCTCTTAATCATATCAAGAGTAAAAGATGTGACTTAGTTTATTTATTTATTATTAAATAACTAAATACGTTTTTGTAGCTCTTGCTTCCACATTTTAAAATCCGGTTTATGCTGAACTTCAACCGGAACAGAGCGTTCAACTACTTCTAAAAAATTTGTCCACGTTTTTTCTTGCGTCACAGGTAATTTACTCTCTGGATCAAAATTTCCTCTGAAATAGCGACCAACCAAATTTGACCACATTTTCTTTTGGTCATTATTACTTTCTAACGCCATTAACTGCACAAGACTCTCTGAAGCACCTAAGTTTTCCGCTATTTTTTCAGCATAATCGGAAAGAAATTCATCAAAGAAAATTCTCTGAGTGGCACCTCTTTCATCTTTATATTTGAAACACCCTAACTCCGTCTTTTCTATAACTTGTTCAGCCCGAATTATCGGTATTTTGGTAGTTCTTTCTCTTGAAGCAAACCAATCTTTTGCTTTTAACGCAGCCGTTCCTAAACGTAGTTCAACACACTTTTCAGCAAGAAATGCAAGAGTAAGCCCTCGTGGTTGCTGTTTTTCCCATATTCGCCTCATTATTACCAATCCTGCAAACTCACATCCTTTATACTCCTTTATCTGTGGTATATCAGCCCCACATCCACATTGGGTAAATAGCCAAGTCATATCGGATACGGATATACCAATATCTTCAGAAACTATGATGAATTGTTCAAAGGTAAGCGGCTGAGTTTCCAAGCGAGGATCTGGTAATGCTGAAAAAAATCGTTCTTTTAAAGAAACTTTACTTGGATTAATCCCCCAAATATTTCTAAGTAACTCTTGAGTTTCAACAGCTCTACGTTCATTCGAATTGATTATCAATGATGATTGAATGGCAAACGCTAAACTCTGTGAATTGAGTTTCTTTTGTTGCTTTAGCGTTTTCACAAATAAGTAGCACAGTGCAGGATCTGATTTTTGTATATCAATTAAGCTTTGAAGGTTATCATCCCACTCAGCGCCTGCTAATAAGGCTATATGTGCTAAATTTCGATTCAGTTGACCATTTTCAGTTAGTGACTGTATAAGCTCAGTGACTTTATCTTCCAATGTTTTCGATGTTAACTCTTTTGCATACTGTACAAGAGATACTACTACTGAACGAATTGCTGCCATAACTTTCTCAAACTAAATGTGACTACTAAAATGCTAAGTTATGAAACGAAGAATATATACTTAACTAAACAAAGGTTAATAACCGATTTAAATAGGCTCTAGATTAGCGAAAATAGGAATAAGCTTTAGAACTATTCGTTTGATTTCTCCATAATGATCCCCGCCGACTCATTGTTATCATATGCATAATTAAAACCACCATCGAATTGTTGGGAGCTCTTTGTTGTTCCTTCTCCCTGACCAATCCCAACAGACAAGGGTTTCCAACCATTTTGGAGAGCTGCTACCAAATTTTTGTAATCCGTCTCGCCATCTTTGCTATAACACTGAACTGGAGTATTTGGAACTTTATCTTTATTTAATACACTTGCCCCCGTCATAAAACATACTGCTGTTACTGTTTCTGCAGAAACGTTTAATGATGTAAAAGTACAACCCAATATAAGCGCTAACAAGCCTGAACTGACTAATTTAACCTGCTTCATAAACTGCCTCCTAAGGCTTTTTGGTAGACAAAATAGGCTAGCAAACTTGTGAAGAAGTGATATGGGCAAGCAATTAAAAGTACATGAACAAATTTTCACAAATAAGAGATGTTTAAAGTATGGATATATGTGATTTGTGACTACCTCCCTCCTTAAACTACCCCTGAACACTCCTCAGATACACGATAACCCGACTGTTTATTTCTCATTTCTACGGCAAATTCAAAAACACTGCTACTAGGAAGAAAGTCTTGCCTAGCACCTCTATTTTCGTATTTGCCTTCTCTTAATCCAATTTTAAGCAAGCTCAACACCGCGTGAGCACCATTGTTCGCTTGAAGGCTATACGAAGATAAATCTTCATACTTTTTCCACTCGACTAACATTGCGCCAGTATCTAGCCCTCGAAGCACAACTTTACTCATACAGGTTTTCAAGTCACAACCCCAGCGGCGAATATCAAGAGCTAAATTATCCATTTGGCTCCTAATACAAAAACGCTTTTTAACTTCATTAAATTCAGACGTTTTGAACATTGCTAAATTAAACGCCTCAACTTCTCGCTCAAAATAAAATGAACAATAATGCAATTGCCCATTGGATTTTATAAGCAAGGGAATATGTCTTTTGTCATAATTTAGTACCATTACATCATGATCTTTGAATGGTTGATTACAAATTGAAATAGAAGCAGAAACTACGTCTTTTCCTAGTATAGTCGGGGCTTTACATGCATAGATAAACCCCTTGATTGCAGTAAAAATGATATTAGAAGAAGGTAGCGCTAAGGTATAAGTTCGAGGCAATACTCCATTTGATGATGCTGGTAATTCAAAAGTATCACTTGTAACTATATCTTGTTGCGATGCGCCTGTAGGTACATCATTATTATCATTTACTGTCCAATAGTCATTAGAGCGAATGGGGGGAAATTGAGGGTCGTGAGACATGTAACTGAATTAATCGGAGAACCTTTATTTCTTTATACAGTATATTCCTCATAGAATTGATAAATTATTGTTCACACCTAGCAGGTGTTTCCATGATAAACCCAAAGTAACCACCATCTACGCTTCGCTTATTGTAAAAAAGTGTTAAAACTCTTGTGATTAGGCTATATCAACCTGTATCGTGGCATTTATCTAAAACACTGGAAACTGATAATGCTTCAAACTTCCGAGCCCAATACCATAAGAAATACCTTATTAATTACTGCGTTTGATATTCAGAAATTATTTTTGCAACGCCGAGGCGTTGTTGCACTCAGTTGCTTTTCATTAGTCTGGCTGTTCCTATTAATTTATCCTATACATGGTGCTGTAGAGCTGTTATCAAGCCCAAACGTCAAAGACTTCATTATTGGTTTAGCTCAAATAAGCCAAACTGAAAAGCTACTAAATTGGCAAGTGCCTGAACTTACTGTCTATTGGATAATAGCACTGTATTTGTACCCAATGTTCAGTATCATTATTACCGCAGATCAATTTGCTTCAGATAAACAAAGAGGCACATTGCGGTTTTTATTATTAAGAACCAATCGTGACAGCCTGTTTTTCGGTCGATTTTTAGCACAAGTTGCAATACAAGGTATTTTGATTGCTATCTCTCTTTTGGCCACAATAATACTAGCAATCTACCGTGAAGCTGATTTATTACTACCAGCCCTTTCTGCAAGCTTATATATCGCACTAGCACTTATTATCAATTTATTACCTTACACAGCATTAATGGCTTTGTTGTCCTTACACGCCAATAGCGCTAGACAAGCGACTTTATATGCAGTGCTATTTTGGATGATTACCAGTTTTGGCTTAGCCATTATTAACTATATTGTCCCTCAAACTGAGTTCTTACAATTTATAAAGCCTGGAATGCAACTTTCTGACATGCTGAACACACAAGGTATAGGAGTACTATCATATTCAGTAATTCCTTTGTTACAAGCCGCTGTTTTATTAGTTTTGGGTAGAACTTACATGCAAAGGAGTGCACTATGAGCCTGATTACTGCCAATTCTCTCAGTAAACATTACGGAGCAAACAAGGCTCTTAATAACGTTAGTTTTGAAATCGAACATGGATTACCAACGGCACTAGTTGGACCTAATGGCGCAGGTAAAACGACTCTTTTTAAATTGATATGCGGTTTTATGGCTCCGACATCCGGAGAGATTCAAATTTTAGGTCAAAAACCAGGAAGTAATCCATTGATAGGCAAGATGTCTGCCCTACCTCAAGATTGCTTACTAGATCCAAACTTATCCATCGCAGCACAATTGACTCAATTTGGGCAATTACAAGGTTTGAGTCTTTCTCAAGCGAAACTTGAAGCCTCAAGAGTATTAGACGTTGTAGAGCTCAGTGACGCCATAAAGGAAAAGCCTACTGCATTAAGCCATGGTATGGCTAAACGAGTTGCCATAGCTCAAGCACTAATTGGTGATCCTGAACTTATTTTGCTTGATGAACCAACGGCAGGTATTGACCCTTCTAACGCAAAAACCATTCGTGACTTAATTGCCGAACAAAGGGTTAAAAGTAAGTTTTTAATCAGTTCCCATAATCTCGATGAACTAGAAAAACTGTGTGATCAAGTGTTATACCTTGATAAAGGCGTATTGCAGCAATCTATATCAATTCAAGATCACTCAGATCAGCATGAGTTTTTGACTCTTACGATGAAACCTATGTCTATGAAAAAAGTCATTTCAGCGTTAAATACGGTCAATCAAGTTGAAACGATAGAGCAAACAAGTCAACACGAACTGGTTTTACAGTATCAGCCTAATAGCGGTGTAGAACTTGAAATTCAATTACTTCAATGTCTCTACCAACATGGCTTGCAATATCAAAGTATCTATAAAGGCAAACGTTTAGAAGATAAGTTGTTTTCTTAGACTCTTTCTTACCTTGAAAAATTTAATCTATTGATATATTGCAACTTATTCTAATTTAGCCAAAATTTAATAATAAGTTGCAATTAATTCAAATGGATTTGAACATGTTTGCTCATGGTGTTTCTTCAGTTCCTCAACCAAGCCACTCTTCATCATCCGATCCAACAGCTTCTAAGTCTGCGACTTTAAAGGTAAGCCTAGGTTACGGTAGAACTTATCTTGCTACAGTTACCGAAACACCAGCTGCAGAACATGAGTATTCAGTTTCAATAAAGCAAAGCAGTGCTTTTGCATCACTAGTAAATTTTTTCCAAGACATGTTAGGCAGGATACTCGGAGGTACTGATTCTCAAATGGGAAAAGAAAGAAATTTGGAGCATGTTTCTCAACTCGCCATTAAGGAATACCAATCAATAGCGACGAGCCCAACACAATCAACACTTTCCTTTCTTCTACCTGATAGCCAAAACACAAAAGAAAACCATAAGGTTAGTCGTCATGTCACAGATTCAACTACACCTTCTAGTGCTCAATCCAAATCAACAACACCACCACTTCCACAATTTAGTCATCTTAACGAGGAAGTCCCCCCCTTTCCTGAAGCCTTTGATGCACTGCATAATCAACTCATTACTGACATTGACATAGATGCTATTGCCAATCACCCATCAGTAAAAATGAACAAGCAAAAGCTCTATGAAACATTAGCAACAGCCATTTTGGGAAAGCCAAGACCTTATACACTACAAGAAAAAAATGCGATAAGGCTAGCCGCTTATGATTTGCCTGAAGCACAGGTCGAGCGTACACATTTTTCTAAAGCCGAAAAAAAGCCACAAGCGACTCAAAGGTCTGATTCCCTTCCATTGCAAACCCAGCTATATGATATTCAACACGTTGTATTATCCCAACAAGATGTTGAAGATTTAAAAACTTATTTAGATAGTGACAACAAAGATATGGGATTTGCACTGGAGTTTTATATTCATCATCGCGAAAACGGAAGATTAGGTATTGATAAGCCTGAAAGTATCATTGACAACCCAGATTCGCCACCAGCTAAAGTAGTCCGAGAGTGTCATAAATTTTTAGCACAGAAAATTCAAGCATCAAAAGAAGAAGCTAGAATACAGCTGGCCAACCAACAAGCAACACCATCTCCGCAAATGGTAGATCCTATTCCAGCCGCAAGAAGAGAGAAATACCTTGAAACTCAAGCTTCGATACAACAAAAATTTTACCGTAAAAGGATTACAAGGGCAGAATTTATAGCTAAAGCCAAACAAGCTGGATTTACAGAAGATACATTTCAAATCGAAAGCAGAGTTGCCGTATCAGGGCGGATGAAAGAAATGGATTCCTATGATGGCCAATCTACCGTTCGCCACATTCATGTGAATATTGAAAAATTCAACTCTGTTCGGATGATGAATCAGCTTTTAATGCTTAATGAATTGCTCTAGAAATGAAAAAGCCGCGACATTAAGTCACGGCTTTCGAAATCTTGTCGCTCTAATCGATATTAACCGATTACGCTTACTTCTTCAGCTTGAGGACCTTTTTGACCTTGAGTTACGTTGAACTCAACTTTTTGGCCTTCTTCAAGAGTTTTGAAACCATCAGAAAGGATAGCGCGGAAGTGAACGAATACATCTGGACCTGATTCTTGCTCGATGAAACCAAAACCTTTGTCAGAGTTGAACCATTTAACGGTACCAGTAGTCTTTGCCATGATATAAATCCTGTAAATTTTAAATTTAAGCCTTAGCGGCGGTGGAGCTGAAAATGCCGGTATTACTTATGTTTTACAGGACGAACAGGTCGTGATGAATACATAAATATAAGTCCAACTTTCTAGCTGAGTAGACTATATACCATTTTGCAACTATGTCAACTTACGAACCAAGGTTAAAAAAAAAATTAATAAAATCAGCTAAAAATATGAAATATCTTCAGATTTTTTTGGTTAAACACTGTGCTTTAAACTGAACTATGACTGACTAAAACTTCATTAAATTCAAGTAGAATACGAATTATTGTCGGCGATGCAATTGGATCTTAAAGTCAAGCTCACACTCAAATCCTTGCTGACATAACTGTTGTTTTTGTGAGTCATCTAACTTCCAAGCATAAGGTGTCATATTCAGAAAGTTTTGAATATCATCTTTTTGTTTTAAATTGATTTTCTGCTGTAATCTTTCACTATGTATTAATTCAAAACCATCTAGATTATCCGTTTCTTCTGGATGTGGCTTTGGCTCATCATAGATCTCGGTTTTCAAAAACCAATGGTGCTTAGGGCCTGCTGAAACGGTTAAAAGGAATCCATCCTTTTTGATAACTCTCTTTAATTCGTCCAACTTCGAAGGTGCATAGATTCTTAACACAGCATCAAAAGATTGTGATGTAAATGGCGTATCAAAGGCGCTCGCGACACAAAAGTTAATATCTTTATAGCGTTTAGCACCATATCGAACAGCTACTTTGGAAATATCTAAACCATAAAGTTCTACTGACTTAGCTTTCAATGCTTCTGCAAGTCGTCCAGTGTAATACCCCTCACCGCAGCCTAAGTCTAATAAAGTACTTTTATCTACAAGATTACTCGATAAAAGCTCATTCACGCGATCACTTAAAAATTGATAATAGCCTTGATTCAAGTAATCACGCCTTGCCTGTATCATCAACTGGTTATCACCCGGATCTTTCGTTTTTTTCTTCTGAACAGGAAGAAGATTTACGTACCCTTCTTTAGCAAGATCGAAACAATGATTTTTTTGACATTTCCAAGTGCGATCATTCAATTGAAGTTGATTAGAACAGATTGGACAAATATAAGGCATTTCAGTTACCACAGCTTAAACTAAGCCGACAGTATAACTTGGACATAAAGTTTCTGCTCAACCAAATAACAGAACTTGAAATGCATAAAAAATACCCCCTTGCAAAATGCTAAGGGGTTATTCACGTAGGAGCTAAATAAATATACCTATGTTTTAATCAATCCTAATGGCATATCACCTGATGAAAAGTCATGGAACTTATGAAGATTCGGGAACAAATTCCCCAATTGACTCGATTTAGCACCAAACCATAATGCCAATTCTGCATAAGCCTCATCAGTTGAGGTCGTTGGAATAAGAACACCATTTCCAACATCAAGTGGATTTGAATTTCCTAAGGTAAGGTTAGGATATGAACCAAATACTTTACCTCCTTCAACTGGGCCCCCCATTACCATGACATTGCCACCCCAACCGTGATCGGTACCGTTACCGTTTGAGGTTAAGGTTCTACCAAAGTCAGAGCCCGTCATGGTAACAACTTGATCGGTTAAGCCCATTTTATCCAAGCATTTTTGGAACTCACCTAAACCACGACTTAATACTCTTAGCATTCTTTGTTGGTTCACCAATAACTCATCGTGGTGATCCCAACCCATATAACGGATAAAGAATGTTTGTTGTGGAGTACCTAAGTCTTCTGACGACTTGATACTTTGTGCAACCATTTTCAACTGTTGAGATAATGGCGAATCATTAAAACGACCAGGCACACGATTACCACTTATGGATTTTCTAAACTTCTCATGCAGAGATTGCGCTTTCCTGGTTAGCTTCAAGTAAGTCTGCTTAAATGGATCATTTTCGTACTTATGATTAAGAAGCGATTCGAAATTCTTTAGAATAATACGGTTTAACTCTCGCATGTCACTGGATTGTCTGCGATTTGGCTTAACGACAAGACCTACACTACCCTTTTCGGTGATCGCATAGCTGGTGCTTTCAACGCCATCTTGCATGATATTACGGCCAGCGAGAGAAATTCCCATCGGTACTTGGTTTAGCTTAGGGTTAGGCTGAATTGAATCAGCCATAAAACCAAACCAACCTTGGTTAACTCGTTCGCCCGGTCTAGCTGATTGCCAATGCTTAAATTGGTCTGAGTGAGACATCAAGCCTAATGGTAATTCTGCACTGTTATTTTTAAAGGTTTCTTTCGTTACAGGCTCAATTAATGGGCCAATATTTGAAATAAACGACAGTTTTTTCTGAGCAAATAAATCTCGAACTTCAGGCATACTCGGATGCACAGCAAAGCTTCTGTTTTGCTTATCTTTAAACCCTTCCAACGAAAGTAAACGAGGGTGTTTCAAAGCTAAATTGCTTCTGGTTTTATTATATTCCGCATAATGAAGCTGTGAATACGGTACCAACATATTGTAACTGTCGTTACCGCCATCAAGCATAATAAAAACAAGGGCTTTTTTATTACCTGAGTTAAAGCTACCTACTTTGGGTGCAGAAAATGCTGGTGCAACACCTGTGATCCCAACCCCAGCGGCTACAGCAGCGCTAGATTTCAAAAATCGACGACGAGATAAGTTAGTTGTAGACATGATTAGGCCTCCTGCACTGTGAATTCTGGAGAAATAGTCAACATGAAGGCGATGGTCTGCACCACCCACTCAGGGTTATTTTTAAACTGCTGAAATGATAATTTTATTTGCTCATGAATATCCAATTTGTGCTTACCCGTTAATATCAGGCTCATGCGCTTGATAAGCTCATCATGTTTGCTTTCATCTTTAGCCATTTGAATTTCTTCACTAAAGTTCAGCTTTAATTTGTCACTCTGATAATTTTTAAGAACATCAGGATCAAGCTCTGGTACATTTTGAATGGTGGGTGATTGATTAATCACCGTTGATACGGCAGGATAATAATCGCCAAAGAACCAGTAATACATCATGTTCACATAAGATATAGAAGTTGCTGATGTATGAAGCTCAAACTCAGGAGCAACCAACCCTCTATCTTCTATGTCACCATGTGGCGTAAAGTCTGGCTTATAAAAATTAAACACACTCGGTGAAGACATTGGCAGTTGCTGGGTTTGCTCTTTTATATCATCACCAATAAACCATAACTTACCTGAGTCATTACTCGCATTAAATGCCCTTAAAATTTGAGTCGTTCTGAGCGCTGGCGATTTCAACTTTTGAGATTGAACACCATTATCATGAGAGGCAAATTTCGCTTCACTTACAGGCTTAGAAAGCGGGTAAAGCAATATTTCTTTGATTGCTGCTTTTAAGTTACCTTGTGGTCCAAATTTTTCTGCTACGGCTTTAACATAGGCTTTAGATGGATTTGAAGTAACCAATTGATTGATCAACTTGGTCGCAATAAATGGTGCAGCACTTGGATGGCTTACTAACTGACGCGTAACCGTTCTAATTTCTTGTTGACAACTTTGCTTTCCAGGCAGATTAATATGCCCTTTTAGTAGTTGCTTAGGAAGACGGTCATGATAATCCTCATCCACCGTCATTGGCTTAACCATATTTACAAATGGTACTACCTTATATGACTTATCAACCCCGTCATCAAATCCAACACTGTAGCCGTTAAAGCTCGATTCCCAAAAACTGGTTCTCCATTCATACTGATAACTATCAGCTTTAAGGCCTGTGAAAACTCGTGCCATTGCACGGATATCATTGTTGTCGTAAGTCGGAATGTCTTCACCACGACTGTTTTGTTTACGGGTACCATCTGGGTTTAATTCAAATAAACCAATACTAAACAACTGCATGATTTCACGAGCATAATTTTCATCTGGATGAATATGCTTAGCAGGCTCAGCCTTACGGTTATTCATGTGCGAAAGGTAAATACCCATACATGGGTGGAATGAAACGTCATACAGAAGATCAGAAAAACTGCCGAATGCATGTTTGTAAAGCAAGTCATAATAGCTCGCCATACCAACCGAGTTTAGTTCTAATAAAGAATTATCAGAGATAACTAAAATCTCACTTAAAGCTTGTGCTACACGCTGTCTGAGCAACCCCGTTTGTGATTGAAGCGTTTGATCCCACCACGCCATACGGAAATACCACTTATATGGTAATGCAGGATTATTACCCTCACCATTAATGGCGCTCTCACCATAAGTCGAAACGAGTTTTTGACGAAATTGTTGCCAAATTTGATTGGTCTTATTTTCAAATAATGAAGGTTCTGCTTGATGCTGTAACTCTTGCTCCAACCAATTCTCTGCGCCTACTTCTTGAACTTGGCGGATCAAGTTGTAATCAGCTCCCAAAGTCGCTTGCATTAAAAAGCGACTACTTCTTTCATATTGCTGCATGAGCTTTACCTTAGACTTCTTATTTAATGCTTTTTTCATAATGACAATTGCGATTTCGCTTACGAGAAATACACACTCCTTGCTATTAGTGAACTGACGTTTGATTGCTAAAAAACGAGTAGATTGTCACAATGTAAATCAATCGAACTAAATTGCAAGCAGATATTCATGCCAAATGAATTCCCAAAAATTATTTTACTGCAAACAAATATAGATAAATAGAGCACAAACCCTTTATTTTCATAAGCTTATGAAAAATTTGCCGTCATTTTTTTGACAAAAACAAGCAAAAAAAATAATTTTTATCAATCGTCAAATTTATTACCCCAGCGTGGACAAAAATTCGACACAATATCGAGCTAAATACTTTCATCATAAGTACCCATGCAAATGAAAACATATCTTTTGATCCCCCTTTTAAGCACTGCGCTGTGTTCCTATTGCTTGAAAGACTGCCGGTATTACCGACATACAAAACTGTCGTTATTACATTGCCTTCGCAATAGCGCCTTGCTCAGCACTTAGAATGAATACCAAAACTATTCGATTACATTTGCATGAGTACTTAAACTCCACGGGTATAGGAAATAACAGCTGCTCAACATTCAAAAATAAAGAGAAACTAAACATCAACTCAGCCATTTGTTTTTAAATGGATTCCACATATTTAAAACTAAACATTCACTTTTTTTTGAAATATAAAAACCCATCCCTCGGTCTTAACAAAAAGTCAACAAACAACATCTACTGGACGAGTGAACGTTATGACCAACAAATTAAAAGTTAACAATACCTCTATTAAAGCACTCTTAATCGCAGCTCCTTTCGCGTTTGCAGCATCAAATGCTTCAGCTGGAGCTTGGGTTGCGGAAAAAGGCTCAGGCTATGCAAAACTTGGCTATGCCAGTTACGATGCCGATAAATATAAAGGCAACAACCCAACCTTTGAGAGCTTCAAAAGTGACAACGTTTCTTTTTATGGAGAATACGGACTAGGAAATAATCTTGCTCTTTACGGTTCTCAGTTATTCCAATCGTATGACCAGTCTGATTCTAAAGATGGAAAAAGCAGTGCAAGTGGCTTAAGTGATACTGAATTAGGTATCAAATACCAATGGCAAGCTAACCCTTTTGTTCTTTCAACCTCATTTTTAGTCAAAGCACCTTTGTTTTATAAAGCTGAAGACGGCTTAGGTAATCACCAAGTCGATTATGAGGCTCGTGCGCTCATTGGTAAGAGTTTGAACGAATACGGTTACTTCGGTTTAGAAATGGGCTATCGCTTAAGAGCTGGCGCACCATCAGATGAATATCGTTACCTGGTTGAATACGGCTTTGACATTAATAAAAACCTTTATTTCCGCACAAAATTAGACGGTACATTGAGTGCTAAAAACTCAGATACGCCTGACACAATCAATACCAACCTTTCAAATCCATTAGAGTTTGATGTTGGGAAGCTAGAACTTACTACTGGCTGGAAGTTTGATAACAAAGCCATGAAAGGCTACGGATTAGAATTCACTTTTACCCGTGAAATTTACGGTGAAAATGTTTTACAAGGCAATCGTTTTGAGCTGGCTTTAACTAAAGTTTTCTAATAACCATAACAATGAAATACACGAGGATTGTTGTTTCCTCGTGCATTTCATCTAGAGTTTTTAAAAATAGCCGATCATTATTTTTACAAAGGGTTGTTTAGCCATGTCGTCGATTAGTTGGTTTTTTATTACCATTCATTTTGTTTTATTAGGCATTTTATGTCTTTTTGGTCTTCACCGACTCTCAATGGTATTTCGTTGGTTTAAATACCGCAATAACCAACCAACTGAGCCAGAAACCTTTTCCACTCTGCCAACTGTAACGGTTCAAATCCCTCTTTATAATGAACGACTTGTCGCTAAGCGAATCGTAGATTCAATCGTAAAACTTGAATATCCACAAGATAAACTGCAAATTCAGATTGTTGATGATTCTACTGACGAAACCTGTGAGTTAGTGGCAGAACGAGTTAAATACTATCAACAGCAAGGCATTGATATTCATCATGTGCAGCGAGTTCATCGACACGGATTTAAAGCGGGCGCACTAAAAGATGCGATGGAAACAGCCACTGGTGAATTTATTGCGATATTTGATGCTGACTTTATTCCACATACTGACACCCTGCTAAAAACCATTCACCACTTTACAGAGCCAGATATGGCCATGGTTCAGTTTAGATGGGAACACTTAAACCGCAGAAGCAGCTTACTCACAAAGCTGCAAGCTATTATGTTGGATGCGCACTTTGGTTTAGAACAACGTGTTCGCTGTGCCAGTAACATGTTGTTCAACTTTAACGGCACCGCTGGTATTTGGCGTACTGAAGCGATTATTGATGCTGGTCATTGGAGCGCCGATACTCTTACCGAAGATCTTGACCTCAGCTATCGCGCCCAACTCGCAGGCTGGAAGATGCGTTACCTCAATGACGTTACCTGCCCCGGTGAATTACCAGCGGATATGAACGCATTTAAGAGTCAGCAATTCCGCTGGGCAAAAGGCGGCGTGGAAGTCATGATGAAAATGCTTCCAACCGTATGGAAAGCCAAGCTTCCTATCACGAAAAAAATTGAGTCCACTTTCCATCTCTCAAACAACCTTGCGTATTTTGTCATGCTGGTAGATACCTTAATTTTTCTGGTGCCCAGTTTATACCTCAGAGATCAGCATGACTTCGTCAACGTCTGGTGGCTAGATATTCCATTGCTAGCCATGTCATCGGGTGGTCATTTAGCGTATCTGTTTTTCGGTCAAGTAGTATTAGGACGCTCAAAACTTAGTGCATTTATCAAACTACCAGGATTGATGGTTCTAGGTATCTTGCTTGCCATTAATAATTCAAAAGCGGGAATGGAAGGGTTATTTGGTAAACGCTCTGAATTTGTTCGTACCCCAAAAACTGGCGAACTAGGCGATGAGTCACCAACGCCACAAACAAAACCAAGTACAGAGAAAAAACAGTACCGAGCCATCCCACCAAAAGGTGCATTGTTTGAATTGGCAATAGCCATCGTCTATTCCACAGTATTTTTATGGGCAGTAGGACAAGGTCATTGGTTTATGTTGCCATTCTTACTTTTATTGGCTGTAGGTTTTGTACTTTCCGCGTTTCATAGTTTTTACAGCCATATGCAGCTATCAAAGTGATAAGGCGCGAAGTTATGATTCAGCTGATAAGTCATTTACAACAAAACTTACCCGTCAAGGCTCGAACTTGGCTACATATAACAAGCTTGGCAGGAGTTGTTCTTTCTAGCTTAGCGAGCCATTGGTTATCAGAGTTCAAAACAACCCCAAACTCTCCTCACTTAGCTGAAATGGGTATCTATATCATCATTCAGTTCAGTGTGATGGGGCTATTCATGTTATTAGCTTGGGCGACGGCTCCTGCTTCTAACGCGTTGAAAGACTTTAAACTGATTTTGATCGCAGCCGTGATTGCAAGAGTCGTTTTACTTGATGTGGCTCCCTATACCTCGAATGATGTAGATAGATACTTATTCGATGGTCGAATTGCCTACGAAGGGTTTGACCCTTATCGAGTCAGCCACGATGCTCCTGAATTACAGGAACTAAGAGCTCAGTGGCAACCGCCACAGGAACACGCAAAGTATGTCACCTTATATCCGCCTGTAGCATTGAGTTTTTTTGCCTTGGCGGCTTCAGCAGATGTTGATAATGCTCAATTGGCTTGGAGTGCTATCTTACTTGTCAGTGGGTTACTAACCCTATACTTTTCTGCACAAGTATTGCAAAAGCTGGGCAAGCTAAAGCATCTCCCCTTAGTGGCTTTATCCCCATTATTGATTTTAGAAACTGGCGTAGGGCTTCATCTTGATGCACTTTCAGCATTGACTGTAATTGTGGCCGTTTATTTGTGGCTACACCAGCGATTTGTGTTGACCGGAATCATGATTGGAATAGGAATGTCGACAAAGATATTACCTATGATGTTGTTACTGCCCTTCCTGTTTTTTTTACTTGGTAAAAAAGAATTCAAAACCTTTGTAACGCTACTAGCTAGCACAATCGTAGCCATCGCCAGCATTTATTCACTCACCATTGCCCTTGGTTATCACCCAGTCGGTAGTATCAGTGTCTTTTTTGAAAAATGGCGTTTCGCCTCTCCGCTTTTTAATTCTCTCGATGCTTTTATATCTGGCTATCCACTGATTTTCACTCTAATGACGATTGCGACGATTATTTGCTTATTAATCGGCTTTTTCAGCTTATCGTCAACGCCTTTAGCGTCAAAAGACAGCAAATTAGGCTCGTGTTTACAACTTGCTCTATCTGTACCGCTATTTTTAGGCCCTGTGCTTTTTCCTTGGTATTTAATGCCATTAATCCCATTACTGGCATTAAGACCCAACCTTTATCTGATTGCTTGGACATTACTCATGCCTTTGACTTATGAAGTCATAGGTAACTTCTTGTGTTGTCAGCAATGGCAACCTGCTCAATGGCCAATCATCATTCTCGGAATTCTATATCTAATAACAACAATAAAACTCACAAAATGGCTTTATCAAAATAAATCACAACTAAAATTAAAAAGTCATTTGAGCAATGACAACCAAAGAATGAGTACCTGTCGATAAGTTCTTTGAAAAATTTGTGCTCAGGTTTAGTGCAATACAAGGCGCAATGAAGGACGCATAGCCGTAGCTATGTAACCGGAATTGCAACGCAGTAGAGCGGTGAAGATGAGCGCAAAAAATCTTAAGCAACTTATGGTCAGGTACTAAAGGAACGCATTATGATCAAAGCAATCAAAAACTATACTCATTGGCTGCATGGACAGTGGCCAGACGGAACACCAGAAAAGCTCCCTCTCGTTGATACTAACGGTACCACTAACATCAAAGGCGTTTATGTGGTTGGTGATCTAACAGGCATACCACTTCTCAAGTTTTCGGCTGATACAGGTGCTAAAGCCATCAATCAGATCATCAATGACGATGCTTTTAGCAAGCGTACTCAAAGCGATGAAATAACTGATGTCATTATTGTTGGTGGCGGTGTCAGTGGTTATTCGGCGGCGATTGAAGCTAAAAAACATGGGTTAAGTTTTACATTGCTTGAAACGAATCAGCCATTATCAACTATAGAGAACTTCCCAAAAAACAAGCCGATTTACACTTATCCAACGGATTTAGAACCAGAAGGTGAATTAGAGTTTTCGGACAAGATCACCCACAAAGAGAGCTTACTGTCAGAACTAAAAGCTCAGCTGACTAAGTTCGATATCAAGGCTGACATTGCTAAAGTTAGCCATGTAGAAAAGTGCTCGCAATACATTGATGTTGTCCTAGAAAATGGTGACAAATTAAAAGCACATAGAGTCATTATCGCCATTGGGCGTTCAGGTGGATATCGAAAGCTCAATATTCAAGGTGAGGAGTTAGGAAAAGTCAGTAATCGTTTAATCGATCCTGCCGTTTACGCAAATAAAAAATTATTGATTGTCGGCGGTGGTGACAGTGCCCTTGAAGCCGCTATCGCAACTGCCAATGAAAAAGCCGAAGTTACGCTTTCTTATCGCAAGGGAGAGTTTAATCGTGCTAAAAGCGAAAACGTTGAACAACTCTACGAACTGGCAAATACAAACCAAATAAAATTAAGATTGAACACCAATCTTAGTGAAATTACTGAAAGTAACATCACTCTCACCAATCAAACGGGTGAAACTGAAACGTTAGAAAATGACAACGTGCTTTTGGCTACGGGGCGTGAAGCACCTTTAGATTTTTTCAGACGTTCTAAAATCAAAATCCAAGGCGAAAGTACGTGGCAAGGCTGGATTGCTTTCGCACTATTTCTAGCGGCCATGTTCGCCCTTTATGATTGGAAAGGCTTTGGTTTTTTAAACTCATTTTGGAGTACTTTTTCCTATCCTGATCAAATGCCAACACTTATTGCTGGCTGGGGTGAATGGTGGCAAGCGCAAGTTAATGACCGCAGTACCTTAATTGGAACCATAGCGATTTCATTAAAAAGCCGTTCTTTTTATTACACTTTACTTTACACCATCATTATCGCCATTTTTGGTTGGCAACGAATTCAAAGGCGTAATACACCTTACGTCACTCGACAAACCATTGTGTTATTTATGGTTCAGTTGCTGCCACTGTTTTTGCTTCCTGAGATTATTCTGCCGTACCTAGGTTATAACGGCGTTTATGATGCGGGATTTGGCAAAACCTTTGCCGATACCTTGTTCCCAAGTTACATCTCAGCTCAAGATCTAGCCGCTCAAAACTGGCCTGAGTGGGGGCACCCTCGTGCTTATTGGCATGCTTACAGCTTGATTTTGGCTTGGCCGTTAAGTGTCTACACTGTGTTTACCGACACGCCACAAATCGCTTGGCTAGTCATTGCCGCATTACAAGTGTTAGTGATCATTCCTTTCATTGTGTACAAGTGGGGTAAAGGCGCTTATTGCGGTTGGATTTGTTCTTGTGGTGCTATGGCTGAAACCTTGGGTGATACCCAACGCCATAAAATGCCGCACGGTTCTAAATGGAACAAGCTCAACATGCTTGGGCAGTTCATTTTATTGCTCGCAGTGACTTTATTGATTATCCGTATCCTAGGTTGGATATTTCCAGATACTTGGATGAACGGCATGTTCAATCTGATCTTTAAAGGTGAGAACTCCAGTGGTCAGTTAGTGAACGGTTTCAGCTACAAGTGGATCATTGATGTTCTGTTTGCAGGTGTGCTCGGCTTTGGTTTGTATTTTAAATACTCTGGAAGAACATGGTGTCGCTTTGCCTGCCCGCTTGCTGCTCTCATGCACATTTATGCTCGCTTTAGTAAATTTGCCATTGCCAGCGAAAAATCAAAATGCATCAGCTGTAATTTATGTACCAGCGTATGCCACCAAGGCATTGATGTGATGGCCTTTGCCAGCAAAGGTAAACCAATGACTGATCCGCAATGTGTTCGTTGTTCAGCCTGCGTAAGTACTTGCCCGACCGGCACCTTATCTTTTGCACAAATCAATCGTAAAACATCAGAAGTGATAAAAACTGACTCACTTGCTGCGAGCCAAGTGCAAATGGCAGAGAAAGTGAAAGCCCACGGAGTAATAGAGGTTAATAATGTATAAGGGACATAGAGTTGCGGTAGTGATCCCAGCATTAAATGAAGAAAACGCGATTGGTGTAGTAACTACTGCACTCAACGCACTCAGATTTGAAAACCAACAAGTGATTGATGCCATTGTCGTCTGTGACAATGGTTCAACCGATAATACAGCTTCAGTGGCACGAGCTGCTGGAGCAATCACGGTAAGGCAAGACATTCCGGGCTACGGTATTGCCTGTTTGACCGCCATAGATAACTTACCTCAGTGTGATATCGTGCTTTTTGTTGATGGAGATGACTCTTGTTTTGCCGAACAAGCTATTCCTATGCTTGAAGGAATCGTCAATGGTGATGATTTAGCCATTGGTTCTCGAAATTTAGGAAAGATCGAAAAAGGCGCTCTAACTCAAACTCAAATGTTTGGAAATTGGCTTTCAAGCCATCTCATCACGTTTTTTTGGGGACAAAAAATCACAGATTTAGGGCCTTTTAGAGCCATTCGTTATTCGGCGTTGCAAACCATCAATATGCAAGACAAAACCTTCGGTTGGACAGTAGAAATGCAAGTCAAAGCCATTATTCACGGTATGCAAGTAAGCGAGTATGCAGTGGATTCCAAAGTGCGTATTGGTGAGTCCAAAATCAGCGGAACACTCAAAGGTTCAGTCAAAGCTGGAATTGGTATTTTATCCATGATAGGCAAGCTGTACTTCACTCAAGGTCAACTAAGACGAGCTGCCAGCCGTATATGAAAAAAGTGGTAATAGTTGTTGGCTTGGTTTTATCAATATTGCTGTATAAAGGGGTTTCACTTTATGCAGCCATCACTCCTCAAGCCAATACATTTTGGGAGTCCAGTCAACCTGATAACACTCTAAAGGTTGATCATCAGCTCTGGCAAACTTTGCTAGATAAATATTTAGTAGAAGAACAAAACTCTAGGTCTTTCGCTTATTCGTCCGTTTCAGCCGACGATAAAAAAGCACTAAAAGCTTACCTAAAACAGTTGAGTTCAATTGACCCAAGATCGTTAAATCGAAATGAGCAACTGGCATATTGGGTTAACTTATATAATGCGCTGACAATAGATCTCACCCTTAATCACTACCCAATAAAATCAATTAAAGACATTGGTGATGGCATAACGGGGCCTTGGAATATCGAAGTTATTCAGATATCTGGTCAAGCAGTTACCCTCAACCAAATTGAGCACAAAATTTTACGTCCAATATGGAAAGATCCACGAATCCATTATGTGATTAATTGTGCTAGTCGTGGATGCCCTGATCTTCCAACTAAAGCCTTAACCAGCCAAAATATTGAAGCGCAACTCAATCAGGCAGCGGTTAGATTTATCAATCAAACCAAAGGGGTAGATATTCAAAATGATCAATTAACCCTTTCGAGTATCTACAATTGGTTTTCTGAAGATTTTGGCAAAGATCGACATGCGTTAATTTCACACATCAACACATTTGCTAAGCCAAGTTTAAAAGCCGAACTCGCCAAAGACAAACCTTTGAACATCAAATTTCAATATGATTGGAAATTAAATTCGCCAACGGCAGGTCATTTAGATTAAGTACACAAAAGTTTAACCTAAAAACATCAGTTGGCTACGTTTTCAAGCGTAGAAAAAATGACTGATAGCAAGGCGTAGCTTGCAGCAAGTAGCCATTCTACTTGCAAAAGTTACAACACAGCTAGCGGTCATTTTGGCAAGCTTGCGGGCGTAGAGCCTTCACTCAATGACTGAAAGATGAGATGAGTTAAACCATATTGTATTTAATCATTTTTAAAGCGTTCAACTGATGTTTTTAGGTTAACAATTAATGATAAAACCACTACCAACACTTGTTGTCTTCTGTAAAAGACCAAAGCTACACCAAGGCAAACAACGCCTAACAGAAGGTACAAGCCCCGAAAATGCGTTAGAGATTGCCAAAGCTTTACTGAGTTGCGCCATAGAAGACGCAAAAACTTGGAAAGGTAATGTTGTGCTAGCGTGTGCTCATCAACAAGATGAGCGCTGGATGCAAGCCCAATTACCTGAAGCAGAGGTGATGTCGCAATTGCCACTAGGAGAAGAAGGTAATCTTGGTAAGCGCCTTAACTATATTGATTCAACATTAAGAAGTCAGGGACATAAGCAAATCCTTTACATAGGTACTGATGCCCCAATCTTGAGTGAAAGTCATTATTCATCAACACTGTCGGCTCTCAAAGACCATGATATCGTACTGAACCATGCTGATGATGGTGGTGTCGTCATTATGGCAAATAATCACCCTTGGCCTTATATCAGCCAGCTTTCATGGAGTACAAACACACTTGGCAAAGAGCTGGAAAATGCGTGCCAAACTCATCAATTATCTGTGACTTCAGCCCTTAGTGGTTACGATATTGATTATGTCTCCGATATCAAAAAGCTCTACCAAGATCTCCAAACTGATTTACGTCCAGCGCGACAATACCTGCTTTCTTTAATTACTGATTTATTTTCTTTGGATGTTCTCAAAATGACACAGAATTCCCAATGCTGTAGTACCAGCACAGAAACCAATGTTTCAGATAACAACACCCATAATGTTGTTAAAGATTATTATGGAAAAGTACTTGAAAGCTCGGAGGATCTTCAAACCAACGCTTGCTGCACCGATGATGACTTATCATCTCAAATGAAAACCGTACTATCCAACATCCATGACGAGGTACTTACCCGTTACTATGGCTGTGGATTGGTGACTCCTGAATCTCTCGAAGGTTGCCATATTCTTGATCTAGGCTGTGGTGCTGGACGTGATTGCTATGCCCTAGCCCAATTAGTTGGCGAAACTGGTTCTGTCATTGGTGTTGATATGACTGATGAGCAGCTTGCTGTTGCCAACAAACATATTGAGTATCACCAGCATAAATTTGGCTACGCCGAGCCAAACACACGTTTTTTAAAAGGCTACATTGAAAGACTCAACGAGCTTAACATTCCTGACAACAGCATTGATATTGTCATATCAAACTGCGTCATTAATTTAAGCCCAGATAAACATGCGGTACTCAAAGAAGTCTTTCGCATTCTAAAGCCTGGTGGTGAGATCTATTTTTCAGATGTATATGCCGATAGACGCGTTCCTCAACAATTAGTTGACGATCCACTACTATATGGAGAATGTCTAAGTGGTGCGCTGTATTGGAATGACTTTGAAAATATCGCCAAACAAGTAGGTTTTGCCGAACCAAGATTAGTGACAAGTCGTGCCATAACGATTGATAACCCTGAGCTTGCTGCAAGGCTGAAAGATATCCAATTTACATCTGCAACTTACCGTTTATTTAAAGCAGAACACCTTGAGCCTCAACCACAAAACTATGGTCAGCAAGTTACCTATTTAGGCACTATTGCTGAGCATGAAACTGAATGGCAAATAGATGACACCACTTGTTTTACACGTGGCGTAACTACTCACGTTAGCGGAAATATATGGCACACCCTAAAGCAGTCTCGCTTTAGTCAACACTTCGTGTTTACCGATGAAGGTGAAGGTCACCTAGGTTTCTATCAATCACAAGCACTGAGAACAAGCGCTGATTTTGACTTTCAAAAAAGCTTAAGTAACACAAGTGCGAGCTGTTGTGCACCGACACAAACTACCAAAAAGAGTTGTTGCTAATGAGTACGGCAGAGCAAGTGAATCATTGGACACACACGCCCTTAGGTGATGTACGAGGCTACATACAACCTCACTCCCTAAAAGAGTTGTGGTTTCATACTGGAACCAAATGCAACTTAGAGTGTGATTTTTGCTTGGAGGGCTCTAGCCCTTCAGACAAACGCTTGCTGTCACCAAAACTTGAAGAAGTGATGCCTTTAATCGATGAAGCGATTGAAATGGGCGTAGAGCAATTTTCGTTTACAGGTGGTGAGCCTTTCTTAGCCAAAGATATTATCGCCATCTTAGACTACGCCTCGCAATTCAAGCCTTGTTTAGTACTCACAAACGGTACAGAACCTCTACTCAAGCGATTAGATGCGCTTATCGCTTTAAAAACGAAAAATCAGCACCCGATTTCGTTTCGTATAAGCATCGACTCCCCTAATGAACACAAGCACGACTTAGGGCGTGGCCATGGTAATTTTACCAAAGCCTTTATCGGCATGAGAAAGCTACATGAACAGGGTTTTTCAGTGTCTTTAGCAAGGCATATTGAGAATGGTGAAGATCAAGCTCAGGTTGATAAACAGTTCCAAAATTTATTTGTTCTTAATGGCTTACCAGCAGACATGAACATTGTGGCATTTCCAGACTTTCTACCGCCCAATTCATTGCCTCATGTACCGCACATTACCACACATTGTATGACGGCTTATCAGACGGAAGAACAGCGCAATAACTACATGTGTGCGAACTCAAAGATGATCATTAAGAAAGGCAATGCACTGCAGGTTTACGCATGTACTTTGGTTGATGATGATCCTGATTACTTTATGGGTAACAGTCTGCAAGAAAGTATGCCTAAAAAGGTCAATCTTAAACACCATCGATGCTACAGCTGCTTTGCCCATGGCGCCAGTTGTAGCGAGATGTGATGGAAAAATTGTAGATAAATACTATCGGGAGAGAAGTAATGAAATCCATTCTATTTTTATGTACAGGAAACTCTTGCCGTAGTCAGATGGCTCATGGCTTTGCCAATAAAATCTTGGCAGAACAATTTGACTGTTATTCAGCAGGTGTTGAATCTCACGGTCTTAACCCATCAGCCGTGCAAGTAATGCAAGAAGTCGGTATTGATATCAGCACTCATGAATCAAACACCCTTGATCAATACCACGATAAAGATTTTGACTATGTGGTTGCGGTTTGCGAACACGCAGCCAACAACTGCCCTACTTTCACTCAAGAAACTCAGCTGATCAAACGTCAGTTTGACGATCCACCTAAATTGGCAAAAGAAGCAAGCTCTACCGAAGAAGCGTTAAATCATTACCGTCGAGTAAGAGATGAAATACATAATTGGGTTTCAGGTTTATCTAGATTGAATTAAGTAAAAGAATAAGGAATAAACATGTTAGCAATCATTGGTGGCACAGGCATTTACAATATCGACGGACTGGTTACCGTTGAAAAGCATGAGATCACTACGCCATTTGGCAAACCTTCTACTGAAATTGTCCGTGGTGTTTTTCATGGTAAAGAAATTTTATTTTTGCCTCGTCATGGTAATAACCACCAGCTATTACCCTCGGAGGTAAACTACAAAGCCAATATTTGGGCACTCAAAAGCCTAGGCGTAAAACAAATCATCGGGCTTTCTGCTGTTGGTAGTCTTCAACAAGAAGTCGCGCCTGGTGACTTAGCCATTGCCGATCAGTATTTTGACTTCGTAAAAGGTCATCGTGAAAAAACATTTTTTGGGAATGGTTTAGTTGCTCACGTTTCAACGGCAGAACCTACCTGCTCTTCCCTAGCCGACAAAATATCTGAAGCCGCAGCCAAATGCGATATTACCCTACACAGAAACAAAACCTACGCTTGTGTTGATGGACCAAGATTAGGCACTAGATCTGAAAGTTTATTCTTAAAGAACGCGGTAAACGCTGATTTAGTGGGAATGACCAATGTTCCCGAGGTGTTCTTAGCGAGAGAAGCCCAAATCTGTTATTGCACCATAGGTATTGCAACTGATTACGACTGTTGGCAAGACGATTCAGCTCATCACGTTACGGTTGAGCAAGTGATCAGTCGCTACGGCACTAGTTTAGAAAAGGCAAAATTAGTGTTAGCTACTTACATTCAAGGAGCTCAAGCTGTTTGTCAAAGCCGTTGTAATCACTCACTTGAAAATGCTGTGTTAACACCAGTTGAAGTTTTGTCTGAAGAAAATAAGCAATTGTTTGAGGTATTGTCTGCTTAGATTTTTGCACTCTTCCCAAAAGTCTTGATTATTTTATAAGTTAAATCACCGTTGGAAGCTTGAACCTGAAAAGGCTTCCTTCAATATCACTGTATATTGGTTAATTATTAGCGATATTATGGTTGAGCTTAATTTGGCGAAATAAAAATTTCGGCTCCATTGCTAATTGCGTTGCCATAGCGCTGTGCTTGCTTATCCCAATATACGATATAACACTGAACTATTTTCCAACCTTTATCCACATCCGCAGTATATTCGATCCCTTTTGGTGTTTGGGTGAACCCTTTAGGTAATTCGTTGGTAAATTTAAAATCTATAAAATATTGAGGCAATAGATCTGAATTTGGAACCTCACAAGTCAAATTCGCTGTCTGATCTTTTTTGATATGTACTTGACGGGGTTCAAGGGTTATTTTAGGCGCAGCAGCAAAAACACTTGCGGAGACAAGTAATGTCAACAGAAATAATGCTTTCATGGTGATTACTCCAATAACTAGTTATCATTATTTAAAAAAGCCACGATTTTTGTGGCAATCGTTCGCTTAATGTAACCTTCATGCTCACCGAGCATTTGATATATACCCTTTATTTTTAACAGCGTGTAGAGTTGACCTCTGATTTCTGTTTTAAGTAAAGTCTTTCTATCTACACCATAGAATTTTTGTGCAATCTCGTTATCAATACCGTCTAAGCCATTAATTGCCTTTGATTGATTCCTATTTAAGTTGCGTAATAAACGGCTTTAGATAAACCCTTTTAATGGAATACTAAAGCCTTTCATAATTAGTCTCCTGTTGGTAAAACCATAATTTCCAGACTGTTACTGATTGAAACTCCTACGCGCCCTGCTTTGGTATCAAAATAATTTACGAAACATTGAATTTGTAGATAGTCGGGGGCTTTTTGAACAGTATACTGAATCCCTGTCGCAGTTTGTGCAAAGCCGTAAGGTAAGCTAGGTAGAATATAATTCTTACCGTTGATGATGTAATCAGGGATAAATGATTTACCATGCTCATTACAATTAATTTGAATGGTTTGACCTAAGTGGGCGTATCGTTGCGTTTTATCAATGATTAGTCGTGGTGCATCTGGATTTGATTCGGCCTGAACGCTACCAGCAAGTGCAACCAGTAATATTAATATTTTCATTGCCGTTACCCTTACTTCTGATTGTAATTACTCTCAGGTGTGATCACTGCATTTACACTCGGCTTGGCACCATTCGTACTGAACGCATCAGGATTAGTCAATGTTCCAATTATGATGGTATCACTGGTGTCGGTATCGAATATTTTAACAATTTGATCAGTCTGCTTGTCTCCATACCACGCGTTTGATTTACAGACGGTTTCAAAGGGGTAATTTTGCCCTTCTAAATAAATCAGCTGGGTATCGCTCTCGTTACAATTTTTGTTATCCGTGTACAATATTTGACAATTAGAGCCTTTTAAATCGCACCCAAAAGCAAATTCATGTGTGGGATTATTTTTGGCAAACGAATAAGCCATATTTATGCTATCGGTTTTCGCAAAATACCAATCCCCTATCTTAACAGGGGATGCAACAGCCGTCGTCGTAACAGCTGTGATTAAAAGTAAAGTTTTCATGGTGTGTATATCTCTATATAGACCTTTACCGCATGGCTATACCACGAGAAGTGTTAACTTTTCGTTTAAACGATAATTTTTAAACCGACAAAAAACCTCTAATAAACACGCTAACTTTAATTCAAAATGTATCAAACATAGCTGTATGAAGACTTAACGTAAGTATGTTTCTTATCAATAGGGTGTGATTTAAATTCAGATTTCAATACCCTAGATAAGTAGCAAGGTATAGCTTTGACATTTCTGGCTTAAGTATGATGCATTTCTTTAGTTATTAGCTAAATGAGTTAACTTACGTCCAGCTGAACAAAATAGTTTTTTACTTCCCCTTTGTATAAATTATCTACTAAACAGTAATGCAGTAGTGATAAAGTCTAAGCTAGATACCCGCCTAAACCCATAACATAAATGGTTAGTGAATAAATACTGCAATCAGTAAAGGAGTAACTACCATGAAACTACTATTACTTACTTCATTAATTACCACTAGTTTACTGGCGCAGCCTTTACCAAAAGACAAATTACCGGAACCACAATTAATTCTGGAACCCACTTACCAAAGCATCGACTTGGGTACTCAAACAGATATGAATTGTGCAAGAATTGATATGAGAAGTCTTTTACCCAATTATTACATCAATGGGACTTCATACTCTTCTACTCTACGAATTTACCTTCTGGTTTCAGTATTTCTAATCAAGGAGCATTGGTTTATACCAACATCGATGCACAGCCAAGATTTATCGTAGTGCAATGTCATGCCTTGTTATGGAGTATTGATCGCAACAGTTATATCAATGTGATTAGTAATACTGCTTTTATCAATGTAAAAGCACAATAATTAGAAAAGAGGAAAATTATGAGCGTTGCCCCCATAGGTATTCCAATCGCGTCGCCACCTGCGAACACTTATGACCAGAAATCATTATCACCTGAAACAAGGTTACTGCTAGCTCATGCTGTCTTTTTTATCAATTTGCCTAGTGTTTCATTCACAAAGTTGCCGGTAGCATTAGCAACATCCGCATTGGCTGCATTCTTTCACGCTATGGCTGAACCTAAGCCACAAGAACAATTCCCTAAAAGCGCAATGAGTAAATGGCTTTCTGAAATGGCATTTGACTCAATCAGGGCAATCGTCCCTCCACCATTGGAAGTAATGATATGAGTGCTCAATTATCGTTTGCGTCCCCACCACGGCAAAACCAATCCGATAACCAATTAACCACATATCTAGCATTCAAAGCATGTATCTTCATGGTCAAAAGTCCCTCCATGATATTTACCTATTTACCGATAGGGCTTGGTTCGACAGCCTTAGCGACTTTTTCCCATGGCGTAAATGTATCAGCCACCAGAGAACAATTTAATGAAGTTACTTGGAAAGTAATTCAGTGTTTGAATAATCACGCTCAAGTGGCACTGCATTTCCTACTGCCTTTTAAAATAGAGTTACTAGTATGAGCTTACCACCACTAATTTACATCAACGAACAAACACCAATGATGTACTACTCACCAGAGCATGATGATATTTTAGAAAATGCTTTGGCAAAAGGTCCAAAGGGAGGGAAGTTCACATTTAGCATCCAAATTGAAGGGAGAATAGAACAAATCACCTTTTCGATAGTACGCACGCAAGGAACAGGCGTATATTGTCAGATCCAGCAACCGGCTCTGCGATTGCATCCTCCATACAGATCTAAAAATATTCAAGACTCTCTATGTAAAGCTATCACTCTTTTTTTTCATAAGAAAAGTTTGGGGGAAGCTAATAGCTACAGCAGTGACATTCGGCTCTATAACCCAGTTTATGAGAGGTAAACATTATGAAAGCTATATTACTCACAGCATTGCTGACGACAGGTGTATATGCCGATATTCCAAAATTAACAATTTCTCCCCTAGAGCAAACGACAAGTGTTGGAGGAACGGTGAACGTAAATTGCGATACGCACGGCAGTCCCTTTACTCCGAATTACACTATAAACAAGCAAGATTACACTGTGGTAAATTTACCTTTTGGAGTGTATTCCACGGCGACTGGAATACTGTTAAGAGGACCCGCAACCAGTAAGATAGGTGAGATCGAAGTAGAGTGCTACATCACTTATTACGATCCCAATCAACACAGATTTTTCAGCGAAGTCAGTAATCCAGCATGTATTAAAGTCACCAAAAAAGGGGAACACAGTCATGAAACTATTACTATTGGCAGCTGTAATAAGCAGTACAGCATTGGCTGAACCAACCATTCATTCTTTTGAAAATTGGAGAGTTATAGGCTCTGAACAGGCACAAATAGCAACACCTTCTTCACCAACCAGAGCCAAAATGTTTTTTGGTTGCACAAACGGTACTGACTGTTCACTATCATTTGTTGATACCACTAAACCATGTATAGACGGCCATCAACAAACCATGTTGTTAGACTTTCAGGTAATGGATAGTAAGCTTCCTAATTTATTAGGCTTAAACTCGACCTGTAAAAATGACTCTTGGATAGATAAGGAACAAAGCGATATCGAGAATTTTGTTTACTACAGTTTCTATTATGACATTTTAAATAATCCTTACTCCGCACAACTCAATGTCATTTATTCAAACCGAACTACGTTTGCCAGTTATCCGTTAAAAGGATTATCTAAGGCTGTGCACTCCGTTATAAAACCAGCCAGTAATTACAGTTTGTGGTGACCACGAAAGTGCTATCTTCTCCGTGATTATCGGCAAGTATAGATTTGACTCAAGTGAGCTCAAAACTGGAGCGTCTTTTAGTGCATAATTCTAGACATAATTGATGACAAAAAACTGAATTTGTGTTTTTCTGCTGTTGCCTTAATTAAGTCGGAGAAATTATGAGTACAAAGCATCAAATATTGTTTTTGTCGCATGGTGGTGGCCCTTTACCACTTTTAGGTGACTCGGCACATGATGAAATGCTCAACAGCTTAAAAAGCATTTCATCAATGTTACGTAAGCCATCTGCTATTTTGGTTATAAGTGCACATTGGGAAGAAAAAGTACCGACAATTACAGCCAATGCAGAACCATCAATTATCTATGATTATTATGGATTTCCTGAGGAAGCTTACAATATTAAATATCCTTGTGGGGGAGAGCCTGCTCTTGCAAAGAAAATCCACGAAAAACTAAATATTTCAGGCATTGATTCTGACCTTGATGAGGAAAGAGGTTTTGATCACGGCCTCTATGTTCCACTAAAAATAATGTATCCAGAAGCCGATATTCCCTGTGTTCAGTTATCACTTAAGAATAACTTAAGCCCGATTGAACACATACGGCTAGGTCAAGCTCTGCAAGATTTGGACTATGGAAATCTTCTTATTGTGGGATCAGGCTTTACCTTTCACAATTTGAAGGCTTACTTTCAGCGCGATACTACAGAAACAAAAATGCTGAATGAATCTTTTGAGTCTTGGTTATTGGATACATGCTCTAATAAAAATTTCACCGAAGAAGAGCGAGTCAAGAAGCTATGCGAATGGGAAAAAGCACCGGGAGCTCGCTTTTGCCAGCCTAGAGAAGATCACCTATTGCCTTTGCATGTTTGTTACGGTGTAGCGAATTCTGCATGTACAGAATCATATACTTTGAAGATCAATAATAAGAAGACAAGTATGTATTTCTGGCAAACTTAGAACTGTAAATAAATCAACAAAAACAGTCGCCAAAGCGACTGTTCAAGACTTATAAGTAACCGTCTACATTTGAATATCTTTAGCAACACAGTTGATAACGGGATAATCATTATTGCTTCTCATATCCCATATAGCTGTTGTTTCAGAATCTTGAATCATTCCATCTGCATTATCATCACAATACAACATCAGCTTTTGATCACTTGAATAGTGTTGTCCGCTCACAGGTAACCAGTTTCTAAATGGAGAATCAGTAGTGGTATTGTTTCGATGTAATGGCCCTGGTAAAAATCCGGGAGTTTCTGCCGTAACAGCCTCATTACCTTTTAGCTGATTACTCGTGTAGCCAGAGCCTCCAATACTGCGAACAACATAAACATTATTAGAACCCGATTGTACAACTCCATCTCGAGTTGTATTTCTATCCCAATGACTATTCACAATCTGAGCAGGTATTCCAGTACCAGAGTTTTTCGAAACCAAGCCATGATGAAAACTTCCACCACTGACTTGGCTGCTCCGAGTTAAGCTATTGATGATAGTTGGCTTCATATCAGCCGTTCCAGACTGTAATCGCCATTGCGCAACCAAACCAGCTGCGGTACTGCTTGCATTCACTTTAGGATTTGCTGAGTAGCTAGAAATAATTTTAGTTTTAGCCGCTTGCGAACCCACTATACCTCCAACCGTATGGCCATCGCTCACTTCTCCCAAAGCAAAGCTACTGAGTATCACATTTCCGGGAAGTGACATTTGCCCGTTGATGTTTTTCGATTGCCCAACTTTGAACTCACCAACTAAACCTCCAACAATCCCTGAACTACGTCCTTTAACGTTGGCTTTGCTGTAAGATGAAATAATGCTACCACCAGCCATAATACCAACTAAGCCACCAGCACGAGTAGATTCAACACTGCCAGCACTATGAGAAAAAGCAATAGTAACCGAAGGCTTAAAGATTTCGGTGTCACTGCAAGGTGTTTTAGAGCAAAACTCGAATAAGTAGTATGATGGACGAACTTCACCAATTAAAGCTCCTGCGGCTCCCGTCTGGCTTGCCACTTTTCCATTAACAGAAACATTTTTAATTTGAGTAAATCCAGATATTGAACCTTGATTTGGTGATGCTATGTAACCTACGACTCCTCCTACATAACGTGCCCTGATAGCGCTATCATTTGGATCGATAAAACCATTGATATTAACAGCGTCTAAGGTTAAGTTTCGAATGTTAGCGTTTCTTGAGAAACCAAATAGTCCTAAAGCATGTTCTGATCTATTGATGTATAAATTGGAAATTTTAAAATTATTTCCCTCGAATATCCCATCAAACATATTGCTTGGGTATTTATTTCCAATAGGTTGCCAGCCACCATTTAGGTCGCCACCTTCGGCATATTTTGTACCTGAAAAATCAAGGCTTTTGGTTAATTCATAGCCATTACAGCCTGATGCAACACACCCATCACTCTTGTTCTCGGTACCATCGTGATAACCTGTACCATTGAGGTTATTCCGAATATTATTGAGCATCTCGACTGAAGAAATCTCAATCAATCCATCGTTATCGTCGTCCACATCAATAGAGTCAATAACACCGTCTTTATCTTGATCTGGCGGAATAGGAAGAGTGGTCGCTTGTGCAGTTTTACCGCTACTCGCAATATCACCTGCACCTAGAGAACATAAACGGATGTTGTAACTAACATTGCCCTCTAAATTATCGAGCTTATACTCTTGAATGTTATGCGCTAATTTCAGGCTTTGTCCTGCACTGCAACCGACAGGAATCTCGCTATCTTTGGCATAGGCTAACTTTAATGAAAGATAACGATCAGCACTAGGTTTGTCCCAAGATAGATTGATAAAACCTTCTCCTGCATTTGCCTGCAAGTTAGAAACATCTTCAATGCTAACTTTTAAAGCCGTTAAATTAGCAGTAATACCAGTAGAGACATTTTCACCATCAGATGTGCAGATGCGGAAACTGTATTCCTTCCCAGGTATTAAGGAGGTGAATGTATGCTGAGTGTTCTTATCTAATCGAGCAAAAGCATCTCCTTTACTTTGCTCGCATGTATCTGGGGCTAACTTCCCATCTTTTCGGTTTATATGAATTTGTTTAACTTTATCGTCGCTTGGTATATCCCAATTTAGCTTAATATTATTTCCATCAACTATCGCAGAGGCTTTAGCAACTTCCGATAGCTTAGCCCCTGTTGGAGTTGAGTTTGATTTGTCAGATCCTCCCCCTCCTCCACAAGCCGCCAATGTTGGAATCAACATTAATGATAAATACTTTTTTTCAAAACCCATTGTTAACCTCTGTCCATGAAAACATAAAAGCCAGCACATAAATGAGCTGGCTAGATATAGTTTACATAAAATTAACAATGTAAAAATTAACAGTCTTAATTTTTAAGGAATAAAACGTAATGGTTTCAGGATCATGTCGGGTTATTATGAATGACATACTAAAAATGGCTGAAAAACAGTCAAAAAACTACCTTTTAGCTATATATTGACTTGATTCTAAAAAGAAAAACTTATCTTTTATCAAGATTCTCTTTCAAATTATTCAAGCCTTGCTGTAAGTCGTTACCAATTTGAGTTTCAAAATCAATGAACAGGAACATGATATTCATTGGATAATCTAAATGCCCTTTGAATCCCCAGCTGACTTTAGTGCTATTATCACCACTTTGAGATGTTGTCATATAAGCGGGTGATGTTGCTACGAATGGTTTAATAAATCTTAATTCGAACTCAATACGCTTATTAGGCGTAATGCTTGTTATTTCTTGTTCGCCTACACCTACATCGGGGTTGTCACTTTCCCATTTTGAGACAAACCCAACAGTGCCATCTACCCCTGAATAAGAGCGTTTAATGTTTGGGTCTAGCATTCCCCATGTTGCATAATTATTTTGGTTTTGCAGTAATTTCACATACGAGAACACTTTGCTGACAGGTTTATTGATAACCACACTACGTTCGACTTCATAATGTGTTTTGATAAATAAAGCGGCGATGAATGGAATAGCAATGACAATTAGAATCCCGATTGATATTTTTTTTAGCATTTTTTTATCCTTTATCGGTAGATTATGGTTGTGTATAAGGTACAGAATATCGGATTTTGTGCAAGCGGGTATTTTGACAATGAAATTTCTTATCTCCCCTTCAGGTCTGTTGATGTGTATGTCAATAAAAGAGAAGAATTATGAAGTGGATAATATTTGCAGGACTTCTTGGTTTTAGTGGCTTTATACACAGCCAGACACTAGAGAGTTTCTCTAAAGAAAGTAGTGCTGAGTCCCCTGTATTCATGGAGCTATACACATCCCAAGGTTGTAATAGTTGCCCACCAGCTGAAACTTGGATCTCCTCTTTTGTCGACAACAAGCAATTATGGCAGCGCTACTTCCCTATCGCCTTTCATGTCACCTATTGGAATTATCTAGGTTGGAAAGATCCTTTTTCGCAACGCCAATTTAGTAAACGTCAATATAAGCATTTAAATGCTCTGAACATTAGACAAGTCTACACCCCTGAGTTTGTGGTTAATGGTCATGAATGGCGTGGTTGGTTCGAGAGAAACGTAAAGCAAATAACAGAATTACCTAGCAAAGACGTTGGGAAATTAAAGGTTGAGATTAGCCGAAGTAACCTTAAAGCCCAATTTAAACCATCTGATAAAAATGGGCTTAACTCTCAGGATTACAAGCTCTATGTATCATTGATTGGAAGTGGCTATCACACTCCAATCACACGAGGAGAAAATCGCAATAAGACGCTTCAGCAAGACTTTGTCGCATTAACACTCAGTGGCTTTAACCTCAATAATAACTTCAGTGTCAGTGAAGCCTTGCCTGCTATACCCAAATCATCAAAGCAAGCGCCTAAATTAGCTTGGGTTGTATGGGTTGAATACAAAGGAAAGGCCATCCAGGCCGTTGGCGATTGGCTCAGCACTCCTTATCTATAGAAAATTGAGTAAGGAAACTCAGTAATTCTTTTGTCTTTTCTTGCATTAAGCGCTTATCAGCCCTTGATTCAAGATTTAGACGAACCAGTGGCTCTGTATTGGAGCATCGCAGGTTAAATCGCCATTGTTTTCCCGAATCAGCAAAAGTCATAGAAATACCGTCAGTGTTATCGACCTCAATAGCTTGCGAACCAAATTCAGCTAATACTGATCGCTTTGCTAATTCAGGATCTATGATTTTTAAATTGATTTCACCTGAAGATGGATAATGGGAGATCCGTTCAGAAACCATCTCTGATAATGGCTGTTCTTTGATCGATAATAACTCTGCAACCAGTAACCAAGGGATCATACCGGAATCACAATAGTGGAAATCCCTAAAGTAGTGATGGGCTGACATTTCTCCACCGTATATTGCGTTTTCGGCTCGCATTCGCTCTTTAATAAAAGCGTGACCCGTTTGACTCATGATCGGCTGACCACCAGCATTTTTTACAATATCTTGGGTATTCCAAATAAGCCTTGGATCGTGAATGATTGGCTCGCCACTGCTTTTCTGTAAAAACATTTCAGCTAGAAGTCCGACGATATAATACCCTTCAATAAACTGCCCTGTTTCGTCAAATAAAAAACAACGATCAAAATCACCATCCCATGCAATGCCAAAGTCTGCCTTGTGAGCCAAAACAGCATCAATCGTAACTTGACGATTCTCGATTAATATCGGGTTGGGAATACCATTTGGAAAGGTTTCATCTGGCTCATGAAATACTTTGATAAACTCAATTGGCACATCAAGCCTTTCAAATTGACCTTCAAGGGCATCTATCACATGACCTGCTGCACCATTACCAGAGTTAACAACCAGCTTTAGTGGTCTTAGTTTAGATACATCGATATAGCTCAGAAGGTGCTGTACATAAGGAGCTAAAATAGATTGAACTTGGTAAGAGCCCAAACAAGCATCTTCCGTGATTTCATCTTTCCATGGTTTAGTTTCTGCGAGTGATTTGATGGCTAATAATTCAGTACCGCCAGACAAAGGAATACTTTGCTCACGTACTAACTTCATCCCGTTGTAGTCGATAGGATTATGAGAGGCGGTCACCATAATACCGCCGCCAGCATTAAGGTGGGGAACTGCAAAGTAAATTTCTTCAGTACCGACCAGCCCAATATCAATGGTATCGACGCCTTCAGCTTGTAAACCTTGGCTTAATGCCAACTTTAATGATTCACTCGTCGCCCTCGCATCTCCGCCAATTACGACTGATTTCGGTTTAATCACTCTCGCATAAGCTCTACCAATATCGTAGGCGATGTTTTCATTCAATTCTGTACCTAATCGACCACGAATATCATAACTTTTAAAGCAGGTTAATGGCATGTTTTAAGCTCTTCCGTAATCATCTTTGTAACGAACAATATCATCTTCACCTAGATAAGAACCTGACTGTACTTCTATCAATTCAAGATTTACTAAACCTGGGTTTTCTAAAGCGTGAACACTTCCTACTGGGATATAAGTAGATTGATTTTCTGTAAGCAAAATCTCTTTATCGTCTTTCGTCACCTTAGCCGTACCTTTTACCACGACCCAATGCTCAGCTCTATGGTGATGCATCTGTAACGATAGTTTCGCCCCTGGTTTTACCGTAATCCGCTTAACTTGAAAACGATCACCAGCATCAATACAGTCATACTTGCCCCAAGGTCGGTATACTTCGCGGTTATGTTTAGTTTCTTTACGACCTTGAGCATCTAACTCTGCAACAATTTGTTTAACCTGTTGTACGTCGCTTCGCTTAGAGACTAACACCGCATCTTTAGTATCCACTATTACCACATCGTCTAAGCCGATGGTAGCCACCAACCTATCATTGGAAGAAATCAGTGAATTATTGGTATTAAGTGTTAAAACATCGCCTTTACATACATTTCCACGTTCATCTTTAGCTTCGATGTCCCAAAGCGATGACCAACTACCTACGTCACTCCATTGAGCATCCAATGGCACAACTACCGCAGCTTTAGTGTTTTCCATCACCGCATAATCAATGGATTCATCAGGGCAAGACTCAAAAATGTCACTGTCGTATCGATAAAAATCAATATCGGATTTTTGGGTTTCAAATGCGGCTTTACATACTTTGTAGATATCAGGTCGGTAAGATTCTAATTCATTTAGGTAAACACTGGCTTTAAACATAAACATGCCACTATTCCAGTGATATTGTTTACTTTCAAAGTATAATTTTGCCGTTTCTAAGTCAGGCTTTTCTACAAAATGTGCCACTTCAAAACCTTTCTCGACAGCCTGACCCAGCTTGATATAACCAAAGCCGGTTTCTGCTTTTGTGGGGACAACACCAAAGGTCACTAAATTGCCCTGCTCAGCTAAATGGTTTGCTTTTTCTACAGCAGACACAAATGCTGGCTCATTTTTAATAATGTGATCCGACGCCAAAATGAGCAAAACAGGGTCTTCGCCAAAATCGAGAGCATGGAATGCAGCTAAGGCTACTGCGGGAGCAGTATTTCTACCATAAGGCTCTAGTATAATATCGGCTTGAGAAGAAGAGGCCCTGAGCTGCTCAGCAACGATAAATCGATGTTGTGAATTACAAATAATGGTGGGCGTTTGATGAGGAATTGAAGCCAATCGATTGAGTGTGGATTGCATCAAAGTGGTTTCACCGTCTAGCGATAAAAACTGCTTTGGAAAAAACTGGCGTGAAAGCGGCCAAAGTCGAGTGCCTGAACCTCCAGCCATTATTATCGGTCGAATATTAGCCATCCCATGTCTCACTGTAATTTACAAAAATGTAACTTATAAAAAAGACACGTAAGTGATAGGTTTTATTTCAACTAAGGTAAAGAAAGAATAAAAAAAGCCCTGTACATTTGCATGTTCTGGGCTTTTCGAATATTGACTAACTATTTAAGATTAAACAGCTTCTTCCTCAGAAGTGTCACTTGGAATGACAAAGTACAAACACGGTACGATGAACAGTGCCAAGATGGTAGATAGCGTCAAACCACTGATGATTGCCCAAGAAAGCGGTAACCACATTTTTTGACCAATTGCCAATGTAACCATACCTGCAACAGTGGTTAGCGATGTAGTTAAAATTGGACGTAATCTATCTGCGGCGCCTCTTGCTGACGCTTCAAGTGCAGACATACCGTTTTTACGATAAGTATTCATGGTATCAATCATTACAATTGAGTTGTTCACCACGATACCAATCAAAGCAATGATCCCCACCATCGCCATAAACGAGAACGGCATACTCAGCAAATAGAAACCAAAGAAAGTACCTGTTAATGCCAGTGGAATAGCCGCCATTACAATACCCGGCTGCTTAAAGCTATCAAACTGAAGCACAAGTAGCGCAAATACTAAGAACAACGCAAGCACCAACATTACACCGGCAGATCCAAACACCTCTTTAGAGCTTTCTGCTTCACCACCAAAACGGAATTTATATCCTTGTGGCCAAGACTTCATTTGCTTTTGTAGCATCGGCTCTAAATCGGCATTAATTTCGCTGGCCGTTCTGTTATCGGTATCGGCAAGAACGGTAACGGTACGTTTACTGTCTTTATGCAAAATTGCAGTGGCTGATTCTCTTAGCTCAATATTGATAAGCTCAGATAACGGTACGCTACGACCATCAGGCAAGGTAATATTAAGCAAGTTAGTTTCATAAAGACTTGTTGGTCCACCAATTTCACCATTACGACTTGGCCATGAGTAACCCATAAAGATATCAATATCTTCTTTAATGCCACCCAATACGAATTTACCTACCTTGTCGCTAGTCATTAACAAGCGAGTCTGGTTAGCTAAATCTTCAAGGCTAATACCGTAAAAGTTTAAGGCTTCCATTTTCGGCGTTGCTTTAAACTCAATGTTTGGTAAGCCTAAGTTATGACGAACGTTCGTTGCACCTTTGATGGATTTCAAATCGTCAATGACTTGATTGGCGATGGTTCTAAGCTGCGCCATATCATCGCCTTCGATTTGGATCTGTACTGGCGATTCTGAGCCTGCACCACCTAACTCAGGTGTAATTAATACTTTGCCACCAGGGCATGAATCAATCGCACTATCAATTGCTTTACTGATTTCAGGCACATATTGATAAGCTAGTTTTTCTCGGTCACTCTTAGGTACAAAAATCGTGGTAAATCCAACAAAACCCAGTGATTTAGAAGGCAATAACTGATCCGATGGAGAAGTCATACTAAACTGACTTTTCTGACCTACGTTTTCAGTGACGCTTTCAAAGTAAGGTTGCTGTCTCAGTTTATCACCGACAGCAGTGGCACATTGTTGAGCTTCTAGCAAAGAAGTCGTTGGTGCCATTTCAACTAAAATACCCATATTGCGACCATCGGCTTTTGGCATCATTTCCGAAGGTAAGGTACTCAACGCCATTAAACTCGCCACGAAAGCAGTAACCGCAATGCCTATCCAAGTTAATGCCACTTTTTTAGAACTTAAAAAGCGTTTCTCTAATAAATTAGCTAACTTATCGCTGTATGTTTCAGTGATTTTATCGACTTTGGTTTTTTGAAGCTTAGTGCCCGCTTTAGGTAGTAGGTATTTAGATAATGGTACGCAAAGTAGCAATGCAACAATATAAGAGGCAATCAAACAGGCGATAGCCGTCATCGGCATTGAGCGAATGAACTTACCCACCATACCTGAAATACCCAGCAATGGAGCCATTGCCAAAATGGTCGTCAACTGTCCCGTTAATGCCGGTATCCCGTAAGTTTTTACGGTTGCAAGGGCTGATTGACCAAAGTTCTTGCCCTTAACGAACATATTATCGTGCATGCCTTCCATCATCATGATGAATACATCCACAAGCAAGCCAAGTGCGATAACCATACCAATGATCACGATCTGGTTAAGAGAGTAACCAAATCCAGCAATTATGATTAAGCCACCAGCGAAAGAAATCGGAATGGCAAGACCTGCAATTAACGCTTCACGCCAAGTTAAGCTGATCAAAAGCACGACAAATACAGCAATCACTGATTGCCAACCATTGTTGAATACATTCATCAAATCACGATGAATATTGGTAGATTCATCAACAACAATTGAAGCATCAACGCCTTTTGGCCATTCAGGGCTCGCTTTTAAATCATCAAGAACTTGTTTAGTGTTATCGATAATTTCAATTGCATCTGTTCCCGGCTGCTTAGTGATTGAAACACCAACGGCACGAGTGAAGTCTTTACCACCTGAACTAAAGAAAGTACGCGTACGCTCTTCTGCGGCTGTTCTTTTAACTTCAGCCACTTCTTTTAACAGGACGACACGATTTTGCTCAAAACGCTTAATTGGGAGATTTTGTAATTGCTCGACACTTCTAAAGCGTCCTGCAATTCGGAACGTCGCACCAATTTGTTCACCGTCAAAGCGTCCCCAAGGCATATCCAAGTTAGCCGCTTGTAGTGCATTGCGAACATCGACAGGAGAAATACCAAGCGCATTCAGGCGTGAGCCAATCAAACGAACCATGACGATGTCATCACGGTCACCGGTAATTTCTGTTTTATTTACACCAGAAACACGTTCAAACTGATGCTTAATGGTTTTCGCTAAACTGGTTAACTCCGAAAGAGGTTTGTCGCCATGCAAGCGAATACTAAAGATAGGCTTATCACTAACACTCGCTTGAACGACTTTAGGTTTATCAGCCGCTTTGGGTAAGTCACCTTCAGCAGCACTTACCTTGCCACGCAAGCGTGTCATGGCATCTTTAGCATCAACATTGGATTTAAACTCAACATTGATTACTGAATAGCCCGTAAAGGAACCACTCTGAATGGTTTTTAAGCCTTTAAGGGTTTTGAGTTCTTTCTCAAGCTTATTCGTAACCGTTTGTTCAATACTTTGCGCATCACCACCAGCCCATGTGGTTGTAACCGTCGCAGAAGCGATTTCTAAATCAGGTTGAGATTCTTTTACCATGTTGGAAGCTGATAGCCAGCCACCAACAATGATGATCAGTAATAATAATTTGGCAAACGTCGTTTTTAAGAAAAAGAAGCGTTGAAAAAACGAGGGTGCCTTGGATTGTTCTTGGCTACTCATTTTTTACTACCCTTGGTTAGATTCAGATAATTGCTCGGTTTTAGCCACTTTTACTTTAAGGCCATCACTCATTCGTGCTTTACCACGAGTTACAACGCGATCGCCAACTTTAAGACCAGAAACAATTTCAACACCCTCCGTTCCTAAAATGCCTAATTTCACTTCACGCTTATGAACTTCATTATTGGCATCAATCACAAACGTAAAGTGCTTATTGCCTTGATTTATTAGCGCATTCATAGGAAGTACTAGCGCATTTTGCTTTTGAGCAACAGCAATCCAAACCGTAACAAAGTCACCATTTAGCAGTGGCTTAGTAACCTCAGTGCTGCGAATACGAGCTCGGATAGAACGGTCTTTAGGATTAACCGCAGGACTTACCGATAATACTTGAGCAGGTACAAATTCATCAGATAACGATTGGTAATTTTTTTCACCAATCACTTGCAACTTAGCTAGGGTTTCTTGATCAATAATGTAAGCTGGTTGACCTTTCTTAACATAACGGCCAGTGTATAAAGGTAGGTTTACTTCTACTTGGAAATTCTTTGGATCAATCAATACGATTGGAGCAGTTCGTGCTGCTGAATCTTGATTAGTGGTATCAAACTGCTGCGGTGTAATGTAATCACCCTCACGAATGTTGATAAAAGCAATTTGGCCGTCAAATGGCGCGCGCAATTGGCTATCGTCTAGTCCAACTTCTAATCTGTCTAAATCGGCTTCAGCTTGACGCACACCAACCAGTGATTGCTGATAATCTGCTTCGTATTGCTCATATTGCTGCGCACCAATAACACTACGCTGTTTAAGCTCTTTACCGCGAGCAAACGCTTTTTTAGCTTGTCTTAATTTAATTCGTGCGGAATCAAGTTGAGCTCTAGCACTTTTAATTTGTTGACTACTTTTTCTATGGTCAAGCTCAGCTAGAAGTTCACCCTTTTTAACCGTATTTGATGGGCCTTTAACATAGTCACCTTCTTGGAGTGTTTCACCGTTTTCTGAAGTTTTAATAAAAGCAACACGTCCAGAGTTTTGGAAAACAAGGTATTCACGACGTACAGATTTGATCGTACCTTGAGCATACTGATATTGGCTGATTTCAGCCTTTTGCATTGTATAAGCTTCAACAACAACTGCTTTGGGGTCTTTTGCCATTGTCGGAGCAGTGAATAGTGGAGAGCATAACAAAATAGCAATCGCTATTTTTCTACTCACGATATTGAATATGGTTTTATGAATCAATGTAATTTCCCCCAAAGTTAATTAAATCATTTATGAAACGATTGAAATTTATTAGAATCAGATAGTTAAATGTCGACATTTTATACGTAGGACTTGCAATTTTACGCCTATTTAAACATCAGCCTCAAGGTTTTTATCAACAGATTTTTGATTTGCCGATACCTCTTGTTGACTCACATGGACTCCAACTAACCATGCGACCATTACGGTTAAATATATTTGCCCAACAACGGCTTCCAACATTGCGAAAGTTTCAGAAAAAGGATTGTTTGGGGAAATATCACCATAACCCAGTGATGTTAAGGTAACGAAACTGAAGTAAAAATAATTATACTGAGATTCTATCGAATTAGGCTTCATCGTAAATGAATTTGGCAGGAAAAGATCACAAAGAATGTAAATAAAACTCCACAAAAAACCTAATAATAAATAGATGCAGATACTGCCTGCAATAATATCTCCTGTAATTCTCTTCGCTTTAAATACAGCTTCCATTAACACTAGCGTTATGAATCCGATAAATAGAATATTGGTAAACATGTCAATAAAAAGACTTGATTTAAAACCCGAAAATCCGATTGACCAACTACTAATAAATGTCGGTACGGCAAGAAAAATCCCTATCCATAAAGTTCGTTTATTCTGGCTCACTGTATAAACAGAAAACAGCAAGAATATACTCATACTAAAACTTAAGAAGTAACCAGCAAATGGCATGTATATAGAGAAAGGAAACAACGCAATCATCATTAAAATTGTTGCTAATAATCCTCGTAAGCCTACTCTAGTGAATTTTTGTTGATAAGTGTAATTAGAACTGAGATTGCCTCTAGTCATAGCTGATTAATGACTCATAAAACAAATTTTTGATAGATGTGTCTAAGTATACAAATTAAACCTTTAATCGAATGTGAGGTAGATCGTATTTTTGGGTGTAACAAACGTAAAACCCTTTATATTAAATAAGTTAGAGTCATCAAAATCTGACTAATTATAAAGATTTTATAATTAATTTATTTCTAGAAAATCTCTATGAGGCAATTTTGGAAAAGGTTTACTTGGCAAGGTTTGATACCAGAAAGCCACGGACGATATATCGTCTTGCAATGGAAGATATCTACGTTGCTCAACATCGCCCCCCCAGTTTCCAAAGTCACGCCAACCTAAAGCTTGAACGTTTACTTTGAGTTGTTTTTCAAACCTAATGGGATCGTGGATGTGCCAACGGTACATTCCAAATCTATGTTGAGAGCGATAAACACCGTCAGGGCGTTGTACTTCAGGGACTCCAGCATAAGCCGTTGAGTATTCGGTATAGGCATTTTCGCGACTGGGAACAGCAGTACCGATATCGTAATTGTGTGAACCAAGAAAATAGTCTTCCGTCCCCGTACCACAAATGGTTGGGAAGTCTTTATCTTCATCCATAAAGAATTTGACTTCTCCCTCACCCCACCAACCATTACTGTTACAGCCCCAAGTCATGTAAGTACCTACATACTGCCCTTGCCCTTCAACACCATCAAGAATGGTGTGCAAACCTTTATATGGAACAGGGTTGGTACGACGGAATTGAGCGTGAAAATAAGCACAATCAGACGGTACTTGAGTCTCGGTGTAGTTTATTTGAAAATACACTACAGCTTTTTGTAGCGGGTCTCTATTTTCAAGCGTAATACGAGCATTTTTACGAAACGGCATTTCCCAAAAGCAGTTCAACGCCATTCCCGGATTCACGCAAACAGGCAAAGAGTTAACATGGGCATAATTTTCTAACCCACAACAGAAGAAATCACCTAACGGGACTTCAACAGAAGGATGCGACTGGTCATCCCAATACATTCTTAAAATTAAGTCACGTTTTTTAGGTCCGATACAAGCAAGCCAGATTTGCTGAATCGCACCTGAGCCATTGATATCAGCAAGTGTTAGAGTGTCATTACAATCAATCTCAAGACTAGGAGAGATTTTCCATCCTTGCCCTAAATCTCTAGCAGGTATGGCTCCCATACCTTCGGTTGCCATTCCACCTTTTCCCGCTTCACCAGTCATGTTTTCAGGAGAAATTGAACGTGATTTAGCAAACGAAAGTCGAGAGAGATTGCCTAGGTTCATCCCTAATCCGTTAAACTCATGCATGATTATTCTCTGTTATTTAACCTGATCTCTGTATAAAGAAATCACAAAAGTTCTGTTTTTATAAATAAGAAATAAATTCAATCTACAGTGCTGCTAATTCGGTGTAGTTCAAGACAGAGCAGTCCGCAATAGCCAGCCTATTTTGGGCTGTTCTAACGCAGAAATACGCATAAGTAGCTGTGCTGTAGAGGTTTGCTTATGCAGAGCTCAGGTTATTTAGCATCATATCCCAATTGCTCTGACATACGCGCAGCAATTTCCCCCAATAAGACTTTGACTGATTCAAAATCCATGGCGTTAGTATTATCAAGGTGAGATAAATAAGGCACGACAAGAGCTGCGATTACATTCCCAGAATAATTAAAGATTGGGAATCCAATGTCTTTAACCCCAGCGATTTGTTGGCTCTCAACATTTTCAAAACCTTGGGCTTTCACTCTGTCACAAATTTCAGTAAGTACATTTTCAGGTAAATGCTTAGATGCGGGAATGCCATCCATCATTACTGTACGGCTATCTTCGTCGGCAAAAGCCAGTAATACGTGACCTGAGCAAGTATTTTGCAAAGGCACTTTAGCCCCAATTCGAATCCCGAACCTTTGGTCACTTGGGCTGTCTTTTTGCATGATCACCACACCTTCAGAACTCCGCTCAACTACTAAATGGCATGATTGTTCTGAACGATTAGAGAACTCTCTCATAAGTGGTTCTGCAATCGCAGTAATACGCTTGATATCAGGCAATTGATGAGCAAGCCCAAATAGCTTCATCGAGATGATGTATTTATCTGAATCTGGAATAGTACTAATGTAACCACGTTCCTCTAGTACAACTAACATTCTGAAAAGTTCAGATTTTTGCCTACCTAAAAGATCGCTGATTTGTCTTAGGCTCAACCCTTCTGATTGACTCGCCATCAACTCTAAAATATCTAATCCTTTACTTAGCGCAGGAGCTGAATATTGTCGTTTTTTGGTTTCTGATTCCGACATGTTTTTTCCGTTTTTATTTTTTGTAATTTTGACTTAAAACAAATACTAAATAAATTTACGATCGCTTACCGTTAACCCATGTGTGAAGGATTTTTTATTGGCATCGACCGCTACAAAATTCGCTTTACGATTAGGAGTAATTTGCCCAAGGTCATTTAAACCTAATGCTTTCGCTGGATATAAACTCGCCATTCTAACAGCTTCAAACCAATCTATGTTCGCAAATTTTGCAGCATTGTTCACCGCTGAAATCATATCGAGATCTGAACCGGCAAGAGAACCCGCCGCATTGACACATTTACCATTTTTTGAATAAATCTTCTCACCGTTTAAATAGAAATAATCTCTGTCAGAACCAACGGTCGCCATAGCGTCCGTCACTAAAATAGCACCACCCTGCTTTTTACTTCTCACTGCAACTTTTAACGAATCAGGATGCATGTGATAGCCATCAGCAATAATGCCAAACCATGAATCATCATGCGCTAAAGCCGCCCCAACCATTCCTGGCTCTCGGCTATTAAATTGTGTCATAGCATTAAATAGATGGGTAACGCCAGAAACACCCGCTCTAAAACCATCCATAGCTTGCTTGTAATTAGCGTTTGTATGTCCAGCGCAGACAATAATCCCTTTTTCACAAAGTCTTATTATCATTTCTGGTGACGTTTGCTCAGGTGCTAGGGTGACAATGGTTTTACCTTTTTTCAACGAACAAACCAGATCAAAACCTTTATCATCCAGTAAACAAATTTTGTTAGCATCATGTGCGCCCTTTTTTTCTACATTAAGAAATGGGCCTTCTAAATGAATACCTATAATGCCATCAACGCCTTCTTCTATCGCTTCATCAGTGGCAACAATCGCTTGCTCCATCACCTCATAATCATCGGTGATCAAAGTAGGCATCATTGCGCCTGTACCAAATAAGCGATGTCCTTGTGCCATCGTTGTTAGTGTTTCAACACTTGGTGCGTCATTGAACATAACCCCACCGCCACCATTGACTTGCAAGTCAATGAAACTTGGTATTATTAAGCTATTTTGAAGATCTGTATCAACTTCAATATTTCCATCTAGTGTATCCATAGATGTCACAGATACAATGCGGTCAGCGTTAAAAACAACTGCATGATCCTCATAAAGTTGATGTCCATCGAATACGTTTGCATTTATAATTGCTTTCATTTAATGAGTCTCTATTCTTCCTGCTAACGCTGCACCACGAACCCCACTTGAATCACCAAAACTTGGTGCCAAAATATGTGGTGATTTGAGATCACCAAATAAATATTCTTCAACGTAATTCGGTAATTCTTGATATAAATATTCAATATTTGATAGCCCACCACCAAGAATAATCACATCGGGATCAAAAGCTAATACTTGTTGAGCAAGGAACTGCCCTAAGCAGTCTAAGTAACAGTTGATGACGGTTTTTGCATTAGAGTTACCAAGGTTAAGATCAGTCACAATTTCATGTGTATCAGCATAATCGAATCCCAAATGTTGACTGACAAACAGTAAACCAGAGCCTGATAGATACTTTTCATAACAACCTGATAATCCACAATTGCATTGCTTAATAGGGAATTGATACTTTTGTTGAAGATTAGCGTGAATACAAGAGTGACCTATTTCACCAGCAACTGCTGACTTCCCGAGATGAATGGTTCCGTTAATACATAACCCAGCCGCCACACCTGTACCTAGCACCACACCAAGTACAGTTTCAGATTCATGATTTTTTCGAGTAATGGCTTCTGACAACGCAAAAGCTCGAACATCATTAACAATCCCTACTTTTCTATTAAGTTTTCGTTCTAAGTCTTCAAGTAATTGTTTACCGCATAAGCAAGGAATATTAACCGTTGTGACTCGCCCGTCTCTATCGATAACTCCTGGCAGCCCTATTCCAACCGAACCTTGAGACGAAAACTTTTCATCTGCTTGTTTGACCATTTCCAGCACTGTTGATACAAAGGCAGAATAATCATTAGTGGGTGTTGGTACGCGCCAACTATCTAATATATTTATATTGGAATCGAATATAGCGATCTCAATTTTTGTACCACCAATATCAAAGCCATACATCAACATAATGGGCTCGCCTTACTAAGAATTAATTAGATAATTAAAAACAATATCACGATTAAGAAACTTATCTCAATTGCTTAACTTGGTCAGCAACTCTTTGATAGTACTCTGTGTTTTCCAAATTAGATGCTGAATGCTTATCAAGCAACACTGTAACACTTGGGTGCATTTGTAAAATAGAAGCTGGGCATGATGCTGATACAGCACCTTCTATCGTGTCTCTCACCGCCTGAGCTTTATCCTTACCAGTTGCAACCAATAGTATTTCTTTAGCATCCATAATAGTGCCAATACCCATAGTCATTGCCATGGTGGGTTGAACTTCACCCTCTTTAAACAATCGGCTATTCGCCTTTAAGGTAGAATGAGTCAGGGTTTTTAAGCGTGTTCGAGATGAAAGACTGGACGATGGTTCGTTAAACCCAATATGCCCGTTATGTCCAATACCCAGCAACTGAAGATCAATGCCTTTTTTTTCTGCAATTTTGGCTTCGTAATCTTCTGCCATTTCTTGATTATTTTTCGCATCTACACACACTGGAAAGTGCGTATTTTCAATTTGAACATCAATAGAGTCGAATAGCTGTTCACGCATAAAGTATTGATAGCTTTGTTTATCCTTTGATTTCAAACCAACATATTCATCGAGGTTGAAGGTAGAGACATCTTTAAAGCTAACTTCACCATCGTTAAATTTAGCGATTAGCTCTTGATACGTTTTAATAGGTGTAGAACCCGTAGCTAAACCCAAAACCGCTGATGGCTTTGCCGTCAATAAGTCTACAAACATGCTTGCTGCACGTTTTGCTACTAATGATTCATTTTCAAAAATGATGACTTCCATCTTTTTCCTATTGAGCTCTTCAATATCTTATAGGTGAACTTTTCATTAAGTTAATGCTATCTAAAGGAAAAATAGTGCGAACGCCAACAGAAGCGTACATCCATGTACTGACGACCGTTACATCCTGTAACGGACGGTTGTCTTATCGCACTATTTTTTCCTCACTGACATCAGTCAACTCACCTTACTAATCTACAACTAACCAATTACGCCTTTAGTCAATATCACATTACCATACAGGCGAGTCTCATTGGTCACTACTACAGCATAGGCGCTTTTCACTTGTTCATAAAAAGCAAAACGTTCAATGCTCTGATGCGCAACTTCTCCACCCGGACCATTTGAGGCGATTTGATAAAACTCGGAGACAATTTCCGGAACTGCAGTAGGATCACCAACCACTTGCATAGTATGAACTGGCGCTTCAACATAAGTATCTAAAGGCAACAATGACACTATGGCTTCTAGTACTTGAGTTGCACTGGCACCGTCAAGTCGTACTAATCGCTGGGCATGGCTATCGGCGGGAAAATTTGCATCGACAATGACAATTTGATCACCATGCCCCATGCTCCGCAAAATGTGAAGCAATTCAGGAGACAATAGAGGGTTAAAGTTATATAGCATTGTTATCCCATATCATTAAATAATTAATATAAATCAAAATGATGAATAAAAGGTTAGAAATAGGTCGACTGTCCGAGGCATGGATGTCGAGGTCAAGCGCCCACGGATGGGTTCACAGCGTGTCGACGTTTTCTATCCTGTATTTAAGCCGACTTTGCCGCAACAACGACTTGCTTTTGTTGACCTAAACCTTCTATACCAAGCTCAATCATATCGCCTTCATTCAGATAAACTGGTGGTGTTTGACCTAAGCCAACCCCTGGTGGAGTACCAGTTGAAATCACATCACCCGCTTTCAAACTCATAAACTGGCTTAAATAACTCACAAGAAACGCCGGTTTAAATACCATGGTATTCGTATTGCCGTTTTGATAACGCTTACCGTTCACTTCTAACCACATTGGCAGATTACAAGGGTCAGTCACTTCATCTTTAGTCACTAAGTATGGGCCGATTGGGCCAAAGGTATCGCAACCTTTTCCTTTATCCCATTGACTGCCACGTTCAAGCTGGAAGTTACGCTCAGACACATCATTGCAAACACAATAACCGGCAATGTAATCCATCGCGTTCGCTTCATCGACGTACTTACATTCTTTTCCGATAACAATAGCCAATTCAACTTCCCAATCTAACTTCTCGCTATTACGAGGTTTTTCAATGGCATCATTGGCGCCTGAAACTGCACTTACTGCTTTGGTGAAAACTTCTGGCTCTGGTGGCAGTGGCATACCAGATTCTGCTGCATGATCGGCATAGTTCAAGCCAATGCATAAGAACTTGCTTGGATTAGCCACACAAGGAGCAAATCTCGCATTTGAATAAACTTTGGGTAGAGAATCAAAATCGACTCCATCAAGCACGCTTAAATCAGAGAGTAATTTTCCATCAATATCATCAACTACACCTTCCAAACTACGAACATTTCCTTGTGCATCTAATATACCCGGCTTTTCTTGCCCTTTCTCACCAAACCTTAATAGCTTCATTATGATAATTCCTTTCTAGCTTAACTTTTGATTTTCCAAACCCCTTGTCAGTATCAAGGTAAACAATAATGCGATAAGACAACCGTCCGTTACAGGATGTAACGGTCGTCAGTACATGGACGTACGCTCCTGTTGGCGTTCGCATTATTGTTTGCTGCTATAATAAGCAGCCCCCTTTCGGCTAATCGAAAATGCATATTTTTAATTCGCCCAACCACCATCAATCACATGGCATTGACCTGTGGTATAAGCTGAATCATCACTGGCTAAATAAAGTGCCAGTTGCGCAATTTCTTCAGCTTTACCAATACGCCCCATCGGTTGACGTGCAATAAATTCAGATAACGCTTTGTCGTAATCACCTGTACTGGCAAGGCGCTCATGTAAAGACGGCGAATCAACAGTTCCAGGGCAAATCGCATTACAGCGAATACCTTGAGTAATAAAGTCAGCTGCAACCGACTTTGTCAGACCAATAACAGCTGATTTTGATGCACTATAAGCAAATCTATTTGGCACACCTTTAATAGAACTGGCAACAGAAGACATATTGATAATTGAGCCGCCTTTATTTTCTAGCATTTTAGGAAGAAATGTACGGATTATTTGATACATGGCTTTGGCGTTTAAATCGAATGCAAAATCCCACTGTTTTTCATCGCAATCTAAAATCGAACCATTGGGTACAACACCAGCACAGTTAAATAAAATATCTGGTGTTGGAATTTCATTCGCTAATGTTTGAATGCAATCTAAGTCAGTTACATCAAGTTTAAAATTAGTGATATTTGGGTGCTCCACCAATAGCGATTCATTGATATCAGTGGCGATGACCTTCGCCCCTTGCTCTGCGAATAACAATGCCGTGGAGCGCCCAATCCCCTGAGCAGCTGCGGTAATAAGTGCAACTTTACCTTCTAAACGATTATTCATTTTAAACCTTCTAACTGATAAAACTTAGCCGCATTTGCGCCCATAACTTGTTCTATTTGCTGTTTGTTAAATCCTGAACGTTTTAGCATTGAAACACTCATTGTGTTCCACTGTTCGTAACTTGTGCTTGATAAATTAATTACAGGCCAATCACTTCCCCACATTAATCTCTGAGCACCAAAACGAGTGCAAAGTAAATCAACATAAGGCTGGAATACACTTATCTCTGAGTATCTTGGCGCTTCAGTAACAAGACCCGAAAGCTTGCAATAAGCTGATGTTTTTTCAGCAAGTCGAGTCATATTTTCAGCCCAAGCAGTGAATTCTTTTTCAGTAATATTTGGCTTCGCACAATGGTCAATAACCACTTTCAACTCAGGGTACCGTTTAAGTAAAACCAATAAGTTAGAAAGATGTTTTGGCAGTACCAGAGCATCAAAGGTTAAATCCAAATCTATAAGCGTTTTGAAAACAAGGTCAAGCTCAGGATTTAACATCCAATCAGGATCATCAATATCCTGAATCATAGGACGCACGCCTTTAAAATAAGGATTAGCACTAAGTTTTCTTAAATGCTCAGTAGCTGCTGGATTTTCAAAATCAACCCAACCAACCACACCAGCAACAAATGCAGTTTTCTCTGCGATTTCTAATAAAAATGCAGTTTCTGCTAGCGTTGGAGCTGCTTGCACCAAAATCGTCTTATCGATTTCATTTTGCGAAAGAATCGAAGTGAGATCGGTAGGCATGAAATCTCGATAAATGGAATTCAACTCAGGTGTTAACCAACCATAATCACCACGACTTCTTTTCCAAAAGTGCTGATGACTGTCGATTCTTATTGTTTTTGTCATGATTTCGCCTTTGGAATTGGAGCAGAGTCTGACACTAAGCCTTGTTGCTGCATAGCAATCCAAAACTCAACGGGTATCTCTTGGTTAAACAAGTCCAAAGTCGATTGGATCATGTCAGCTTTGCCAACACCAGGTATTACACTAACGATAGAAGGATGAGCCAATGGAAATTGCAACGCAGCTGCTGGAAGCGGGACATTAAATTCATCACAAACAGCTTCAATCCTAGAGACTCGTTCAATCACTTCTTTTGAAGCAGGCGCGTAATTGTAATAAGGTTCGCTAACACCACGCGTTCCCGTTGCTAAAATCCCAGAATTGTATGGACCACCAATTATGATTGAGCAATTTCTCTGCTGACACTTGGGCAAAAATGAATGTAGGGCATCTTGCTCGAGCAAAGTGTATCGGCCAGCTAATAAGAAACAATCCCAATCACCGTGATCTAACGCTTGTTCGCAGACTTGATATTCGTTAACACCTAAACCAATGGCTTTAATGACACCTTGTTGGCGTAATTCATCCATCGCCTTGTAGCCACCTGCCATGGCTTTTTGAAATAGCGTTTCGTGATCATCACCATGGGTCACGCTACCAATATCATGCATGTAAAGAATATCAATTCGGTCAAGCCCTAAGCGCTGCAAGCTATGTTCGAATGAACGCATTACACCGTCATAACTGTAATCATATTGGATATCAAAAGGCATGGCTGATCGAAAGCCATGGCGCTCTTTTGTATAACCAGCAGGGGTTAGGATTCGACCAACTTTGGTAGAAAGTACATAGTTACGTTCAGTTTTTGAACGAAGCATATCTCCGACTCGACGCTCGCTCAGCCCCTGACCATAATGCGGTGCGGTATCAAAGTGTCGAAAGCCTTTATCCCATGCTTGATGTAATACATCGCTAGCATCTTGCTCACTGATGGCTTTATATAAATTACCAACCGATGCACAACCAAAGCCGAGACTGTCAACATGCAAGGATGTATTACCGATCTTACGTTTTTCTAGCACAGTAATTTCCTATTTAACTGAGTCAACAATTAGATGTTGGGGCAATTCCGAAACAGAATGACAACGCAGTTGTCTCATGACTTGTTCAAATTGGCTACTTAAGCTATTGATAGTGTGAACACCACCTTGCTTACCTAAAGCACCAACGCCATAGACAAATGGGCGACCTAGGAAGGTAAAATCTGCTCCACAAGCTAGTGCGCTGGCAATATCAGGGCCGTTTCTTAAGCCACTATCAACAAACACTTTAATTTGCTTACCGTATTTTTTCGAAATGTTGAACAATGGCTTGATGGGCGCTTCACCACGGTCTAATTGTCTCGCTCCGTGGTTTGAAATAACGACAGCGTCAGCGCCTAATGAAATCGAAGCTTCAACGTCTTTTTCGTTAATCAAACCTTTGATGATCAACGGGCCTTTCCAAAGATCTCGAATCGGTTTTAGACCTTCTAAATCAACTCGCCCCATTACAGTGTTATTCATAAACTCAGCCAGTTGATCTACAGGCATGTTTTTAGGCATGTACGGCTTTAACGTTTGCATTTCGGGCTTACCCACTAATGCGGTTTCAAGTAGCCATGTCGGATTAGCCAACATTTGAATAACATTTTTGATAGTCATTTTCGGTGGTATCGACAGTCCATTGCGAATATCACGATGACGAAAACCAAAAGTTGGAACATCAACTGTAACGACAAGTACTGGATAATGCGCTTGCTCTACTCTCTTTAGAAGGCTTTTACGGATATCGGCATCGGTAGGATTGTAAAGTTGGAACCAAGCCTTACCTTCTGAAATTTCAGCAATGCTTTCTAAGCTAGCAGAAGAAACTGTACTGAGAACAAATGGAATATTTAACTTAGCAGCAGATTCGGCAAGAATTTCAGGTGTCTTTGGCCACATTAAACCTTGCAATCCAACAGGAGCGATTCCGAAAGGTGCAGAATAGGTATGCCCGAATAACTCAACTTCAAGAGAGGATGAGCTAAATGGTTTCATTAACTCACTTCGCAATTGAACCGATTCGATTGCTTTTCTGTTCGTTTGCAGCCCAACTTCCTGATTACATCCACCTTCTAAGTAATCAAAAGCAAAACTAGGCATTCTTTTTTTAGCTGCAACCTTTAAGTCAGCCACACTGGGATATTTAGGGTTAAAGTAGTTTAAATCCATTACGAAGACACCTCGTTACAAGCCATTACGACTGAAGTCTTTTTTTCCATTCAGAACCAGTAGGATACGTGTATTTTTCAACAGATTCATCAAACATTTTGATGCTGTATCCAGGTAGTTTTGGTGCAACGTAATTGCCATTGTCGATTCTGCAAGGGTCTTCAAAATGCTCGTGAAGATGATCCACAAATTCAACAACCCTATCGGTTAAGTCGGCAGAAATGTGTACATAGTCAATCATCGATAAATGTTGAACATATTCACACAAACCAACACCACCAGCATGTGGACATACAGGCTTACCATATTTAGCTGCGATCAAATAAACGGTTAGGATTTCGTTGATACTGGATAGGCGACAAGCATCAATTTGCACAACATCTAGTGCATCATTTTGAATAAACTGCTTAAAGAGCACTCGGTTTTGACAATGTTCGCCCGTTGCAACTTGAATGTCATTAATACCTTCTCTGATCTTTTGGTGACCAAAAACATCATCAGGACTGGTGGGTTCCTCAATAAACCAAGGCTTATAGGGTGCTAACTCATTTACCCAATCAATAGCTTGTTTAACTTCCCAAATTTGGTTTGCGTCAATCATCAATTTAACGTTATCACCAATGACTTCTCTGGCAATTCGGCAACGACGAATGTCATCTTCAAGTGAAACACCGACTTTTAGCTTGATGTGTTTAAAACCTTGATCAACCGCTTGCTGACAAAGGTTAGCAAGTTTTTCATCGCTATAACCAAGCCAGCCTGCTGAAGTAGTATAAGAAGGATAACCGTTCTGTTCGATCTCACGGATACGTTCTTGTTTCGTCGAAGCATTCGCTTTTACTATTTCTAGCGCTTCATCTTTTGTGATTGCATCTGTTACATATCTAAAATCAAGGCAATCAACAAACTGTTCTGCTGACATATCAGCAAGTAAACGCCAAACGGGTTTACCTTCTTTACGCGCCCACATATCCCAAATGGCATTCATAATGGCACCCGCAGCCATATGAATTACCCCTTTTTCGGGACCTAACCAACGTAACTGACTATCCGATCTTAATTCGTCATAGAACTGACCAATATTTGCAATGATTTCATCAAAATCGTAACCAACAACAAGATGCTCCATTGCCTGAATAGCTTTGCAACATAAGTCATTCCCGCGACCAATAGTGAATACTAAACCGTAGCCTTTATCACCTTGTTCAGTTTCAAGTACAACATACGCCGCAGAGTAGTCTGGGTCTTTATTGATGGCATCTGAGCCATCTAAATTTTCGGACGTGGGAAATCGAACATCCGTTGTCGAAATCGAGCTTATTTTATTTGCCACCTCGCCCCCATTTAAATATAAAATCACATTTCACATGCAAAACTACCAAACTAAATAACTAAGGGCAACCTTTCCACTACATAATTTCAATTTATTTCATTCATAAGCCATAACACTGGACTAACTTTCAAGATTCATCGTCAAGTTACGTTCATAGAAAAATCAGAAAAAACGCCACAACAACTTAAATATGAAACAATGACGCATATCATAAGCAATTGATTTATATATCGTAATATTGAAATAGGAACGTTAGGTATTGAAAAGGAAGAAAAATAGACCTGAAATGTAAACAACTTTAGCTAAATCAAACAACTTTTTGACAAACTGGAGCTAACCCCATCACTCACACATTTATGGCTATGAAAGGCTTTAGCATATGCTTGTTGATGGTGTTCAGTATAAATAAAGCCTGAAGAAGGTTATGGGCTGTTTATCTTAAACTATCCTCATTTTCCATTCTCAGTATGACACTCCTTACTTCCCAAGCATTCGATTTAGCGTTTCATCTTTGCTATAAAAATGATGTTTTATAACAGCAGATATATGCACCAAAAAGATAATCGCCAGCGCCCACATTAAAAATTTATGCGTATCTTCCCCTAAAGCTGCAAGTATGTGACTTAGAGGAATAACTTTATGAGTGATAGGGTCAATATTTTCTGCCAAAAGTACATGCCCAAAAAAGGCGATACCATGACCACCAGCCCCAGACATCAACATTCCCGAAATAGGAAAAAGCACAGTTATAATGAGTAGCATCAGATGCACACTACGACTCAACAGCTTTTCATAGTTGCCCATTGGCGTAGCTGGAGGAAACCACCCTTCTTTTAATCGCCAAAGAACTCTAATGACTGCTAAACAAACAATCAGCACTCCAATTGATTTATGCCAAGGGTAAAGAGAATGAAGTTTAAATTTATGCATAGACCATCCGAGCACAAGCATTCCAAGCATGCCGATACCAACAACCCAATGCATAATAATCGATACTTTACTGAGTCTTTGAGACATAACGATATCTGTAGAGAAGCGATTTGTTTGTTGTAAGTTAGACTGGAAAATAAGTCAATGAACCAATGCTTACTAAACGTTAACTCACTTGTTTGGCTTATTTTAGAATATGAAGAGAGAAACAGAAAAAAGGGCTTTCGAATAAAACATGAAAGCCCTGCTGGAATAAAAACTATTAAGCTAACCTCGTAGGTTTCTGATCACTTGTGGCATTTTCTTATGAAGGATTAAGCCTGAAATAACTATCGCAATGCAATAAGGAACGGCTTGTTGCCATTGTTCAAACAATAAATGACCAATGCCTAACAGAAGCGAATAAATCATTCCGATACTCGCTAAGCACGCAATAGAGTTATCTTTCAACCCAGAAGACAGCGGTGTAATTCCTGTCATTTCACGTACTTTCTTCCAACCTGGCCCATGTACTCTCAAACGCCCATAGAACTTTATGGTTTGATCTGTCGGCTCTTTAGCTGAAGTGAGTAAGGTAACAATTGTTGTTAACACTACGGTAGCTAATGCAGTACATAACATCCTGACAGCAAACCAACGCTCCTCACCTACATCTGGAAGAATAAAGAGTAATGCGTTACCCACAACAGCCGCCGTAACTAATGCGGTAATTTCTGAATAGACATTAATTCTCCACCAATACCAGCGGAGCACTTGAACAAAAGCCAAAGGAATTACGACCACAGCAATATACTCATAAGCTTGTATAATACTGGTCACTTTAGTCGTTACTATAAGTGCCACAATAGTCAGCAATAACATGCTGATACGAGCCGCTTTCACATAATGTTCTTTCGGTTTGTTTTTAACCAAATAGGGCGAATAGATGTCATTAACTAAGTATGAAGAGCCCCAGTTCAACTGAGTATCTAAAGTACTCATAAACGCAGCCAACAATGATGCAACCATTACACCTTTCAAGCCAACGGGTAAGAAAGAGTCAATCATTTTTGGGTAAGCTTGCTCTGAATCAGCTAAATTCGGGAAATAGATTATTGAGGCAACCCCGACGACAATCCAAGGCCAACTTCTTACCACCAAATGACAAAAAGCAAACCAATACAATGACAGCACTGCATCTTTCTCACTTTTAGACGCTAGAGTTCTTTGTAAAAAGAAGCCAAATCCTGGTGCATAATTCCACCAGCCAATCGCTAGTAAAATAAAGAAAGTAGCCGTTTTTAAATCCCAACCAAACTCAGGAAAGAATCTTAAGGTTTCACTATTAAAGTTAGGTGTTGCTTGTAAGGCTGTAACAATTCCACCTTGGTCGCCAAGATCAACATAAACCAAAAAGGCGAGTGCTATTGAGCCTATGATCGCTAAACCAAACTGAATTAAATCGGTATAGACCACACCATATAAGCCAGATAAAGCCGTATAACCAACCGCAGCAAGGGCTAAACCCACTAATACTAAGTCTGTTGACGTAATACCGCCAAATACGGGTAAGGTAAATAAAGCATCATTAGAGAAACCAAGAATAACGCTAATGATGTCCGACATCGCCAAGGTAACAGAAGCAATAATAATGCAATTAATAAATACACCGTCGAACAAGGCTTTGAATATCCTTAAACCATCCGTTGCCTTACTTTTATCATAGCGTTGTGAAATAAATTCGATTTCAGTTATCGCTTCACTTCGGCGCCATAAATTGGCAAAGAAAAACACCGAAACCAAAACACCAATAACCGAAACCCACCAAATCCAGTTGGCGTAAATCCCTTGCTCACGCACCACGCCAGCAACAAAAAGAGGCGTATCAGAAGAAAAGGTCGTGGCAACCATAGAAGTACCAGCAATAAACCAAGGAAGTGAGCGACCTGCCACAAAAAAATCAGCGGTACTTTCACTGGCTTTTTTAGTGAAATACATCCCAATAGCGATGGTGGCAACCACATATAAAGCAACAATTAACCAGTCAATTAAAGTCATAATTATTATTCTGTTATTCTAAGACACATTGAGCTGTGCATAATGCACAGCTCATAATTTGAAAATGATGACTAGCGTAATCCGTAGCTATCAAATTTTTTCCAAGTTTCGGTCATATCTATAACCTGACCTTTCGTTCTAGCCTCATCGATTTTAATTGCAGTCAATCCAGCTTCTAGCGCATCAATAATCGAAACTGGCAGTTTAGCCCCATTTTCGAAATAAGCCGTCCAGTCTGCAGCCATTTGCTCTTCTGCCCCATAATGCATTGAGATGCTGTCATCATGCTGATATGTAATATCTGTCACTTTCTCTGAACTTACCGCATCATGAACTTGATAGAAGTTACGAACAAAGTCTCCTTCTGCCATTCCTTTTGTACCAATCACACAAAATCGGCGATACTCATCTGGAGTATTCAGGTTAGTGTGAAAGCAAAGGTTAGTGCCGTTTTCATATTCAATAATGGCGGTTTGGTTGTCAATCAAATCACCCTGTTCAGAAAACACATCGTCAACCCCCTGCCAGCGTGACTTTCTTTCGTGGTAAACATCATGTTGCTCTAAGTCTGAATGTTGGGTATTGAAGAATCTACGACTACCAAAACTCGCGATTCGACTTGGTCTTGAACCGATTGCACCTTGGTAAATATCGATATCATGGCAGCACTTTTCTAACATAAAACCGCCTGAAACTTCTGAGTTTCGGCGCCAGTCACGCATAAAGAACGCACCGTGCTCAGGGGCAATATGTTCACTGGCTTCAATACTCATAATTTCGCCAATGTCACCAGCATTAAGACTCTTTTTCAAATCTTTATATAAAGGAGAGTAACGAAGTACCATGCCAACCATAATGCTATCTACGGCATCATACTTTTTAATTAGAGATAGCAATTCAAAGGTTTGCTGTTCTGAAATAACTACTGGCTTTTCAGTAAAAATTTTTACTCCCGCTTCTAACCCCATACGAATGTGCTCAAGATGTAAGTGGTTAGGAGAACCAATCATTAACAAATCCAGTTGTTCATTTGCTAACAGTTTCGATAATTCATCGTAGCCTTTCATCTTGATATTATGCTCTTCCATGTAATCCAATTTAACTGAAGAGGGATCGGCATAAGCGACTAATTCAAAATTAGGTATCAACTCGTGCATTACCTTAGCTACATAGCTCAGACGGTCACCAAGACCACATAAACCTACTTTCATGAATGAAATCCTTTAAATACGCGAGAGTGATGAGAATAAAAGAATGACAGATCCATACAACTCTCCTGCCAAAAAAATAAAGTTTTATGCTGAAAAAATCATACCGCCACTTAAAAGTGACGGTACGATTTCAGGAAGTTAAAATTTGTAGCTAACACCTAGGTTTATCTTACGGCCTGTCTGACCAAGCGATAATGGGCGTGTGCCATTCGCTGGTGAGTCAACAGCTGTTACATAACGCTTTTCTTGTTCGTCAGTTAGATTAACCACTTCAAAGAAACCTGTTAGACCATCTGCAAATTCATAACTAACGGATAAGTCAAACTGTCCATAGGCATTAGCATACAATTGGCTAGCCCCGAATACATCAGTTGGGTCGATTAGGAAATCGTCTCTCCAAGAGTAAGCCAAACGTGCTTGTAGTGCGTCTTTATCATAGTAAAGTGCGGTATTGATACTGGTATCTGATACGCCAGGGAATGGTACCTTGTCACCGTTATTCAACTTAAGATCTGCACTTACCTTAGTTAAGTTAACAATGGCACCTAAACCATCAAACGGCTCTGGCAAGAAAGTAAAGGCTTGGCTATAACCGATTTCAAAGCCTTTAATTTTTGCATTACCTTGGTTATCAGGCTGTCTTACAGAGTTAAACTTAACACCTGCAATCGTTTCATCTTTGTTAACTGAACCAACGATATAATCATCAATATCTTTATGGAATCCAGCAACAGTTATGGCGCTTGACTCGTTAAAGTACCACTCTAACCCAAGGTCAAAGTTATCAGCTAAATACGGCTTAAGCTTGGGATTACCAAAACCAGCAATGCGCTGAGTAGCGTTTATGATTTTAAGAGAGGGGGCTAATTGCTCAAACTCTGGACGAGTTAACGACTTAGAGTAAGAAAAACGAGCTAATAAATCTTCTGTAATATCCAATTTTACATTCATGCTAGGTAATACATTGGTATAGCTATTACTAAATGGAAAATCTTCAACAGGACCAGATAAAACAGGAACATTAATTGAACCTTGCTGCTCAAGCGTTAATTTTTGAGACTGACCAGTTACATCAGTATTCGTACGAACCACGCGAACACCTGCATTACCAGAAAGCTTCATATCACCAACATAGGTATTAACATTTAACTGAGCATAACCGGCCAAGGTTTCTTCTTCAGCCACAAAACTTTCAATTGAAAGTTTAGCAAGATCGATATCTTTGCCACGAGCCTTTAGAATTGCGTAATGATTAGGGAATAGTAATTGTGAAGGTGTCAAACCTGCTAAATCACCATCTAAGAAATTACTTGGACCTCGCATTGTTGAGTTTGAAATGCTGGTTGCAAGCGCTGGATTTTTACGACCTCCGTCTTGTCCGAAGTAAACATCAAACTGTTTCTCACGAGAGCGCCAACGCACACCGACTTTAAATTCCGAAAAAATGTCACTGTCGAAACTATAAGTCGCATCAAATTTGAACGCATGCTCACTATCGTTGTTCTTACGCTTTCTTAATTCTGTTTGCTGAACAGCATAATTTGCAGCATTAAGGAAAGCGGCATCCTTGGCATCAGGAGTGAAACTTACCGCGCCACCATGAGTAGAAGCGATACCTTTAATGGTACGAACAATATTCTTACCATCTTTATCTAATCCATCAACTAAAGAGATAACCGAACGACCAAAATCCAATTCGCCACTTGCATCGGCATAAGAATAATCGGCTTCAAATAACCAGTTATCTGTATTGTGTTGGAAATTCAAACCAAAGTTAACGCTTTTGTCTGAACCCGAGCGAATATCAGTAAAACTCTCGATGTTAGCCGTTGTAGGGAAACGAGTTAATGTTCCGCTATTTACTTCAGGGTTACATGTGACACTTTTATCAGCATTTGGCTCAGTATTACAAAACTTAACACCAGCATGACTACCAGGAGCCAGAGAGTAAATCGCACCATATTGGTTAGAATCAATATCTCGTTTAGAAACAAGCACATCGGCAATCAGCTGAGTATCCTCGCCTAATAACCACTGCAGCGTTCCATTAACCGTTGTACGTTTACGCTCTTCTGTAAAAGACTCTGGGTTAGCCGAAAATGGCAAGAAAGTTCCCTTTAAATCACCTTTTTTATCACCATTAGTGTCAATTGCAGGCGCTTTTAAATAACCAAAAGTATTCGCAATATCTTCACGAATAAAACGATCTGAGTAACTTACAGCCGCCATTGCACCAAAGGTTTCATCATCATTTACCCAACTATGTAAGCCACTAAATGAAGGTTTAGTCTTTTTGTTAAATTCACCGTACTGACCACGAACCGTTGCAGCAGTTGTTGTTCCAAGCTGAAGAGGACGTGCAGTTTTAATATTTACCACACCACCAATACCACCTTCTACTTGAGAGGCAGAGCTTGTTTTATAAACTTCTAGCTTATTAATAACTTCGGCAGGTAGTACATCAAAGTTTGTCGCACGCCCTGTCGTACTTGCTGCACCACCGTTTAATGTAGAGTCAAACGATTCAGTACCACTGACCAAAGTACGCCCATTTACCGTACCACGAACAAAATCTGGGCCTAAACCACGAATAGATACGAAGTCACCTTCACCTCTATCACGCTGAATCGCTACACCTGGCACACGTTGTAGGGCCTCTGCCACGTTGCGATCGGGTAATTTACCCACATCTTCAGCGGTAATGGCATCGACAAAATTATCATCAAACCTTTTAGTGTTCAGAGATTCAGCAACAGAGCCACGAATGCCTGAAACCACAATTTTTTCGATGTCTTCATTTTTCTTACTTTTGCTTGCTTCTTCTTCAGCTGCTTGGGCTGAAATCGATACGCTACTTGCAATAGCTGCGCAGATTACAGTCGAAAGCACTGATCGGCTAAACTTTTTATTCATTATTTTCTTCCATGGTTGTGACTGATTCAAATATTAAACACCAATTCAATTTTGAAACGACATGGCTTTTTTGACATTTAATTCACAAATAATCAAACATTGATTGACCATAAATCAAATTATTTCATATACACAATATACAAACTGTTTTATTTTATATGCGAAACATAAAATCATAATCACACACACGTTAACGTTAACGTAACATAAAAGTAATGAAATAAGAGGGAGCACAGAACGCATGAACAAAAAGTATACGGCTCCTGCACTAGAAAAAGGGTTAGAGATAATAGAGCTGCTTTCAAGGTTCCCTAACGGTCTTAGCTTGACAGAAATATCAACTCGCCTAGCACGAACTAATGCTGAATTATTTCGGATGGTGTCGGTACTCAAGGAGCAGGGCTATATCGAATACGCACAGGAAGGGAAAATATATCGACTTTCACTCAAGCTATTTCGTTTATCACAAACAATATCACCTATGAATCGACTGTTAGATATTGCCTTGCCTCAAATGACACTCCTTTCTAATCAATGTAAACACCCTTGCTATCTTGTATGTTACTCAGAGGGTTATGGAATTGTTACTGCTTACAGAGCTAGCGAAAAGAATGGTCATCAACTGACTTATAGCGTAGGAAGTAAACTGCCCCTTATAAATAGCTGCGGAGGACACGTGCTACTTTCTTTTGCTTCTTATAATAAACGTCAGTCTATGCTTGAATCCTTCAAAGCAAATAGTAAAGCAGATATTAACTTCCAAAAACTTCGTAAGCATATTGAGAAAATAAAGTCACAAGGATATGAAGCAATGGAAAGCCCTGTCTTTTTAAGTGGGTTTGATATTGGTTTTCCAATTTTCAGTAGTGATGAAGAAGTGATCGCTGTTTTAGTGACATCCACTCTAACTTACAAAGATCCTGAAATGAACGCGAATTTAGATGAATTAAAAAGAAAAATAGAAATAGCAGCTGAAATAATTACTAAAAATTATACCGAAGCATACAATTAATACAAACCTGTATTCAAAATATCAAACCTCATTACGGCAGTTGAAGAATAAAACATCAGGCTGTCTTTCAATTCTTACTCAGTATTGCTTAACGCACCATCAGTAGCGATAATCAAACATTAATAGATGGGTATATAAATTATCAATAATAAAGGACATACATGAACAATAACGAACAGCCAACTTTACTTTGGTATGACTTCGAGACGTTTGGTGCAAGTCCAGCCAAAGATCGTCCTTCTCAGTTTGCAGGCATTCGCACTGATTTTGATCTTAATATCATTGAAGAACCCATTAGCTTTTATTGCAAGCAATCTCCTGATTATTTGCCGCAACCTGAAGCCATTCTCGTCACCCATATCACTCCACAAATCGCTAATACTCGCGGTATGCCGGAAGCGGAATTCATGGCTAGAATTCATCAGGTTTTCAGCCAACCGAATACCTGTGTTGTTGGGTATAACTCATTACGATTTGATGATGAAGTCACTCGTTACGGGTTTTATCGTAATTTTATCGACCCATACGCTCGTGAGTGGCAAAACAATAATTCACGATGGGATATTATCGATCTCGTCCGAGCCTGCTATGCCCTGCGTCCTGATGGAATTAATTGGCCTGAAAATGAAGATGGTAGTCCTAGCTTCAAATTAGAACGCTTGACAGTCGCTAATGGCCTTGCACACGAAAATGCACATGATGCGGTATCTGATGTAAAAGCAACGATTGCTTTAGCTAAGTTAATAAAAGAAAAGCAACCCAAGCTTTACGAATATTATTTTAATTTAAGGCGTAAACAAGCGGTAAATGATCTAATTGACGTGGTGAACATACAACCGTTATTACATGTTTCATCAAAAATTCCTGCTATAAATGGTTGCGCGACATTAATCGCGCCAGTGATCCATCACCCAAGTAATAAAAACAGCATTGTTTGTGTCAATCTCGCAATGGATCTCTCCCCACTATTTGACTTAAGTGTTGAAGAAATCAAGCAACGAATGTTCACCAAAAGACAAGATCTTGCACCTGATGAACTGCCCGTACCTCTTAAAGAAATCCACGTAAATAAATGTCCTTTCATCACCACTGCAAAAGCATTAACGGATAGTCACGCTCAGCGACTCGATTTCGACTTAGAATTTGCGAGGGAGCAATATAAACGCCTAAAGCAATCAAAAGACATTCGACGCAAGCTTACTGAGTTATTTAGTCTAGAAGACGACCGCCCAAGCACTTCTGATCCTGATCGAATGCTTTATTCTGGTGGCTTTTTCAGTCATGCTGATAAAAACAAAATTGCTATGGTTCAGCAAACTAAACCTGAAAATTTAGCCGCGCTAGAGCTTCATTTTGAAGACGAGCGTTTACCTGAAATGCTATTTCGTTACCGTGCGAGAAACTATCCAGAAACGCTTTCAGTTGCTGAAAGTGAGCAATGGCGTGATTTCTGCCAAGAAAGGTTAAATGATCCTGAATACATAGTTCGCTTAGAAAACCTGCTACATGAAACGTCAGACGACGAACAAAAGCAGAAATTGCTTCAAGCGCTTTGTAAATATTTACAATCACTATAATTTTAATAAAAATGTAATAAATATAGAATCTATTCAAAGAAATAGGTTCTAAATGAGAGTGTTGTCTCATTAAGTTCTAGATAAGTTATCTAGAATCAAGAACTCAAAATAAGATATCAAATGAGGATACGGGAATGCAGGATAGATTTGTACAGAGCATCGCCCAGCTACCACCTTTATTAGCGCAAGCATTAGTGCCTGTTTTAAATGATAGTTTTTCTGGTCAGATTGAAGCTAAGCAAATCGAGCAATTGAAAAGGATGTCAGGTTTATCTGAAAATGAACTTATCTTTTCTCTACTGCCAGTTGCTGCGGCACTAGCTAAGCCGCCAATCAGCCAGTTTTACGTTGGTGCCATCGCTAAAGGGATCAGTGGCGATATATACATGGGGGCTAATTTAGAATTCCCTGGTGAAACACTGGGTCAAAGCGTTCATGCAGAGCAAAGTGCTATATCACATGCTTGGATGTCTAATGAAAAACAGATCACAGATATTTTCATTAACTACAGCCCTTGTGGTCATTGTCGTCAATTTATCAATGAGCTAGTAAACAGCTCTAATATTCAGATACATTTACCAGAGCAAACGACCCAACCATTGAGTCATTACCTTCCTTATGCGTTTGGTCCGAAGGATTTAAATGTTACTACACCACTACTCACTTCGGATGCCGTACAGCTAAAGCTAATTAGTGAAGACCCATTGATCCTTGAAGCCACACATCAAGCCTCTAAAAGTTACTCTCCATATAGCAACAATCATGCAGCCGTTTCATTGGAACTCAGTGATGGCAGTATCGTCTCTGGTCGTTATGCCGAAAACGCAGCGTTCAACCCTTCAATGCTGCCAATGCAAGTCGCTTTATGTGATTTAGTCAGAAAGAATAAAGACTTTTCCGAGATCAAACGTGCCGTTTTAGTAGAATCATCAGCGGGAAAAATCAGTCTAGCCAATGTATCGATGAATGCACTTCATGATGTCGCCAATATCGAACTTGAACATTTAACGGTAGAGCCTGAATAACCACGAATGTTGATAAGCGCAATTTCTCCTGTTATTGCGCTTATGGTTTTAAATTCCCTCTTTATTAAGTTTTATTCATCTTAATTGATCTTCGTCAACTTTCTCTTCAGTGTTACCGCAGTCATTCAAAATCTATATCACCATGCTGCCAGAAACTGAATCATTTAGAGCCAGCGATTCTCATCCCGAATTAACTCCTGACTTATCAAGTAATAATGATATTTTCGGCTTGGTTTTAAACAAGGATAATGAAGCTTCTCAACTAGAACTTCAGATCCATCAGGTCAATTTAACTGGCTCCACGCAATTTCAGCATACCTGGTCAGTTCTTGAAGCATCACAATACTTATGCCTAACGGCTCAAGGCTCTTGCCTTCCGTTTACAATCTGCGTTTTTCATCAACAACAAACATCAACCTCTTTTGATGCTAGATTAACCCATTCAGAAAGCGACGGCTGGATGCTTACTCGAGGTGATGGAACACCAATCAAACAATATTTAGATGGTATTCACGAAGTATCTTTAAAAGTGAAGCGTACAGTTATTGATCTAGAGCTTGCATTAAATACGGCCACGAATTCTCTTCAACATTTGGTACATCAAACACAGGATAAATTCGCACAAAGCATCAGCAAACTACCACCACAACTCGGACTAGCATTACTTCCAATTATTAATGAACGCTTTACAGGTCATATTACCGCTAAACAAATCAAGCATTTACAAACAGTATCAGGGCTTCCTGCAAATACCCTTATTTTTTCTATGCTCCCTATCGCTGAGATTTTCTCCCAAACACCAATAAGTAATTTCAAAGTGGGCGCAATTGTTAAAGGAATAAGTGGTGACATATACATGGGTGCTAACTTTGAATTTTCAAAAGCATCTCTCAGTCAAAGCATACACGCGGAGCAGAGTGCCATTAGTCACGCTTGGATGTTAGGTGAAAATCAAATTACGGATGTGTTTCTCAACTACCCCCCATGTGGACACTGTCGACAATTTATTAATGAAATGGCTAATGGTTCAAATGTTTTATTCCACCTACCTGAACAAAAGGTGAATCCGCTTAGCTATTATTTACCTGACGCCTTTTCCCCAAGTCATTTGGGTATAACAATGCCATTGTTCTCATCCGAGGCAGTAAAACTCAAAATCGAAAATAAAGACCCGTTAATAGCCGAAACTACTCTTCAAGCTTGTAAAAGTTATGCGCCTTATACTGGCTGTCATGCAGCGGTTTCACTAGAGCTTCATGATGATAAAGTAATTTATGGCCGCTATATTGAGAATGTCGCATTCAACCCATCTTTACCTCCAATGCAAGTCGCTTTATGTGGGTTAAAAAGAATGAATAAAGACTTTTCCGAGATCAAACGTGCCGTTTTAGTAGAATCATCAGCTGGAAAAATCAGTCTAGCCAATGTATCGATAAATGCACTTCATGATGTAGCCAATATCCAGCTTGAACATGTAACGGTAGAGCCTGAATAATTACGATTTTCTGAATTTAAGCGCAATTAACTAGATTGTGCTTTTCTCTTTATGATTAAACTCTAATTAAGCTTTTCTCATCTTTATTGATATTCAACTTGTTTCCCTCCAGTGTTGTTATAGCTATCAATAACCTATGTCATTATGTCTGCAGAAACTCAACCCATTGGATTAAAATTATTCACCCAAGACCAGCCTCATGCATCGGTATGTGTTATAAATGAAAGGGGTGAAGAAACTCAATTAGAGCTTCAGATCTATGAAGTGGGTGTAACTGGATTTACGAGATGTAAGCACACATGGACAGTAAAAGAGATCACCCAGAATGCACGCTTAGCAAAACAAGCAAATGGCCTCCCTTTAAATATCCGTTTTTTCCATCACCAAGAACTCTTTGCCATTACAGATGCACGTTTAACATACTCTGATACTAGGGGTTGGAAGATCGTTCGAGGTTTTAACACACCCATTAGGCAATATTTACAACATATATCTGTCATTTCACCTAAAGCCAAAGAGACCTTAACGGAACTAGAGGAAACATTAAATGGAACCCATAGAAAACAGCGTCAATTGATTGAATTGGTTGTAAGTATCACCGAGCCAGAAGACCCCCGTTGCCAGCAACTAAGTTTATTACTAAAAGAAGGTGTAAATCTCAGTATTGGTAAACTAGGTCCAGCAAATCCTTTAACCGCAACTTTTTTAGGCTTTTTTAGTGCCTCTCAAAAAAGCACACTTGAAAATCCAAACTTTAGAGACTGCCCTGAACATAAAAGCTGCATCTTATATAGTGGGCTTGAGCCTTTATGTGACACTTTGTTGAAATCAGGCAAACTTGGCGTAGTAGATATCGCAATAGTAACCGGAAAAACGATCAGTTTAGAGATTATGCTTGAACAGGATATTGATTTGGATTCGGTTAATTTTGGAATTGCATTTCGTTTAAACCTCAAAGGACCCAACAATCTTGAGGAAATTATTGAACAATTAATTGAACATGGCCTGCCTTTACAAACCGTTATAGAAGATTCTTTACCACTCTTACATTGGGCATGTTCTCGTCAATTACTCCCGATCGTTCACTCACTAGTTGAAAATCATCAATACGATGTTAATTACCCGAGTGCACTTGGGGTAACGCCTATCATGAGTGCTTTTGGGGCCCTTTCAATTGATGCGATCAACTTGTTATTGCAAAAAGGAGCAGATGTTGATGCCGTATCAGAGCAACTTGAAGGTGATACGGCATTACACTTATTGGCAAGACTAAAACCAGATTCATGGGATGGAGATGTAACCAAAATATTTGTAAAGCTAATAAGTGAAAAACCTGAGCGCTTAGTTGTACTCAATAACGACAAAGAAAGCCCTCTTAGCATAATGATTGAACAAGATAATCTTGAACCATTAATGGGTTCTAAGATGCGAAAAGCATGTAATACTCTCTTGTTACCACAAGAGACTCTTTCAGCCCTACTCCACAAGGCAATTGTGGAGAACAATATAGATTTGTTCGAAATTTTATTGAGTTTTAATCCAGAGATAAAAAGCGACGAATATCAGAAAAATAGCCTACTCGATACTATTCTACAAAGCGCTTCAAGTGACATTGTCGGTTTAACAATGAAGTATTTAAGAGAAAAAAATCAGTTTCTTGCTCGGGAATATCATGGCCGTGTCGTCGCCATATTGACTGATGAAAACCAACCCCAATACTACGCTACTTGGGTCAAATGCTTCAAATTTACAGATGATGATTTTGTGCGTATTAATCCAAAGATCCGTGTACAGCTCGAAAATTTATATCGTCGTTTAATCACCTCTTGGCAGACTAATCATTTAAATCAGCTAGTACAACTCGCTAATGAGCGCTATGTTGATATACCTGTAGACTTTACTGGCTTGCTTAACCAATGTATTGAGTATATGACCACTGATCGAATGCACATTGATTGGTACCACATAGAGGCACTAGTCAATCACATTGAGTCTCAAAGTTTAACCAAATGTAATCTTGAAGCACTTCTTTGCAAAATGCTCGTTGATTTACAAAAACAGTTAACTTCAACTGAGCTTATTTATATCAACCAACAAACCGCATTAAGAAGTATATCCACTTTGCTTACAATTATTCTCAATGAGCATCATGGTGTACTTCCTGCTGAAGTAGGGGGACAATTAACCGATTTTATTAAGGCTTCATACTCTGCATCGGATTTGCCATTAGCTATCCTAGAGCAATGCCCTCTATGCCTTAATAAGCAACAGCTTTTATTCCAAGAACTTGCTATGCATGCCGTGAGCCAACAAAAACCTAAGCTATTTATCACATTGCTGAATCTATTAGAAGATTGCCAGATTGATTTAACTGCCGTTTTAGAAACAAAAATGACTAAAAGAGAAAACGTCATTCAAAGATTGCATTCTCTCAATCAGAACACTCATAAATGGGATATAGCGGAAATAGACGTTTTGGTTACTCAAATATTAATCAGAAAGGATGCTCGCTTAGCTTCAGCATTATATCCGAGTGTAGTCCCTCAAAAAATCATTGTGAAGCAAAACACATCAGCACAAGTAGAAGACGAAAAGTGGCAACTCGTTAAAGTCTTACATAAAGACTTAGATTCAGACAGTGAGCAGTGATCTCACACTAGATATCACTAACTCGCCCACTACCGCAAAATGATTCATTCAACCTAAGCAAAGGTTAATTTAGCTTTATTGAGCTCGATTAAAATGCTCTAACCTAGCCATCAGGCTTGAGGTATCCCATCGGTTACCACCAATATTTTGTACATCAGAATAATATTGATCCACCATTGCCGTTAATGGCAAAGCGCTGCCATTTTTTCTAGCTTCATCAAGTGCAATGCGTAAGTCTTTACGCATCCAGTCAACGGCAAAACCAAAGTCATACTCACCTTTAAGCATGGTCTGATAACGGTTTTCCATCTGCCAGCTTTGTGCGGCACCTTTACTGATCACCTCGACCACTTTTTCACCGTCAAGACCAGCTCGCTTTGCAAAATTAAGACCTTCAGCTAAGCCTTGAACCACGCCAGCAATACAAATTTGGTTGACCATTTTGGCTAATTGACCTGCACCAGTATCACCTATTAATTCGGCACAACGTGCATAAGCCATCATTACAGGTTTAACTTTGTTAAAAACAGTCTCAGAACCACCAGCCATTACGGTGAGCGCACCATTTTCTGCACCCGCTTGTCCGCCAGAAACCGGAGCATCAATAAAATCGATATTCTTATTTACTAATGTTTCAGCTAACTCTCTAGCAACTTCCGCTGATGCCGTGGTGTGATCCACCAGAACCGTACCCGTAGCCATACCAGCTAATGCACCTTGCTCACCCACGACAACTTGGCGAAGATCGTCATCATTACCCACACAAACAAATACGATTTCTGCACCCGTTGCAGCTTGCTCTGGCGTTGACGCTTGCTTTCCTTCAAATTGTTTTACCCATGCTTCTGCTTTCGAAGAAGTACGGTTATAAACGGTAACTTGATGACCTTGATTTTGAAGGTGACCCGCCATCGGATATCCCATCACACCTAATCCGATAAATGTTACTTTTGCCATGGTTGACTCCATTAAGATAATTGTTTGAATATCGGGGTTAACCGATCATAAATTTTGTAATGAGAACTAAATAACTTTTGATATATTTTGCTGTTAGAGCTTTGAGGTAAATATCTTTTTTCTATACGCATCATAGCGTTTCGCGCAGACACAATATCTGTATATTCTCCAATCGCAACAGCACTGCACATTGCCGCGCCTAAAGCAGAAGCTTCACCAATATCAATGGTTTCAACCGGTTTACCCAATATATCTGCTGCCATTTGCAGCACTGTAGGACTTTGACTGCCACCACCGCTGATTCTGATCAATCTAATCGAATGTTTATGGCTTTGCTCTAACCTTTTTAGTGCCGCTTTTAAGGTGAATAAAATGCCTTCAATCGCCGCACGGTAAAGATGGAAACGAGTATGACTTGGACGAAAGCCAATAATACTTCCTCTTGCTTCTGGACCAGGGAAAATAACCCCTTGTGACCACGTTGGACTAAGAAGTAAACCATCGCAACCGGGACTAATTTCTGTGATTTTATGACAGATATACTCTTCGACAGACATACCCTCTTCTGCCGCTTGTTGAGCATCTTTACTTCCAAATTCATTAATTAGCCAAGTTAGCAGCCAAAAGCCACGTTCTAACTGGATTTCATTCATGAATTGATTTTCTATCAAAGAAGGAAAAGCCGGTAAATATCTTATGGTTTCTTGATACGTTTTAAGTCCAATACTAATGCAAGAAGCGCTGCCTAAACTGATATTAGCAATGCCCTGCTCACCAGAACCTGTGGCAAACATTTCACAAGCTTTATCACCGCCTGCGGTAGCCACTGAAGTGTTAATATTCAACCCCGTATCATTTGCAAATGATTCACTAATATTGCCCAGTAACTTGGCTGCTGGAATTAATGGAACCATCTGCTCAGGAGTGCAGGCTAAGGCTTGCCAACGCCAACTATTCTTAGCTGCCCAACCTAATTTTTTATATTCAAAGGGTAAATATGCGACTTGAGAAGCAACGCTATCGGTAAGTTTTCCTGTGATCTTCTGTAATAAATAACCGCTGAGAAGTGCCACTTTATCAGCTGATGCGAGCAAATCCGATTGATGTTCAGCTAAAAAATTTACCTTTGCCGCTTGGCGCATAAATTGGATGCGCTGATGAAAGCCTATGGCTTTAAAACCCAATCGTAAAGCCCAGCTCATTGGAGGTAATTGTTCAACACTGGCTAAGCGCGAATCTGACCACATGAATATAGGAGTAAGTGGTTGATGTTGCTCATCCAGTAATAAGGTACAAGCCCGTTGGGTAGTTAACGACAATCCGTCAATGAGATCGGGAGAAATATTAGATTGTGCAAGTAAAGCTCGAATGACATCAACTAACTCTTGATAACAGTACTCAGGCGATTGCTCGGCAGCACCAGTCTCATTAGCGATATATGGCTCAACCTTATGTTGAACTTTATCAACAAGTCGACCTCTTTTATCGAAAATAATGGCTCTTACACTTTGTGTTCCATAGTCTAAAGCCAGAATATAGGGTTTATCCATAATTGTTATTTTTGTTTTATAAGCCAAAAAACTTTGAAGAAGATCACTTTTTTATATGATGTATGATGCCAAATTTAAACTATGACCTCAAAGATTAGACACAAAGAATGAACGCATTTTCAAAAACTCGTGGACTATGTATTCTTGGTTTACTGTTCACGCCACTCACTTATGCTTCTGCAAACATTGGTAACCCTGAATGTCTCTATCAGCCTGATAGTAATGGTCTTTGTAAAACTGGTTTCATATCCAGCTGTAGATCACCCATATTCTGTCAAAAGAAAAGAAAGAAAGAAGCGGCGCAAATGTGTGCCAGTCACAGATTGGATATCCCTGCCGATAGAGCAGGATTAATTGATGGCTGCTATTTAGGAACGAACACTTGTTATTGTGCTCAAGCTAAGCACTCTTAGTGTAAAACTATCATTCTAAGAACAATGGAACTTAACGAGACGGTCTAAAAATTTTATTTGCCGTTGATTTTGAAAAAAATCTTCTGCGAAAAGATACCTGCTTTAGGCGAAGTTGCTTACATCTATTAATAGGTAACTTTTTGTGCAATGCGTAATCTTCAAGTAACTTGTGGCGCTCTTCAAAAAGCTGCAGCCTTTCAAATTGAAGTAACCAGCCTTCTTTTAAGCTTTGATACATTTGTTTTTCAACTGCCCATTGCTTGAAGGTAGCGTGCTCACTTCTATTTACTTTTAGCGCGAAGGTGTTTTTGGGCGGTGTAGACCTTATTTTATTTTCACTGTACAACACCCCAGTTGATGATCTGGAACGGGTCGTAGCATCGAAGCGGTGAGAAGAAGTCATAGAAATGCTGCTCTATTCGATAAACGCCGTCATTTCCTTATAGATTTCTTTACGCATTTCCATCAGCGTTATTGCACTTTCTCTCAATTTTATGTCTTTAGGCGTTTCTGGTTTCCACTCAGGTACATCAGAAGGATGACCATCATCGTCCGCCGCAACCATGATCACAAGACAATGCGTTTTGAGTTCTTTTTTGGAGTATTTAGGATCACCCGCATTTACTTCAATTCCAATATGCATTGACGTTTTACCGGTGTATAAAATTTTAGCGACTACTTCGATCATATTGCCAACTCGAATAGGTTTGACGAACCGAATTCCACCAGCATAAGCCGTAATACAATATTTACCGCTCCATTGAGCACCACATGCATAGGCTGCTAAATCAATCCACTTCATTACTGCGCCACCATGAACTTTACCGCCAAAGTTCACATCCGCAGGTTCAGCTAAAAAACGTAAGGTTATTTCACGATTGTTTTCAGACATGGTTATGCTCTATTAGTTGTTTCCCTTTAAAACAAGCTAGCATGAGATTGAATAAAAAGCACACAAAAAGCTAAACCATAAATAATGGAATGAGATAACAGCTTGAAGTAAAATATAAGCTTCAAGCTGTTACAAAGAGGTAAGTAATTTAAGGTATTACAATGAATTAACGAACTTAACTAGCTGAGCACGTTCTTTTGTAGAAAGCGCCATAAAATCTTTCTTCGACTTTTTAGCCTCTCCGCCGTGCCAAAGAATGGCTTCTTCAATTGTGGCTGCACGACCATCGTGTAAAAAACCAGCTCTTGGATTTACCGCTTTAGTTAAGCCTATTCCCCATAATGGACGTGTTCGCCATTCATTACCATCAGCAAGAAAATCAGGGCGACCATCAGCTAAATCTTCTCCCATATCGTGCAGTAACATATCAGTAAACGGGTAGATAGTTTGTAACTTCAAAGCCTTAGACATGTCTTTGCCACCGACTTTTCCTTCTGCCTTGGTCACAAATTTAGGCGTATGACAACCTGTACAATTAACTTGTTCGAATAAGCGCGCGCCCTCTCTTACATCTGGATCTTTGACATTTCGACGTGCTGGTACGGCTAATGTTTCAGAGTAAAAGACTAACGAATCGCTAAACTTATCATCAACTTCTGGCTCACCATTCGGCCCTTTACCCGTATCTAAGTGACCTGTTCGTGACAAATATTTTTCGTGTAAATCCGTCCCTTTTACGCTTTCGTCTGGGAATAATGGATTGGTAATACCGATGTCACCACGCAACGCTCCCAAAGACTGAACACGCACACTCGGGGTATTCGCTTTCCAGCCAAAGCGTCCTAAAGACACTGGATTATCATCACCAGCTTTGGCTTTTACTGGATCAAATACATAGTTTGCTTTACCACTGATCCCGTCTTTGTTTTTATCATCTACATCAACATTCGCCAAAATTGCTGATTCAGGGATCGCTTCTAGTAAGCCCAAGCCAAATACCGGCATGCCATTACGCCAGCCCATAAGCACGTCAGCTTGACCTAACTCTGAAGCAGCAAAGTTAGCCGGAGAGTCATAAGCATTTTCGACCTCGAATAATGGCTTTTTCAGCTTAACCTTTGTGCCATCATCATATGTTACTTCTGAATATTCGTATGAAAGATAAACGTCTGCTTGACCTTTAAAATTGTTTTGCTCCCAATCAGGGCGAGCTTGTAAAACCCCACGATGGAATAATTGACCACCAAAATTAGGGACGGGAATCGGCGCGCAATAATTATTTTCTTTAGTCCCTTTTGTACACACCTCATCAGGCTTTTTAGAAATGCGTAAAAAAATGCCTGCACCACTGCCTAATAACACACGCTTTTCACCGTCTGGAATTAATATGGTCGAGTTTCTTCCATCTCTTTGATGACAGGCATTACAGTTGATATTGTTAAATACTGGGCCTAAACCATCCAACTCAGGGTGTTCTTGGCTTGGTGCTGTAATAAAGGCGGTTTCAAAATTAGCATCCCCTTCTTCGTGATGCTTAACCTCTGTTTCTGTTAAATTAGGCGCTGGTGTAGAAAAACCATGCCCAGAATTTGATGCTTCAGTTGTGGTTGTATCACCACCTAACAACTCAACATCTGTATATGATGGGTATGATTTCTCATTCCCATTATCTTTACTACCACTTCCACCACATGCTGCTAGCCCCATTGCTACAGCAAGTGCGATAGATATGTTTTTTTTATTTTTGTTTACATCCATCTGTCACATCGCTCCACATCTACATCTGCTCTAAACAAAAACAGAGACAAGTTAAAAAATAACTGTCCCTGTTTTATTCCATTTATTTCGCTAAGTGTTATTTAGCATCCCACTTCTTAATTAGCGGTACGACATCATTTTCTAAACTCGCTTTTAAAGCCGCTAATGAGTCAACAGCGGTTTTAACACGCTTACGACCTTCAACATCTTTAATCGCTTGGCGGAAAGGCATATTGTTATTACCCGCAATTTTTTCAATATTGGTGATAGAATCATTGATCTGCTTAGTCACCTTATCAGCAAGAGCAGAGTCACCCGCCTTCACAAAATCAACGATACCAGGCTTGTCTTTACTACCAGCGAACTCGCCTTCCCAAACATTTTTTACACCTTTGATGTTGTTTGCGAAGTCAATTAAAGAGTTCCAAGAGTATTGAGATTCAACTTTTGAAGTATCAACGTTATCGATAGATCCACCGAATGGCTCAGCAATTTTCGCTTCACCTACTTCTTTCGCGATTCCAGCCATGCCTTGAACAAGTTCTTCAATCACACCAACTTGTGAGGAATAAGTTGGGCTTGAAGAAACGTTCTTTAAACGTTCAGCGTACGGAGTTTCGCCATTAGCATCTTTAAACTTGTCTTTCCACGCTTTTTCAAGATCTGAAGTATAATCACGTAACACTTCTGCAAGTGCTTTTAAATACTCTATTTCTCTAGGCGTTGCTTCTGAGAATGCTTTTTCATTGTCATCTTTACCATCACCAAACAATAGGTACTCCATTGCGTGGAAACCTTGAACACCGTCTTCCCAAGTTTTAATCGTCTTGGCATCGAAAGAAGCATTACCATCAAGCTGTTTTTTCAAATCAACGGTATTTAGAGGCCATGAATCTAAATGTGGATCAATTTCTAGCGCTTCAATTGGACCAAAAATATGTGACTCACCTTGCTCCCAAGGCTGACGAGCAGCTTTCCAAGCGTCTTGAACTTTTTTCCAGTTTTCAGCGTTTGGGGTTGCTTGTAGTGTCTCAGTTAACTGGAATAACTCAGAACCTTTCATCGCTAAATTCGAGTAACCAGCAACGATAACGTCGTCAGTAAGGTTCACGATCATATCTTGAGCTTTGTAGCTAAACTTACCAGAGTCAGGGGTTGGAGTTGGGGTATCATCCTTTTTACCAGAACCACCACAAGCTGCTAATAGGGTAACTAATGACACTGCAATAATTGTTTTTTTCATTACTTGATTTCCATTCATCGTTAAGATTATTTATAAAGAAAATTGATAGCCAACACCTAGGTTGAAAAAGTAGGTATCTGGTATTTCGTGAACTGCGATTTGTTTTCTACCCGCTTCGGCTTTAAGCACAATTTGAGGAATTGGGAAGTAATTGACGCCTAAGCTCGTCCAGGTTTGTTCAAAGCGTTTCGTAGCAACGCCTGACTCCACTTCTTTTACTGGGTTCGAGTAATCAATATTGGCAAAAACGGTGACTGGAACATCAAAATATTCCTTTAAGTCAACGCCTGCTTCAACAAAGTAAGCGACGGCCTTTGAACCTACTTGTGAGAATCCGCCTGGTCTTAAACCTGGAGTAGTTTTATTCGCTAAGGTAATTTCATCAGCATCAGAAAGTGTGCCGTAAAGGTATTGACCTCTTAAAATCCAAGGTCCTTCAACATAAGCTCCAGATACAGCGCCAATTTGAACAGTGCCATCTCCTGTAATACGACCATCATTATGGCGATTACCCGCAGAGAAACCGTAATAATATGCAGCACCTACTGCCAAACCATCTTTTTTAAAGTTACCGTAATCCAGACGAACTACACCAGCAAAGTCATCAGCGTTTACATGTTCAAATCGAGTTTGATGGCCAGTACTTACCCATCCGTAACTTCGAAAGTATTCTGAGTTTAAGCCGTTAATGATTTGAGCTTGATAATTAAAATCGCCTAATTGGCCAAAAACCCCAATACCAAACTCATTCCATGTTGTCGGGATCAACGTCGCTTCACTTTTGTGACGCATTACGGTTAGGTGTTGATTGGGCTTATGAAGAATGGTTCCTAAACCCACTGGGACATGAATATTACCAAACTTTATTCCGAAGCTATCAGAAGGGCGATAACGGAACTGTGCCTTTTCAATGACAACTTCACCACCAGCTTCAATTTCTGACTCAAACTCACCCGCTTCTTCAAAGCCATCGTATTCTAGCGTTGCGCCAGTACCACCATGTTCAAACTCAACTTCAACTTCAAAGTCCCACTCATTGTTAAAACGGTAGCCAAACTCAGTGACAATTCGCTCTAAATCAAAGCGACCACGACGTGTTGGAGTGGTATCTTGAACATTTTCAAAGACTTCATCATTGGTATAAATTGCAGAACCATAAGATTTAAATACAAACTCATCCAAGCTTTTCGCTTTTTGTGCGACCGCAACGTCTGTCGTGCCTGTCACGGATTTTTTTTCAACCGTTTGCTGAGCTTGTTGTAGCTTAATTTGCTCCAATTCAGCCTTCAGCGCTTTTAATTGAGCTTCTTGAGCTAGGATCATTTGCTCTAACTTACCCGTATCAGCGGCATTCACTGTTCCAGAAAGCCCAAGCAGAATCCCTGCTGCAACCAATGATTTTCTCATTTAAGCAATACTCCAACATACCATTTACAATTATGGGCGCAGATCTTACTTTAAATGAGAATGATTTGCATTTGTTATTTTAACAACATTAACAGTTAATTAAATTTTCCTTGATCTATTCGAGGTTTTCGTTTCTTTTGTGAGTTTTACATCACATTCAAGATCCATCAGTACTAACTTGACATAATATGTCCAAACAATTACCTTACATTTTCATAACAACAAATAATAAAAAACTGGTAACATCCAGTCACTTGAAATGAAAAAGGACTTGAAAATGAAATCTGCCACTGTTTTCGGTGCAATTACCGATATCTACCTCTCACCTACCAAAGCATTTAATGGTTTGAAAGAAGCAAAAGGATGGTCTTGGACGGCTTTCGCTTTTATTTTTGGCTCAATGCTGGTTGCCATGTCACTATTTTATGCTTCTGCCGATCCTCAGTATTTAATTGACCAGCAAATCGCAGCTCTACCTAATGATATGACCGCACAAGAACGAGATGGTGCAATCAAAGGCATTGAGATGGTGTCGGGTATGATGCAATGGTTTGCTATTGGGGGCGGCGCCGTAGCAATCGTCGTATTTACTGCAATTTTTGCCCTTTACTTCTTACTCATTAGCAAGCTTGATCCAGAGAATAACCAATCATTTGGTGATTGGTTTGCATTTAACTTGTGGGTACAAATGCCAGCACTATTCAATTGGATAGGAGTGATTATTTTGGTTGCTATCGCAGGTACCGATCAACTTTCCCTCACCATCTTTAATTTTGCTTCGCTGAATCAGTTAGTACTAGGATTAGATATGCAGTCTCCGTTTTACGGATTGACTGAGAACATTACTATTTTTGCACTATGGGGAGTTGCTCTCTCTGTACTCGGCTTAAAAAGCTGGACTAACTTCTCGACTTCGAAAGCGATTCTTTTTGGTGCTCTTCCTTCAGTATTAATTTGGGGAATTTGGTTCATTATTGCTGCACTTTAATTCTTATTCAGCAGCACCAACCACAGGTGCTGTTCATCTTGAGTTTATACTATGAAAAAAGTCGTAATCATCATTGTTGCCATTGCAGTTTTTGCAGGCATACTGATTAAAAGCCGTTCCAATTTTGGTGCTGAGCAACCAAAACTAGAGGTACAACACCCTGTAACAGGTGCAATCTCTGATTCAATTCTCGCTTCTGGAAATTTGGTTTTTGATACTCAAGTGCAACTGCGTTCAGAGGTGACTGGACGTGTCGCAAAAGTCTTAGTTGAAGAAGGTCAGACTGTAACAAAAGGTCAAATTTTAATGAAGCTGGATACAAGAGCGTTTGAAGCTGAAGTAGAACGTACAGATGCCATTGTTAAAGCCAGTAAAATTGCAGTACAACGTGCCAAAGTCAGTCTTGATAACATTGAAACTCAACTCGAACGTCAGCGCAAATTATTTGATATCGGAATGTCGGATGCTGAAACTTTTGATAATTTAAAAAATCAGAAAGAACTGGCAAAAATTGATATTCAATCAGCTAAGGCTCAATTAGAACAAGCAAAAGCGTCACTATCTATCTCTAAAGACAGGTTAAGTAAAAGTGTTTTTAAAGCACCGATGACAGGGTTACTGGTTTCAGTCGACATTAAAGAAGGTGAAACGGTTATTGCAGGAACCACTAATATTATCGGCTCTGATCTTATGGTCATCGCTGATCCAAGTGCCATTTTAGCAGAGCTTAGAGTCGATGAAACGGATATTGCTAGTATTAAGCTCAACCAAAAAACGGATATTTTTGCAGCGGCTTATCCTGAAAAACCTTTCACAGGTAAAGTGATCAATATTGGCACTTCTGCAAAAGTTCAGCAGGGTTCAAATGGCTTGTCATTCAAAGTAAAAGTTCTACTCGATCAAACTAAACGTCACTTGTATGCAGGAATGAGTTGTCGTGCCGAAATTTCTACTTCAACATCAAAGCACGCAGTAAAACTTCCTATTGAAGCCATTCATCAGCAAGATGATGAATACTATGTTTGGCTCGTTGGTGCTGATAATAAAGTAACAAAGCATACTGTAACAGTGGGGATTGCTTCAGATATCGAGCAAGCCATCAACTCGGGTTTATCAACAAAAGACAGAGTGGTTATTGGTCCAGCCCGACCTGTGAGTAAATTGAAAGATGGCGATATCATCACTCCAGAGCAGGCAACGGCTAAAGAAAAAGGTAATGCTGTATGAGTAAGGTTATACGGCTAAGTGAAATAACCAAACATTACCAAATGGGCGATCAAACCTTTAAAGCATTGGACGGGATCAATGTCGATATAGACGAAAATGAATATGTTGCCATTATTGGGCCTTCTGGATCGGGTAAATCTACCTTAATGAATATCATCGGCTGTCTAGATACCCCGACTTCAGGTGAATACCATTTAAAAGATAAGCTTGTTAAAAAAATGAGTGAAACCGAGCTAGCACAACAACGGAACAAGAGTGTCGGTTTTATTTTTCAAAGTTTCAATTTATTACCAAGAGCCAGCGCCTTAGAAAACGTAATGCAGCCATTAGTTTACCGTTTTATTCCGCAGTCGGAGCGCAGAGTTCAAGCAATGGAGTCCCTTAAACGCGTTGGATTGGAAGATAAAATCAATCACTTATCCAGCCAACTTTCTGGGGGACAAAGGCAAAGGGTGGCAATTGCGCGTGCATTAGTCACTAAACCGCATATTTTGCTTGGAGATGAACCAACCGGAAATCTCGACAGTAAAACCACGAAAGACATTATGAAACTGTTTGATGAGCTACACCAAGAAGGGCATACCATTATTCTCGTGACTCATGAACAAGAAATTGCTGATCATTGTGAACGTGTCATTCGCTTAGTTGATGGAAAAGTCGTTGCGGATACGCGCAAACAAACCAAGGAGCGATTACATGTTTAAGTCGGCAATCGCAATTATTGAAGGAATTAAAGCTGCTCTACAAGCAATTAGAGCAAACGCAATGCGCTCTGCCCTAACCTGTCTAGGGATAATTATTGGTGTGGCTTCAGTTGTAACAGTGGTAGCCGTGATGCAAGGCTTTACCAAACAGATTAATGATCAGCTTTCTGATCTTTCACCAGATGTAACAACGATCAAACCCTATGTGTCATTAGAAGACCAGATGGTTGGAAAACAAAGTAAACTCAATTACGATGATTTTTTATATTTGAAAAATAAAATCAAACAAATTGATGTTATGACTGCAAATATGATCAGTTTGAACTTTGCAAATGGCGCTCAATATAAAAATTACACTCACAGTGCTCAAGTAGTCGGTACAGATAAAGATTTTCAGAAACTTTTTAAAACCTTTCCAGAAAAAGGACGTTATATAAGAGAAAGTGACGGAGAAAAAAGAAGACGAGTGGCATTGGTAGGAAAAACTGTAATCGAAAAGCTTCACCTGCCAAAAAATCCTGTTGGAGAGTATATAAAGCTGGCTGGAAAATGGTTCCATATTATTGGAGTTACTGAAACTCAAGATACCTTTCTAGGAATTGATAGAAACAACAATATTTATATTCCAATCAGCACGATGAACACCCTAGAAGGCGGGAATACAGGCTTCATCAGCCTCACATACCGCCTGAAAGATGAGCTTGATGAAAAACAAGTTAAGCAACAAATTTCCAATATATTAAGACAACGCCATAAAATTTCGTCAGGTCAACCAGACGATTTTGAATTTGAAACGGCGCAAAAAGCAAAAGAGAGAACAAAAGAACTGACGACCAGTATTACTGGAGTTACCGCTGGGATAGTAGGAATAAGCCTAATTGTTGGTGGGATTGGCGTCATGAATATCATGCTGGTATCGGTAACAGAAAGAACACGTGTTATCGGAACGCTAAAGGCCCTAGGTGCAACACCTGGATTTATCATGTTGCAATTTTTGGTTGAAGCTGTGGTGTTATCATTATTTGGTGGAATGATTGGGCTTGCAATTGGCTTTGGTTTATCTGAATTAATCTCAATACTAATACCGAATCTATCTGACACTTACATCCCAACATGGGCGATTTTACTGTCTTTTGGCTTTACTTCTGCCATTGGTATCATCTTTGGCTTAGCGCCAGCGATTAAAGCAGCAAGGTTGAACCCGATTGATGCTTTGCGTTACGAATAATCATATCAAGACAAAGAGTTGAATTAGCCTTCAACTCTTTTTTAATTCAGCGTTAATGTTTCTTAATGTTTAGCTATTTGTATATTTAACTCAATAAATTAGTGTATGTAAATCTAGCTCATTGGAATCACAATTATGGCCGTTACTCCTCCAGCCACCACTGATAACCAAACCCATTTTCGGAATATAGATCAGCCCCCTCAATTACTTCAAGACTTACAAAAAACAACGACTTTTACTCTTTCATTAAGAACTGATGAACAAGCAGATTGCAAAACTGTTTGTAAGTCTTTACAACGTGATGGATACGCTTCGTTATCCAATACAGGATTTTCAAGCGGAATGCCTTTGAGTTTGGATTTACTTTGTTGTGTTGAGGAGCAATTAGTCAGTGATTTAAATGCAAATAAAATAGAAACCGTCTGTGTCTCTCATACCCATAACCCTCCATTGGAGTTATGTTTATATCTTGATGAACCGACTGAACATGAAGCTGTACGAAAATTATTATCACAAGAGACTGACCAAACTCAAATAGACACTGTATCTAGAATCACATGTACTAGAAAATCTATGCTGGTCGCGTTAGCAAGTGTTGATCGCTTAAGTGTGCCTTATCACATAATTTATCACTCTGACTTTGTGAACACTAGTGATGCTCCAAGCATAATAAAAAGGGATAGTGCACAACTTTTAGACACTCAATTTAAAACTAATTTAAATAAACCAAAAGTGTTTGTGAAAGAAATACAATTACCTGAACTTTCACTACAACAAAACGGCATCAGTTACTTTTATCGGAATAGATCTGGGGGGGAATGGATGATGTTTAGTTTAAAACCCGACATATTTGGGATTGAGGGTGAAGACGGAGAATGGAAAATGTGGTGCTGCGAGCTTAAAAGTAAAGAAGGTCAACAAAGGTGGCAAATGATTGAAGCCATTATGCCACCTGATGTCAAAACTAAACTAGGTATGTCTTAACCTTTTTTAAACAGCAAAGAACCGTTAGTGCCACCAAAGCCAAACGAGTTACATAATGCATACTCAAGGTTCACATCACGTGCTGTATGTGGAACAAAATCCAAATCACAGCCTTCATCAGGGTTATCTAAGTTGATGGTAGGCGGTACAGCTTGGTTTTGCAGTGCCAATAAGGTGAAAATAGCTTCAATTGCGCCTGCTGCACCAAGCAAGTGGCCTGTCATTGACTTAGTCGAGCTCACCATCAGATTGTAAGCATGTTCACCAAACACTGACTTAACTGCTGCAGCTTCAGCTTTATCACCGGCTGGCGTTGAAGTACCGTGAGCATTGATATAACCAATCATATCTAATGGAAGCTGTGCGTCATTGATAGCATTTTGCATCGCAGCAGCTGCACCTTCACCATCCGCTGGAGGTGACGTCATGTGGAACGCATCGCCACTCATACCAAAGCCAACTAATTCACCGTAGATCTTGGCACCACGAGCTTTAGCATGTTCGTATTCTTCCATTACGATCATACCTGCACCGTCACCAATAACAAAACCGTCACGGTCTTTATCCCAAGGGCGACTTGCAGCTTGCGGATCATCATTGCGAGTAGAAAGTGCTTTAGCGGCGGCAAAACCACCTACGCCCATTGGGCATGTAACATCTTCAGCACCACCTGCAATCATGACATCTGCATCACCATAAGCGATTGTACGAGCTGCAAAGCCGATGTTATGCACGCCTGTAGTACAGGCTGTAGTCACAGCAAAGTTAGGTCCTTTCATGCCATACTTAATCGACACATGACCCGCAATCATATTAATGATGGTGCTTGGCACAAAGAAAGGAGAAATTTTACGGGCACCGCTTTTCAGATACGCAGCATGGTTTTGCTCGATAAGTGGCATACCACCCATGCCTGCACCAATTGCAGTACCTACACGGCCAGGGTTCTCTTGGCTCATATCTAAGCCTGAATCTTCGATGGCTTGAATACTAGCAGCCATACCATATTGGATAAACTTATCCATTTTGCGAGCGTCTTTCTTAGAAAGATACTGCTCTACATCAAAATCTTTGATTGAGCCGCTAAAGCGAGTGGTGAGTTCACTGGCATCAAAAGAAGTAATTGGTGCAATACCACTTTTACCAGCAACAAGCGCATCCCAAGTGCTTTGAACGGTGTTACCTACTGGGGTGATCAGGCCTAACCCAGTAACAACTACGCGACGTTTAGACACAATACTTACCTTAATCTTAAGCTAACAAGGCTATCATAGCCCTAAAACAAAACAGGCGGCAATAAATGCCGCCTGTCTCTAGTAATTCAGTATTACTGATTGTTGTTCACATAGTCGATCGCTGCTTGAACAGTAGTGATCTTCTCTGCTTCTTCATCAGGGATTTCGGTGTCAAACTCTTCTTCTAGAGCCATAACCAACTCAACTGTGTCTAGAGAATCTGCACCTAAGTCATCAACAAAAGATGCTGCAGGCTTTACGTCTTCTTCTTTAACGCCTAGTTGCTCAATGATGATTTTCTTTACACGTTCTTCGATGTTGCTCATTAGTTTTCTTTCCTATTCAAATTACGCACTTGCGTAAGATTGGGAGTAGTTTATTCGATTTAGCCAACATTGCAACCCCGGATTTTGTGGTCTAACCACGATTTTTGGAAATTGCTCAGCTAATCGCCACTCAGTTAACGCAGTTCCCTGCTGAATACAGTAAAACCTTTATACCATATACATTCCGCCATTCACATGCAACGTTTGCCCTGTGATATAAGCGGATGAATCTGAAGCTAAAAACAGTACAGAACTCGCAATTTCTTGAGCCTGACCTAAACGCTCACTTGGAACTTGAGTCAAAATAGCTTTTTGCTGCTCTTCAGTCAACTCGTCAGTCATATCCGTTTGGATAAATCCAGGCGCAACAGCATTGACAGTGATGTTTCTAGACGCAACTTCTTTAGCTAATGACTTGGTAAAACCTATCAAACCCGCTTTCGCAGCGCAATAGTTGGCCTGTCCAGGGTTACCGCTACTACCAACAACAGATCCAATGTTGATGATACGACCATTGCGCTTTTTCATCATGGCACGCAATACAGGCTTAGTTAAGCGGAATAATGAGTTTAGGTTGGTATCAATGATATCGTCCCACTCATCATCTTTCATGCGCATCATTAGATTGTCGCGTGTAATGCCAGCGTTATTAACTAGAATATCAATGTCACCCGCTTTTTCTTTGATCTGGGTGAACAAATTTGCAACAGACTCTTTATCGGTCACATTTAACACCAAACCAAAACCAGCGTCACCAAGATACTCTTGAATCGCTGCTGCACCACGTTCACTAGTTGCAGTACCAATAACAGTTGCACCTGCTTGAGCAAGTGTTTCAGCCGTTGCACGACCAATACCACGACTGGCGCCAGTAACTAATGCAACTTTACCTTCTAAATTAATGCTAATGCTCATTTGTTTTTCCTTATTCTGTCAAGGCAGCAACTGACGCAGAGTCATTGATTGCTTTTGCAGACAGAGCCTTATTGATTCTCTTAGTTAGACCAGTTAACACTTTACCTGGACCAAACTCATATAATTCACTAACACCCATTTCAGCCATTGCCGCTACTGACTCGCTCCAACGTACTGGACAGTACAATTGACGAATAAGTGCATCTTTTATTGCTTCTGGTTCTTGTGGAGCCGCAACATCAACATTGTTGATCAATGTAATTGCTGGCTGATTAAATTGAATGTCATTTAATGTTACCGCTAACTTGTCAGCAGCAGGTTTCATTAATGCGCAATGGGATGGCACACTTACAGGAAGCGCAACAGCCATTTTAGCACCCGCCTCTTTACAAGCTGCAGCTGCACGTTCAACAGCATTCTTCTCACCTGCAATAACCACTTGACCAGGGCTATTGAAGTTTACAGGGCTTACTACGTCACCTTGAGCTGAGTCTTCACACGCCTTAGCAATAGCGTCATCAGCAAGACCGATAATGGCGAACATCGCACCAGTTCCAGCAGGAACCGCTTGCTGCATTAGTTGACCACGAAGTTCAACCAGCTTAATCGCATCTTTAAAGTCAATCACGCCAGCACAAACTAATGCAGAGTATTCACCCAAACTGTGACCAGCAACCACTTCTGGTTGAGGCTTACCTGACGCCTGATACACACGCCAAATAGCTACACTTGCTGCCAACAAAGCTGGCTGAGTTTTATCAGTTTGATTTAGAGACTCTGCCGGACCTTCTTGGACTAGCTTCCATAGGTCATAACCTAACGCTTCACTCGCTTCTGCGAACGTTTCGGTAACGATTGAAGAGCTTTCAGCTAGATCAGCCAACATGCCAACCGCTTGTGAGCCTTGCCCCGGAAAAACAAATGCCATTTTAGACATAATTCAATTCCTATAATTTTATAACTATTCTAAAAAACTTATTCAGTTTAATAACTTACCCGCTGAAAACAATGTATTAAATGAATTCTCCGCATCACTTTTATGACTAAGAGAGAATAATAATGTTCCCAAGGATAAAGTCGATACGGCTTAAAGAAAGGATTTTGCAATAAGACAACCGTCCGTGACAGGAAGTCACGGTCGTCAGCACATGGACGTGCGCTTCTGTTGGCGTTTGCAAAATTCTTTCTTACGCAACCCGCTAAAATTTGTGTTTAAAGTTATTAAAACTTCACTAAAGCGCTGCCCCAAGCAAAACCTGCCCCGAACGCTTCGAGTAATAGTGTTTGACCACGCTTAATACGACCATCACGTATTGCTTCATCTAACGCAATCGGTACCGATGCCGCTGAAGTATTGCCGTGTTTAGCCAGTGTCAGCACAACCTTATCTAAGCTCATGCCTAGCTTTTTAGCCGTCGCATTAATGATGCGGAAGTTGGCTTGGTGCGGTACTAGCCAATCAATATCTTCTTTTTCGATATTATTCAAACGCAATGTTTCTTGAACCACATGAGAAAGCTTAGTCACAGCAACTTTAAAGACATCGTTGCCTTTCATAGTCATGTAGTTTAATGCTTTTTCGGTTTCATGAGGACGCGCAGGGAACGCACATTTAAGCAAATCACCTTGGCGACCATCAGCATAAATATGAGTATTAATAATACCCACCTCTTCAGATGCGCCAACTACAGCTGCACCTGCACCATCACCAAATAAAATAATGGTTGAACGATCTTCTGGTTCGCAGAAACGAGACAGCACATCAGCACCTATCACAAGGATTTTCTTATGAGCGCCAGCCTTAACAAATTGATCTGCAATAGAAAGAGAATAAATAAAACCAGAACACGCTGCGGCAACATCAAAAGCAGGAATAGTATCGAGGCCTAGCATAGCTTGTATTTCACAAGCTGCTGCTGGAAACGCATTTTCACCACTTGTGGTGCCACAAATGATCATATCAAGCTCATCGGCAGACACACCTGCCATTTCTAATGCATTTAAAGCAGCTTGATACCCCATGGTTGCGACAGTTTCGTCAGTAGCAGCAATGCGGCGTTCAGAAATACCTGTACGCTCAACAATCCATTGATCAGACGTTTCAACCATTTGTTCTAAATCTTGGTTACTACGTACTTGTACCGGTAAGTAACTTCCGGTACCGAGAATTTTTGTATGCATATATGAAATCAGCTTTTAAGGGTCAGTAATCTTATGAGTAGATAATAAGACCGATTGTAATTATATAGCCATGTATTTTGGCTTTAAACCAATGACAAAATTGTGACCCAAATAGGATCTTTCAAGGCCTAAAGCGAATAATGATAGTCGTTATGAACGAATATCAAGCAGAATTGATTCTAATCGCTCACAAATCAACTCAGGTAATTGTCGTTGAGCTTCTGTCACAGCCAAATTAATGGCATTTAAAAATGCATGTTCGTCTGCATTTCCATGACTTTTAACAACAATTCCACGCAATCCTACCAGACTTGCACCATTGTACTGGTCGGGGTTCATCTGTGTCAGAACCGTTTGGATTTTTGAGCCGATTAACTTAGAAAGTGTTTTGGCAAACCAACCTTGTGCCATGCGAGACTTAAGGTCGTTAATGAGGAATTTAGCAATACCTTCTGAAGTTTTAAGCGTAATGTTACCCACAAAGCCATCACAAACAATCACATCAGAACAACCAGAGTAAATCTCGTTACCTTCAATAAAGCCACGGTAATTCACTTGTGGAGACTGTTGTAATAATAAGCCTGCTTGTTGGACTAAATCATTACCTTTAATTTCTTCGATGCCCACATTCAGTAATGAAACTGAAGGCGAAACTGTTTTCTCAACCACTTCACAAACCACCGAGCCCATTACTGCAAATTGGAATAAAGTTTCCGAGTCACAAGAAATATTGGCACCTAAATCTAAGACATAGACAGGCTTAGACGATGTGGTTGGCAACCGCCCTATTAATGCAGGTCTATCAACACCGGGGAGCGTCTTAAGTAGTACTTTCGACATTGCCATTAAGGCACCAGTATTACCAGCACTTAAACAGGCATTTGCTTGTTTATCACGCACTAACTCAATCGCCTTTCGCATCGAGCTGTGTTTTCGATTGCGTAAAGCTTGAGCAGGTCTATCAGACATAGTGACAACTTCGTCAGTATGAATAATCTCGAATCGTGATGAAATATTTTGAGAAGAAGATATAAGAGGCTTAATTTTGGATTGGTCGCCCACCAAAATTATTTTTAAGAAAGGGTTTTGCCTAAGCGCCTGCATTGCAGCAGGCACTGAGGCTTGGGGACCGAAATCGCCCCCCATTGCATCTAACGCAAGCGTCAGATTTTGCATAAGCTTATCAACCTATTACTTGTTGATAACCTTTTTGCCACGGTAGAAACCGTCAGCAGTCACGTTGTGACGTAGGTGTAGTTCACCAGTAGACGCGTCAGTTGATAACTGAGCCGTGCCTAATGCATCGTGTGAACGGCGCATACCGCGCTTTGAACGTGATTTTTTATTCTGTTGTACAGCCATTGCCTGTCTCCTAGATTACTTGCTCTTTAGTGTTTCTAATACAGCAAACGGATTTGGACGCTCCTCTTGAGCGGGTTCAATCTCGCCTACAACCACATCCTTTGAACCCTGATGACAAGATGTATCATCATGCATCGGAATTAAAGGTATGGCGGTTATCAATTCATCTTCGATCAATTGATGTAAACGTATTTCGCCAATTTCATTGCACTCAATAGGATCATACGCTTCCGGGAGCTCATCGATTTCTGTTTGAGTCTTACAAGGACTAAAACAAAAGTCGACCGTAACCTCAGTATTTAATTGTGTCATGCAGCGTTGACATAGCAGAGTGAGCTCCGTCACAGCCTTCCCTTTCAGGTAGACTATCCCCTGTAGATCGACACCACATTCCAATGACACAGATACATCGGAACAGTCGCCGGCACAAAATTCATTCAATCGCTTTAACTGCCTGCCCGGTACGACACCCTGAATATCAAGGCGACTCTGAGCTGAGCGTAACGGATCGATTGAAACCGGTATCTTTACTGTTTGCATAAGGCGCGCATATTATAGTTTGAAAACGCTTGAGTCAAAGAAATTTTATCACCTACTTCACAAAAAGTAAGTGTTCTTTAGCTTTCGCATTGAAATTAACGGACTGCGAATTTTACCTAAGCACTGTCTTCTAAACAAGCAAACAACGCTTAAATAAATTGCAATTAACAATTTCTTTTTGTTGTGACTACCTAGATTAATGTTTATCTTGCAAAATATTACGATAATTTTTTAAAAATACTTCCAATGAAATCTCTTGTATTAGCTTCAAGCTCTGAATTCCGTCAGCAACTACTCAGTAAACTTCAAATTCCTTTTACCAGTATTTCTCCTGATATTGATGAATCTCCATTGGAAAATGAAACGGCTATTCAGTTGGTGGAACGTCTTGCTATAGAAAAAGCCAAAGCGGGGGCTGCGCTGGTTAATGATAATCCTGTAATCATTGGTTCCGATCAAGTAGCAGTTATTGAAGGTAAAATCATTGGAAAACCCCACACTGAAGAGAACGCCATAAAACAGTTACAGTCAGCCAGCGGTAAAAGTATTACCTTCTATACTGGATTAGCTGTGTTTGACAGTGAGTTACAAAAATTCAGCTCTTGTGTTGAGCCATTTACCGTTCACTTTAGAGACTTAACGACTCTACAAATAACAAACTATGTTCGAAAAGAGCAACCACTTTGGTGCGCAGGTAGCTTCAAGAGTGAAGGGTTAGGCATTGCTTTATTTGAGAGACTAGAAGGTGATGATCCAAATACTTTGGTTGGTTTGCCATTGATTAAGTTAATTGACTTATTAAATGAGCATGGTGTTGAAGTTATCTGATTAGTAATATCGTCACACCTGCAAAGGCAGGTGTCTAGCGTCTTTGAGTTGTTAAAATTGAAAAGCCACTGGATGCCGCCCTTCGCAGGCATGACGAAATTTAGGCTCTTTTTAACTTACTAATCAACTTCTGCAAATCATCATCTAAAGGCGCATCAACTGTCATGCGTTCTTCTGAATCAGGGTGAGTAAACTCAAGCTGTGCAGCATGTAAAAATAAGCGACGCAAGCCCTGATTTCTCATTGAATCATCAAACGCTTGCTCACTGTACTTTTCATCACAAGCAATCGGGTGACCTGTATATTGGCAGTGAACACGGATCTGGTGAGTACGCCCTGTCAGAGGGCTGGCTTTAACTAAAGTCGCACCTTGATACTTTTGCACTATTTTAAAGCGAGTTTGCGATGGTTTACCTTCAGCGTTAACTCGAACAATACGCTCACCCGATTTAAGGGTGATTTTTAACAATGGTGCTTTAACGAGCTTATCTTTTTATCCCACTCTCCTTTTACAAGGGCAAGATAATCTTTTTGCATTTTCTTTTCACGAAGCTGATCTTGCAGATGCTTTAACGCACTGCGTTTTTTAGCAATCAGCAAGATACCAGAAGTTTCCTTATCCAAGCGATGAACCAACTCGATAAACTTTTGCTGTGGACGTAAACTACGCATCGCTTCAATGACACCATAGTTAACGCCACTTCCACCATGAACAGCAATACCAGAAGGCTTATTTAACGCAATAAGATGCTTATCTTCGTAAACAATTCGCTGCTCTAAAACAGCAACTCTGTCAAGTTTGGGTGATGGCGCTTCGGTTTCTTTTTGAGACACCCTCACAGGAGGAATACGAACCAAGTCCCCATGCTGCAATTTATACTCAGGTTTAATGCGTTTTTTATTTACACGAACTTCGCCCTTGCGAACAATTCGGTAAATCATACTTTTTGGTACACCTTTTAATTTAGTGACCAAAAAATTATCAATACGTTGCCCTTCGTTGCCTTCATCAATTTCAACAAATTGGACTTTAACAGCTGTTTCTTGCGTACTCATTGTTCGTTCTATCAATCTAATCTGCGCACATTGTACAACAGAGAAAGGGTTTCATTGATGTTTTATGTAACTTTTTTCACTTAACGTTGCTGATGTTTTTGATTATTGCTATATTTCATCTTTGGAAAGCAGAAATTATCGTAACAATACTAATTTCGTTGCTGAGCCAAGCTTGTTTTTCCCACAGAAGAAGTCGATTGATAAGGTAGCAATTCATTGAGTTGCAAGCTGAAAAGTAATCAAACTTAAGAAAATATTGATTCACAGCCAAACCTAAGACGTAAGCCATGAAATGCTGGCTTTATTTGAGAAAAAACAAAGAAACAGAACATTATTTTAACTGAATATCAAAGAGTTGTGTTCGATTTGGCATTATTGGAAACATACTAAAGAATTTTGACAATTAATCGCCGTTTTTGCTGGCACAAAAAAGCAAATTCAATGATTAATCGGTAACGACACGCAGTGAATGCGTCTGACAAAATAAGTAAAATTAAATACTTAACAATTTGCGTACCACATAATTTAGCCTGCACCAAACCGTGAGGTTCGTTGTATCAACAGGCCCATAATGCAATCTACACGCTGTTTGATGATATAAAGAAGAATCAAATAATCATGAAACGCATGTTAATTAATGCAACTCAATCAGAAGAGTTGCGTGTTGCCCTTGTTGACGGGCAGCAACTTTATGATCTGGACATTGAAAGCCCAGGTCATGAACAAAAAAAAGCCAACATCTATAAAGGTACAATCACCCGCGTAGAGCCTTCTTTAGAAGCAGCATTCGTAAACTACGGTGCTGAACGTCACGGTTTCCTTCCCCTTAAAGAAATTGCCAGAGATTACTTCCCTGAAGGTTATACCTTCCAAGGTCGTCCAAACATCAAAGATGTGGTTTCTGAAGGCCAAGAAGTTATTGTCCAAATTGATAAAGAAGAACGTGGTAACAAAGGTGCGGCTCTAACGACTTTCATTAGTCTTGCTGGTTCTTACCTAGTATTAATGCCAAATAACCCTCGTGCAGGCGGTATTTCTCGTCGTATCGAAGGTGATGAGCGTACTGAGCTCAAAGCGGCATTATCGCAATTAAGCGTTCCTCAAGGTATGGGTCTAATTGTTCGTACTGCTGGTGTGGGTAAAGATGCGGAAGAACTAAGATGGGATCTTCAAGTTTTACAACATCACTGGGCCGCAATTCAAGAAGCCGCAGCAAGTAAGCCTGCACCATTCTTAATTCACCAAGAGAGCAACGTGATTGTTCGTGCAATTCGCGACTATTTACGCCGTGATGTAGGTGAAATTCTAATCGATCATCAACGTATTTGTGATGATGCTAAACAGCACATTGCTTTAGTGCGTCCTGACTTTGTTGAGCGTGTTAAATTCTACAAATCTGAAGTGCCACTATTTACTCACTTCCAGATTGAATCGCAAATCGAATCGGCTTTCCAACGTGAAGTACGTCTGCCTTCTGGTGGCTCAATTGTTATTGATCCAACAGAAGCGTTAACTTCTATCGATATCAACTCTTCTCGCGCCACTAAAGGCGGTGATATCGAAGAAACAGCGCTGAATACCAACCTTGAAGCGGCTGACGAAATTGCACGTCAACTACGTCTACGTGACTTAGGTGGCCTAGTCGTTATCGACTTCATCGATATGACTCCAGCTAAGCACCAACGTGAAGTTGAAAACCGCTTACGTGAAGCGGTTGCTAATGACCGCGCCCGTGTTCAATTGGGTCGTATTTCTCGCTTTGGTCTGATGGAAATGTCTCGCCAACGTCTGCGCCCTTCTCTTGAAGAAGCCGCCGCTAACTTATGTCCTCGCTGTCATGGTCAAGGTACAATCCGCGGCACAGAATCGCTAGCACTTTCTATTCTACGTTTGATGGAAGAGGAAGCTATCAAAGAAAACACCTCTCAAATTGAAGCGATTGTTCCGGTTGATGTTGCGGCTTTCCTATTGAATGAAAAGCGTAAAGCCATTCGCATTACTGAACAACGCCACGACGTAGAAGTATATGTGATCCCAGATGCTCACATGACAACACCAGACTTCAAAGTGGTTCGTCATCGCAAAGATGAAGAGTCTGTTGAAGCAAGCTATAACCGCACTGAAAAGCCAGAGTCTCAATTATACGAGCCGCGTAAGCTTGAGCGAGCAACAAACGATCAGCCAGCGCTTAAAGGTTTTAGCGCACCGAAAAAAGCGCCAGCACCTGTCAAAGCCAAAGAAGTTAAAAAAGAGTCTAAAGGCATCATTGCTTCTATTGTTTCGGCTTTCAAAGGGTTATTTAGCCCAGAAGAAAAAGAAGCTGAGAAGAAAAAGCAAAACAGAAAACGTTCTAATCAAGAACGTAACGCTCAACGTCGCCGCAACCGCAAAAACGACAAGCGTACCCCTCGTAATGACCGTGACAATCGCAATAAGAATGATTCTGTTGCAGGTGAAACTCAAGAGCGTAAAGAACGCAATAAGCGTAACAATAAATCAGATAACACTAATCGTAAGTCTGACAAACAAGCTTCTGAGCAACCTAAGCAAGAAGTCGTTCGTGAGCGCCGTCAGCGTCGTAACATGCAACGCAAAGTGCGCATCAATACTGAAGTTGCAGAAACTGTAGAAACTTCAGCAATTGAAGCACAAGCTGAGCAAATAGTAGCGCCTGAAGTAAAAGTAGAGAAAGACAGCAAAGAAACTAAACCTCGTCAAACTCGACGTAAGCCAAGAGCAAAAGTTGAAGCTTCAACTTCTGAATCTGAAAAGCCAGTAAAAGAAGTGAAAGAAAAAGCTGAAACTAAGAAAAAAGCAAAAGCTGTAGACTCTGCTGAAGCTGACAAACAAAACACCACCAAAGCGCCTAAGAAAGACGCTAAAGCTAAAAAAGTTGAAGCTGAAAGTACTGAAGATAAGGAAATCATTGACGCTACTGAAGCTGTTGAATCAGATGTAAATGCTGATGATAAAGAGTCTGGTACTCGTCGCAGTCGTCGTAGCCCTCGCCACCTTCGCGCGGCAGGTCAACGTCGTCGTCGCGATGAAAAGCCAGCGTCTGAAGCTGCACCAGCATTTGAATCACATGATGAAATGCCTGTGATTTACGACTTATCGCAAATGGAAGATGGCGAGAAAAAGAGCGATGCTGAAGCCGCTCCTGAACAATTGGATTTAGTTACCGCTGATGTAGAAGCTCCAACTGTATCAACTGAACCGACTGTTGATGTCGTTGAGGCTGAAGTCGCTGTTGAAGTTCAAGCTGAACAAGTTACTGAGACACACTCAGAGCCTGAACAAGAAGTGATGGAGTTTGTTGAACAAGTTGAGACAACACCTACTGCTTCAGAGGTACAAAATCCAGCTGATACTGAGCAAGTAAGTGTAGAATCTCAAGCAGACGATACTGAAGATGCTGTGGCTGAAGTAGAGACAGAAAGCACCGATATTGAAGTTGAGGCTTCTGTACCACAACAAGATAATGTTGAGGTAGAACTATCTACTCAAACTGATGATTCTCAAGATTTGGTAACTGAAACCGTCGCTGCAGACTTATCATCGCCGATTGTTGTTGATGTTGACGAACCTGAAGTTCAGGAAGAAGCTGTCATTGAGGTGAAACCTCAAACGATAGAAAAAAAGGTAAGTCGTTTTGGTGGCATGGTAAGTTCGCAAACCACTAAACCAACGGTTACTAAACGCGTCGCAGTAGAAACGCCTAAAGGCCGTGACTACTCAGATGTAGAAGTACAGCTGCCGAGCAAAACGAAGCCGACTAACGTAGCGGGTTCGGACACTGCAAGAGCATAGGTTCTTCATAAACAATGCAATGATTAGGAGCTGTCATTTGACAGCTTCTTTTTTTGTGTCAGCGGTGATTTTTTCTGCTAAAATCGCCGCTTCTAAAAATTCATATTTACCAAATGTGTGATAACTGAACTGTATATATAGATGGGAGTAATAGTGTGATAAGACAACCGTCCGTGACAGGATGTCACGGTCGTCAGCACATGGACGTGCGCTTCAGTTGTTGTTCACACTATTATTCCTTTTATTAATTTAGTCACATATCTGGAATATCAAGTTAAAACTACTCAATTTAGAGGTCAGATGTTCGACTTAATACGTCATAAAACAGCTAGCCATAAAGCCGATTTGCTTTCTGGTTTCACTGTCGCACTTGCTTTAGTCCCTGAAGCTGTTGCATTCGCATTCGTAGCCGGTGTAGAACCTATGGTAGGTTTATACGCTGCATTTATTATGGGCTTAGTGACTGCCGTGATTGGTGGTCGCCCCGGTATGATTTCTGGTGCAACAGGCGCGATGGCTGTCGTCATGGTTGCTCTTGTTGCTCAGCACGGTGTTCAATACTTATTTGCCGCTGTGGTTCTAGCTGGTCTAATCCAAGTGCTTGCGGGAGTGTTTAAACTGGGTAAGTTTATTCGTATCGTTCCCTACCCTGTAATGATTGGTTTTGTGAACGGTCTTGCGATTGTGATTTTCTTAGCTCAGCTAGGTCAATTCCAAGTGCCTGATGCCAATGGGGTAATGCAGTGGCTTCAAGGTGAGCAACTTTACCTAATGCTAGGTTTAGTGGCATTGACCATGTTTATTATCCACTTCCTTCCTAAGGTAACGACGGCTATTCCATCGTCATTGGCTGCGATTCTAACGGTAACAGCTATCGTAGTTGGTTTTAATCTAGATACTCGTACTGTTCTTGACTTCTTGCGCTCAATGAGTGGCGATGAAGCAGCGACAATTGCAGGTAGCCTACCAACATTCTCAATTCCATCGGTTCCATTCAATATGGAAACCTTGATGATCATCCTGCCTTACTCGTTCATCTTAGCGGCTGTTGGTTTGATTGAATCACTACTAACACTGACTGTTATCGACGAAATGACCGAGACTCGTGGTAAAGGTAATAAAGAATGTGTTGGTCAAGGTGTTGCAAACATCACTAGTGGCTTCTTTGGTGCTATGGGTGGTTGTGCCATGATTGGTCAGTCTATGATCAACATTAACTCTGGTGGTCGCGGTCGTCTGTCAGGTATTACCGCAGCGTTGGCTCTGTTAGCTTTCATTCTATTTGGCGCAAGCTTTATCGAAATGATCCCACTAGCAGCACTTGTTGGTGTGATGTTCATGGTTGTACTTGGCACTTTCGAATGGGCAAGTTTCAAAGTAATGCGCAAAGTACCTAAGCATGATGCCTTTGTAATTGTACTGGTAACCACAGTTACTGTATTTACTGACTTAGCTTTCGCAGTATTTGTTGGTGTCATTGTTTCTGCTCTAGTATTTGCTTGGGAGCACGCTAAGCATATCAATGTCAGCACTGAAACCGATGCTAATGGTTGGAAAGTATATCGTCTAAATGGTCCGTTGTTCTTCGGTTCAGTATCTCACTTCCTTGAATTATTTGACGCAAAAAATGACCCTGAAGACGTGATTATCGACTTCCAAAATTCACGCGTTGCGGATCACTCAGCATTAGATGCAATCGATACCCTTGCAGAGCGTTACATCGCAGCGGGTAAAAAACTGCATTTACGTCACTTAAGCGGCGATTGTAAACAGCTACTTAATAAAGCTGGTGATTTGGTTGAAGTAAACTTGATTGAAGATCCACATTATCATGTAGCTGATAATAAACTGGATTAATGTTATCTTTTTAGTAACTTAAGAGCGCGATTTCGCGCTCTTTTTATTGGTATTGTTGTTAAGGATAACCATGTATATTCGTATATTTTCTCTTATCTGTGCCATTTTTTTGCTTTGTACAAGCAATAATAGTTTTGGGAAACACGAGAGCTCTAGCCCTAAACTACAGGAGCTTACTGCATCCATCAAAACCATAGTGAGCAATACACCACAGCCCTTTAGTGGCTCAGTCATTTTACAAAAAAGGGGGGTGCCTGTTCTTGAGTTATCGGTTGGCGAAGGTATAAATAAAGATTCAAAATTCGTTATAGCATCTCTGTCTAAACAAATTACAACCACTTTAGTATTACAAGCTGTTGATACTGGAAAGATAGAGTTAAATCGCTCACTGAATAGTTATCTTTATGACGATACAGCTTCACATCGAAACAGATATGATGATTCAATAACCATTCATCACCTTCTAACCCATACTTCAGGTATTCAACCGATAGGCAAACCCAGCCTATTTAAAGCTGGTAGCCAGTTTAAATATTCTAATTTCGGTTACTCACTACTTGGAAAAGTGCTTGAAAAAGTTAATCAACGTCCTTTTGAGAAGCAGATTAAACAATTTTCAAAAGATAACCAGTTACCCGACCTTCACGCAGATGTAGGTACAATTAATACTATTCAGCAAAAGCTGCCTTTATTGGCGATGGGTTATAATGAAACGGATAAGCTCACACCTTCAAATTTGAATATTCGTAAACCAATGCTTCCTAGTGGTGGAATAATTGCCTCTGCAAAGACTTTTGCTTCATTTCAGAACCAATTACATTCAGGGAAGCTTCTGAGCCATAAAAGCTATCAGCTTATGACATCCCCTCACACCAACATTAAATTCTTTTGGCCAAACATGCATTATGGTTACGGGTTAAGAGTCAACAAAGATAACGGTTTAACGGAATTTAGTCATACTGGCTATGTATCAGGGTATATGTCGATGTCTCTCCACTACCCTCAATTCGATTTAGATTTGGTGATGCTAGAAAATATTGCTCTAAGATTGGATGATATAGATCGCGTTTTTCAATTACATAATCAAATTCGTAAGAGTATACGTGAACATTTACGAACAACAGAACAGTAAGCTCATAGTAAATCTCTTCACTCAATGATGAGGTTGTTGAGGGGCTGCTCACTTCGTAATCAGACCCTCAAACACCTCTTTAAACTTATCTACCTTAGGCTGGATAACCAATTGACAATATCTCTGCTCAGGATTTTGCTCAAAATAATCATTGTGAACATCTTCTGCTGGGTAAAATTGATCAAAAATCGATACTTCTGTCACAATTGGTTTTTCATAAATTAACGCTTTATTGAGTTCCTCAATTACTTTATTTGCAATTTGAATCTGCTCGTAATCATGGGCAAAAATGACACTGCGGTATTGCGGTCCAATATCATGGCCTTGCTGATTTAAGGTGGTCGGGTCGTGACTTTGGAAAAAAGCCTGAACTAATGTCACGAAGTCGACCTCTGAAGGATCATATTCAATATGCGCGACTTCTGCGTGACCTGTTTTTCCTGAGCAAACCGCTTTATAATTTGCCTCAGACTCTAGCCCTCCGCTATACCCAGACTGTACTTTCTGAACGCCTTTAACCAGTTTAAATACTGCTTCTGTGCACCAGAAACACCCTGCCCCAAAGGTTGCGTGTTTCACTTTGCTAGCGAGTTCTTCCTCAGTAGGTACAAAAACCATTGATACCGAATTAACACAATGCCTAATATTTCTAGGTGTTAAATGCTCACCTTCAAATACATGCCCTAAATGCCCACCACAATCATTACAAACAATTTCGGTTCTCATGCCATCGGCGTCTGGCATACGTTTCACTGCCCCCTCAATCTCATCATCAAAGGACGGCCAACCGCAGCTTGAGTGAAATTTATGTACTGAAGTATACAAAGGAGCGTGACACTTACGACACAAATACACTCCCTGAGCCGTATTATTTACCAACGCCCCACTAAAGGGTGGCTCGGTACCTTTTTCTTCTATTACATATTTTTCGAAGTCTGTTAATGGCGTCATGATTTGCTCCGATATTCCAAGCCGTGATAACTAATAAATGTGAGTAACCACACACTCTTTGCAGTTTTATAAGGTTTTAAGTAGAATGCCCGTCCGGGTCATCCATAATTACAATATAGATTAAAATGAAATTAGAAACTATTGATTATCTTGCTCCGGACGCAGCAGAAAAGTTCGTTGAATCACTTCACCAGATCGGTTTCGGTGTTTTAAGAAACCATCCAATTAGCCAAGACTTAGTAGAAACCATTTATAAGGAATGGCATGCGTTTTTCTCTACCGAAGAAAAATATAACTTTCGCTTTAATGTAGATACTCAAGACGGTTTTTTCCCTCCAGAAGTATCTGAAACAGCAAAAGGTAACGATGTTAAAGACATCAAAGAGTTTTACCATGTTTATCCTTGGGGACAGATCCCAGATTCACTTCGTGAAAACATTATGGCTTATTACAATAAAGCTAATGCTTTTGCGGAAGAACTTCTAAGCTGGATTGAAAAGTATTCTCCACCAGAGGTTGCTGAACATTATTCTATTGCTCTTTCAAAGATGGTTCATGAAAGCACTCAAACACTGCTTCGTGTTCTTCACTATCCACCAATGAAAGGTGATGAAGAGTCTGGTGCTATCCGTGCAGCGGCACATGAAGACATTAACTTAATCACTATCTTGCCTGCGGCCAACGAAAAAGGCTTACAAGTTAAAGACAAGAGCGGTGAATGGTTAGATGTACCAAGTGATTTTGGAAATATCATCATCAATATCGGTGATATGCTACAAGAAGCGTCAGGTGGTTATTTCCCATCGACTTCTCACCGCGTGATTAACCCTGAAGGTCAAGATAAGACTAAATCTCGTATCTCTTTGCCTTTATTCTTACACCCGCATCCAGAGGTTGTACTTTCAGAAAGATATACCGCTAACGAATACTTGATGGAAAGATTACGTGAATTAGGTGTTATCTAATTCTCTGTCTCGTCCTAAAATACGTTGACGGTTTTAATGTAAATCCAAGAGCATTTGCTCTTGGATTTTTTTATGCACTTGGTTCGGTGTTTTCATCTCTAAACTTAAATGCGGTCTCATATCGTTGTATATCGCTATTGATTCATCGATGAGCAACTTTAATTCATCAATATTTTTACATTGATATACAAGGAACTCCTGCTTCAGTATACCATTCACCCTCTCTGCGAGTGCATTTTGATAGCAGTCATAACCATCAGTCATTGAGGGTATTATATTATTTTGCTTAAGTTTATTCTGATAAATAGCAGAGCAATATTGTAACCCTCTGTCTGAGTGATGAATTGCGTTACGTCTATAACACCTATGGCTAACAGCCATATCTAGCGCTTTAACCACGTCTGTCGCTTTCATTCCATCACTTAATTCATAGCCCATTATTTTTCGACTATAAGCGTCAGTGACAAGCGAGAGATAATGCACACCATCATCACTTTCCACATAAGTGATATCACTTACCAAGACTTCTTCAGCTCTTTGTGGCGTGTAATCTTTTAACAAATTCGGATGCTTTTTCATCCAATGCTTACTGTTAGTCGTTTTCCTATAACTACGCTTGGGTTGAATTAGCAGGTGTTCTTCCCTCAGATAGTCGAATAGGCCATCTCGCCCGAGCTTTATGCCTTCCTCCATAAGTTGAGGCTTCAGAAGATAGTACAGTTTCCTACCGCCTAATCGTGGCATAAATCGCCGTAACGCTAGCACCATATTTTTTACTGGAGCTAACATGATAGCCCGTTTTTTATCTCTATATTCCCTTTGATAAATTGATTGCCTCGTCATGCCAAGAAGCTTACAAGCCTTGCTTAAACTTACTTGCTTTTGTACCTGAAGGTTTCTTGCTCCTTGGCTATAAGCTTTTTTCGCAACCCTATACCATGTTCAGCATCAATAATATCGACGACTTCATTAAGTAATAGGTTACGTAACTTTTCATCCTTCAACTCTCGCTCTAAGCGCTTAATCTTTTGAGCTGGTGTTTCTTTGGCTTTAGGTGATTTAGACATGGTTATTTTCGGTGGTTGACACCAATCTAGCTTACCGTGTTTTCTCAACCATGTAAGTACTGTTGAGCGACCTTGGATACCATAGATTTTTTGAGCTTGCTTATAGGTCATATCACCTTTTTCAACAGCTGCAACAACCTGCAATTTAAAGCCTAATGAATAATCACGTTGTGTACGTTTTATATAGGTAGGATCTGGGTTTGTCATAATAAGTCCTAAATGTGTAAACACATTTCAGGACGGGACACTCGATACAAAAAAGGCTGCCAGATTGCAGCCTTTTTTATTTCTTAATAACCATTTATTGAACGGTTACGGTTACTTCATCATCAAAGTTATCATCAGCATCACTTGCTGTAATTGTCGCTGTTCCCGCAGCAATTGCTTTAACTACTCCTGAGTCACTTACAGTAACTACATTGGTGTCACTACTTCTCCATGTTGCTCTCGAGCTAACATCTTCAGTTTTCTCGTCTTGGAAAATAGCCGTCGCAACAAACTGTGACGATGAACCGACTGCTAACGTCTCTACTGAAGCTGAGATTTTAATATCCATTAACTGAGCAATTGATACTGAAATTTGAAATGGTGTAGCAGTAAATTTGTTTCCAGTTGCATCTGTAAATGTCGCACTAAAACTCACATCACCTACAGCAACACCTGTTGCAACATTTCCTTCGATAGTTGCAACGGAATTGTCACTAGAGCTATAAACAGATGTCAAAGATACGTCCACTTCTTCTGTATCAGATACTTTTGCAATTGCAAAATACTTTGATTTCGAACCAACATATAGAGCGGATTTCTCCATGGTTAAGCTCAGATCTGTGATGGGAGCGCTGATAACAAAGATTGTTAGCTTCTCAGTAGTTAAATCATCATGAGTAGCATAAATCTCAGTTTCACCTTTAGAAAGAGCAGAGAAAGTACCATTATCGTCAATTGTGGCGACTTCTGGATTTGAGCTTTTCCAAGTCAGCTCTTTAACAACTTCTGTATGCCCATCATCGAAGCTACCAATCACCACTAGATTTTGACTGGTGTTCGCTACAATGGCTTGATGGTAAGAAGTGATTTTAATTGACTCGAATTCACCATGTGAATCATGATCATGACTACCACCACCGCAAGCAATTAAAGATAGTGATGTGACCATCATTAATAGAGATTACATTACAGCTTTCATAGATACATCCTTGTTGAGTGACTACTCTGCCTAAGAAACAGAAAAACCAAATTTATATATAGTCTAAAACTCGGATTTTTGCTCTAGCTAAAATTATTATCAATGCCCCGAATAAACATCTATTCTTATTTACAGTCAGTTAACCAATAAAAATTATTCTTCATAAAGAAGACGTTATATTGAATCTTTCAAGCTCGATACTTAGAATGAGCTATCACTAAAAAGAGCCAGAGTATATGTTCTATCTTATCCAATCGAATCGTATGGAATCCCTCAGCCAGCAATTGGCAGATTTGCTAACAAAACCGACCGATATTTCCTCTGTATTACAACCACAACAGATTCTGGTTCAAAGCCCGGGGATGTCGACATGGCTTCGATTGGAAATCGCCAAACACAATGGTATTGCAGCAGCTATCGACTTTCCTCTTCCATCCAGTTTTACATGGCAGCTCTATCACAGCCTTTTGACTGATGTGCCTGAAGAAAATGCTTTCACCAAACCGATGATGACTTGGAAACTGATGTCGTTATTACCTTCATTAATTAATGACCCAGAGTTTGCATCACTTAAAGATTACTTAGACTCAAATCAAAATAACGACCCTGCGCAACTGCAATTAAAATACTATCAATTATGTAACCGAATTGCGGACACCTTTGACCAATACCTAGTCTATAGACCAGACTGGATTGCTGGTTGGGAGCAAGGTGAACAGCCTATTGAGCTAGCTGACAATCAACAATGGCAGCCTATACTGTGGCGCAGTTTGATTGAATTTAACTACCAGCAATTGCAGCAAAACCCATATCACAGAGCGAACCTTCATCAGGCACTATTGCAAGCCATTGAAGATCCTGAGACAGAGATTTCAGATATTCCACCACAACTTTTTGTGTTTGGTATTTCATCAATGCCACCACAGTTATTAGAGATTCTGCACAAACTGGCTCAGCGCATTGATGTATTTATGTTTAACTTAAGCCCTTGCCAGCATTATTGGGGAGATATTGTTGATCCTAAACTCAGGGCGAAAATGGCAATTCAATTTGAAAATAAACAATTCCTGCCTGAACAATGGGAAGAAAGCCTAGAAGTCGGTAACCCTATATTAGCCAATAACGGAAAAATGGGACGCGAGCTACTCGATCTTGTTCTTGAGCTTCCCGAAGATAATGTAGAGCTCGGTTTTGAACACTACCTAGATCCACTTAACCCTCAAAGTCCAAGTCTACTGCATGAACTTCAACATGATATCTTAGAAATGGAAACCCTAGGCGAACCACTAGGCCCAGATTCCGATATCTACAATAAGCCCGAAAAACGTAGAACATTAAAAGAGAGTGACCATTCACTAAAGCTCAGTAGCTGCCATAGCCCATTAAGAGAAGTTGAGACCTTACACAATCATTTATTGTCGCTTTTAGAAGCTAACCCTAAACTTCAGCCGAAAGACATAGTCATCATGCTTCCCGATGTCGCCTCTTATGCTCCCTACATAGATGCCGTTTTCTCTGCTAAACAAGGAAGTCATTATATTCCTTACGCAATCGCAGATAGAGGAGCCGCTCAAGAGTCACCTTTGGTTAACAGCTTTTTAAGCCTACTTACTTTGAACCAAAGCCGATTTTCATTATCCGAGATCACCAGTATTCTAGAAGTTTCAGCTGTAATGCGTCGTTTCGATATTGATGACGAAGATCTTGTTACCATCAAGCACTGGCTTAATGAAGCTGGTGTTCGCTGGGGTAGAAGCCAAGACAGTCGCCAAGAATTTGATGTTCCATCATTTGAGCAAAACTCTTGGGCTTTCGGCCTTAAACGTTTGATTTTGGGCTATTCATTAAGCAACGATGCCGATCTATATCAAGGCAGCCTAAAAACGCAAGGCGTTGAAGGTATGTCAGCTCAAGCCTTGGGCAAATTACTCAATTTTGTTGAGGCGTTAGATAACTGGCACTACACACTTAACCAACCTGTTAATGCCCATCAGCGTATCGAGCAGTTAGAAATGTTAGTAGAGTCTTTCTACTTAATTGATAATGACGAACGCTCTCAATTACAAGATGTTCGAGATGCAATCAGCAAGTTAAAAGAAGAACTGACTCAAGCTCGTTTTGATGAAGAACTGACTCCATTGACCATATCATCTTGGTTTAATAGTGAATTGAATCAATCAAGAGTTGGTCAACGCTATCTTGCGGGTAACGTTAACTTTTGTACTTTAATGCCTATGCGCTCTATTCCATTCAAAGTCGTTTGCTTACTTGGAATGAATGATGGCGTATACCCAAGAAACCAATATCCTATCAGTTTCGACCTCATGGCACACTTTGCCGCTCGCAAAGGTGACCGTTCTCGTCGTCTTGATGATAGATATCTATTCTTAGAAGCCCTACTTTCAGCAAGACAACATCTTTACATCAGTTATATCGGCCTTAGTGAAAGAGATAACTCCGAGCGAATTCCATCGATGCTTGTGTCTGAGTTACTGGATTACTGCCAGCTTTGTTATCAATTACCAGATGGCAGTAATGAAATAAACAAACGCCTCATTACTCAACAGCCATTACAGGCTTTCGATAGCGCTTTGTATGACGAAGAAAAATCGAACTTTCAAAGCTACGATAAGCAATGGTGTCCTCTAACAACGAAACAAGCTCAAGCGGCATTCATCAGCTCAGCACTGAAATCAGATGATGAAGACAAGCAAGATACTTTAGATTTATCATCTCTGATTCGATTTTTTCGAAACCCAGCTCAGTTCTTCTTTAACCGAACGTTAAACCTAGACTTAGGGCTACAAATAGAACAAGACGAAAACGATGAGCCTTTTGCTTTAAGTGCTTTAGAGCGTTATCAAATTCAAGACAAGTTATTAAATCATCTTGTTGAAACTCAAGCCGAATACATCGACGACGCTCAAATTCAGCACCTTAAAGCGAATGGACAGCTGCCTGTTACCCCGTTTGATGACCTGTTACTCAAGCAATATCAAAAAGATATTGGTGCTACTGCTGGTAGAGCAATTTATTTGAAAGGCGATGGTCAAAGCATCAGCGTTGATATAAAGCTTGAATTCAAATCTTTACTCAATGGCATTACGCTAGTGGGTAGAGTCGATGATGTAGGTGGTAAAGGGCTCGTAAATATGAGACCCGGAAAATCTCATGGTAGAGATCTACTAAGAGTGTACTTACGTCACCTTGCGATTAATGCGATGGGCGTTCATAAGTCCAGTTTTTTAATCGACGTCAGCCACTTCCATACTTTTGCACCGATTGAAGCCTCGCAGGCTCACGCTTTGTTGGCCGAGCTAATTGAACTGTATTTCTCAGGGCTAGAGCAACCTTTGATATTCCCGCCCAAAACGGCTATGGCATTTGCTAATGCTGACGGCGAACATGAAGACAAGCTAGCCGAAGCAGAAAAAGCTTGGGCTGGAGAGTTCGGTGAAGGAGAAGATCCTCATTTCCAAAGACTATTCTCATTCCCTGACGACTTTGATGACACTTTCGTTCGGCTCAGTAAAACCGTTTTTTATCCTCTATTAGATATTTACTACACAGACAAATTAGATTCTCTACAAGATTATATCGAAAGCCAAACTAAGGGAGTTAAGTGATATGCAACAAGTTCAAAAATTGAACCCTCACACTCTCCCATTACAAGGCAGGCGCTTAATTGAAGCCAGTGCTGGAACAGGTAAAACCTATACGATTTCTGGATTATATCTCAGGCTACTGCTAGGTCATGGTGGCATTACCCCACTGACTTGCGAACAAATACTGGTAGTAACCTTCACCAATGCCGCTACTCAAGAGCTCAGAGATCGTATCCGTAATCGAATTCGTCTTGCCTATCAGGCTTTTTTAGGGCTTGAATGTGATGACGAGTTCATCAACAAGCTTTATAACGAAACGGAAGAAAGCCAACATCAAATCAGCTTAAGGCGATTAGACCTCGCGTTAAAATCTATGGATGAAGCCTCAATTTTTACCATTCATGGTTTTTGTCAACGCGTGCTAACCGATATGGCATTTGAATCGGCTCAGCTCTTTGAAAGTGAATTTACGTTAGACGACTCTGATTATTTACACCATGCCGTTCGTGATTACTGGCGCCAAGCTTGTTATCCGCTAGACCCAACTTTAGCTCAAGTCATTGCCAAAGAGTTTAAAGAGCCAGAACAATTGCTAAAGCAACTAAGACCATTACTTAGTAGCATCAACTGCCAGCCGTTGTCTGAACCGGGAGAATTTAGTGAAGTCATCAAAAAGCTGAACCAAAAGCTTTCGGTCTTCAAACAGCATTGGAATTCACAATCTACAGCAACCATCAAGCTATTGATGGCATTACCTCTCAATGGCACACGTTTTGGAAAAAAAGCCGATGACTTCCCAAAATTACAAGCCATGTTTGAGAGTATCGGTAACTGGGTAAAGCATGGAAATGGTCTGCCACCTGTCGGTGACATGGAAAAAATCATGTTATCTGATTTACGCTTGAATAAAGGCGGCCAAGCCCCCACGGAAGATGAAGCACCATTGCTGGCTGAAATTGATTCTATCTTAGAATTGATAGCCAAAATCAAACCTGCATTTTTGTATCAAGCACTGCTGGATATTCGCAGTCGTTTTGCCAAGCAAAAGCAACAGAAAAATGTCTTAACGCCTGACGATCTTCTGTCGTCACTGGCCGAGGCAATTACAGCTAACACTCAAAGCTTGCCCCAAGCGATTAAAGAACGATTTCCAATCGCTTTGATTGATGAGTTTCAGGATACCGACCCCCTACAGTTCCAAATATTTTCAGCCATTTATCCTGAGACTTCAAACTCAGGGTTATTGATGATTGGCGACCCCAAACAAGCCATTTATGCCTTCCGTGGTGCTGATATTTTTACCTATATCAACGCCCGAAACCAAACAGAAGATCATTACTCCTTAGCAACCAACTATCGTTCTGCGGAACAAATGGTTAACGGCGTTAATCAGCTATTTAGCAATAATGCAGACCCTTTCATCAGTCAGGCTATTCCATTCGAACTGGTTAATACTCCTGACACAGCAAAGAATAAAATCGTCCACGCCACTGGTGACCCCAAAGCGCTACAAATCAGATTATTACCTGAAGATAGCGAAAAAGGACTTAACAAAGAAGCGGCATGTAAACATTTAGCCAATGATGCCGCAGCCGAAATTGTTAGGCTTTTGAATCAAAATACTTTGCTTGGAAATAAGTCACTTCAAGCCAAAGATATTGCGGTTCTGGTAAGAAACAGAAATGAAGCAGCCGTTATCAAGCAAGCCTTAACAGACAGAGGTGTCGGAGCGGTATTTTTAAGTCGAGACAGCGTATTTGAAAGTATAGAGGCAAGAGAGTTAGCGATTATACTTCGCAGCATTCAAGCACCGAAAGACGAAAGATTACTTCGTAATGCCCTTGCGACCCACCTTTTAGGTTTTAGCGCTGAGCAGATCCATCAATTTAACCATGATGAAACTCACAGACAAAATCTGTTAGAACTATTTTATGAGCTACAACAGACTTGGTTGAAACGTGGAATCATGCCAGCTTTAATGCAATTAGCTCAGCATACGCAGCTGGTTCAGCGTCTTTTACTCATCAAAGGTGGAGAGCGCAAGCTGACTGACTTCCGTCACTTGTGTGAACTATTACAACAAAAAGCAACCGAACTCGATGGCAGCAGCGCCTTAGTGGCTTGGTTTGAGCAACACTTGATCAGTCACTCAGAAGGTGAAGAGCAACAACTGAGGCTTGAAAGTGAGCAAAACTTAGTTCAAATCGTTACCATTCATAAAAGCAAAGGGCTTGAATACCCGATATGCTTTATTCCATTTATCAGCTTGGCTCGCCCAAATCGCAAGCCAAACCCTATGGTTTATCACCAAAATCAACAAATGATATGGGATATCGAACAAACCGATGACGGATGGGAACAACAACGACAAGAAACGTTAGCCGAAGATTTACGTCTACTTTACGTTGCATTAACTCGTCCTGTATATCGTTGCTATTTAAGTATTGCAAACCATTCGAAGGTAACAAAATCGAAAGGGTTAACCAGCCAACTTTGTGAAACCGCCATTGGTTACTTACTTAATATTACTGAAGCCAATAGCGATATCGACCTCATTGAGCAACATGCCACTTCTTTAGTTGGTGACGCTGTGAGTGTGACCAGAATTGATCCATCGAATATCAATCAAGATGAAGTCAAAGTCGAATCTGACCAAGATAAAACCTATAGCACCAAAACGCTGAATCGCATTATCACTACCCCGTGGAGAGTTGGAAGCTATTCTGGGCTCGTAAAACATGCTCCTCATGAGCAATTATATCCGGGCGCAGATGACGAAGGCGCAGATACGATTGACGGACTTAATAGCACACCAACAAAGCTTGAAGTTATCAGCCCAATGACAAAACTGGATCGTTTCAATTTTGAAAAAGGCGCTAATGCGGGTAGCTTTTTACATAATGTGCTTGAGGACATTGATTTCACAAACGCAAAAGATGATCTTGAAGAGCACTTACCCAAGTTAATGGAACGCTATGGTATTGAAGCGCAATGGCTAGCTCCTCTAATGGAATGGTTCTTAGATTTATTGGGCGCTCCTATGAATCAAAGTGGCCTAACCTTATATAAAATTCCAAACCATAAACGCTTAGTCGAGATGGAGTTTTATCTTCCTATATCCAAACTCAAAGCAACTAAGCTCAACAAAGCATTACAAGATTTTGGCTATAGCGACAGGCTCGCTTTTGAAGATTTAAAAGGCATGTTGAAAGGTTTTGTCGATTTGATCTTCGAGTACGAAGGCAAGTTTTATATCGCCGATTATAAATCTAACCATTTGGGCGACGATTTTATCTGCTATGAAATCCGTCAGATGTACCAAGCCATGACAGATCACCGTTACGATTTGCAATTCATCCTCTACACAGTTGCACTGCATCGTTACCTGAAACAAAGATTGCCGAATTATGATTACCAAACGCATATGGGTGGCAGCTATTACCTATTCTTACGAGGAATGTCTGCTAACGAGCCGGGCAAAGGCGTTTATTACGACCAACCACCATTAGCGTTAATCGAGCGTTTAGACGATTTATTTTCAGGCAAAGAAGAAAGTAACCAAGGGGCACAGTCATGATTTATAACAACAAACCTATGCCCGAATTACTTAAATATTGGGAATTACAAGGCCTTATCACTCCGCTTGATCGCCACTTCGCCATCGAAATGGCAAAAATGCATCAATGTGGTGAGCCTTTGTATCTGTTTATTTGTGCCTACTTGAGTAAGCAGCTTTCCAATCAACAGGGGTGCATTGTATTAGATCAAATAAATCAATCGAACCCTATGTATGAATCTCCAAGAATGTGTAACTTAAACTTTCAAATTGAAGAATTAAAAGCAGCATTGCTAAGCTTTCCGGGGATCAGCCAATATCAACAAGGTCAAACAAGTACGACCCCAATTATCTTGGATGGTGATCGTCTTTATATTCAGAAATATCATCAATTTGAGCTTGCCGTCGCCAACACTTTAAATCGTTTGGCAGCAAATCAAATTAAAGTAGATGTATCTAGCTTATCTAAGCAACTGTCATTAGTCTTTCCTCAGCCCCAAAACCAGACCATCGACTGGCAAAAAGTTGCGGCAGCCACAGCCTTAACGCGGCAGTTAGCCGTAATTACAGGTGGTCCAGGCACAGGTAAAACCACCACAGTAACAAAAATGTTATTTTTATTGCAGCTCAATCAAGAACTCAATATTAAACTGGTAGCGCCAACCGGAAAAGCAGCAGCTCGATTAACGGAATCGATCAAAGCTTCTAAAGCACGATTGGCATCCGATTTAGCCCAACACGCTAATGAAATGGATCTAAGTGCTATTGAACAAATACCTGAAGAGGCTTCAACTATACATAGGCTACTAGGCGTGGTTCCTAACTCCCACCGTTATCGCCATAATCAAGACAATCCGTTACGATTAGATTTGTTGATTGTTGATGAAGCCTCTATGATCGATCTTCCGATGATGCATAAATTGTTATCTGCATTGCCCGAACATGCTCGATTGATTTTACTCGGAGATCAGGATCAACTTGCATCAGTTGAAGCCGGTGCTGTGTTAGCGGATATTTGTCATGGTATTAAGCTTAAAGGTGAAACAGGAAGCGCATGGAAAATGCGTTATTCCAACGCTCAATTAGACGTATTGTCTCGCTTAACTCATACAGATTTAGCACAATTTTTAGATGCTGACGGTAGCTTCGGTGACAGCTTATGTATGCTTCAATACAGCCACCGCTTTGCAGGTGAAGCAGGCATCGGCCAATTAGCCAAAGCTGTAAATAATGGTGAAATTGAATCTGTACTCAATGTTTGGCAAAAAGGTTATAAAGAAATCAGCTGGTTAGGTCATGGTGAAATTTCAGCCAATCACCAGCAGAATATTGGTTTAGTTACCATGATAAACCAATCGGTAGAACACTACCGCCCTTACCTTCAGCTTATTGAAAACCTTAAGCAAAATTATCAGGTTGGTATTAATAAGGGTGATGATACTGCCATTGAAGTCATCAATAAATTTAATAATTACCGTTTATTATGCCCTATGCGTTCGGGTGATTATGGTGTCGATGGTATCAACCAGCAAATGGCCGATGCATTGCAAAAACGTCGACTCATTACCGTCGGCCAAGAATTTTACCTAGGCAGACCCATCATCATTCAATCGAATGACTACAACTTAGGCCTCTTTAATGGCGATATTGGCATTATCCTGCAAGACAGTGAACAACCAGGTAGATTGATGGCACACTTTATCAAGGCTGATGGCAGTATTTTGAAAGTGCTTCCAGCACGACTACCTACTCACGACACCTGTTATGCGATGACGGTTCACAAAAGCCAAGGTAGTGAATTTGATAGAGTTGCCTTAGTAATGCCACCTAGACCTACTCAATCTCAGTGGCAACTATTAACCAAAGAGTTACTTTACACAGCCATTACTCGAGCCAAAAACCATTTTGTATGTTTGGGCTCTAGAAACACTTTTGAGCATTGCGTGAATCACGCTACTGAGAGAGCATCTGGTTTAGCAGATCGACTCTGGAAAAAGAATTACTAATTTAAAGAATTAAAGCGCTATAAAACATGACACAAGAGAAATTCGAAAACATCTACCAGAGAGCCGCTGAACGTAAAGGCGGTGAGCAAAACCTAGAGCGATTATTATCAGAGCCATTAAGCCAACAAGAGCTGCTCTCAATCACAGATGAACGCTGGTTGTCGATCTTCACCATGAAGGTTTTTCAATGTGGTATTTCATGGCAAGTGGTTAGAAACAAATGGGACAATTTTGAAGAGGTATTTTTCAATTTTGATCCGGAGCTCTTATTAATGCTCTCTGATGAGCAGTGGGAAGAAAAAGCGCGTAACCCAGCAATCATCCGTCATTTAACAAAGGTCATGACCATTCCAGCCAATGCTCAAATGTTGATAAATGCAAGCTATGAGCATGGTTCATTTAGCAAAATGGTCGCCAATTGGCCAAAAGATAATACGACTGGGCTTTGGGAGTACTTAAAGAAAAACGGTAAACGTTTGGGTGGCAATACCGGTGCCTACGCACTTCGCCAAGCTGGCGTTGATACTTTTATTCTATCTTCTGACGTTGAGTCATATCTAAGAAACACCAAAATCATTGATTCGGGTCGCAACACTAAAAAAGCATTACAAGCCGCAGATAATGCATTTGCTAAATGGCATATTGAATCGGGTAGAAGCTTGACTCAAATCAGCCAAATTATTGCTTATAGCTGTGGTGATAACCGCGTTATTTAGGGCGTGTTGAACTTATATGAGGTTTTAGAGTCTGAGCCTAAACAATAATTATTAAACGGACTTAACATGAAAAATATAACATCAGTAATGGCATTACTAACCGTTATACTACTGACAGCTTGTAACTCTGCGAATAATCTTTCAACTCATTCTTGTAGAATGGAACCAGTGCCAGATAAAAACGGTAATACACCTATTGATACTCGCTCACCAAATGAAAAAACTCATGGTTGTTCTAAATTTAATGCAGCAGTAAATACTGCTGTGGCAATTGCAGAAGTGTTTTCTCAAAGCTATTCAAAATGTAAACAAAAATCCGGTAAAGCTCGTCAAGAGTGTGAGCAACAAGTTCAAGCCATTAGTGATTCCATAAAAAAGCATACGAAAAAATAACGCTAATTTCTTAAGCAATCACTTTTAATGTATAGAATTGCTCTTGTTATTAAACATCAATAATGTCTATGATGAGAGCATATATAAAGAAGTAATAAAGGACAGGCATGTCGTCAATCAATGTAGTTTTACTTTGCGGTGGTGGTAGTGATGAGCATGAGATCTCACTGATCTCCGCAGGTTACATTCAATCTTGCTTATCAACACAAGAATCTCTTAATCTTATCCGCCTTGAACTTACCAAGAGTGGTCAATATATCGGAGAAGATGCTAAACGCTATAGCTTAAGTCATGACGGTTACCTCGTTGAGTTCGGCACTCAAAACACTGATGTCAAAATCGATTTTGTTATCCCTTGCTTTCATGGTTTCCCTGGTGAGACAGGCGACATTCAGTCATTTCTAACTCTTAATAAATTGCCATTTTTGGGTTCTGGTGCAGAAGCCAGTGTTCATTGCTTTAACAAAATCACCAGTAAGCAATGGTTCACTGCTTTAGACATACCAAACACACCTTATTTATTCCTTTCTGACAATTCTGTAGAAAGCATTGAAAAAGCCCGCACTGCATTTAAACAGTGGGACTCATTGTTTATCAAAGCCGCTTGCCAAGGGTCATCGGTAGGTTGTTATAAAGTCGATAATATTGAAGATATTGAATCTACCATTGCTCAAGCGTTTGAGTTTTCTCCGTTCGTTTTAGTTGAAAAAACCATTAACGCTCGTGAATTAGAGGTTGCGGTATACGAATATAATGGTGAAATCATTGCAACCTTACCCGGTGAAATCATTACTGACTCTGAGCACTTTTACGATTTCCACGAAAAATATGCCAAAGACAGTAAAGCGACCACTGAAATCGTAGCAGACGTTCCAAGTGACATCGCTGAGCAAATTCGCCAATACGCCATTAAAGCCTTTAAAGGAATGAAGCTAAGACACTTAGCCAGAATCGATTTCTTTTTATCGAATGAAAATGAAATTCTACTAAACGAAATCAACACCTTTCCGGGAATGACTCCTATTTCCATGTTCCCTAAAATGCTACAAAACCACGGTGAAGACTTTGGTGAGTTTTTAATGGGAATCATTGAGAAACGATCGGGCAAAAAATAGCGCTCTATATCAAATCCAGTTATCCCCATAACTATTTGGGGATAACGATGTAAACTTCAAATCATTTTATACAATCAAACATATCTTGGATGTTCATTGAAATCTTGCTAACTTAGTCTCTGGTAGTCACAAAAAATACACAAACATCACCACTATGATTTAAGGGAATATCAAGCGATAAATGGATACTTCTTACCTACTCATCAACGCGCTTCTCTATTTTTTCCTCCCACTTTGGGGAATTGCAGGCTTTGTTGATTGGTGCTGCCATAGAGCGACAAAAATTGAATCTACATCAGGCATAAAAGAAACCATAATGCACTCCATTATGGGGATTCAAATGGGAATACCTATTGTTTTATGTTTGATATTTGATGTCAACGCGCTGATCCTCATCATTTGCTTTCTCACATGGATATTGCATGAAGTCGTAGCACATATGGATGTTCATTACGCATCACCAAGACGCAAAATTTCAATTTGGGAAATGCACGCCCACACATATTTAGGTTCATTACCTCTTTATATGCTCACTTCAATCGTACTCATTAACTGGGATCACTTTGTTAAATTAATTACCATGGATTTAACTGGGGAAATGACCTTTAGGTTACTTGAAAATCCACATGGAACACCGAGTTATTTACCTGCATATTTAACCTTCATGAGCATTGTTTGTATCTTCCCTTACATGGAGGAGAACATTCGCTGTATCTACACTCACTTTAGAGAGAAAAAAACTTGAACGTCTATATCAATAGCACAGGACGATATCTACCCGGTCCAGCGATAAGTAACGATGAAATTGAGGAAGTACTGGGTTTCATCAATGGCAAATCCAGTCGATTAAAAAATAAAATCTTAAAATCGAACGGTATTCTATTTCGCCATTACGCGATAAATACCGAACAGCAAACCGTAGAAAGTAACTGTGAAATGGCGGCTAAAGCTGCAATGGATTGCATCGAAAACAGCTTTATTCCTAAGTCGAAAATCAAAATATTAAGCTCTGCCACCAGCCAAGGTGACATGGTTTTACCCGGGTTTAGCAGCCTTCTACAGGCAGAACTAGATATCCCTAACCTAGAAATCAACAGCAGTCACGGTATTTGTTCATGCAGTCTGATGGCACTTAAATATGCCTTCGCAAACATCAAAGCAGATCTCAGTGAAAATGCTCTCGTAGTTGCCAGTGAGTTTCCTTCAAGATTATTTAAACACTCTCGATATGAAGCGTTAGATAACAACGGCATAGACTTTAATGCGGAGTTTTTAAGATGGATGCTCTCTGATGGTGCCGGTGCCTTACTTCTCGAAAACCAGCCTAGACCTAATACGACAAGCTTAAAAATCAATTGGATCAAAAGCTTTTCTCATGCCGATGTTTACCCGACTTGTATGTCAGTGGGTGCACCTTCAAACCATGACGCCACAACTTGGCAAGACTACCCAACGTATGCTGAAGCAGAAAAAGCGGGGGCTTTGCTACTGAGACAAGACGTGAGGCTACTTGATAATATTGTTTCGGTTGGTGTGAACGGCTTTTTAAAGCTGATTAATGACGGAGATATCCAAATCTCAAGTATTGATCATGTGCTTTGCCATTTTTCATCTCACTACTTCAAAGGCAAAATTTTTGAAATGCTGGAACAAGCAGGCGCTTATATTCCCAGTGACAAATGGTATACCAATTTGTATGAGCGTGGGAATACTGGCTGCGCTTCGATTTTCATTATGCTTGACGAGTTTATCAAAACACATGCTCTCAAAGCTAGAGAAATCATTTTGTGTATCGTCCCTGAATCAGGACGATTCAATTGCGCTTATATGCTGTTAACGGTAGAAAAATAATATGGAACAATTCATTACCACCACGCTCGGTCAAAAATGTCTCAAAGCACTATTACAAGTTTGGTTTGAGTTCGACCAACAGCTTTCAAAAGTACCAGTAATAAAACGCCTCGAAACAAGCCGTCTAAGTCAAGAAGATTATCGGAATTTGCTGCTGAATCTACGTCAGCAAGTCATTGAAGGCTCAAGGTGGATCAGCCGTTGCGCCTCAAGCTTTGATCGCTCTTATAGTGATGTTCGCTCGGCGGTGATTCATCATGCCCATGAAGAGCATCAAGACTATAAAATGATTGAAAAAGATTTTGTAGCCGCTGGCGGTTTGCTACAGCAAATAGAAGCCGCCCCAAGAAACATCGGCTCAGATGCTCTTCACGGTTATCTCATGTATCAAGCCAGTTTACCTAACCCTGTGCAGCTTATTGGCGCTATGTGGATCATCGAGGGGTTAGGCAACAAGATGTCTCTCAAATGGGCAAAAGCAATAAAAGAGCAGTTTAACTGCGAGCAGACCATCACCACCTTCTTAGAGTATCACGGCAAAAACGACGCCAGTCACATGCAGGAACTTTATGAACTTATCGACCGAGTAGCAACCACGGATGATAATGTCGCCGCCATAATTCGAACGGCAAAAGTTGTTGGTCGACTGTACTGTTTACAACTTGAGGAAGTCGACAATGGGTAACCAAAGTGCCTATATTAAAGCCATTAAAAATGACAACTCACTTCCGATAGAGCCAGAAGCCGTAGAACTTTGGTTAAAAGACATGGATAACAGCTTTAGGTGGATAGTTCGGCCAATTGCTCAGTTTTTCTTTGCTATCCTTCTCCATTTAGTTTGGTTTTTGAAAAGACTTCCCCTCCCCCAATTCAGCGCTCATGACTTTCTGCAAAAAACCATCTGTTGGTTTTGCAAACATTTTGTCTCACCTGAAGCTAATTATCTGATCCTCAGACACTTTGCAACAGAATCCAACATTCTAAATTTTCTCGCTGAAAACACTGGGCATAAAAACAGAGTCAACTTATACCCAAAAACCATTGACGATATGCACCGAGATAGCTTTGTCGATCACGACCAAGATCTGTTTGAAGCATTTGCAAAACTGGGCAATGTCGCAGCATCAAAAGTTGACTCGTTAAAATGGGAAAGCTGGCAACCCATCAATATGGCTGACTTGAAAATTAAACCAAGAAAGACACAAATCATCGATTTTGAAACTGCACACGCTTTATTTATGTGTTTATTTTGTTTATTACTCAAACGAGATGAATACCGAGACGCCATAAACGGATTCAATTTAGACCAAAGCATCGCCATCAGAATTGGTAATATTATCGGCGATAATACGTTAACTGAGTATGCCTATAACAAATACCCACTCTACTTTGTCGGACCTTGGAATCTCGGGCAGCGTTTTTTAATGCATGGCTTCTTTACCGAGCACCTATATGCTCGACTTGAGGCACTAAGAAAACAGCAATCAAACTGTAACTCTTGATAAAAAAATCAGGCTTTGGAGATATATGTCTAACCTATTTTCGAACATACCCAACTCCCTTCCTGAAGAGGTATTCGAAGACTTACATACAAGTGAAAACCTCCGAATCGAACGCATTCTTTCTCATGGTCACAGTTCACCGAATGAAGGTTGGTACGATCAAACAGAAAATGAGTGGGTGATTGTTTTAAAAGGACAAGGCGTTATTGAGTTTGAAAGCGGTGAAGTTTTCACACTTTCAGAAGGTGACTTTGTCAATATTCCAGCTGGTAAAAAGCATAAAGTGGTCAGTACCAACCCTGATAAAGTAACAGTCTGGTTAGCGATCTTTTATAAATAATGTTCACAGGAAAAAATAGCGTTGAGAAAAATAGCCATATTTGGGAATTCAGGCTCTGGAAAATCTACTCTTGCCAAAAACCTGTCCGCTGAACATCAGTTGGCACATTTGGATTTAGATTCTATTGCATGGCAGCAATCTGAAGTTCCAGAACGAAAGCCGATTAATGAATCTGAAATCGAAATATTGGATTTTATAGATACTCACCAAGAATGGGTGATTGAAGGTTGTTACTCTGACTTACTGGAACTCATCTTAAAACACGCTTCTGAAATTATTTTTCTCGACCTTCCTATTGAAACTTGCATTAGCAATGCAAAAAACCGCCCTTGGGAGCCGCACAAATACCCATCTAAAAAAGCACAAGATAACAATTTAAACATGCTGACTGATTGGATAGCTCAATACGATACACGAACAGATACTTTTTCAAGATCAGCTCATGAGTCGCTGTTTAACAATTTTAATGGTATAAAAATCAGATATACCAATAATCAAATAAAAAATCAGTAAGACTTTTAAGCGTATAACATCTTTAAATTTTCGGATTTCTGAAGAGAGGGTAAGCAATAAGCTGAATGTCCGAGGCATGAATGCCGAGGTCAAGCACCCATGGATGGGCTTGCAGCGTTTCAGCGTTTGCTTACCCTCTCTTTGCATAAAAAATGGGGATTCATCAGTGCGAGACGACATATACTCCTCAGTCAAAATAGAGCTTCGACCGAGGAGTAGAGGCTGATTATATATTATTGAGCGATAATATCCTCAGCCTCACCCGTCTTAGGCATCGGCTTAGGTTTCAGCTCAACTCTAGGCTCTTTCGCCATCGCTTTTTTCAGATAGCTTATCGCTTTATTTAACTGAGCATCATTACCTTTAAAAGTAGCTACTGGCAGGTTGTCGACTTTAATGTCTGGTTTAACACCATAACCTTCAACAATCCAGCGTCCATCGAGGGCATATTGTGGGTACTCAGCCACCCTTGCCATACCATTATCAGATACGCGATTTCGACCACTTAACCATACACCTGCACCAGCGGTTTGATTGCCGATAACAGGAGCCAATTTTAATGCACGAATACCTGCTGTGAAAGTCTCACCGTCAGAGTAGGTTAACTGATCCGCTAGAACCACTAACTTACCTCTAAAGGTTTGCTGCATATTGGTGCTTGGATCACCATGAGTTGGCCCCCAGTATGCCCAAGCCTTTCTTAACAGTTTTTCAATTACCCAACTATCAATATTACCGCCACGATTTCGACGCACATCAATAATCAAACCATCCTTGTCGTAATTGGCATAAAACTCTCTGGCAAAATTAGCTATGTCGTTACTACCCATAGCATACAGGTGCAAATAACCAACTTTACCGTCTGTAGCTTTATTCACTTTAGCTTGATTGGTTTCAACCCAATCTTGGTAACGCATTTTTGCATTAACACCCGCACTCACAGGCTTAACAACTGTTTTGAATTGCTTGCAATTGCGCTTTAACGTCAACAACACTTGTTTGCCTTGTTGGTTACGAAGGAGCTGGTTTACATCGGCAACGTTATCAATTGGATGTTGATTAATCGCAAAAATCACATCCCCCTCTTTAGCATTTACACCTTGTCTTGCCAGCGGTGAAGCCATATTGGGTAGCTCAGGATCGCTCTTGTAAATTTCAGCTATAACCACACCACGTTTGGTTTGCTTTAACCAAGCACCAAGACTCGCCGCTTGTGATTTATCTTTATTAGTGGCGATGTCACCACCACGAACTTGAGAGTGTAACGAGTTAAGCTCTGCCATCATCTGCTTAAACACGTCGTTTAGTTCACTACGGTCAGTCACTCTGTCGACTAAGGTTTGATATTTATCTTTGGCTTTTTCCCAGTTAACACCACGCATGTTCTTATCAAAAAATTGGTCACGATGCATCAGCCAAGCATCATTGTAGATCTGCTGCCATTCATCTTTTGGATCAATGGTAAAGCTCCAGCTTCCGAGATTAACTTTGTTTTTAGATAAGTCACTTGGAAGCTTGGTTACCGTATCTGTAATCAATAACTTTTTATCTTTGGTTTGGATAAATAGCTTCTTGTCATTAGCTGATAAACTGAAGCCGTTGATACTTTTAGATACCATATTAACCTTAGGTTTGCTGTCTCCAAAGGCAACAAACTTCAAGTCGTTATCATGTTGGAAATACAAGCCTTTCTTGGTTGCTTGTAAATTCTGATAATTTCCAGCCTTTACGGGAACTTGCCAAAGTCTGTCACTCAATCCTTTCCAATCTACGTGGTACTCTTTTTCGTCATCGGATTTTTTCGAAGTCAGTTCCGTTTTTTCTGCAAATGGAAATTCAGCATGACTATCGAGAGCAATGGCGTAAATTAACGTACGATCATTAAATTGCGCACCAGTGTTTCTGTCCCCCCAAGGCGAACCATTTGCCAGTTTAAATGAACGCTCTGAAAGGAAATATAACCACTTTCCATCGTCACTGAATGTCGGAGAATGTGAGTCGTATTTATCTGATGTAAGAGTGACTTCTTTGCCCGTTTTAACCGAGTACAAAATCACTTGAGAACGTAACTTACCTAACTTGTTAACAGCAACAGCAATGTATTTATCATCCGCAGACCAACTTATGCTCCCGTATGGACCCAATCCCTGACCGTCAGTGATAATTTTTTTATTTTTACCTGTTTGGGTATCAAACAACCACAGATTGCCATCATAATCATCATTAGCAATATAACGGCCTGATGGTGACTGAACTAGGCTCATTCGTTGAGTGTGGCCATCAAAGGTCATTTGTTTGCTTTTACGACTGCCATCAGCAGCAAAGCGCCATAACTCTTGTTCACCTGATGCATCTGAAATCGCATACACCCATTTACCATCATTACTTAAAATACCATTACGGCTGCGGCTGTGCTCTGGCGAAGTTATGTTGATCACACGACGGTTATCGGTAGTGGCAATGCCGATATGACCACGAGCTGTTAATACGGCTTTATCGCCATCGGTAGAAATACTGGAACTCGTTAAATAATCAGATGGTTTCTTTATCCATTTCTCACGCTGGTGCGGAAAATCAGAAATCAGCTCAATATCTAGCGTTTCAGCTTTGTTCGATTTGATATCAAACAGCACAATATCTGCACCTTGCTGATATACGACTCGTCCCTTATCTAAGCTTGCCGCTCGAATTGGAAAGTCTTTATAGTGAGTAAGCTGTTTGACGTTTTTGCCATTAGTAGCCATAGACCACAGGTTGTCAGTACCATCTTTATCACTGATAAAGTAAACACGATCATTCCAATACATAGGCTCTCTAACTGAACCTTGGTCTTTTTGCGTCAGCTTTTGAGCTTCTTTGTTACTGCCGATTTTATAGCGCCAGATTTCCCCAATTGCACCACCTCGATAAACACGGGCATTATCACCTGTCGTTTGCAATCCAAAACGTGTGAAGTATACATATTGGCCTTTATCATCAAGGCTGCCTTCAACCGCATCCGCCAAAGGCAAATCGGTTGTCATTAACGTCTTTGGATTAACTAGACGTAAAACCCAGAAATTTGCAGGACCATGAGCATTGTCAGTTGAATAAAGTATCTCACCTTTCTCAGTCCAACCTTGAAGCCTTACTCGACTGTTTTCAAACGTTACTCGCTTAGCGACACCACCTTCAATTGGCATAACGTAAACTTCTTGAGTACCGTCATAGTCCGCCAAATAAGCAACCCATTTACCATCTTTTGAAATAGAAGCATCGGTTTCTTGTGATGGAAGACTAGTCAAGCGACTTGCGGTAATTTGGGATAATTTATGAGTCCACAAATCACCTTCAGCGGTGAAAATAAGTTGGTTGTTATGAAGTGTTGGAGCGCGATAATAGCCTTGTTGACCGTGGTTACTGGCGATGGCGTTTATAGAACTAGTAACTCCTAGTGCTAATAACACACTTGCCATACAAGTGGATAGTTTCATGAATAGACTTCCTGTGTTTTTATATTGATTAGAAACTATCAAATTCTTCAGGAAGTTTCAGGCGTAAATATTAACAAAGTATGTTTGTTACATACTTATAGATTCTTCTAGGATACCGAATAAAGGTTAATCCTCAGTAACTTTTACGTTAATCTACGTTATCATTGCCAAACTTAAACTCTAAAGTAACAAGTTGCTTAAACCAAATTCGTAAAATATAGGGAAGTTTCGTGTCCATCGACTATGCAAAATATACACTTGATGAACTTTTAGATGTTGAACGAAATATTGATCGAGTAATTTATCCCGATAGATATCAATTACTTTGTGATGAATTAGCAAAAAGAAAGCAAAATGGTGAGTATGAGCAGCTTCAAAGAGAATTAGAGGATGATGAAGACTACGAAAAAAGGAGCTTTGTTATCGAATTTTCAGCTGAAGGCTCTTGCTTTAATCGTATACTGTTTATTGCCTCTTTTTTTACAGCGAATTTAATAATTTTGGGAACATTAATTGATAAATATACAGTTACTAATTTTTCCAATCTTCATCAATACACGACACAAGTGGACTCTGCTCGATGTAAACGTGAAAAGGTCGTAGATGACGAAGGTGACACCTATAACTACTTTGATTTACACATACAATCATATGAAGACAGGTTTTCTGCACTAAGCATAAATCAACAAAAATGTCGTAATTTTGCTAAAAATCTCACGAATGGAATAAACATTTCCATCTGGCATAAAGATGGACTGATTTACCAACTAAAACAAAACGACCGAATGTTACTCAGTTACAATGAAATGAAGCCTAAAATATGGGATTTACAAGTCACTAATAGCGATTGGTACTGGTTAAGTCTTTTATTGATCTGGGTACTATTTTTTAAGTCTTTGGTTAACGCATTTTCTCCGGGAACATACACCCAAGATGATTAAGTGAGGGTTAATCAAACTAACCCATCATTACATTTAATAGATTAAACCTAAACAATCAACTGCGGTATATTGTCTGGATCAAATGAAATCCAAACTGAGTTTTAACTGGGCCATGAACCTCTAATACAGGCTTTTTGAATACAACATTATCAAATGCCTTTACCATTTGACCAGGGCCGAATTCACCAAGATCACCACCGCGTTTTTTTGAAGGGCAAGTCGAATACTTTTTAGCTAACTTGCCAAAATCAGCCCCTTTGGCCAATTCCTTTTTGATTTTTTCCGCTTCTTCTTTGGTTTTTACCAAAATATGCCTAGCGCAAGCTCTAGCCATTATATTCCCCTAATAATTAATTCACTCTGCAACTCTTTTTAACTTGGCTAGATAAAAGCCATCGAAGCCTGTATTAGCTGGCGTGATATTTTCATCTTCAATAAATTCAAAGTGTGGATTGTTTGCTAAAAACTTATCCACTTGCTGGCGATTTTCTTCTGGCATAATTGAGCAAGTAGCATATACCAGCATGCCACCTACTTTCACCATACGGCTGTAACTTTGCAAAATGTCTTCTTGCAATTTGACTAATACAGGTAAACGCTCAGACGTATCACGCCATTTCGAATCAGGGTTACGTTTTAATACACCTAAACCAGAACAAGGAACGTCTAATAACACTCTATCGGCTGTAAGCTTAAGGCGCTTGATGGTTTTTGAGCTGGCGATGATACGGGTTTCGACATTATGCGCACCAGCGCGCTTGGCTCTGTCTTTTAATGCATCCAGTTTCCATTGCTCAACATCCATTGCCAGTAATCGTCCTTTTCCTTGCATTTGCCCTGCAAGGTGAAGTGTTTTGCCACCAGCACCAGCACATGCATCAACAACTCTCATACCCGGCTTAGCATCAACCGCAGCGGCAACCAATTGTGAACCTGCATCTTGCTGTTCAAAAAAACCTGCTTTGAACGCCTTACTTTTGAATAATGGAGAGTTGGAGGTTACTTCAAGCGCACTGCCAACGCCATTAACTATCTGCGTTTCAATTCCTTCTTTACTCAAGGCTTTTTTCAGTTGATCACGGGTGGTTTTTAATTGGTTTGCACGTAGGTAACGTTTTGCTGGTTGCAATAAGGCTTTACGTTCGGCTTTCCAAGACTCTCCTAACTGCTCGACGCCAATTTTATCTAACCAACCAGGACAACCATCCCAAAGTACTTCATCTTGTTTAGCTTTAGTCAGTAAGTGTTGATATTCAGAACGTTTAAACTGGCTCGCCTTAGGTAATTTACCCGAGTTCAACCCATTGAATTCATGCCATACCACAACGAGTAATTCTGCATTTTTTGCGGCATCTTGGAGTTGAATATTAACTAGATAGCAATAGAGGTTTAGACGACGTAATAGGTCACCCACCACTTGGGTAATTCTTGCTTGCTCTTCTGGTTTAAGTTTTACCTCAGAGAAACTAATTGAATAACCTCTATCCAGTGGTTTGCCTTGCTCAAGTACCAGCTTAAGAACATTTACAACAAGCTGAGATGATTTTACATTTAAAGAAGATTTGAGCATGGTAACTACAGCCAAATGGTGAATGAAAAGAGCTGCGGATCATAGGCAGTTTGAGCATAAAAATCCAGTGATTCAGTGCTTGATTTCAATACCAGAGATTATTCTTTGGTACTGAAATCAATCTTTGTTCCAGCTAGTTATTAGTTTTTTGCTCTGTCGATTTTTTTCTTTGAGCTGCAATAGCTGCCATTAAATCTGGATTAGTGTTTGGATCTACCATTCCCATCCTTGTTATTGGCTTGTTATGGTCAATGTAGCTAGCAACTCTTGAGGTTGCAGGAGAGGAAGATGGCGATTTTTTTGAGTCAGAAGAAGCCGGCGGCGCAAGTTGCTCTGGAGAGGCGCCCCCCACAGCTCGTGTTGGTGTAACGGGTGTTGGAATGGCAACTGGAACCACTGAAGGTGTTGTCGATCCTTCTCGAGTATCAGTTTCTTGAACCTCAATAGAAGGATGAACTGAATTATTTTCTTTACCTATCACAAAGGAATCAGTCTCTTTTCCATCTATATCAGTTTTCCCAACACCATTTTCACTCGATTCAAAAGGAGTAAATGTACTGGAAGTGGATTTAGACATTTCTGGTTTAGCAAGAGTATAAGCTCGACTCATTGACACTGGTGGGAAATCAACCGAATATTTATATCTTGACGTTAAGCTTCTTGCTAAAGGGCTTTTTTCGTTATAGCTATATTTACCTGTTCGCCACTTTCCAGTCGTTTCTGTTTGTTCCTGAAATTGGTAAATATGCTTATTGGGATTTGTTAATACACACCTAAACACATTGTTATTTGAATCTTGTAAAAACGTACCTTGTTTGTCCCCCTTTTTTGTCGGTAATATCCTTCTTATTGCTGCTGCCTGCTCCGCGGTCAATACAGGGTATTCATTTGTTGTAGGGTTAGCAGCCAAACTTACCGAATGAGTGACTAGAGCCATTTACGACCTCACATCTATCAAGTTTTAACGGGTTATTTATTGGTATTCCAGCACAACACTACCGATAAATGAAATGACATTAAGTCATAAAATATAACAACCTCCTTTAAATTCAATAAGTTACAGCCATGTTAATCTAAAGGCCGTAAATAAGGCTGTCTCACTCACAGCCTTAATTGAAACAGTTAAAACCCTTTGACCCCTTTCATATCCGGTAAGTGGTGAGCAATACCTTTATGGCAATCTATACAGGTTTTTTCACCTCTAGCCAGTGCTGTTGAGTGTGCTTTAGCCGCTCTAGGTGATTGACGAGTAAAGTCCATGTAATTGAAGTTATGGCAATTTCGGCACTCTAAAGAATCATTGGCCTTCAATCGCGCCCATTCGTGTTCTGCCAGTTCCCTTCTATGCGCTTCAAATTTTTCTCTGGTATTAATGGTTCCAAAAATTTTGCCCCATACTTCTTTTGAAGCCTGCATTTTCCGAGCAATTTTATTGGTCCATTTGTGAGGTACGTGACAATCTGGGCACGTCGCCCTCACCCCACTTCGATTGGTAAAATGAATCGTGGTTTTCAGCTCTTGATAAACGTTATCTCGCATTTCATGACAACTAATACAGAATTTCTCAGTATTGGTTGCTTCTAGCGCGGTATTAAAGCCACCCCAAAAGATAATACCCGCGACAAAACCACCTAAAGTTAGAAAGCCCAAACTGTAGTGAACACTTGGTTTACATAATATTCGCCAAGCCTTCTTAAGTATCTCAATCATACGGCCTCCTAGTGCTGTTTTTTGTTGGCTGACGCTTCAACCAACTTATCAACATCAACGAATGTGTTGTTCACTAACGGAGTCGAGTTCTCTTGAGATACATGGCATTGAGTACAAAAATATCGACGTGGTGACACTTGTGCCAAAAAGTGATTATCACGAGTTAAATAGTGAGATATTCCTATCATCGGAGCCTTGGACTCATGAACACGGCTACGATCATGACAACTTAAGCACTGATTTACTTTTCTATCAATTTGATATTTATGAGCCTGATGAGGAATGATTGGCGCTTGCGCGGGATAATTCCGCGCCAAGCTACCTTGATGCTCTTTCTCATTACTTAAAGGCGGAGGTGTTGGCTCGGTATTTAATGGTGCATGGCGCAATGTCGCAAAATGATCACCACGAATGGTCTTGTCAGTTCCAGCTCCCACTGCAATAAATGCAGCACTAGCCAACGTTAGTAATGCGGTAACTTTAACGAAAGATTTATTGAATGTTTTCATGATCTTTCTCCTCACGCCTTAAACACTTTAACTGCGCATTTTTTAAAGTCAGTTTGTTTAGAGATAGGATCAGTGGCATCTAAGGTCACTTTGTTGATCAACTGACTGGCGTCAAACCAAGGCACATAAACCAAACCAATGGGAGGTTTGTCTCGACCACGAGTTTCAATTCGAGTTTTGGTTTCTCCTCGACGAGATTGAACAATCACTTCATCTCCTCGCCTTAACCCACGCTTCTTAGCGTCTTCTGGATGCATAAAACACACGGCATTTGGGAAAGCTTTATAAAGCTCAGGAACACGTTGCGTCATTGAGCCTGAATGCCAATGTTCAAGAACTCGCCCAGTACACAACCATAAGTCGTATTCTGCATCTGGCGACTCTGCTGGTGGCTCGTAAGGCAAAGCAAAAATAACGGCTTTACCATCTGGCTTACCATAAAAATCCCAACCTTCTCGTTTTGCATAAGGATCTGAACCTTTTTTAAAACGCCAGAGTGTTTCTTTACCATCCACCACAGGCCAACGTAAGCCATGGGCTTCATGATAAGCATCAAATGGCGCTAGATCGTGACCGTGCCCTCGGCCGAATGTAGCGTATTCTTCAAAGAGTCCTTTTTGAATATAAAAACCAACGGCATCTGATTCAGGGTTATCGTAACCTTCGGCACGGTCAGATAACGGGAATTTATCCACTTGACCGTTTTTATACAAAACATCAAATAGTGTTTTACCTTTATAGCTTGGGTTAGCCTCCAAAACCTCTTTAGGCCAAACTTCATCAGTAGTAAAGCGTTTAGAAAACTCAACTAATTGCCACAAATCAGACATGGACTCACCGGGAGCGGTCACCATTTGATGCCAAAATTGAGTCCGACGCTCAGCATTACCATAAGCGCCCTCTTTTTCAACCCACATTGCCGTTGGTAAAACAAGATCAGCCGCCTGAGTCGTTACTGTTGGATAGGCATCCGAAACTACAATAAAGTTTTCTGGATTTCGATAGCCGGGCAGCCCTTCTTCATTCATATTTGGCCCAGCTTGCATATTGTTATTCACCTGTACCCAATAACAATTAAGTTCACCATCTTTTAATTTACGATTTTGAAGTACGGCATGATATCCCGGCTTGGGAGGGATTATCCCACTGGGGATTTTCCAAATTTTTTCGGCTATTGCTCTATGTTTAGGGTTAGCAACCACGAGGTCGGCTGGTAAACGATGAGAGAAAGTCCCTACTTCACGTGCCGTACCACATGCTGATGGTTGGCCCGTTAATGAAAATGGGCTGTTGCCCGGGGTAGCAATCTTTCCTGTAAGCAAATGAATGTTATAGATAAGATTGTTTGCCCACACACCACGTGTATGTTGGTTAAAACCCATGGTCCAAAATGATGTGATACGAGTGTTTGGATCGGCGTACCATTTAGCAAGTTCTAACAACTTATGTTTGGGTACTGCAGAAATTTCATGAGCCTTATCAATATCATATTCAGCAACGAATTTTTTAAATTCTTCAAAGTTTGAAGGAAAAGAGGCTCCTGCTTTATCTGAGTTTTTAGCTTTTTTTTGTAACGGGTGCGTTGGGCGTAAACCATAACCTATATCAGTGACGCCTTTACGGAAGTTGACATGTTTGTTCACAAAATCCCAGTTCACAGCATCATTTTGAATAATGTAATTGGCAATATAATTCAGAATGGCAAGGTCGGCTTGAGGCGTAAAAATGATTGGTAAATCGGCTAAATCAAATGAACGATGACGATAAGTCGATAGCACAGCCACCCGTACATGGGGAGCGCTTAATCTTCGGTCAGTCACCCTTGTCCATAGAATGGGGTGCATTTCCGCCATATTCGAACCCCAGAGCACGAATTTATCCGCTTCTTCCATATCGTTATAGCAACCCATGGGTTCATCAATCCCAAAGGTACGCATAAAGCCACCTACTGCAGAAGCCATACAATGACGGGCATTAGGGTCTATGTTATTGGAACCAAAACCTGCTTTCATTAGTTTTGAAGCTGCGTAACCTTCCCATACAGTCCACTGACCTGATCCAAACATACCCACTGCAGTTGGGCCTTTCTTCTTAATCGTTTCCTTCCATTTTTTGGCCATAATGTCGAAGGCGCTATCCCAAGATATGGGAGTAAAATCTCCATTCTTATCGTACTTACCATTGGTCATCCGCAACATGGGTGAAGTAAGACGATCTGAGCCGTACATTATTTTTGATAAGAAATAACCTTTAATACAATTTAAACCACGATTGACTTCGCAATCAGGATCACCTTGAGTCGCAACCACTCTTCCCTCTTTTCTCGCTACCATGACTGAACAACCCGTTCCACAGAAACGGCAAGGCGCTTTGTTCCATTCAAGTTTGGTAAATTCGGAGCTTGTGATGAGGTTACTTGCCTTTGTTGGGAGAGCTAAACCCGCAGCACCAGCAGCTGCGATTACAGCATTAGCTTTGATAAACTCGCGTCGATTCATTTTCATATCTCGTCCTCTTCAAGCACTTCACTTTGCTGGTAAACGACTGAGGTTGAGATCACGCCGGGAATGGCATTAATTTCATCAACGCATTCCATCACTTGTTTACGCCCTTTCCCTTCAATAACAACCACGAGTTTGATTTCGTTATTCACCGATAGCTCAGTATCTTTTATCACCATGATTGCCTGCCTAACCTCAGGCATTCTCTCTGGTTTTACTTGAACCACTAAGCTACAAACATGAAGTTCTATGCTCATTTATTCACTCGATTTTGTTTTTTTATAAATGCTGTGTGGATCAGTGAAATATTTAGTAGACAGATAAGAGAGCAATAGTGTGAAAAGACAACCGTCCGTGACAGGATGTCACGGTCGTCAGCACATGGATGTGCGCTCCTGTTGTTGTTCATATTATTGCTCTTTAGTTATTTTTCATTCTAATTCACACGCGTTTTATAGTTTTTTAACTTGCTGGTGGACCAGTGAAAACAATCTGGCTCATCCAAACGAGGAAGCCGTAGCCTCCGACAATGACTATCGATAACAATGGTGCAAGAAACACGGTAAGAAAGATAAAAACTCGAAATTCGGACTTTTTATCGTCACTTGAATCATTACCCATGTCCCCTCCTCTAATCAGGTCGATTTGCGTTCCAACCAAGCGGTTTTAGCCGCCGAGTAGCGAGTTCGTCCATGTAAAAATATTAAGAAAAGAGTAAAACTGATCGGGTTGAAACGAATTTAGAAATGCAGTCGGTGGAAAAACGGTATGATTTTTTTATAAAAAATGATGTGAGCTTGGTCACACTATGACTTGCAAGCCACTGTTCAGAATAAAGGAAAATAGAAATAACAAAACAACAATGTATTGATTAACAAAGAAAAAGGTTGCCCAATGGACAACCTTTTTGAAATCACTAAATACGATGAGTAGAATTAGTAACCTTTAACCCCTGTCATATTTGGTAAATGGTGTGCAATACCTTTATGACAATCGATACAAGTCTTCTCACCACTAGCAAGTGAAGTTGAGTGCGCCTCTGCGGCTCTTGGAGCTTGACGAGTAAAGTCCATGTAGTCGAAGTTATGGCAGTTACGACATTCTAGTGAGTCGTTTGCTTTTAACCTCGCCCATTCATGCTCAGCAAGTTCTCGACGTTTTGCTTCGAACTTCTCACGAGTATTAATGGTACCAAAGATCTTACCCCAAACTTCTTTAGAAGCCTGCATTTTACGAGCAATCTTATTAGTCCATTCATGTGGAACGTGACAGTCAGGACAAGTCGCTCTCACACCACTGCGGTTAGAAAAGTGAATTGTGCCTTGTAACTCTTCATACACGTTAGCTTCCATTTCGTGACAACTAATACAGAACTCTTCAGTATTGGTTGCTTCAAGGGCAGTGTTAAAACCACCCCAGAAAATAATACCCGCGATAAAGCCACCAATGGTTAGAAAGCCTAAACTATAGTGAACACTTGGTTTAGCCAGTACTCGCCAAACCTGTTTCAGTTTATCCATCATAGTGCCTCCTAGTGCTCTGCACTTTTCTTGGCTTCAGCCGCTTCAAGCAACTTATCAACATCAATAAACACGTTAGGCACTAATGGCTTAGCTTCATCTTGTGCAACATGACATTGAGTACAGAAGTAACGACGTGGCGATACTTGTGCTAAGAAGTGGTTATCACGAGTCATATAGTGAGTCACGCTTACCATAGGTGCTTTTGACTCTTTGATTCGACTGCGATCATGGCAGCTTAAGCACTGGTTCACTTTAAGGTTCACCTGATACTTTCTCACTTTATGAGGTACCACTGGCGCTTGAGTCGGGAAAGCACGACCCAAAGTACCTTTATGATCCACTTCGTTTTTTAACGGTGGAGGCGTTGGCTCACTAGTGATTGCTGTTCCACGTAAAGTAGCAAAATCATCCTCATGGATTACTTTATCCGCAGCAGTTGCTAGAAAAGCAGAGCTAGTTAATGCTAACAGTGCGGCCATTTTTACGACGTTTTGTTTAACTGTTTTCATAACTTGCTCCTTATGCCTTGTACACTTTAACTGCACATTTCTTAAAGTCAGTCTGCTTAGACAGTGGATCAGTAGCATCTAGTGTTACTTTATTGATCAATTGGCTAGCATCAAAGAAAGGTACATACACTAGACCTACAGGAGGCTTGTTACGTCCACGAGTTTCAACACGAGTGCGAATTTGACCACGACGTGATTCAACAATCACTTCATCACCACGGCGTAAGCCTTTTTCTCTCGCATCCTTTGGATGCATGAAACAAACCGCATTTGGAACTGCTTTGAACAGCTCAGGAACACGCTGAGTCATAGACCCTGTATGCCAATGCTCAAGTACACGACCAGTACACAGCCACATTGGGAATTCTTCATCTGGAGATTCTGCAGGTGGCTCGTAAGGTAGAGCGAAAATCACGGCACGACCGTCTGGCTTACCGTAGAACTCATAACCTTTACCCGGAGTTACATACGGATCTGAACCTTCACGGAAGCGCCATAGTGTTTCTTTGCCATCAACTACAGGCCAACGTAGACCGTGTACTTCGTGGTAAGTATCAAATGGTGCTAAATCGTGAGCTTTACCGCGACCGAACTTTGCGTATTCTTCAAATAGACCTTTCTGAACATAGAAACCAAAGTCTTCTGACTCTTCATTGTCATAACCTTCAGCCATGTCAGAAAGTGGGTACTTGTTCACTTCACCGTTTGCATAAAGCACGTCGAATAACGTTTTACCTTTATATTCAGGGTTCGCTTCTAGTACGTCTTTTGGCCACACTTCATCAGTAGTAAAGCGCTTAGAGAACTCCATGGTTTGCCACAAGTCAGACTTAGCTTCACCCGGTGCTTTAACCATTTGATGCCAGAACTGAGTACGACGTTCAGCGTTACCGTATGCACCTTCTTTCTCCACCCACATAGCCGTTGGTAGAACCAAGTCAGCCGCTTGAGTAGAAACCGTTGGGTACGGATCAGAAACCACGATGAAATTTTCAGGGTTACGCCAGCCCGGAAGGATCTCTTCATTGACGTTAGGACCTGCTTGCATATTATTAGTTACCTGAGTCCAGTAACAGTTCAAGTCACCGTCTTTCAACTTACGGCTTTGAAGAACAGCATGGAAACCCGGTTTTGCAGGAATAATACCGCTTGGGATCTTCCAGTATTTTTCAGCAATTGCACGGTGCTTAGGATTCTTAACCACCATGTCTGCTGGTAAACGGTGAGCAAACGTACCAACCTCACGTGCGGTACCACAAGCCGATGGCTGACCCGTTAGCGAGAATGGGCTGTTACCCGGAGTTGCAATCTTACCAGTCAATAAGTGGATGTTATAAAGCAGGTTGTTACACCACACACCACGAGTATGCTGGTTAGCACCCATAGTCCAGAAAGAAGTCACTTTCAGTTTAGGATCGGCATACCATTTAGCGATTTCAATCAATTTCTCTGCTGGAACACCAGAAAGCGCTTCTGCTTTCTCAACAGTGTATTCAGACACAAACTTCTTGAATTCATCAAAATCGATTGGAGAAGACGCACCCGCTTTGTCCGCGTTTTTCGCTTTCATTTGGGTAGGATGGTTAGGACGTAAACCATAACCAATATCCGTCATACCCTTACGGAAGTTAACGTGTTTCTTCACAAAGTCCCAGTTCACTGCATCATTTTGGATGATGTAGTTAGCAATAAAGTTAAGAATTGCTAAGTCAGTTTGTGGGGTGAACACCATTGGCACGTCAGCAAGGTCGAAAGAACGATGCTTATAAGTAGACAGAACACCAATACGAACGTGTGGTGCACTTAGACGACGGTCAGTAACACGAGTCCATAGGATTGGGTGCATTTCTGCCATGTTTGAGCCCCACAACACGAAGCAATCTGCCGCTTCCATATCGTTGTAGCACCCCATTGGCTCATCGATACCAAAGGTACGCATGAAGCCACCTACCGCAGACGCCATACAGTGACGAGCGTTAGGGTCAATGTTGTTAGAACCAAAACCAGCTTTCATCAGTTTTACAGCCGCGTAGCCTTCCCAGACTGTCCACTGACCTGAACCGAACATACCCACAGCAGTTGGACCTTTCTTCTTAATGGTTTCTTTCCATTTTTCTGCCATGATGTCGAAAGCACTGTCCCAAGAAATTGGGGTAAACTCACCATTTTTGTCGTACTTACCATCGGTCATACGAAGCATTGGCGAGGTTAGGCGGTCTTTGCCGTACATGATTTTAGAAAGGAAGTAACCTTTAACGCAGTTTAAACCACGGTTTACTTCACAATCTGGGTCACCTTGAGTAGCAACCACTTTACCGTCTTTACGGGCAACCATAACTGAACAACCAGTACCACAGAAACGGCATGGAGCTTTGTTCCAGTCAAGTTTGGTTTGCTCTGAACTTGTTATGAGATTGCTTGCAGTAGCAGGTAATGCTAAGCCGGCAACGCCAGCCGCTGCCGCTACGGCATTCGCTTTCATAAACTCACGTCTATTCATTTTCATATCTCGCCCTCGTCAAGCACTTCACTTTGGTGGTAAACCATGGAGGTTGATATAACGCCATCCAGTGCATTAATTTCATCAATCTTATCCATAATTTCGCGGCGACCTTCTCCTTCTAGGACAACCACTAATTTAACTTCGTTGTTTACCGACAGCTCAGCATTCTCAACAGCCATAATGGCCTTACGAACGTCAGACATATGTTCTGGCTTAACTTGTACTACCAAGCTGGTTACGTGAAGTTCTTTGCTCATTTTTACACTCAATAAAAGATTTGTTATTTTTTGTTTGTCGTATTAACTCGTGGGTGGTCCCATCAAAATTTGGCTCATCCATATTAAAAAGCCGTATCCACCAACAATTAAAATTGACAGAAGTGGAGCTAAAAACACCGTTAAAAACACGAACATTTTTAATTCCGTCTTCTTCTCATCGCTCGAAGCATTACTCATGTATCCTCCTTGCGGATATTGTCGATAAGTTTCACCAACTGAACCCTCCCAGCTGATGACCTAATAATAACGGGCAACAAAATGAAGCTATACCCGTTACAGCTGTTAAATTCGTGAATCAGTTGATCCAGATCATTCAAAATGAAAAGTTAATGACGGAAAGCGAGTTTGAAGAAAAAGAGTGGGATTTATAGACAATAAATACACATGATCTGGATCAATTTTCTTATGCAGAATTAACAAGTTAAAAATTGACATAGATCACGTCACTTTAATTATGATGTAACTAATTAAAGTTAAACCTTAGAGTTAAAGCACCAATTTGCCTCAATTATTTCTGGTAAAATCTGATTGATTTTGAACATAATTGAAATGTAGTTTCAGAAATAATTTTAACAAAAGGTAAAACTACCTTTGACTTAACCTACTTTCAATTTAAAGCCTTCATGAGTGGCTACAAAACCTAGTTTTTCATAAAAACGAATAGCATCAGGCCGCTGCTTGTCGCTAGTAAGTTGGATTAAAGAACAACCTTTTTCAGTTGCAAGTTCAATTGAATGATTAAACATAAGCTCACCAATGCCCATCCCGCGAGCATTCTCACTCACTCTTACACCTTCAATTAAACAGCGCCAACTGCCTTTGTGCGTAAGATAAGGTATATAAGTGATTTGCAGCATTCCGATGATTTCATTATTAAGAGTTGCCACTAAAAGCTGATTATTGGGGTCTGAGTTTATAGCACCGAAGGCTTCAAGGTATGATTTATCGAGTGGTAAATTTGGATTTTCTCGTAGTTTTCCAAGGTCATCATTAGCGAGTAATTCTACTAATTTAGGCAAATCTTGCTCAACTGCATTACGAAATTTAATTTCCATTGTTTTCCAAGTTTGTTAATTAAGCTGTAGCTATTTTGTTATGAAATGGCTGAAAATGATATTAATCTTTATTCACTTTCATCTTGGATTCCTGACAATTCCAACACTCGAGTTTCATCACCATCAAAGCTCAACTGATTAGCTTTTTTCCAATAGGCTTCCACTCCATTTTTACCTTGTTTATCGTGAGACTGAACCAGTTGTTGCCGTTGTTCAACAAAATCATACAATGGAACACCCATTCCACATGACGATTGGGTTTTATCAATATCCAATACAAATATCTGTCGAGTACCCGTAAATGTTGGAAACAGCTTCGAATAAGTATCAAAGTTTTCATCAGCTTGGTGTAACACTTTGGCTTTACCATATAGCCTAAGGATTAATGGGCTTCCTTCAAAGGCACAGAACATCATGGTCATCCTTGGGTTTTGCTGAACATGCATAGAGGTTTCATTGCCACTGCCAGTCAGATTTAACCAAGCCACTTGATGTTCGTTAATGAGTCTAAACGCATCTAACCCTTTGGGGGATAGGTTTACCCTGCCCTCTCCAGCAGCGGTAGCAACAAAAAACATCTTTTGTTTTAAGATAAAGTCTCGCTGATGCGTTGTAATTGATTCAAAAATTTTTCCCATATTGGGGTCCTTTTCTATTAATAAGTGAAAATTTTCAAACTGAAATAAGCTATTAACTCAAATTAATCAAAACTATTCCTTGCTTCGACTGTCCATTAATCATGTTTTAAACTTTATTGTCAATAACCGTTTACTTAGCCAAAATCTTGTTTTAACTAAAAATATTGTTGATTTAATGTCAAATCCGCTTGCGGCTCTATCACTTCAAGACAGAGAAGCGATTGCAAGACTCGATTTTAGAGATGTTACACAAGCCGATCGCCCGCTGGAAGTCGAAATAAAAGGTGGAAGGACCTTCGCCAAACAGTATCGCTTTTCGTGTGAAGGCGACGGCCTGATGTTAACCAAACTTGGCAACTTCCATAGCAAGCCAGCGACACATTCTTTAAGTTCACAGCAATATACCCATAATAGCTTTCGTCCTGCTTTACTTGCCGCAACAATTAATCCAAGCCTGCCTACTGAAGTGTTGTCCCAAGAGTTACTTTCAATGACTCATGTCGAAAAGCAATGGCTTTTCTCTTCCCTAAGCGAGCAGAAATCCGAAGAGTTATGTACTCAACTACTGCCTTCAATATTGGATACGCAAGAGGACATTAATCTTGATAACAGCATTCTGTTTGATTTTCCTCCCAAAATAGTAGCTAGAGCGATTTCTAAACAACCACTTGAAACACAACAAAGGTTGTTGATCAACAGTAAAGTCTCTGCTGAGTGCCAAATCGCTAGGCTAGAAATCATCATTAACTTCCCAATAGATGCACAACTTACTTTTTTGACCCAAGCAGATGACGAGACTATTCAAGGGGTCTTAACGCCTCAACCAGAAGAAGGAGCACAAGAAGGTTGTGCATATCCATGCCATAACTACAATGGATACATTCACTTCTTGCAACGATTACCTGAACAACAACTGCGTTGCATTATTGTTCAAATGACTGACATTAGTCGCTGTCAGTTTTTATTAAGTCTTGATTTAGACAAAACATGTTCATTTCTTCGATTATTACCCCCAAAAAAAGTGGCTAAATTCCTAGTGTTAACAGCGTATTTTTCACAGTACCCAGAATCAGCAAAAGTTACTGAAGATACATGTTGGTGGGCAGAAGCAAAAGAATTTATAGATGTTGAAGACTGGCTAAGTTGCGGGAGAGATACTTCTAAAGCAGCTAAACAAGACTCTAGCTTGTTTCCTGAGCAAGCCTACAGCTTAAGTGAATTGATATTTGTATTAAAAGAAAATCACCAAGAACAATTAAAAGATGCAATTCGTGAATTAACCGCTGAAGAATCTAGACTTCTAACTGATATCGACTCTCAATATGAAAAGGCGCTAGAAAATAAGCCGTCAACCCAATTAAAAGCAAGCATTATTAAGGCCCAAACCAATTATCAAAAAATGATGGCCGACCTATTAATTATTGTGCAATCCAACCAAAGAACTGAATTCTCTGGATGCTGCTTAAATTACAGGCGCTCCAGCCATTTTCTCGGCCATTTAAACAACGATCAGGTACTGCTCTTAATTCGGTTGGCTCAACCTAGAGAAGCGTTGCGAGCCATTTTTTATATGGATCCAATAAGACGCGGAAATTTTATTTATTCTCATTCGGGTCAAGTGTTTATTGAGGTGATTATCGGAAACTGGCTTAAAAAAGAGCCATTGCCATATGGTGAACTCTCAATCATTGCACAAGCCACATGCGACTTTAGCCTCGAAGAAACAAGATTTATGGGCTGGTTTCTATACTATTTGCCCAAGGAGCAGGCTGAGAAATTTATTGAACGCCTCCCCGCCGATATAGTGAAAATAGTGCAACAAGGGGTATCCTTCTTATTTTATAATATGCGTGGTGATGTAGAACGATCTGGATTACATATCCCCTTAACTCCCGCTGCCGATGCAATTGAAGCCGCTGAAGCATCTAAAGCTAATGTTGCAGAGCCCCAGCATAACTTAGAACCAGATACTATACAGCCACAACTTACAGAACATCCAACATCTCTTGAACCCCATTTAGCTGATGAAACCGAGCAAACAACGCAAGTGAAAACAAGAACTGATTTACACTCAACTCCCCAAATACCATCGCTTGATGCCTCAGGACAAGCCATCGTTTCTTTAACTTTAGACACTGCTGCATCACCTTCACCTGCCGTTAGTTCAATAACAGGCCGTCAACAAGAGCTATCAGCTTCAACAGGGGAAGCAGCTGAAACTAATGAACAAACGTCGGAAACCAAAGACCGAGAGCTCACCGTCACACCTGCTCCGACAACAGACATTCCAGATACTGCAGGCAGCCCTCAGGACCAATCTGATGATGAGAATGTCGAATTCGATTTATATGTCACTCAATCCGGCAACGATTTGACATTCAGCGTCGCTGAAAGGGCTGAATTTGAAAGGCTGCAAATAGAAGAGAGAAATAAACGGATACAACAGAATAGAGTCATGAAAGAGGATCAAAAACAAAGAAAACCAGATGATGATTTTTTTGTTGAATTGGCAAATCGACTGCCTAAAACTGCAATAAAATTCTTATTAGAATGCAAACCAAATCGTTTATCTCCATTTCATCCTAATATACTGCTACGCCTTGAACCCTACGCCATACAATGCATCTTCGATTCGACTCCTAATGCCGACGTATTTTGGAGTTTTGTACTCTTAGAAAACTTCACAATTGAATTATTTACTAAATTTCAATGCCTCAACATTCAACAACGTCTAAAAGTCAATCGTGCAATGAATGGGAAACAATGGCTGACTATCGCCAACCGTTTATCTGAATCGCAAATTGCTTTCTGGATAGATTTTCGTTCAGCATTACAAAGCTTGTTTTTTGAAGTCCGTTTCTCTAATCATACAAAGCTAACATGCTATCTCGAAATTTGTGACCCCCATGAATTTGTGGCCATTATCACCGCCCTTTCTGAAGAAACATTAACCGAAAGCCTACACAATCTGCCCCCACACAGATCGTTTGAACTTTTTAGTGAAGTACCTACACTATCAAAAACACCTCACGTTCTTGCTGCACTAGGCAGCACGTATAAAGACACTCTAATCGAAATAATAAAGTGTGCTAATAAAGCGAATACAGTTGTAGGCCCCGTATACCTTCCTAAACAAAGAGAGTTAAGAGAAGCCTTTGAGCAAGAAAACTACGTCGAAATGGCTTTGCTTTTTGGTCCCCGAAAAATTCTTTTAAAACGCGCAGAAACCCTCAAACAAAAAACAAAAGAGTTCCAACAGAAACTCAAACATCTGTATTTATTGCGTAAAAGAGATCGTAGGGAAATCAGTGAATTCCAACGTATATCTGTAAGTGAAGTAAGTAGGTTCGAAACTATTACTGACACCAAAAGACGTGCTATCTACTATGTTGATCAGGAGAAGCTATATCCTATACTACGAGCTCCTGAGTTAAACTCTCCCCTTGATGTCACGGAAATTCCTCCAGGTCGATTTAAAACCCCTGAAAGTATGGACTTCAACTATATTAGCTTCACAGTTACTGATGCTGGATGCGAAGGATATGAATCTATTGTATCAACTAAATATTCCGTAACCTTGTCAAAAATTTTGGACAACATGAAAAAATATATGCCAGGGGGCCGATATACCGACAGAACGATACAACCGGGTTTACAAGGCTTGGTTCCTTCACCGGGATGCCTTTATGCAGCAAGAGGTGGTCTATCGTTAACTCGATACTTGGCCAGAAATAACGAGGAACCGGATGAATTGAATATTATGGTGTTAAGAAAGTTTTATGAGGATTTAGCCTATTGTCATCATGGCCTATTCTTTTTTAGAGATATAAAGCCAGATAATATTCTGGTCTCTGAATATGCCGATCACGCAACAAATAAACAGCAGCGGTTAGGGATGCCAATGCTTTTCCCTGTTGATTTAAGTGATATGTGCCAAGTGAAAGCTAATGGCAATCATCTATGTATTGTTGACATAACAGCCAGTACAGGAACCGATGCTTTCATAACCTCAGAGCTACAAGAGCAAAAAAAGAATACTGACAGTATCGAAGAGTTAGTTGAAGGACTTCAATCAGGTGATAAATATGCAGCACTACTTACCATTTTCTACGCTATCTCAGCAAAAGCTAGAAAAGTGATCATACGCCCTTGCGACTATTCCCCCAATAGTCCTTATTACATCCCATCCCAGGATGGGGTAAGCCAACATCGATACGGAATACTTCATCCTAAAAGCGCACCACCTGCTTCAAGGAAAATTATCATAGATTTGATTTCCAAATATGTGTTTCCCGAATTTCAGGAACAGGTTATCAATTTCCTTCAAAACCCAACTGAAGCCTACTTGGAACACGAAGTTTTCGACATTATTAATTGGAATCGTGATACAGAACAATACTGCCAATCTACTTTTGAGCAATATCAAGATGATGGTCATATGTCCCTAGAAGAAACGCCCCACGAGGACAGCTAGTATTCATCTCTCCCCTAGGTACTCAAATAAAACATTCTTTGACGTCAAAAATAACCACTAAACACCAGATTAAACTGTCTTAATTTTCATTGAGATACTTACTATCAGCTCCCAAACTTAATTAAGGTATATCAATAGGATTGTTATATTGGCGACGGGAATAACACCAGCCCTAGTATTGAATCCGCGAAGCTTATTAAAAATCAATGAGATGGACTACTCCCCACTTGCGAGAGAGCAATCCATCGAATTGAGGTTAACAGGGCTGCAGGGGTTAAGGTACCAAAAATACCGTATCAAATTGGTGAACAATAAAATACAACTGGAGGGGTTTCATAAAAACAGATCCCCTCAGCCTGCCTGTGTCTTGGGTTTAGACTCAGAACACCCTGCTGTCGTTATTTTAGAAGAAGCTTTAGTTTCTCCCTACATGCCTCACACGATTATTGCACAACAACTCACAGATTTACCTGTAGAAAGACAAAAACAAATAATGATTAAAATGTCTAACTACAAGGCAATGAAAGTCATACAATCCATGCTAAAGCTTAGGCAACACAAAGCTTTAGAACTCTTACAGATGTTTCCATCTAAAGTATGTTTATCAATGATCGCTGAGCTGCCTGCTGAATTACTGAGTGAATTACTGACAGAATATAAGGGCAATAGGGAACATGGCTTAAATCAAATATTACCTTATATGCCAAACGCAGTATCACTTCCCTTTATAAATCACCTTAGCCCAAGTGAGCAATTAGCCTATTTTAAAAGCCTCAGCTTAACCACATCTCAAGAATTTAGTTCATTTTCCATAGAGCAAATTAGACAGCAGTTAAACAGCATTGATTCCGATAAACGCCACACTCTATTGGTAGCTTGTGCTCCATCCTTAGCCTTAGAGCTACTGCAACGCCTTTCTCAGGAAAACAAAAAAGAAGCGCTACATAAATTACCGCCAGAAAGAGTTAAAAATATCCTGATTTGTTCGCTCTATCTTGAGACATCACCCGAAACATACATACAACTCGAACAATCGCCTTGGTGGACTCAAGAGTGTAAACACCTCACTTATGATGATTGGATATTATTCGTACCTACAGAGAAAACACCCTCTTCTGCTAATGTAGTAGAAATGCCCTGTGGTACATTTAACGAATGCGTAACCTTATTACATGAAACAAATAAAGAGCAACTCAATGCGGTATCGCACTGCTTTTCAGCTGAAGAACTCGTCTTTATCTTGCAATTAGAACAACACCCTGCAACACAGAGTTTGAGTGAGATTGACGCGCCGATTTGTTCAAAGCTAAGACAGTTAAAAATCCTTTCCCCCATACTTCTTAATTTATTTGAACTTGGGGGTCATCAGGAAGGTTTTAATTTGGCGACAGAGTGCTCAGCGGAGCAGGTTTTATTACGCCTCAATCAACTCGAAAATAAAGCTTTAAACTTGTTTTTAGTCGAGCCTAGGACAAAAGCACTATTCGCTAGACTATTGATCCCTGCTATTAAACATCAAAAAGACGCTTATCTATTAACCGATGCATTAATGACAATAATGCAAAAAAGCCAAGTAGAAGCTCTAGGGTGCCTTCTACATCATTTCATGGAATTCCTTCCTCATTCAGCTCTGACTCAATTAAATATTGAAAACGTAGAATGTGCATTAATGGTTAGTTTTCAGATGAAAATGCCTATTCATAAACAACACGCTCTAATTCTTATACTTTTATCTCTAATTCCATTAGAAAGGAGGCTAGATTCTTCTCGTTATTGGTACGCGAAATTGGGACCTATCCCTGCCGCCTACATTGATTCTATGCCTAGTGAGAGCTTTGAACTATGGTTTGATGCCTTTCAGCTATTTCCACGTGAAAAACAGCTAAGCTCTATCCGCGCTCTTCAAAGTGATACTTGGTTAAAAAAAGCAAAAATAATACCGGTTGAGCAATTACATTCTTGGATTGATTTTGATAGCGAACTGCAAACACAATACTGGCTTACAAGACCAAATAGGATAAGTCTTGCAGAATTATTTGTTACTGTTGAGCCTCAACAAAGGCATGCTTTATTTCACAACATATCTGCTTTAGATTTAGCTGTTACGTTGATATCTTTACCAGCAAATGTTCGAATCGAAATCATTACTTCATCCGCATTTCACACAAAAATGCCTCAAGTGCTTGAGCAATGGGAAAACATAGACAGAGCAAATTTGCTTGCAACGTTACAACAAAATAAAAAACAAATAGACCTGATAGCCCTCCTAGACAAAAGAGAGTTCAAAAAATTAGCTATAGGATTGGCCACTACCAAAGCAAAAGCAAGAGCAAGCATTATCTGTAAAGAATTCAAAAAATACCGAGTTAAAAAATTGGAAAGGCTAAGCGAAGAAGATACTGACTTCATCAAAATGGAGAATCAGCGTCACCAACTTACTTATTGGCTTAAAAAAGACAGTATTTTTCCTCCGCTGCGTGAACCCAATAAAGTCACTCTACAGATCCCACCAGATAAAACTATAAAAGGTGCTTTTAAAGTTTGTAAAAGTTTTGATAAGTCATTCATAAAATTCGTCGTAATAGAGCTTAACGAAAATAATTTCCCAGTGCCGATAGACCTTCGAGAAATCGAAAAAAGTCAGTCCATATTGGAACAATTATTAACCGATGCGACAGCAGTACGATCTAGCTTGCCCACCATTTCACCTGGGTTACAAGGGCAATATATAGAACATGTTCCTGACGGAGAAAATGGACCACATAGTATTATGATTGCCGCAAAAGGAGGAGCTAGTTTGGCGGCGACAACTTCACCTGTAAAAGGTACACCAATGAAGGTCAATATTAGTTGTTTTGAGCAATTATGTGCCGATATTGCTACATCTCATCGACTGGGTTATTTTTATCGTGATATTAAGCCTGACAATATTTTATATGCAGAATACGCTGATCCTCAAAGGCAAAGTCGGTATAACAGACCCCAGCTTCATCAGATAGATTTATCGACTCTATGTTGGGCTCCTGAAGCTATGGATCCTACTCGTAGCCACCAATACAGTTTCCCATTAGAGGAACCTACAGGAACCGTATCTCACATAACTCAACAATTATTAGAAAATAAGCAAAACGCTGATAGAGAAGGGCTTAAAAATGCTGACAACTATGCTCTACTTCTGACCATATTAGGAAGTGTGGATTCGGAATTTAACCGTATTGAAAAAAGCCCGAGCCAATTTGATCCTAACGAACACCCTAAATTTGCAAAACGAGCCATGCCGGGTGCCAAAAATGCATTTGTTTTTGGTATCTTGCATGAAGATAACTCACCAGAATGCAACCGTCATATTATCATTAAAGCTGTTAAAAAATACGTGAAACCTGAACACCACGAAACGGTTATACGATTTTTAACTGATCCTGTGAAGTATCCATTAAGACGGCCTGTTGTAGAACTAATGGATTGGGAAGTGGATGATAGGGAATTCTTGGAATAAGAATGGGCGATACATCATCAAAATAGCTCTCCCTGATTGGCAAGGTCAAATGCCTTGCCAAAACTATTCTGTTCAACGATATATCGCCCTAAAACTTATAGCCTGAAGCTTAAGCGTGGTTTTCAGCCAAATACAACCAAGTATCAATCACTGTATCTGGGTTAAGAGAAACAGTATCAATGCCTTGCTCTACCAACCATGCTGCGAAATCTGGATGATCTGATGGACCTTGACCGCAGATACCTACGTAAGCACCTTTCTTCTTAGCTGCTTGAATTGCCATAGCAAGAAGTTTCTTAACAGCAGGGTCACGCTCATCGAATAAGTGACTGATGATGCCAGAATCACGGTCTAGACCGAGTGACAACTGAGTTAAGTCATTTGAACCGATAGAGAAGCCATCAAAGTATTCTAAGAACTCTTCAGCTAATAGTGCGTTTGATGGTAGTTCACACATCATAATGACACGTAAACCATCTTTACCGCGCTCTAAGCCTTGCTCTTTAAGTAATTCAATCACTTGAGCCGCTTCATCCAGAGTACGCACAAATGGGATCATGATTTCTACATTCTTAAGACCCATTTCGTTACGAACACGTTTGATAGCTTCACACTCAAGTGCAAAACAATCGCGGAACGACTCAGAGATATAACGGCTCGCACCACGGAAGCCCAACATTGGGTTTTCTTCTTCTGGCTCGTAATGCTCACCACCGACAAGGTTTGCGTATTCGTTTGACTTGAAGTCAGACATACGAACAATAACCTTCTTAGGATGGAATGCCGCACCGATTGTCGCGATACCTTCAACTAAGCGAGAAACATAGTATTCAACAGGCGATTCGTAACCCGCAATCATCTCATGGATTTCTTGCTGAAGTGCTGCATCTTGCTTATCAAACTCAAGTAGCGCTTTAGGGTGAATACCAATCATACGGTTGATGATGAACTCAAGACGAGCTAGACCTACACCTTCATGTGGCAAACGAGCAAAGTCAAATGCACGATCTGGGTTACCTACGTTCATCATGATCTTCATCGGAAGTTCTGGCAGAGTATCAACACGGTTGGTGACCACTTCAAACTCTTGTTGACCTTGATAAATGTAACCAGAGTCACCTTCTGCACAAGAAACAGTAACTTCTTGACCAGTCTTAACGATATCAGTGACATCACCACAACCAACTACTGCAGGAACACCTAATTCACGAGCAATAATTGCAGCGTGACAAGTACGACCGCCACGGTTAGTTACAATCGCGCTTGCACGTTTCATGATTGGTTCCCAATCAGGGTCAGTCATGTCAGTAACTAATACATCGCCTTCTTGGATTTGGTCCATTTCATCAAGTGACTTAAGCACTTTAGCAACACCAGTACCAATCTTATGACCAATAGCACGGCCTTCACTTAAAAGCTCACCACGAGTTTTTAGATGATAACGCTCAATTAATTGAACATCTTCACGACTGCGTACTGTTTCTGGGCGTGCTTGAACGATGTAAAGCTTGCCATCATTACCGTCTTTCGCCCACTCGATATCCATTGGACGACCGTAGTGCTTTTCAATGATCATCGCTTGCTTAGCAAGTTCCATGACTTCTTCATCAGAAACAGAGAATTGACGACGGTTTTCAGCTTCTACATCTTCAATCTTAACTTGCTTACCATGGCTAGCATCGTCCGAGTAAACCATTTGAATTAGCTTGCTACCGATGTTGCGACGGACAACGGCTTTATGGCCTGCTTTAAGTGTTGGCTTATGAACATAAAATTCATCTGGGTTTACAGCGCCCTGTACAACCATTTCACCCAAACCAAATGATGAAGTAATGAATACAACGTCATTGTTACCAGACTCAGTATCCATGGTGAACATAACACCAGACGCTGCTTTATCTGAACGAACCATGCGCTGGATACCAGCAGAAAGTGCTACGCCGCGGTGATCATACCCTTGGTGAACACGGTAAGAAATGGCACGGTCGTTAAATAAAGACGCAAATACGTGCTTGATGGCTACAAGAACTGAATCGTAACCTTTAACGTTTAGGAAAGTTTCTTGCTGACCAGCAAAAGAAGCATCAGGCATATCTTCTGCAGTTGCAGATGAACGAACAGCAAATGAAGCGTCTTGAGTTTCAGATGAAAGCTTGTCATAAGCTTCACGAATGGCTTGTTCTAATTCTGGTTGGAATGGGGTGTCGATTACCCATTGTCTGATCTGTGCGCCAACTTTAGCAAGTTGATTAACATCATCTACATCCAATGTATCTAAGATTTCATAAATCTTCTGATTAACTCCACTTTGCTCAAGAAATTCATTAAACGCATGTGAAGTAGTTGCAAAGCCTCCTGGAACCTGAACACCAGCATTAGATAAGTTGCTGATCATCTCGCCAAGAGATGCATTTTTACCGCCAACAGTGTTGACGTCGCCCATGCCTAATTCTTGATACCAGAGTACATATTGTTGCACAGTTCTATCTCCGTGTGTGTGAAATACTGATTCTGATAAGAGTTTTAAACTGTAACACTTTCAACCTAGCTTTCATTTACTCAAAGAGCACTCAATACGGTTAAAAACCTTTACACTAAGTTCATCTTGAAGCACTCAAAAACAAACCAAGTATTTACAGAGGGTTAAAGTAAAACTTCTATCAGAATAAGTATCTAGCCCTTCACAGAATTGCAACGGCATTTTACACTCCGTTATGAGAGTCGTAAACGTATAATTTCATTTGTAATTTTATTACCACAAGAGGCAGTTATGGTACCAAAGGTATTCTTTATTTCAGACGGAACAGCAATCACTGCAGAGGTATTCGGGCATGCGGTTTTGTCGCAATTCCCCATTGATTTTGAACAAGTTACAATTCCTTTTGTGGAGACAATAAAAAAAGCAGAAGAAGTTACCAAACAGATAAATGATAGTTTTATTACAACAGGCGTACAGCCTTTGGTCTTTCATTCCATCGTAAAGCCAGAAATCCGACATATAATTACAGCGTCCGAAGGAGCGAATTATGATTTCTTAAATACTTTTGTTGCGCCACTTGAGGAACAATTAGGTATAAAGGCAGCACCAAAAGTACATAGAACCCATGGGAAAACCAATGGTGCTTACGAAAACAGAATCCATGCTATCAACTTTTCATTAGATAATGATGACGGACAAACCCTAAAGCACATGGATGAAGCCGACATTATTCTTTTAGGTGTTTCACGTTGCGGCAAAACACCATCGAGTTTATATCTATCTATGCAATTTGGCATAAAAGCGGCCAACTATCCTTTTGTTGAGGATGACATGGACAACCTCAAACTGCCTGAAGCCTTGAAGCGCAACAAAAAGAAATTGTTTGGTTTAACTATCGACCCAATGCGCTTACATGAAATTAGACAAGGACGAATGCAGAATAGTCGTTACTCTTCGCTAAGGCAGTGCAGAATTGAAGTAAAAGAAGTTGAAATGCTTTATAAGAAAGAACGTATTCCTTATATAAGCACTACCAACCATTCTGTTGAAGAAATTTCAGCTAAAATCCTTGATATTACAGGGCTAGAAAGACATATGTTTTGATCTCAAAAAATCGCATTAGATTACATCTGTAGTGGCTCTTCTCGAGTCACTACCACACCTAACCAGAAAAAGTTAACGGTTTACTGCTTTCAATCAATTAATCTCATCAATTTAAAAGAAAAGACACTGCGAATGTGACACGCTTCCGTTATAATCGTTAGCATTTGGCAACAGCGCCCTATATTTGTTTGGATAGTTAATGACCATTAAAACAGACGAATTAAGAACGTCACTACTTTGTAAAGTTATATCTCCTTCGCAATTAGCTTCAGAATACCCATTAACGAGTCATGCAGCTGAATATTTAATGCAGCAACGTCGTGAAGTTGAAGCCATTATAGAAGGTACTGACCAACGTTTATTAGTAATCGTTGGTCCTTGTTCTATTCATGATACCGAAGCTGCACTGGACTATGCCAAGCGCTTAGCGGTTTTACACCACGAATTGAAACAAGATCTCTGTATTGTTATGCGTGTCTATTTTGAAAAACCACGCACTATTGTAGGTTGGAAAGGCTTAATTTCTGATCCAGATCTAGACGGTAGTTTCAGCCCAAATAAAGGTTTAAGAAAAGCTCGTCATTTGTTACAGCAAATTACTGAGTTGAATTTACCTATCGCCACTGAGTTCTTGGACATGGTTAACGGTCAGTATATTGCTGACTTGATCACTTGGGGAGCGATTGGTGCTCGTACTACTGAAAGCCAAATTCATCGTGAAATGGCTTCCGCTCTATCTTGCCCTGTCGGTTTCAAAAACGGTACCAATGGCAGTATTCAGATTGCTGTGGATGCTGTTCGAGCTGCTCAAGTACCACATATTTTCTATTCGCCAGATAAAGATGGTGCAATGGCTGTATTAAGGACTTCTGGTAACCCTTACGGTCACATTATTTTGCGTGGTGGTGCTAAGCCTAATTACTTTGCTGAAGACATTGAAAAAGCAAGACAAGGATTGGAAAACGTTGGCCTATTCCAACGCATGGTCATCGATTTCAGCCACGGCAATAGCCAGAAACAGCACAAAAAGCAGTTAGAAGTGGCAGATAACATCATTGAACAACTTGAAAGTGGTAGTACGGCAATTGCTGGTATTATGGCTGAGAGCTTTATTGAGGAAGGCAATCAAAAAGTTGTACCAGATGCCCCCCTTGTATACGGCAAAAGTATTACCGATGCTTGTCTTCACTGGGAAGATACAAAGCTATTACTACAAAAGCTAGCTAAAGCGAGTCGTACCCGCCGAGAAAAACTAGCTTAAATTAAGCCTATCGAGGCATCATGTATTAGAATGATGCCTCTGATCCTTTAACTGGCTTTTGTACAGGGCAATCAGTTGTCGTTACTCCATCTTTCAAATCAGCTAACGGTTTAAACCCCAACTTAACTGCTTTGTTCAGATCTGAATGTGAAATGGTATGTATATTCACACTCAATTCAGGAGCCCCACACTGCGCGATGACCATCATCCCATTGATTGTGCCACAACTTGATGTAATGACTTCCACTCCATCTTTAGACAATTTTTCCGCCGTTTGCTTAATCGTTAGACCGCCACCAATACATTGTTTAGCGCCATCATTGATATAAACCTGTACTTGCTGAACAGTTTTTGACTCACTGCTACACGCTGTAGACAGTAAACCAAGAAGCAAAACACCTATAAGTCTTCTCATTAAGCTTTCCTTAAAGTTTTTACTGAACATCTCCTGAATAACTACCTGATAACTAGGGCCATTGTTTGCTCGCTAAGGCTTTGCAGTGTTATTCCGTGTAACCATTTCTAACAATACACAAGTTTGCCAATGCCTACCATCACAAGTCCAGATCATTTACTTTCTTTATTAGCAAGCCAGCAAGCCAAGATAGAAAAAAGTCCCGAACAAACAGATAATTATATACTCACAGTAAATACCAACACAGGCAGTAAACAATACACATTAACTATTCCCGAAAATCGGAGCCTCAGTAGTGTACAACGAACTCATGTTGGTTCAAAAAGAAAGGACTTTGGTAGAGTAGTTGCGGATTTTATGAAGACTTCAAGCCTTACATGGATTAAAGAAGCAATTACCAATGGCAGCCTAGAACAATATATAAAAAGCGCTAAGACAACTAAGCGAGAAGTAAAAGCACTTTCTGACATTCAAATAAGAGACATCACCGGTGAATGCTTGAGCCATAACTTTCAATTAGTGCCCTTTGCTCAAGGTGAATTATTGTCATTAAAGTACTTTGTAAATCAAGCAATGGTAGTAAAGTGGCAACTCTATTCCCAATTACAAACCCAGTTAGATTGTACTAGTAGAGTCACACACAATGAGATTTTAGACTCCGGCGATATAATCAGAGTAAACCCTCTTAACCAAAACCCTGTAGAGCTTTATCCGCAATTAACAGAACTTATAACTGCACAAGAGCAAGATTCTTCACCAATACTCTTTTTCTATTACACTGATTCAAATCATGGTCGTGAAAGCAATACCCGTAGATATTACTTCGTCCAAACGAATGACCTTGAGCTATATACAATAGTAGAGTCTAAAACACCGATCTCACGACAGGATTTTCAGCAGCAACAACTTATTGCTGAAATGCTATCCAAGACTCAATCAATTGAAGTCTTACCCCACTGTATTCTCGTAGACTTGAATGCAATTGCAGTTGCACAATCAGGCTGTAGCTTCAAATACACATATACACAAAGTAAACTCAAAGACCCTAAACTTCATCAATTCAAAGCGCTATGTGAATCAATGTGTACTCTTCATGAGTCAGGTTGGTATCTCAATAATCTCTGCTCAGAGTCTCTTCAAGTTGATCCCGAAACATTAAGAGTAGAGTTAAGCGATCCCAGCTTTCTGATTAGCGCTCAACATCTTCAAGATTTAAAACAGGCTAGGGATACAAAAGCAGATTCAACTCCATCTAAACTTTCTAATGGGTTTGGTCATATACATTTCAACAATAAGTTAATCCCGAAGTGGCTATTATATTGGCTATCTACTTTTGACCCAGAGGCGTTTGAAGTCGCCGATACATACTGCCTGCTACAGACAATATTAGAATCCAGATCTTTATGCGTTAGAGATATGATCCGCGAAGACCTAATAAATACTAAATGTCGTGGTCTTTATCTACCAATCAACAGAGTGCTATTCGAATCTATGTTGAAAAAGATAGTTAAACCACATTATCTTGAGGAAGTTCTTAATTTTTTATCCGATCCTGTGGGTCATCCACTAGATACAAGACTTGTAAATATCATAGACTGGGATAAAGCATAACTATGAATCAATAAACTAATGAAATAGGGCGTGTTGATCTTTCTTGATCATTTTTACAGCGATAAATTGGTTATCTGAAGTCGTGAAGGATTCGAACCTTCGAAGAATAGATTAATAGATTAATAGATTAAAAAACAAAGACGCTCTTTATATGAGAAAGCGAATGCGCTAACGATTTATTTAAATTTTGATGGAATATTTGTAGAGTGGTGGGTCGTGAAGGATTCGAACCTTCGACCAATTGGTTAAAAGCCAACTGCTCTACCGACTGAGCTAACGACCCATCTGGTGGTTATGTTTTACTTCTTTCTCTTAGAAAAGAGCCTAAAAAAGTGGTGGGTCGTGAAGGATTCGAACCTTCGACCAATTGGTTAAAAGCCAACTGCTCTACCGACTGAGCTAACGACCCATCAGATGATTTGTTTTACTTCCTTATCTTTTAACAAAGAATCTAAAGAAGTGGTGGGTCGTGAAGGATTCGAACCTTCGACCAATTGGTTAAAAGCCAACTGCTCTACCGACTGAGCTAACGACCCATCTGTTGGTTATGTTTTACTTCCTTATCTTAATAAAGAGCCTTAAGAAGTGGTGGGTCGTGAAGGATTCGAACCTTCGACCAATTGGTTAAAAGCCAACTGCTCTACCGACTGAGCTAACGACCCATCTGTTGGTTATGTTTTACTTCCTTCTCTTAATAAAGAGCCTTAAGAAGTGGTGGGTCGTGAAGGATTCGAACCTTCGACCAATTGGTTAAAAGCCAACTGCTCTACCGACTGAGCTAACGACCCATCAGGTTGATTATATTTTACTTCGCAATCTTAGAAGTGGTGGGTCGTGAAGGATTCGAACCTTCGACCAATTGGTTAAAAGCCAACTGCTCTACCGACTGAGCTAACGACCCATCAAGGATTTTGTTTTACTTCCTGCTCTTAAATAAAGAACCTTAAGAAGTGGTGGGTCGTGAAGGATTCGAACCTTCGACCAATTGGTTAAAAGCCAACTGCTCTACCGACTGAGCTAACGACCCACTCTTATCTCAACCCGACCATGCCGTGCTGAGGGCGCCTATAATACCGTTTTCCTTTTGTCATGCAAGTGCAAGAACACGATTTTTTTTCGTTTGACTGAAAAACAATCTAAGCGCCCAAATTTTAGTGACTTATCACGCAATTTTTATAGAGCAGCGATATTTTGCTTAGCAATTCGAGCTTCTGAGCTTTGTGGGTATTCATTCAAAACTCGTTGATAGTATCGTTTTGCTAATCTTTTATCGTTTTCTTTTTCAGCAATCTTGCCAAGCTTGATCATGCTATCCGCTCGTTTGCCCGACTTTTCAAACTTATTTACAACAGTTTGAAATGCAATTTTGGCATTTTTTAAATCACCTTTATTAAACTGAAGCTGACCTAACCAGTAATTGGCATTATCTGAAAAGCTAGAATTTGGGTATTTACTGATAAAATCTTTAAAGGCAGGGATCGCAGCATCGTATTTGCGGTCTTTTAAAACCAAATTAACCGCACGCTGATAGCTATCAGTCTCTGACAAACTACCTGTTGTTTCTGTACCAGTAGTAGATTCAGGGTTCGTGTTTGCAGATGGCGTCGTTTGTGCTGGTTGAGATTGCACTTTTGCTAGCTCATCAAACAACTGACGCTGACGCTGTAATATTTGCTCTATTTGATAAGCTTGCTGCTCATTCAAACCTCGCAAATCCTGTACTTCTTGTTGCAAAGTGTCTACACGCTGTTGAAGTTCAAATTCAGCCTGCTGTTTGGCTTTAATTATCCGTTCAAGACGAGAAACTCTGTCATTCTGAGAGCCGCCAGCGAGATCCACTACTGGAGAGGGCGCAGCATTTGCCGCGCCCACTCCAAGGAAAACCACCGTGGCTAAGACGGTTTTTTTCATTCTGTCACTCCATTAACTGAAGAGTAAAGCTTTTATCTCGTCATATCTGCATGAGCAAATATCCAGAGCCTTTTGCATTATAAAAGTCACTAGACCCCTTTCTTCATAGGAGTGACGAAAAAATCTATTTAGTAAACAAGTACCGCACGACGGTTTTGTGCAAACGCTGCTTCAGTGTGACCAGGGTTAGCTGGCTTTTCTTCACCGTAGCTAACTACAGTCATTTGACTAGCTTGTACGCCCATGTTTTGTAGGAATTTTTGAACTGCTTTAGCACGACGCTCACCTAATGCGATGTTGTACTCAGGTGTACCACGCTCATCAGTGTGACCTTCAATCATTACTTTTACATTTGGATGCTCAAGTAAGTAGTTACCGTGTGCACGTAGAGTTTCTGCAAAAGCTGATTTGATTTGGCTGTTATCAAAATCGAAGTAGATCACGTTGTCTTTACGTAATTCTGCTTCTTTTTCAGCTCTGATTTCTTCAGGAGTTTTAACTACTGCTGCACTGCCAGTTTCAACACCACTTGCTGCTTGAGAACTATTCGCTGCATTTCCTTGAGTAGACTCAGTTTGAGAGGTAGAGCTACAAGCACTGATCGCTAACACAGGTAGTGCCACTAACATAGCTTTTAACAACTTATTCAGATCCATTATCTGTTCCTTTTCTAAGTTTAAATTATAAAAATGGTGACCAAGACGGAGATTTCACCTCCCCTTGACCAGCTGGCAATCTTGCTTTGAAGCGGCCATCCATCGAAACGGCAGCTAACACTTGCTTCCCTTGAAACACAGTACCGTAAATAACCATAGTACCATTTGGCGCAATGCTTGGCGACTCATCCAAAGTAGTAGAAGTTAGCACCTGTAAAAATCGGGTATCTAAGTCCATTCTCGCAATATGAAAACGGTTATTGGTGCGATTCACAAATACAATCGCTTTTCCATCAGGTGTTACAGAACCACCAAGATTCCATTCACCATCAAAGGTTAAACGTCTTATCTTACCAGATTGTATATTCATTTGATAAATCTGAGGACGTCCACCACGCTCTGACGTAAAAACAATTGATTTTCCATCAGGGAACCATGAAGGCTCAGTATCAATTGAATAATGATTTGTTAGTCGACGCAAGCGTTTAGTTGCAATATCAAGTAAATAAATATCTGGTTGGCCATCTTTCGACAAAGTAATTGCTAACTTTTTACCGTCAGGTGACCACGCTGGAGCACCATTGATTCCAGGGTAACTGGTCACAACTTCACGCTGCTGAGTATAAATATCTTGAATAACGATTTGAGAACGGCGATTTTCAAACGTTACATAAGCTAATTTTCTGCCATTTGGTGACCACGCAGGAGACATCAAGGGTTCATCTGATTTGACCACCATGGTTTCGTTATAACCGTCATAATCGGCAATCATAAGGTGGAAAGGCTTAGCTTGGCTTCTATCAACGACAACGTAAGCGATACGCGTTAAAAATGCACCTTTGATACCTGTTAGTTTTTCATATACACGATTACTGATCATATGTGCGTAAGAACGAAATTGCTCCGCGGAAATCAAAACTTCACTTTGATCCAAAATCAGACTCTGAGGAGACGGAGCTGCACCTTGTTGTGGCAGTTGAGATTTGATTAAATCAATCAATTGAAACTTAACTTGGTACTGACCGTTACCATAAGGCTTCACTTTACCAACCAATAAGGCTTCAGAATCTACCCCTGACCAGTCTGTACCGCGAAAATTTGTTACGTCAGAAAGCCCTTGTTGAGGTAGAGACAACACATTTAACGGCGAGAATGTGCCACTTCTTTTTAGATCTGACATGACCACTTCAGAAATTTGCTGCGGTACCTGCCCTTGCCCTTCCCATACGAAAGGCATAATGGCAATAGGACGGGCGGCATCAACACCTTCCGTAATAACAATATCAAGTGCAGCTTTAGCTGGACTGGTAATTAAAATGGCAACAACAAAAAGCCACTTCCCAAAGGTTCTCATAAAATTCCTCAATTGAACTCAGGTGATACTTCTAAGTTAATATTCTTCATCTGTTCGTATACATTTGCATCTGGCGATATCGGTAATCGCCCTGCTTTGGTAATAGCAGTCTTAGTTGCACGACATACTACACTATCGCCACCAATAGTTTTACTAGATATGACAAAGCCATCTTGTGCTAAGCGAATATTCACACGGCACGTTTTACCATTCATCGATGGGTCTACCACCAAATTTCGTTTAATTGTTTGAGTGATCAGCGCCTTATATTTAGCAACTTCACTCAACACTTGGCGACTTCGCGTTTTACTCAATGCCGCTTGTTCAGCCTGCAAAGCTTTTGCTAAGTCATCTTCTTGCTTTTTACGAGCCGCTTCGGCTTCGCGTTTTTTACGCGCTTCAGCCTCTTTGCGTTTTCGTTCAGCTTCTGCTTTTTGGGCAGCCAACTCTTCTTTTTTACGCTTAATCGCGGCTGCCTTCGCAGCTTTTTCAGCAGCCCTTTGTTCAAGCTCTTTTTGCTTTCTGACTTTTTCCGCAGCAGCGGCTTTTTGCTTTTCCTGCTGTTCTTTTAACTTAGCTGCACGAGCAGCTGCAGAAGCTTTAGCGGCTTCGGCTTGTTTTTGTTTACGCTGTTGCTCAAGCTTTTTGATTCTATCTTGCTCTTTTTGCCTAGCTTTACGCGCAGCATCAAGTTTGCGCTGCAATTCTGCTTGGCGGTCTCTTTCACGTTTAGCAGCATCCGCTTTTTGTTTGCGAATTTCAGCTACTTTTTGTGCAACGGCTTTTGAGTCAACAACCACAGCTTTAAGTTTGGGCTCTGATGAAGCTTGTGGCAGCGCAGGCGGTTTTTTATCAAAATCGACACTAACAGCTAAAGCCGCAATTGCTCCAACATGAATAACTAATGAAATCAGTAAAGGAACAGAAAAATTAGAGTTTTGTGGCATCTAATTTTCCTCCGGCGATTCGGTCATTAATCCTACTGAAGGAACACCAGCAGCTTGAAGGCTTACCATCAACTGGATGACTCTATCATAAGGTATATTCCTATCAGCTTTCACAACAACTGGACGCTCTGGTTCAAGCTGAATGATTGCCGCAACTTCAATACTGATCTGCTCTAGCGTTTTGGGACTACTGGCAGGACCATCACCATCATTTAGGAAATAATCCCCCACAGAATCAATAGAGGCCACTAGTGGCGGTTTTCCTTCTGCTGGCAATGGTTCAGACTGAGCTGAAGGTAAGTCGACCTTTACCCCTTGAGTAACAATCGGCGCTGTTACCATAAAGATAATCAACAACACCAACATCACATCAATGTATGGGACAACATTGATTTCCGCTACAGGGCGACGACGCTTACGTTGATACACTTGCATCAAGCTTGTTCCTTCTTGGCGTAAGCTTGACGATGCAAAATATTAGAAAACTCTTCCATAAAATTAATGTAAGACGTTTCAAGTTTTTCCACATGATTGCTAAAACGGTTATAGGCAATAACAGCCGGGATTGCAGCAAACAAGCCCATTGCGGTTGCAATAAGCGCCTCTGCAATACCAGGAGCAACCATAGCCAATGTGGCATTTTCAACGGCACCAAGCGCAATAAATGAGTTCATGATCCCCCATACCGTACCGAATAGTCCGATATACGGGCTTGTTGACCCAATCGTCGCCAATAGTGATAAGTTAGATTCAAGACCATCAATTTCGCGAGACAATGTCACGCGCATCGCTCTGCCGGTTCCATCCATAACGGCTTCTGGTACGTTACCGTTCAATTGGCTTAATCGAGAATACTCTTTAAACCCAGATAAAAATAAACTGCCCATCCCATGTACACTGTCTTTACGAGCCGCTAACTCTTGATAAAGTTTGTTAAGGTCGACACCTGACCAGAAGCGATCTTCAAACTGAAATGATTGACTACGCGCAGCTGAAATGAGCTTCCGACGTTGAAAAATAACGGCCCAAGAAAGTACTGATAATGCTAACAAGGTAAGCATTACTAATTTAACGAGTAGGCTGGCTTCTAAAAATAATCCCAAAAAAGAAATATCAGCTTGCACTTAATAGCTCCTGCAAAATAGTTTGTGGCACCGCGGTAGGCCTCATTTTATTCAATTTGACACATACAACGACGACCTTCGCCTCACAATAACAGTTTTCCTGTTCATCGATGAGAGTTTGATGAAAAGTCAGCGAAGTCTTCCGGCTGTCAATAATCTTAGACACTACTGTAAGATTTTGTTCAAATTTAGCCGCAATTTTAAAATCAATCTCACAATGTTTTACTACAAATGCAATGTCGTTTTGTAACAATTGTGTTTGCTGTATTCCAATATGCTTTAGCCACTCCGTCCGAGCGCGTTCGAAAAAATTGAGATAATTTGAATGATAAACGACACCACCCGCATCGGTATCTTCATAGTAAATAGAAATTGGCCAACTAAACATATATGAATTAAATCTAATGCATCTAAATTTCAAACCTCAACTATAACGCATACTTACAACACTTGTGAATGCAGTTAAGTGGATTTTCAGCCAGTTATTTAGCAAAAATAGGTAGAACTTAACAGTACGTTTAATTGAGCCATCGTTTTGGTAACTATAAAGTTAAATATTTGTTTAGACTTATCAGTTATTTTCAATCTTGTGCTGAAGATTAGTTTTCTATAGAAGGAAGCTATTTCTTTTAAATAAAAATAATTTTGTGTATTTAACGGTTTTTCATCATTCCCACTTAACAAGGAAGCATTGAATCATTAACTAAATTAATGCTAAAAAATGCATCAAAAAAGCATACCAAGCCAATTAAATGCATAAACTATGAAATATCATGCATACAAATAGCCACCCCCACTCAAACCAAACAACCACCATATTAGTTTTTCTAATCCATAAATCTAGAAAATCTTGCTTGTTAACACAGAACACAATGCATAGAATGTACTTGTTTTCTGGAAGGACTGAAACTTCAGTTGTGAAAACAAAGAACATTTTCAATGGTGTGGACACACGGTTGATATCCCTGGTTCTTAAGGTTAACTTCCTACCTTTTTTTGTTGATTGTATTGTGCATTTTTGCCCACTTATTTTAAGTGGGCTTTTTTTTGCGTGCTTTTTAGAAATGAAAGATGAAATCAAGGAAAGTAATTTGAGATGACTTATACGCCTTTGCTTATCTGGATAACAACCCGTCTGTTTTGATCACGGCCAACAATGGTATCGTTCGAAGCTAAATGCTTAGTTTCTCCATGCCCTGTTGTAACAATGCGACTTTGCTGAATACCATTTTCCATCAAGTATTTTTTAATTTTATTCGCGCGGTCATTAGATATTCGCTTATTCACGTTTCTTGGGCCATAGCTATCGGTATACGCATCGACTAATACCAATTCGACCTCAGGATCATAAGACAAGTATTCTTGAACTCTCTGCATTTGTTTTTGTGAATACGCAGTTAACTCTTTGCCACCTGATTTAAAGTTCAAAACCGTAAAGGCAATATCATCGAATGAATATGGTAATAAGTTCGATAAACACTGCCTAAATTGGTTATACATTCTCTTAAAATTTGTCGCTGACAAACCAACTGCAACTTGCTGTTCAGAGTGATACCAATCTGTGTAATAAAATGTTGGTTGCATTCCGTTCGCCAATTCACTCAACATTGACCAAGCCGCAGGCTTTGGAACTTCGCCATTAAAATACCTTTGATAAGTGATTTCTGTAATGGCTTTGTCTGGCGTACCTGGCCGCCATTGAGGAGCACGACTGACTAAGAGAGCCTTTGTCACTTTCTCAGGTTTTTGCCACATAGCTAATTGAAAGTCGAGATTGATCTTTTTCGAAGCTTGGCTAGAAAATACAGCACTGCCATAAAGTGGTATTTCATGCTCTAAACGGCATTCTATTGGACTATTTTGAGTAACTCGCCACTGAGATTCATCTAAAGTAGCGACAAAATGACGTAATTGAGCCGTTGAAGTTAACGGTACAAGTAGTAATCCGGCAATGGTTAATTGTCGCCACATAGTTTGATCTCTTTTTGAATCCTCTATTTGTTATCGGCTTAATGTTTAACTTCTTTAACAAAAGTTTTATTCGAAACTTGGTGGTTATTTATAGAATTTATCTAATGGGCTATAGATGTGTGCCAAAGCGTATTTTTCGTAGTCAAAACCGACATCCATACTGGTTCGTTGTAATTTAGTCGCTTGTTGGTAATATTTGGTAGTTAGAGTAGCGAGTTCATCATAATCTTTTCTACTGATACTCAAAAAATCATCAACATTGCCTAATTTCAATTCTTTCAAGTTTTGATTTAACGAGTCAAGCGTACTCATGGTGTATTGTTCAATAAAAGCAGTTCCAACAGCCTTGCGCCCTAAAATATGGGCCGTTTCTTTCGTGGGTAACTTATAATAGCTTTGCTGAAGTAAAACAAGATCACTGGTTAATCTTGAACCTAAAGATGATGAAGAGTCTACAGCATTCAATTCATCTTCAATATTTTGAACTTCAGATATATTGAGATTTTGATCCAAGTTCTTATTCATTTGCTCTAACAGTTCTTGAAGGTAAATCACTTGATGAATGTAATCTCGATGAACTGAAGGTACGTCAATAATACCAAGGGATGACTTAACACGCTCAAAAGCAATAGATAAATCCTCTTGGTTATTACTCATTGATGATGCATTAGCTAGTGGTAATTGCATTAGCAAAGTAATGAATAAACCTATTCTAAAACTTTTCAACATAATTCTTATCAGCTTTGTATGAATTGAAGTCTGATTATAATTGAGTGCCGATGCACTTTTGAAATTGTAGAACCTTTTATTCCTTGTCGACTGCTGTAATAACACTGGTGTAAATCAAGTATCGAAAATGTATTTCCATATGATTTTATTATCTTTTTCAAATCAGGCTCGAGTTATTATTCAATACGGTTATTTTTGACATAAAAAGAAACATAAACACAAATTAATGCAGAGTTTATTTGAGCTTTCACAGTTGAACATTTGTAAGATGCAAAACTAAAGACCAATTTACACATATTTTCTTGTGTAACAACAGAACTTAAATGACACCAAGCCGTTAATAAAGGATAATCTTACTCGCATTCTTTTTTTAGCAGACCATTTTTCAGAGTTATTTCATGAGCGAAACATTCGATCCAAACAAACTAAAATATAGATTTCGTGGCTTCTTTCCAGTTGTTATAGATGTTGAAACAGCAGGTTTTAATGCTAATACTGACGCATTGCTCGAAATCGCCGTCACTCTGTTAAAAATGAATGATGAAGGTGAACTTGTGCTTGATAAAACCCTGCATTATCACATCGAACCTTTTGAAGGTGCGAATATTGAACCAGCGGCAATCGAATTTAACGGTATAGATCCAACCAACCCACTTCGAGGCGCTGTCGACGAAAAAGAAGCCTTTAAAGAAATCGTCAAAGAAGTGAAAAAAGCCCAAAAAGCGTCGGAATGTCATCGTTCCATTATCGTAGCCCACAATGCTGCATTCGATCATGGATTCGTTAGCCAAGCTATCGAGCGTAACAAGATTAAACGCTCACCCTTCCACCCGTTTGCAACTTTCGATACAGCATCTTTGTCTGGATTGGCACTAGGTCATACCGTATTAGCAAAAGCCTGCGAAAACGCAGGAATCGACTTTGATAATAAAGAAGCTCACTCAGCGTTGTATGACACTGAACGCACAGCTGAACTCTTCTGCCATATTGTCAATAAATGGAAAGCTCTAGGTGGCTGGCCACTCGTGACTCCAGAACAAGATCCACAATCAGAAGGTTAACTATGGATAAGCCACTGCATATTAATACTCCACTTATTCAATCATTGACTCTTGGGCAAAGATTGAACGCCAATGTTTGGCTTAAGATGGATGCTATGCAACCCAGTGGCTCTTTTAAGACTCGAGGCATAGGTCATGCTTGCCAGCAATATGTGAAGCAAGGCGCAAAAGGCTTTGTTTCATCTTCTGGTGGCAATGCGGGTTTAGCGGTCGCCTATTGTGGGCGAAAGCTAAACATTCCTGTTACGGTTTATGTACCGACAACCACCAAACAGCGCGCCATCGATTTAATTGAAACAGAAGGTGCAACCGTTATTGTAAAAGGAGACAACTGGGCTCAAGCACATGCCTGTGCCATACAAGATTGCTCAGAAGATATCCGATACGTTCACCCGTTTGATGCACCTGAAATCTGGCAAGGTCACGCTACCGTTATTGATGAGGTGTTTGAAGCGGGCTTAAAACCTGATGCTGTAGTACTTTCTGTCGGTGGTGGCGGTTTATTATGTGGTGTGGTTGAAGGGCTAAAAAGAAATAACGTTTCAAACATACCGATTCTAGCTGCTGAAACCATTGGAGCTGATTCTTTTGCACAAGCCTGTGAAGCCAAAGAACTTGTAGATATAAAGAACATTACCAGTATTGCCACTTCACTTGGAGCAACTCAAATTGCAGAGCAAGCCTTTAAGTATTCGAATGAATACCCTATCACAAATTACACTGTCACTGATTTTGAAGCTGTAAGCGGCTGTAAAACACTTCTCGAAGAACATCGAGTTCTTACTGAACCGGCATGCGGTGCATCCGTTGCAGCAGTATTGAAAACCGATGATCCATTTTGGCAAAATAAAAAGAACATTCTTGTCATTGTCTGTGGTGGTGTCGGAGTAACCACTGACCAACTTGATGTTTGGTATCGAACTCTAGCACATTGATTTTTAGTTTCGCCCATAAAAAAAGCCGCCATTCGGCAGCTTTTTCATAAATATTTAAACTCTTAATTATAGAGCATCAGCGTTTTCGCTTAGGTAGTTAGCAACGCCAGCTGGGTCAGCTTGCATGCCTTTTTCACCTTTGTTCCAACCAGCAGGACAAACTTCACCGTGCTCTTCGTGGAATTGTAGTGCATCGATCATACGTAGCATTTCGTCAACGTTACGACCTAGTGGAAGATCGTTAACTACTTGGTGACGAACGTTACCTTCTTTGTCTACAAGGAAAGAACCACGGAAAGCAACACCTGCTTCTGGGTGCTCAACGTCGTATGCTTGACAGATTTCATGCTTAACGTCAGCAACTAGGGTGTACTTAACTGGACCAATACCACCTTCGTTTACTGGAGTGTTACGCCATGCGTTGTGGGTAAACTGAGAATCGATAGAAACACCGATAACTTCAACACCACGCTTGGTGAACTCTTCCATTCTGTGATCAAATGCGATCAACTCAGATGGACAAACAAAAGTAAAATCTAGAGGATAGAAAAAGATAACCGCTGGTTTACCTTTAATTGCATCTTCTAGGTTAAAGCTATCAACGATTTCACCAGAACCCAAAACAGCCGCAGCCGTGAAATTAGGAGCCTTGCGGCCTACTAATACACCCATTTTTGATCTCCATCTTATATGAGGAAAATAAATTACTGACCCGAAAATCGAATCCATATGACTCACACATTTCATCAGTTCCATGATCAGCATCAACAAAACTAGAAGCATTATAAGATGTGAATCACGGCTGACAAGCCATTTCCTTATAAACTGGTCAACTTTTCTCTGCTTAGAAAGTGAAACGATAAAATTTCAACAAAATTCGTACTTTACACACACACAAAACAAGGGCATAAATAGAGTCCTTCATAAAAATAACTAAAAAGGTAGAGGCATGAATTCTGTTGTCATCGCTGTAAGCTTGATGATGTTGTTAAGCCTATTTCGAATAAATGTGGTGATCTCTCTAACCGTCAGTAGTCTAGTCGCAGGTTTATTAGGTGGAATGGACTTAAAAGCGACGGTTGATGCGTTTAATAATGGCTTAGGTGGCGGTGCAGAAATCGCATTAAGCTACGCATTACTTGGTGCATTTGCTGTCGCACTTTCTCATTCAGGGCTGGCTGACTGGCTATCCCAATCTATTATAAAAAAATTAGGCAAAGATCCTGATAGCAGTAACGTAAAAGTCGTAAAGTGGACAATGTTATTGGCTGTTTTAGCCATGGCTATAAGCTCGCAAAACATTTTGCCTATTCACATTGCTTTCATTCCGATCATGATCCCGCCACTACTTGGGTTAATGAATAAATTCAAATTAGATAGAAGGCTGATTGCTTGTATTTTAACCTTTGGATTAGTGACCACTTATATGATCCTACCTATCGGCTTTGGTGGTATATTCCTTGATAGCATATTACTTGCAAACTTGAATAATAACGGCTTAAACGTTATTAAAGACCAAGTTCCACCAGCCATGCTACTTCCTGCTATCGGCATGATTGTCGGTCTGCTTACCGCCGTATTTATCAGTTACCGCAAACCAAGAGAATATGAAACTCAACATGCTGTAGCAGCTGAAACTCAAGTAATGAATAAGACCGATTTAATCATTGCTGTTCTAGCGATTGCTTCAATGTTGTCTGTTCAGCTATATACAGGCTCGATGATATTCGGTGCGTTAATCGGATTTATTGTTTTCAGCTTTTCTGGCGCAATTCGTAACGTTAATGATCAAGATATCTTTAACCAAGGCGTGAGAATGATGGCCGCAATCGGCTTTATTATGATTTCGGCCTCTGGTTTCGCTGCTGTGATAAAACAAACTGGTGAAGTGGCTTCCTTAGTCACTTCTATCGAAGCATTAATTGGCGACAGTAAAGCTTTAGCCGCATTTTTGATGTTGGTTGTCGGACTATTCATCACAATGGGCATCGGTTCTTCTTTTTCAACCGTACCGATTATCGCTGCGATTTATGTACCACTGGCAATACAATTTGGTTTCTCTCCTGCTGCAACTATCGCTTTAGTTGGCACCGCTGGCGCTTTAGGTGACGCAGGTTCACCAGCTTCAGATTCAACCTTAGGACCAACTGCAGGTTTAAACGCAGATGGGCAACACGATCATATGCGAGACAGCGTGATCCCAACCTTTATTCACTACAATATTCCTTTATTGGTGTTTGGGTGGATAGCGGCGATGACCTTGTAAGTCACAGTAGTGCTATTTTTACTAAGGGAGTTTAGGCTCCCTTTTTTGATCTGAATTATTTACATTAGAAAAACTAATATAAAATATCATCATTCCATTTCTTCAAGAGATTCGAATGATGAAACATTCATTACTAATAGGCCTATTGGCAATATCTGTTAATGCTTCAGCGCAAAGTGATTTACCTTTACACGCAAAACAGCAGTTAATGAACTTCAAAAAACAGCTAAAAAGTACGTTAATTTCTAAATTAAAATCAGAAGGTTCTCTAGCTGCTATCGAAGCTTGTAATGATCAAGCCCCTAAAATTGCAATTGAAAACTCATCAACCAAATTGCGTATTGGAAGAACAAGCCACAAACTTAGAAATACAGAAAATCAACCTCAAATGTGGATGAAACCTTATTTAGAAAAGTATGTTTCAGGTGATATAAGTAAACCTACTGTTGTACAGATGTCCAATAATCAAATTGGTTATCTAGAACCCATAAAAGTTGGCGTTCCTTGTTTGGCATGCCATGGAACAAACTTATCACCCAATGTGAAGACTAAACTTAATCAACTCTACTCGAAAGATAATGCAACAGGTTTTAAACTTGGAGATTTTAGAGGTTTATTTTGGGTGACTTTATCTAAATAACCTGAGAAAACAGGAGTAGTCATTGACAAAGTTGAGACTTAAGTACAAAAAAGAGGTCAATTAGACCTCTTCTTAAATTGGATTATTAGGTAATATTACTTAGTACCAAAAATCTTATCACCTGCATCACCAAGACCAGGAAGGATATAGCCTTTTTCGTTCAAGCAATCATCAATTGAAGCCGTATAAAGCTCTACATCTGGATGTGCTTTTTCTAAGGCTTCCAATCCTTCTGGAGCCGCAACCAAAACTAGTGCTTTAATGTGCTTACAACCACGTTCTTTTAATAAATCAAGGGTTGCAATTAAAGAACCACCAGTGGCTAGCATTGGATCAACAACAAGTGCTAAACGCTCATCAATTTCACTGGCTAATTTTTCAAAATAAGGAACAGGCTCTAGCGTTTCTTCGTCACGATAGATGCCAACAACTGAAATACGTGCACTTGGCATATGCTCAAGAACGCCGTCCATCATGCCCAAACCAGCACGAAGAATGGGGACAACCGTTACTTTTTTACCTTTGATTTGATCAACTTCAACAGGACCGTTCCAGCCATCAATGGTTACACGCTCTGTCTCTAAATCCGCAGTTGCTTCGTAGGTTAATAGGCTACCCACCTCTGCCGCTAACTCGCGAAAACGCTTAGTGCTAATATCACCTTCACGCATTAATCCGATTTTGTGACGTACTAACGGATGCTTCACTTCTACGACTTTCATAGCCTACTCCTGTTTATTTTTTGTCATATATGAAAACTAATATCAAAGTTTGACTTTGATCTCAGCCCACTACCAAAAGGCAAATTGGCTGAATACTAATGGATATGTTCCTTGAATAAAATAGAAAGTTTCATAAAAGCAACAAATCGTGATCTACATCTATAACCTATCGGCTTAACGGTATAAAAAATCGTCGAGAACAGTGTGTTCTGAACAAGCATCAAGCTTTCCGCTCTGCTAACAAACTGTTAAAATACGCCGCAAAAATAATACCCCCTACTCGATATAAGGTTCATGGACACTACTGTGAATTATGATTGGAGCAAGTTTGCGATAAGACAACCGTCTTTTACAGGATGTAAAAGTCGTCAGTACATGAATGTACGTTTCAGTTGTCGTTTGCAAACTTGCTCCTGTAACAATACTTCGAGTAAACCCTACAACGACGTACCCAATGAGGAACTCCTGTGACCACTCCTACCTCTCTAAGCTATAAAGACGCTGGTGTTGATATTGATGCTGGTAATGCTTTGGTTGATAACATTAAATCAGCGGTTAAACGCACTCATCGCCCAGAAGTTCTGGGAAATCTAGGTGGTTTTGGTGCTTTGTGTGAACTGCCAACCAAGTATAAGCACCCTGTTTTGGTTTCAGGAACCGACGGCGTAGGGACTAAATTACGTTTGGCCATCGATTACCAAAAGCATGACTCTGTGGGTATCGATTTAGTCGCTATGTGTGTGAACGACTTAATCGTTCAAGGTGCTGAGCCACTTTTCTTCTTAGATTATTACGCTACAGGTAAGTTAGACGTTAACACCGCGACCTCAGTCGTAAACGGTATTGCTGAAGGCTGTCATCAATCAGGCTGTGCTCTCATTGGTGGTGAAACCGCTGAAATGCCTGGAATGTATGAAGGCGAAGATTATGACCTAGCAGGCTTCTGTGTTGGTGTGGTAGAAAAAGAAGAAGTGATTGACGGCAGCCAAGTAAAAGCAGGCGATGCACTTATTGCGTTAGCTTCAAGCGGTCCTCACTCAAACGGTTATTCATTAATTCGTAAAGTTTTAGAGGTTTCTGGTGCTGATCCAAAACAAGATCTTGCAGGCAAGCCACTTATTGACCATCTACTCGAACCAACTCGCATTTATATCAAGCCGCTATTAAAACTGGTTGAAGAGTCTGAAGTTCATGCTATGTCTCACATCACAGGTGGCGGTTTCTGGGAAAATATCCCTCGTGTACTTCCTGCGGATTGTAAAGCGGTCATTGACGGTAACTCTTGGGAATGGCCTGTTATTTTTGATTGGTTAAAAGACAATGGCAACATCAGCGAATTTGAAATGTACCGCACTTTTAACTGTGGTGTCGGTATGATTGTTGTGCTACCTGCTGAAAAAGTAGACGAAGCGCTAACTTTATTAAATTCAGAAGGTGAAAACGCTTGGTTAATTGGTACTATTGCAGCACGTAATGGTGACGAAGAACAAGTGGAAATCCGTTAATGGACTCAGAGCAAAAAAACTGCCGAATTTTAGTACTTATTTCTGGCAGTGGTAGTAATTTACAAGCCATCATTGATAGTTGTGACGACCACTTACAAGGTGAAGTCGTGGGCGTTATCAGTAATAAACCTGATGCATACGGTTTAATTCGTGCTCATAATCACGAAATTGATACCAGCTGTGTAATCGCACATAAAGGTGAAGAACGCAGTGATTATGATGCCCGCTTAAAAGTGGCTATTGACCGCTATCAGCCAGACTTGATTGTTCTGGCAGGTTTTATGCGTATTTTAACACCTGAGTTGGTTAATGCTTATCTAGGAAAGATGATAAACATTCATCCTTCACTTCTGCCTAAATACCCAGGTCTAGATACTCATCAGCGTGCGATTGACGCAGGTGATGTTGAACATGGAGCTAGCGTGCATTTCGTTATTCCAGAACTTGATGCAGGTCCTACGATTCTTCAGGCTAAGGTTCCCGTTTATCAAGAGGATACCGCTGAAGAGCTTGCTCAACGAGTCCATCAGCAAGAACACGCAATATATCCGATGGTAGTGAAATGGTTCAGTCAGAATCGTTTAGCGATGGATAATGGTCAATGTTATCTAGATGGTCAATTATTGGGTAAGCAAGGCTACGCTCCAGATTGAGTTCCTATATTCCATAAAAAAAGAGGCTTATGCCTCTTTTTTTGTATGTTTCTCATGAAGAGAATTTAATTGGTAACAATCCTATAAAGAGCCTATTTTTAACGTAATAGAAAGCGTTAAATAACTCCCCCCTATATGTTAAATATGTACAGCACAATCCCTCGGGCTGTATCTGGTTTTGCCAGTGAGTCAGAGCTTAAGCAAGCAATGCCCAAACCCATCTCTGGTAATGCAGAGCTCTTCGTTATAGAAGAAGGTGATTATTTAAACATAAGACCTTTAGCAGCAACCAATGAACCGTTAGTGAAAAAGCACTGGAAACAACACCAACCTCACTTTCCATCACAAGTATTAACCAAAGCACATGACTTATATTGCCAATTAGCTTCAAGTGAAGTTGAAGATCAATTGAAACCTTCTATTTTCCATGAATTAGAATCTCTCGCTATTCCCTCATACCGAAATCAATTCAGGCAAAGAGTACACAATGATGAGTATGGTGAAATCACTACTTATCAGATTGGTTTATTAGAATTTTCGGTGTTAAAACTTGAAGTTAATCAACAGGAGCTCCAAGAGCAACTACAGCAAGATATTGAGGCAATCGAAAAAGAAGTTGAGGAAGCCGGAGAAGATAAAGCAATTAAACATAAATATAACCAAGCACAAAAAGGCGAACCAATAGATCAAATGACTGGAAGCCTACGGACGTTTGATTTAGACATGGAAAGGAATCTCAACACAATCCATATACTCGAAGAAAGGCATCACGCAACCCTTGAAGAGGTTGTGACTTTTTTAAATCAAGAACGCTTTGCTGCCGAAGCGACACTCAGTCAAAAACTATACGGAACGGTTATGGCTGCCCTAAGGCACAAAGAAGGTCTCCCCGTTAAATTCTTTGGTTGTGTCGGGCCCAGCCATTTTACTTATCGGTACTCAAGATCAACAGCTGAAGAACTAGCATCACAACTCCATGTGAAAGTCGAATGCTATAAAGACTTTTGCTTTAATACCCAAGAGCAAAAAATAGAGCTTCTCAAAATAGAGCGCAACGCACGCTCCACTAAGTCAATGCAAATTCAGCTGACATTACTTTTTGAAGGACGAAAAGTCAGTGTAATAAAAGCAGTTGTTAACTGTGGTGATGATTTAGAATCACATCATCTCAATCATATCCTGCCTCTGAGTGAGTAATATTTATTGATAACATTATCAGCGCTGGTTTCAATTAAATCCAAGACCAACTCAAAACCATCTTCAACACCATAATATGGATCTGGCACTTCTTGATAATCACTGTCAGAAAATGACAACAATAACTTTAATTTATGTCGATATTTGATTGGGCAAATCATCTGTAAATCTTGTAGATTTTCTTTATCAGCCGCAAGTATAAGATCAAAATCCGCAAAATCGTTTGACACTACTTGTCTAGAGGTAATTCCTGAAAAGTCGTATCCACGTTTCTCACCAGCAAAACGAGAACGAGGGTCAGGTAACTTGCCTTGATGAAAACCTATGGTTCCCGCACTATCCAATTTGGCATCTATACCAGCTTGATGAAATTTCTGTCGAAAAACAGCTTCTGCAGTAGGTGAACGGCAAATATTGCCCATACAAACAAATAAAATCGATTTCATGGTTATATACTAACTAATTCCTTTTGCTCGACCTTAACGGTAAATGGAGAGAGATTCAACAAGGGTGATCTCCCTCAGACAACACAACTGAGGAAGATCAGGGGGAAAGTCGGGAATTTATATGTCGTTACTGCTTGGCAGTTAAACTTTTTTTCATGTCAGGGCTTAACTGTAGGGTTACCCTTCTATCAAACACGTTATTTTCTAACGTCTGCTCTTGATGAATAGGCGCAGAATCACCATAAGCTTTTGTCGTAAGGCGTGTTTTATCTACTCCAAGGCTTACCAGTACAGACTTTACTGACTCAATCCGCTGCTCTGACAATTTCTGATTGAAATCGCTTTGCCCTTGTCTGTCAGCAAATCCACTTAAATCTAAAGTAAGTTCAGGCTGAGATGTCATTAACTTAGCTACTTCTTCAAGTTGCTTTTGATACATAGTCTCAACTTGAGCAGAACCCGTTCTAAATTGCACATTCAAGCCTAAATCTAATTGCTTTAAGGTCTTCATTTCACCTAACTGCTGAAGTTTATTTTGTGCTAAACGGTACTGATTCGATAAGTGCTTATAATCTTGCTGCTGTTGTTGCAATTGTGCCAATTTCATTTGTTGTTGCTGTAACTTAGCATCTTGATTATTGAGTTTTTCTTCATCAGCAACACTTTTACCTATAACGCCTCCAGTTATAGCACCAATCACAGCACCGATAGGCCCTCCGACCGCTGCACCAAGTAGTAGACCAGAACCTAATCCAACTAACTGCTCTTGCTGTCCATGTTCTTCTTGAGTTGATGCTACCGCCATATTACTGGTAACGATTGAACCAATGATTAGTGTAGAGATAAGTGCCTTTTTCATAATGTGCTCCATGTATGCGATTTAAATTCGATTTCGTTTCGATGGAGTAATTAAAACAAAGCAAATTGGCAGCTTTCGGGAGCAAAAATGATCAATTCAATATCAAATGTGGCAGAAAAATGGCTTTTTCTTCAATCCGCAGATTTTTCATAACTTTTTCGGTATATTGCTTTAAAACCTCTAAAAACAAACACCAATGAAACGCATAGCTATCGTAGAAGACGAAACCATTATTCGCGAAAATTATAAAGAACTGTTAGAGAACCATGGTTATCACATTCAAGACTTTGCTAATCGCGCATCAGCTATGCAAGCATTTGAAATAAGATTACCCGATCTCGCCATTATTGATATTGGTTTAGAAGATGAATTAGATGGTGGTTTTATGTTGTGCCAATCACTCAGAGCCATGTCCCCTACTTTGCCGATTATTTTTCTCACAGCTCGAGACAGCGATTTTGATGTAGTTAGTGGTTTAAGGCTTGGTGCAGACGATTACCTCAGTAAAAACACTAGCTTTCCTCACTTAATGGCTCGTATCGCAGCATTATTTCGTCGTAGCGACTTAACTTCTCAAACTAAGCATGAAATTATTGAAGTTAATCACCTCCAACTTGATCTTGATAAGATGACAGTGCAATGGCAAGGACAAACTTTAGAACTAACGGTTACTGAATTTTGGATGTTACATGCATTAGTGAAACGCCCCGGTCATGTTCGCAGCCGAAATGATCTAATGTCTGATGCCAAAATCTATGTCGATGACAGCACCATTACTTCTCATATAAAACGGATCAGAAAAAAGTTTATTACAGTTGATGCTGACTTTGATCACATCAGTACCGTATATGGCATGGGTTATCGCTGGAATCAATAATGCGAAAAATGCTTTCTTTAAAATTTCCTAGATTTAATCTGAGAATAAAGTTTCTCGTCATAGTGCTATTTTTATCCGCCTTACCATGGTTTGGATACCGTTACTTTAATGAGCTTGATGTCTACTTAAAACAAACCCAATTCCATAATTTATCCAATACTTCTCAAGCCGTCGCAACAGCATTACAGCAAAGACCAAAGCTATTCGAGCGGTTAAACTTTTCCCGAGATAAAATTCAGCCTAAAGATTTTTATTTATATCAGCTCAAACACCCTGTTAATTTCACAGGAAATACTACTGACTGGCAGCATTCTCAAATCCAAGAGAAAGTATTTAGAGGAGAAAATAAGGCAGATAAAGCCATTGTGCATCTTGGTCAATTTGAAGGCCAAATTTATATGAGTTTTGATATTAGCGCTCCGAATTTAGCGCTAAACTTTAATTCACCTTCCCCGTATTCCAGTCAATATTTACAAATATCCACAATAAAAAATCAGCACTTTAGCCGATATTTACTGACATTTTTAGCAGGAGGTGAACTAAAAGGGTTTTCTTTACCCAATGAGCCTGCAATGATAACTCCTTTAACTCCTGAGCCTGATATTGAAGGGAACTGGATACAAACCCCAAATGGAATGTTGCTTCAAGTGAGCTTTTCAAAAGGACTTTTAGGTGAGTCTATGGCCTTTGAAAGCTATTTCCACACTATCTATGCCAGCCGCAGCATTTCTTCAAGCTCAGTTAACTCACCATTCACCTTAGGACGGTTGATTGAACCTAGTAATGACATCGAGCAAATCATAGATTCATTAGATAATACTGATTCAAGAATTTGGGTACTCAATCATGCAGGACAAGTACTTGCAAAAGGCGGTGAGATACATGAATCGGGACAAAACTGGAGCTCAGGCATCAATAAACCTTCTTATGTTCCTGACTTCTTAAAACCTATCTACTCTTGGTTTATAGGCTCTCCAAATCAAAATTTTATCGACCCCAATCGTCAGCAAATCCAGTTTGATGACCCTATGACTCAAAGGGCATTAAAAGGCTTTAAAGGTCAAGCGGAAATAGGCATAGCTAATTCTGATATGGAACTGCTATCAAGCGCTACTCCAATTTGGCATCAAGGTATTGTTGTAGGTGCCGTATTAGCGCAACAAACCACACAAGGTATACAAGATTTACGTAGCCATGCTATGACATCGTTACTTAATACCGCATTAATTGTCACCTTGTTAGCCAGTACTAGCATGTTGATTTTTGCAACATCAATCTCACGCAGAATCACTCGTTTACGAGATCAAGCAGAGTCAGTTATTGATTCCGAGGGCAAAATACAAGCTATTGACATCGATAGTCGACAAGCTGATGAAATTGGGGACTTAACTCGCAGCTTTTCAAGCATGTTAAATAGAGTGGAAGGCTATAATCATTATCTGGAAAACATGAGTTCTCGCTTATCCCATGAGCTAAGAACGCCAATCACTATTGTTCGATCATCGCTTGAACATCTTGAATATAAATTTGCTAATGATGAGTTCGAAACAAAGTATCTAAGTCGTGCCCAGCAAGGGTTACAAAGATTAAATGGCATCTTAAATAGTATGACTGAAGCCACTCACCTTGAAGCTACGCTTTCAAATGAACAAAAAGAGTCTATAAATTTAAGCGAGCTTATCAAGCAATTAGGTGAAATGTATCAGCAGATATATTCCCAACACCAAATCAAAGTCAGTGTTGAAGATAAAGAACTGTATATTTCAGGAATCGCAGATCACCTTGCTCAAATGTTGGATAAAATCATTGCAAACGCTAGCGAATTTGCAAAACCTGAAACAGAAATTGCTATTGTGCTAAAACAAAAAAGTGGTACTGCCATTCTATCCATTTCAAACTACGGAATTCCACTTCCAGAAGGTATGGAAACCGATATTTTTAATTCGATGGTGTCGATAAGAACTTCAGATCCACAGAAAACACATTTGGGATTAGGGCTATACATATCCGCCATGATTTGTCGTTTTCATAACGCCAATATCACAGCGTTTAATGACAGAGACCAGCATAAGGTGACTTTTGAGATTAAATTTCCTCTCATTTAGACGGTTGTTGATCTAGTTCACCTATAAAATTAGATTTATCTAATATAGTGTCTGTATACAAATAAAAAGGATTTGGATATGGACTTTATACTTTGGGCGACAAAAGAAAACCCATGGGTAGGTATGATCATCGGCCTGCTTTTTTTCTTATTTTTGTTTCTGATCAAACCCACTGTAATGTGGTATTTTTCCCTCAAAAACAAAGAAAAATAGCGTAGTTGTTCTTCACATTTACTCGTGAGCTTCTATAAAGACCTAAATAACCTGAGCTCTGCATAAGCAAACCTCTACAGCTCAGGTTAAATACGTCCAATACAAGCATTTCTTGAAGAAGCCCTTTAACTTTTAGCTAAAAAACATTGTCATAAAACTGCAACAATGCTCATACTAGTATCATGGTAAATTATTGTTAGCCCAAGTTTTTCTATGGGTTTCAAGAATTACCATTTAGGGAATCCTAAGTTCAAAACTCAATCCCACGTTGTTAAAGGAATTACTCTCGTGTCAAAAATGATCAAGCATACTATGTCTAAAGAGCTGTCTTGGCTTTCATTCAACGAACGTGTATTACAAGAAGCCTGTGATAAAAATGTTCCACTCATTGAGAGAGTTCGATTTTTAGGCATTTTTTCAAGTAATCTTGATGAATTTTTTAGAGTTCGTGTTGCAGAGATCAGACGTGCGATTCTTATTGATAATTTCAATCAAGATAAAATGCAGCATAACCAAACTTTGATGAACCTTATTCAAGACAGGGTGCTGGAATTACAAGAACGATTCGACAAAAACTACAACGAATTGATGAGGGAACTGGCAAGAAAGAATATTTTTCTCATTAACGAATTTCAATTGTCTTATTTTCATCAATCTTGGTTAATGACCTATTTTAAAGATCATTTGAAACGTCATATTTCACCAATTATTGTGAGTAAAAGTAGAGACTTAACTCAACAAATTTCTGACGGTGTCACCTATCTTTGTATCTGTTTATATTCCGATAAAAAACGCACCTATAGTCTCATTGAAGTACCAACAAAAAGCGTGCCTCGTTTCGTAAAGTTACCCGTTGAAAGCACAAAATCTAAAAAGCATCTAATCCTACTGGATAACATTATTCGTTTTTGTGCCGATGAACTTTTCAGGCCTTTCTTTGAATACGATGATATCGATGTTTATGCCATGAAGCTCACCAAAGACGCAGAGTTTGATATCACAGATGAATTGGATTACACCCAGTTAGAGCGCATGTCTAAGGGATTGAAAAAGCGCTTAACCGCTGAGCCAGTAAGGTTAGTGTATGACCGTGAAATGCCTGATCACATGCTGCAAATGCTGAAATCCAGACTAAAAATTAGCTCTACTGAATTCTTGGTCGCTGGTGGTCGATATCATAACTTTAAAGACTTTATGGCGTTTCCTAACCCAAGCCGTAAATATCTAGAATATGAAAAGCTCCCTGCAATTCATAGTAATCTTTTTGATCAATCTCCCAATGTATTTGAAGCTATTGCACATAATGATATTTTACTGAATTACCCTTACCACAAATACTCGTACGTCACTGAGTTTGTACGTCAAGCGGCCTACGATCCTGCGGTTAAGTTTATTAATATTTCTCTTTACCGTGTTGCCAAAAACTCCCGCATCATTCAATCATTAATAGATGCCGTAAATAATGGCAAAAAAGTGATGGTTATTCTGGAGCTCAGAGCGAGGTTTGATGAAGAAGCTAACATAGAATGGACGCGTAAATTGGTCGAAGCTGGTGTTTCAGTTCACCACGGGATCCCAAGTTTAAAAGTACATTCAAAAATTTGTGTTATCGGTCGCCATGAAGCCGATCAAACCCGTCTGTATTGTCATATTGGCTCGGGTAATTTCAATGAAAAAACCGCCAAAGTTTACACTGACTTTTCACTATTTAGTGCCAACCAAGAGATCGCGGAAGAGGTTCAGCAAGTATTTCATTTGATCCAACACCCTTACCGTCAAGATAAATTCAATCATTTAATCGTTTCACCCTACAATTCCCGAAAAAGCATTTATCGGTTAATCGAAGCCGAAATTACTGCGGCTAAAAACAATAAAAGAGCCAGTATCACACTCAAAGTTAATAACTTGGTTGATAAGCAACTTATCCGAAAACTCTATAATGCATCTAATGCTGGGGTTAAGATTAAGCTATTGGTACGTGGTATGTGCTCTTTAGTACCTAAAATACCCGAGCAAAGCCAAAATATTGAAGTCGTTAGTATTGTAGACCGCTTTTTAGAGCACTCTAGGATCATGGTCTTTCATGCAGGGGGAGAACAAAAAATGTTCTTATCTTCTGCTGATTGGATGACAAGAAATATTGATAATCGTATTGAAGTAACCACCCCGATATACGATTCTAAACTGAAAAAAATGCTTTCAGATATTCTCAATATCCATTTTAGTGACAATACTAAAGCAAGAATATTGAATGCTGAGCAATCAAATCCTTACCGTAGACGTGGCAATAAGAAAAAAGTGCGTTCGCAACAAGCCATCTATGAATATTTGATTGATTATGAGGCTAAAATCAAACAAAGTTTAAATGAGGTAAGCAGTGAGTAACGATCAGGTTTTACAAAAGCATTTTGTTGCTATTGATATGGGCTCAAACAGCTTTCATTTGGTCATTGCAAGAGAGCAAGATGGTAGCCTGCAAATCCTTCATAAAGAAAAACAGCAAGTAAAACTCGCACAAGGGTTGAACGACAAAAATGAATTGTCACAAGAAGCAATTGAACGAGGTGTTAACTGCTTAAAGGATTTTTCATTGCGTTTTTCTGACTTGAAACAAACACAAGTGAGACCGGTAGCGACCCATACTCTTAGAGTCGCTACCAACGCAGAAGCTTTTTTACAAGCCGCCAGTAAAGTATTGCCCTACCCGATCGACATTATCTCTGGTCACGAAGAAGCACGATTGATTTATAGTGGAATTGCGCAAAATCAGATACTAACTCAGCGTAATTTAGTGATTGACATCGGTGGTGGATCAACTGAAATCGTTATAGGAAAAAAGACCAAACCTACGCACCTATCTAGCCTTAGATGTGGCTGCGTGAGTTTCCATGAACGATTTTTCCATCATGGTGAACTCACTAGAGAGCATTTTAAGGCCGCAATGAAAGCGGCTGACAAACAGCTTGCCACTTTATCTAAGGATTATTTCAATACAAATTGGACAATGGCTCTTGGTAGCTCAGGTTCCGTTAAAGCAATAACTGAAGCCGTTAAAGAATTGTGCGGTGAGTCAACGCTTACCTTAAAAAACTTAAGAGCCTTAAAACAACACCTGCTCAATTTTGAACATATTGATCAAGTCAGCTTTGTTAATGTTGAAGACAGACGAACGCTTTTAATCCCCGCGGCACTATCAATATTGATCAGTTGCTTTAAACGACTTTCTATCCAGCATTTAGAGTTTGCTCAAAGCGCATTAAGAGAAGGAGTGCTATACGAACTTGCTAAAATTGGTCAGTATCAGGATGTTCAACAAAGAACGGTTTCCAGTACAGCAAAACTGTACCATGTAGACTTTAACCATGCTCAAAAGGTCCATAACATGGCCATGGATTTATTTGAGCATGTCGCTGACGATTGGGGAATACGAGACCAAGCAAGATTACTTGGGTTTGCTGCGAGCCTTCATGAAATTGGTATTCATATCAACTCACGTCAACACCAACGACATGGCAGCTATATAATTAGTAACAGTGACTTACCGGGATTCAGTGAACAATTACAAAATGATTTATCCATTCTGATTGCAAACCACCGTAAAACACCATTACTTTCTCCTTATCAATCATTAGAAACCCAACATAAGCAGCAACTTGTCTACTTAACTTGTATTTTAAGAATTGCGGTACTGGCTAACTTGGGGCGCATTGGGCGTAAATTTGATTTTAACAACGCTCAGGCGAGTAACCATAAACTTACTCTTTCATTGCCAAATGCCACCAAACAAAACCAACTCTTTATTAAAGATCTTCGTAGAGAACAAAAGCGTTTGGCCTTGTTAAATATTGAGTTAGAATTGCGTTAACAATGCTCGGCGTGTGAAATACAAGTAAACACATTAAGAAGCAATAGTGTGATAAGACAACCGTCCGTGACAGGAGGTCACGGTCGTAAGCACATGGACGTGCGTTTCTGTTGGTGTTCACACTATTGCTTCTTACAGACCGCTCCCTATTTAGAAATATACAAAGCAGTATTATGACAATCCCATTACTTTATTCATTTCGACGTTGCCCTTATGCCATGCGGGCTCGCTTAGGTCTCTTAGCCTCACAAGCTCAAGTAAGGCTTAGAGAAATTGAGCTCAAAAATAAGCCGCAAGCCATGTTAGATGCTTCGCCTAAAGGCACTGTACCTGTAATGATAGTGACCGAAGGCATGGATCAACGAGTCATTGACGAGAGTTTGGACATAATGCTTTGGGCACTATCAAACCAAGACCCACACAAAATCCTTGGAGAAGATGGAGAGCATACTCAATCTACATTAGCCCTGATTGAACAAAACGACCAAAAGTTTAAGTATTGGTTAGACAGATATAAATATGCCGATCGCTATCCTGAACATTCACAAACTTATTATCGTGGTCAAGCGTGCGAGTTTTTAAGTGAACTAGAGCAGCTTCTTGAGCAAAACCAATACCTACAAGGTTCGCAGCCTAGCTTGGCCGATATTGCGATTTTTCCGTTCATCAGGCAATTTGCTTTTGTTGATAAACCTCAGTTTGATGGCTTACCCTACCCTAAATTACAACGATGGCTAGAACTGTGGTTAAACCACCCATGGTTTGAAAAAACTATGGAAAAGTACCAACCATGGCTTCAACAAGAACAAGAATACCTTTTGGGTGAATAAGGAAAAACAGTGAGTACGGCATATTCTCTATATACATTGATACTGTTGAGCATCTTATTAACCCATGCTTGTTTTGCCATTGGTGCTGCAGTATCAAGCATACGGTTATCTTCACCTCATAAGATACTCTGGTCGATATTAAGTCTTATATTTGGACCACTTGGCTATTATGCCTATAAAGCCACCATACCTTATGCATTGATTGTTGAACCTGAACAAAAAGAAGCAAAGATGTGATATATTGAAAAGCTATAAGCAATCCCATTAGCTTATCTCTCCTTCCTTAATTTCATTTTTTCATCAGGCTTGATATGAATAACGCATCAGCTATTTCAAAAGTTTTTTTGATCCCATTATTGGCCGCCATTACTGCCATTACACCTTTGGCAATTGATATGTATCTCCCTGCCCTTAAGGCAATCGCAGGTTCACTCAACACAGATGTAATCGAAATTCAGCAATCTTTAAGTACCTATCTAGCAGGTTATGCTGTCGGGCTAATGTGCTTTGGCTATCTTGCCGATAAGTTGGGGCGGCGCCCATTAGTAATTTTTGGATTGTTTAGTTTTTCAATCATTAGCTTTTTTCTTAGCAAGACCACTGAGCATGATATGTTTTTCTTGCTTCGATTTTTGCAAGCATTTGCGGGCTCAGCCGCTACGGTTGTGATCCCCGGCTATATCAAAGACATTTACGGAAAAGATACTGCTAAGGGCTTGTCTTACGTCAGGCTAATAATGATGGGAGCACCGCTCGTCGCACCAGCCCTTGGTACTTTTATTTTACAAAGCTATCACTGGCACATGATATTCATTGTACTAGCCATTTATAGTGCACTGATGTTTACCATAGTGTTTTGGAAGTTAAAGTTACCCAGTGATAAGGATAAGTCTATAAGAACCGATAAAACCTTATTTGGTGCTTATTACACAGTGTTAAACCAAAAAGAAGCTCGTCCATATATTGCTTGTAGTGTACTAAGCTCATTAGCATTTTTTGGCTATTTAACGGCGTCTTCATTTATTTTGATGGAGGTGTTTGGCGTTTCTGCTGAGATGTTTGCATTACTGTTCAGTTTAAATGTCGGCTCATTAATGGCTGCCAACATTTTAAACTCGCGATTGTCATCTCGTTTCGGTGCCAAACGAATGCTCAATGCCGCTGCAATTCTGGGAATTGTTTCAGGCATGGGTATGGTATTGATTAATTTAATCGGCACAAACTATATAGGTATGATGGCTTTTACCATGCCTTTTTTGGCTAGTTTAGGTATCGTTTCAGTAAGTTGTGACGCTTTGGTGCTTATGAAATTTCATAAAGAAACCGGAAGCGCATCTGCTGTTGTAGGTACACTTCGCTTTGCCTTTGGCGCGTTAGCAGGACCAATATTAGCTTTCTTTTATACTGGAACAGCAATGCCATTTTCTATGCTGGTACTTACTACGGTTATTTTAATTTATATCTTGCAACTTAGAGCTGATAAAAAAACCACAAAAAAAGCCCTTGCTGATTAGAAAGGGCTTTTACCATTCGAATCTATTTTGATTATTCAGATGGTGCTGGCGCTAACGTGGTAGTGATTTGCTTTAAGGCTACCAGTTCTTTATTTGCTGCTTTTAACCCTTCTGCATAGGCAGTAAAGGCGATGGCGTCTGTATTACATTTGACGGTATCTGGAGCACAATCAGGCTCCCCAGTGGTTTTGAAGTCATCACCTGTTTTTGTCATGGTTACCGTTGCGGCTTTAACCGCATCACCATCCATATAAAGGTCTCGACGATTTAACGCAGAATCATCCACTTGATTTTGTGCGATGATATCCCAACCATCACCACCATTAGCGTGATAACTATCAAGGATCACGTTATATCTTGTATCATCCGCAACTGCTACCCATGTAGGAGCATCATCAGTTCCTGTATTAATATCTGCCTGCGTGACACTTCCTTGAGGGTTCCCTTTTGAATCATTATTCGCTGATTTAGTGAAGGTATATCTCATACCTGCAACATAAGGGAATTTACCCGCATGTGCTGTTGGCACTAACGCAGGCGTTACAGCAGCAGTAAGTAACGCTTTCAATTGAGCACCAGTAACACTAACAACACTTAAACGATTTTTGAACGGTATTAACTCAAGCGAGATATTACCTTCATAAAGTGCCCCTGCATTAATGCTTTGTCTTACACCACCAGCTGCCACAAGTGCTACATCGATTTTTCGTGTACCTAAAGCAGTTTGTACAGCAGGTGTATTGGCCCAATTAATGAAAGATTGTCCAACCAAAGGCGCAACTCTAGAGCCGTGAGTGTCAGAGCCACTATCACCCGGCCTTCTGACATGGTTTATGCCATTAGTGACGTTTACAGCAACACTGCCCAATGCTTTTGTATAAGCATCTTTGTATTTACTGGTGATCATATCTCTAAGATCTTTGCTTTCAGGTACAACCGCTAAGTCTTTCAGTGTTAGGCCACTAATGAAATTCTCGATATTTGCTTTAACCGCATCGGTGACTTTATTTTTATCGAATCTACCTTCAGCGGTATAAAAAGTATCATCAGTAAGCAAGGTGTTATTACCAGTACAAGTATCTACATTACCGTCCTTATCAAACTTAACCTTCACTTCACCAACAGCTTGGCTATCTACCCCAGCCTGAACAATACAGGTTTTGGCATCACCTGTTTTTTGGCTTATGAGTTGTGCATAATCTTCATTTTTACTCAAGCCAATATTGGTAAAGTCACCTAATAAATCATGAGAGTGACCACCAACAATTAAATCAATACCCGTTGTTCCTTGGGCTAATTCAATATCTTGACCTAAACCTATGTGTGAAAGCACTACAATTTTATTGACACCTTTGGCTTTTAGATCGTCAATCGTTTTCTGAGTCGTATCAATTTCACTTGAAAATGCTACATCACCAGTGTCACCTTTGGCCCAGTTTGTTGCCATATCCTCAAGGACAACACCAATAACAGCGACGACTGTCTCACCTGACTGCGCATCGCTAGCATTATCTATTTTACGTTTAGCTCCATCTTTAAAGGCGAACAATTGATACGGCTTAATATTGGTTGTTCCTTTTAAGCCCGCATCTTTTGATATATCCATATTTGCCGCAAGCAATGGAAAACTGCTAGCAACCCCATCTGCAAATGTTTTTAGCGCAGGTGTTTTTTCATCAAATTCATGATTACCGACCACCATTGCATCGATTTTCATGTTTTTCAGCAAGTCAGCATTGGCCGCGCCTTTATTAAGCTGAAAGTAGATTGAACCTTGGAAGGCGTCGCCTCCATTTAACACAACAGCATTTTCTTTTGCTTTAGAAGCAGCATCTAGATCATTACCGATCTGTTGAGCAATACGTGGATACCCACCAAAGGTTGTATAATAAGTTGGTGAGTCAGCCGCACTCCCCATTTTGAATTTGCCTTCAACACCATCAACCTTTGAATGAAGGTCATTGATATGAATGACATCCAAACTAAATGGTTCTGAAGGATTAACAGGTCCACTATTGTGGTGATGCTTATGTCCTCCACAGCCAAATAATACAGCACATGCGATTGCAACTGCCGTCACCTTAAACAAGTGATTTTTCATAGGAACTACCTCATAACGGTTAGCAATTTGCTAAAAATGTTATTAGAAAGTCAGCCCTGACAATGATTTTTGAAAAGAAAGATCCAACTCCATTCCTGAAACGGGATCATGGAAAGGTAAAACATTGAATTGCGGTAAATCGATGATTAGTATTAAAACGAAAAGCGAATATAGGCAACATAACTCTAGAAAAATGCTAGCCAGATCACACTATTAAGTTGTGTTAATGACGACGTTATCTACAAGCAAAGATAAGCGCATATCTTAAATGAAATATAATCTTGTTCGGTAATGCTTTTCAGCTCCATTTACAGCGGGTTATAAATCCATTTTTATCTTCCGAGATTTTATTCTTAAGTAAGCGATCCCCATTGCCAACCAACAAATTCCAACTGCGATGGCTGTTGAAGATAATGATGTCCACAACCATACAGTGAGACCAAATCCAACAAACGGAAGCATCACATTGATGATGATGTTTTGCTGTTTTAAATCCATATAGTAGTACTTAAACACCGCTAAGTTTACAAAAGTAAATGCCACAAGAGCACCAAAACTGATCATACTGGAAGCAAGAGTTAAGCTTATAAACATTGAAGCAAGCGAGATAATTGAGACAATCGATATAGCGAAAACAGGGGTCTGATATTTTTTATGTAACCGACCAAAAATACTCGGAATCGCTCCGTTTCCGCCCATTGAATATAATACTCGGCTAACACTCGCAATTGCGGCCATTGCTGTAGCCAAACACCCAACTAAAGTCATTCCGATGAAATAGGCTTTAAAGGCTTTTCCGCCCACAATACTAATCAACTTAAGGCCCATAGTATCTGGATCAGTATGTTGCGGCCAATGAGGCATCACTAACTGACCCATGTAGGCCGTCAAGGTATAAAGTAATCCACTCAACACTACACATAAAATGATGGCTTTAGGAATAGTGTCTTTAGGTTTTTCTGCTTCCTCTGATAACGTCGATATCGACTCAAAGCCAAGAAAGGATAAACATAAAATAGCCGATCCATTGATGAGTAAAGCGAGTTTAACTTTAGGATCGTATAAGGGAGCTAAAAAATAAATTTCGCTATTTGAGTGCACTAACACTATGACGCTCAAGACTAAAAACAACATCACGAATAATAACTGACATGCCACCAATGCCACATTTATCTTAGAGACCAATTTGATCCCAAGTACATTTAGACCAAACATGATTATTGCAGCGGAAATAATCCAATAGTTTTTTGCTATTTCCGGGAAGTAATCATGTAAATAAATGCTCAAAACTAAATAACACATCATAGGAGCAAGCAAGTAATCTAACAACAATGCCCACCCAACGATAAAACCCAGACGTTGACCAAAGGACTTGGTTGCATAGGCGTAGGCTGAGCCAGCATTTGGAACAACTCGTGACATTCTCCCATAACTAATGGCTGTAAATATAATGGCAATTAAAGTGATGATATAAGCAGAAGAAATATGGGCATGAGTAACTTGCTGCACTGCGCCATAGGTAACAAAAACCGCTAAAGGAGACATAAACGCTAAGCCGAAAAGCACTAAGGAAGGTAAGCCCAAGACTCGTTTCATTACACACTACCAATATTGATTATTCACATTAACCAATTTATAGCGTTTTTTTATGAAAACATTCAGAAAGTGAATAAAAATTTATTCTTTGATCATCAATGCTATTTTCTTTATCTCTAGCTAGGTTGGCAGAAAAAAAGACCTTCTTGTAAATCCAAAAAATTAAAGGAAACAGAAGGCCTTTCTCAAAATATAATCACTAACTAAGGAACTTTACACCCATCATTAGAACTTGAGTTCTCGTATACCAAATCACTGGCAACAGGCGTATATGGTGCGAGATCGATAGTCGCTACTTGAGATTTATCGGGTTGTAAAATATTGGAAAGCGCAACCCAATCAACCAATCCTTCCGATTGATCCACTTCAGCTTTAGGGAATGCAGAATCATCGCCAATAAGTTTAGGGTATTTATCACCACCAGATGCACTAAAGCTAGGTATCGTGAATGTGTATCTTGTGGCGGGGACTATGTCTTGATAGTTGTCATCGTTCATGTTTTTTATTTGCACTTTATCAACGGATTTTCCCGTGCAATCAACAGTCATTTTCAAGCCATAGAACTGTGCATAACCACCGGAGCCCACTTGAATACTTGCAACGGTTCCAAGGTATTTTTCAATATCAGCACCAGTCATTGTCACTTTATACACTTCATTTTCAAAAGGCTGCACAGTTCTAACATCCCTTGTTGTAACATCACCGGCATCTATTGAATCCCTCACTCCTCCCGAATTCATAATGGCAAAGTTTGACTTCAACTCTTTGGCTTGCCCTGCGGCAATCAATTTACCTAAATTGGTTTGCTTGGTTCGCACTACATTATCATCGCCCACTTTACCAAGCAGTTTCTCCGTTGTTTTAGCGATAGGTTTATTTAGCTCACCCTCTCCTCTTTCTTGATATGAGCTGAGGATTTTTAGCGCTGAAGCATCTGGCGTAACAGGATTTCCAACAATTTTATCGTCTACTTTTAAATTCACAGGGATCAGTTGATACTTAACCATGTGTAATTCATTGTTGTAATACTCAAAATCAGCTCGTCCTACATATCTCCCCCAATCGCCAGCTTGGAAGATATAAGTGTTATTTTCACGATCTGGAGTACACTCACCACCAGGTGTGTAATCATTCGTGCAAGTTAGGTTTTGTGAATGACCACCAATAATAGCAGCGAGTTTATTGGCGTATTTATCCGTTAACCCCCTTGCCAACGTAACATCACCAGGCGCATTGCTTCCATGCGCAGCATTTTTGTAATAACCCATATGAGTGACAGCCATAAAGACGTTGGCTTTATCACCAATTTCGTCAATGACTTTTTTAGTTTCATCTACAGGGTTAGTAAATGTATAACCTCCAACGAACTGAGGATTTCCTATGTTCTCAGTATCTGGAGTCGTTAACCCAATCACGGCAAGCTTTAAACTACCAATGGTAAATATCTTATAAGGCGTAAAGACCCTTTGTGTATTGTCACTTTTTTGATAAATATTTGCAGATAAAAACGGAAAGCTCGCGGCTCTCGCTTGCTCATCAAGCACGGATTTAGGGTTATCAAATTCATGATTACCTAGCGCCATTGCATCATATCCGACGAGGTTCATACCGACAAAATCAGGTATAGCATTTTGTAAATCAGACTCAGGTACTCCAGTGTTAATATCACCACCAGAGAGTACAAGCACGCTTCCACCATTCTCCTTAACTTCGTCTCGGACTTTATCAACTATCGCTTTTCTTGCAGCCATACCTCCTTGACCATCACTATCAACCCAAAATCGTCCGTGATTATCATTGGTATGAAGAATGGTAAATTTAACGCATTTATCACCGGCAGCCGCACAGGCTGATGCAGAGTTATGGTGATGACTTTTCCCACCACAACCAAACAGCGCTGTACAAGCAAAAACAATTACAACCCCTTTTAAAAACCAACTTTTCATAACAACAACCTCACAATAAATAGCGAATCGCTAAGAGTCAGCCATGACGAAGGTATTTGAAGTGGAGATCCGGTTTAGCTCCAGTAACCGAACATAGAGATAAAAGTAGAGCTGTCAGTAATAGATCGAAGAGCTTTAGTAAGCAAAGAAACTTACAAAAAATGACACCTACATCACATTACGAACAGGCCCAATTAGACCATTTGTTAACCTTTACCTGTGCAAGATCATATTTTTTTAATTTTTTATAAAAAAATGGAACTTTCCGCTTGCAATCTAAATGCAAATCAATATCATTTGCGCAATTTTTTAATCTAACAGGTATTGCATAGATGTTGCCGTTTCGCCTTTCACTGCTTGCTGCTGCATGTAGTAGTGTTTTAGTCTTCCCTAGCGTTCAAGCTGAAACTGTTGATTCAGAACAAGCCGATAAAGATATTGAGCGTGTTACTGTTTATGGTCGCCAGAACAAAGTTGTAATGGACTCTGGTCTAGCGACTAAATCAAACATGTCATTAATGGAAACACCTGCTGCTGTAGTCGTTGTTGATCAACAGCTACTGAACTCTCAAGGTCTGGACGACTTACAAAGTGCATTACGCAACATCAGTGGTGTTATCCAATCAGGTAACAACTATGGTATCGGTGACAACATTGTAGTACGTGGCTTAGGCGCAAACTACACCTATGATGGTATGTATGGTGGTGCTGGTTTAGGGAACAGCTTTAACCCTACTCGCTCATTAACCAACGTCGAAGCTATCGAAGTTTTAAAAGGCCCTGCTACTGGTCTTTACGGTATGGGCAGTGCTGGTGGTGTTATCAACTTAATTGAGAAAAAACCTCAATTCGTTGAACACAAAGAAATGAAGCTTGAAATTGGGCAATGGAATACCAAAAGTCTTTATTTAGACAGCACTGGTGGTATTACTGATGAAGTCGCTTATCGCTTTGTTGGTAAAACATCTCGCAGCGATGGTTTCCGAGGTTTACAAAATGACCGTGATGAAGTTTATGGTTCTATAAAGTTTGTACCAAGCACAACTCAAGACATCATGCTTTCTGCAGCCTTTATTGAAGATGCATTAGCGGTAGATTCAATTGGCGATCCAATCCGTAGCTTCGATTCACGTTTGGTTGGTGGTAAAAAAGCCAGCGAAGTGACTTGGGAAGATCTTGTAAATGACCCAAGTGGTAATGGAACTCAGCTTACTGTAGAGCAACGTAAACAGCTTGCTGCATCTTTACGTGCTGGTGACGGTGAAACGCCATTTAGACTTGGTGGTAACGGCTTAATTTCGCCACTATCAAAAGCAAACAAAGGTAAAGAACTTCGTTTTAAGTTGACGCATAACTATCACTTTACTGATAACCTATTTTTAAACCAACAGCTACAGTATCGCGATTATAAAACAGGCTTTACTCGTCAAACTGGTGCATACAATTACGTCTACATGCAACGTTCACCAGCGCGTGGAGCTAAACCAATTATCCATGAAAGTGAGCGCGCACCACTAGTTATTGATGGCAAGCTTCACCCGTTTGCGGCACGTCGTCAAGAATACCGTCGTGTCAATGCGGATGAGAAATCTTGGCAGTACTTTGCTGACCTTCGTTATGACTTCGAAATTGGCGATATGAATAACGAACTTTTAGTTAATGCTAACTATGAAGATCGTGAAATTGATTTAAAACAAGAGTCTATCTGGGATAAAGATTACACCATCAAAAACAAAGATAAAGAAGTCATTTATCGTGGGTCTTTACCGTATATTTTAGATATTCGTAACCCTAACTGGCCGACAAAATCATTTGATGATTACAACCCACTACTTACCTCAAACTACTTGAAGTCTGTAAAAGCATGGGGCGTAGGTGTTCAGCATGTGGGTTATTGGACAGATCAAATAACAACTCGTGTTGGTGTTGCTTTCAATGAGATTGAACAAGCCTACAAACACCGTGGTGTAGACCCTAAAAGAGGCGATGCTGCACCTAAACCAGAAGCTGACAGTAAAGATAATGGTATTACCTATAACTTAGGTATCACCTATATGCCAATTGAAAACATATCTATCTTTGTTAACCATGCAAAAGGCAGAACAGCATACAGCGTACTGGGTAGTATTGGGTTAAACGATCAAAAACGTGAAGACTCTGAATCTATCAGTAATGATTTAGGCTTCCGTTTCAAAGGGTTTGATGATCAACTTTTAGCTTCATTAGTATTCTTTAAAACTGCTCGTACTAACATTCAGTACAACAATAGAAAATATAAAAATGAACAGGAAACACCAGGTATTCCACAATTCTTCTTCGACAAAGAAGAAAAAACCAAAGGTGTTGAACTAGACGTGAATGCACTATTGAATGAACAATGGAAATTCAATGTGAATGCATTATACCAAGATGCCTATGAAGCGGCGGTTAAAGGCCAAGAGTCCGGTAAAAAGAAAGGTGTACCTCGTGCAACAGCATCGACTTGGGTAACTTATACCAACACAATGTTCGGCCTTTCTAACCCGTTATCATTAAGTGCTGGTGTGAAATATATGGACAAGCGTACAACTGGATCAAAATGGTTTGGTGTACCAAACGGTTATGTACCGGCTTATACCGTTGTTGATACAGCAGCTAGCTACCAAGTACAAAATTGGACATTTAAGCTGAATCTGAACAATTTGTTCAACAAGTATTACTACAAAAAAGCGTTATTCCAAGGTGGCTTACCGGGTGAAGAGCGCAACGTTAAGTTAACCGTTAGCTACAAGCTTTAATTATTAACTTAAGTGGAAACTATGAAGGCCTCAGATTTTGAGGCCTTTTTCATTGCTACCATGATATAGAAACAAAATAGATTAACCTCTGTCACAGTTTTTCATTTCAATATAGAATATCCACTCAGTAAAAAGTCCATTTGAATGGAAATGATTTTTGAGTAGCTATATGTATAAGAAAAATTCAGGTTTTACTCTTATTGAGTTGGTCATTGTCATCGTCATTCTAGGTATTCTAGCCGTTACCGCAGCACCCAAGTTTATCAACTTTAGCGATGATGCTTATAAAGCAAAAAACCAAGGTTTTTTTGGTGCTTTTTCTAGCGCGATAAAAATGGCGGAGGCTAAAGCTAGAGTTTCAGGTATTCCTCCACACGGAAGGCTCACCATAGGCGGCACTAAGCTTAAGTTTTATAATTATTGGCCAGAATGCAAAGCTGGGCATAATATTCACTGCAGTGACGACAATGAACCTGAGGATGGTAAGTTAAGTGCACTTGAATGTAATCAAGTGTGGGATGCATTAATGCAAGAGCCAAACACAGAATATAATGTACGAGGCGATGGTGCCAGCGATAATGACTGGACTTGCTGGTTTAGATTAAAGGACGAACCAAGTATTGGCTTTAACTATCGTGCAACCGAACGTCTTTTAGAATTAGTAGATCCAAGCACTTAGTTTTTTTCTATTCAAACGTTCAAAATCAATGGCGCTAATGCATTAACCAAATTAACTGAATTCTTACTGATCACTTCTGTTTCGAATCAAGGAATTCAAGTAACGATATTCGATGACTTTCAAAGTGCTCATCTTGTTTAGCGTAAACTTGATATTTTTCTGTATTCTTCAGTTCAGTTAACAACTGTTCCCCTGCTTCTTCAAAGTATTTCCATTCTATGTCGCTAGAGATATTTTTAAGAAGGAAAGCTATAGTTCCAAGTATTCCTGATTCTCTCTTTCCACCACCATACGACAAGGTAACTCTTGTCTCTGGAACTAGAGGCCTGTTTAGTAAAAAAGCAATTATCACATCCCCCACGGAATTGTCTGCTTTTACTTGAATCATAAAAGATTCTTGACCAATAACAATAAACTCACCATCCTCAATCAATTTGTTATCAGATATAAACCCCTTAACCGCTTCTAATGTTTGTTCTCTAGCCGATTGAATGTCGATTGCTACCGCATTGTAGGAAACAGCTATTGCTGCGCCTAAATCTACTCCTGCTCCCATAAATTGACACCTTGCTAATGAGTTAGGTGGAACATCTTACCTAATGCATATACGGAAAAGTTCATCGTAAATAAAAATTAATTTCTAAAGGGAAAATCAACAAGGAAGATCAAAAAAGCAGCCCGTAGGCTGCTTTTTAAACAGGAATATGACCCAAATTACTTCTTACAAGCTTTAGTGCTATTAGAGTTTAGGAATTGGATATCACCATCCACTGGAGCAAAGTCAGATACAAGAATGTCTTTCTTGGCTTTAATGAAAGTATAAAGAACTTCAGCATCAACATAGCCAGTGTTAACAGGAGTAAGTTTTGGATAACCATCACCACCAGCAGCATTATAGCTAGGAACAGTGAAGGTGTAGTTAGCATCTGCTGAATAACCTTTACCATTGATATCAGTAATGGTTACTTTTTTAGCCGAACAATCAACACTCATTTTAATGCCAGCCAATTGTGGGTATGCACCCGCGCCTTTTGCACCAATATCAACGGTAGCAACCACATTCAGATATTCTGTTACTTGTGCACCAGTCATAGTGCTCTTAGTAATAGTATTTCCAAAAGGTTGAACCGTTAATACATCTCTGTAAGTAATATCACCAGTTTCAATTGATTCACGTACACCACCAGAGTTCATAACTGCAAAGTCAGCATTAACTTTAGTACGCTGTGCTTCTGCGATTAACTGACCCATATTGGTTTGTTGAGTACGAACTACGCTGCGATCACCTTCTAACTTACCGTCAGTGTGACCTATAACTTCATTTAATTTATCTTGGCCTTTATCTTGATATTGTTTTAGCTCATCACGAAGTGCAACATCTGGGTAGATAGGATCAGCCACTAATACTCGATTACCGTTTGAATCTTTAACTTTTAAATTAATAGGCTCAAGCTTATAGCTAGCTAGATTTAGCTTGCCATCAAAGTATTCAAAGTCAGCACGTCCAACATACTTACCCCACTCATGCGCTTGCATGATATAAGTACCATTCTGTTGATCGGGTTTACACTCTGAACCTGGGATGTATTTTGCGACAGCCTTATTAACGCCTTCCATACAAACAGGATTTTGTGAATGACCACCAATAATACCGTGCAACAGTCCTTCTTCTAATGCACGAGCTAACGCAACATCACCTGGAGCATTGATACCATGTTTGCCGTCAGCAAAATGTCCCATGTGAGTTGTGGCAAAAATTAAGTCAGCTTTTTTGCCGTCTTTAATTTCTTTGATGACTTTCTTGATCTCTTCTTGCTCATCAGTGAACACTATGTCTTTGATGTATTCAGGGTTACCTAGTGTCTTAGTATCTTTAGTCGTTAAGCCGATTACAGCAACTTTAACGCCTTTCATTTCAAACACTTTATACGCATCAAACATGCGCTCAAGCTTGCCATCTACCTTGTGATAAATGTTGGCAGCAAGCATTGGGAAGTCAGCCCACTTACGTTGTTTCTCTAAAACATCTAGAGGATTATCGAATTCATGGTTGCCCACTGCCATTGCATCATATTGAATACGATTCATGCCTATGAAATCAGGTTCTGCATCTTGTAAATCTGACTCAGGAACACCTGTATTGATATCACCACCAGACAACAATAGTGTCTCACCGCCATCAGATCTTACTTCTGCACGAATTTCATCAACTTTAGTTTTACGAGCAGCCATACCATACTCGCCGTATTTGTTTTCCCAAAAGCGGCCATGATTATCATTGGTATGTAGAATAGTAAATTTAACGCACTGATCACCAGCATCGGCACAGGTTCTAGGCTCATTCTTAGAATTTGAATCATTACAACCCGTTAATGCGGCTAGAACAGCTGTAGCTACCAACCCTTTAATTAAATTAGTTTTCATCGTTATCAACCCCATATTTTCGTTTTTTGGCTTTTACCAAATTTTTATAAGAATTTACGCTTGATTAACGCAATTCATTAGAACGGGATACTAACAAACACGAAAACTACTAAGTGATAACAAAAGTTCAAATATGTGAGCTAAGCCATTATTTTTTCACTGTTTTTTTAACAGCATATTTTCTAAAAATAAATATGATATGAAAACTTGGTTATCAATATGAAAATAAAAAAAGCACTTAGAGTAACAGCGGTCTCTAAGTGCTTAATAGCTGAAGAAATTTGGAAGTTGTTCGTAAAACAGCAATTGTTTCAACAAAAGAACGAATAAAAAACAATCTTAGTCATAAAGACGTTGTTTAATCCAATCTCCTATGATCATGAGTTGCTCAGGTAATACACTATGTGGCATCATAAATGTCTGCCATTGTGATGAATATCCAGCCGCCGTTAAGGCTTTATAAGCCATTTCACCAGCACCTATAGGAACCACAGGATCTTGCTCTCCATGATGTTGCAACATTGGTGTCGACTTATTGGCTTCACTTACACCTTCAGGCAAAGCATCACCATTTGGTAAATAGCAAGACAACGCCATAATCCCTGCCAGAGGTTTTGGATAACGTAATCCAGTAAACAGGCTCATTACACCACCTTGGCTAAACCCAGCTAAGATGATCTTGTTTGACTCAATCCCTTCATCCAATTGAGATTGGATAAACTGATGTACTCGTTGCTCTGATTCTTTCACGCCTTCAATGTCAGCACGATCGAGTAAATCCATACTTTTGATGTCATACCAAGAGCGCATGACAAAACCACCATTGATAGTAACGGCTTGTTCTGGTGCATGAGGAAAAATAAAGCGAATAGAGTGATTTTCAGATAGCCCAAGCATAGGTACTACAGGCGCAAAACCTGCGCCTGAATCTCCAAGACCATGTAACCAAATAACCGTTGCTGTAGCAGGTGTTTTAGGCTCGATCACAATAGCTTGTTTTGGATCAAATGACATTTTACAACCTTATTTTTTATTTTCTAATGAGCGCATATCCATAATCGGCATTGCGCCATTGCCTAACATCGTAGCAGGAAGTTTACCATCCCAAGCCTGTGCTTCGGTTAATTTCACAATTAAAGGGTTATTTTTTAGCGCTTCAGCTTTAGCTTTAATCGCTTTGGCTTCCGCTCGACCTTTTAATTCAATCGCTTTAGCTTCAGCTTCTGCTACTTTGATAATACCTTTAGCTTTTGCATCTGCTGTATTCACTGCACGTAGGGCCTCTAATCGTTGTCTTTCTAATTTATGCTCTTCTGCAGCAGCTAAGTTCTTTTCTGTTTGTTTAATTTCAATCGAATTAATGTATTTCTGCGGTAACACGATGTTTTCGATCTGTATGTTATCGACTATCACTGGGAAAGCTGCCATTTCCTCTGATAAACGACGCTCGATACCTTGAATGGCTGAAGCTCGATCTTGGATCAGTTGTTCTGCTTCAAACTGAGGAATGGTATCTTTTGTGGCACTACGAAAACGAGGATCAAGTATACGCTGCTCAAATTGAGTTAACCCACCGTATTTTTTATACAGATCTAACGCAGCTTCTTTATTGACTGTCCAGTTAACACTTACTTCAACGGTAACAGGCATCTGCTCCTTAGTGCTCGATGCCATTTTTTCAGAGTTTTTACGTGTTCGAACTTCAATTGTTTCAACTGTCTCAATGAAAGGAATTTTGAAATGTAAACCCGGAGTTTCTTGGTGTTTCGCTTCACCAAAACGCTTAACAACTTTTCCTATGTTCCACTTTTTCTACAGAAAGTTGTCAAATAAGTCAAAAGAAATCTTACTATTGATTGATACTGTGGAGAGTGCCGAGCTGCCGGGTGGGTGTGTTTAACAGGGTGGGCGACAATGTGGACGGGCGCTGTTTACCGTCCATGTTTCGTCCATGCTGTTATGCACATGGTCGTCCACTCCAGTAAACTACTTTTCTCTTGTTCTGGTCTAATGGTAAAGTTTCATTTTCTTGTGATCATTCACTATTTACCCAGCTCCTAGATTATAAACGCTTAACCTACTCCCTTTAAAAAGTCACAATATCGTTAGAAAATAAGTTCACTAAATTTCTAGTGCTTTGGAAGCTATTTTTGCTTTTTTTCCCGTTTTTTTATTAGGCATTAAAGATTCTAAATATTTGAAGAAGTCTATATTATCCAATAAGCCTAGATATAAAGCAGTTTGCCAATCTCTTACGCTATTTTCATCTACAAATTTTTCTTCTTTTCTCGATTGTAATACCATCCGTAAATTGAATTTTTTTGCTTCACAACTATTTATTAAATCAATTACTGTTTCCTTACAGTACAGCTCAATCCTACTTTTAACTTTTAGAGTTTTAATATGACTTACCAATCTGTTTTCATCATCCTCTTCAATATTGGAATTAACACAAAAAATAACTTCAAAGTCATATTTATTAGTTGATTTTACAAAAGTAACATTAATTTTCAAACTAACTTTCTCTAGTAAATCGGAATATATTGGACTAATAAAAAGACATTGCTTATTAGCATCATCAAAATATTTTTCGCCTTTTATCGGAGCACATCCTCTGCATTGTGGAACTAAATTATTAGGTAAAATAGAGTATTCTGGCCATGTTGACTTCGGAATAAAATGGTCAAGTGTTAACGGCCTCAATGGCATGCCGCAATACGGACAGTCTTTTAACTCATGCTTATTTCTTCTTTTAATTATTTCTTCATTAAGTTTTTTAGGCGCATGCTCATAAAAATCAATTAATAATTCCTTATCTTCATCGCAAGGAAAAACGGTATCTGCCGGACATTCTTCAAACTTGGTAATTTCAGAATCATATCCTTTATACCTTTTTGTGATATCAGGTTTAATGAATTTTAACGAAGATACTTCTTTTTTTCTGCTCGATATAGCAAGCTCTAGCCAACCTAAATCATCAGGGTGCTTTAATGCTTTTAAATATTTCATTATTCTTTAGTCAACTCGATCTTTTCTTCATTGTCTTCAGTAGCTTTCGAGGCTAAGTAGATCAGAGCAGAATCGCCAAGATCTCCTCCGTGCTTTTGTATCACTTTTTCTATACTTTTTGTTGACTTAACTAATTTATCTAAATCATCTTCGAATGGCTTATCGGTAATAGAATCATCAAATACTTCTTTGGAAATTTTTTCTAAAGAAGCACCATAAGTTTCAAAGCTAGGTGGAGAAACAATTGTTTTACCATTAGTTTTTCTTAATATTCTAATACTGTTTTTTTCAATTTCTCTAGCTAAAACTGAAGAGTGGCTTGCAATAAGAGCATACGATGAGGTTTCTTTTAATAAGCGTCTTAACATTTCTATAAGCCCAATTTCCATACTAGGATGTAAATATAACTCAGGCTCATCTAATATTATTAAACTTTCCTCTTTTATTTCGGAGACAATTGAAGGGATCATATACGAGTATATCAGTTGACCGGAACTGAGTTCAACTTGCTCGCCTCTCAAGTAAAACCTTATACCTTTGACATAATTTATAGGGTGTTTAAAATTCTTTGGGTTAATTTTTGAATCAGCGTTGAGAGTAATCTCACTTTCATTCTTACTTATAAGCCTGATTTCATCGAAATCAATCGAAAGCTTGAGGGTACTAAATAGTGTTTTTAGTCGATTATTAGTATCCCACCAGTTGTTTTCATTATCATACGAAAGAATATTTTCAATTGATTTAGCGGATAGCTCATTAGGCAAATTTAAATCAAAGCTTCCACCTTCATTTCTGAAGCCGATATAGGCGTACTCATTAATCGCAAGCAATTTTCTTTTCTTACTTTTATCATTCTTTTTAGTTTTCTTTTTGCGCTTTTTATCAAGCAGCTCTAGAATTTGAGTTTTTGTGTAAAAATTTTCGAATGGAGAGAAAGCTATAACGAGTAATTTATGAAAAAATGGCCACTTACTAGGTTCATTACCAAAGCCAGAGATTATCTCTGTTATATGCCTTAATATATGCGTTTTACCCACTCCATTTTTACCTATTAACAAGTTAATACGAGATTCACCTATTTTCCGTTTTGCATCAAATGAAAAATCAACAGGCTCAAATGTTTCGGGCAAAGAATCTATTTCAATAGAGAAATTATGCTCTGGCTCATAACGACCTCTAGCTATAGCATACCCTTTCTTGTAGATTGCAAGTTTTGCAGAACTATCTCTCATAATGGTGAAAGAGAAACCTTCCCATTGAGAAATTTCTTCATAATTGGATGAGTTAAAACTTAAATCACAAAGTACGGATAAATAATCATCTACTGACTCTTCTGAGTCAAAATATGCTTGGATTTTTCGGTAGTAATCTAAATCCGTACCTAATGATACGAACCTTTCAGGCTCTAGAATATCTGTAATTTCTATTAACGATTTACTGTCGGTTTTTGTTCCATTTTCCTCAAAATATTTTGACGTATCATCATGGTCTTTTGTTAAGAGCTTGATACGGCCAAGAGTGATGTGTGACTCTTGATTTTCTCTCACGGCATAAATATCGAAGGTTACAGTGTAACCAAAGTCATCCCAAGGAGATGAATAGTAGGTACCTACATTATCTAATCTTAAAAAGATGCCTGTAATATCTTCATAAATAGGGCTTGTTGAATAATAAACTTTCATATTTACCTTTGGCTATTCGCCAACTGCTTGTGCTTCCAAACGTTTAATACGGTTTCTCAAATCCATTGCCACACTATCATCAAATAAACCAAATACACCTTCAAAATGGATATCCGAAAATGGGGGTTTTGCCAACATCGCAGGACTCATTACGCCGTTCTGAGTTAAAAAATCGATGATGGTATTTACAAAGCGAATTTGCTGGCTGTTAAATCTAGCTTCGTCTAAATAGTCGGCAAAGGCTTCTTTAGCAGCACCTCGGTCTAAACCAACTAACTCACGTATAAATACGCCGAGAGACTTGTCAGGATGGATGGTTGATTGATACGTTTCCATATCAGCGATACCGCTTGCCTCAAATAGTTTATTATCTAACTCTTCCAAATCTAACTTAGTGATTGGTTGATTACGTTTAATACGCTGAATGGTTAAATTGTGTTGATTTTCTCTTATGTAAGACTCAACTTTCTTGCGATATAACTCTAAACCATCATCTTGCCCAAACTCATATACGCCTTCGTTTTCAATCACATCGACCACTTCATCTTGGAAGTTGGTGTAAACAACACCGGTGCTTTCTTTTTCAATAAAGCGCATTAATAAACGAAGCTTACGGCGAGTTTGCTCTAATTCTTCGAGTGTTAAATCAGTCCAGAAATTTGCTGACTGAATATACTGTAGCCACTCTAGTTGTTCACCGACAGCTGGTACACTTGCTTTACTCTCAAGCTTCGCCGCTATTTGATTGAGTTTATCTCGATAGAAGTCAGTGATACCTGTTTTCTCGGTTAACGCTAGCTGCATAGTTAAAATCATGTGATCAAAACGCAGCGCTAACTCTTCTTCTTTTTCATTAGGCTCTAAAGGTTCTGCCTCTGTAGGTAAAGCTGCGACTTGTTTTTCAAGTTCAGCTAAATGTTCGGTAGTTAAGTTAAGCCACTTATCAACTTGCTGGTATTTTTCGATAACTTGTCGATTTGGACGAACAATAAAGTTGTCCAAGTTCATTCCAGCGACACGATTATGCAGTGTTTTTATCAAGTAGCGCTGATATTGGGCGCCGTAAGTACCGAATTGCTCGTTATCAATTAACTGCTGTGATAGTGTTAATCGCTTTTCAAATATCGCTTGAGACAGCGATTTAGCCCCATTGTCTTTGGCTCCATCAGGATTCATTTCGAAGTATTCAAAGTTCTTACAGCAATCAAATACTTTAAAGAACAGCTTATTATCTTCAGGACCAAAAAGATCTTCACATAAACGAGTACCACGGCCCAGCATTTGAAGAAACTTAACTTTTGATTTAATTACTTTGAAGAACATCAAATTAACTACTTCAGGAACATCAATACCGGTATCGAGCATATCTACCGACACAGCGATAGTAAGTGGAATATTTGGATCTGAAGGTTTTTTTTCGCCTTTAAACTCTTCAATTAGCGAGTCAGCATATGTTTCTTTATAAGTGATCACTCGGGCAAACTTGCCTTTGTACTTTCGATAATTGGCATCAAAACGTTCAACGATAAAGTCAGCATGATCATTGTTGGCCGCAAAAATAATGGTTTTACCTAATCTATCGCCACCGGCTACCTTAACTCCTCGCTCCATCAGCACTTCTAACGCTTTATCTACCGTATCTTTGTTAAACAAAAATTTATTTACTTCTGATGGCAAAACTTCGTCTTTGCCTTCAAGTTGTTCTTTGCTTTCCCACTCTTCTTTTTCAGCATCAGAGAGCTCAGCGTACTTAATACCCTTGCGAACAAAACCTAAATCAACTTTCACATCTTTTGGTGGTACTAGGAACTTGTCGTCAATAGCTTCTTTTAATTCGTATGCGTAGGTAGGGTTGCCCTCTGGTTGTTCAAAAATATCAAAGGTATTTTTGTCAATATCACGTTTAGGCGTTGCGGTTAACCCAAGCAACAAGGCATCAAAATAATCAAATATGTAGCGATACTTTTTATAAACACTACGGTGCGCTTCATCAACTATCACCAAATCAAAATGACCAACACCAAATAAACGACTATCAGGCGCAGCACTCAAGAGATTCATCATGGTTGGGTAAGTAGACAGATACAGCCTACCTTTTAATGCACTTGTGCCACTCGATAATATTTCTGGTGATGATTTAGGTAGTAACTTAGAAAATTCTTTTTTAGCCTGGTTTACTAACGCATTACGATCGGCCAAAAACAAAATGTTCTTAACCCAACCAGCACGCATTAAAATATCAACAAGGGCAATCGTAGTCCGGGTTTTACCAGTACCTGTAGCCATGACTAATAGCGATTTACGCTGTTTTCCATCGTCAAATTGCTCACATACCGATTTAATCGCTAAGCGCTGATAAGGCCGACCTTTACCTGCAATATTAGTATCAAGCTCTACTGTATTTAATGCTTTGGCTAAGGTGCGTCTATCAATTAAACGCTGCATTTCATCTTGGTTTAAGAATCCTTGTACTGAGCGTTCAGCGTAGTTTTCGTCATCCCAAAAATAGATATCGTAACCATTGGTGTAATAAATCAACGGACGTTGGCCGCCAAACTGAGGGGCATTCTCCAAACAATCAGCATAGAGCTCAGCTTGGCGCTTACCTTCTTTGGCGTTAATTGTGGTGCGCTTTGCTTCAACAACCGCTAACGGTTTACCGTCTTTACCCCATAAAACGTAATCAACAAAACCATTACCTTTTGGGTTTTGTTTTGAAATCGGCATACCACTAACAGGAAACTCTTTTACATTGGCAGCATCTAGGTTCCAGCCCATTTCTTTTAGGTACTGATCAATGATGAAAGTGCGAGTTTCCGCTTCGTTGTAATCGTGCGGATCTTTTTCACTTTCAGCTGCTTTGGCATTTTGTGCTTTTTGTTCAGATAACTGTTGCTGTAGTGCCTTTAGTTGATTTTTAAGATCTTGGTTTTGTTCTCGCTCTTTATCGAGTTTTTCTTGATGTTTGTCATCACGCTCAGAAAGCTGCTTTTGTAATTCTTTTAACTTCTTGGCACTGCTTAATACCAAGTTAGCGTCAATTTGAATGGTTTTAGGTAAATTAGCTAAGTCGAATATTTGATTAGTCGCTGGCTTAGTTGCTGTATAAGTGCGATAAAACCAATACAGAATATGATGCAGCTCTTTTAGGCTTTGCGTTGATTCGGTTGGTGATACTTTACGCTCGCTATGTACCGCGTTATTACCGGCTTTTTGTACCGCCTTAATTTTGGGGAAGATATTGCTGCCCAGCGAGTTTTTAAATTCTCGCTGGTTAATCAATGTATTTAAAGTGGTATCGTATTTAGGCTTTTCTAACCAATTGTCGAACTCGTACATCCACTGCACTAATCGCTCTAGTGTATAACGGCTGTAAAAACAGCTAGAACGAGGATCAGAGTTAACGGCAGCCTCGGCTTGCTTAGCGTGTTCTTGTAACTTCGGCCATTCAGTTAAAAAGTTGAAGTTCGACATTGCTATTCCTTTAATAAAGTCCTTTGCTTAGCTTTGAGGTTGATGACGCTAAGCCACATCCTTTAAATTAAGTTCGCCTTTAAATGCTTTTTGCATCAGAGAGTTAAAGTTTTCGATCGCAAAACTAAGTCTATTTAAAGCAAGTGATTTTAAGGCGTCAATATCTGATAACCTTTCCACAAACTCTTTTTGTAGCTCTTTAGGAGGAACCGGAATATCAACACATTTCAATTTGGTAAGACTTAAAAAGGTTCTGACTGTATCTGTAATCTCTTTATTAATTTGTCTTTGTACAAAATCACTATTGAGTGCATTAGCTAAGTAAATTGGTTCAACTAGCTCAAGGTTCGGCGTAATTTTATTGAAATTTTGAGACATAACAGCTTGAGGAAATCCTTTAGGAATAGAGATTGCGTACCCAGAAGCCCCTACTGCAACGACAACAACGTCATTCTCTACTAATTTGCTTCTTTTTATTTCGTCAGCTTTTTCTTGGCTTATGTATTTTACCTTATCAAGATTCACACTTCCTTTTGTAACATTCATTCCCCGTAAAACCAATACTCCATCTTCAACATAATGCTTTGACGTTAAAGATGAACCAAATGGACCACTCGATAAAGCGTGCTTACTATTTGCGGCGAGTTTTTCTAGCTTGGTTAGTGGAAAATCTTTGCCTACAAACATATCTAAAAACACAGATTGAACGAGGGTATTAAGCTCTTGTTCCATTTGTAGGCATTGTCCACGCAAGGTATCGGCTTTTTCTAATACTTCCGCAATTTTCTTTTGCGTAGTTAATGGTGGAAGTGAAATTTCTAAATTTTTAATTTGACCTAGACTCAAATTTGAAATCGTTGCTGTTACTTTTTTACCAGCTATTTGGCTCATAGCATCCTGAGTTTGAAGCCAGAAGTATAGAAACTTAGGCAACAACTTATTTTGGTCGAACCTTAAAATTGCGAGAGCTTGATTACAGTTACACTCTGGAAAATCATCCGGAACAATTGCTACCTTTCCTATAGTACCAGCAATGGTAATTAGAAAATCACCTGCTCTAATCGCTGACCTTTTTAGCGTTTTATGAGCCTCTTCATCAATATAAAGGCACTTTTCCAGTGTCAGACCATCATTTGTAATATCTTGGATTCTCAAAAATGGAACACCTGAATCACTAAAGTTTAACCCTACGGATGTTGGGGTTGTTCCTTTCGTTACAACACTGCATAAGTTACCGAGAATTACTTTTTCCCAACTCACAGCATTGCTTCCAAATCAGTAATCACTTTATCCATCGCTTGTTGCAGCTCTTTAATGCGCTTTAAAATAACTTCGGGCTCGTCATATTTTACTTCTTCGTAAACCACTTCTTTATAGCGGTTTATTGAAAGGTCGTAATCGTTACTGATAATTTCAGCTACTGGCACATAAAAGCTCTGCTCTGTACGTTTTCGCTCGCTCTCATTACCTAGCTGTTGCCAACGGTAAAGCACATCGGGAATGTTATTGAGCTTGTGAGTTTCATGTTCGGAAGGTGCTTTGTCTTCATCTAACAATGAAGTATCAATAGCATCCGCTTCAGTGGTTAATTCCTGATCTTTAATTAAGGGTGTACGTTTATCATCAAGAGAAAAACCATCGGCTTGCATGTCGTAAAACCACACCTTGTCTGTACCGCCACTGTTGGTTTTGGTGAAGAATAAAATAGCGGTAGATACACCTGCATAAGGCTTAAATACACCTGATGGTAGTGATACCACTGCATCTAATTTATGGTCTTCAATAATGGCTTTACGGATTTCTTTGTGAGACTTGGTAGAACCAAATAATACGCCGTCTGGCACAATTACAGCTGCTCGACCACCTGGTTGGAGCATGCGTAGGATCAGCGCTAAAAACAGCAACTCGGTTTTCTCTGATGGGCCTTTTTTCTTTTTCTTGTTGCCGTCTTCATCTACTTCGACTTTGGTAGCTGCTTTCTTAGGTGTTTTGCCTAATGCGGTTAATAAGTCCGGTGAAAGCTCATCGTAAGCAACACTGCCTTTAAATGGCGGGTTAGCTAAAATAAGTGTGTATTTATCACTGATATTTTGCTCACCGTGATCGCTCAACGAATCTTTGTATTCTACGGTTGGATGTTCAATACCATGTAGCATTAAGTTCATCGCACCAATCCGTAACATGTGTTGGTCAAAGTCGTAAGCACTGAACATTTTGTTATGAAAATGGTAGCTGTTTTCAGGCTTCATTAGCTCATTTTTAAACTGCTTACGCACATAGTCTTCTGATGCCATTAAAAAGCCGCACGTACCAGAAGCGGGGTCACAAATTATGTCTGACTTATTACCATCCAGTTTTGGCTGCATCATTTCCACCATCATTTGAATTATGTGGCGAGGCGTTCGGAATTGGCCGTTAGTACCCGAATTTTGTAACTTCGATAGCATGTACTCGTATAAATCGCCTTTAGTATCACGATCATCCATATCAATCTTATCGATTAGGTTCACTACCTTATCGAGCACTTGGGCTTTGGGGATCATGAAGATGGCATCAGTCATGTGCTTAGCAAAGCTGGTATCTTCACCGTTAATGGTTTTAATAAACGGGAATACTTTGTCTTTGACTAAATCAAACATGACCTGAGGGTCTATGTTTTTAAACTTATTCCAGCGATACTTTTCTTGTTCGCTCGAAAAAATAGGATTAGCGACTTCTGCATCAAGCAACATAGCTTGGCGCTCACGAGCTGTATGTATTTCATCCAAACGGCGGATAAAAAGTAGATATGTGAATTGCTCGATAACTGAGATAGGATTGGTAACGCCGCCTGTCCAGAATACTTCCCAGACTTCATCTACTTGGTTTTTTAATTTACCTGTTAGCATCTTTAATTTGTCTTAAATTCTTGAATGCAAGTTAGCGCTATTTGATACCTAACTTATGAAAAAATACTTTATTGCGCATACCTGCGTCTTTTAACACTTTGTCCCAACTTAGCGCTTCTAGGTATAAGTTGAGATTTGCGTGCCATCTGAAATATCCTTTACGATCTGGCATAGGTTTAAAGTCATGCTCTTCTTCTAACCAGGTCCTTACTTTCTTATCAAAATCACACACTACATAGCCATAGAATGGGGTATTGCTTTCTATGTTAATCTCTCGACCTTCAGGCGTTTCAAAATCACCATTTCTGATTTTTCGTACATAACGAATAACTTGATTCACTGGATCGTCTTTTGATGATGGATTAGCAAAATCATTACGTTTTGGTTTTTTAAATTCAAAGACCATAACGGGGTTACTAGGTTCATTTTCCCCTCTAAAGACTACTCGCTGATCATAAGCTAATAGATCAGGGCGATCTGAACGGCTACCTTCTAATGGTAAATCTGATGATAAGTATTCGGTGAAGTTTAATCGTTCATCGATGAGCCATAGGTTATGTTCGTGAAATGGCGTTGTCAATGAATCACCTTTTCGTGGAAAAATAATATCGTGAACTATTCCTTCCGAGGAATATTTACCATTTTCCTTAGACTCTAAGCTCTTTTCGAAAATATCGATAACACTGCATCTTAATGCTACATAATGTGCTAGGTCATTTTTATTCGAGTCAGATATTCGACCTAAAATATCGGCTGCTTTATCATGCAAAGATTCGACATCTTCAGATGCTAAAATGGCTTTAACATCTTTTTTTAGCTCACCTTCGGCATTAAACTTAGCTTTTTGAAAAGTCAGTTCTATTTGTTCATCTGAAGGGTTCATCGGCAAGTTTGATAAATCCACTGTGTCCAGCATTTGAGTGTGCCAAGGAGCTTCTTTGTTAATATAGTCAACCACTAAACTTTGCTTTTTAGAGCTTCGTTTATTTACTTCTGAGCTTACGACTTCTTGCGCTGCATTTATAGCTTGCTCTTCAATCTGAACTTGAGAAATACCGTATTGCACATCACTTTCTTTACTAAAATCAAAATTTCCACGTTCCAATGAAACATGCTCATCAAGAAAACAAGAAAAAACATACACTTTTAATATGAAATTTTTAGTCTTACCAGCGTCATTAGTTTCGCTAAATTCTTCTTCAAATTCGGGGATATAGCTTTGTATTGGGGTATTGGTTACTGCTCGCTTATGAGCCACTAAATTGATCTGGCTTTTTTGTTGTTTTGGCGAGTAGAATTTAAACACACGCACATCAAAAGCTTGATTAGCACCATTATTTTCCCTCAATATGAATTCTTGATTAAAGCTTTTCAGTTCAATAATTGAGTCTTTACCTTCTTTCTTAAGAAAGTCGTTCAGTGTAATAATTGCTCCGTTATACTCGTCTTTTAACTCTACAACAGGGCAAGAATATCCATCTGTACAAAAATAGGGAAGTAGCTTTTCGAACAAGGTACGAGCTATCGTTTTATGACCTTTCTCAACAAACTTGGTTTTCTTAATAGACTTCAGTTCAGCTGTTGTGCCAGTATGCTCAAAATCTCTTGGTGTAACTTTTTCGTTCTCAATAATATCGTTCTTTTTACCCATCTTGAAAGAGCGATTAAACTTAGTATCACCTTCAATGTAGTTACTCGAAATAACAAGGTCTTCAAAATATTTTAGACACGTAAAACGACCAAAGCCTTTACCACCAATGTCGATTTTGTGTTCTGAATATAGGGTATCAAAAGAGGTACGATTTTGATTGTTGAAACCAATACCGTTATCAGTTACTACGAAGCCAATAACCTCAGGAAGGCTATCAAAATCCATTCCTTGTTGCGCTGATCTTTTGATCAATATTTCAACTTTACCGTCAGTATTCTTTTTTTGTTCAATAGCTTGTATCGCATTAACGACAAGCTCAACTAATGGGGTGTAGATATTAATACCAAACTTAATGTTCTCTACAGCTCGTCTTATATTTACATTACTCATAGTAACTTCCCTTTTTGAGCAAAATTCAGTTGCTAATGAAGCAGCAAATGAATTATTAAATGTTTCCGCTTTTTTACTTTTTTTCTTTGTAGTCTATGTTTGGCATCAAGTCTGCTGGCTGACACTCAAGTGCTTTGGATATTTTAAATAGCTTGTCTAAGCTGATGTTTACTTCACCACGATCTATGCGACCGATATAACTTCTATCAATATCAGTCAGTTTCGATAGCGCATCCTGTGAGATATTTTTTTTTGTTCTCAGGGTTCTTAACTTTTGGGCAAATTGTTGAATTAGATAGCTCATTGGAAATCCCTTTGTTCCAAACAAGCTACTATTTCATGTTGAGGATTATAATATCACGGATTATAATCCCTCATTACATATCAAATTGTTTATTTGGCTATTCTGTATTCGGGAGCAACTTTTTATGAAATTGCATCACCTTATAGCTCAAATCATTACCGCACCAAATTGTAACTATTTCACAGTGGTTGAAGTAAGAACCGCCTTTCTTGCACTTAGCACTGACAAAAGTCTTGATCCTGATGAAGTAAGACGACTGGTTTATGCAAGCCTAGAGCGCATGGTTAGAAAAGGCTTGCTTCAAAAATCTGTTTCGAAAGGAAGAAAGATCCCTTCTTATATCAAAACAAAATTGTTTTCCTCAGATGAATTACTGAGCAACAAGCAGCATCCTGCAGAACAAATCACGACTGCCACCAACAAACAAATTGATGACCTGCCAAACCAATTAAAAAAGGATCTTTTTGAGCGTAAAGAAGAGTTATTGATCCTCATAGGTGAAGCTGAAGAGTATAAGAGAATTTGTAGTGATTTCCCCGAGTTACAGAGTGATATACAACCCAAATACAATGAAGCTAGAGAGCAAAGTAACAGGCTCTTGGGTTCTATTAAAGCGATTGAGAGTGTTATTCAACAAGGTAGATAACGAATATGAAGTTACGTCAATGGCAATCAGAATGCATAGAAAGTGCCCTCGAAAAATTTTCTATAAATAAGCGGCATTACTTGGTTTTAGCCACTCCAGGAGCAGGGAAAACCCATATGGCTTCATCACTCGCTAAAAACATGCTGGAGCAAGGTCTAATTGATTTAGTTATTTGTTTTTCACCTTCATCAGTTGTCTGTAACGATTTTACTAAAACCCTCGAAGACGTAATTGGTGAGAAGTTCGATGGAAAGATGGGAGCCAAAGGGTGTTCACTTACTTATCAGAGTATGCAGTATTTGGATGAAGAGCTTTGGTATCTATTTGAACAACACAAAATATTAGTCATCTTTGATGAAATACACCATTGTGCAGGCTCCAATATCGGAAATTCAAATAGCTGGGGTGAACAAATTATCCTGAATATACAAGGTAAAGCAAGTTATACGCTGGCATTAACAGGAACACCCTGGCGGTCAGATACAGCCCCTATTGTGCTATCGAACTATTGTGATTACACCAACAAAATTCAATGTGACTTCATCTATGGTTTGTCTGATGCGATTAGAGATGGTGTATGCCGTTTACCACAAATCGTTGCAATCGATAATAACGATATAACTGTGAAAAAGGACAAAGAACATAAATCCTATTCTAGTTTTAAAGATCTTTTATCTCATTCATCGTTTCCCTATCAACAAGTGATTCAAAATAAATTATTGCTTACACATATCCTTGAACAGGCAAACGAAAAATTAGATGAATTGAGAAAAGTTAATCCAGATGCAGGCGGGCTTGTTGTTGCATCAACTGTGGATCATGTCATGCAAATAGCTGAATTGATGCGAGCACACCTTAATGAAGATGTTTCAATCATAACATACCAAGAAGATGACCCAACCGGTCTGATCCGCAGCTATCGAAACTCTGATTCTAAATGGGTTATTTCCATTGGGATGATCAGTGAAGGTACTAATATCCCTAGACTTCAAGTCATCTGCCACTTAACTAGAATCAAGACCGAAATGTATTTTCGGCAGATAAATGGCAGAAATTTAAGAATTACCGGGCATCATAACCAAGACGCTTATCTATTCATGCCAGCTGAACCTAAACTGCTTGAGTATGCTTATCGAATAGCCGATGACATCCCCGAAAAAGCAGATGTTGTCAAATTTGAAAAAATGAATAAGAGCATGCTTATAGATCACCAAGCTACAGAGGCAGAACAATTTGAAGAAGAAAAGAAGCCCGACTTAAGGGTAGAGCTTAGTGATTTTATTGAGAGTGTCTCGATTAACAAAACCCCGTTAACTGAAGATAATGATACTTTGCCCAACAGTCTTATTGCTTCACCAACCCCAAAACACACATTAAGCACAAACTATGAAAAAACACTCAGCATCTTTGGTCGATTCAGACAAGAGGTTCTAGAGCTTGGTTTGTAGGTTATGCCCTTTAAGATTTTGGAGAATTCAATTTATGAATGACTTTAGCTACCGTGAAATTGATTTAATACCTGACGGTTGGGTAATAGTAAAAATATCAGCTGACCGTATCTTTTATAAAATTTTATCAAACTGGAATGAATTTGATGAATGGCGATTATCAAGCGGCGCAACTACTGACACACTTCGAAAGATCCCTGCTGGCTATGTTTGGCAACAAGCATCGGGTAACACATACATGTTACTTAGTGAAAATGAAGGCAAATTGTCTCAATACAACCAACTCAGGCTGGAGGGCTTTTTGGAATACGACGAAATTGAGACGCTTAAGATAGAAGATGTAAGAGTCTAAAAACGGCTTACTAACCACAAGACGACACTTCGTAATTTTAGCTGTCAGTGTCTTTTGTTTAGTTAATAATGCCTTTTGTTTTGTAACTCTCCTATTGATGGTGATGTTAAAATGAAATTAAGTGATGCTTTGCTCTTCACGCTACCGATTCATATATTGAATATAGTTATTACTTCAATACCTGCATATTTTATCTGGAATTGGATAATCCCAGACACATTTTCTCTACCAAAGATTACTTACTTTCAAGTGGTAGGGTTAATTGTACTTATAAGATGTTTGTTATCGAATGGCTTTTTTCAGATTGATTTAAACGGCTCATGAAAATCTAACTTATCAACCACCGTCTGGAAGGCGTTTTTTTTCTCCAAGTTAGACTAATAAAAATGAGGCAAAGGAGTTAATAAGTTTCTAAAAAGATTAATGTTCTTATGACTTAAAGGTGCACAAATATCATGTGTTTTTTATACCTTAAAAACCATTGGTACGCCATCCTTTTTGTGGTTTGATAATTGTGACTGCTTTGCTCCACTATCTAATTCTTTAACTTTCAAATTACATACAATTCTCACAACCCGAATTGACGCATGCCTTAGTCAGTGCTCATTGCTTCAGAAGTGGCTATCAGTAGGATGTTTAAAGACTAAGAAGCTGCGTTTTATCATTCCGATTATAGGCTTACTCAATATCGTTGATAGTGTGCTATAGAGCTAGAAATAAACAAAATGTATGTAGCTGTGCTACAAAAAATCATAGGCAACTGAATAAGAAATTATTATCAAATTTGATAATACAAGGGGTGTCAGTATAGTGAAAGATCCTGCGGATAATAAAACCGTTGATTTTGTGAGTGATGAGTACACACAAATTGAAAGTGAAATGCGAAGAGAGCAAGAGCATTTCTTTATGCAAATTATCTGGAGCTTACAAGGTGCTCGTTTGAGTACACTACAGTAACTCCTTTATTTCTTGTATTTATGCCTCAGTGGATATTGCCTTTTTAGAGCGATTCACATCTTCTTTAAAGGCTGTTAAAAGGCCTTCGAATTCTTCCAGCAAATGTGTGACCGTCACTTGGCCAGATTCACTCTTAGCCTTTAATGCATCCAGTTGGTCAAACACAACACTTACGGCAGAGCCAAGAGCTATTGCGTCAAATACCATCTCCATGTTGCTGAGTTCATTAAAAGCCAGATCAATGTAGGTGTCTAACGAGTCTATATTTTTATGTCCCGTCCATTGCTGGAGTTCTAGCTTGAAAGTTTCACTATTAAGTAGCGCCTTTCGAAACTCGTCTTTGTTAGCAATATCATGATGCAAAATCATGGCTTTGATTTTTTGTGTTATGTAGCCATGACGAAACAGGTGCGCATGGCCTTGTTTCGTGCTAATGCCAGCAGCAACACACAACTCGCTTAATTCAGTCGTCAGGGTGTCTACTGCCAGCTTTTTCCCATTCTTATGGTTAATTAGCAGGAAGCCGTGATCATTTGCTTTGCCGATAGTTCGGCGGATTATTCGACTTCGCACTCGCTTGATATACCACATCGACTGTTGAATAAAAGCCCTTGGTACTGGAACTTCCCTTGGCTCGCCTCCTTTTACTGTCAGCATTGGGAGTAACGGAGCGCTACCTTCTTCCAAGTCTGCCTTTTCGATGTCCTCAATACGTATATGAGAAACTTCATATCGACGTCCCCCAGTTTGCTCAAAACAGGCAATTAGGAGAGTTGTTCGGAGGCGTATTCCAAGGTCTTTTATTTTGTTAGCTTCGTCTTTTAACTGTTTTACGACATCAAGGCTAATAGGGCTTTTCTTTCTAACAGGATCAGGTGTGGGAAAGCTGTCGTGATGCCAATAGCTGCGATAAACAGGCTTACCCTTCTTGCTTTTGATTTTTAAGTTTTTCTTCTCTACATTGACGCTGCAATTCTTCTCGCCTAAAAACGTATCGTCAGAATGAAGCTGACCGACACACTGTAAGAAGTCGATACAACGTCGACCGATCTTCAATACTTCATTTGCAGTTCGAACTTGCTCACAATAAACTCGCACCTGCAATGTATTAATGAACACCCTAAACCAATTGTCTGTTAGGTTAATTAGATCCATATTATTGTCATGACAGAATCGTAGCAGCGGACTGATATTTTTTGCATACTCAGCTATGGTTCCACCCCGATTACGACGGCTTTTTCCTTTTCTCCATTGCGCCAGCATATATGCGTTGGCTTCAAAACAGGGATAACCGTCAGGCCAATACATCAAGGGAAGGTTTTGGGCATCTCGAGCAACTACATGACCAAATAAATCTACGTTTCTTGGCAATGTCGCCCCTTCTGGAAGGCGGCTAAACAGTTGCTTTCTGCGTCTACGAGCCATTTTTAATAAGTTCTTGTACCAGCTTGCTGTTTTGAGAAAACGAGATTTGAGTGCTGACTTCTTTCATTTCTTTTGCGCATAGCGCTTTGGTAGTTGCATCACCTCGATTGGCATATTTTCGAGCTTTACTCATTAGCTCAACAACCAGACTGGTTAAGAGGACGTTATGCTGCTCCAGCTTCGTAATTTCTAATTCTTGCTCAGCCACGAGTTTTGCTAAACCTAATTTAGAGCTTTTATTGCTTGCTTCACGCTTCTCGCTATGTCCATTAATAGTCAAGATAGCGCTCTTTCTGAGTTGTTCTAATCCTTCATAGCCATCTTCCAGAATCTCATCTGCTGCCGTTTTTAGAGTATTAAGAGCGCATGAGGTAATGCTAAGGCTAGCATTTTCATATTTAGCCAGTCTCCCTTGAGACTTTAAAGTTGCGATAAAATCTACGTCGGCTTCATAGCTTGAAGGCTCTGCAATTACACTTTTGAGCAGCTCGCTTGTTGCAACTACAGAGCGGGCATGCTTTTCATTAATCGCCATCTTTAATTTCCTCGACTTTCAAAACAAGGTGAATTTTTTGTACGGTTTCACCTTCATCATTTACGACATTGGCAAATGTTGGCTGAAGGTCAATCGTTCCGTCAGTAATCAACTCAAAAATGTCTTTCTCAATCTCGGTGCGAATTTCGCTCAGAGGTGGCTCCGTTTTAATTACACCATCGTCAATCTCATCTTCTAGTAGTTCCGCAACTTCTTCCAATGACTGAATTTGTATATCTCTCACCCCAAAGCGATTTTTCAGGATCTCACGCAGACTCTCAATATTCTCGATTTCATCACGGTTAATGCCATGCACCAGCGTTTCAGCTTTTACACTGCGTAAAACTAAGCCCGGCGTTAATTCTGTAATATAGTGGTATAAGTGCTCAGCATCAGTATGACCCAAGAAATAGCGAAGCGTATCAAGACCCGCAAAACCGCTTCCCCAAAAAAAAGCCATCGCAAAGAAACGTCTCAACTGATGTTGCCGAATATAGTATCGGTAAACCTCGCCATCGCTCATACGAACAACCTTTGTCTGGAAGTAATCCGAGAACGTATCTAACGAGCGATAGTATTGGGCTTTGGTATCGATTGTCATAACGGTCGCTAACCTTTTATCAACTTGAAACAGCAGGCCGTCACTAACTTTCACTGCACCCGAGTTCACCAACCGCTCTCTAAACTGCTGTAGCGTCCATACAAGCTTTGCACCAGATAATATGATGGGGCGTGCCAGCTCTTCACGCTCTTCGCCTTCACCTGACTTAGAATTCTCAAAGACCAGCGAAAAGCTGGTATTTTCATTTTCAGCCAGATAAGGATTTTTATTGGGCACCAAGCAGTCATGCTTAAGCCCGTACAGCTCATTTACTCTTCGAGCCATCATAGCCCCAATAATGATTTGAACACTTCCCAGCAACACTTCATATAGCTCGCCCAAGCCCTCATTAGCTCTGAGTCTTTGAAAATAATCTTCTGGAACCAAGCGGGCGTCCTTTTCATCCGAGATACGCCAGCCCTTAACACCTAATTCTTGCAATTTCGGACTGGTTACACGCTTCGCAGCATTGTTTCTATCAATATATCGTTGACTTCTAGTGCTAGTTATTTTCGGTTGATATTCAAGAAATTGAGCAACCGAATCCAAGATGTCACCAGCATATTTGTAGAAAAACTCAAATGCATTTTTTAACGATTCAAAAACGACATTGGCTGGTAATGTACGATGACGCCCCACCTTTACAACAGAAAGTAACTCTTTAACTCCCTTCCAGTCCAGTTCGGCAACACTTTCAACTGGTACTCCTCCCTCAATTAATGCTAGTGAACGAAATAGCCCCAAATAAAGCCGATACTGCTGTTCCACCATTCCTTCACCTTCTTTTGTTGATGTTGGAACTCTACGATATTCAGTTCCAACCTCACTTGGCATAATCCTTAATTCAGGATAAGTGGGAATAATTATGCTCATTCCTTGTAGGGTGTTTCGCAATATGTTTTTTCTGAAAAGTATGTTGCTAACTCCGCGATCAACAGGGGAACTATGAAGTTTGCAGTAAGCCCCCTGATTTAACAGCCATACTCTTGCCTTCACAATTTGTTCGTAACTTAAAGGTAGACTCTGCACTCTTGGAACATCAACAATTGTAGGGTATTTTTCACGGGCATCAGCTATATCGAACTCTGAAACAGTCTGAATTTGTGTAGCTAAGAAACTGCTAACTTGGTTTGAGAAGTCATAGATTCCATCTACAACGCCACTCTGTATCGTTGTTAGCAGAGATAAGGCGTCGTTTCTGTTAATAAGTGATAAGCCATGCTCAGCAATATTGAAGTGCTTGGCTCTTATCAGTAGCATATCTAAGATGTGTAAACCTTGAATAATCTTCCTTTTCGCAAGACTAGTAGCAAGACTTCGTCCACCACAATATCGAGGATGGTTCAAGGTGCATAACCAATATTTCATTGCATCTAAAGTTTCTCGATGCTTGCCTGAGGTCAGTAACTCACCATCATTTAGCTTAACGTTAAAGTCTATTATTTTTTCTATTTTGCCAAACTTGCACTTCCAAACGGGCTCTTTGAAGTCGTTCTTAAGCCAGCTCGGCTCTCGGGCTGGGTCAATATATGAGGGGACAGCCTTATGAAGAAGCTTGTTGTAAAAGTCGCTACGCTGCTCAAATGACATACTTACCGCTATTTTTTGAGCTTCGACCAACTCTTCCTGCGACATGTTGCCTATCTCTTTTTCTCCGTTATCGACAGCTAATTTAAGCGACATAGACAGCTTCCGCTAATTTATCCTTGGGAAAAGGTTTTTTGCTCGCTTCTTCAAGAGCTCCAACGAGCTCTCTGGAATAGCTTTCACTGGTTTTAATATGAGAAAGAACAAACTTTGATGTTTCATACCACTGGGATGCAACAGATGTAAATCTTTGTGATTCACTGGCATTTTCTACCAAATCTACAAGGGTGCTCATCACTGACAAAACAGGCACAGAGACGGGAATAATTGCTTCGATGCCTATATCGCTGTTGCCTGCACTGCCAGTTTTACACTTGAGTGGCAAGTCGGAAATCTTACCTGCTGCTAAGTATTCTGGCAGAGGTTTTAGCTGATGATGGCGTAGAAAGTCATCAAGTTCTTTTTCGCTAAAATCGACAGCTTCAAACAGGTAGTCACTCTCCTTCATAGCTTCATACACGAGTGCATTCTGAAAAATACGAACCCATCTATCTTGAAAATAGCGCAAAATGGGAGTAGGTAGATAATGGCTCAGCAGCTTTGGTTGATAGCTTTCATGCCCTAACGCTTCACTCATGGCCTTAGTGCTTTTAGTTTTTAGGTAAACTAACACGGCACGACTTGCTCGAAATGAAGAGACTGAGAGATTTCTAAAAATCGAACCAGCTCTTTCCGTATCCGTAATAGAAGAAGGCTCAAGGATTTTTTTGCCCAGCTCTGACTTTCGCATTTCTTCTCGATTACAGTTGATAATATTAGTCACTCTGCCAGGAGCCATAAATCCTCGTGCTTTTATTAGCATGTACTTATAATCGCCGTTCCCTTGATCTTTCAGCGCCTTTCTTGCATCAGATGTTAACGTGATGATGTCTCGAACTAACTGTATTGATGTCTCATTCAGAATGATTTTTTGCTCCGCTAACAAGGCCCCTCTGCGAAACTTATAGCTAGTTGCAATGTATGAAGCGCCGCTCTGTACAAAGCCATACTCTTTGTCGTTGTCATTGTAGAGCCGCCAGTTTTCCAGCCAGCTTTGTGTGATCTCTGAATGCTCGTTAATCAGCAGGTAGAAAAAAGGATACAACGTATACGGTGCAATGATAGCGTATTCGGTGATAAAATCCTTATCGGTCTTCAGGTAACCGGCGACATCATTTGTCTTTCTGTATTTTATTGCCTCGTAAGTTGCGCACTGATTCTCTGGCAAGCGCATATCAACGAAGCCAGGATGCCCAGGATATGTCCCTTTTGCATCACCAAGCTTTACCTTGCCGACTTTAGCAAGGTTTTTACGTTTATGAAATCTGGCCATTGTTTCTCTTCTAAGCTCTTGGCAAGCTGAAACAACATGGGAGAAATCATTATCAATGCTTTCCAGCAGTGCTTCAATTGCTTGATCATCAGAGTAAGAAATAGGGATGTGGGTAATCAGCTTATTGTTGAAAGCGTTTCCTTGCTCATCAACCGCTTTATTAGTATTCGCATGCGTTGAGCTGGTCTTAAATAGTGGAGCAAACAACTCATAGCTTGGTTCCGACCAGATACCGGGTTTGATAAACAACTCTTTTATCAGCTTAACTTTTCGATCTTTCCATTGTTCGTAAAAGCTGACCATACTTCTATTAGACGCTTTAACTGATAGTTTTTGTGCAGCAAAAAGATGCTCTACAAACCTATTTATTTTGGTGAACGATCCGGCATCTTCAAAGTCTTCTCTGGTAAGGCAGAAGTCAAGAATAGTTTCTGACAGTCGAGCAAAACCATCTGCATGAGCTCGGACTGTTTTGGTACTGTATTTTAGGCTATGGGTAAGGACGGCATCATATAGCTGATCAGTTAACTCTTCACCGTATCGCAGATAGAAGTCATGCAGTGGCCATGCTACTTCTTCGCCTGATTTCGTTTTTGCTTTCCAGCCTTCGTAGAGCTTGTATGCTTTTGTATCTTTCTCCAATGCAGCATATTCCTTACGGCAATAAGAAATATCCTCTGTTTCATAAGTTGTTTTCGTGGCAGGAAACTCAGGCATAACAAGACCATTGACTTCACAGATGCCTTTAAGTGCGGCACGGAGCTTGTATACCATTTTATTGCTGGTAATAGGGGTGTACTTCATCTCATGGTAAATGAAGCCTGCAAAGCATCTGACAATGTGTGTCTGATCTTGGTTGAACGATAAATAGCTCAGCGTTTGACCGGTGCAGTGCAGAAACACAGAGAATAGCTTGATTGCCAATGTTGTATCTTCTTGCTGGCGTGCACTCAGCCCTTTGATGTGTTGCTCAAGCATCCCTTGCAAGCTCTTATCAAGCACTGGCGGTGTAGGAAGGTACTTTAAACCATTGGTATGGATCATTCGACATTCCTGTTGGTTTCTTTGTTGCCGAACAGTATGAGGATATTTTGACAATTATCAAATTAAATTTGTCAAGGATTAATAGCTATATACTGCTATCAAATAAGGTGTGATACTTATTTCGGGCAATTTTGACAAAAAGATGAATTAGGAAAACACTACTCCCATATGGCCTTCATCTACGGTATAAAATGAGCTGGACACAGCCAAAATGACAACGGCTCCAACAGCAATCTTAATAGCGCTTCCTGCCGATAATTTATTCATTATTTCTACTCCTTTCTTATTTTAAGATCAGAGCACTTTATCAATAAAAAACAAATACACAACAATAAAAAACAAAGAAGACTCGTTATTGTAAATGTCGTTTAAGTATCACTTACCTTTTCTCTTATAACGCTTCAACATTGTCTCATTACCTTTTATCCCCCCCTGATGTAAATAGATTATGGCTTCGCTATCAAATGAACTAATGTGCTGTTGAAGCGTAATTAAACCCACAGGGTCGTATAGTAATTCAAATTCAATACCCGAAGAACTTGCCATTTGCCACATTTCATAACACTCAGAATATAGCTTGCCAAAGTGGTACTTTTTATCAGGGCTGACGATTAGGGGAAAAGCGCTATCTTCTGTAGCTAACATTTGAAACTGCTTTTGTAAGTATGCAGCATCACCAACTACAGGGCATGTTACAACCTGAATACTTGCAGTGCATTGGTCAAAATATTCATTTAAATAAAATGCTGTTGTACCCGTTCCTGAAGGCAGAAATATTGTGGCAGACTCTATTTTATTTGCAGCACACCAAACCTCTATTTCTTGAGCTAATATATGCACGCCAAAACGAGCAAATTCACAGCGCCCACCTTCAGGCACCAATAACATTGAGGTTTCAGCTTCACATTCTTGCTCTAACCATAATTGCTTTTCATCAGCAGATAATTTCAAATCTGAAGGAAATTCTATAATCTGTGCCCCTTTTTCAAGCGCGCCAGCATAATTGCCTACTGGGTTTTCTTTTAAATGAGCGGGAATACGATCAACATAAAATTTGAATTGCCAGTTTTTTAACTCAGCCAAACACGCTAGTGACCATAAAGAGTTTGCTTGGCATGAGCCATAACCCACCAGCGTTTTAACTTGAGGAAACTCATTAGCGAGAAAGTAATGAAACTTGCGGGCTTTATTGCCACTAAATTCCTGATGGAGTAAATCGTCACGCTTGATGAACAATTTACGTTCAAATAAGTCAATGGCAGTAATAGGGCTTTGGGTTAATTTCATCAATGTTTAGTTATTATGACTAACTGAGCAAAGCTATATTCTACCTCAAACCCTCTATTAAGCGTAAAATTAGGTACTTATCATCTTGGCACATTAACTGCTTTACCTAATTTAGAAATATTTTAAAAAGGTAAATAGCTCCTATGTCTGTATTACGATTAATCTTTAACATTGCTTGGTTCGTTATGGGTGGTTTTTTAATGGGCTTAGCATGGTGGTTAGCTGGACTGATTTGTTTTATAAGTATTATCGGAATTCCTTTTGGTCGTGCCTGTTTTGTCATTGGTGAAATGGCTTTTTGGCCTTTTGGAAATGAGCAAACTAATCGTCGTAACGTAAAAGGCTTTGAAGATATTGGTACAGGAGTGCTTGGCACAATTGGTAATGTTATTTGGTTCTTATGCTTTGGTATTTGGCTGGCTATTGGTCACTTAACTCACGCCCTAGCCTGCTTTATCACCATTATTGGTATACCTTTTGGTATCGCCCATTTAAAGCTAGCGCTTCTGACATTAGCTCCCATCGGGCAAACGGTTGTCCCAAAGCGCGTTTAATTATTAGGGCATTTCCAATTAAATTTCAATATGCCGTTTCAGCCGAAAAATTGTAAGTTCGATTTTTTCATCATTATTTATCTTACAGCGCGCTCCATTTAGCTCGACCACTCTGGTTAATGGCTGAGCGATGCCATAGGCAGCGACGTAAAACAAACACATGGGCGTGGGAGACTCATGCTGCTGACCATCTTGAGGTTGATACACCATTGAGAACAACATGCCAGTATCGAAGTTTTCATTTTTTCCTAGCTGATGACCTACACTGAGCCCTTGAGTTGGATCAATGATCACACCTGTTACTTGTTGCTGTTTCTGACTGACATCGTACCGGGCTCAATTTGATTAATCGGAGTACATTGATCATCAAGATTCACAACATTGGCAATTTCATTTAAATGCTCCACTTGAACTAACCAATTACCTTTTTTAGTTGTGAACTTCATCTCATTGTGAACTCCACAGGGCAGATCTTTAGCAAAACAATTGAATGACAAAAGTGCCGGTAATATAGTTAACCAGACAAAACGTTTCATGTATTTTCTCCCTACAATGAGGGGGCTATTCATTACTGTAAAAAATATCTCAGCAGACAAAAAGCCCCTAGCACAAATAGAAATTATTCTTATTTATGTTAGTTAGAGAGAACTGAATTAAAACTGTATCGATTGAAGAAATCAATGAGAGTCTTTCAATACAACTTGCATTGGAGGTACTATCGTAGTTGGGTCAAGGCGCATTTGATACCAATTAATTCGCCAGTCTAAATGTGGCCCCGTTGAACGCCCTGTCGAGCCAATTTCTCCGATTTTTTGACCTTGTTTTACCGATTGCCCTTTAACCACATCTAACTTACTCAAATGAAGCATGCTAGAGCTTACGCCATAGCCATGGTCAATAATAATGGTTCCACCTGAATAAAACATATCAGGTACAGCTAAGGTGATAATGCCATTAGCAGGTGCAACAACTGGTGTGCCAGTAGGCTTAGCGACATCTACACCATAGTGTGGGCGGCTGGGCACGCCATTGTAAACTCGTTGGCTGCCATACACGCCTGAAATAGGCCCTTTCGCAGGCCAGATAAATCGAGTGAATATGCCATCTAAGTCTGAATCTGTATTTCTGGCTGCTCGTACTTGTTGACTGTCTTTTTTAGAGCGAGCAACGGCTTTAGGCTCAGGCTTCATGATTTTCTTAGCAATACCGTTCACTCGTTGAATACGATATTTTTTCTTCGTTAAAACCACTTCTCGATTTATCTCAGTTCCGTCTACCAAAATTGCTTTTAGGTTATTCGTTAATTCAGCTTCACGTCCAAACCCAACCACAAACTTCCCTGAGTCAGTAGCTCGTACAGACTTCCCATTAAGAAATAACTGAGCACCCACGGGTGCTTGACCTTTCAATAAAGTGCCTTGTTCGAATTTACCAAATAGCTTGATATTATCTGCGGCAAATGTCAGAGATGATAAAAATAGAAAAGGAAAAGGAAAAAATAAAAGATAAGAAAGAGTCTGCTTTTTCATGGCATTAACCATAATTGTTAACGAATAACAATATTAAGTCAGACTCTTTTTATGGAAGCAAGGAAAATTAGTATTTCGCAATAGCGCCTTTGCCAACACCTTCGTAGGCTTTAACTAATACTTTGGTATTTGGCGACTCATTAGCTACATATTGAGCAACGAAATCAGCCAAAAGTTCTACAGTTGTATCGTGGGGAATGATGTCACAGACTTCTTTTGAAATCGCTAACTGAAACTCACCTTGAGGAGCTTGATATTTAAAACCAAAGTGACTTTGATCAGATATGTCTTTGCTATTAACATCTAAATCTGCAAGCTTAACGATATCTTCTTCCGTGCCTAAATAAATATCTTGCCAACGCTGTGCCCAATATTCATTCCATTGTTGTGATTCTTCACCATCAATAAATACTGAAATTGGACTGCGATGACCATGAGCAATACGCTGACAATTTCCATCGTGTTTTTTCAGACCATGACTGTAATGATAATAAGGGCGATTTAACTCTTCAGCACGTAAAGTAAGCTCGATATTGAGTACATTATCTGGTAGCACTTTTTTCAGTTCGTTATTTAAAAATTGAATGGTTGAGTCGTGATCAATCACATCTGAATCAATGAAAGAAAATGCTTGTTCAGGACAACGTAAATGAATACTGCCTTTGGCAGAGTTAAAATCAACTCGAACCATTTCATCTTCTACATCTTGATAAGAACTAGCCGATGATAGCATTGGCACTGCAAGGCGATGATCCAATACGTCATCAATAGTGCGCTTAATAGTTTTCTTTACCTTGGCAAAGTCTAAGACCATGTTTTGCTCATCAAGCCCACCATCAAGCACAACATCGACAATCCAACTTTCACCAACCATACCGCGCTCGGCACACAAATATGAAAAATCAATGACAGTTAAGTCATTTACAAACAATAACATCAAAACTCCTCGGCAGATAAACAGTCCACCATCTATCCTTTCGGATTAGCCCCACCGGCGAAAGCCAATAGGCTATATAACTTTAAAGAACCGAGTATTTTACTCAAGTTTTATCTTGGTGGCGAGTGAAGAATTTTAAACATCAAATACTGTGATTTGGCGCACATAATTCACTGAAATGTTGTATGATATTGTGCATATTAGCCCATCAATAAGGTGCCCTATGAAAACGCTTATCTGTAATGCTCAACTGGTCAATGAAGGTAAAATATCCACTCAAGATGTTTTAATTGAAAATGGTCGCATTAGCCGTATCGATCGCCAAATTACGGCTCCAACTGATGCTAAAGTCGTTGATGCTAATGGCAATCACTTAATTCCTGGAATGATCGATGATCAGGTTCACTTTAGAGAGCCAGGTTTTCCCAACAAAGGTACCATCGCCAGTGAATCTCGTGCAGCAGTTGCAGGCGGTATCACCAGTTTTATGGAAATGCCTAATGTAAACCCTCAGACTACAACACTTGAAGCATTAGAAGATAAGTATGTTCGTGCCTCAAAAGGCTCACTCGCCAACTACAGCTTCTATTTAGGTGCGACTAACGACAACTTAGAAGTCATTAAAAGTCTTAACCCAAACCAAGCTTGTGGTATTAAGATTTTCATGGGCGCATCAACAGGTAACATGCTGGTTGATAACGAAGATACGCTAAACGCCATTTTTGCAAACGCCCCAACTGTGATTGCGACACACTGTGAAAACACACCTATGATTTCGGCCTTAGAAGAAGAGTATCGCGCTAAGTATGGTGACAATATTCCGATGAACCTGCACGGTGAAATCCGCTCAAGGGAAGCGTGTTTAGCATCATCGAAATTAGCCACTGAGTTGGCTATCAAGCACAAGTCTCGTTTGCATGTTCTTCACTTAACGACCGCAGATGAATTGTACTTGTTCCAAAAGAACAAACAGCTGGCTGATTTAAAAGGCGCGAATATTACAGCCGAAGTGTGTGTGCACCATTTATTCTTCAACGATAAAGACTACGACACGCTTGGCAGCTTAATTAAATGTAACCCTGCGGTTAAAAAAGCCAGTGATCAACAAGCTCTAATTAAAGCCGTTCAAGATGATGTGATTGATATTATAGCGACTGACCATGCACCACATACATGGGATGAAAAACAAAACGAAAGCTACTTTAAAGCACCGTCAGGTCTTCCTTTAGTGCAGCACGCTTTAGTTTCTGTGCTTGAGCATTACCACAATGGCAACTTTAGCCTAGAGAAAATCGTCCAAAAAACCAGTCACGCTGTAGCAGAGCGTTATCAATTAAAAGATCGTGGTTATCTACGTGAAGGTTATATTGCTGACTTGGCTTTATTAGATCTAAACAAACCGCATACAGTGACAAAAGAAAATATCCGCTATCACTGTGGTTGGTCACCATTTAACGGTTATACCTTCCAATCGAGCGTAATCGGCACTTGGGTGAACGGTAATCATATGTTTGACGGTGAACGTATTATCAATAAGCAGTTTGGTGAAAGATTGGTGTTTGATAGAGACTAATATCAATATCACCCCCCCCTTTTCTACAAGCCAGAGTTCATTAGCTCTGGCTTTTTAATAGGTACAGGGTTATCTAGGTAGTTTATTGGTTCAGGCTAAAAGGTCATATTGATAACATGGTTATGGACAGTAACGAAACGATATTTTTATAGAATTGTTAAAAGCCATGTCGTCATGCCTGCACGTTGTTAGCAGGCATCCAGCGACTTTTTTCTTGGCTTATGCTTGGTTAGGTAATAAAAGCAAAGCTTCTACGAAGCTTAGAAAATCGTAGTACTGCGTACCACACCGCGCAAGAGGGGGAACACCAGCATTCCCCCTCTTGCATCTCCCCGTGCCGTCCCACGAAGCTAAACGTTTCGGCGATAATTGAATAAATGACTAACGGCTCTGATGGTACATCCATGTACCTCAGAGCCTAGCTCGACATCCATGTCGAGCTTACGCCATTTCATTATTCAATTATCCCCTCAACAGCTTCAAGGGAACTATGTTCTCTCTTCGATCATATGATATGTGGAAACTCATAGGCTTAAAGCACTTTTTGGACAGAAGTTTGTCAGTGGTTTTGCTAAATTAGCAAAATACGGATCAGCTTATGTATGTTGAAACTCCAAGTACGTGCCAACAATGTGTACTTATTTTACTAACTCTACGCAATATTTCGTCGGCAAGGGTTCATCTACAAACTTCGTTGAAAAGTCATACATTGCACCCTTTTCGATGCAAACAGTTTTCAAAACCTCTTCGATCCGTTGTTGAATAGGAACTTCGAAGTCTTCAGCAATACGAGCTTGAATAAACGCTGCACGAACACGAAAGCTGTAACTTTCTGAGATAAAATCTACATAACGAAACTGACGATCAACTTGAAATTTCTCTGAAAACGATACCTCAAAATGAGCACCAATATTCTCTAATACTTTATTGATATCTTTATACATTTAATAAACCTCCGTTGTTTCCATTTATAGATAACGCTCGTGTAATTTGGATGTCCCAAAGAGCCTGAGAGCTATTTGATGCGTTTGTTAGCACTCAGACTCGTATTCTTTGTCGATATCTTTAGCTATTTCTATAAGTTCATCGAACTGCTTCTCGACAAAGCTTACAAATATATAAGCGTCTTTTTCATTTAATGTTGATTCCCCATTAAAGTAGAGTTCTAGCTGTCGAAGTGGGTACTCTAACTGCTCATAGTGAAAGTTAACTGAGTCATAAACACCCCATTCAGAACGTGATTCAAGAGCATTTTTAAAGTCCTCCAAAACCTTAGATACCATAGCCAAATTGACTTTACCTAATGCAAATGATTCTCTCGTATATGTAGCCTCATAAATTTTTCCCAAGTGATAACTCAATGTTTGAGGGAATGAGTCTTCAAGTTTATTGTCTTTGTGCATTAATCGATGCTCCATTTCTTGCTTTTTAAGTTCATCCACCACTTGCTTTAATAGTTCAGCAATATATTTTCCCTGAGTTTCTATCAACGAAGGAATGCTAACGGTTGTAAACTTAGGTTCTGATGAATTAGAGAATGACGTCACCATTTGGAAGCTAGCAGGACTCAAAGAGATGCGAGATATAAAGCAAGACTTATACGCTCCATTTTCTTTTTGAGATGTGGGGTGTCCCGCGGCACTATTTCGTATAATTCGAATTTCGTCTAGTTGCTTAGGAGGCTTTATGTTTTTCAGGTCTAATGAGTCAGCAATATGTTTTGCAGCATCTTGCTGCAATAGTAAGGTTTGCAAAACTCCATAAACGACAAGATAACTTGCTCCGTCACTCTCGGTTGAGCATAAATCGGGATATGCTTCTATTGCTAACTCGGTATCACCTACAAGATCAAGCGCTGAACACAATTTGTTCCAGTTTGCTTTATTCCCCATGATTTGAAACTGCCGCCTAGACGCATTGATGTAGTCTCTAATTTCTGATTCTAGCTTCCTGACCATACTCTCTCCTGATGAACTGATAAGAGTGCTAACAATGTATTAGATCCCAAAGTTGGGATAAAACCCCACTTTGGGAATTTTTACGCATCTATTGAACACTAGCTTTTTGCATAATTTATTGTTTTGAATAGAGTATCAGAATATGCAACAAAACCACTAATGAGAAAGCATGACAAGGCATGGTATTTCTACATACCTTTCATTTTACATTACGAAATCTATAGAAAACTCTCTAGTTGGGAGTTATGAGGTTTGTTATCGCTAACTCGAAAAGGGGCAGAAATAAGTTAAAGCTACTCCAAATTACCCTGCAGGCTTCAGAAATTCCCATGGCAAAGTTGTTATTCATCGTTGGTGAAAAATAGCGTAAGCGCAGCATGGACGCTGCGCTAGTTTCCGAGCTACATGGATGTAGCATCGGAAACGTTAGTTATTTTTTATCATAAGAGGAATAACGGTTAACTTTGCTGGGCGGCACGGTGAGTTCCAAGAGAGGGGTTGCTGGTGACCCCTTTCTTGGTCGGGTGTGGGCTGTCAGCACACGACTTTGTAAACTTCGTAGAAGTTTTGCTTTATTGAAATGAAATAGCCAATTCCATGTTTAGTATCAAAAAGTCGCTGGGCACCTGTCTTCTCAGGTGCGACGATATAAAAAGCTTCGGGACAACAATGACTCCCAAGCCCGCCACAACATAAGAAAGCCTATTGATTCAGGTGTATCGACAATTACTCGCCCTTCAAGCGTCTATCCAACTGATCTTTCAAGTTCGCAGGAACACCTTTGATCAAAATAGTATTGGACACAGGATCATAAATCACTCGCTCGCCTAAATGATTACCATCAAAGCTTAAGCTTACGCCACCACCTGTACCTGAAAATTTTTTAAGCTGACGTAGGGTTGCTTTATCGGCTGGAAACTCTTCATCAAGTTCATACTCACCAGTGTTGGCAAAGTCGTAAAATGAATCCATACCGTCTTCGCTGATTTCTTCTGCCAAGGATTTCAAATCAATGTCTAAGCCTTCGTCGCTGCGTTCTTTACAAAAGTCGAATACCTTTTCACGTACTTCTTGACGCTCTTCTTTGGTTAACTCATTACCCGCGACAAAGTCTTCCACAGCATTCATCAGATTTTTGTTTTGAACTTTGGTGTTTACACCTTCAACACAGCCCATAAAATCCAAGAAGAAGTCAGCCACTTTTCGCCCTGCTCTGCCACGAATAAACGAAATATACTTTTTCGATTCAGGATCCGCCTGAAGCTCGGTTAAGTCGATTCGAGCCGCTAACTGTAGATTACTTAAATCTAAATGGTTATTTTGAGTCAGCTCCATATCATCAAGCACCGTCATCGACGATTTAGCATTTAATAACGCCACAAACAAAAACTCACTGGCTAAACTGGTGTAGCATGCCATTAGCAAGAACCCGCCTTGGCTAAAGTCGTATTTAGCTAATTCATCTTGCAACAACTTACCTGCTTTACCTGAAAGCTCTACGAAACCTAAGTTACCTGTTCGGTATTCATTCAAAGCCTCAGAAAATGCATTATTAGGCTCAGCATCACTGCCTTCTGGCACACCAAAGTGTCCAAAGCCTTTTCCGGCTTTACTGGTATAAGTTTGATGTAGCTCTTCTAACATCACTTCTACCGCTTGGCCGTTTAGCAGCGGCTGCGGACGTAAGCGACAAGAAAGCTTGCCCTCATTGTTTTGAACGATTTCGTGAATAATGGCTTGGTCGATGGTAATTGTCATAAGTCGTGATAGTCAGGTAAATTTTGGGTATTATATGCCGCTAATTCTTTTCTTTGTGAAACATTTTTTATGGCTATTAAATCAAAATACGATAATCAGCAAGTAGAATCCCTTATTGCTGAGGTTCTAGCAGTACTTAATAAACACGATACCTCAACCGATTTAAGCTTGATGGTATTGGGCAATTGCGTATCTCACCTATTACAAACAAAAGTCCCAGAAGCCGCTCGCGCTGCTATTACAGAGCAATTTGCAAAAGCTTTAACTCAATCAACAAAATAATTCATTTAATCAATGAGTTTGTGCTATATACTCGTGATAGGTGACGATGCATTTTCAGGTATCACCAGTATTACAAACGGGCAAACCTTAACAGGCCAAATTTGAATGCAAGCAGATATTTTTGAACGAAAAAAACAATTAGGGCGTGACAAGGTGTCTAACCTCATTAACTGGGGACACTGGTTTGCATTTATTAACGGCCTGTTAGCTATGTTGATTGGCTGGCGTTACATCGCCAGCATTGGTGAGCCTGAAACCCTTATCAGTATCACTTATCTTTCACTGTATACCTTGGGTCAATTTACCTTTTTAGCCTTTATTGTCTATCTGGTATTTATTTTTCCAATCACCATCTTCCTACCATACTCTCGTATACTTAGAGGGTTTGCAGCAATTGTTGCCACTGCAGGGTTGTGCACCTTAATTTATGACACCGTTGTTTATGGCGATTATGGCTTGCACCTCAGCCCTTTTGCTTTTGAACTGGCATGGGGAGATATCAGCTCAATAGTGCAAAGCACTTCTTATCTTGCGGTTCCTATCGCAATATTGATCTTTCAGTTAACGCTTTCTAATTTTCTTTGGAAACGCATCGTTAAAATTCAAAGAAAAAATTATGGTCCTAAAGTTCTTTTCGTTGTCGGAGCTGCATTTATTAGCAGCCATTTAATCCATATATGGGCCGATGCGACCAATTATATTGATATCACCCGTTATGACGATGCTTACCCAGTTTCTTACCCAGCAACGGCTAAAACCTTTATGGAAAGCCACGGTTTTGAGCGCTCGACTCAAATTAAGCGTCCACAAGGTGAGAAAGTATTAAGCTATCCTATGGCACCTCTTCAATGCCACGCAGGCAGTAAGCCGAATATTATGATGATCATAGTAAAAAGCTTACGTAGTGATGTCGTCAACGCAAATACCATGCCATTTTTGACTGATTACGCTCAAAAAAATGTCTCATTTACTCAGCATTTTACTGGTGGAACTCACTTCAATAGCAGTATGTTCTCTTTGCTTTACTCACTACAAACCAGTTATATGGACAACACTGCATTTGACTATACCAGCCCGATTTTTACTAGAGAGTTAAAGAAAGAAGGCTACCACTTAGAGCTGTTTGCTAATCAAGAGCAACTTGATTATTTACAACCCAAAGCAATGTTCGCTGATTTTGATAAAAATCTAACTCGTTCCCACACAAATAGTACCGTTTCAGATTTGGCAAAATTGGGAGCCTTTCAAGAGTGGAAGCAGAAGCAATCTAGCCCATGGTTAGCCATGATCACGCTTGACTCAACCTCGACTTACGACACTCCTGTAGGGTTTTTAGGAATTAAAACAGTAAAAGCGCCAAAGGACTATTCTCCAGCACAGCGAGTTTTGTTCAATCAATATCGTCAATCAGCCCATTTTGTTGATAAACAAATTGAAATGCTGGTAGAAAGTTTACCGAAAAATACTGTAGTGGTTATTGCTGGTGTTAATGGCAATGTGTTCAAAATTAACGATAATAACTACAAAGATTTATTATCTCCAAATAACGTAAACGTTCCACTCATCATGCATCTGCCCAATACAGCAAGTAGAACGATCAACTATCGCACTAGTCACTATGGTTTTGTTCCAACCATGCTGACTCAAGTGTTTGGCTGTACTAATCCCGTATCTGACTATAGTAGCGGCAACACCTTATTCAGCCCGAGTGATAATAACTGGGTTTATGTTGGTGATCAGCGTATTTTTGCTATTTACCAAAAAGACGAAACGACCATTATCGACCGTCATGGAAAATACCGTATTTACGACCCAGAGTTTAAAAATAGAATCAAAAAGAAAATGAGTGCGCCTGAGTTAATCCAAGTGATGCGTGAAGGTCGAAGACTTTACAACAAATGATAAAGTAAAGGTTGGTATTCCCATGTGGATTCAAAAGCGATTTTCAATCTCGCCTAAAAAGCGTGGCTTTCATTTAATTACTGAAGAAGTCATTGCTCAACTTCCCGAGTTGAAACAATACAAAGTTGGGTTACTGAATGTGTTTATTCAACACACTTCTGCTTCATTAACCATTAATGAAAATGCCGACCCGACAGTAAGGCAAGATTTTGAGAGCTTTTTTAATCGCAAGGTGCCTGAAAATGAACCTTATTATCGTCACACTTATGAAGGAAGTGACGATATGCCTGCTCACCTGAAAGCAAGCCTACTCGGTAATAGCGTTACGATTCCAATTTCAGACGGGCGATTGAATATGGGAATGTGGCAAGGAATATACCTTGGAGAGCACAGAGACTATGGTGGTAGCCGAACTTTAGTTGTGACCCTACAAGGTGAACTGAATTGAGAGTAAATAATTACTCTCAATTCAGCCACAATGATTAGGTTTTCGAATTGATTCTACTTTTCAGCAATATCTTAAGCACTTTATCACTTGGATATCCATCAGCGATTAATCCTTTCTTCTTTTGAAAGTTTTGTAGTGCCGCAATGGTACGAGAACCGATAATTCCATCAGGCTTACCTGTATCATATCCTAATGCATTCAAGGACTGTTGCATGGCTTTTAGTTCATCTCTGGGTATTCTCGGTAACTTGGGTGGTTGTATAACTAATTGAGTCGCACCTGCTATTCGGTCTGCAAGATGCCCCACAGAGATTGCGTAAAATGAGCTGTTATTCCAGCGCATAATCGTCTTGAAGTTATTGTATGCAAGGAAAGCAGGTCCTGTGTGACCTGATGGTAAATAGAGCCTTGCTTTCATATTAGCAACGACTAATGGACGGCCGTCAGCCATTCTAACACCAAGCTTTTTCCACTTTTCCAAATCGTATACTTTTTGCTGTCCTATCGGGCTAAAATCAAATCCTTTGGGAAGTTTGACTTCCCTGCCCCAGCGTTCAGCTCGTGTCCATCCTAAGTGTTGTAAAAAGTTAGCCGCTGACGTTAGCGCGTCTATCTCACTATTCCATAAATCGGCTTTACCATCTCCATCGGCATCTACAGCATATTTGGCATAAGCACTCGGCATAAATTGAGTATGCCCCATAGCGCCAGCCCATGAACCCGTCATTTTTTCGTAACTAAAACCGTTTTTTTGTTTGATTTTTAAAGCTTGCATAAGCTCTTTTGTAAAGAACTTACCACGCCTTGGTTTACACGCTAATGTCACTAACGAATCAATGACAGGCCTCTTACCTTTGTATCCACCGTAGTTGGTTTCGAGTCCCCAAAAAGCAAGAATATATTGTCCGGGGATACCATACTTAACAGTAAGTTGATTAAGTAGCTTACGATGTTTCTTCCAAAGAGCTTGCCCTTTTTGAATCCTCCATGCATTAACCCTACGATTAAAATAAGTTTCAAAAGTAGCGCTAAATTCAGGCTGATTTTTATCAAGTTTTACAACTTTTGGTCGAGGTTTTACTCGATCTAAAGAGTCTTTAATTGTCGCTTGTGTTATCCCTTGAGCTATTGCCTTTTCTTTTAAATTTGAGAGACACTGGTAAAACTCAGCTTCTTGTGAAAACACTGATGTAGAGCTAAATAAGAGGCTGAATGCGATAAGGCTCGTCCTATTCATAAAAAATGCTCCTAAATTTCCTGTTCCTAAGGGTTAGCAAGGCATTATAATGCCAGTAATTCAATTGCCTTTGAGAGTACATTATGACAGAAATCACACCAACCCTAACGGCTTTTATTAATAACATCGAAGAATCGCAGTTATTTTGGGCATTACTAGATGAAACTGGCGAAGGCTGGGTCGTTTGTGATTCATCAGAATATGAAGATACTGACGTAATGCCAGTTTGGTCTTCAGAAGATGAAGCCAATAAGCATTGTATTGAAGAATGGTCAGCGTACAAACCTGCGGCAATCAGTATTCGTGAGTATCTTGAGATCTGGGTTGACGATCTAAACAATGATGGTGTGTTAATGGGAATTAATTGGATCCTTGATGGCGATTGTCATGAAATTGACCCTATTGAACTTGCCAAACACTTAGTTGAAATTGAGGCTGAGGAACACTAATCCTTCACAAAAAGCCGACCAATTAGTCGGTCGGCTTATTAGGGGCTGTTGATCTTTCAGGATTAAATTTTGTGCTACTTGAGCACTTTTCTGTTCAAGGCGTGAGCAGTGAAGCTTAGCTATCTAAGCAAGCTGGTCACAACACAGAACAGGAGGTGCTCAAAAGCATCAAAGACAGCGTAAATTGGTCACTTCTGCTGCGTTATCGTTTGTTTATGTAAAGTAACTACACTGCACAAACTCTGCCTTGCATAAGATAACCAATTTATCGCTGCAAAAATAATCACGAAAGCTCAACAGCCCCTAGATTTTTCTTCATCCGACAGCAAAATTAATCTAAATTACATGTTTGATTAATCATTGAGCGATATACTGATCTCCCAACTCTATACAGAGAACAGCGCTATGAAACAGTCAAAGTTATTTAGCATCATGTTCATCGGTAGTATGGTTAGCGCCTCAGCATTTTCTTCTTCGCTTCCTTGTATTTCTGATATCCAAGGTAACGGCTCTCAGAGCTCACCCTACGTGATTCAGAACAATACTCAGTATTGCAATTTGCAAATTCCAGCAGGATCGACCACTTATTTTGTATATCAAAACCCTGCTGAAGCTATGGGAGTGTTTGAATTGCTTTATGACGATAATGGCAGTCATGGAGCTATATCGGGACATATTGAGCAATCAGGTAAATGGCTCTCTACGCCATATAATATAATACCGTCAAAAAATGATGGCTCAGTTCCAAACTTTGAATATTATTCGATATCTCCCATGAAATCTGGGAAATGGATTATGACAGTAAGTGCCGATAAATCAGGCCCGCTTACTCATGCTAGTTTTAGTGCTTTTGTATTTTATGGGCAGCCAGATAATCCATATCAGCTAAATTTCGCTCACAAGCCCCATAGTACAACGCAATAATCGACAATACATCTCGGAAGGCTTTTATTTTTTAATAAAAGCCTTCATTGAACTCTTATATTAAACCGCAATAACTTCTCTTAAGCGATCTTGCACCGCTTCAACTAAAGCATCTGGTTGAAATTTAGAAATAAAGCGGTTGAAGCCAACTTTTTCTGCCAAAGCATTATTAAAGCTGCCGCTTAAAGAAGTATTGAGTACGACATGTAAATTTTTGAGATTTTCATCTGAACGGATTTCATGCACCAGTTTGTAGCCATCCATCTCTGGCATTTCAGCATCACTGATCATCATTAGAATTTCATCAGTTACACGCTTGCCTTCCTGTTGCCACCTTTTAAGCATGTTTAGTGCTTGGAGCCCGTCTGAAGCCTCAAGAACTTCGATTCCTAATGGTGTTAAGGTTTCGACAATCAAGTTCCTAGCTGTTGCAGAGTCATCAACAACAAACACCTTCCTACCATACATTTCTTCAACAAGTTGATTATCTAGTACTTCTTTGGAAACAGAAACATCATACGAAATAATCTCAGCAAGTACTTTTTCAACGTCAATGATTGATACCAAGCGATTGCTCCCTTGGTGATCAACTCTTGTAATCGCTGTCAGGTAACTATTTTTTCCTACTGATTTTGGTGGAGGCAGGATATCTTCCCATGTCATGTTGATGATATGTTCAACATCCCCAACTAAGAAACCTTGTACCGTTCTGTTGTACTCGGTAATGATGAGATTAGGGTTTTGATGTTCTGGTAAGTGGGTAAAACCAATAGCCTTACGTAAATCGATAACGGGTATCGGCACACCACGAATGGTTGCAACCCCTTCAATATGTGGATGACTTCCAGGCAAAGAACTTAATTGAGGAAGCTTAACGACTTCTCGCACCTTGAACACATTAATTGCAAACAATTGAGTAGCATTGATTTTAAATAATAATAGTTCTAGGCGATTTTTACCCACCAACTTTGTACGTTGATCGACACTGGTTAATACGTTCGACATCTACTTCTCTGGCTTATCATTTTATTATTAATTATTTATCGGGCAGTCTATTGCGAACTTTAGAGTTACCCTACTTTTCGAGCCAAAATTCTACCAGAAAAATTATATAGTTGTTTATCTTCAATGATTTCAAAGCCAGAATGGAGTAACTGTGCCTTTAGCTCTTGATGATCAAAGCGATTAGTTTGCGGATGCTCAAAAAACACATTGGCTAATGGATTACAAATGGCTTTACGATACAAATCTTCAATTACGAAATAGCCCCTAGGTTTCAATACGCGATTCACTTCAACTACTGCCTGCTGCCAGTTAGGAATATGATGGAAAACCGCAAATTCGAACACCATATCAAATTGTTCATCTTCAAATGGCAACTGCTCCGCATCAGCCTGTTGGATGAGTATCTCATCAGAACCTTTAAAGCGCTTTTGAGTTGCATATACCATCTCATCATCAAAATCAACGGCTGTGATATGAGCAGGGTTTAAATGTCGCCTGATTAGTTCAACACCATTACCAAAACCACAGCCAATTTCTAGTACTGAACTTGGCGTTTGCGGTGGGCGAGCAAACATCGACATCAATCTAGGCATTTCAATATGATTTTGAACCCAAAATCGAACTGGATTATTTACGATAAACTTCTCGAATGTGTTTAATTTCATAAAATTATGACTTTTTCCTACATTATCTCACAGTATAACTGGCTCACTGAAAACTAGGGGGGTAAGATATTCGTGAAGCTTCAAAATGCACCTTTTTAAGTTTCATTAAACTATACGCGATAAATAGGAAACGGGATGACTGAAACAACATACTCTTTAGATGACATACGACTTCGTCTTAACGAACTTGACGACGAACTTTTAAGTTTACTTTCTGAGCGTCGTAAGATGAGTCTTGAAGTAGCAAAGAGTAAAGTGCAAACAGCCAAACCCGTACGAGACGCAGTTAGAGAACAACAGCTCTTAGTTAAACTGATCAATGCAGGTAAAGATAAATATGAACTGGATGCCGAGTACATCACTAAACTGTTTCATACCATCATCGAAGATTCTGTATTGTTACAGCAATCCTATTTACAAAATTTAGCGAACCCTGAAACGTGCCGTAAGCCATTAGCAAGAGTCGCTTTTCTTGGCGATAAAGGCTCATATTCGCACTTAGCGAGCCAAGAATATTTCAGTCGTAAGAACACTGATTTGATTGAACTAAATTGCCAGCATTTTAGAGAAATTATCAAAACCGTGGAATCTGGTCATGCCGATTATGGCGTGTTACCGATAGAAAACACCAGTTCAGGTTCAATCAATGAGGTTTATGATCAACTTCAACACACAACATTGTATATAGTGGGTGAATTGACACTTCCGATTGAGCATTGTTTAGTCGCCACTTCCGAAACAAATATTGAAGCGATAACCACCCTATACTCTCACCCACAACCTTATCAACAGTGCAGTGAATTCATTAGTCATCTTGATGACGTAAAAATGGTATCTTGTGCCAGTACTGTGGACGCTATGAATAAGGTAAAAGAGCTAAACAGCACAGATACAGCCGCAATAGGCAACGCTTCGACAGCTAAGCTTTATGGGTTACAACCAATTAAAGGCAATATTGCCAACCAAACAGAAAACCATACTCGCTTCATTGTTGTAGCTCGTAAGCCTGTAGAAGTTTCTTCACAAATTCCAGCGAAAACTACCTTGATAATGTCAACGTCTCAACAAGCTGGCTCTTTAGTTTCTACTCTGCTTGTATTGCAAAAATTTGGCATCAATATGACTAAGTTAGAATCTCGTCCTATTATGGGGAACCCATGGGAAGAGATGTTTTATGTGGATTTAGAAGCTCACTTAAACGATGAAAATATGCAGCAAGCGTTAGCAGAGTTAACTAAGCTAACCACTCATATAAAAGTGCTGGGCTGTTATCCGAGCGAAAATGTAAAGCCTACACAGGTGAGACTGTAATAGGTATCACTTTTCATCAACACAGCACTCAGCTTTTAAAAAATCAATAACCGCATCTAACGTTTGGTATTCTGCAATACAAAACAAGGTGCGGCTTTCTCTTTGTTGACGAAGTAAGCCCGCTGAAATCAAACCGGAAAGATGGTGGGAAAGTGTCGAGCCGGGAATAGACAGACTTTCTTGAATCACGCCAACAGCAATCCCCTTTTCTCCAGCCCTAACCACTTGCTTGTAGATTGCTAATCGAGTTGGATGACCGAGTTCTTTTAACGCTTTAGCAGCGGTTTCAATATTCATAGTGTGATCTCAGTTTAAAATATATTTCCATATTACTAGAAATAACTTGTAATAGCTATGGAACAAATATATATTTCGAACATTCCAGAAATATAGGTTTAAATTATGTTTGATCAAACTTCTGTATACAACACCCTTAACATGTTTGCTTTTCTAGCTATCGAGCTAAGTATTTTGTTTCTTGTGATCAGCTACATCGTAGGAATTCTTCAGGAATATATACCTCCTGCAAAAATTCAAAATATTTTGAGCAGTAAAAATGGAAAAGGTTACATCGTTGCTGGCTTTTTAGGTGCAATTACACCATTTTGCTCATGCTCCACTATTCCTTTTTTAAAAGGGTTAATCCGAGCACAAGCAGGATTTGGCACCATGATGGTATTTCTATTTGCTTCGCCACTTTTGAATCCAATTATCATTGGACTGTTTACCGTAACCTTTGGCTGGAAAGTAGCACTGTTTTATTTTGTTATGGCCATGAGTGTGTCTGTCTTAGCAGGATATTTACTGGAAAAGCTGGGCTTTGAAAAACATATCAAAGCTGAAGCTTATCTTGAGCCTAAAACGGCGCCAAAATGCTGTGGAAGTAAGCCAAAACCCGTTAATAAATGGTCTAAAATTTGGAAAAGTACATGGACGGATTTCAAGAAAGTTCTTCCTTATTTGTTTGGTGGTATTGCCATTGGCTCGATGATTTATGGATTCATGCCTGCTGAATTTGTCGCTAAGTTTGCAAGTTCTGACAATCCATTTGCCATTCCAGTAGCGGCTGTAATTGGTATTCCACTTTACATTCGGGCTGAAGCCGTTATTCCTCTAAGTGCTGCATTAGCCGCAAAAGGTATGGGATTAGGAGCGGTAATGGCATTGATTATTGGTAGCGCTGGTGCCAGCTTAACGGAAGTCGTTCTTTTAAAATCAATATTCAAAAATCAGATCATTATGGCGTTTTTATTTATTGTTATCGCTATGGCCATCAGTGCAGGGTATCTCTATTCACTCGTATTCTGAAGGGGAATTATGAGTGGTTGATCTTTTTAACCACTCATCACCTTCCATTAAGCCCCTGTTGAGTTAATCCATCTGATAATGCAAAAAAGCACTCAGCATAAAAACAAAATGCCTCAAAATAATCCTGATAAAAATACAGTTAATTGTTTAAATTTTCTTAATACTTATCAAACTCACGAAGTCAGTAACCAACCTGAATGGCCTCGGGTTAACTTATTCTCAAATGATCAAATTTTACAATTTTGGCTTAAAACCTTTAACGGAAATTGGGGAACTCAACGCCTAAGCATAATGGGGAAATTCTACGGGAATGAAGGCGTAGAACTAGGTGAACAAGCCAATCAACTCCCTCCTAAATTACAAACTCATGATCGCAACGGAAATCGAATTGATGTAGTCGAGTACAACTCAAGCTACCACCAATTAATGCACTATGCCATTGAGCATAAGATACACGCGCTCCCTTGGACTGACGATAAACAAGGTTCACATGCTGTACGTGCAGCAATGGAGTTTCTTCATATGCAAGCCGATGCTGGCTCTGGCTGCCCGCTCACGATGACCTTTGCTGCAGCGGCAACGTTAAAGCATTGCCCATCCCTTGCTAACATTTGGCTTCCGTTATTACTGTCTAATTCTTACGATGGCTCCGATCGCCCATACTTTGAAAAACAAGGCATCACTATCGGAATGGCCATGACTGAGAAACAAGGCGGTTCTGATGTTAGGCGTAATACCACTTTTGCTTCACCCATCAATAAGCGCGAAAATGGAGCTGCATATTTACTTGTTGGACATAAATGGTTTTGTTCTGCTCCTATGTCTGATGCTTTTTTCGTTCTAGCGCAAACCGACAGCGGATTATCCTGCTTTTTACTTCCGAGATGGACACCAGAAGGTGAAAAAAATCGGTTCCAAATTCAAAGATTAAAAAACAAGTTAGGCAATCATTCTAACGCATCATCCGAAATCGAATATCGCGGCGCATTCGCATGGTTAATCGGAGAAGAAGGTGCTGGTGTAAAAAGCATTATTGATATGGTATCTCTCACTCGCTTTGATTGTATGGTTGGCTCTTCGGCATTAATGCGTTCAGCTTTATCTCATGCCCTTAACTTCACTACTCAAAGGCACGTTTTTAAGTCAGTATTAAGTAAAACTCCACTGATGAAAAATGTATTAGCTGATTTAGCACTTGAATCAGAAGCTGCAACAGCGCTTTCATTTAGAGTCGCTCATGCACTTGATAAGCAAGATATTCCAACTGAAAAAACATTTATTCGATTTGCCACAGCCGTAGGTAAGTATTGGATTTGTAAACGCGCACCACATTTTATCTACGAAGCAATGGAATGCATTGGTGGAATTGGATATATAGAAGACAATTATTTACCCAGACTTTATAGAGAAGCACCAGTAAATGCGATTTGGGAAGGCTCTGGAAACATTCAATGTCTGGATTTGATGAGAGCGATAATGAAACAACCTCAAGATCTAGATAATTTATTAACCTTATTAAAAGGCGCTTCTGGTCGCTACGATAATTTCGATCTCTTTCTTTCAGAATTCATTGATAACAAAGAGTTGATTACTCAAAAAGAGGGGCAATTGAGGAGCGTAATAGATAAACTTGCTAAGTTACTCATAGCGAATACGCTCATTATTTATGGCGAACCTAAAGTTGCAGAAATTTATTGCATGGAAAAGCTAACGTCTTCATGCAGCAACAGCATAGGGACGCTTTCCGAATCTGTAGACTTTGATTTTTTAATTGAAAGGGCTTTATTAATCTAACAGCAACCAAAAAAAAGAGCACTCTAGATAGAGCGCTCTAAATGCTAAAATTTTCGATTAATATCGATTATATGTTAGCCAAAGCTTCTTTACATAGCTCAGTAATCTTATTCCAATCACCTACTTCAATCGCATCTGAAGGTGCGATCCAGCTGCCACCAATACAATCAATAAAGTCTAGCTCAAGGTAGTCTTTATAGTTTTTAGGTGAGATTCCGCCAGTCGGGCAAAAACGAATGTCTTTCGGAAGTGGTCCAGCAAAGGCTTTTAATGTTTTCACACCACCTGAGGCTTCCGCAGGGAAGAATTTTAAGTGCTTATAGCCAAGCTCTAAGGCGGTCATGATTTCAGAAATCGTAGCCACACCAGGGAACATAGGGACGCCAGATTGTGTACCTGCTTTCAATAAGTCAACAGATGCACCGGGAGTAATAATAAACTCTGAACCCGCATCAATCGCTTGTTGAAGCTGCTCTTCATTCAATACGGTACCCGCGCCTACTAATGCTTCAGGCACTTCTTGCTTGATTAGCTTAATTGCTTCTAATGCACATTCAGTTCGTAAGGTAATTTCTAAAACAGAAATACCACCGGCAACTAAAGCTTTTGCTAAAGGAACGGCATGTTCAAGCTTTTTTATCACCATTACAGGAACAACAGGACTGCGTTTAAATACTTCAGCAGGTTGTAAAGACCAATTATTATTTACCATTTTGTGTTCCTTGTATTAATACAATTCATCAACTGCTTGAGTGCAACGTGCACCTGTTTCAGGGCTACTTAAATTACTTCTCAGTGCACTAAATAGCTCGCGACCCATTCCATAGTGAGACTTTCTTAAATCGATGGTTTCTGCTTCACGATTGGATAATTCGTTGTCATCAACCAATAAAGACAATTCACCAGTTGTCGCGTCGATTCTGATCAAATCATCATCTTTGATTTTGGCAATCAAACCACCGTCAATTGCTTCAGGCGTTAAATGAATGGCAGCAGGGACTTTACCTGAAGCACCAGACATGCGACCGTCGGTGAGTAATGCCACACGGAAACCTTTATCTTGCTGAGAGCCTAGCAAAGGGGTGAGTTTGTGAAGTTCAGGCATACCATTGGCTTTTGGTCCCTGCCCTTTTACAACCACAACACAGTCCTTATCTAAACCGCCAGCATCAAAAATAGCTTGAAGCTTGTTTTGATCATCAATCACAACTGCTGGCGCTTCAACAACACGGTTTTCAGGTTGTACGGCAGATACTTTAAGTACAGCGCGACCTAAATTACCTTTCATTAACTTCAAACCGCCATTAGGCTGAAACGGAGACTCAACACCCGTCAACACTTCTTTATCTAGGCTTTCTGTTGGACCATCAACCCAAATTAATTCACCATCGATTAACTTTGGTTCCATGGTGTATTTATTTAGGCCGAAACCAGCAACTGTGTTTACGTCTTCATGCAACAAACCTGCATCCAGTAACTCACGTACTAGATACGCCATACCACCAGCCGCATGGAAGTGGTTTATGTCGGCATGACCGTTTGGATATACACGGGCTAAAAGCGGCACTACATCAGATAATTCAGAAAAATCATCCCAGTTAATGATAATGCCAGCCGCTCTCGCTGCTGCAACAATATGCATGGTTAAGTTGGTAGAGCCACCAGTCGCAAGTAAAGCAACAATGCCGTTGACTAAAGACTTCTCATTAACAATTTCACCGATTGGTGAATATTGAGCACTGTGCTCAGTCAAACGACATACTTGATGCGCAGCTTTAGTGTTTAATGCTGCACGTAGCGGATCATCAGGATTCACAAAAGAAGAACCTGGAAGTTGAAGTCCCATGACTTCTAGCATTAACTGATTTGAGTTAGCCGTACCATAGAAGGTGCAAGTACCCGCACTGTGATATGACTTAGATTCCGCTTCGAGCAGTTCATCACGCCCCACTAGACCTTGAGCGAACTTTTGGCGAACGCGCGCTTTTTCTTTATTTGGAATACCCGACTTCATTGGTCCAGCTGGAACAAACAGCATTGGTAAATGACCAAAACTCAGCGCACCAATTAATAAACCAGGAACAATTTTGTCGCAAATTCCTAGCAATAAAGCACCATCAAACATATTGTGAGATAGACCCACAGCTGATGCCATTGCAATGATTTCACGACTAAGTAAGCTTAACTCCATGCCCGGTTGACCTTGAGTCACACCATCACACATTGCCGGTACACCACCAGCAACCTGAGCAACACTGCCTACTTGATTACAAGCTTTTTTCAGTATTTCAGGGTAATCAGCGTAAGGCTGATGAGCCGAAAGCATGTCATTGTATGCGGTAACAATACCGATATTGGCCTTATTAAATTGCTGTAGCGACGTTTTATCTTCTGAGCTACAAGCTGCAAAGCCATGTGCGAGGTTACCGCAACTTAACGAACTACGATGAACACCTTTTGCTTGTGCATCCTTCAAAGCTGCAAGATAGTTAGCGCGCGTTTCTTTGCTACGCTCAATAATCCTGTCAGTAACGGATTGAATAACTGAATGCATGTTTGCCTCCTACGGGCATATTCAATTTATCATGTTTCTCAATTACCATGCCTGAACAAACAAGCATTCACCGCCTTACTCAAAACAAAGGCTGAAGTACCATAAATTGGAATAGGTAAGCTTGAGAAAATTAACAACTCCAATAAACATCTACTGGGGTTTGAGATTGAGAAAGCACTGCTCGAATCGGCATCTCGCTCACATCGTCACTTCGCTGAGCTTGGCGATACACATCAAGCTTAGACTCACCCACTAAATGTAAAAATACTTGGCGACTAGAAAGGATCCTTGGTTTAGTCAGAGTAATACGCTCATGTGGAGCACTTGTAGGAGTTACTGCAACACAAGTCTTTTCACTTGTGAGCGCATTTTCTAACTCTGACGATGGTGCACATGGGAACCATGAACACGTATGACCATCATTTCCCATACCTAAAATGACAACATCAAACTTGTCTGGGAAATGCTCCAATTTTTCACTGGCTAATGCCGCACCTTCAACAGCCGTTGCGAACATATTTTTAAGACCAGTAAATTTGGCAGATGCTGCTTTATTTTGCAGTAAATGCTCACGCACTAACGCTTCGTTTGAAGCTGAGTCAGTTGCATCAACCCAACGCTCATCTGCAAGCGTGATATATACACTCTGCCAATCAATATTTTTGTTACTCAATAACTTAAAAAGTGCAACCGGCGTTGAACCACCTGAAACGACTAAACTGGCTTTCCCTCGGTTGTCGACACCTTCTTGTAATAAGGTCGCGATTTTGTCAGCAAGTTTTTCTGCCAATTGTGTGGCACTATCAAATGACTTAAATACCGCTTCTTTCATTGTATTCATTCCAATATTTTGTCATTGCAAGAGAGACGAACTCTCTTGCTAGCAATAAGGTTACTCGTCCCAAGAACGACCGTCTTTACTGATCAAAGCGACTGAAGCAACAGGTCCCCATGAGCCCGCAGGGTACGACTTAGGCTTTTCACCAGCGTGATCCCAAGCATCCATAATTCCGTCTACCCACTGCCAAGCTTGTTCAACTTCATCACGGCGAACGAATAAGGCTTGGTTGCCATTCATTGCTTCATGCAATAATCGTTCGTAGGCATCTGCAATACGGTCGTTTTTAAAAGTATCCGAGAAACTTAAATCCAACTTGGTGGTTTGTAAGCGCTGCTTTTGCTCTAGTCCTGGTACTTTATTCATCATCTGAATTTCCACACCTTCATGTGGTTGAAGACGAATAGTCAACTTGTTTGGTGGCAAGTTACGATAGCTATCACGATATAAGTTATGAGGTGGATTTTTAAAGTAAACGACGATTTCTGAACTCTTAAATGGCATACGTTTGCCACTTCTTAAGTAGAATGGCACGCCAGCCCAACGCCAATTATCAATATCGACTCTTAAGGCAACAAAGGTTTCTGTATTTGAATCAACATTTGCCCCTTCTTCTTCCAAATAACCCGGAACCGCTTTTCCTTCTAAGAAACCTGCACTGTATTGTCCACGAACTGTATTTTCATAAACATTATCTGAATTGATACGACGTAATGATTTCAGTACTTTTACTTTTTCATCACGAATGCTGTCAGCATCTAAATCTACAGGTGGATCCATTGCAACTAAGGTAAGGATCTGTAACAAATGGTTTTGGATCATGTCGCGCATCTGACCCGCTTTATCAAAGTAGCCCCAACGCCCTTCGATACCTACGGCTTCAGCAACGGTAATTTGCACATGATCAATCGTGCGGTTATCCCATTTCGAAGCAAAAAGAGAATTGGCAAAACGAAGTGCAATCAGGTTTTGAACCGTTTCTTTACCAAGGTAATGGTCGATACGATAAATTTGAGATTCGTTAAAATAAGTAGAAACTTGGTCGTTGATGACTTTTGAACTTTCAAGATCATTACCAATTGGTTTCTCTAAAACCACTCGAGTTTCAGAGTTGATCAACTGCTGCTCGTTTAGGCAACGACAGATATCACCGAATAGGAAAGGAGGCGTTGCAAAATAATTGACCATAACTCGTTTATTGAGATCAATTATGTCATGAAATTTCTCGTAACTTTCAGAATTGGTAAATTCAGCGCCAATATAAAAGCAACGCTCAATAAACCTTGCTAAAGTGTCTTCACAAAGGTCTTCTTTTACAAATGTTTTAAGCGCTTCGGTAACGCGCTGATGGTATTCATCTTGACTAAAATCGTCTTTAGCAACACCAATAACCCTTGTATCTTCAGCCAGTAAATTCGCTTTATCTAGCTGATATAAAGAAGGCAATAGTTTTCGTCTTGCTAAATCGCCTTTAGTACCAAACAATACAAAATCACAAGCTTTAGCATCTGAGCTTTTTTTACTCATCACCAACCACACTCCTTTCAATATCTGTGACACTTGCCAGAGAAAATTGGCAAATCCTCACACAATTTTGTTGTAATATAACAACAGAACCGAACAAATGCACCTGCAAATTGAAAAAATGCAAGATTTATCATGTAGCCAGTTCTGATCAAAATCTGGTATTCTTTTTGTTCATTAATTACTGTAGTTATAAAAATCTTTTCAGATTTGATACAAAAAGTTACGCGCATGCTACCAAGCACAATTATTTGTTATTGGTATAACAGTTCATTTCAGGGAAGAACATATAGTTAAATCAATATAGATTGGCTGCATTGAAAGCACTAATTTATGTCGATTTAGCTATAGAATTATTACAACTTATATAGAGCGGACACATATAGCATGAACACCCTAGAAAAAGTTCAAAACAGTCTAATCCACTTTAGTAAATCAGAGCGTAAAGTTGCTGAAGTAATTTTAGCTTCGCCTCAAACGGCCATTCACTCAAGCATAGCAACCTTAGCCAAAATGGCAGATGTAAGTGAGCCAACGGTCAACCGCTTTTGCCGCCGCCTAGACACTAAAGGATTCCCTGACTTTAAACTGCACCTAGCCCAGAGTCTGGCTAATGGTACACCTTATGTAAGTCGACATGTAGAAGAAGATGACTCAGCTGATTCATATACCACCAAAATCTTTGAATCATCAATGGCTTCTTTAGATTTAGCTCGTCAAAGCCTTGATATGAATGCGATCAACCGCGCCGTTGATATCCTTACTCAAGCTAAAACCATTTCATTCTTTGGTCTTGGTGCATCTTCGTCTGTTGCTCACGATGCTCAAAACAAGTTTTTCCGCTTCAATGTGCCTGTTATTTGCTTCGATGATGTATTAATGCAGCGTATGAGCTGTATCAACTGCAATGATGGTGATGTTGTTGTACTTATCTCGCACACAGGGCGTACTAAATCTCTTATTGAAATCGCTAAGCTTGCCCGTGAAAATGGAGCCGCCGTTATCGGCATTACAGCTCGTAATTCACCATTATCACTTGAGTGTACTTTAGCGGTTACTATGGAAGTTGGCGAAGATACTGATGTCTTTCTACCAATGGCATCTCGCTTGGCTCAACTGGTTGTAGTTGACGTACTATCAACCGGCTTTATGTTACGCCGAGGCCCACGCTTTAGAGACAACCTAAAACGTGTAAAAGAAGTATTAAAAGAATCACGAATCAACAAAGATTTGACCGAATAGTTCAAATTATGACAGAAGTTCGACCTGGACTTCTGTCATTTATTCTCAAAAAATTTTGTGTTTGCTCACAAAAAATTCTTTTCATCCTCTCATTTTGGTGTAACTTTCCTACATTACAATCAGAACTTTGGTAAAATAATTCAAAATTATTCGAGATGCAGGCTTTCAAGATTGTACCCAACGCCACGATTTTGAATATTTGCATGTCGAATAGTTTTTACTTTTAACCTAAAACATCAGTTAGCTACGTTTTCAAGTGAAAACGTTTTAGGTTTAACAGAATTCTTTCATAAATTTGATCCATTAACGGAGTTTCTCATGTTCCGCAGAACTAAGATCGTTACCACCCTTGGCCCAGCTACTGACCGCGATGACAATTTGCGCAAAATCATTGCAAAAGGTGCAAACGTTGTTCGTCTAAACTTCTCTCACGGCTCACCAGAAGACCATTTAAAACGAGCGACTGATGTAAGAAATATCGCTAAAGAACTTGGTGTTAACGTGGCTATTTTAGGTGACTTACAAGGCCCTAAGATTCGTGTTTCTACCTTTAAAGACAACAAAAAAGTCCAACTAGATCTTGGTCAGCCTTTCGTTCTTGATGCAGAGCTTGCAAAAGGTGAAGGTGATGAAAACCATGTTGGTATCGACTATAAAGAACTTCCAGATGACGTAAACATTGGTGACATCTTGATGCTTGACGATGGCCGCGTTCAATTACGTGTTGAAAAAGTTGAAGGTCGTAAAGTTCACACTACCGTTACTGTTGCCGGTCCTCTTTCAAACAACAAAGGTATCAACAAGCAAGGTGGTGGTCTTTCTGCTGCTGCACTTACTGACAAAGATAAAGCTGACATCATCACTGCAGCTGAAATCAAAGTTGATTATCTAGCCGTTTCTTTCCCACGCACAGGCGCTGACTTAGACTATGCTCGCCGCCTAGTTAACGAAGCGGGTCACAACCCAATGATCGTTGCTAAAGTTGAACGTGCAGAAGCCGTTGAAACTCAAGAAGCTATGGATGATGTGATCAAAGCGTCTGACGTTGTAATGGTTGCTCGTGGTGACTTAGGTGTTGAAATCGGTGATGCAGCTCTTGTTGCTGTTCAAAAGAAACTGATCCAACGTTCTCGTCAGTTAAACAAGGTAGTTATCACTGCGACTCAAATGATGGAGTCAATGATCACTAGCCCAATGCCAACTCGTGCAGAAGTGATGGACGTTGCAAATGCGGTACTGGATGGTACCGACGCAGTAATGCTTTCTGCGGAAACCGCTGCTGGTGACTTCCCTGAAGAAACCGTAACAGCTATGGGTAACGTATGTGTTGGTGCAGAAGCGCACCCAAGCATTCGTGTTTCTAAGCACCGCCTAGACCAAACTTTCGATTCAGTAGAAGAAACGATTGCAATGTCTACCATGTATGCAGCAAACCACCTAAACGGCATTAAAGCGATTATTGCGCTAACAGAGTCTGGTTCTACACCTAAACTTATGTCACGCATCAGCTCTGCCCTTCCTATTTTTGCACTTTCTCGTCACGAGAAAACGCTTGCAAAAATGGCTCTTTACCGTGGTGTTAAGCCAGTTTACTTTGACTCGACTCAGCACAGTGCTGACGCTCTAGCAAAAATGGCTTTAGAAGAGTTAGTTAAGTCTGGTGACCTACAGTCTGGTGATATGGTTCTAATGACGAAAGGTGACGCAATGGAAACCATTGGCGGCACGAACACTTGTAAGGTTTTGATTGTAGCTTAATAGCCACTGTTAACTTGTGATTAAAGGAAGCCATATGGCTTCCTTTTTTATAGCGGTTCCAGAGCAAGAGGCATCAACATTTATTGTTATCGCTTCACTCATTCAGCAAATACGTATCCATATAATCGACAACCTCATGCTGACCACAATCCATTGCAAGACGTAGAGCTGTCCTTTTACTCTTATCTAAAATACTGGGTTCTGATCCTCGATTCATTAACCATTCGACACATTCTTTATGCCCATGTAATGCAGCTAAATGTAAAGGGGTTCTGCCCGTTTCTTTAGTTGGTGTTGAGAGCTGGGCTCCAATAGTCGATAAATGCTTTAAACATTCCAATCTTCCTTTTCTAGCAGCTAGACAGGCAGGAGTATGTCCATCAAAACTGGGCTTATTTACAAACTCCCGCCTTGAGTCACAAAGTGCTTTTAATGTATCTAAGTTGCCATGTAATGCCGCAGTATGAAGAGGCGTAAGCTCACTCTCAGGAAGGGTGCATTTTTTATCGGGAAAATATGGATTTAATATTTGGATACAAGCTGAACTTCCGTACGCAGCAGCTTTATGAAATAAGGTATATCCGTCTGCACTATCAATAAATTCATTAAATTTAATTTTTTGATCCACAGCTTTCGAAATTAAAGAGCGCAAGACCTCTTCATTAGTCTCTTCGACCGCTCTGAACAATTGATAAGCTAAAGTTTCATCTCTGCTTTCGTCATCATTTCTTAATAATTTAGACACTCCAACATCATCTTCACATGCAATATTGATAAAGCTGTATACTAATTTTGCGGCTTCGACTTCACCTGCCCTCACTGCAAACAAAACATCATGATGCGTTACAGGGTCGCAATGCTTTGCCATTAACGCAGCATTCAATTCTCGAACAATATCAAGACGACCTTCTCTTATTGCATAGCGCAAAGGGGTAAGCTTATAACCGTCGGGTTGATGGATAGATAGCGTACTCACATTAATAAGCTTTTTTACACATTTAAAATGACCATTCCTAGCAGCCAAATGTAATGCCAGCCTGCTTTTATGATCCCGTATCAAATAATTCGCATTTCGAGATAATAGTTTCTTGATAGCTTCAGGTTCGCCACACTCTGCAGCTAGATGAAGTGCCGTTTTACCTTGAGCATTTTGAACATTGGCATCCGCTCCTGAATCTAATAAAACTCCAACAAAATCCACAAACGAATTTGCAGTGGCAAGCATTAATAGAGTGTCACCATTGAGCATATGTGCATCAATATTAATGGGTTGCTTTAATAGCCCCTGAACTTTATTTGTATCACCATCTTCAAAGCACTCATAAAACCTCTTAAAATCAGGAGCTTGACATTCATTAAAAGATGCAGCGAACATTGCAGCAGAAATGTGGACGGGTAACAATAAGACTAACGGTTGTGAACATTCTGCAGTTTTATATAACGTAGGGACTTCTGGTGCATTTTGCACATCAAAAAGCCTTATTTGATCATCATAAGCGCGCTTTTTTAAGCAAACGGCTTGCTTATTAGTAAAATACGTTTCTAGGATACCAAAATTTTGAGGTTCGAGTTCAGCGCCATCTAAAGTTCTATTTATACGAAATACACTATAAAATCTTTCCCCTGACTCACCCCAAGATACGATTAAGAGCTCTTTTCGCTGAGCGATTACAGTGCATAGTTCTGCGCTATAAGAAATACAATTTTGATGACCTTGTGATTGTTCGAGATTGACCGTTGAAGAGGTAGCCATGATTTATACCCCCGAGAAAAGTTCGAATTAAAACAAACTTGGGATAAAAAGATAGATTTATCCGATGGACATGAGAATATCACTTGTCACTTATGCCCAATAAAGCATTTAGCTATAATTTATTTTGTTAGTAATACGGTTATCCACGCGGCTTACTTTTATGGCTATTTTTTTTTAAGTAAGCAAAACTTCAACACCAATATAGTCATCCATATTAGCGCCTTATTTTATTGGTAATCAACCTGTTAACATTGATTCTTGAATTGTTTTGGTAAAAGAAAAAGCTTAATATTCCCCCGCAGGCCAATCATAAACTTTGATGTCGTTTACATGATGTAAAGGCAGTTTTTAAATTTAACCAATAGTAATGACCTTATGAGAAAACAAAGAGAGCAACGGAATAGCGAGTCATATAAAAATACAAAAACGCCACAGTTAATTTTCTGTGGCGTTTTCTTTTGCTTTAAAATCTATTTACAGCTTTTTAAAGTCATCAACATGAATGGCTTCTAATCTGAGTTCATCAGCAACTTTAAGCTGTTTAAATTCATCTTCTGAAATTACATGTTTCTCTAATGCTGATTCAAATAATGCCATACCTCTAATCTTACGTTCCAAAGACCCAGATTTTTGGGCTGCAGACAACTTAGCCATTATGTCTCTACATTCATATTGAGCAATGAAGGCGTTTTCTACTTCAGCAATACCACTTTTATCTCCTTCAAATAAACTGCTTAAGAAAGTTAGACGCTCTCTAACAGGAGAAGGTTTTAGTAGTGACTTGGATAATTTAATCGCTAAATCATCAGACGGTTTTGCAAAATGATTGCCTAATGGGAAAATCAAAGCTCTAAGTAACCATGCAACAGGACGATTAGGGAAGTTAGCAATCGCTTCTTGTAAAGCCTTAGCAGCAAGATGTAAGCGCTCTTGCATTACATAGTGAACGATTGGCAATTCATCTTGCTGATGGCCATTATCTTCAAAATGTTTCAACGTTGCTGAACCAAGATACAACTGACTTAACACATCACCTAACCTCGCTGAAAGCATCTCTTTACGCTTCAAATCTCCGCCAAGAATCAACATGGCGATATCACTCATAAAGGCTAATGCCGAAGATAATCGGGTCATTTCTTTATAATACTGTTGCGTTTCACCTGCCACTGGAGCAGAAGCGAAACTACTTCGAGACAAAGCATGGCCAAAACTGCTAAATGCATTTCGACAAGCGTAACCTATGTGCCCCATTAATAAACGATCAAATCTATCTAATGCCGCTTTTTGATCTTCCATTTGTGCTGTTTCCATTTCTGGCAACACATAAGGATGACAACGAGTAGCCCCTTGACCAAAAATCATTAACGAGCGGGTAAGAATGTTTGCACCTTCAACGGTAATGGAAATCGGAATACCCATATAGCCATGACCAAGGTAGTTCTTTTTACCGAGCTGAATCCCTTTACCCGATTGAATGTCCATCGCGTCATTCATCACATCACGACCTAACTCTGTCATGTGATATTTTGCAATTGCCGTAACGACTGACGGTTTAACTTTTAAATCAAGACCTGTGGTTGTTAATCGACGCGCTGCTTCCAGCTGATAGGTATTAGCAATGATACGAGACAAGGCTTCTTGTACACCTTCAAATCGACCAATGGATAAGCCAAATTGTTGGCGAATATAGCTGTAAGCCGTTGTAGTCTGAGTGGTTACGTGCCCTGATGCGGTTGCAAGAGCTGGTAACGAAATACCACGCCCAGCTGACAAACATTCCACCAACATACGCCAGCCCTTACCTGCATATTGAGGACCACCGATAATCCAGTCTAATGGAATAAAGACATCTTCACCGTGAGTCGTACCGTTCATAAATGCCAAATTCATTGGATTATGTCGATCACCAATTTTAACGCCTTCATGGCTGGTAGGTATCAAGGCACAAGTGATACCAAGATCTGTCTCTTCACCGAGTAAGTTATCAGGATCTCGCATTTGGAATGCCAATCCCAAAACGGTGGCAACAGGTGCTAAGGTGATATAACGTTTGTTCCAAGTTAAAGACAAACCAAGCACTTCTTCACCTTCGAATTCACGGCGGCAAACAATACCTGTATCAGGAATGCCACCAGCATCACTGCCAGCTTCCGGTCCAGTTAGAGCGAAGCATGGAATTTCTTGACCGTTAGCTAGACGTGGCAGCCAGTAATCTCGTTGTTCATTGGTCCCGTAATGGGTTAACAATTCACCAGGCCCTAAAGAATTCGGTACCATAACCGTTACAGCAGCACTGATACTTCTTGTTGCTAACATTCCAACAATAGTCGAATTAGCATAAGCAGAGAATTCTTTACCACCATATTTTTTGGGAATGATTAACGAAAAGAAACCCTGAGATTTAAAGTAATCCCATAGCTCAGGCGGTAAGTCCTTTCGATTGTGGACGATATCGTAATCATCCATCATTGATAGTGCTGTCTTGACTTGGTTATCTATAAAGTCTTTTTCTTCTTCTGTTAAAGTAGGCTGACCATAACCATGTAGCTTATTCCAATCCGGTTTACCACGGAATAATTCACCTTCCCACCAGACATCCCCAGCTTCCATAGCTTCACGCTCAGTCTCAGAAAGTGGCGGTAACACGCGCTTAAAAAAAGCAAATGCAGGACGAGTGACAAAACGCATTCGAATACTGTGAACACCAAAAATAATGCCTACAGCAAGCAAGACTAAAACAACAATACTCATAACAACAAAACCTAAATTAGTTTAGAAAACGTTCTTAACAGGACCTTAATGTCAGCCCGAACTATGTAAGCACACACTTTGCGTTTAAACGCTCCCTATGAGCTAGTTACGCCTGAAGCCATATAAGGGATCAGTTTGCGGATCACTGTTTCAATGTCATTGTGCTCCTCAAAATCGGCTGCTGCAATTTCCATTAAAGCATCTGATGAAGCCATGGTGAAAACCACAGTACCTAATGTAAAGTGTAGTCGCCAGAACATATCTGAAGCAGGAATATCCGGAGCACAACTTTTTACTGCGTTGATAAACACAGCAAGTGAACTTCCATAATGAGTGGTAAAAAACCATCGCAGGTGACCTTGGCTTTCTATATACCCTCGGCTAATCAACTGTAAAAAGTTACTTGTTGCCTCAGGGTGCAATCGCTTCAATTCAAGCAGTGGATTGACTAAGCTGGAAAATACATCCTCCAAACTACTATCTTCAGGAAGCTGCTCAAGCGAAGTCACGGCTGCGGGCATAAAAACATCAAGATATCTCGCCAATACGGCACGGATTAGCTCTTTTTTGGAACCAAAATGATAATTGACCGAAGCTAAATTCACCTCTGCTTTACTGGTAATTAACCGCAACGATGTTTCAGAAAACCCACGTTCAGCAAACAGCTTTTCTGCAGCATTGAGAATTTTATTTTTTGTACCTCTCGCTGACGCCATACCATTAACTCACCATCAAAATTCAAACAGTTGTTTAAAATTACTGCTTAATGTGAGCATTGTCAATCTTTATACCTGCGTCTTAAACAGATTCATTAGCTTTATTATCTAGCCATAAAAATTTATAAGTTGTGATAATACGTTACAGGTTTAGGCTATAAAAAAACCAAATGATAATCGCGTAATTGAGATGTAGAGAGTGTGACACTAATGCAAAAACACTAAAGTTTAGGTAGTATGGGCGCGCTATCATGATTAGGAAATCGACCACATGAAATCAATAATAAATAAACCTTCGCAACTATCTCTTATCGTTGCCTTAAGCTTAGGGTTAAGTGCCTGCGGTGGACAAGACGCTGAAGAGAAAAAACAAAAAGCTCCAGTTGCCACAACAGAACAAGCTAAAGCTTTTATTCACGATGCTGAAACTAAGCTTGCAGAGCTTTCAATCGAAGCAAATCGTGCAGAATGGATTTACAGCAACTTTATCACCGAAGATACAGCGGCATTAGCTGCTGCGGTAGGCGAGAAAACCACTGCCAGCTCAGTAAAATTTGCTACTGAAGCGGCTAAATACGCGGATGTTGCACTAGATCCTGTAAACGCACGTAAATTACACATGCTAAGAACCAGCCTAGTGCTTCCTGCTCCGCTTGATCCAAAAAAGAACGCGGAATTAGCCAACATCAGCGCTGAACTTAATGGTATGTATGGTAAAGGCAAGTACTGCTTTCAAGACGGTAAGTGCCTGACGCTACCTGAACTTTCTGCAATTATGGCGGAATCAAGCGATCCAAAATTACTTGAAGAGGTTTGGAACGGTTGGCGTAACATTTCTAAGCCTATGCGTCCTTTATTCGAGCGAGAAGTAGAGCTGGCAAACGAAGGTGCTAGAAATTTAGGGTTTAGCGATCTATCGCAATTATGGCGTAGCCAATACGACATGAAACCAGATGATTTCTCAAACGAGCTAGACCGTCTATGGGGACAAGTTAAGCCTTTATATGACTCATTACACTGCTATGTTCGCGGTAATTTGAATCAAAAATATGGTGATGAAGTAGTTCCAAAAAATGGCCCTATTCCAGCGCACTTATTAGGTAACATGTGGGCACAGTCTTGGGGCAACATTTATGATGATGTAGCACCTGAAAATGGTGATCCAGGTTACGATGTAACTAAGTTGCTTGCGAAACATCAGTACGATGAAATCAAGATGGTAAAACAAGCGGACGGTTTCTTTACCTCTATGGGCTTTGAAAAGTTACCAGATACCTTCTGGAAGCGTTCTCTGTTTGTTCAACCAAAAGATCGTGATGTTGTTTGTCATGCATCTGCTTGGGACTTAGATAACCAAGAAGATATCCGCATCAAGATGTGTATCCAAAAAACGGGTGAAGAATTTGTGGTGATTCATCACGAACTGGGTCACAACATCTATCAACGTGCTTATAAAGATCAGCCTTTCTTATTCCAAAACAGTGCTAACGACGGTTTCCATGAAGCCATTGGTGACACCATTGCCCTTTCTATTACACCAAAGTACTTAAAAGAAATTGGTCTGCTTGAGCAAGTACCTGACGAATCAAAAGATATTGGCCTTCTACTAAAACTCGCGCTTGATAAAGTTGCCTTTATGCCATTTGGCTTAATGATCGATCAATGGCGCTGGAAGGTGTTTAACGGTGAGATCAAGCCAAGTGAATACAACAAAGCTTGGTGGGAACTGCGTGAGAAGTATCAAGGTGTTAAAGCGCCAATGGCTCGTAGCGAAAGTGACTTTGATCCAGGTGCGAAATATCACGTGCCAGGTAATGTTCCATACACTCGCTACTTCTTAGCGCATATTCTTCAGTTCCAATTCCACAAAGCATTGTGTGACATTGCTGGCGATAAAGGTCCTGTGAACCGTTGTTCTGTATATGGAAATAAAGCGGCTGGAGAAAAGCTAAACAAAATGCTAGAAATGGGCGCAAGCAAACCTTGGCCTGATGCTCTTGAAGTGGTAACAGGCAAACGTGAAATGGATGCTCAAGCCGTTTTAGATTACTTCGCTCCACTTAAAGTATGGTTAGACAAGCAAAATAAAATGCAAAATAACCAGTGTGGTTGGTAAAAATATTTTTAAACTAACGTAATGCAAATGCCCGACTTATCCGTCGGGCATTTTATTGATTTATCAAAGCAAGAAATAATTTGTTAATAAATTATACTGTCGCCCCATTTTAGTATGATTTATAGTGCAATTAAGTTTTATAAAGTGTTAATTTCATGCGTGTAATTCTACTGTTTATTGGTTTATTTTTACTTAACCCATACTCATTGGCTGACTCTCAACAAGCCAACCAAAAAATGAACCAAAACTATCAGGTTTTTATTGATTCGTTTTCTAGCCTCGATGCTAAACGCTTAGCAACTATTTACCACAAAAGCGCTATTTATATTCCTGAGCACCGAAAGCAAAATTTGGTTTATGGAAGCAATGATATTGAACAGCTTTATCAACGATTTTTTAATCGTGTGCAGCACAAAAATGCACGTGTCAGTGTTGGGTTTCGAGTGGTCAATCGAGAAATTACTCAAGAGCAGGTCACTGATATTGGGTTCTTTTTAATTCGTGTTTTTCCAGCATCTCACACAGAACAAAATGTGTCAGAGTTTGCGGGAAAATTTTTGATCATCGGTGATAAAAAGTCTTCTGATGTCATTTCTTGGAAAACCGAAATGAATAGCCACGCCAAACCCCACCATTATTTTGGACTTAATCCAGAAAAGTTGTTATTTTTCAGTGAAACAAAAATGCTGCCAAAGGAATAACAATGAGTGACAATCAACTTTGCCCTTGTGGATCCAAAGAGCTATATCAAAACTGTTGTTATCCTCTGCATAATCAAGCTAGACACGCGAGCTCTCCTGAAGAACTCATGCGTTCTCGCTATAGCGCTTTTGTGAAAAAGCAATTTGATTATATTATTTCAACTCAAGATGAAGGCTTTCACCCTGGAGTGACTGCTGAGCAACTGGCAACGCCCCCTTTACCTAATTGGTTGGCATTAAACGTTATCGACTCAACTCAAAATGCCCATTCTGGTACCGTTACTTTTAAAGCATGGTATTCCCTTTCAAACCAGCTAGATGCCATTTTTGAGAAATCCAATTTTATTTTAAAAGATGGTCAATGGTTTTATACGGATGGTGAGCACTTCAACGTTACTTTACCTAATCGAAATGATCCATGTTTTTGTAACAGTGGCTTGAAATTTAAAAAGTGCTGCTCAAGAACCATAGAGGCTAATCGAAGCTGCTCTTAAACACATAAGTACGTATAAGTAGTTCAGCTTTATTGGCTTGCTTATCCAGAGCTCGGGTTAGTTAGTAGTGAAGAGCATTTATGCTTTTACGAGCTCAGCTTTAGCCTCATCCAAACGAATAAACTTTGTAAAGTCGGCCTCCCGTAATGCTGGGCTGTATAAATAACCCTGACCTTGATTACAGTGGTGATCAATCAAGTAATCTTCTTGCTCTCCAGTTTCGATACCTTCGGCAGTTAAAGATAGATTTAGAGCTTTAGCCATTGCAATAATCGCATTCACGATTTCACGGCTCTCATGGCTATCGGTAATATCAGATATAAATGAACGATCAATTTTTAATTTTGAGATAGGTAATTGCTTCAAATAACGCATTGAACTGTAACCAGTACCGAAATCATCAATCGCTAACCCAACACCTAACTCAGATAATTGCTGGCAAAGCGTTGTGGCTGTTTGGATATCAGCCATAATTTCAGTTTCAGTAATTTCGAGTATGAGAGATTGTGGTGTTATCTGATATTTATTAAGCAGATTCCATATTTTTTCGAACAAATCGCCACTGAATAACTGGCTTGCAGCTACGTTTACATGCATCGTTAAATGTGGCTTTTGGTGATGCCATAAATTTAATTTTCGGCACGCTTCTTCTAAGACCCAATCCCCAAGCACATTAATAAAACCAGTCTGTTCGGCTATCTCTATGAAACTGCCAGGGAATATCACACCTTTTTTAGGGTGGTGCCAACGAATTAAGGCTTCTGCACCTGTGTATTCTCCCGTTTTTAAGTCACGTAATGGCTGATAATACAGTTCAAACTGTCGATTATTTATCGCAACATGTAAGTCTTGTTCTATTTGTGCTTTATCTAAAAACGAGGACAGTAAATCATGATTGAAGCACTGAATGGGTATCCCTACCTTCTTCTTCGCAATTTGCAAAGCCAAATCAGCGCTTGTGAGAGGAGAAACAACATTCGCGACTTCTGCAATATCGACAACTGCAATTACGGGCCTAGGCTCAACCCACTGACGCTTGATTTGCACCTTACTGCTTAGGCTTTGATACAATTCCAAAGCTAAATGCTCAATTTCATCCAGTGTAAATTTACTACTCAATATAAGCGCAAACTCATCACTACCAACTCTCGCAAGCTCTACAGCTTGTTTAACATCGGAAAAATGTTTAAGTTTTCTAGCTATTTCAATAAGTAGCGCATCGCCTTTTTCATGACCATAGGTATCATTAAAGTGCTTAAAGTTTTTGAGGTCGATTAAAACCAAGTATCCGCTGTAAGTTCGCTCTAAAGCATTATTGAAGTAAGTTCGATTTTTTAAATTTGTCAGGGTACAGGACCAAGCAAGTCTCTCCAAATCTTCTTGTTGTCTACGCTTTTCAGTTATGTCCTCATTATTGATAAGAGCATACTTATTCCCTCTAGCAGTAATAAACGGACTACAATGATGCCTAGCCCAGTAACTTATTCCAGAAGGCGTCACAACATTGACTTCACCTACAACCTGCTTACCTTGTAAAAGACTCTGAAACATTTCTTCGGCCAGTTCAGGCTTAGACTTAAAAATCATCAACTCAGTGATGGGCTTACCAATAAAGTGTTCCTTTGGTAATCCAGTGAGTTTCGAATAGGCATCATTTACAAACTCAACAATGCGAGTTTCCATATTAATGAGCATGAAAATCTGCTGAGCTTGTTCGGCAGCACATTTAAACAAAGATAACTGTTCATCTTGTGTATAGGTGTGTTTAGTGGCAATCGTTAAAGCAAGCTGATCCGCTAATTGAGAAACAATATAAATTTCGCTATCTGACCAATTTTTTTGCTGATCCGTTCGCTCTACATTAATAATGCCTTCTAGGTGACCATTAATTCGAATCGGCACATCTAATAAGGATTTAATGCCATTAGGATTAATATAGAATTCGCGAAATTCATCTACACGAGAGTCATTAGAAGTATCGTTAACATCAATAGAACGGCTATTTTCAAGAAGTTTTAGATAACCACTAAAATCACTGATTTGAATGTAGTTCTTTAAATCTATCGTACTATCTTGTCTTTGATGAGCGACTAGGCTTAATGCGGTTTGCTCATTTTTAAATAACCAGACACTTACACCTGTAATATTGAGGTGTTTGTACAATAGCTCAGAAACCAACTCGGCCGTTTCCTTGAAGTTTCCTTGTTGTTTTTGTTCTGAGTTAACAACGGTTTCAACAATGTGTTGATACTTACGACGCTTCACATATGTCCCTTACGAAAGCCAAGAGCCTATAAAATGAGGCCAAAGATTACTTTAAAAAAACTGTGCAATTCAAGTTTTCATTGTATTTATGACAACATTTAACCAGCGAGTTTGTTTTGCATTTGAAATAGCATCTTTTCAACGGCTACAGCAAAAGTGAGCACTAATGTCGTTTTATCTTCATTTGATTCAATATGATACTTAACATCATCAAACTGACTAGTAGCGATTTCCAGCATCTGCTGAGCTTCTTTTTCCGATGAACTGCCAGAAAACAAAATAATAAGCTCTTTGTCATCTTCACCAATAACAGCACCTACATCGACAAAGGCACCACAAGTATTACATGTATCATTTACATCCAGAGATTGGTTTCGTTTAATACTTTTCACTTTGAAGCCTCAAAATTCAAAAGAAAATGCATTATAGGTTAGAGAAATCCTGCCTAACTCTGATTCAGATCACTATATTGAGCATTTGCTCCTGCTTTTGAATTTGATCGACTAAATTTAGTTCCAATTTTTTTGTTGGTAATTTCGAAACATTGTGTTTTTGCTGAACATGAATATCACAATTTTCAATTGCTTGCTGTAAACCAAAAGGTCTTGAACCTCGGTTAACTAGGGCTTCTGGTTTGAGTGTGTGTTGTAATCGAAATGCAATTAAACCATCTTGATGAAACACAGAACCATGATCGATTGGAGTATCTTCTTTAGATATATCCGCAATTAACGGTTGCTCTACGGACTCTGAGTGAGGCGCCATCGAACGAACATCTTGAGACATCAGTGCCAGTAACAGCGAAAACTCACTGCGATAGTTAGATGTGGTGGCCTTATTTAATTGGCCTCCTATATCTAACTCATTTACTATTACTGGCGTCAACTGCATAAACTTTCATCAAAAAAGACGTTCTTTGATAATTTATCGACCATACGAGCTAGAACTTTAGCTTTATTTGACTTTCGCCCTTTACAGTTTGAAAAAATCTGACTACTATTGCCGCCGCAAAATAAGGAGGGGTTCCCGAGTGGCCAAAGGGATCAGACTGTAAATCTGACGGCTCCGCCTTCGAAGGTTCGAATCCTTCTCCCTCCACCATTTTGCACAATCAGACAATATGAATTGGAGGGGTTCCCGAGTGGCCAAAGGGATCAGACTGTAAATCTGACGGCTCCGCCTTCGAAGGTTCGAATCCTTCTCCCTCCACCATTCTTCATATTTCTGATTATTCACATCTTATGTGGAGGGGTTCCCGAGTGGCCAAAGGGATCAGACTGTAAATCTGACGGCTCCGCCTTCGAAGGTTCGAATCCTTCTCCCTCCACCATTTTCTTTAGTTTAAGTGCTTTCTTTGTCTCATTCGCTTTTTTTTCCATACTAATTTCTCTATCCTTTACCCAAAATCTTTTAGATGGAATTTTCAATGAGTAACTCTTGGGTAAATAAAGCCATACAAAAAATTGAAGCTGACTATCAGCGCAGTGCTGACACTCATTTAATAAAATTAGATATTCCAAGCCTTGCTGGCATTGATATTTACCTTAAAGATGAAAGCACTCACCCTACAGGTAGCTTGAAGCATCGGCTTGCTCGCTCACTCTTTCTTTATGCTTTATGTAATGGCTGGGTAAAAGAAGATACCACGATTATTGAGTCCTCCTCAGGAAGCACAGCGGTATCGGAAGCCTATTTTGCAAGGCTGCTCGGCCTACCTTTCATTGCCGTTATGCCTAGCAGCACAGCCAAAAAGAAAATCCAACAGATCGAATTTTATGGTGGAAAGTGTCATTTTGTTGATCATTCCAGCGAGATTTACGCCGAGTCAGAACGATTAGCCAAAGAGTTAAACGGTCATTATATGGATCAGTTTACCTACGCTGAACGCGCAACAGACTGGCGTGGCAATAACAATATTGCCGAGTCAATATTTTTGCAGATGAAATTAGAGCCGCACCCAACCCCAAAATGGATTGTTATGAGCCCGGGCACTGGAGGAACATCAGCAACAATAGGTCGTTACCTTCGCTATCAGGCCTTAGACACTAAGCTTTGTGTTGTCGACTCTGATAATTCCGTTTTCTATGAATACTATCAAACTGGAAACAAAGCTCTTACCTGTCAAACCGGCAGTAAAATCGAGGGAATTGGTCGCCCACGAGTAGAGCCTTCTTTTATTTCAGGCGTGGTTGACCATATGCTTAAAATACCTGACACAGCGTCTATTGCAACGGTTCACTGGCTGCAAACTCTCATTGGCAGAAAAGCAGGCGCATCAACGGGGACTAACCTTTACGGCGCATTGAAACTTGCTAAAGAAATGAAAGCCAAAGGAGAAACTGGCTCTATTGTGACTTTATTGTGTGACTCAGGAAATCGCTATTTAGATACTTATTATGATGATAAGTGGATAACTGAAAATATTGGTGATTTATCAAAAGCCAAATCTTGGCTAGAGCAGTTTGCTTAAATAAAGGTTAACACGCCATTGCTCATAATAAATATTAAATCCTAACGCCCTATAAACACTGAAGGAATAAGCGATACTTTAAGTTCAAACTGGTGCTTTGTCATATTCATACCTAATAACGCTGAAATTACACTTTCATGAAGTTTAGGCATATGTTCAAAGTTCAGGTTCTTAAATTGAAGGTTGGGTACTTGGCATAGCAGGTTCTGATCCCCCGAGAAAAAAATCAAAACAGGAATCTGAAGCTGCTCAATTTCTATTAAAAGTTCATCAACCGGGTAATGCAAAATATATAGCACATCACTTTTCTGATAACACTTAATCGTATCGCAGGCCGATTTTAGATACACCCTTGCTTTAGGCCACGCTATTTCGGGCGTAACAACATCACTGGCTGAGTGAATCTTAAACCCTGCCTGCCTCAATGCAAACCCAGTAAAAGAACGACCACAAGCTATTTCTATGGCATGTTTCGTTATTGGCTTTAAGCACGCAGACATTTCTATAGCATTTTCTTTACTGTGTAACTGGTAAATGTTCAGCCCAAATAATTGGAACTCTCTACAAGTATTAACAATACATTTAAACTCTTCTTTTCCTTCCTCACACTCTTCAGTTACAAACCATTCATCCCCCGTCAATCTAACTCCGAGCTTTTCTGATAGTTCCAACACTCCATATATTTTCTCGGGAAGCTCAAAATTTGCTAATTCAAGTAAGCCATGAAGTTGATCTTGTATTAACCTGATTTGTGCCTCAGTACCTACATTTGATATTTGTAAGTACCTTATGTAACAAATCAATTTTGACCCCCCAATAGCTTGCATTCTTAGTCTGAACTCTTGTTCTTCCGATAAATCCCCTCCAAAATGCCGTTTGTAAGTTGAAATAAATTGTTTGAAATAATGAGCTTCGTTTTTTACCCGCTCCACTAATTCACCATCATATTGGACGCTTTCATGCATTCCTCTGTTACACTCCAAGAGATCTTGCATTTCGGCACTTAAAACCATAGGTTCGTACTGATAACTTTTAAGGTGAGGTGCATGTGCTGTGCTCAAGCTTTTTTCGTCGTGGAATGGTAACTGATGTGACTTTCGTATTTTATAACTTCTTACTCTCCCAGAAAGTAAACGAACTAAAAGCACATCTGTAACATCATGCTCTTCAATACCATCACAGAGAGTTCTTAATGGTTTAACACTTAACATGGTTGCGGCAGGCAATTCACTGTATGACAAAAAACTTGATGACATGGATAATAAAGATAAGTTAGTTATTCGCCCAATTATAAAGAAGATAAAATCACAACCCACGTTAACTTAACTTAATGTTTTAAAAGTAAATCTATATAGTGCTTTTAATGATAGAGACAGTCTGAGAGAAACTATTTTCACTGATATTATTTTTTCAGGTACTTATTAGGAATTCGGCTTACTCTACCTTTGAAGTCTTCTGTTTTCATATTAATGCCAATCAAACAAGCAACTTGGTCATCATCATATACGGGATGACGCTGAAACAATAATAATTGGCACAGAACATTTTCAAAACCTTCAAATAAAACCCGTCGACCCGTTGCGTAAATAAGGACAGAAAGCTTAGATTGTACAATCTCGTCAATAAAGTGGCCCATTGGGAAGTGAAGAAGAAACAACACGTCTCCAGCAGCATATTGGCTCATGGTTTCTAAAATACCATTTTTATAAACTCTTACGTCCGGCCAAGGCACCTTAGGTTTAGTAATATCACTTGCGGCTCTTATCTTGAAATATTTTCCCAAGGCGGCTGTTGCCATCCCTCGGCCACTTGCCACTTCTATTCTATATTTTGAAACGCCTTTAAGGCACTCTACAACTTCCTCGGCGTGCTCTAGGGAGTAAACCTGATGTAATTTGAGTATCACAACTAAAAAGCGGATGATTATATTGGTAAATTTAATAAAGTTAGGGTGCGCGTTTTGAGAACCTTCTATTTTATCGCATGAGCGTTTCAGTAATTGACTTACTCTATAACACCCCATAAAAGACACTGGGATCTCACCTTTGGCAATAGTCTGAAGTGAAAAAACCTCATCCCTTAACATGCTTATTTCACTCTCTGCTAGCCAAGCATTCTCTTGAAAACAATTGATGTAAACTGTAAGTGCGGCTAAAAATTGTGCGGGGTTATCATGTGAGGATTGTACTTGGGGCTTTAAGTGTTCTGCTAACCTTCCAGTCACTAACTCAGCAGTATAAATCAGAGTTAACTGGATATAATTGTACTTATTCTGAGGTGTTGATGTTTCTTTGGTAAATAACGCAAAAGTTTTTAGCTCGTCTTTAACTAAATGATTAATTTCAGTAAAGCAATACCCCTTCGTATTGTTGAGGTAATGAAAGAGCAGCTGCTTTCTCTTTTCGTCGGACTCTGGAAACGGGGTATTTACATGGTAAAAAAAGTAACTTCCATCATTAAAACAAAATCGGATAATCGAACCTTGCTTAAAGGTTTCGCTATCCTGACTGATTAACGCAACACTAGGTTGTAGAAAATTGGCAGAACTGAATGGTTTATTTGTTGGGGCAGTCGTAGCCATACTAGGACATAAACGAAACTCATCACCCAACGATATTGAAATCAATCCGTTATGTCATCTTAATCTTTTTTAATCAATGTCTAAGTACTTATGAGTTTGAATAGATAACCGCCAATTACGGGCGATACAGGTTGCCATAGCTAATTCAGTGGCTCTCGGTTTTTGGCTAATCGGCTGCAAACAGATGGTTTTATTTGATACATCGATGCCTTCAAGAAGCTCATCTAATTCGTCAATGTGCCCTTGCTTAGCAATTGGGTGCTTGATTTCGTTCGCTCGATTTAACGCTTGCTCTAAAACCTTATAACCACCTTTCATATTAATTTTTGGTGATACAGTGACATAGGTTTGTTCATCACACTTAACCTCAAAGGTGCCACTGGTTTCTATTTGGGCTTGATAGCCTTTGGCATGCAACCCCTGAGTTAGTGCTGTTAAATCATGTATACAAGGCTCACCACCTGTGATCACGACCAACTTCGCCGAAAAACCTTTATCTTCAAAAGCTAACATTAAAGACTCTGCGGTATGCATCGCCCAGCGACCAATAGTGCCATCCACCTGAATCACTTCTTCTGGTGCAACTTTATTATGCTCTTCTTGTTCCCATGTTTGCTTAGTATCACACCAACTACAACCCACTGGACAACCTTGAAGTCTGACAAAAATAGCAGGAACCCCCGTATGGCTACCTTCACCTTGGATGGTTTCAAATACTTCATTGATTGGATATTGCATGGTGACACCGACTAGATTGATAGACTGATTACAAAAGGGAGGCTGTTATAGAGGATTTTGACCTCAGCTGCAAGTACAACTCTCCCAAAAACCATAATCAGTCTAACTCGAAACGTTTAAACAGCCCAAACAGCAAACTCATTACCATTAGGGTCAGCAAAGTGAAATCGTCGTCCGCCGGGGAATGAAAATTCTGGCTGGACAATAGTGCCGCCCGCTTGCTCAATATCGGCTTGAGTCTGCTCTAAATCATCACTATATAGCACAATAAGAGGACTGCCCTTTTCTACTGATACTTGGGTATCAGACAAATAAAAGCCACCATTTACCGTCTGGCCAGTAAAGCTGCAATATTCATCACCAAAGTCCATAAATTCCCAGTCAAAAACTTGGGTAAAGAAGGCTTTGGTTGCCACAATATCTTTTGCTGGTATTTCGAGATAGTTCACTTGATTGTGAATATTCATGTCACACTCCTTTGTTCAATTAACTCTACTGTTATACAAAATCACCATAAAAGCAAAACTAGAATGTAATCCATTAGTTAGACGTACATAACTGTGAATGTTATCAAACAAAATAATCGATTTACTTTTGCTTGCAAACTTCCCCTAAGCTAAACTGTTGCCCTATTTCATCTTATAGAAGTTACGTTATGTCTAACACTTCAAAAGCCGTCATCGTCTTTAGCGGCGGTCAAGATTCTACGACTTGTTTATTCCAAGCTAAGGCACATTTCGATGAAGTCCACGCTATCACCTTCGACTATGGACAGCGCCATAAACAAGAGATCCAACATGCTAAAGCGTTAGCAAACCAATTAGATATTGCTAGCCATAAAGTCATGGATGTTTCATTGTTGAATGAGTTAGCCATTTCCGCCCTAACTCGCGATTCTATTCCTGTTTCTCATACCTTAATGGAAAACGGATTACCTAATACCTTTGTTCCGGGTCGCAACATTTTATTTCTAACACTGGCAGGAATTTACGCATACCAACTTGGTGCGAAAACGGTAATAACTGGAGTTTGTGAAACAGACTATTCGGGTTACCCTGACTGTCGAGATGGTTTTGTAAAAGCGATGAACTCTGCTTTGGCTCAAGGCATGGACTATGAGTTAGAGCTTATGACACCACTGATGTGGCTCGACAAAGCCGAGACATGGGCATTAGCTGATAAATACGGCGCACTAGAAACCGTCAGAAATGAAACTCTAACTTGCTACAATGGCATTGTAGGTGATGGTTGTGGTGACTGCCCTGCTTGTGAATTAAGAGCAAAAGGCTTATATCATTACTTACATAACAAAGACGAAGTGATGAACTCATTGGAAGAGAAAACACGTGCTGAAATGGCTCAATAAACTACTCCCAAACACCTTACAATTTGCCCTAGGGATCACTGCTATCTCTGGGGTATTGTTTTTACTTGGCTTATATTCAGGCTCAATTGATAACACCCTTGCTTATCAACGCCATGACATATCTTCAGGTGAACTGTGGCGCATAGTCACAGGTAACTTTCTCCACAGTAATCATTGGCATCTACTGATGAACCTAGGCGGTTTATGGGTAATTTTATTCCTCCATGACATGCACTACACCCGTAAAGATGTATGGATGTTGTTTGCTGCGTGGTGCGTACTTGAAGGACTTGGACTTTACCTGTTTTACCCTTCGACCATAGGTTATGTGGGTTTATCCGGTGTTCTACATGGGTTATTTGCTTACGGTGCGATTATGGATATTCGAGCCGAAATGCGTACCGGTTGGTTGCTGTTGATTGGTATCATCATGAAAGTCGCTCACGAGCAACTATATGGTGCCAGTGCGGATGTTGCTTCAATGATCAATGCACCTGTCGCCACTGAATCTCACCTTATCGGAATGGTTTCTGGGTTTGTGGTTGCTGCATTCATCTTAGCCAGTAAACAACTAAAGAAATGAAAAATAAACAGGAGCCTTTGTTCATCAAAGGCTTATGCATATCAATTTTTCAGCTATATATTTCGCCAAATCATAAGCCATATCCAATCAGTCTTAATTTGTAACTTAAAAAGTTGTACCTTTTCATAGCCCTATGTCATTTCGGTATTTTCTATGGCTGTAGCAGGAACACCATACACTTTTACAGATCCAGATCATACACTGTTTATTGTAAATCCAGCTGCAAACAGTGGAAGATCTACCTCCACGTTTAACTGGATAAAAAGTGGTTTTGATTTTGATGAGGAAACCGCTTATAGCGTTATCCAAACGACACCAGAACAAACGGATTCGGGCTTAGTGGTACAAGAATGGCTCGATAACACAGATTGTCCTATTACTCCATCTGATGGTGACGTTTTAAGGGTATTTGCTTGCGGTGGTGATGGTACATTATCTCCTGTTATAAGGCAGTTTCACGAAAAGAGAGATACAGTCCAAATTGGCGTTTTACCATTAGGGACTCTTAATGATTGCGCTCATGCCTTAAACCTTTTCCCCAAAACCCAAAACGATTTTCTGGATATCATTCATGGCACACAAGGTGCGAGTATTGGTAGCTACACTATCAAGCAACTTACACCAGAAGGAGAGCCTACTGATAATGAATCGATAGCCTTTATTGATGCTTTTGCTGGTATTTCTCGTGACACACTAAAAAGTAAAGAAGCAGCAGATGAATCACCAGATTGCCTTGCTCGAACTCGTTGGTTAATTGGTAGTAATATGGAAACAAACTTACGGGCATTGAGTGCAACTTGGAGATGGAAAGGGCTTTCTATTCGAATCGTCGACCATGAGCAACAAGAACTTTATAGCGGTGATATTGGCAACTTGGCGATGACGACTTTAGGATTTATCGGTGACTTGAAACTGAGCCCTTCAATTAGACCTCAGTGGTACCATAATGACCAACTTCGTGGTGAAGTTCATATCGCCGAGGACGGTGGCATATTTATGAATGTTCCTCGCCTTATCAAACTTACCAGCGCAGGCCATAGAAATGGCTGTGATTGGAGCAAGGGCTTCCCCATAGAGCATGGAAAGAGTTTAACCATTTACGACACTAACAATAGTGGTAATCTACTTGAACTTGAAAATAGTCAAACCTTTGAATTCCCATTTAAAGCGACTTGGCAACAAAACCAAGCCGTTCTTGTGGCTGGAGACCCACCAAATTAACCGATTAACCAAAGCCATTTTGGTAGCAAATATGCCGCCAATTAGAAGCCATATCCAGCCTTTAGAGCTAAAATTAATGGTTTGAAATTAGTGCTGAAACTCTTTTGATTTCTTGCTCAGCACTTGCCATAGATTTATTGACCTGTTCCTCACCAAAGGCCATGCCTTCAGCATAAACAAAATAAATGTTTTCAAAACCCAAAAAATTCAACACTTGTTTGACATAAATGCTTTGTACATCTTTGTCTGTCCCTTGATAGACTCCACCACGAGCCGCTGCAATAATTGCCGTTTTATTTTTTAGTAAACCTTCTACGCCATTTTCAGTATAGCGAAATGTGATTCTTGGCCTCGCTATATGGTCAATCCAAGCTTTTAGTGTGGACGGAATACCTAAGTTGTACATGGGTACCCCCAACACTAAGACGTCACTGTTCATCACTTCTTTAACTAACACATCCGATAATGTCGGTTTTTCTTCACAAATAGGATCTGCAAAACTCTTAAAGCTATCAGCATCAATGTGCGGAATACTAGCCAATGAAATATCTCTTACAAGGTGATTTTCAATGCTATGACTCTCCCCTAGTTCATTTAATATTTTGTCAGCAAGTATGCTTGATTTAGAGCTTCTACCGTGGATTCCGGTATTAATTTGTAGAATATTCATGATTAATTTACCTTACTTAAGCGTTAATAAATCGATTACGTGCTATGTCATATAGCCAATTAAAAGCAATGGCATAGACAAAAAAGAATGTGACAAAACCGATGTCCATTATCAGAACACTGATAAAGTCAGTTTTTAAGAACCACATGATCACGGGAAAGGTTAAAATGACCATGCCAAGTTCAAACCCTATTCCATGGAACAATCGGGTGCGCTTGGTTCTAGATAGGCGATTTCCAGGTACAACTTTGTCGAAAGCGAGGTTATAGCCATAATTCCAAAACATGGCTATAACAGTAAGCAAAACGACAAGCCCGCCCATTGAAAAAGCGTCTTTTCCAGTAGTAATAATTGCCCCCAGCGTAAGCAGTGTTAGCGCAATTGCCTCAAATAGTACTGTATGAATAATTCGTTCTTTCTTAGTCATGTGATTACTCCAACTAAATAACTTGATAGCCATATTATCTATAATTATGATTATAAAAAGTTAGTAACTATCACTTTTAATGATATGTATAATATTGAGCATTTAAAAATGTTGGTGTTCGCTGCCGACTTAGGTTCATTTTCTGCTTGCGCTCGTAAACTTGGTAAAGTGCAATCGGCTGTTAGCCAAGGCATCAACAACTTAGAGATTGATTTAGATATTCAGCTATTTGATAGAAGCACTAGAAAGCCGACTTTAACGACGGAAGGCGAACGTATTTACGAATGCGCAAAGGCAATTCTTCAACAATCATTTGAGCTAGAGAAAGTGGCAGAATCAATACATGAGAAAGAAGAAAAAATCATAAAAATTGCGGTTGATAAGGCAGTACAGACCCCGCTTTTTAACAAAGCTCTTCAAAATTTCAGTCAGCAATACCCTTACACTCAAATTGAACTTTTAACCATCGCGAGCACAGATATCGTTAACAGCTTTTATAACGACAATATCGACGTCGGTATTATGTTCTCTGATTTAGCGTTTAAACATGAGGTCGAAATATGTTATGTGGGCAATATTAAGTTCTATCCTGTTTGTCACCCTTCTTCACCTTTAGCTGATTTATCTATCGTTAACGATAATAGTTTGCTACCTTATCGCCAGATCGTTTTACGAGGAGAACAAGGAAAAGAATTACAACAGTTTATTTCCTTTTCTAAGAAGTTATGGTGGAGTAATGCCTTTGACTCCATGCTATCGATGGTAGAGCAAAACATAGGGTGGGCTTATTTACCCTCTTACATGGTTGAAGAAAAACTCAAAGAAAAAAAACTCTGTAAAATTAAGGTTTCATTCGATCATAAACCTTGGAATTTACCTGTAGATATAGTAACTAAAAGAGGAAATGCTAAAGGCCCTGCATTATCTTGGTTGTTTAATGAACTGAAAAAATCGTACATTAAGCTTATTTGATAGGGGATCATTGAATATTAACCCCTACCATTTTTAATTTTCCTAGTATTAATTTGCGTTCAACATTTGTTCACGTAGATTTTTCACTTTATCACGTAACTCAGCGGCTTGCTCAAACTCAAGGTTGCGCGCGTGCTCTAGCATTTGCTTTTCAAGTGCATCAACTTCACGGCTTAATGCTGCAATGTCTCTCAGTTGGTATTTTCCTTTAGGCTCAGCAACTTCACGATATTCAGAAATAGCGCTTTGCTCTTCAACGCTATCACCAACATCCATAACATCAGTGATCCGCTTAACAACACCTTTTGGAATAATGCCATGTTCCTCGTTAAAAGTTCTTTGTTTTGCTCGACGTCTTTCTGTTTCATCCATGGCTTTTTTCATGGATTTAGTGATGCGATCAGCGTATAAAATTACCTTACCATTGACGTTACGCGCTGCACGACCAATAGTCTGGATAAGCGATCTTTCTGATCGTAAAAAACCTTCTTTGTCTGCATCAAAAATACACACCAGCGAGACTTCCGGCATATCTAAGCCTTCTCGTAATAAGTTAATACCGACTAACACATCAAATTTACCTAGGCGTAGATCACGAATGATTTCTACCCGCTCAACGGTATCAATATCAGAATGCAGATAACGAACTTTTACTCCATGCTCATCGAGGTATTCACTCAAATCCTCTGCCATACGTTTAGTCAGAGTCGTCACCAACACTCGCTCATTAACTGCTACTCGTTTTCCCACTTCCGACAGTAAATCATCAACCTGAATAGCAACAGGTCGCACTTCAATTTCAGGATCTAATAAACCTGTTGGACGCACCACCTGCTCAGCAATTTCACCCTCACTTTTTTCGATTTCATAATCACTTGGTGTTGCTGATACATATATCGTCTGCGGCATTAAGTTTTCAAACTCATCAAACTTAAGTGGACGATTATCCAATGCTGACGGCAGACGGAAACCATATTCCACCAGTGTGGTTTTACGAGAACGATCCCCTTTATACATGGCACCAATTTGAGGAACGGTAACGTGAGACTCGTCAATCACCAACAAACCATCTGCTGGTAAGTAATCTAACAACGTTGGTGGTCCATCGCCCTCGGCACGACCGGATAAATAGCGCGAATAGTTCTCAATGCCAGAACAATAACCGAGCTCGATCATCATTTCTAAATCGTATTGAGTGCGCTCAGTGATCCGTTGAGCTTCAATCAGTTTGTTGTTTTGCAGTAACTCTTCTTTACGCCATTTGAGTTCTTCTTTGATTTTCTCAGTGGCACCTAAAATGGTTTCTCTTGGAGTCACATAGTGAGTTTTCGGGTAAATAGTAGTACGTGCTAACTTTCGCGTTTGCTTTCCTGTTAACGGGTCAAACTCACTGATGCGCTCAATTTCATCATCGAATAACTCAACTCGAACCGCATCTCTATCTGAGTCAGCTGGGAAGATATCAATCACTTCTCCTCGAACTCTAAAGGTACCTCGCTGTAGCTCCACATCATTGCGAGTGTATTGCAGTTCACTTAAACGTTTTAGAATATCTCGCTGCCCCATAAAGTCACCTTGGCGAAGATGAAGCAGCATTTTCATGTAAGAATCTGGATCGCCCAAACCGTAAATCGCCGATACGGAAGCGACAAGCACCACATCTCGTCGTTCTAACAAGGCTTTTGTGGCAGACAGACGCATTTGCTCAATGTGAGCATTTACCGATGCGTCTTTTTCAATAAAGGTATTGGAAGCTGGAACATAAGCTTCGGGTTGATAGTAGTCATAGTAAGAAACAAAGTACTCAACCGCATTGTGAGGAAAAAACTCTTTCATTTCACCGTATAACTGTGCCGCTAAGGTTTTATTCGGCGCCATGATGATGGTTGGGCGACCTAACTTTGCAATTACATTAGCAACCGTGAATGTTTTACCCGAGCCGGTAACACCCAATAAGGTTTGTGCGGCTATACCTGATTCCAAGCCATCAACGAGCTGAGTAATCGCTGTCGGTTGATCACCTGCAGGTTTGAATTTTGACTCTAATTGAAAAACGTTATCTGACACGTAGTTAGTTCCTTTTATTTAAGGAGTCAATTCTAAATGGTTCCAATATTTAGCACAATCGATCCCAATATCTATTATTTAGCATAGCGATATGAGCTCATATAATTGCGCCTTAAAATAGGGAATAAGGTATAACCATGAACACTAAAGCTTCTGCAATATTATTATCAGCGGTTGTAGGCGTATCTCTTCCAGCTTTTGCTGATGATATGCCAGCGCCAGCGTCATCAGGAGAGCAACCATCATTTGGACCTTCAACAAGTATCAGTATTACAGGTGTACTACCTAGCACTACTGAAATTAAAGCCAATGCAGCTAAATTTGATCGAGAAAAATTCCGTGTTGATTTTTCGACTCAAATTCCTCTCAATCAATCTTGGGTGATCAGTGCTTCTGCTGGTTACGAAGAAGAAAACTTTGACTGGAAGAATATCAAAAATAATGTTGTTCCAAATTCCACAATTAGACCTTGGGATAAATTAAAGAGCGTTGAAGCTTCTGTCACCTTAATGCATTTTTACGATCAAAACTGGTCATTTATGCTGACTCCAATGATCAAAGCTGCTTATCAAGACAACTACAAAGCATCTGACGCTTGGCGTTACGGCTTAGTTGCTGGCGCAATGTATCGCTATGAGTCAGGTAATACTTTAGGTTTTGGCTTGATGTACACCAACGGCGTAAAAGGCGTGAATGAAGTAAAAGCAATGCCATATGTCATTGTTGATTGGAAACTCAGCGACAAGTTATCTGTTCGTAATCCATTCAAAAATACGTTCAGTGGTCCAGCGGGTATTGAGCTAGCCTACGATTACTCAAACAACCTAACTTTCTCAGTAGGCTCAGCAATGCGCCGTAACCTCTTCCTTGCGGCAGGCAAAGATACAAAAGGTGAAATTGAGGAGATTGCTACTTTTATTGCAACAGAATGGAACATTTCAAAATCATTTACTGCCAGAGGTTATCTAGGCTACCTATCAAACGGAACACTAGAGTTTGATAATCAAAATGTGAAATATGATCTTGATGCAACTGCCGCAGCTGCATTTAATTTAGAATATTCGTTTTGATCGTCTAAACTCATTCTGAAAGTTTTTGAGATCTGTGTATCCACTATACAGAATGCAGATCTCAATTATATTTTTATTGACATGCAGTTATAACAAGGTTTCCAGCGATCCTTTTTGTGATCTTTCTCTATTTCATACACATTTTCCAGCCTACACATCGTTACAATTTTGAAACAAATACGATCTAAGTTTGCACTACATCACACACACAATAACCAATTGATAATTAAAGATATTTTTCCACACCGCAAAAACAGTACAATTTAAGTCCAAGCCTATTATATCAAGGGGTACAGCCATAAAAACCACCATTCTCCACAAGCTTATCCACAGTTTCAGTGGATAACTCTCAACAAGCTTGCCACAAGGGGTTTTGCTTCAATTTTATTAACAAATTATGACGTCCCTATTTGTGTAATTAAATTACATAGTTGCGATTACGAACCCTTCAACCTTTCGCTAAAAAACTATAATCCAGCTCGAATAATCCACGCTGTTATTTTCAGCAACCTAGCTGAATTTTGAACAAATTTGTTTTATGGTAGATAACCATTTGTCATAAACATAAGCATTCTGATGAGTAACGGTAACAATCAAAGTTCTATTTCTGTGATCTCCGCCTTGTTGCTAGCTTTAGGTATTGCAAGTGCGGGCTATTTTATTAGCGAAACCATCTACAAATCTAAAGTGGCATTGAACACTGCTCAAGTTAAAGGGTTAGCTGAGCGCAGGGTTGAAGCCGATACTGCGTATTGGACAATTCAATATACCGTTAACGGTACATCAAAATCGAACATTAAAAAAATGTACCAGCAATCTGAAAATGACCAAAAGATGATCACTCACCTATTGAGTGAAAGTGGCTTTTCAAAAGATGAAATCAAACCCGGTGTCATCGACTATCGAGCACAGGAATTCAGAGATGAGAACCAAAAGCTGGTAGACAAAAATTACTTTCTTACCGGAAAAATTGATGTTGAAACCGATAAGGTAAAGCTGGTGTCAAAAGTCAGAGCTAAGCTCAACGCTCTTATAGCTCAAGGGTTAGACATTCAAAACCATGAACCTAACTATTACTTTACCAAACTCAATGATATTAAACCTGCAATGCTCAAAGAAGCCACTCAGAATGCACGAATAGCTGCTAACGAATTTGCTACTAATGCAGGCGTAAAAGTAGGTGGAATTCGCAATGCCAGCCAAGGTAGCTTTATTGTAAGAGATATAGGACAAAGCTACGGTGACTCCCACAAAATAGAAAAAGATGTGAGAGTGGTAACGAGTGTCACCTTCTTTTTGACTGATTAATAGATTAAATAACAAGGAAGTAAAATGAAAACAAAAACAACAGAAAGCCTTGCTACGATTTTCGCCGTTATTTTAGGAATTATTTATTTCACTGCAGGTATCAGTAAGTTTATTCACTGGTTCCCCAATATTATCGGTCCAATTTGGTTAATTGATGTTTTGGCTCAATATAAGCTCGCTTTATTTGGCTACTTTGTCGCGATCTCACAAACATTTGTTGGAGCTTTACTCCTGACTTATCGCTTCAGGCTCATAGGTGCTCTTATGCTTGTGCCTATGCATTTATGTATATTTATCATCCCGATATCTCTGGGCTGGCAAGGCACTCCATATATCAACGCCGTACTATTGATAATGTTATCCCTCGTCATTTATGTGGATAAAGATAAGCTGTTCGGGTTAGTAAGAAAGACAGGTAATGAGCAATCAGAACCATCATTTCTTAGAAACTTTTCATTTAAGTCTTATTCAATTAGCTTTGTCGCAGTATGTGCATTAGCTGTTTTTCTTAAATATGGGCAGCTTTTATTCGCATAGTTACTTATACCATCCGTACCAATTAACGATGTTTTAGATGAAGCCTTAGCTTTGTAACTACATCGTTGTAACTCCTTACCATAGCTTTGGCTATGATTCGTCATTACGCCTTGTATTTACTTTGCTAACGCTCCTCTTTAATCACAGTTAATTGATGTGAATGGTATTATTTCCTGATTCTAACAACCAAAAATGCTAAAATCCTCCACCGTTATTTAGCAAGTGTTGTGATAGGAAGGATTTTATGTCTGGAAGAGGCATTCATTGGTACCCAGGGCATATGCATAAAGCCCGTAAAGAAATTGAAAAGGTACTACCACAAGTTGATTTAATCATTGAAGTATTGGACGCTCGTATTCCATACAGCAGTGAAAATCCAATGATCCAACAACTGCGTGGTGATAAGCCTTGCATCAAGCTGCTAAATAAAAGCGATTTAGCTGATCCAGAAATTACAGCACAATGGATTGAGTACCTTGAGCAAGAGCAAGGGGTAAAAGCCAGTGCCATCACAACGTTACAAGCGGCGATGGTGAAAAAAATCCCTGATCTATGTCGTAAACTGGTTCCTCACAGAGATACGGTAGAAAAAGACATTCGAACCATGATCATGGGCATTCCTAATGTTGGCAAATCTACCATCATCAACACCTTAGCTGGTCGAGTGATTGCAAAAACGGGTAATGAACCTGCGGTAACCAAAGCTCAGCAACGCATCAACCTTCGTAACGGTATCGTACTTTCAGACACGCCCGGCATTCTATGGCCTAAAGTAGACAATCCTGCCAGTAGTTATCGTTTAGCGGTCACTGGAGCAATCAAAGATACCGCGATGGAATACGATGATGTTGCTATGTTTGCCGCTGAATACTTCCTTGAGGCTTATCCTGAAGAAATTTGTAAACGCTATAACCTTGATGAATTACCAAGACAAGATATTGAACTATTAGAAGCCATTGGTCGCCGCCATGGGGCACTGCGTTCAGGCGGTACGATTGATTACCATAAAGCCTCTGAAGTTCTGCTGCATGATTATCGAAGTGGAAAAATCGGACAACTGACGTTAGAAACGCCTGCGATGGCAGAAAAAGAAAAAGTTGAAGTGGCTGAAATGATGGCAATTAAAGAAGCCGAGAAAAAAGCAAAAGACGAAGCCCGACGTAAAAAGCACTCAGGGAAAAGGCATTAATATCCAGTGTATTTTTCAAATTAAAATTGAATGGAAAATAGGGGTTAGTTTAACTAACCCCAAAATAATCAAGAGCAACTTTAAAATCTAGCGCACAAAAATCATATGCTCCTTTATCTGTAACTAAAGCGACAAGTGCCATATCAGTTATTGCAGGATCCTTGGCATTAGCTCTTAGAGTGCAAGCTCTAATGCTGACTTCGCACTTTTCGCCTGTGCAAGCCATCGTCTCTTTACTTCCACTTGAAAACTCAAAGCACTGCTCCCCATGAAATAGATGCTCACTTTTCGATACTAATTCACCGGATGACTTAAAGTTTGCTTGTATTTTACACAGCTCTTTCAACGTTATTTTTTTTTGCTTTACCAACTCAAAAACCCGAGTTGCCGCTGCTGCCTTTTTACTTGGTAACTGTGAATGACAAATACAGCTTTTATCAAAAATTTCAACACCTTTCCTGTTGACAGCACTAACAGTGAATGGCTCTTTCTCCATCAAATGATTCATTTCCTCATTTGTTACCATAGTACCGACTGATTCTTCACAACTTTGGAATTTTATAGGGGAAGAAGATTTTGTATTTGAAGATACCTTGTCTCTAATATTCCCTTTAACGTCATCAACACGTTTTACTGCCTCATGATGTGATTCAGTTTTTTTCGAAGGTATAATTGTGACAGGGCTTTTTTTCACTATCTTTTTGCTTTTTGATATTTCTCTGTTTTGAACTGGCTTAGGACTGGCTTCTAGTAACAATGGCCCTATAAGTTTATAGCAGGCGATTTGGGTTCCTGACTCCACTAATTTACAACAAGTAAATTGGACTATTTTGTTATTTCTATATTTAGTTGTTTCGAGATACCTAAGCGTTAGTTGAGAGCTTGCTTTCATTACCCAATAAACACTAAACGAAAAAAACATTTCAGGTATTGAAGTCGGCTTCAGGCAAGTGTTAACAACTAAAGTACCGACAACTTTACCAGCCACTCTTAAGATTTGTTTTTGTTGTGGACTCAACTTTGAGCTTTTGGATACAAGAAATATCTTTAGTGGCTTTTCAAATAAAGCACGGCAAGCAAACCGACTGCAAGATGTCGCAATTGTGGCTCCAGCTAAAGGTACTCCACCAAAAAATCCTGCAATCACAACAGGGATTGCAGAGAGCGCCAATTCTTCAATAGCAACGGTAAACTCTTCTTGGTCTAGATAAGGGCCAGTATCACCTGATTTTGCTTTTATTGCAGTTTGATAATTACTGTTAACATCAAGTGAGCAGCCTGTCGCCAGCAAGAATGGCGTTAACATCTGTTGAAATGACAACGGGCCAGAAATCAAAATAGTTTCATCTTTCAATACAGTTGGTAATAAGCCATTTTATTTGGCTTTTTCTAGATCAGAGCTGAATCAATATTATTTTTATAACAGCTAAATGTGAGCCTAAAGCCACTAAAGCTATTAAGGCTAAAGACGAAACCAGACGTAAAAAGCATTCAGGAAAAAGACATTAATTGTATGATAAATTGGGAGCAGTTAAGGCGTGTTGATCTTTCGTGATTATTTTTGCAGCGATAAATTGGTTATCTTATGCAAGGCAGAGTTTGTGAAGTGTGATTGCCCCACATAAACAAACGATAACGCTGCAGCTCTCTGTTTCAAAGAAAGTACCAATTTACGCTGTCTTCGATGCTTTTGAGCACAAAATTTAATCCTGAAAGATAAACATGCCCTAGATAATGAGGTGTTCTTTATGGTTGAGCAAATACCATCTGTTCAAGTCAGGGTGTGGTATAACACGCTGACTGATTCTGTAGCTTTAATATCTAAAGATAACTTAAAGTTGATCAAGGATTATCTGCGATCTAATGGCTCTTGCATTCAAGTCAATTTTCAAGTTCACCAAGCGAGAGAAGATCATACTCGCCAATTCCTCAACTTCCACTTGAATGTTTATCGTAAGAATGGTCAGTATAAAAGATAGGTTGCTCATTATTTGGACCTACCCACCAAGTTAACATTACCGAAGCTTTTATGGTTATGATTGAAGCCAAAAGAAGATAAGATAATATGAATTAATAAACAATCTGAGGTACATAGCGCAGATCGTTACTTCTACCTTTTTTAATGCCTGACGAACTGAAATTGGTGAATTTTGCTACTAGAAACTGATTCTGACTTAAGCAAACTTGTTTCATTTGACGAACACAGGTTGATTTAAATTTTCATTTTGATGATTAACCATTAACTTCATCCGATATATAATCCCTTCTATACCCAAGGCTTCTAAGAAGCTCCATAAAGTTCTTCTCTGAAAACTTATGAAGTCCAAATTCTGTTTTATCTACTCCTTTAGTTTTATAAGTTATTTGATTTTGTCCAACTAGGCAAGGGATCATGCGTGCCGTACAACGAGTTTCAGGTATATCCACCCCTAATACCACGTTACCTTTTTTAAATACATATTGTAGGCTTCCAACGAAATCCTCTCCTTGTACAGGCCGAGGTAACTTTCTAGCTATCTGGTCATTCTTAATTGTGCACATTTCTTCAACCAGTATTTTTCCTTGCTTCACTTTTTGATAGAAGAGACTTCCCTTACTTCTTTTTTCTAGTCTGCTTGGTTCAAATAATTCCGCTCCAGAGCCTATTGCCAGTAACGCGGAATCGCTTGAATCATCTGGATAAAACAAAGGGTCAGCTGCTTTTCTCAATGTAAAACCTTCTACATCAGAACATGCACTATATTTTGGGACACACCCTTGTGGAAATGCAGGGCATGATTCACTTAACTGTGTTGCTGATTCTAGCTTACCATCAGGCAATATAGTCCGTTGTGACTTTGATAAAGGTTCACTACCCTTATGTGATTCCTGCAACTTTACTGCATTTTTTCTTGGGAAAAACAACAAAAAACAGGCCGTTTGAACACCTGATTCTACAAGTTTACAACAGATATATTTAGAGGTTTTATAATTCTCAAACCCTAAGTTATCAATCAATCTAACCGTTAACTGAGCACTCATTTTCATTGCCTGAAAAGTAAAGAAGTTAAAAAAGACTTCATTTAAAAAGCTATGACTTGGATTGACGAGATAATTGAACGCGAGCGTTCCACTTAGGTGACTGAGTTCTTTTAAAACTTGCTTATTTTCTTGCCGAAAATCAGTTTTATCTACGATAAAGTTAATGGCTGGTTCAAAGATTACTTGGCTTCCGAATCGCCCAGAAATTGTCATTGTCGTTGATACTAATGCTGGAGCCCCACCAAAATAAGTCATTATTGATAATGGTAAAACACACTCCATTGCAACAGAAAAAGCTTTACTATTGATTATTAACTTTTGAACATCTGGCTTTTCATCTGCAGGAATACCTAAGGCTAGATAAAAAGGCTGTAATACTTGGGGGGCAGGAAAAGGAGAACCAAACACAGTAAGTCATATAAATATGAATTTGATTGCATTCTAAGCTGAACAAACTGGATCATAGCTGTATGAGATATCAGTAAACTAAAAAAGCTAGAAATAATATTCCTAGCTTTTTCATAAGGGTAAATTTAAAACTCGTCTTGCTTAAACTCAGCGATAGTGTCGCCTTTAAACTGCTTTTTTAGCTCAGACTTAGACAGTTCGTTAATCTGTCCTTCAGAGCCTATGGTAAAATGGTCTGTCTGCTCTAAATGACGAGCTTGATACAGCATAACCACTTGCAATGCATGTTCGCGCTGTTCATCGGTTAATGCTACGCCATTTTCCCATTTACCTAATTCCATTGCAGAGCGCATACGTAGGTATACTTCCTCTGGCATATCATCAATGATCTTATGCAAATCCATTAGACGCTCCTACGCTTGTGTAAAATGATTCTAACTCGAGTGATCAAATAACCAATAAAGCCGAACGTAAAGCACACGGCACCCGCATACATACGAGTGCCCTCAGCTGGCTCACCACCCCAAAACCAAATCACCACTCCAGCAACAAATAAGGTCATGGCAATAAAACTATGAGTTTGAAGTTTACTGGCTTGATTAATTTTAGCGATATTCAATCTCGCTTCATTGTCTCCAGTCAATTTAGCATCACAATGTTGACATTGCTTAGCTAAGCTTGAGATCTGCTTTTTACAATATGGACATGGAATGAGTGCCATTGCGCTTACCTCAGCTTATCTACAACCGCTAGCATTGCCAGTAATGATGCTTCACCTACATATACACTGCGCTCAGGTGACCAACCCATAAATGGATCAGGTAAGTTGTCGTTATCTTTAAATGGCATTTCTAAAGTATTAGATAAACAGTCAAACGTATGTGCCACCCAGTTTGAAGCAACTGTTAGGTTGGCTTGACCCGGCTCGTCTTTGTCATAACCAAATTCGGTTTGGAAATCCGCCGACGCCATTTGTAATGCAGAAACAAAATCAGCTTGCAGGTTAGCTAAACGTTCATCGTAGTTTGGCACACCTTCAGCTCCCGCGAGGAATACATAAGGTAGACCTTCATCACCATGTACGTCATAAAACAAATCAACACCAACTTGCTTCATTTTTTCTGTAACGTAATACACTTCTGGGCTTTTTTCTAAGCTTGGTGATTGCCACTCACGGTTTAGGTTTACACCGACGGCATTGGTACGTAAATGACCACGAACGCTACCATCAGGATTCATATTTGGCACAATGTAAAAGTTGGCTTTATCCAATAAGCTCTTTGACGTTGGGCAGTTTTGATCAAGTAAACGATGAAGCAAGCCCTCTATCGTCCACTCTGCCATGGTTTCGCCCGGATGTTGACGAGCGGTGATCCAGATATTCTTTTTAGATGCATCACCATCACCGACTTTAACCAAAGTCATATCACGACCATCTAGCGTTAGACCTAAATGCTCTAAAGACACTTCTGGGTGAAGCTGTACTGAGCTTAAAAGATCTAAGTGGCGTTCATAGCTATACGGAGCAAAATACGCAATTTGGATGGCATCACATTGTAGATCTAACTTAATGGTTAGCTTGCCATCTTTGAATTCAGTCGGAACACGGAACCAGTTATCACGGTCATAACTCGCCACCGCATCATAGCCTTCCCAACCTTTTACATAAGAAGAAGTACCAGCGTTCAAGATATTGAAGGTGTATTCGCTACCCACTTGTCCTTGAAAACGAAAGTTAAACCACTGATAGAACTCTCCACCTTCATCTGGGCGAATATTTAGCTCAATATTGTCTTTATTCTCAATGCTGATGACTTCAATATTGCCACCATCAAAATTATCGGTAATACGCATGTGTTTATTCTCTTTTAATTTTTGGCAAATATTATCACAGGACTTAAGGGTCTGTTGATCTTTCAGGATTGAATTTTGTGCTATTTGAGCACTTTTCTGTTTAAGGCGTGAGCAGTGAAGCTTAGCCATCTAAGTAAGCTGGGCACAACACAGAACAGGAAGTGCTCAAAAGCATCAAAGACAGCGTAAATTAGTCTATTCTGCTGCGTTATCGTTTGTTTATGTGGTGCTACCACACTTCACAAATTCCGCCTTGCATAAGATAACTAAATTTATCGCTGCAAAAATAATCACGAAAGGTCAACAGACCCTTGTAATAGCCTTGCAAATAACCGGAATATTACTTGTGGTCATTCCTGCCACGCTAATTCGACCTGAGCCAACAATGTAAATAGCAAACTGTTCACGAAGCTGTTGTACTTGTTCTTTATTCAAACCTGAGAAACTAAACATTCCCATTTGATGCTTAATAAAGCTAAAGTCTTGGGTGACGCCTTCAGCCATTAGAGTATCAACAAAAAGCTCTCGCATTTGCGCGATACGAGTGCGCATTTCTTCCAGTTCTCGTTGCCACTCTTGATTAAGTTCAAAGTCGCTTAGAATCGTACTGACAATCAAAGCGCCATGAGCAGGAGGATTAGAATAGTTGGCCCGGATCACACGCTTTATTTGGCTGTATGAACGAGCAGCTACATCAGCATTTTCAGCAACAAGGGTTAATGCACCAATACGCTCGTTGTATAAACCAAAGTTCTTAGAAAATGAGTTAGCCACGATCAATTCTGGCACTTTAGCGGCAACAATTCTTAAACCTTGTGCATCTTCTTCTGTACCGCGTCCGAAACCTTGATACGCAAAATCAAAAAATGGGATTAGTGATTTTTCTAAACATAAGTCAGCAATCGTTTGCCACTGAGTATTATTTAAATCAATACCCGTTGGGTTATGGCAACAACCATGAAGCAGAACTAAATCACCTTCTACTGCATGTTGAAGGTCTGCAAGCATAGCATCGAAATTTAGACCATGAGTTTCGGCGTTGTAGTAACTGTAGGTTTTGACTTCAAGCCCTACTGTCGTGAAAATATTTTGATGATTTGCCCAAGTCGGATTGCTCACCCAAATAGTACGAGATTGAGTGTGGCGTAAAATAAATTCAGAGCCAATTCTTAATGCACCTGTACCACCCGGAGCTTGAACCGTTACCGCACGTTTTTGTGCTATAACCTCAGCGTTATCACCAAATAATAGAGTTTGAACAGCATGGTTAAACTGTTGAACACCTTCGATCCCCAAATAGTTCTTACTTTTTTCTACCTCTAATAATTTGGCTTCTGCCTTTTTCACCACACTGAGAATTGGCGTTTGTCCCGCATCATCCTTATACACTCCGACGCCTAGGTTAACTTTCGTATCGCGAGTATCGGCTTTAAAGGCGTCATTCAAGCCAAGAATAGGATCTGCGGCCGCTTGTTCAATATCGGTGAAAATCATGGACTTTTCCTAAGAAAGGTAAAATTGATGCTATTTTAGCATTAAGAAAAAATGAGTTGGAATCCGAAAAGGTTATAAATGCAAAAAAGCCTCAACAAATGTTGAGGCTTTTTCACTTATGATGGTACCCGAGGCCAGACTTGAACTGGCACGCTGTTACCAGCGAGGGATTTTAAATCCCTTGTGTCTACCGATTCCACCACTCGGGCAAAACTGTTGTTTCAACGCTAAAGCACTAAAACTTAATTTCTCATAATAAATCTGGAGGCGCGACCCGGAGTCGAACCGAGATCGACGGATTTGCAATCCGCAGCATAGCCATTCTGCCATCGCGCCTTTCAAATCCAGTCTGGTTCTAACTTCACTTTCGTTCCGCTGTTCCCTGACTGCGAGATGCATTCTACGGTTTTCGGATTCAGAGTCAATCGCGATTTCGAAAAAAGTGAAGATATTTGGTTTGTTTGAAGATTATTACACCAATAGATTTGTTTTTTGATCAATTTGATGGAGATTTAGCCGGAGAAAGCAAAAGTGTCTCTGCATGTGCTTCCCTATCATTTGTGTCTTGTAGGAGTTTATACAATCGTTCCAACTTTTCTACATGCTCTTTTGTTGATTTTTTTCTTAGCTCATCAACCGTCTCACTTCTAATTCTTTCTCTAGTCGCTCTAATATCGTCAAGATACTTTTGTATTCTTGCCTGATAAGTTGGCGTAGCTAACTTTTCTTTGTCATAAAGTCCTCCATCACTGACTGTTGGCTTAGGTGCTGTTACTGAATTTGACGTTTCAGTTAACTCTCTTTTTTTCTTTGGGTTTGGAGTGGACAAAAAGAAAGGACTATTGGGGGATGAATACTCTTCAATGCTATGACTTCTAGAAAACCTTGCAGCTTGAGATGAGTGTGCTTGGTTCCTTGAGCGTTTTGTATGAATCGTTTGACCACTATAGTAAAAACCAATTGATTCTCCATTTTGTGTTTTAAACTGCACCAATTTATGGCTAAGGTTTCGATACGTCGGATTTATCTCCCGCTGAAAACGACCAACATGCGAAGAGTGAGTACTATTAACTTGATAAGGGGAAAGTATTCTAAGAGGTTGCAAATACGGCGATAATGGAAGATCTCCCCATGCTGAGCCAAGTTGTTGAGAAGGTGATGTGGGACTAGCCATAGCATCCTCCTTCAATAAATTTCCAGAGAATTGATTGTTTACCCTAACTTAACCAATAACAAGTTAAATTTTGGACATCATGAAAAGTATTCAGGTTGGATTTAAATCTACTAAAAACTAGGAAAAGCTGATGACAAACTCAATACATTACCAAGTTTGCCATCAATAGAAGTTCTGAATTACACGTTCAGATTAATTAGGTAGAGAAAGTGTCGTCAAACCTAACATTTTTTCCATTACGCTCACGACTTGGCAGCTATAACCAAATTCGTTGTCATACCATACATATAAAGTAGCTCGCTTACCTTCTGCAATGGTTGCTTGAGAATCAACAACACCAGCGTAACGTGAACCAACCAAATCACTTGATACGATTTCAGTAGACTCAGTGTAATCAATTTGATGTTGAAGATCTGAATGCAGCGCCATATCACGTAGATAAGTGTTTACGTCTTCTTTGCTTACTTCAGTATTCAAGTTCAAGCTCAAGATTGCCATAGAAACGTTTGGCGTAGGAACGCGAATTGCGTTGCCCGTTAGTTTACCTTCCATTTCAGGTAATGCTTTTGAAACTGCTTTTGCTGCACCAGTAGAAGTAATAACCATGTTTAGTGGCGCACTACGACCACGACGGTCAGCTTTGTGATAGTTATCAATCAAGTTCTGGTCGTTCGTGTAAGAGTGAATGGTCTCAACGTGCCCATTGTCGATACCAAACTTGTCGTTCAACGCTTTAAGTACTGGGGTGATCGCGTTAGTAGTACAACTTGCAGCAGACATGATTGTGTCTTCAGCAGTAATATCATCATGGTTAACACCATAAACAACGTTCTTAATACCGCCTTTTGCAGGAGCAGTAAGTAGAACTTTAGCCGCACCTATCGACTTAAGGTGAAGACCAAGACCATCTTCATCCTTCCAGATACCCGTGTTATCAACAACGAGTGCATTGTTGATGCCGTATTGGGTGTAATCTACTTCATCAGGAGAGTTCGCATAGATAACTTGAATGTAAGTACCGTTCGCGATAATGGCATTGTTTTCTTCATCAATAGAAACTGAACCATTAAATGGACCATGTACTGAATCACGACGAAGCAAACTAGCACGTTTTTCTAGATCACCCTTACGACCACCACGCAATACGATTGCACGTAGACGAAGTAAGTTACTGCTACCTGTTTTTTCAATAAGAAGACGAGCAAGAAGACGACCGATACGACCAAAACCGTAAAGAACAACATCTTTTGGCTCTTTATCTGCGTCATTGTTGATGCCTTGACCTAACTCAAGCGCTATATACGCTTCAATATTGCTCGCATCTTCATGATTACGCCAATAGTTTACTGCCAGTTTTCCAATATCCACTTTACAGTGTTTGATATCTAGTTTGCTTAACGCCTCAACAAACGGGAAGCTCTCACGTAGACGAAGTTTGTCACCCACAAAGCGGCGAACCAAACGGTGAGCTTTAATGATTTCGATGGTAGAAGCATTAATAAGTGGCTTACCATACATTACTACTTCCACACCTTGATTTCGATACAGCTTGCCCAGTAGCGGTTGCATAGCTTCTGCGAGTTCGAAACGTTCTTGCCAACTTTTTAGGTGTTTATCAGCGTTCATTTAGTAATCCTTTATTTCACTTACCGCCCTACCCAAGATAAAGCAGTGGAAATCTATAAATGTAGAGTTAGAGGGATTCGATGCTATAGCTCGAATTCGCGGCAATTGTAATGAAAAAACATAACACTAGCCAGCTTGAGACTTTTTGCAACTCTGTAATTTTATTAGAAAAAACAGCCAGTTTTACCCGATTAGGAATTGGTTTTTGTAATAATTACAACAAAGTGATTTATTTACCCTTAAATCGCTTTTTTTAATGGTCTAGATCAATGACTTAAAAATTGAGAATGTAAAAATAATTCTATAAAAAAATTTCATTCAAGCTGAGATTTCAATCACGGAATACATACTGCTTCAAAGCTAAAATTGACTTAAATGCAAATCAAGAAACCTGCCACACTGAAAACTTTCTCCATAATCAGTAACAAAAAATTCAAAATCGAGAGCAAGGTGGCAAATTTGTCGAGATTATTAGCAAAATTCAGCAATCCAGCTTGACTGTTTTCAACATTTTTGTAATTTTATAACCAGATTTATTTAAAACCACTTTAGAGGGATATCGAATGACTATCCGCGTAGCTATTAACGGTTACGGCCGTATCGGTCGAAATGTTTTACGTGCTCTATACGAGAGCGAAAAAGATTACCCAATCCAAATCGTTGCAATTAACGATTTAGGCGATGCTGCAATCAATGCGCATCTAACTAAATATGACTCTGTTCATGGTCGTTTTAACGCTAAAGTCGATCACGACGAAGAAGCGATTTACGTGAATGGTGATAAGATCCTTACTTTCCAAGAGCGTGATCCAGCCAACTTGCCTTGGGGTGACCTAGACGTTGATGTTGTTTACGAATGTACTGGTATCTTCGCATCTAAAGAAGCGGTTCAACCTCACCTAAACTCTGGCGCTAAGAAAGTTATCATTTCTGCTCCAGGTAAAAACGTTGATGCAACTGTGGTTTACGGTGTAAACCAAGATGTGCTAACTGCAGACATGACTGTTATCTCAAACGCTTCTTGTACTACCAACTGTTTAGCACCATTCGCTAAGCCGTTAAACGACGAGCTAGGTATCGAGTCTGGTCTTATGACGACTATCCACGCTTACACCAACGATCAGCGTCTATCTGACGTTTATCACAGTGACTTACGTCGTGCTCGTGCTGCAGCGTTATCTATGATCCCAACTAAAACTGGTGCAGCTGCAGCAGTGGGTCTAGTAGTTCCTGAGCTTCAAGGTAAGTTCGACGGCATGGCTGTTCGAGTTCCTACTGCTAACGTTTCTCTTGTTGACTTATCTTTCATTGCTTCTCGTGACACTACCGTTGAAGAAGTTAACGACATCATCAAGCGTGCTGCGGCTCAGTACCCACTTTCAGAAGCACTTGCTGTAAATGAACAGCCTTTAGTGTCTATCGACTTTAACCATGATGCACACTCTTCTAACTTCGATGCGACTCAAACTCGTGTTAGCGGTCGTCTAGTTAAAGTGATGTCTTGGTATGACAACGAGTGGGGCTTCAGCAACCGTATGCTGGACAACACTGTTGCGCTAATGAACGCTAAGTAATAATTTGACCTGAAATAAGGTTATTCTGAAGAAGCGCGACTCAGTTCGCGCTTTTTTATTTGGGCAAAATAAAGTAAAACCAAAGTAGCAAACACGGAAAGTACAATTCCGGGCAACACTTTTAATTCAGGAAACTGCCCTCCCAGTATCGCCACTTCAATCGCTACAAACACAGGGCTTAAATAAATATAAGTAGTCACTTCAATAGACAATAATTTCTGACTGGCTTTTTGAGTTAAATAAGAAGTCATTAGCGAGGTTGCTACGGCAATGTAAAACAATACTGTGAAATCATGTGTCGACAAACTAAGCCACCCTAACTCTACTCCCATAAAAAATGCAGCTAGCGAAGTCACAATTAAACCACCTAAAAGAGCACTAAAGGTCATAACAATGGCATCTTCGCCTTTGTGTAAAATTTTCATCGACAGTATATATAAACTCATACATACGACAGCTCCTAGATAAATCCAGTCCCCTGGATTTAAGTGAAAGCCTAGAATCAAATCAATTTGTCCTTTAAACACTACCCAAGCTGTTCCCAGTGAACCTACCACATAAGCTAAGAGTTCGTAGCGATTAACTCGATACCTCCAAATCATAAAACTCAAGACCGCTGTTAAAAAAGGTGTGAGTGTATAAAGAGTCCCAGTATGTAATGGAGTCGTGTGCTTTAAAGAAATAAACAAAAATTGAAAATAGGCACTGTAGAAACCACCAATTATCATTCCTTTTAACCAAGTTTGTTTTAACTGATTTCGATATCTTGGCTTGAATAAAACAAAAGGTGCTAAACAAACAACGGCAATTACAAACCTTAAAATGTTCAATGAGATAACTGAGCTGTTTAGATCCAGCATTGCGGTTACAGGGAATGAGCTGGCTATCAGCACTTGTGATAAAACAAGAAGAAGGTGAGGGGTAAAGTGAGCGCTTGTATTATTCAATTTAGATAGTTCATTAGGTTAAACTAGGATACATAGACTTAAAACTTGGTTTTGTTTGTGGTGCATTTGGCGTTTCCTTGTTTTTAAATTCAACATCAACTGTCGCTTCCAAACAGAAAAATCCTTCATTTAAAACGACAAAATCAGCTAACCACCTTGTGCTTTCTATTGGCTCCTCCTTCCCCGCTTCTGCAGCCTTACCTTCTCTATATTTAGTCATGACCTCTAGTTTAAAGCAAACATCACCGTTGACCTTCTTTGAAAAATTATACACAACAATAAAATTATGTAGAGGTGAAAAAGCATCATTCCGTATAAATTTAAAGTGATGAATTAACTGTTGAAACCCTAAGCTCTGGCAGTGTTGCTTGATTGTAGCATTATCAAAAAAGGCGTCGACTGACTCCAGTTTATCCTTAATGGTTCGACTATCTGTTGTAGAAAAATACAAATCTGATAGAGGGCCATTAGCATCATTAAACTTATATTCCGCTCTACCAATATCAGCCGTAAATTTTTCCTGTAGAAATTCGGTGTCTCGGGTTTTGCAATATTTTTCATGTTCAGAATCCAAGCGTTGAGCAAGTTCCGAACTTTCCATTGAAGCTAACTTAACACTTGATTGACCACATTGTATAAAGTGAAACTCTAAGCACTTTTTTCCAGGTTCATTTTCTAGTTTTAGCTGAAACCAGTCGCGATAACACGGCTTTATTAAATTGATGAATAGGTAGTAGCTGTCTACTCTTATCTTGGCCGATGCATGAACATTTTGGCAAGCTTCCAGATATGCCCAAGCTTGCTCAGATCTTCTATTATCTAATAGGAAGCACTGCAGATCACGAAAGTCTATATGCTCAGTGGCATCTGTACGTTGATTCATTAATCTCGCACTTGCTAGGTAAGCTGCAAGCTGGTCAGTTGTATCGCCTGTAGGTGCTGTCATCATTACCCTTAGTCTAAAAGGCATCTGTTATGCTTCAAACAGTATAAGGGATTTATTTTTGACCTATTCCATAATTAACAAAGCTTAACTTTCAGCCATACAAGACCAAATAAATTAGAGTTGTTACTTGAAGCCCTCGACCTACCATGACATCCTACCACTACATTCTCACAGTAAGATTAAATTCGTTTTATGTTAAGTAACACACCGCTTGAATCATTAACAACTGGAACCATTTTTTTATTAAGTGCGGTCGCCATTTTGGCTTTTTTATTTGGCATGTTGATAAACCAACGTTTAACCCGAAAACGTTGGGAACATGTCATGGAAGTAAGACAAGAACTACACGAAACTGAACAAGCGACATTAAAAGGTCAACTTCAACAAGTACAAGAAGACTATCAAATCAATATTCAAGCTCTTGGTAAGGCACAAGCCAAGCTTGAACAATTAGCTGTGACTGAAGAAGATTTAAAAGCAACACAACATAAAATGATGGAAGCACAATTGGCGCTTTCAAAATCTAATTCGATGCAAAAGACGCTCATGGCGACGCATCAAGTCGAGAAAAAAGCATTTGAAGATAAAATCGCTTTACTCGAGTCTGCCGAAGCTCGTTTAAAAACGGAGTTTGAAAACCTCGCCAGTAAAATCTTTGATGATCGGAATGAGAAGTTCAATAAGCATAATTCTGAACAAATTAATCACTTGCTCTCTCCTTTTAAAGAGCAGCTTGAAGGCTTTAGAAAACAAGTTAAAGAGTCGTATACCCATGAGCAATCAGAGCGTAGCGCATTAAAGCACCAGTTAGAGCAACTTCAGGCACTTAATCTTAAAATGAGCCAAGATGCTATTAACCTCACCAATGCGTTAAAAGGCGATAATAAACAGCAAGGTAACTGGGGAGAAGTAATCCTTGATCGAGTTCTACAGGAAAGTGGCCTGCGCGAAGGTCATGAATACGACACTCAAACCGATCTTAAAAACGAGGATGGCAAGCGCTTTAAACCTGATGTGATAGTTCATTTACCTGAGCTAAAAGATGTCGTCATTGACTCAAAAATGTCTCTTGTCGCTTATGAAACCTTTTTCAACAGTAAAGATGAGCTAGAACAAAAGCAAGCGATTCAAGATCATGTCATCTCTATTCGCAGTCATATTAAAGGTTTAAGCCAGAAAAATTATCAGCAGCTTCATGGCATTACCAGCCTTGATTATGTATTGATGTTTATTCCGATTGAACCAGCATTTTTGCTCGCGTTAGAACATGATCCTGAGCTGGTAAACTTCGCCTTAGATCATAACGTGATGTTAGTTAGCCCGACTAATCTCTTGGTTGCACTCAGAACCATTCATAATATTTGGCGTTATGAATACCAAAATCAGCATGCACAACAAATTGCTCAACAAGCTGGGAAAATTTACGACAAGCTTTGTGGTTTTGTCACTGATATGCAAAAGCTAGGACGCGCTTTAGATACAGCAGATAACACTTATAAAGCCGCGATGGGTAAGCTGTCTGAAGGAAAAGGTAATTTACTTCGTCAAGCTGAGCAAATGAAACAGCTCGGTGTGGACACGTCCAAACAACTCGATAATGTTTTGGTTGATAGAGCCATGAATAAAGGTTTGGATGATCAAGGCTAATAATAAAAAACTCAGCCGTTAATCACATTAATGGCTGAGTTTTAGATTTGATGATTTGTAATAGCTTAATGAAGCCGTCTTACATAAACTTCGAATTTAGTCGCTGTTGAGTTTGGCGCAACTGAAGTCACTTGCTTTGACTCTTTACCGTAAATAGTTAAAGGTTGCCATGTTTCACTATCAGGCTCTATTTCAAAATTATTTGCGTCAAACCATATAAAGCGATATTCAACAGATTTAGTTCGGGAAGAGTCACTGACAATAGTGACGGCCCCCTGAAGCTGCTCACCTACTTGACGAAGCTTATTGTTAGTTAGGGTTATATCACTGGCAAATCGTTTATTATCGATCTGATAAGAACCTTCTGAATCTAATTTAACTCCCGCAGTTCTTGATGCGCAGCCTATCATCGTTAAACAAATAAAAGCTACACCTAATAATATACTGAGTCGTTTCATGATCTTCCCCTATAAATTATCTATACTCGTGAAATCTGAAGATGCAGGATTTCAGCGAGAATTAATTGCCATTTAGGCAAGGCACTTATCTGTAGTAATAGTTATTCTATTACAAGGGTAAGTAACGCAGTATAAATGGCAATTAAACTCGCACTACGTGGGCTTTTCAGCATTGATTCTTCTTTGTTGTGAAAGCTTAAATTAGCCCGCTAGTTTTGCACTTTCACGCCTCGAATAATGCAACGCTGAACAAGCCCTGAAAATTGTATCTTCAAATATCACGAGTATATAGATTACAGAGTGTAGCCTATTTTTCACTATTCGATTAAGAAGTGTGCTCTTGCCGTAGCAATCAATTGTTTACGGCTACTCTGCCAACAGTTGATATTTACATTCGCTACCCGACGCCCCTGACGTGTAATGTGGCACTCCACAAAGGTATCTTTATGGTAACCCGCACGTAGATAATCAATCGAGAAATCCACGATTTTTGGTACTTTTTCTGTATGCATAAATACCATCAATTGCACAATCGCCGACATTTCCATAAATCCTGCGATCACACCACCATGAATGGCTGGTAATACAGGGTTACCGATATTGCTGTCTTTTGCCGGTAAACGGAACACTAACTCATAACCGAAACGCTCAACGTCCATGCCAATCCATTTAGCATAAGGAACATGAGCAAGTAACTGTTCAAAATCATTGGTTTCCGATGCTTTTTGAACAATATCTTTTACCGCTAATGTTGCTTTAGGTGCTTCAGCAGGCTGCTCAGCTTTTTCAAATTGTGCCTCTTCTTGCATGCGAAGCTGATTAAACTCAGGTCCTTCGCTTTCCCCCATGAGCGCCGCTCTAAACTCATCGCCAATCATTTCAGGGCTGATACGCATAAACGCTCCAACTGCATGAGCAATAGGGTTATCAATACTATCTTGATAGGCAATCGCACGAGTAAAGGCGATACTGGAGGTCAAACGATAACACTCCGCCAATACAAACACGGACTGATTTGGCTTAGCCGACTTCATATAGTCGACGCGTAAATCCAACGTCGGGGAGATCTCTAACGAATCGTATTTCTTTTTAATAGCACAAATGGTGGCGCAACCACAGGCGGTATCCATAAGCGTGGTGATCACACCACCGTGAATCACTCCAGTTTCTGGATAACCGATATGCTTCTCGCTATACGGTAGCTCCATAAGTACATGATGTTCACTGGCTTCATGCACTTTTACATTTAAACGGCGACACTGAGTCAACTGATTGACAAAACGCTCTGCCAAGGTAGTTAACGGAAAAAACTCTGGATTAACGGGAGTAGTACTGCTCATTATCTATCTGTGTTCCGAATTTAAATTGAAAGCATTGGGCCAACGTCCTGACCACCGATTAAATGCATATGAATATGAAAAACTTCCTGACGACCATGTTTATTGCAGTTCATGATCAGACGATACCCGTCTTCAGCGATGCCCTCTTGCTCAGCAATTTTAGCGGCAACCGTCATCATTCTGCCTAGAGAGGCTTCATCAGACTCTGTGACATCATTTACTGTAGGAATTAATTTGTTTGGAATGATAAGTACATGAGTTGGTGCACGAGGTGAAATATCTCTAAATGCGGTAACTAACTCATCTTGATAGACGATGTCTGCAGGTATTTCTTTGCGGATAATTTTACTAAAAATGGTTTCTTCAGCCATGGTGCTTTTCCCCAATTATGTAATAGCTTTATTATCACTCAAAATGTAATTGATAACCATTATTAAGCAACTTATTCTGCAGCTTCTGGCCAACTTTCAGCCTCCACTTCAGCAAGTGCATGCGCTGCTCTTTGTAATGCAGGTAAAAAGTGTAAAGCGCTTTCAGGCTTTAATCTCATGATCGGCGCCTGAATCGCAAGACATAAGTTCGAACGCCCTTTTTCACGAGGCACCATTACTGCCACACAAAGTAATCCGGGTAAGAACTCTTCGTTATCAATGGCATATCCCGCATATTTTACCTTGTCAATTTCATTTTCTAATTCATCGATATCGATAATGGTTTTTTCGGTGTATTGGGTAAGTTGAGCATGAGACAGCATACGCTTGCGCTGAGATTTACTCATTTGCGCTAAGAATAACTTACCACTGGCAGAACAATGTAATGGCACCCTTGAACCAGGGTGAAGATAAAAACGTAAAGGTGCCGCCGTTTCTATGCGATCAAGATAGACAATTTCACCGTCAGACATCGCGGTGATATTACAGCTTTCACCGACTTCATCCACCAATTGCTGTAAGATCAAGCGTCGAGCGCTATGAGTAGTACTGTTTAAGAGTAGGTTTTCAGCAAGTCTACGTAAACGACCACCTGAGCTAAAGTGACGTTCATCACCATCACGCTGAAGAATACCAGCTGACTCAAGCTGGTTTAACATTCTATGTACGGTTGGCTTAGGTAAGCCCGTTTCCTCAACTAATCCTTGTAACGAAAAAAACTCATCCCGCTGAGCAATGACTTCAAGTAGAGAAAAAAGACGAAGTGTTGGGGTATCTCCTTCAACCTTTTTTTTGTCCATTTTATTTTCCTAGCTGCCTTATTTTTACTCAAGGTAGCCATTATAACGATTTTTTTTGAGAATTGATTGACCAAATCAGCCTAAAACGCATAATATTTTCAAAAACAACATTTTTCGAAACAATTTGTCTCAATAAAAATTAAAATATAAAAAGAGAAGTATTATGAAAGTCATGGATCTGATCATACATAAAGCCAAACAGTCACCTAGAACTATTGTTCTGTGCGAAAGTGATGATGAGCGTATTATCCAAGCCGCGATAAAGGCAAGCGAAGATGGCATCGCCAATATTATCTTAGTCGGCAACACTCGAAACGTTTCAAAGCTTATTTTAAAGCATCAACCTAATATCAGTGACAGTGAATGTCAGATTGAAATCATGGATCCTGCTGCTTCACCATTGATAGAACAGTTGGCTCAAGCACTCTTTGAAAAGCGTAAACACAAAGGGATGACATTAGAACGTGCAAAAAAAGAGGTGTTAAAGCCACTTTGTTTTGCCAATATGCTGGTTGAGCATGGCATTGCTGAAGGCTCCGTTGCTGGCGCCGTTTACAGCACAGCTGACGTTGTTCGTAGTGCGATTCAAATTATTGGTATCAGCCCTAATTCAAAAATCGTTTCAAGCTTCTTTTTAATGATCATGTGTCAGCCTTTCCATACCTTTAAGGGTGGGATGATTTTCTCAGACTGCGGTTTAGTGATTGATCCTAATGCAGAAGAACTCGCTGATATAGCAATGGCTGCGTCAAAAAATGCACAAGCTTTATTAGGTAAAGACCCCAAAGTTGCTATGCTTTCGTTTTCTACAAACGGCAGTGCCAAGCACTCTGCCGTTGATAAAGTGGTTCAAGCATCAAGAATTGTAAAAGAAGTCATGCCAGAACTTGCCATTGATGAAGATGTGCAATTGGATGCGGCACTCGTTGCTGATATCGCCAAAGTCAAAAAGCCTGATTCAAAGGTGAAAGGTGAATCCAATGTATTAATTTTCCCTAACTTAGAAGCGGGAAATATTGGCTATAAAATGGCTGAAAGAATGGCGCAAGCAACCGCTGTGGGCCCTTTATTACAAGGTCTTGCTAAACCCGCCAATGATCTCTCTCGAGGTTGCAATGCAAACGATGTTTACAATGTGGTCGCCGTAACTGTTGTGCAAGCCCAAGCGGCTTCTGAGCTATGATAACAACGCTCATATTATTACTGCTGATCATTGTTATTGGTACCTATTTTCAAACGGCTACAGGCTTTGGTTTAGGGATTATTGTCACGGGGTTGGCAACGGCTTTCGGGCTTGCAGAGCTTAATTTTATCGCGGCAGTAGTCAGTCTTGTAACATTAGTGAACTGCTTATTTGTACTACCAAAATCTTTGTATAATATTGATTGGAAAATTTCGATTTTTGCTGGTTTGGCAATCATTCCAGGAGTAATTCTAGGTGTTCAACTGCTTTCGTATTTAAGTGATTCTGCAACGTCCATTTTACAAGCTTTACTTGGTTTAATGATCATCATTAGTGGTGTTAGCTCAATCAGCAAGGTATCACAAAATCAGGAAAAACCTAGTAGTCATATCTCCACGTTTTCCATCGCTGGTTTTGCGTCAGGTTTCACAGGCGGCCTATTCGGTATGGCTGGACCGCCTTTAGTTTTCCACTTCTATCGACAACCCTTTTCCATTGTTTCTATACGCAACCTACTACTGCTTTTATTTGCTTGCTCCTCAGCAAGCCGCAGCCTATTTTTATGGAGTCAAGATCAGATCACCAATGAGATATTATTACTCTCAGCTCTGGCCGTCCCTTTGGTATCGATTACCTCAATAATTGCCGTGAAATACCCCATACCTTTAAAACCACAGTCGATGAAAAAAGTGGTGTTTTTATTATTGATGGTATTAGGCGGTTATTTACTGATTAAATCTTTTATGATTTTTAGCTAAAAATTCAAGTGTATTAGAGTCTGATTAACCACAAATTAACCTTCTCTCATAGTTACAGACAAGTAGACTTAGTTGATCTATTTTCATATGACTTAAGTGGAAATATTTATGACACTCGTTTTTTGAGTCATAAGTACAAAAGAGGTTTAAATATGGCGGGTCATCACGATTATATTGGGCAGCAACGCTGCCCTTCAGAATATTATGATTACCAGTGGCAGTATCAGAATCCGCCGCAAAATCATGGATATCAAAGGTATCCCGAATACCAAAAACAGCCTTATGGTTATAATGACCAGCATGGTTATTCTGCAGGCGGATATAGAGTTAGCGATCAGCGTACTCCATCCCCTGCAACTCACTCACAATATGAAGCCACTTACTCTGAAGATATATCTGGTAGAAATCAAAACCCCGCTTCAAAATACGATGTTCGTTACTATCATCCAAATCCCAATGATTATCTACATTTTACAACTCAAAGTAACCATAGCTTCTTTATTCGACATGAATTAAGGTTTTCTTCCCTCGAAACAAAAACAGCAATTACAAATTTTTTTGATACCATGGCTTATCTAGACGATCAAGGGCAAGGGAATACACAAGCTTTTGCCGATAAAATTTATGGTATTTACGACAATGTGCAACAGCAAGATCCAAGATTTGCAATGGTTTTAAGAGGTTTTTCCCCAGATGCCCGACATGTTCTTCAAGTTATAAAAGAGGAGCATGAGCAAGTTAATTTTAGTACTCCTTGTCCATATAATGGACATACGACCAGTAATAGACCGGGTGGTTCGAGAAAACAAACAACTCGGATTCTAGCAATCGTACCTCAACAATCAGAACCACCGCTTCAACAAGCAGAAGAAACAGGGCAACTTATGCCTACACAAGAAACTCATCAACAACCATTTTTGGCTCAAAAAGAAACGCCGCCCAAAGCGAAACCTAGAAATAAGTTCATGCCCTACAAGACATACAGTTGATTCTAGGACAATTAGTTAAACGCTCGATATAAAGAAATTAACAATATCTGTCATATTTCGGTTATCAACGAGTGTGTTTAAATCTAAAGCGATATTTTTTTCGTAATACGGGCTTAAATCAATCCCAACACCAAGTCCAACTACCTCAACTCCCAATTGGGCTTGCTGTGCAATCACTGTTTTTAGATGATTGTCTAAATAGAATTTATCATTGGCTTGATTGGTTGCAGTATCCATTGGACAGCCATCAGACAAAACCACCAATATTTTTCGTTTGGTATCAATATTTGATAACCGCTGACTCGCCCATTGTATCGCTTCTCCATCGATACCCTCTTTATACAAGTCCAGTTTTTGCAAACCGACGATACCTAATCGCGCTTTTCTCCAGTTTTGTTCACTGTGCTTGAATATCATGTGGCGAATTGAATTTAAACGCCCGGGGTTTTCAGGGCTGCGCTGACGACGCCATTGTTTTAGTACCTGCCCACCATTCCATTCCCCCGTAGTAAAACCAAGTACTTCTGTTTTTACTTCAGCGATATCTAAAGCGCGGGTTAAAATATCGAGTAACAAGGTAATTTGCTTGGCATGAGTTTTCATTGAGCCTGAGCAATCCACTAAAAACGACACGGCTGTATCAGCTTTTGGTATTGGGTTAGTTTGATAAAAGAGTGACGTTTCACTTGGCGAGCAAATCAGTGTGTTTAAGCGTTTGGCATCAATGAGACCTTCATCTAACTCTGTTCTCTTTCCCTCAAACACCATCTGATTGAGCTTTGATGAAATATATCGAGCTAAGCCTCTGACATTGATTTTCTGACTGAGAATCTTGTCATCTAATTGCTGTCGATACTCTTTGAGGAGTTCTTCACGGATGAGCTTTTCAGGGTAAACAGTCTTATCAAACTCAGTCGTGAACACCTTATATTGATAACTGGCGGCTTCAAAAACTTTACTGTTTCCTGTCACAGCTTTAGCTATCGCTTCAAGCGTTTCCGTTTCTAACTCCAATAATATTGCAAAACCTTTTACGACCTTTTGCTGTGGCTCATCAGCTTCTTCACTTTCTGACTCATCTTCAACCATAGCTTCAATCAAAAGAGCAATTTCTGTTGCGTGTCGTGCATAAGTGGCTTGATCTGAAATCGACCACCTCATGGCATTCAACGGCTTGCCTACTTTGCCAGATAGCGTAAAACGAGTATGTTCAATAAGATGCTCTGTTTCTTCAGAAACAGCGATACCGAGCAATCTCGCACGGCTCATTTGCGCCAGCGTATATAAAAGAATACCTAAGCTAGATTCCGTCAACCCCGATGAATGGAAACAATGACTCCACTGTTCAAATAACTGATTAATATTGGACTTCATCCCTTTGTGGCTTGAAGGTATCAAACACTCCACCCTTAACTGCTCCAACATCTCAAAGACCAAACCAGAAATTGAACCTTTTGGTTTTAGTGTTTGATGTAATTGAAGATCTGAAAACTGTAAACGCAAGGCTAATGCATCAATTCGACCACGATATTCTAGCTTCAAGCTTTCTGTATCAGATTCAGGGAAGATCTCTGAGATAGATAATAGCCATTGCTTTTGAATATGCGGAGCGTAAAAAGGCAGTCTGCTCGTGCCTTGATACAAGTTACCTTGCTGGTATTTATAGCCAGCTTGACGTATTGAAGCAGAATTGAGATCGGTAGCAAAACTGCAGATCACCGCAGATGCTAATGAATCTCGTGCTTGTTGCTCAGAAGCGCTTATTGGCTCATTCATATTAATGACTCATTAGCTAATTCTTTATCAAAGCAACGTTGGTAATACTCAACAACTAATGCTCTTTCTTCCTCTTGGCATTTATTTAAAAATGACAATTTAAAGGAAAGTTCAAGGTCGTCGAAGATCTGATAGTTTTCAGCCCAAGTGATTACGGTTCTGGGTGACATCACCGTCGACATTTCCCCTGTAACAAACCCCTTTCGAGTAAGCGTTGCCAGTGAAACCATAGCGGCAGCAATGTCTTTATCCACTTCAACTTGCGCTAAAACCATATTGGTTTCATCTTCTTCAGGTAAGTAATTTAAGGTTGCAATGATATTCCAACGATCTATTTGTGCGTGGTTTAGCACTTGAACGCCACGATAAAGTCCAGAGAAATCACCCTGCCCCACGGTATTAGAGGTTGCGAATAGTCGAAAATCAGCATGAGGTGAAATGACTTTGTTTTTATCTAACAGGGTTAGTTTTCCATCTCGTTCTAGCACGCGCTGGATAACAAACATCACATCTGGTCGCCCCGCATCGTATTCATCGAAAATCAGAGCTACAGGGCGTTGTAGTGACCAAGGTAAAATGCCTTCTTGAAATTCAGTCACCTGTTTTCCATCTTTCAGTGTCACTGTATCTTTACCGATAAGATCCAAACGGCTGATATTGCCATCAAGGTTGATTCGTAAACATGGCCAATTTAATCGTGCTGCGATTTGTTCGATGTGAGTCGATTTGCCTGTTCCGTGCATACCTTGCAACATCACGCGACGATTATGTTCAAACCCAGCCAATATCGCTAAGGTCACTTCTTTATTAAATTGATAGTTTGGATCAATTTTTGGAACATAACCGTTCGATTCTTCGAAAGCCGTTACCATCATATTTGATGAAATATTGAAAATATCTCGAACAGCCACTCTATTTTTAGATGAAGTCTGAATTGACACTTCACTCGAAAACTCACTCATCAGCTACAACCTCTTATCTTATTGTTTTAGTTAATTTAAAACCGCTGAATAACATTTATACCTTTCCTTTTTTCAAGCTATAAATTTATCACAAATTTCACAATTTAAAACAAAATGTATCATTTTTTTAACTTTTTGTTTGACATGATAACTGAATCTCAATAAGTTATTTGCGTATCAATTAGTGGAACTTTTTATTCCACAAATGCTTTACCAGATATCACTCATACAAGGAATTAGCATTATGAGCAATGTAAATGACCGATCTTATGTACAAGGTCCCGCTAAGATGACCCCATCGGAAGCCTTCGTAGAAACTATGGTGGCCAACGATGTAACAAATATTTTCGGCATTATGGGATCTGCGTTTATGGATGCCATGGATATTTTCGCACCAGCTGGCATTCGCCTGATCCCAGTGGTACACGAGCAAGGCGCTGGCCATATGGCTGACGGCTACTCTCGTGTATCAGGCACTCATGGTGTTGTGATCGGACAAAACGGTCCAGGTATTAGTAACTGCGTTACCGCAATCGCTGCCGCTTATTGGGCGCACAGCCCTGTTGTAATTGTTACTCCTGAAACTGGCACAACGACAATGGGTCTTGGTGGTTTCCAAGAGTGTAACCAACTACCAATGTTCCAAGAATTCACTAAGTATCAAGGTCACGTGACTCACCCAGGTCGTATGGCTGAATACACAGGTCGTTGTTTTGACCGTGCATTAAGCGAAATGGGCCCTACACAGCTGAACATTCCACGTGATTACTTCTATGGTGAAAGCGTTTGTGAAATTCCGAAACCTTCTCGTCTAGACCGTGGTGCGGGTGGTGAGCAAAGCCTAAACGAAGCGGCAGATCTACTTGCTGAAGCGAAATTCCCAGTGATCATCTCTGGTGGTGGTGTGGTTATGGCTGACGCTGTTGAAGAGTGTAAAGCACTTGCTGAGCGTCTAAATGCGCCTGTGGTAAACAGCTACCTTCACAATGACTCTTTCCCAGCAAGCCATGAGCTTTGGTGTGGTCCGTTAGGCTATCAAGGTTCTAAAGCGGCTATGAAACTCATCGCACAAGCTGACGTGGTTGTTGCACTTGGTTCTCGCCTAGGTCCATTCGGTACCCTTCCACAACACGGTATGGATTACTGGCCAAAAGACGCAAAGATTATTCAAATTGATGCTGACAATAAGATGCTTGGCCTTGTTAAGAAAATCTCTGTTGGGATCTGTGGTGATGCAAAAGCAGCCGCCGTTGCACTGACAGATCGTTTATCAGGTCGTACTCTAGCATGTGACGCAACAGTCGCTGAACGTAAAGACAAAGTGGCGACTGAAAAAGCGGCTTGGGAAAAAGAACTGGATGAGTGGACGCACGAAAAAGATGCATTCAGCTTAGACATGATCAAAGAAAATGCAGAAGAAACGCCATTCTCTGGTGGTGAATACCTGCACCCTCGCCAAGTACTGCGTGAGCTTGAAAAAGCAATGCCTGAAGACGTAATGGTATCGACAGATATCGGTAACATTAACTCTATCGCCAACAGCTATCTTCGCTTTGAAAAGCCACGTTCGTTCTTCGCAGCAATGAGCTTTGGTAACTGTGGTTACGCATTCCCAACCATCATTGGTGCCAAAGTTGCTGCACCTCATCGCCCTGCAATTTCTTATGCTGGTGATGGCGCATGGGGCATGAGCTTAATGGAAACCATGACTTGTGTTCGTCATGACATCCCTGTAACCGCCGTTGTATTCCACAACCGTCAATGGGGTGCAGAGAAGAAGAACCAAGTTGATTTCTATGACCGCCGTTTCGTAGCGGGTGAGCTTGATAACCAAAGCTTTGCTGAAATTGCACGTGCAATGGGCGCAGAAGGCATCACTGTTGACCGCCTAGAAGATGTAGGTCCTGCGCTTAAGAAAGCCGTAGATATGCAAATGAACGAAGGAAAAACCACCATCATCGAGATCATGTGTACTCGTGAGCTTGGTGATCCGTTCCGTCGTGATGCGCTATCTACACCAGTGCGTCACTTGGATAAATACAAAGACTTCGTCTAACTCCCGTCGACGTCGAAAGCCTGACTCGATCTTGAGTCAGGCGCTATTTTCCAACTTGAGGTATCAGCAAATGAGTACAAAACAATTACAAAAACCACTCTTCGATTTCAGTTCAATTCAGCTGATCCTTCCCGGCTTTATTCTTTGCTGTGTGATTGCAGCAGCAGCAAGTTTTGTTTCTAACCAATATGGCGGTCCTAAGTTTCTTTACGCGCTATTGATTGGTATTTCTTTCCACTTCTTAGTCGACAACCCAAAGTGCGTAAAAGGGATCGAGCTGTGCGCTAAAAAGCTCGTCCGTGTGGGTGTTGCACTATTAGGTGTTCGTATCGCCATTAGTGATATCAGTGACCTTGGTTTACTCGGTGTGGTCGCCCTAGCTGGCGGTGTGGTGTTAACCATCAGCTTCAGCATGTTACTTTCTCGAATTCTTAAACTGCCATATATGCTTGGCCTATTGGCAGGTGGAGCAACTGGTATTTGCGGTATTTCTGCTGCGATGGCGGTGTCTTCTACGCTTCCACAAAACGAAGATAATGAAAAATACACATTGTTAACCGCAATTGGTGTTGCTGCGTTCTCAACTGCAGCCATGGTGCTCTACCCGCTGATTGTTGGCAGCTTTGATCTTTCGGTTTCAGAAGCAGGTTTATTCTTAGGCGGCTCAATTCATGATGTTGCTCAAGTCGTTGGTGCGGGTTACATCATTTCACCAGAAGTCGGTGATGCCGCAACGTTAGCCAAGATGTTCCGCGTAGCCATGTTAATGCCAGTGATCATGTTTCTAGTGGTTGCCCTTCGAAGCGAACGCGAAAAGTTCGATGGCAAAGAAGGGAAGCGCCAACCACTAATCCCATTTTTCTTAGTGATGTTTGCAGTATTCATCATTATCAACCAGTTCGGTTTTATCCCTGAAGCGGCGGTTACTCAAATCTCTCAGCTGTCTTCATGGTGTTTGGTTATATCAATTGCAGCTCTAGGCGTTAAGACATCTTTTGAGAAACTCATTGGCTTAGGTTGGAAGCCTATTGCTCTGCTATTTAGTAACACCATTTTTATCGCTTTGTACATGTTAACAATGGTTTATTTGAGTCGTGTGATAAACGGCTAGAAGCACGAAAACATTAAACGCTCGTTTAAAAGAGCACAGTATGTAAGCAAAAAGACAAATTATTGGAATAAATTGCTTTAAAAAAATTGCTAGAGTTTAACAAATGAGATACAAGTTAGCTTCATTTTGTTAAACAAATGGAAGTCGGTTCAATGATTGAACTGCATAACAATAATAATTAGGAGTCAACAAAATGAATAATCAAGTCACTACTGAATTTTTAGATACCTTTTCTAAAGCTTGGAATGACCATGACATCGAAACGCTAATGAGCTGCATGACGGACGACTGTGAGTTCCACGCTCCAGCAGGTTCAGATCTTCTTGGTGCTAGCTTCAAAGGTTATGACGACGTTAGAGCCGCATTCCAAATGGCTTGGACTAATTTCCCTGACGCTCAATGGCTAAATGCTGAACACACCATTATGGGCGACACAGCAATCACAGTTTCAACTTTCTGCGGCACGAATGCAGATGGTTCTCGTGTTGAAGCGCGTATGGTGGATGTATTCACTCTGCGTGACGGCAAGATCTTAGTTAAGAATGCTTTCCGTAAAGCTCGCCCTGCTATCTAGTTACTGATCACAAAGCAGTTTTATTCAGTCAAATGAATTAAGGATGATTATGAGCATTAACGTAGAAGCAACAGGCTTAAATATAAATCCTAACATCACAACCCGGGATCCTTATAACCCACAATATGATCCCTTAGTCCACACCACTCCAGGTGAAGGTCAAGAATATGCACCGACCTACTGGATTGGTACTGCGGGAGAAGCACCGGAAGATGATGGTCCAGTAATGGGCGATATGAGTGCAGATGTTGTTATTGTTGGGTCAGGGTATACCGGTTTATGTGCTGCAATTTATTTGGCTGAACATTACGGTATTAAAGCGACGGTACTGGAAGCTAACCGCACAAGTTGGGGCTGCAGTACTCGTAATGGTGGTCAAGCTCAATGTGCATCGGGTCGTTTAAAACGCTCTCAGTGGATTGAACGCTGGGGCGAAGAAACCGCTCTTAAGATGCACCAAGAATGTCTAGATGGCATGCAAACCTTCAAAGATCTGATTAAAGATATTGATTGTGAGCCTCAGTTTGGTGGCCACCTGTATATCGCTCATCGCGATAAAATCATGCCTACTCTAGAAAAGGAAGCCAAACTTCTCAGAACCAAGTTTAACTATGATGCGCAGATCTTAGATGCTTCAACAGTTAAAAACCTATACGTTGGCGATGCTGAAGCCGCTGGTGCAATGCATGAACCTGAAGGCATTGGTATTCATGCTGGCAAGTTGGCTTTTGGTTATTTGAAAAAAGCGCGTGCACTTGGCGTAAAAGTTCACACTTCAAGCCCTGTTTTGGGAATTGAAACCCGTGATGGTAAACATTACCTAAGAACACCTAAAGGAACGGTTGAAGCACGTTCAGTGGGGTTAGCGACTGGTGGTTATACCTCGCAAAACTTGCACGCTCAGACTAAAAACCGTCTGCTTCCAGTTCTGTCAAACTCAATCGTTACTCGTCCGCTTACTCAAGATGAAATCGACGCTTGTAATTTCAAGACAACTCGAGTGCTTACTGATACTCGTGTACTTCGTCATTACTATCGCCTTCTTCCTGATAATCGTGTGCAAATTGGTAGCCGTAGTGCCATTAGTGGTCGACATGCACCTAAGGGCAAGTATCAACAATTCCTAGAAAACGATTTAGCTAAAAAATTTCCTGCTTTGAATGGTATTCAAGTTGACTATTCATGGTGGGGATGGGTTGACGTCAGTCATGACATGATGCCCCGAATTTATCGCCCAGATCCTAAACAAACGATTTACTACGCAATGGGATACGGTGGTAATGGCGTGATGTATTCAGCGCAAGCTGGTAAGCGTCTCGCACAATGGATTGCTGGTGAAGAAACACAACTGGATTTGCCTATCTTCCAGTCTAAGTTGCCTTTTCCAAATGTCCGTGAAGTTGTTGAATCCGAAGTTTTTGCCCCTTTCAGACGTATTGGGCAGCGATTCTTGTACAACTGGTATCACCTCAAAGATGAGGTTTTGTAATTGGCAAAGCTTGTGGCATGCAGTATCTGCTACCAACTTTAATAACCAATTAAAAAGATGCAAATGAAATATCTGTAAAACGTATTCCAATCAGATTAATTGCGTAAATTGAGAAAGGCATTTGGTAAGTAGCGACACAAGTTTCAAATGCTTAGGGGAAGCGAAGTTAATCATTCTAAAAGCAGTAGTGGGATGTGTTTTGAAGCGAAGGAAAAAGGCTTAATAGCAAGGCGTGAATAGCAGTAAGTAGCCAGTCTACTTACAAGATTTACAACGTAGCTAGTAAGACTTTTAACCAGCTTGAAAGCACATAGCTTCAAACCAAGCGAAGTGCTTTAGGTTTGAATAAGCGACCTACTGCTGTTTTTAGAATCATGGTGAATGGAATTATAAATATAACAAGAGGATACACCTATGAAATTTGTAAAACGCATCGTTCTACCGTTTATTACTAGTATCAGCCTGCTTTCTGCGCCTGCTGCTTTAGCAAAAGATTATAAAATGGCATTGGGGGATGCCGCAGGGGGAACACAGTGGGAGCTTGGTACTAAGTTCGCTGAACTGCTTGATGAAAAATCTAAAGGTAAACTCAAAGTAAACCTATTCCCAAATGGTCAGCTTGGTAACGAGCAAGATACCGTAAATAATGCGTCATTGGGGTTACTGGACTTTTCGGTTTTAGCGATTAACAACGTTACGCCTTTCTCGCCTACTGTTGGTCTACTCACTATGCCGTACGTGATTTTGAGCCCTGAAGAAGCGAAATCATTAACTCAAGGTAAAATAGGTCAAGAATTAGTGAAGAATACTGTTCGTGATGCCAATGTACGTATTGTTGGTTGGGCATACTCTGGCTTCCGTGTTTTAACTAACTCAAAGCGTCCAATTAAGTCACTTAAAGATCTTAAAGGTCTTGTGATCCGTGTTCCACGTAACGAGATCATGATGTCTACGTATCAAGCTTGGGGTGTAAACCCTACTCCTATGGCTTGGTCTGAAACCTTTACCGGTCTTCAACTGGGTGTTGTTGATGGTCAAGACAACCCTTACATCACTATCGATGCGATGAAGTTTAACGAAGTTCAAAAGTACGTAACCAACATCCGTTATATCTTCTCTATCGAACCACTCATTGTTAGTGAATCTGTATTCCAATCTCAAAAGCCTGAAGTTCAAGCCATGATCCTTGAAGCAGGTAAAGAAGCCACTGAGCACAGCTATAAGTTCTTGCTAGCGTCTGAAGAGAAAATCAAGAAATCTCTCATTGCAAAAGGCATGGAAATTCACACACCAGTTAATGCTGAAAAAGAGTGGATTGACCTAGCTAAGAAAAAAGTTTGGCCTAAATTTTATGACAGCATCGGCGGTAAAGCGAAGCTGGATGAAGCTCTAGCGACTCTAGGTCGTAAGGCTCATTAATTTCTATATATGGGGACTCAACTTATTGAGTCCCTTTTTGTATTCATGGCGAGTGCGAATAATCGTTTTATTCGCTTGGATGATACCAATCACACAAATTAAGTTGCTTTAGGTTTTTCGTCTTAAGTTAATTGGTTTGATTGGTAATAGATGTTTGATTAAGGACAAGAATATGTCTATTAAGCGTTCATTGATAAAGCATATAAATAACGTTGAAGAGTATTTATGCGCATTATTATTGGCTCTTTTTGTGTTGTTATTATTCGTGCAAATTGTTTTACGCCAATTATTTCAATATTCATTACCTTGGGGTGATGAAGTAGCCACTTATATGTTTGTATGGTTTGCTTATCTTGGGGCGGTTGTCGCGGCTAAGATGTCAGCTCATAACCGTGTAACATTCCACTTTAGTTTCTTCCCTCCAATCGTTAAAACCGTTAGCGAAACCATTGCTGATCTTCTGTGGTTAGTGTTCAACGCCTTCTTTGTTTATTTAAGTTACGACTTTGTATTCAACAAAATGAACTTATTTTGGAAATCCCAAACCACGGGTATTCCAATGAAATACTTCTACATGATTTTGCCTATCGCTTTCACTCTGATGTCTGCCCGTATTTTATGGAACCTTTACCTCAGATTGTTTAAAGGTGTAGATGCGCTTGATCCAGAAACTGAAGAATTAAAGAACAATTCTAAAAACAACTCTCAACAAAAGATTCAAGGCGAGGTGTCGTAATGGAAGCCTATCTTACTCTTATTCTTTTTGGCGGCTTTATTTTAATGCTGATTTTAGGCGCGCCAATTACCGTTTCACTGGCTGGCGCCGCCATGGTGTCTTATCTGGTATTAGATAAAAATCCAATTGCGCTGGTTCAAATCGCATTTACTTCTGTTGGTAATTTCCCGTTAATGGCTCTGCCCGCTTTCGTTCTTGCTGGTGCATTAATGGAAGCCGCAGGGATATCAAAACGATTAGTTGATATTGCCGAGCACCTTGCTGGTCCCATCACAGGTGGTTTAGGTGCAGCGACGATTATTGCATGTGTATTCTTTGGCTCGATTTCAGGCTCAGGGCCTGCAACCACTGCTGCGGTTGGTATGTTGATGATCCCTGCTATGGTTAAGCGTCAATATGATCGCAACTATGCATCTGCAGTAACGGCTGCATCAGGTGGTTTAGGCATTTTGATCCCACCGTCAATTCCATTGGTTATTTTTGGTATTTCTTCAATGGGCTTAAAGCCACCAGCAGAAGCGATTGCACTGCACGGTCAATTCGCCAGTGTATCTATCCCTAAGCTATTCGTTGCGAGTGTCGTTCCAGGTCTTATCATCGCAGGTAGTTTGATCACCATGAACTACTTCATCTCGAAAAAGAATGGTTATAAAGGCTTAACCGATACTTGGTCGTTCTCAGATATCGGTACCGTGATGAAAAAAGGTGTTTGGTCACTTCTTGCACCAATCCTAATTCTTGGTGGTATTTACTCAGGCATTTTCACCCCAACCGAATCGGCCATTATCGCTGTATTCTACTCGCTAGTTGTTGGTTTCTTTATCCATAAAGAGATGAACATTAAACAGTTGTTCAAGTCACTTTCAACTACCACTTGGATCACAGGTCGCGTACTGCTTATTTTATTCGCAGCCACGGTATTCGGTCGTCTATTAGTAGAACAACGTATTCCGGCAATGATTACGGAAAACCTGCTTAGTATTACTGACAGCATGCACCTGATTTGGCTACTGATGATCGGTTTCCTAATTTTCGTGGGCATGTTTATGGAAACCCTTGCAGCCATCATGATCATCGTTCCAGTACTGCTACCAATTATGTATATGTTAGGCGCGGATCCAACCCATGTTGGCATCGTGGTTGTGGCTGTTCTTTCTATTGGTTTTGCTACACCACCATTGGGCGAAAATATCTTTGTCGCCTCGGGTATTGGTGGCTCCAGTGTTGAGCAAATTACATCAAGAATTCATCCATTTGTTATTGCTTCAGTTATTGGCGTCATCATCATCGCCTTCTTCCCTCAGTTGACCTTATGGTTGCCGTCGTTAGTAGGTTATTAGGTGGGATTTCAGGCATGGTTCATTTTCAATTTAGGAGTGTGGTATGAACAATAAAATAAAAGAAAGTCTATTCATTGCTGGCTTAACTTTAAGCGTGCCTGTTGCCGCTGATGCCGTAAATAAGGAGCAACAAATGTTAGCGACTCACATAGAAACCCATGAAGAATTAAGGGCAAAGAAATTACTTAATTCAGCGGTTGAACACCTTGTTAAAAATGGTGCTACTGCGGTTAAAGATTTCAACAATAAAGAAGAGTTCATCGACAACGAACTGTATGTTTTTACTTTAACCGTTGATGGAAAATTCTTATCTAGTGGCGGTTCGTCTTTAGTGCTTGTTGGTGACACCGTTTTAGATACTTTCGACATGTACGGCAAATATTTCTTTAGAGAAATGGTACAAAAAGCCAAGCGTGATGGTGGCGGTGATGTTGAGTATCACTGGAACAATCCCATTGATCGTGTCGCCTCACCTAAAAGAACCCTATTCAAACGCGTTGGCGATATCATTGTAGCCGTTGGTTATTATCCTGTTCGTGCCAATGCTTTTCAAGCTAAGTCATTATTAGACAAAGCCACAGTTGAGTTAAAAGAAAACGTTAAACAAGCCTTGTTTAAGTTTAATAACTTAGATGGTCAATATGTTGATGGTGATTTATATATCTTCGTTGTCGACACCGACTCTAAAAAATATTTAGCACATGCGATTAGCCGCAGTTTCGTTGGTCAAACCTATGAAGATGCACTAGATGATTCTGGTGAAGCAGCTATCTCAAAAATGCTCGATGTCGTAAAAGACAAGTCAGAAGGTGAGATTGATTATATTTGGATTAATCCAATTACTAACCGCAAAGAAACCAAACATACTTATTTTCGTTTAGTGGATCATTATTTATTAGGGGTCGGGTTTTATAAACCTAATTAATAAATATGATTTTAAATTAAAACTTATCGGTGCTGAAATTATTCCAGCACCATAAAAATACGGAGGAAGATTTATAAATTAATTAAAAAGTCGAAAAGTCTTTAAACAATATAAATTCAACAAAAAATGATTAACGACTCTATTCTTACTTCTTTTCAATAAAGAGGTACAAGGTTCGCTGTGTCTGAGTTATTAATCAAATAAGGATAATAAAAATGATGAAAAAACGAATTGCACTTCCACTGTCACTGACAGCAATGAGCCTAGCTGCTATGGGATTCTCAACTTCTGCTTTAGCAGATCATTCTCATGGTCACACTCTTGAAAAGAAGATTGAAAAGTTAAATAAACGTATTGAGCAATTAGAAGGTAATAAGTCTGCTTCTAAATTCAAAAATACTAAATTTACTTTATACGGTACGGTTCGTCCGACACTTCAATATAAAGCCAAAAACAGTAAAGGTGATAAAGATTGGGATTTAGGTGATGCCCTTTCTCATATGGGCGTATCGGCAGAAACTGATTTATTTGATGGCTGGACTGCAATCGCCAAAGGTGAATGGAGTATTGACCTTTCAAACAATGGTGACTTTGGTAAAGCTCGTCAGGTATATGCAGGTGTCGCAACCCCTTTTGGTACTTTCGCTTTTGGTAAACAGCGTCCTGCTGAATACACCTTAATTGCTGAATATGTAGATATCTTCAACCACGCATCAAGCCCATTCGCGTTTGATAGCAATGGTCCGTTCTTCGTAAATAACTTTGCGACTTATAAGCTAGTTGCAAATGACTTTACGATTATGGCAGCGGCGCAAGTAGATGGTGATAAAGATACTCACCTAATCAACACTGGTGTGGGTTACGACACGGATAACTTACATATCGGTGTGGCTTACCTAAACCAGAATGACAGTACCAATGCTAACGGTACTGAGATTATGGGTGATAAGAAAACTATGGCTGCAACCGTAGCATATACCTTTGAAAACGGTCTTTATTTAGCGGCGAGTTATGCTGACATTGACTATGAGTTTGATGTAAAAGGTTATGATAGAAGCGGCGGTACACTAGATACTGCTCTCGCCTACCCTTTAAATGACGAATACAAAATCAAACTCGGTTACTTTGATTTTGATGATGGAAAGAAAGATCCATCGAGCCAAAACTATACTGGTTACAACACAACTCTAGAGTGGAATCCAGCCAACAACGTTAGACTTCACCTTGAATATCTAACAAGAGATTATGACAACCTAGGCGATGATAAAATTCTTGCCCTTGGTGTTCGTTATGACTTTAAGCTTACTTGGTAATGTTTACCTCAGCTCTGCATAAGTCAACCTCTACAGCACAGCTACTTACACGTATTTCTGTGTTAGAACAGCCCGAAATAGGCTGACTATTACGAACTGTTCTGCCTTGAACTACGAGTAATTAGCAGCACTGTAGATAAAAATTTAAGGTTGGTATTTAAAATCAGGTTGTTATTGATTTTATTATAGAGAGCTGAGGTAATTCTTTCTCCCTTGAGCGATAATCGAAAGATATCGCTCTTTTTATTTGTTTGGATCTCAACATGTATAAGAATTTAAAAAGCTTAGCTGTCTTAATCTCCTTCTCCCTATTATCAACCCAATCCATAGCAGCCTCTCAATGTGATAATCTGAAAGTACAAACGCTCGGTGCTGGCGGTCCTGAAGTCTCTGATGGTTTAGCGTCAGCTTCATTTCTCGTTTGGGTAAATGGCAAAGCGAAAGTCATGGTAGATGCAGGTGGTGGCAGTTCATTAAATTTTGAAAAATCTGGTGCTAAATTCACTGATATAGATGCAATGTTATTTACTCATTTGCACGTTGATCACAGTGCTGCTCTACCCGTTTATATCAAAGCGGGTTATTTTACGAATCCTACTCAAGCGCTTAATATCTATGGGCCCACAGGATCGGGGGACTTTCCAAGTACGACTACATGGATAAAAGGATTATTCGATAACAATCCAGCTCATGTTTACTCTTATTTAAACGACAACATCAACCAACAAAGATCAACCCAGTTTTTAGTAGATCCGCATAATGTTAAGCCAAAAAATACTGTGTGGCATGAAAACCTAAAAGATGGAATTAAGATTTCAGCTATTAACGTAAATCACGGCCCAGTACCTGCCCTAGCGTGGCGAATTGACTACAAACAGTGCTCAGTCACCTTTAGCGGTGACATGAGTGGCACCAGTGGTAACTTACCTAAACTCGCCTATAAAACGAATTTACTGGTTGCCAATAACGCCATTCCACATGCCGCTAGCCGCATTGCCAAACGCTTGCACATGACACCAGAAACTATTGGTAAACTAGCTAATGAATCCCACGCCAAACAACTAGCTCTTGCCCATTTTATGAATAGAACCATTAACAGAAAAAACGAGTCTGTTTCGTTCATTCAGAAGGAGTATTCTGGCAAGGTGTCTTTGGTACAAGAACTGAAGTTTATCGAGATTAAATAAGGATATAATCGATTCAGTGACTTATAGCTTGGTATACTCTCAACAATCAAAATAAAACCGTGAGACAGCAATGATCCATTACCGTATTTTTCCTTCTGATCCTAAGGCTCATTTATTTTCAGTTGAAATGAGCGTCAACTCACCTTCACCCAACATAGAGTTATGTTTACCAAGCTGGTTACCGGGCAGTTATATGGTGAGGGACTTTTGTAGGAATATCATTGGAATCAATGCACTGGATGGGAATGGCGCTCCTATAGAGCTAAAACAGCTAGATAAACAAACATGGCAAGTATTAGGTAAACCTGAGCAACTCATTGTTCGATACCAAGTGTATGCGTGGGACTTATCGGTTCGCAGCGCCCATCTTGATACCACTCACGGTTTCTTTAACGGTAGTAGTGTATTCCTTGCCGCCAAAGGTTATGAGAACTCAACTCATACGGTACAAATCGACAAGCCTTTTGGTGATGAGTTAAAAAGTTGGCGACTTGCTACCAGTATGACTCGTACCTCCGGAGAGCATTTTGAATTTGGCTGTTTCAGCGCCGAAAATTATGACGAGTTGATCGATCACCCTGTGGAAATGGGTGATTTTACTTCAACAACTTTTGAAGCCAACGGTATTCCCCATGACATCGTTTTAACTGGTAAGCACAGTGCTGATTTAGAGCGATTAAAAATCGATTTAAAAGCGATTTGTGAGTACCAACTTAACTTGTTCGGCGCGCCTGCGCCATTTGAACGCTACTTATTTTTAACCACAGTATTAGGCAATGGTTTTGGCGGACTGGAACACAGAGCATCAACCGCTTTGGTGTGTTCTCGCAGCGACTTGCCATATCAAGGTATGGAGAAAATGAATAAGGGCTATCGCACTTATTTATCGCTTTGCAGCCACGAATACTTCCACAATTGGAATATAAAACGCATCAAGCCTGCCGAGTTTACGCCATATCACCTTGATCAAGAAAGCTACACTCGCCAGCTTTGGGCTTACGAAGGCATTACTTCATATTACGATGACTATCTAACCTATCGCTCTGGTTGTGTCGATCAAGCCACTTACCTTGAGATGTTCAGCGAAACCTTTACTCGCGTCTATCGTGGTCAAGGTCGATTTATTCAAACGCTCAAAGACTCAAGTTTTAACGCTTGGACCAAGTTCTATAAACAAGATGAAAATGCGGCTAACTCCATTGTGAGCTACTACACCAAAGGCGCATTATTCGCTTTGTATTTGGATTTAACCATCCGCAAGGAAACCGAAAATAAACACTCACTTGATGACATTATGCAACAACTTTGGCAGCAATTTGGTGTTACCCAACAAGGTACGCTTGATAACAGCCACCAGCAATTAGTCGAGCAACTATTAGACCGAGATTGTAGTGATATTTTTGCTTATTTAGATTCAACGGATGACATTCCTCTAGCCCCATTTATGTCTGAATTTGGCATTGAGTTGAAAGTCAGAGCATCTAATGGTGCTAAAGACACTGGTGGTGGCGACGTTAAAGGCAATAAAATTGACTTCGGTGCCAGAGTGAAAGCCGAAGCATTCGGTTTGAAAGTTATAGTCGTTGCTAACAATAGCTCCGCCCATCAAGCAGGCTTGAGTGCTGGAGATTTATTAATTGCCGCTGATGGTCTGCAAGTTAATGTTGAATTTGAAAGCTTGTTGCAACAGAAAGTCATTGGTTCAGAGGTCGAACTGCATTGGTTTAGACGTGATGAGCTAATGACAGGGAATTTACCCATTCAAGCTGCAAGATTAGATACGGTTTCTTTATTAGTTAGTGACGAAGAAAAAGCGAAATCATGGCTTGGGAAATATTAGACCAATTACCGTAATTAATCTGAAGCAATAGCGTGATAAAAATTGCTTAGTGAAAGGATTTCACGATTTAGCACAAGGATGTGCACTTATATATTCATCCACACTATTACTTCTCAAACTTTAACAATATTGTTATAAGCTCTTTGCGCAGCGAAAGCTGACAATATATCCCTGTCCTTCTGGTGCGTAAGGTGTTCTGACTGAAATATCCATTCCAACCGCTTCACGCATTAACCAGCTTGCGCCTTTTACCGATTTAAAGCCCGTACTCTGTTTTGGCCCTTTCGGATCTTTGGTAGGCGACTTTTTATAGTACTCAGGATCGTACCAATCACTCGTCCATTCCCATTCGTTACCCACCATATCAAAGGCACCATATGGTGATACACCTTTAGGTTTACTATTTACAGGGTTAGAAGTGCCCATGCCACAACCCGGTAACATTTTTCCAGGCTTAGTTTTGGCACTCATGGTTGCAAGCTCACAGCTTGGTGCTTGGTTTCCCCAAGGGTAATTACGTTTATCCGTTCCTCTTGCCGCTTTTTCCCACTCAGCTTCAGTAGGCAGGCGCTTATTTCCATCCCATTTACAAAAAGCCTCAGCCTGATGATAGGTAACACAATTTACAGGGTGATCTTTATTCCATGGCATTCCAGAATCACAGCCACTTCCGAAAAATAAGTCGGTACACGCTCCGCTTGCTAAACATTCGTTATAACGTCGAAAAGTCACTAGGTATTTATCAATTTTAAAACCACTGACAAAGATTTTTTTCGCAGGTAAGGCTTCAGGCATACACTCATAAGATTCAGAGCGGGTACAACCCCGAGTAAACTCGCCAGCAGGAACAGTCACCATATCTTTATCATTAAATACCGCTGATATCGCCGAAAATGAACCGACTAAAGCCACTACGGATGTGATGCCTGCCAGTGTTTTTATTTTTGAAATATTCATTTTATGGCTCCTTATTCAGACTTAGCACAGCGCGCGCCAATGGCAGGGCTGATGTTTTCAGGATAATAGGGAAAACGGCTAGTAGTTCGAAGCTCATAACCCGCCCGAGAGAAAAAATCGCTGCCTCTTGTCGTTTTGTAAATACCTGACTTTGGACCTTTGGGGTTCTTTTTGGGACTATGTTCATAGTATCTTTCGCCATACCAATCCGCAGTCCACTCCCAAACGTTTCCTGCCATATCCATCGCACCATAAGGTGAAACACCCGCTGGCTTTGAGCCAACATTCATAACATTGCCGGTACCACAACCCAAATTTCCGCCGTATTCAGAATCCATCACAGCTAGGCTACAATCAGGATTTTGATTTCCCCACGGGAACTTACGGCTATCGGTTCCACGAGCTGCTTTTTCCCATTCAGCCTCAGTTGGGAGCCTTTTGCCTTCAAATTCGCAAAAAGCCTTCGCTTGATGCCAAGTTATGCCGTTAACGGGAAAGTGTTCGACGCCTTTTCTACCGTAATTCATCGCTCCGCCCATAGATAAAGCGGTACATTTTCCAGCATCAATACATTTTTGATAACGAGCATAAGTCACTTCATATTTATCAATCTTATATGCGTCTAAATAAACTTTGTGCTTAGTTTCGTCAGTGAGGTAATAACAAATATCATCATTGTCTGGGGAGCATCCCATGGTGAATTCACCGGCAGGGATTTTGACCATTTCACCATAGTCTTTTTTAGGTTCCGCTGAAGAGTTAAAACAGACTAAAGCTGCAAACAAGATAGTGGGAGTGAGGTATAAAGCTTTCATATCTTTCCTCGTTAATTATTTATTTTGCTATAACACAAATTTATAAAGATGAAGTTTACGCGATCGACCATAGATTTTCAACATGAAAATCAACAGTGTATTTAAGGAACAACTTATTTCCCTCAAACGCTAGATTTATCTCCTATCAGCTGATAAGTTTTTGAAAAAATGATGATAAATGGAATTTTTCATGCGCTTATTTACACTGATATTTTTGCTTTTTGTGATAACGGCTACTTCGGCTAAGGAAAAAGTGACGATTGGAGATAACCTCACTGTATACTCCAAAATTATTGGCGAAGATAGACCCATATCAGTATTTATTCCCAAAGGCGTAGATAAAGATGATTCCCTTTACGTCATCTATTTACTCGATAGCCAACATCACTTTCATACAGTAACGGGCATAGTGCAGTCTTTAGCGGATTATGAGCAAATCCCAAAAACTATGGTTGTTGGAATTGAGACCACAAATCGTCCTCGTGATAACTTTCCTGCCATTGATGGTGAGCCTAAAACCCCATTTCAAAAGTTTAAGCATTCAAAATGGCCTGATGAAGGGCAAGCTAAATTTATTAAATTCCTTGGAGATGAGCTCTTTCCTTATATTGATGATAAATACCCAACCTATCCACACAGAACTCTTATCGGTCACTCAAATGCTGGTACATTCGCACTTTCTGCATTATTTAAGTCCCCTGAATTGTTCCAAAACTATCTAGCGATTAGTGCCAACGGTTGGTGGAGTCATGATGAAACAGAGCAAAACGCTAAATCTCTGGCCGATAAAAAGCGTAAAAACAAACGGCTATTTATCTCAGTTGCGGGTGAAGGCGGTCTTTTTTATACAGGCACATTGAACCTACTTTCTCATATGGAAACACACAAACCTGCTAATTTGGCTTTCAAATATAAGCAATACCCAAATCACACTCACATGAGTGGTATCTTACCTGCTGTAACAGATGGCCTAGGATTTTTATATTCTGACTACCACTTTAAAATCACACCCGCGCTTGCCAAGTATTCGAGCGTGTCAGCCCTTAAAGATTACTACTCTGATTTATCCAAACAGTATGGCTTTAAAGTCCCTGTTCCTGTTGATACTTATGTCACTCTTGCAGAATTGCAGCAAAAAAATGAACGAAAACAAGAAGCCATTATCACGCTAAAGCAGTTTGTTACTGACTATCCAAAGCATTCCTATTCACATATGAAATTAGCTCAAGGCTATGCCTTATTAAATCAACATGAAAAGTCGCTGAACAGCTATTTACAAGGGCTTAAAGTGGCGAAGGAACAAAAGCTCAGTGCAGATATTATCGACGCCTTTCAAGATATGGTTGAGAAAGCACAAGCGAAATTAAAAGCAAATACTAAGCAGCTGTAGTTCAATAGGGAAATTCACAATGCTCCTAATACCTGTAAATGTTGGTTCATCTAGAAAATGCCGTCGATGCGAGCTTCAGATCAATGATCGAGAACCAGAATGCCCTCATTGCCATCATCTTTCAGAAGATGAAGCCAAGCAATTAAAAGCTTTACTTCAACAGGAAATAACCAATTCAGGGATAAGGAAATGGTTTATTGTGATATTTATCTTGTCTGTGCTTTTGGTGTTAGTAACGTTTATCTAAAGCAAAATATCAATCAATGGAGCTTTTCATCACCTGCTGAATCTTCTCCATATCACAATACTCTTCAATAGTATCAGCAATACGATTCAGCTGTTGTTCGCGAATTTGTTCGATATCTAATTCGATATTAGAGCTTAATCCAGCCCACTCAATTATTGTTTTCAAAGCCTGAGGTTGATCAAAAAGTCCGTGAAGATAAGTGCCTAAAATTTGCCCATTACTAGAAATAACACCATCCAATTGAGTGTTAACACCATCACTTAATTTTACGACAGGTTGGCAATTTTGAGAGTAGCTAGAAGCTCCACAATGAATCTCATAACCTTTTACTTCTACTGTTTTATCCCCCATCAGCAAGTGGCCACTGACATTTTTCAGGTGTTTTTCCGGTTGAAGTTGGGTAACAATCGGTAAATACCCTAAACCATTTTCCTCACCTTTTTGGGTTTCGACCTCATATGGATCTGAAATGCTTTCCCCAAGCATTTGATAACCGCCACAGATACCAATGACTTTACCGCCATACCGCAAATGTTTTTGGATAGCCTCGCTCCATTTTGACGCTTTCAATGCTTGCAAGTCTTCAATGACATTTTTAGTTCCGGGGAGAATAAGTAAATCTGCTTGAACATTAGCAGGATCATCAGACAATCTGACGTATTGAAACTCAATATCAGAATGTAATCGTAATGGTTCAAAATCGGTATGATTGCTTATTCTCGGGCATACCAACACCACGACTTTCAATTTAGTTTGAGTTTTTGCAATAGGATTTAATGGAATGGCGTCTTCGGCATCAAGGTGGAGATCATCCAAATACGGCAAAACACCAAGTACAGGCTTACCTGTACGTTGCTCTAACCAATCTAATCCAGACTGCAATAAACTGATTTCACCACGAAAGCGGTTGATGACAAAACCTTTCACTCTCGCCTGTTCTGATTCTGATAGCAGTTCTAGTGTTCCCACCAAGTGCGCAAACACACCACCTTTATCAATATCAGCAATGATGATCACAGGACAGTCAGCGGCTTCTGCAAATCCCATATTGGCGATATCACCTTCACGTAGATTGATTTCAGCAGGACTGCCTGCGCCTTCAATAATGATGGCATCGAACTCTTGTTGTAATCGCCCGTATGAATCCAATACAGCTTCCATTGCCTTGGTTTTATATTGCAGCCCTTTTTTACCCCAAAAGTCTTTCGCTTCTAGCGTAGTGAGTGCTTTGCCTTGAACAATAACTTGCGCAGTTTTATCCGAACTGGGTTTGAGTAAAATCGGATTAAAGTCTATGCGTGGTGACTGATTAGCCGCAATGGCTTGTAAAGCTTGTGCCCGCCCGATTTCACCACCATCTTCTGTTACAGCACTGTTTAAAGCCATATTTTGTGGTTTGAATGGAGCAACTTTAACGTCTTGTCGAGCTAGAACTCGGCAAAGCCCCGCAACCAGTGTACTTTTTCCAGCATCTGAGGTGGTTCCTTGTACCATCAAGGCTTTTGACATTTTTAGGGGTTCCAATACTAAGTCGAGGATGAGATATTGCCTGTTTTTATCCTGAAACAAAAGGTATCCATAGGCAATCGTAATATAAGAGGAAATTCCGCTTTATAAATAACAGAATCTAACAAAGCCACTAACTATTAAATATATTTAACTTCCATTTAAATTATACGAGTAATAGGCTTGCCCTATCATAATTGAGGTATTTAGCATTATACATAGTTAGAAAGTTAAAATTGCTTTGACAAAATGAGGTTCAGATGAGCAGTTCAGGTACAAGCGGTACTTTTGCCTTACTCTCTCCAGTTAACGATCGGGGTGTTTGGTCTCCCCATGATATAGAAAAAAATCAATTATTATCTGAATCAACAGGTACTCGTTATGGAGTAGAGGCGTCGTCGACAAATTCTTCGGTTTCAAATTTTCATAACAGACCTCGTATAACGAATTATATTAAGGATAATGCATGCGGTATATGCTGCTTTACTATATTATGTGCCGGTAACTTAGCTCTTCTTGTATTTCTTGTGGGCGGAATTGTCTGGGTATTACATGCAACTGGAGATATAAAATAACTACCCACTATATTCTCCATATGACATTGTTTTTATGTACCGCTTTTAAGTACAGCATTATACCGTACTCGTTTTTTACAGAGTCATTTATACAAAACCTGATTCACTTGGTTTTCAAGCAGCTCTTGATTACCAGATACTGGATTAGGATTGATGTTTGAATTTACCGCTTGCTTGGCTAACTCTTCAAGCGATAATTCACCACTCATAATTTGGCTGCCCAACTCACCATTCCAGCCTTTATAACGTCTCTCTACTGCATCAGATAAAAAGTCGTTCTCTATCATTGCTACTGCTTTTTCCAGTGATTTAGCAAGGGTATCCATCGCGCCTATGTGACCATGAAACAAATCTGCATTATCAATCGATTGACGACGGAGTTTAGTATCAAAGTTAAAACCGCCTGTAGTAAAGCCGCCAGCTTTTAAAATTTCATATACCACTAGAGTGTTTTCTTCGACAGAGTTAGGGAACTGATCTGTATCCCAGCCGAGTTGAGGGTCACCACGGTTAGCATCAATTGATCCTAAAATACCCAATGCCGTTGCCGTTGCAACTTCGTGTAAAAAACTGTGACCAGATAAGGTTGCGTGATTACCTTCAATATTGACTTTAATTTCTTTTTCTAAGCCAAATTGTTTTAAGAAACCATAGACCGTAGCAGTGTCATAGTCGTATTGATGTTTTGTAGGTTCTTGTGGTTTAGGTTCAATTAATATCGTCCCTTTAAAACCAATTTTATGTTTGTGCTCAACCACCATTTGCATAAAACGACCAATTTGCTCACGCTCTTGGCGTAAATCGGTATTAAGCAAGGTTTCATAACCTTCTCGCCCGCCCCACAATACATAGTTTTCACCACCTAACCGCTGGGTTGCTCCCATGGCATTGAATACTTGCGTTGCCGCATAGGCGAATACTTCAGGATCGGGATTTGTTGCTGCTCCCGCCATATATCTAGGATGGGAAAAAGCATTGGCCGTTCCCCATAAGAGTTTCAAACCTGTCTCAGCTTGTTTCTGTTCAAGTACATCAACCATGTGTTGAAAGTTATTCTGATATTCTTTTAAATTATTTCCTTCAGGTGCTATATCGGTATCATGGAAACAGTAATAAGGCACACCAAGCTTGGAGAAAAACTCAAAAGCAGCATCGGCCTTCATCAGTGCCTTTTGCATTGGGTCAGCCCCATTAAACCATTCTCTCTCTAACGTAGCGGCTCCAAAAGGATCATTGCCTTGCCAACAGAAGTTATGCCAATAGCAAGCAGCAAAACGGAGATGTTCTGCCATGGTTTTGCCATGAATAATTTTTTGTGCATCATAAAATTTGAACGACAAAGGATTATTTGAGTCCGCACCTTCAAACTGAATTTTTTCTATACCATCAAAATAAGCAGTCATTACTTGCTCCATACTGATTAACTAAATTTATTTTTGTCCTTTGTGTTTTTTCCAGCAATTATGATTTTTGATAGTGTTGTTGATCTATTTCATTAATCAGTTCATTTGAAAGTAATAACCAAATTTCATAACCTCATAACCAGTTTAAATAATGTTTTTACTCAAATACTTGTACCAAGATGACAGAATTTACCCCTGATATTTTGGATACTATGAATAAATCTTTCAGCGTTATTCACCTCACCATAGTAGTGGCATTAGGCGGCTTATTATTTGGTTATGATACAGCTGTGATTTCAGGTGCAACTGAAGCTCTACAGCGCTTTTTTAACCTTTCAGCTGCAGAGCTTGGCTTTGGTGCATCATCAGCATTAATCGGTTGTGTGTTAGGCGCCATAATCGCTGGACCTTGTAGTAGCTATATGGGTAGACGTGGTTCTCTGATCTTGGCGGCGATCTTATTTCTTATCTCTGCTATCGGCTCTGCTATTCCTGATCAATTCTGGGTGTTCGTATTTTATCGAATCGTTGGCGGTGTGGGAGTCGGGATAGCGTCTATGGTCTCACCCATGTATATCGCTGAAATTTCACCACCAGAAAAGCGTGGTGCGTTAGTGTCTTGTAATCAGCTCGCTATAGTCTTTGGTATGTTAGCCGTCTATTTTGTCAATTACGGCATAGCCTTAATGGGTACTGAAGATTGGTTAAATACAACAGGATGGCGCTATATGTTTGCCTCTGAAACCATCCCTGCTCTTCTCTTTTTAGGCTTACTCTTTACCGTACCAGAAACCCCTCGTTGGTTAGCATTAAAAAATCGTGATGACGAAGCTCGTAACCTGCTCTCAGTTCTAAACAAAGGCCAAAACATCGAGCCTCAGTGGCAAGATATTTGTTCATCCATTCATGTGACATCTAAAACCAGTATTATCGCTTCAAAAATGGGCTGGGTACTTTTTATCGGAATTATGCTGAGTATTTTGCAGCAAGTAACAGGAATTAATGTCTTCCTCTATTATGCTCCAACCATTTTAAAAGGCTTTAGCAGCTCTAGTATTAACCTTGCTCTATTACAAACCGTATTAGTAGGCGTTGTGAATTTAACCTTTACTATCATCGCCATTTTTACCGTAGATAAATTTGGTCGTCGACCATTGATGATGATTGGCTCTTTTACAATGGCAGTGAGTATGCTTGTAATTGGCACCGCAGCTTATCTTAACGACATAGGTGGTTACCTACTGGTTTTTGTCTTGCTTTATATCGGCGCATTCGCGCTTTCTTTAGGACCTGTTGTTTGGGTGCTGCTTTCTGAAATTTTCCCGAATAACATTCGTTCGAAAGCCTTGTCTATTGCTGTTTTTGCCCAATGGATTGCCAACTTTGCCGTTTCTCAAACCTTCCCAATGCTCAATGATCCTCACGGGAGTATTTACCAAACCTTCAATGGTGGATTTCCATTTTGGCTTTACGGCGCAATGGGATTATTTACCGTTTGGTTTGTTTATAAATGGGTACCAGAAACGAAAGGAAAAAGCTTAGAGCAGTTAGAATCACTCTGGCACAAAGATTAAAGTGAGCTTTGCTCTCGATAGTCTTTAGGCGTTTGATTCAAGTCTCTCTTAAACACGTTATACATGTATTGTAATGATGGATAACCGGCTTTTTGAGCAATATCAGCGATAGGATCTTGAGTCGTTTTTAATAAAGTGCAAGCTCGATTAAATTTTACTTGGTGTATCTCTTGATGCATGGAATGGCCACGCTCTCGCTTAAATCTTGCTTCTAAGTTAGAGCGTGAAATTCCAACAAAATCTAAAACTTGTTCGACTTTAATACCTCGACATGCATTGCCACGAATATAATGCATGGCTTGAATGACATACCTATCCATAATTGGATGAAAGTCAGTGCTTTGTCTTGCCACCACACTTTTAGGTGCGACTAAAATTGGCTGCTGAGTTCGACTGGATTCATCCACTTCTGCTTGAGCATTGCGAAAATTTTTATCAAGTAAAGCAGCGGCTCGATAACCCATTTGTTGAGTACCTTGAGTAACCGAACTAAGTGGGATTTTTGCCAATGACCGTGCCACTTCATCGTTATCAACGCCAATAACTGCCACTTTATCAGGTACTAATAAATTTAGCTTTTCACAAGCTTGTAGAATAAATCGAGCACGAGAATCCGTTGTGGCAATGATTCCAATAGGTAGCGGCAGCCTTTGTAGCCAATCTAATAAGCGATTCATATGATACTGCCAATTATCATGGGTAATTTCTTTTCCAGAAAAGAGATAACCTTTATATCCTTGCTTCTCCACTATGCTTCTAAAAGCTTGTTCCCGTTCTTTTGCCCATTTGTTGCCTTCACCATGCTCTTGACCATAAAAAGCAAATTGCTCAAGACCTTTTTCTTTTAAATGCTCAAAGGCTAACTCAATGATTTTTTCATTATCGGTAGCCACATATGGAGCGTTTGGATAGTCGTTTAAATCCTGAAAAGCGCTCCCTACTCCAACAACATAAGCTGTTGTTAATTTCAGCTTGTTTCTAATATTGGGATCATCAAAATCAGCAATGATACCATCTACATTTAAGGAGCTGATTTTTTCAAGGTGAGTTGTAAAATCTTCCGGCAAAAACAATTCCCAGTCACGATCAGCGGCTTTCAAATACTCACCCACACCCTGAATAATTTGGCGATCGTAAACCTTGTTAGCGTTGAACAATAGTGTGACTCGAAATCGTTTAGTCATTCTGAAAATCATCTGATGAAATACTTATAAAGCATAGTCACAATAATCTGCATCATTTAGCTATAGCGATAAAATCTGTGAAATTAATAACTAAATTTCGTAATTGTCCCTACATGGGTTATCCGTTGATACTTAAAAGATCTTTATCCATCAAATTGAATCAATATGTATCTTGGAATCGATTTAGGCACTTCTGGCGTTAAGTCCATAGTGATTGACAAAGACGGTGAAATCCTTGCTTCACACATTTCTACTCTCACGGTTTCTCGACCTCATGAATTATGGTCAGAACAAAATCCACAAGATTGGTGGAATGCAACAGAACTCTCTATTCAAGGGTTATCACAACAAGTCGATTTATCTCACGTTAAAGCCATTGGACTTTCTGGGCAGATGCACGGTGCCACTCTGCTTAGCAAAAACGGAAGGACTCTCAGACCTGCCATGTTATGGAACGATGGGAGAAGTGCTGTCGAGTGTGCACAATTAGAGCATAAGGTACCTAATTGCCATGACATTACAGGCAATTTGATCATGCCAGGATTTACTGCACCTAAAGTAAAATGGGTAGCAAACCATGAACCCTATGTATTTTCTCAAATAGATAAGGTGTTGCTCCCCAAAGATTATTTACGTTTTAAAATGACCGGAAACTTCGCCACGGATCTATCTGATGCATCAGGAACAGCTTGGCTAGACGTCAAACAACGGAAGTGGGATCAAGAGTTACTTAAAGCTACAGGGTTGTCAGAACACCAAATGCCTGAATTGTTCGAAGGCACGCAAATCACAGGAAACTTATTGCCTGAAATCGCTAATAAATGGGGAATGCCTACTGTATCTATCGTTGCTGGTGGTGGTGATAATGCCGCTGGAGCGATTGGCATGGGGATCATTCACCCCAAACAAGCCATGCTATCCCTTGGTACTTCAGGTGTGTATTTTTCTGTGAGTGAAGGTTATGTATCTAAACCAGAAACAGCCTTACACAGCTTTTGTCATGCGTTGCCTGAAACTTGGCATACTATGTCAGTCATGCTTAGCGCAGCTTCTTGTCTAAATTGGGTTGCTAACTTGGTGGGCTTTAGCAATGTTCCATCCATGATTACGGCCATTGAAAAGTCGAGTAACCGCAACTCTGAAGTGATGTTTTTACCCTATTTATCCGGTGAGAGAACCCCACACAATGACCCAAAAGCTAAAGGTGTTTTCTTCGGAATAACTCACTCCACCAATAAGGTCGACTTAGCGCAAGCCGTATTAGAAGGCGTAGGGTTCGCTTTAGCTGATGGGCTTGATACGGTGCACTCAGTATCTGCGATACCTGATGAAATCTCTTTAATTGGCGGCGGTGCAAAAAGCCAATACTGGCGTCAACTACTTACTGACATTTTTGGTTTACCTTTAGTTTATCGTCAAGGTGGTGATATAGGACCAGCATTGGGTGCTGCACGCTTAGCGCAGTTAGGCGTGCGTTCAGCTGAAAATTTGAAGCAAATCTGTCCTGTTCCTGCTTTGATTGAAACTCATATCCCTGATATTGAGCAGCATCATATTTTCAAGCAAAAGCGTGTAAAATTTCAAAAGCTTTACACGCATCTAAAAGGACTTTTTTAATACTTAATGGTCATTAAATAGCCCTATAGCACTAGCCGTCATGGCTTTTACGCCTGTTTTAATTGCCAGTGGATAATCTGGCGCGAATTTACTGGAATGCAATGTCGGTAACTCAGTACCATTTTTTATGCTTTCTGCATACGTCTTAGGATTAACCGCACCTAACCAAAAGAATGTTAAAGGGATTTTTTCTTTTGTAAGTGCATATTGAGACACATCTTCACCCACCATAGATTGCTCGGCATGAACGACATTGTCTTTACCTATAGCGGCCGTGATAAATGATTTTACCTTTGCCGTTTGCTTAGGATCATTGAAAACAGCATCACCCGATTCATCTTTATACACCTTAACATCAGGCAATAACTTGTCATTCACCCCTGCACTTTTAGCGATATATTTAGCCGTACGCTTAATAGAGCTTAATAACTTTTTACGAACCTTTGGATTGTAGGAGCGCACAGTAAGCTGTAACAATACTTTATTGCCAATGATGTTTCTTTTTGTTCCTCCATTAATCACTCCAACAGTAATCAAGCTAGGGTCTAATGGCGAAATTTCACGACTGACAATAGTTTGTAATGCAAGGACAATTCTCGACGCTATAACTATGGGATCAATGGTTTTATTAGGGTAAGCACCATGACCACTGATCCCTTTGACAGTAATGTCCACTGAATCGACATTTGCCATAATATAGTTAGGCGCAATAGCCACTTTTCCTGCAGGTAATCCAGCATGGTCATGTAACCCAATAATATGATCGGGGACAGGAAAATCTTTATACAAACCAGCGTCTAGCATGGCTTTAGCCCCTGCTCCGTATTCTTCTGCTGGCTGAGCAATCATGATCAAAGTACCATGCCATTGATCTTTCTTATTCATCAACATGGTTGCAGTACCAATAAAGCTGGTCATATGTAAATCATGCCCACAAGCGTGCATCACACCTATGGTTTCACCTTGTGAGTTTTTCGACGTTACCTTAGAAGCGTAAGATAATCCTGTTTCTTCGGTCACTGGCAATGCATCCATATCCGTACGAATCATCACGGTTGGTCCTTTGCCGTTTTTATAAAGCCCAACCACACCATATCCACCATAATGATCGGTGACATCGAACCCCAAGGTTTTAAGTTGTTGGCTGATTATTTGACTGGTTTTATTTTCATGAAAGGATAGTTCAGGGTATTGATGAAAGTGAAGGTATAGCTTTTCTAGTTTTGGGATTAATTCTTTCATAGCTTTACTTCCCTCTACATGAGTTTCTGAGAAAGCCGTATTTGAAATGATGAGTAATAAACTAGATATACCTAAAGCTACCGCAGTTCGCCTGATAATTGACAACATAAACTCCTCCCTTAACAAACCCTAAACTGAAATCTGTTTTAGTTTTACAAGACATATAGTTTTATGCATGATGAAAAAGCGTGACATTTTTGGCTTAAACTTGCTAGGCGATAAAATCACTTGAAAGCAAGACAATAACAATCTGATTTTATGGATGAATATCAAAAATAACAGCCTTTCTTTAATAACTTTTACTTATGAGTCATTAAAGAACAATCGGGACTAACTATTCGTTTTGAATAAATGAATTACTACGATGTACGATTATAGGAGTTTTAATGATGTTCAATACAAAAAAGCTATTTTTAGCCACAAGTGTTACATTAGCACTGTCTTCACAAGCTTTCGCAGCTGATATTGTTAATTTACAAAACCTTGTTTCACCGTCTTCAACACTCAATAGTCAAAGTTTGGCTGCTGCTTTGTCTGAAGGAAACAGCTTTAAGCAAAAACAGACGGTCATTTTACCTAGTAAGGTAAAAAAAATACGCCTGCAACAATATTTTCACGGTGTTCCAGTCTACAACTACTCGGTTGCTGTAACTGCAGACCAACTGCAAAATTATACTAACCCCATTGGTTTTGCAGCTAATAACATAAATCCAGATCCTAATTTCACCACACCAACATTAACACCAGCTCAAGCTATAGCGAAAGCTAAGTCAACACACTTCTCTGATAGCAAGCTTCCTGAAGACACAAAGACACATAATGATTCCAGTAAACTATACGTTTTCCTTGATAGTAATAATCAAGAACATTTAGTGTATATGATCAATTATTTGGTTACTGCCAATAACAAATACAGCCGTCCTTATGCTGTTGTCGATGCCCACAGTGGTGAAATTTTAGAGCAATGGGAAGGCTTAACGACTTTAGGCATGGGAACAGGTCCGGGAGGGAATGAAAAAATTGGCCAATATGAGTACGGCTCAGGCAAGCTTCCAAAGCTCAACGTCTTACCTGACGGAAAAGGGAAATGTGCTATGGATTCAGCCTATGTAAAAACAATGGACGCCCGTGACGCCTTTCCAAGCCAAACAACTAAAGCCTACTCATACGATTGTTCAAAGTCCTATAGAAACACTGAAAAAGAAGCAAACGGCGGTTTTTCCCCCATCAATGATGCCCAATATGATGGCACTATGATTTACAGTATGTATCGCGATTGGTTCAGTATGGATGTACTTCCTTTCAAACTAATTATGGCTCCACACGACAACAGCTATCCTGGGCCAGATAATGCCTGGTGGGATGGTAAAGTCATGCACTTTGGTGATGGTCTATCTAAATTCTACCCCTTAGTAAGTATTGATGTTGGAGGACACGAGATCAGCCATGGCTTTACTGAACTCAATTCAGGTCTGAAGTATTTCGGTGAATCCGGTGCGATGAATGAATCATTTTCAGATATGGCCGGTGAAGCAGCTAAAAACTATGCCCGTGGTACGAATGATTTCTTAGTTGGTTTAGATATCACTAAAAACTACGGTGCCCTTCGCTATATGAAACATCCATCATTAGATGGCTACTCTATTGATAGTGAGGATGATTACACTGGGCAAGAAATGCATTCTGCTTCAGGTATATATAATAAGGCGTTCTATTTACTGGCAACCACAAAGGGATGGACAACCAAAAAAGCGTTTGCGGCATTTGTTTATGCCAATGTTCTTTATTGGACACCTGAAAGCACGTTTGATTCTGGTGCTTGTGGCGTAGAAGATGCCGCTAAAGACTTGCATTTTAACTCTAAGGATGTCGTTAATGCGTTTCTCCAAGTTGGTGTGAAATGTAAAGTATAAAGTTAACTTTATTACCCAACGATATAAAAAATAAGGGAGCCATTTGGCTCCCTTTTAATATCTATCAATGACAATTATTGATTTCTTAACGCTTCAATACGTTTTTCTAATGGCGGGTGACTCATCAAAAGTTCAGCCATCGATTTCTTACCGTTAATACCAAATGCTGACATTTGAGCAGGCATTTCACCAGTAGCAGGACCTTGGCGTAAACGCTCTAAAGCCGCAATCATCTTATCTTTACCAACCAATTTAGCTGCACCTTCGTCCGCTTTAAACTCACGGATACGAGAGAAGTAAGCAACGATAGTAGAAGCAAGAATACCTAAAATCATATCAAGTACGAATACTACAGCCATGTAAGCAAAAAAGCCCATGCCTTCGCCTTCTTCGTCATCACTTGCGACAAAATTATCAATGACTTGAGCAATCGCACGTGCCGCAAAAATAACAAAAGTATTCACAACACCTTGGATCAAAGTAAGAGTAACCATGTCACCATTAGCAACGTGGCTAACTTCGTGAGCTAATACCGCTTCAATCTCACCTTTTTCCATGCCGTATAATAAGCCAGTACTTACTGCGACTAGGGCATTATCTTTGCTTGGACCAGTAGCAAATGCATTCATTTCGCCAGAGTTGTAAATTGCAACTTCAGGCATTTTGATGCCAGATTGCTCAGCTTGACGAGCTACTGTATCAACTAACCAGCGTTCTGTTTCATCACGAGGTGAAGCAATCACTTCACAACCCATGGTTTTCTTCGCCATCCACTTAGAAATTTTCAAGCTAATGAAAGAACCACCAAACCCGAACATAGCAGCAAAAATCAGTAGACCACCCATGCTCTTTGTATTAACACCTAATATTGACATCACAATCGAAGCCACAACTAAAATGGCTAAGTTGGTCAATATCAACAACATCACACGCTTCATTTTATTCTCCAAAAAAGCAGACATCGATCACACAAAGACATAATATGTCTCAATAAAGAAATTTCAAGGCTTTTCGGTTTAAAAAAGGGTCTGCTGGCCTTTCGTGTTTGTTTTTTAATCCACAAAGCTCAACATCTCCTCATAAACATGATCAAGTGGATTTTTAATCCTGATGATTTTGATACACTTTCGAAATAATTTGTTTTAAGGAAAATACAAAATGAGCATTAATGCGCTACTGTTAAGCAGCTCAAAAGCTGAAGATACGCCCTATTTGAGCCATGCAATTCCGTTTATCAAGCCTCTGACTGAAAACGCTAAGAAATGGTTATTTATTCCTTATGCGGGTGTAAGTATTAATTACGATACCTATACCGATATTGTGGTTGCCGCATTAGCTGAATTGAATATCGAAGTGTCGAGCATTCATAATCATGCTGATCCCAAAAAAGCAATTGAACAAGCTGACGGCATCATGGTTGGTGGCGGTAACACCTTCCATTTATTAAATGAGCTATACCGCTTAGACATTTTGCAACTGATCAAAGACAAGGTTAATCAAGGTAAACCATATATCGGCTGGAGTGCTGGCTCTAACATCACAGGCTTAAGTATTCGTACGACCAATGATATGCCAATCATTGAGCCACCATCGTTTAATGCATTAGGTTTATTACCGTTTCAGCTAAATCCACATTACACCAATTACCAAGCTCCGGGTCATAATGGTGAAACTCGCGCTCAACGTTTATTAGAGTTCACTATGGTCGACCCACACACGCCTGTGGTTGGTATTGCCGAAGGCACAGCGTTATATCGCCAAGGTGATAAGTTGAGTTTATTGGGTAATAAAGAAGCGTATTTGTTTAGTGGTGACCAACAAGAGATCCCAATCCCTGTTGGCTCGGATTTATCGCATTTATTGGGTTAACTTTCGAGGTTTCGAAGCCTCTAGTTAGTTTTGGTACTGTGTGTAATTAACACCTTAGGGTCATACCCAACGGCACTTCTTGGTGCTGCGCATCAATCAGCTAAAGTCGTGGGTTTACCACCCACACCCGTGTTAGAGGGGGTTCTCCAGCAAATCCCCTCTAACTACTCCCCGTGCCGCCCCGACGAAGCTAAACGTTTAAGGTCTTATTGAATAAATGGCTAACGTCTCTGATGGTACATCCATGAACCCCAGAGCCTAGCCCGACGTCCATGTCGGGCTTACGCCATTGTTCATTCAATCACATTAGAAACAGCTTCGAAGGGGGAAAAATTGAAGACTGCAAGAGTATCTGGAGTAACCTGAATCATTTTTGCCCCAATATATGGTACGTCCCGTTATTGCAACTAGAGTTAAAAATAACGAGCTGATTTGCGCTAATATATTCAGAGTCTTTTTGAGACCTTCATTAGTCTCAGCTCTATGATGAGGTATGCGCCAGACTGTCCTCACAAAGCGAAAAGCATTTTACATTGCTGTTTGGGGCAACAGGTCATCAGTCTGGTGGTCTAACCGTTGTGTCATCTTTTACTCTCACTGCAAATTTTGGCTATATTCTGATTTCAAAAGACTTTTTATTGACTAAAACTGCCCAGGCTATACGGGCTATTTTGTTGGCTAATGCAACTACAGCAACGTTAAAAGGCTTTCGTTTTTTAAGGTTGATAAGCCATGAACCAAAGTATTTCTCTGCAGATTTATCTCGCCACAAAATAGACCTCGCACCATGGATGAATAGTGTTCTCAGCTCTTTATTTCCACGTTTTGATATTCCAAGTAATATGGTTTTTCCACCTGTAGAGTGCTGGAGGGGAACAAGCCCAATCCATGCTGCGAAATTTCGTCCATTTTTGAAGTCGCTTGGTTCACTAACAGATGATACACAAGCGCTTGCGACAACAGGACCTATGCCTGGGATACTTTGTAATTGTTTAACTTGCTCATTATCAGCAAGAATTCTCTCAACTTTATTCGCTTGTGATGCTATACGCTCATTAAGGTTCAGATAGTGTTCATGTAACTCTGTTAACTCAAAAACAATTAGGGGTGGAAGATGTTGATTCTTATCAGCTAGCCATTGAAACAGACCTTTCATAATAGAGTGTCCTTTTGGCAAACTTATCCCGAATTCAAGAAGAATTGAGCCTATTCTGTTCATGCATGCGGTTCGCTCTCTAATATACCCATTACGAATTTTTTGAATGGTCGAGATAACTTGAGCTGATTCTGTTTTTGGAGACGAGAACCTCATAGTTGGTCGAGAAGCGGCTTCAGCAATAGCATCGGCATCAATGAAATCATTTTTATTAGTTTTAACGTATGGCTTTACATATTGGGGAGGGATTAACTTAGCAGTATGTCCAAACTCAGAACATTTTCTCGCGAGCCAGTGAGAGCCGCCGCACGATTCCATAGCTATGATCACCGGCTCATGAAATGCCAAAAATTCGAGTAGCTTTTGGCGAGTAAGCTTTTTCTTAAATAACCGTTGACCAGATTGGTCATGGCCAACTAAATGAAAAGAGTTTTTACCTAAGTCGATTCCAATAATGTGTGGAGTATTCATTTGGCACTTCCTTTAAAGGCTACATCAGTTGCAGTTTAACTGTATGCAGGGAGGGACGTACCATCTCATTAAGCGTGCCAACCCTTCATATCAATTTAATCTTTTATGGAAGTATAAAATCTCTAATAATTGATTTTAGGATTGAAAGGATTATTCAATACAGATACCTTTTGGAGTGTTATAACGTATCAAAATGACGAGGTGAAAATTTATGAAAAAAGGTATCCACCCGGAATATAATTATGTTGTTTTTAGAGATTCCAGTTCAGGCACTGACTTTCTGATCCGCTCTACTTGTAAAAGTGATAAGACAGTTACTTGGAAGGATGGAAATATTTATCCATTGATTCACTTAGATATTTCTAGTGCATCTCATCCAGTATATACAGGAGAAAAACAACAAACCAAGTCAGAAGGTAGAGTTGCACAGTTCAATAAACGTTTTGGTTTTGCTGGTTCTAGTTCTCATTGAAGAGTTAGGAGGCTTATATTATGCAAGTACTTAGTTCACTGAAGAGCGCGAAAAGTCGTAGTAAAGATTGTCAAGTTGTCAGACGTCGAGGCAAGATTTACGTAATATGCAAAAGCAATCCCCGCTTAAAGGCTCGTCAAGGTTCTGCAAGAAAATCTAAATAATGATTTAATGCTAGAGAAATGATCTTTTCTCTAGCTAGGATTTGTCCAAAAATAAGCTAGCACCCAAGTTTTAGTATCCTCAAATCGAAGAGGTAACCTGAGTCCCCTTGAAGCTGTTTAGGGGTTAATTGAATATAAAATGGCGTGAGCTCGACATGGACGTCGAGCTAGTCTCTGAGGTACATGGATGTACCATCAGAGACGTTAGCCATTTATTCAATTATCACCGAAACGCTCAGCTTCGTGGGGCGGCACGGGGAGATGTAAGAGGGGGAATGCTGATGTTCCCCCTCTTTCACGGGTGTGGGTGGTAAACCCACGACTTTAGCTGACTGATACGCCGTATCAGGAAGTAATATAAAAAACTCTACCTACAACAACCCACTAACATCCAAATACTCAGCAGCCCTCTCAACCGAAGCATCAGCCAAATAAGGGATTACCCCTAACAAAGGTGCCTTAATAGCGTTTTTCAAAAAAGCTAAATTTTCAGATTGTTGCAACATATCAGGGTCAACATGGTTCGCTACCCAACCAGCGATTTCTAATCCATCAGCTAGAATAGCTTCTTGCGTTAAAACAGCATGGTTCAAACAACCCAATTTCATGCCAACAACCAAAATCACTGCTAACTTCTGTTTCTCTACAACCTGCGACAAATACTTACCGTCATTGAGTGGTAATCGCCAACCACCAGCCCCTTCGATCAAAGTAAAGTCAGCTTGTGGGATTTGACGAAAAACAGCTTCCACCTTGTCTGCGGTTAATTCAAAACCGACTTGTTTTGCTGCAATATGAGGTGCAATTGCTGGCTCAAAACTGATTGGATTAACGGTTTGATAATCGACTTCTGAGTTCATGGCTGAAATCAGCGATAGTGCATCGCTATTTCTTAATCCTTCTTCTGTTTGCTCACAGCCAGAGGCGATAGGTTTAATGCCTAGTGTTGATATGATTTTATTTTGATTGCGAGCATGATTATTAACTGCAATTAAAATCGCAGAAGCAGCCAACGTCTTACCGCTATCGGTATCTGTACCCGTAATGAAGTATTTCATATCACGCCCTTATTGCACGAATTTGAACAATATTGTAAGTCAACGGCAAACCTTGGGGTGTTCGTAGTAATTCCGCTCGCTCGACTAACCTCATCCAATCTTTTCTGCCACGTAAAGCCACAGAGTGATTCAATTGATTACTGGGTACGGATGCGCCGACACCTTTGATGGAATAAAGCAACGCTTTGAAAGAGTCGAAATAACACACCTTTTTATACTCAATTACTTCAACATCTCGCCACTCATAAGCTTTAAAGGCAGATGCGTATTCACTCATACTAAGAAAGTCATTCGCTCTTAATCCAAGCTGAGTCAATTCATTTAAGCTGTCATTACCAACCATACTTATGTGTAGCTCACCATTTGGCTTGATGACTCTAGCCGCTTCTGTAATGGCTTGATTAAAATCATGACACCATTGCAAAGCTACATTTGAAACTAAAAAGTCAATCGAACAATTTTGAAACGGCAAACTATGAGCATCACCTTGAATGGCATGATATTCTGGGTAGTTCTGCTTCAATGTCGTCAGCATGGTATGTGCGATATCTATGCAAAATACTTGGGCGTCTTTACTTTGATAGCTAGTGCCCGGTCCTGCACCTAAGTCTAAAACTGTGTCTTTTAGCTCAACTTGAGAGAGTAATCTATCACTACTGAATCGTTGCAACACGTTATGATGGTGATAGCTTTTGGCAGCTTTTGAAAAAGCGGATTGAACGTTGTTGAGTTCAATAAAAGCACTTGGCTCGGTGATCCAACGCTCAGCTAGCATAATCACTTCCTTCTGCTAACCCATTTCCTTTTGCTAACATTTGCTCACCGTGATGAATAGCTGTTTGTGTTAATTGTTTATAGTTTTTTGATAGGGCTTCGACACAAGTATCAATGTCTGATCTTGAGTGTTGAGCCGTAATCGTGACTCTAAGCCTATCAGTACCTACTGGAACTGTCGGTGTTCTAATGGCGCCAACCCACAAACCATCTTGTTTCATCAAATTTGCAAATTGCAATGTCTGCTCGGGTTCACCAATTTCAATACCTTGGATTGGGGTTGATGAGTCTAATATTGGCAACTCAAGCTGCTCTGCTCTTTTACGAAAATAAGCAATATTTTCAATTAATGCTGTTTGACGTTGAGGTTCAGTAATAGCAAGCTGAATAGATTTAAGAGCTACAGCCGCACTGGCTGGAGATAATGCCGTTGAATAAATATAGTCTCGACAATGATTACTCAGGTAATCAATCAATTGCTGGCTACCTAATATCGCTGCACCTTGGCACCCTAAGGCTTTACCAAAGGTGACTATTTGAATATCAATTTTTACTTTCTTTGCCGCACAACCTAAGGTTTGTCCCAACACACCAAAGCCATGAGCGTCATCAACAATTAGATGAGTGTTGTACTGCTTACATAATGCAGACAATTCTTGTAACGGCGCGCAATCACCGTCCATGCTAAATACACTTTCAGTGACTAAAGCCGTCACATCATTACTTGCCAATAAGCGTTCAGTATCGGTTACAGAGTTATGCTTAAAGCGTTTTAACTTTGCACCAGAATGCCTTAAACCATCAATCAAGGAAGCATGGATAAGTTTGTCAGCCACCACAACATCAGACTTATCAAATAACGCTGACATCAAACCGTGATTCGCGCTGAAACCGGAGGTAAACACCATTGCAGCTTGATGTCCTGTCAACTCACAAAGGTATTGTTCTAAGTCTTGATGAGCCTGACTGTAACCCGTCACCAATGGCGAAGAACCACTGCCAACCCCGTATTTTTTCGCTGCTTGTTGTTGCGCTTCGATCAGTTCTGAAGTCTGATTTAACCCAAGATAATCATTGCTGCTGAAGTTAATGTACTCTTTGCCATCAATGTGAATATGGGAACCATAAACCGCATCAACCAACTGCCGCTGACGCAGCAAGTTGGCTTGTTTTCGTTTTTTTAATTCGGAATTAAGCTTAGCATTTAGCTTTGAGGACATAGGCTCTCGCTCAGTTACAGCGCTGCCGCATCATAAAACTGCATTTCAGCCTTATCACGGTTCGCTACCGCTTTTTCAAGCATACTTTTATCGTCATCAAGTTCAGTCGCAATACCTTTCTCTGGCTTTAAACCTAGACGTCTAAACAGCGTCATATCATGGTTTTCTTCAGGATTTGGTGTAGTGAGAAGCTTACAACCATAGAAAATAGAGTTAGCGCCAGCAAAGAAACACATAGCTTGTAACTCGTCAGTCATGTTTTCACGACCCGCGGATAAACGCACGCGAGACAACGGCATTAGAATTCGGGCAACAGCGATAGTACGAACAAACTCAAATGGGTCAAGATCATCTAATTCCGCAAATGGCGTGCCTGCCACTTTTACCAACATGTTAATAGGTACTGATTCTGGGTGTTTATCTAAGTTTGCGAGTTGTTGTAATAAACTTGCTCTATCTTTCGTTTCTTCACCCATACCCATAATGCCACCAGAACATACCTTCATGCCTGCTGCACGAACATTATCAAGGGTATCTAAACGGTTTTGGTAGGTGCGAGTGGTGATCACGTCACCATAATATTCAGGCGAGGTATCAAGGTTATGGTTATAGTAGTCTAAGCCTGCATCGGCAAGTTCACTGGCTTGATCTGGTGATAGCATACCTAAGGTCATGCAGGTTTCCATACCCATACCTTTTACTTCTTTAACCATTTGGGTCAGGTATGGCATGTCACGTTCTCTAGGGTTACGCCAAGCTGCGCCCATACAAAAACGCGTTGCACCCGCCTCTTTTGCACTTTTCGCTTCGGTAAGTACCGTTTCCATCGCCATTAAGCGCTCTTTTTCTAAACCAGTATCGTAACGAGCACTTTGTGGACAATATTTACAGTCTTCAGGGCAGGCACCTGTTTTGATCGATAATAAACGACTGATCTGGATCTCGTTTGGATCAAATGTTTGACGATGAATTGAATGTGCTTTAAACAACAAATCATTCATAGGCAATTGAAATAGCGCTTCAATTTCTTCTTTCTTCCAATCGTTGCGACATTCTAACTGCGTCATAGCAAGCCCTTTTATTTCATTTATTTCTCAGCTAGGATAGCGAACACCCTTGTCCTGTCAACGCCAACCAGTGGCAATGCTTTACTATTGGTTATTTTATGAGCAAAATAGATTATCTTTTCGATCAACAACATATTTGGCATCCATACACCTCAATGAAACACCCCTTTCCAGTAACGGGAGTCAAGTCTGCCAAAGGGTGTGAATTGATATTGGAAGACGGTCGACGCTTAATTGACGGGACAAGTTCTTGGTGGTCTTGTGTTCACGGCTATTGCAACGAACATATTGTGTCTGCAATGAAGCAACAACTTGAAACCTTACCTCATGTGATGTTTGGCGGGATCACTCACGAGCCTGCGGTTAATTTAGCTAAGCAATTAGTCGACATGACATGTGAGCCTTTAACTAAAGTATTTTTTGCAGACTCCGGCTCCATTGCTGTCGAAGTATCATTGAAAATGGCGATTCAATATTGGCAAGGTAGAGACAAACCACACAAACAGAAAATTGCTACGATCAAGCGCGGCTACCACGGTGATACTTTTGCCGCAATGAGTGTATGCGATCCTGACAATGGTATGCATACCATGTTTGATGCCATTTTACCCAAACAAGTATTTACACCTTCACCCACCAGCAGCATTGACGACAATACCAATGTCGCTTCAGATCTCGCTAAGCTTAGAACTTCTTTTGAGGAACATCACCAAAGTCTAGCAGCGATGATCATTGAGCCAATCCACCAAGCGGCTGGAGGAATGTACTTTTATCACCCTGATTATTTAACAGGTGTGAGAAAGCTATGTGACGAATTTGATATCTTGTTGATCATAGATGAAATCGCAACAGGTTTTGGTAGAACAGGCACGCTTTTCGCCTATGAACATGCTGGAATCACGCCCGACTTATTCTGTGTAGGTAAAGCTTTAACGGGTGGATACATCAGTCTAGCAGTGACTATGTGTACTGATGAAGTTGCCGCAGGTATCAGTGACTCACCAGCGGGGGTATTTATGCATGGTCCAACCTTTATGGCTAACCCTCTGGCGTGTGCTGCAGCAAATGCAAGTTTAGAGCTGTTCAATAATAATGAATGGCCACAACAAGTGGCTTCAATTGAAGCTCAGCTGAAAGAAGAGTTGGCTGAGGCAAAACAATTTTCAGCAGTAAAAGACGTCAGAGTATTAGGCGCTACAGGTGTAATTGAAATCAACCGTTCATTGTCTGCTGCGGAATTACAACCTTATTTTCTTGAGCTAGGTGTTTGGATTCGAGTATTTGGCAGTGTCGTTTATATTATGCCACCATACGTCATCTCAAAGCCTCAGCTTACAAAACTCACCAGCGCAATGAAGAAAGTCGCCAAAATGTTGAGTAAGGAAAAAGTCACCCCAACTCAACATTTCATCAGTCATGGTTAAATAAGTGCTTCCTCAGCAGTAGATTCAATAGGTTCTCCACTTAAAATTGACTCTACCATTCTGGGAACCTGTTGAGTTGCACAACCCTGCATAAAAATATTGAATGGCGAGCTATAACTTGGCTCAAGATTAATATCAATCGCTTCGGCACCGAAGGCTTTTGCTAGCCTTATGAAGCCAGCAGCAGGATATACAGTGCCTGAAGTTCCTATCGATATAAATAAGTCACATTCAGTCAATGCTTGCTCAATCTCGCCCATACCAATTGGCATTTCTCCAAACCACACAATATTTGGGCGAAGCCTTTGTGGTTTTTCACAACACTGACACACATTCTCAGCTGAAAATGGCTGTTCCATAAAAAAGGGCTGCATGGTTACAGGGCAGCATGCTTTTCTCAGCTCTCCGTGCATATGTAAAACTTGATTAGAACCCGCTCTTTCATGAAGATCATCGACATTCTGGGTAACTAAAAGCAAACGCCCCTGATGCTCCTGTTCTAGCTTGGCTAGAGCAAAATGAGCCGCATTAGGCGCCACGTTAGAAGCGTCTAATTGTGCACGTCGGGCATTGTAAAATGATTCGACTAGTTCAGGATCTCGTTGATAGCCCTCAGGTGAAGCAATGTCTTCCACAGGATACTTTTCCCATAACCCACCTTGATCTCGAAATGTACTCAACCCTGATGCCGCTGAAATTCCTGCACCAGTGAGTACAACAATGTTCGCATTGCGGAAATCGGTTTCCATCATTATTGACCTCCTTGAATAATAATGTCCTTATTTTTTATAAGTATTAATCCTTAATACCCATATTTTCTTAAAGGCTATACTGTTGAAAATAAATCCAAATTATCATTAATTGTTAAAAAAACAAACTAAATTAGCCGGCGATGGAATTCAAAGGTTTAAGTTTTTATTTTTGTCTTTATAATAAATCTCATACCCACGGATGAACCGTATGGTTCTGCAATCAAGAGATTAACGATGACAGATGGAAATCAAGCCCTAAAAAAAGCTGGACTAAAAGTTACTCTGCCAAGAGTTAAAATTTTAGAGTTGATGCAAGAACCAGAGAATCAACACATTAGTGCCGAAGAGCTTTATAAGCGCTTGCTAGACATTGGCGAAGAAATAGGTCTTGCCACAGTTTACCGAGTACTAAACCAATTTGATGATGCAGGCATAGTGACACGTCACCATTTTGAAAGCGGTAAATCAGTATTTGAATTGGCTACTCAGCATCACCATGACCACCTTGTTTGCTTATCATGCGGAAAGGTTTTTGAATTTAACGATGATCTGATTGAACAACGTCAGCTTGAAATTGCAGAAAAATACAATATTAAGCTAACCAACCACAGTTTGTACCTTTATGGTCATTGCACTAATGATGAGTGTGATCATGGTGACGAATAAACATTAAGTTGATTCAAACTGAATAACTAAAGCCAGTATTTACTGGCTTTTTTATTATCTAACCTGAGCTCAGGTTACCTAGCCAAAACCCACAACCAGCCGCTATAACTCAAAACAGAAAGCACAGTTGAAACAAAAAAGCTACACCGTAAATTGAACTTATAGTTTATCTTCAATAGTAACGCTAATCATGCTGAGCTCAGATTTAATACAATTTGCACTTGAAATAGTGCTAGGTTCTAATTGTTAATTCTTTCCCATTTCGCCCCTATTCATTTAAATATAAATAAACCTTAACGTAACAACAGTAAACCTTTTTGATAAAATACTTTGCATCCAAACACCGTTAATTTTCAGGCTGATGTTTAGTTTCCCTGCCTTAAACCCAATTTTCAAAGCAATGGGTTATTTGCGCGAGACAGTAACCATTAAGACTGCAGCTCATAGAGAAGATTGCTATGAAATGTCACCTATTACCTCTCCGAGTGTAACTATCGGAGAATTCCATTCGTCTCTCTCGTCGAGAACAAATTCACAAAACAGTTGTTCAGATAATCCAGAAACTAAAGTTCCAGCTTATACCGTCTTGTCGACATCGTTTACTCCACAAACTAAAACCATAACAGAATCTGCGGCCTCTGTTAAAGCTGAACAATCAGTTATGCATACAGCTATTCGGCTAATGGGAGAGCCTAACCCTGCACTATGGCACCCAAAAGATTTTACAACAAAGATAGTGCTAAGACATGATGACGATTTATTTCAAAAATTTGGTGATTTATGTGTACAAAAACTGCAAGCAGGCTGTCCGTTGCCTATGATTGGTATTGAACATACAACAACCGACATGCTGCAAGAAGTAGATGAATACTTACAAGTAGACCCCCTTCAAGTTGATGACAGAATTGGATTGGAAAGCTTTCGTTCACTTTTGTGCGAACTCAGAAAACGTAATTTCCCATATTCAGCTTCAACAAAGCTATGCCTTATGTTCCCTCTTATTCAACAACTCTTTTTTTCTCGATATGCCCATACGAAGCAAAATTGGGATGACTCACATCGTATGCTGGCTGCAGACAAAAAAATCAACACATCATTGTCAATCATGGCTCTACTGCAAATACCGACACTTGATACTTTAGTTGAACCAGAAAGAACGTCTATCGCTAGATGCAATATTATTAGTTCAATAACATGTGTTCCAGTTACCAATGAATTGGATAATTTTGGCATTTTAGCCATACAAAATGATTTAATTAAAAATCAATATTATAAAATATATTTTTATAGTTTTAGTGAATTTTCTATTCCAGAAATCACCCACTTTTCGTTCACATCGATGGTACCAGTGTCCTTAGTAAAGACTCCATCGTCTTTCATTCATAGCAGTCACTTCCCTTGTAGCTATCCCCCTTATCACGATAATCTTCATGAATTAGCTGTTCAATCCCATATTCCAGCTCCAGATAGCTTTAGCGTTATGAGGCAATATTACTTATGCGTAGAGCCTAAGTTATCTCCAGAACTATCAGTAGTAAATCAGTTACTTCTTTTATATTGGTTTCATGATGCTCAGCAGGGTGAGAAATTATCAATTTATCGAATTCCAGATTTTGAAACACCCGATGATTACTTCATTAGCTTAGATGAATTATTCGATTCAGTTTTAGAAACATGGGATGATATTCCACAACAAAAGCAGCTTATGATGACCGATAGCTTAATAAAAGGGATCATCTTTTTTGCCTTTGTTTTTCAATTCAACCATATGAATTTGGAATCAATAGCTGATATTAACTCCCATATTAACAGTATGCTTTTCAAAATAAGAAAAGAATTTCAAAAACCTGGAATAAATAAGAGTTTGGAAGATCAAAGCTCTTGCATGGTATTTAACAATCAAACTGACCAAGGTAAAGGTCTTAACGTACACCAGGATGTACTTCGACTGCGTTTTCTAACACATGTATATCAGACAGCTGAAAAAGCATGCACAACACCTTGGGAGAAACTTTCCATCCAAGAGAAGCTAAAACTCACATACTTTTATCTAGAGCATGTAGAGCACTAAACTGTATAGTGCTTTGATAATGCAACGCCAAGAAGATGAATTTTACAATAAAACAGCCAGCCAAAAACTGAAGCTAAACATTGATAACACGGTAGAAATGAATACAGAACCAGCAATTTCTGCTTCTAATATTTTTGAATTGTGAGCCAACAAGTAGGCATTAACTCCAACAGGTGACCCCGCTAAAATAACCAGAATAAATCTATGCTCATTATCGACCAGCCATATATGAGTCGCCGCAAAATATACAATTGCCGGCAATACAAATAATTTAAATAAAGATTGGACTATGGACGTATTGAAATTGCACTTATCTTGTAATAAATAAAGGTTGGCACCTAAAACAAATAACCCACCAGCAATAGCCGAGCTGGATAGTAACTCTACGGGTGTTTCGACCACATCAGGTAATGGGATATTAAGCACACTGAACATTGCCCCTAGACTGATGCTTAAAACCACGGGATTACAAAACACAGACCTTGCTATTTTAACTATTGTTAATAATGCAGTGTCTCCTCGCTCAGCGACGAAGAAATAGGTAACAGTAAAAGAATACAAACTGTGAAACAATATCACAACGAAAACTTCTGCAGCCCACTCTTTTCCTAGCACTATTAAGATTACTGGTAAACCAACCAAGAGCACATTTGAATAATTAGCACCTAGCGCTGATACAGCGCTTTCTGCCTTCGTTCGTTTGATATATCGACAAAGAATGAAATAAAGACCAAAAGATACAGTCATAGATGCATAGAAAGCTAACAGCACGTCAGTATTTGCAATATGCAAAACATCTGCCTTTGCCATGTGGCTAAATAATAAGGCTGGAATACAAATATAAAAAAATAAGCGCGTAATCGCCTTAATGCCAGCTTCATCAAAATATTTAAACTTGGTAGTGATATACCCCAAGCTAATAACAATAAGTAAAGGGAAAATTGTTGAAGATAGCATGTAACACCATTTGCTATAAAAATTTCGAGGTTGCTTTAAAAAGCAACCTCAATACGTAAAAAATAATTCGCTTCGTTCAAATGAGTATAGCCAAATCAAAACAGCCGGCACTTAATACAACAAATTATAAAGGACGATTTCTCTCAGCTAGTCGATTAACAATTGCATTTAACGTTAACGATGCACCGTGAGCGAACTTATCTGATAGTTTTTTCTTAATTTGATACTGAACTTTGTAGACCGTTCTTTCTTGAGCTTTTTTCATGATTAAATCATCACTGGTGCGAATAGCATCAATCAAGCCTAACTCAAGTGCTTGTTTACCAAACCAGTGTTCACCAGTTGCCACTTTTTCTAGCGCAAGCTCTGGACGATATTGAGTCACAAAATCTTTGAATAGTTCATGAGTTTCTTCAATTTCTTGTTGGAACTTCTTACGACCTTCTTCAGTATTTTCACCAAACACAGTCAAAGTACGCTTAAAGTCACCTGCAGTATGTTGCTCATAATCAATATCGTGCTTTTTCAGTAAACGATTAAAATTCGGAATTTGAGCTACAACTCCAATTGAACCAACAATGGCAAATGGTGCTGCATAAATATGGTTAGCCACACACGCCATCATATAACCACCACTTGCTGCAACTTTGTCTACACAAACTGTTAGTGGGATTTCTGCTTGACGTATTCTATCTAATTGACTGGAAGCTAAACCATAGCCGTGTACCATGCCACCGCCACTTTCAACATTAACAATGACTTCATCTTCTTTGGTTGCGATAGCAAGTACTGCGCTTACTTCTTCACGAAGCGACGAAACTTCATGGGCATCAATACTGCCTTTAAAGTCAATGACAAAGCTCTTTGGCTTTGCTACATCTTCATTTTTTGATTCCGCTTTTTCTTGTTTTTTTAGCTCTTTTTCGTAGGCTTTAAAGGCTTTCTTATCCAACATTTCTTCTTTTAAGCCGTGAACAAGATCATTTAGCTTATCTGTAATATTGGTGATTTTTAACTCACCTTTTTCACTTTTATGCTTTCCTGTTGCTGCAACTACGACTAAAACCACAGCTAGGATCGACAATACTAAAGTCACGGCTTTAGCCAAAAATAATCCGTATTCGTATAAAAATTCCAAAGGTAACTCCAAGAGTAAAAATTTTGATTACGATTGTAACAAAAAAAGCCCGACATCTGCCGGGCTCTTGCTAATTTATTTAACGCTTATTCACACGGCTTAATCACATCATCTCCACTATTAATGAAGATTTGTGGCTTACCAGCATGAGCACTTTTAGCAAAGGCAATTACTTGACTCTGCATTTCTAGCGAAACCGTTAAGAAGTCAGTATTAGGCGTTGAGTTAAACTCACTCGAAGGGTTAACCAGTGTACTGTGTGCACCTTTAACAAAGCGAACTGCGCCACTTCCAGCTACACCCACAGGTTTACCATCTACAATATCACCTTTCTTACTAACACACTTCAAACCGATTGCACTAATGAGTGGCTCTGTACCTGCTAATGGGAAACCTTTTAGAGGTAAAGTCACATCTTTAGAAATCGGCAAGCCGTTGAAACGGTTTGGTAGAACGCGATCTGAAGGATTGTCATTGCCGTTACCTACAATTTCAATCAGGTGAGTCGGAATGTTCATCGCCTTCATTGCCGCACCATAGTTGATTGGATCAATCGAATCTATGATGGTTTGTACAGCGAAACCAAATTGTGGGATGAAACCAACATACACTTGACGTTGTAAAGCTTCATAAGCATCAGGGTCATCCTCTTTCGAGATGTTCTTAGCTTTTGCCGCATCTGTAACTAACTTAGAGAATTGAGGATTAGATTGAAGCGCTTGGTATAGAGTTTGACCAAAGGTATTAGAACCAGCAAAACTTGCTGCTAAACCACCACTTGGCGCAACTAAAGACACACCACTGATTGCATAAGGGTTAGTATCTAATTTTTTACCTGTCGCAGGGTTAACGATACCTGAATTAGCGTAAACACTGAAGTCAGCTGAAATCATAGCACCCAAGCTTAAGCCTTGAGCAGTAACGCCATTAACATCTAAAACTGTTTTAACAGCGTCATTAGTTGCCCAAGCACTATTCGCGCCTTTAAGCTGCTGTGAAATAACAGGCAACGCTAAACGTAAAGCCAATTCATCCATGATCCCTTGGCGGAAGTTATCACGAATGGTCAAAGGGCTACCAATATTTACAAAGGTCGTTGCCGAACCTTTAAAGTCTTGGTAGCTATCTGGCAGTAATCTTTTAACACTGTCAGGTGAAGTTGCACTGACTAAGTAAGGCCCAGAATTACCTTCACGGTAAGAGCGACCACCGTGTAAAGGTAAATCAATTGCGATAGTAGAAACGCCCTTAGATGCATAGGTACCTGAATACACGAGAGCCATTTCTTTTACAGCCGAAATCCCATGCATTGCAATCGTTACAGGGAAGCCTGCAGTAGGCATTTTCACGTCATCTGATTCTTTAGGAATGGTAATTTGCACATCTACTGTTTCATATTCAAAGTTACCTTGATCGTCTTTACGAATCGCAGGTAATGGATTGAACTTAGTCAGCATTTGTGCTGAATCAACTGGAGAACCGTTATCAAGTTTAAATGTCTTTCCAACAAGAAGTGATGGATTAGTTTGTACTTGAGCCACTTGTGCAGGCGTTAACCCTTGTGCTACCGCTTGCTGAGCAAATTTAGCTTGAGAAAGACCTCCAGACTTAATTGCAGACAATACAGCTAGAGGACTATCACCAGCAGCTTTCCAGAAACCTGTTGGATTATTAGCCGCATCACGCTCTTTACACTGAACCGACGAACATTCGCTATAAATAGGTAATCTAAGTTTAGCGCTATAGACAATTGCATTGTCTAAGATCGTTTTCTCTAATGATGGTTCAGTGATTTTTAACCGATCGGCAGCAGTTGCTGGTGCATCACCGTTCATAACTTGCTTAACACTACCAGGAACAACGGTTGGCGCGTATGGATATTTCTTACTTAATCCACTTAAATACGTAGCATCTGGCGTATTACCCGCTTTTTGATATGCAGTTAGCTCCGTAATGTAACCTTGGAAATCAGCCGCCATTTTTGCTTTAGCTGTTTCAAACACATTAGCTACAGATTGAGTTGTGTATAGACCAGCATAAGTGATGCTTTTCGGATCGACTTCTTTTGAGACACCAGCCTCATAGCTGTTTACTACTGTTTGTAAGGTGCGCTGCTGATCTGTACCCAATGGATTGGTTTTCACATCAAGTTTAAGAGCATTATAAGTAGTGGAAGGACCGATTGCTCGACCTTCAGTATCTTCAACTTTCGTTGTGACTACATAGAGATATGATTGATTCGCTTTTAAAGGCTTAAGAGGAACGACAGAAATTTGGTTACCTGATACAGCGGTTGTAAAGTCAGTGCCGTATTGCAATTCAGAGCCAACCTTACAAGCACTAAGAGAAGGTTTGCTTTTACAGCTAGCATCAGAAGACAAAACACCACCAACTGTTGCTTCAAACACTCGGATTGCGCCAGCCTGCTTTACAGATGCTTCTGAAATACCTAAATCAACAGCTTCATCATTCTTATTCTTTGTAGGAAGATTAACTTTAATGTTAATAGGTTCTGTGGTTGACCAACCATCAAGCGCGCCCAAAGCTACTTGTGGATTAGTATATTTCCCAGGGCCTTCACCTGGCACGTTTAAAGTACCATCAGTAGTGCCATTAAATAGCAAGTCATTTGGAAGCGGGACAGAAGAATTCGCAGGATCAAATACTAAAGTGGCTTGCGGAATCAATGGAGTCGGGTTCTTTGCAATATCGTCAATACTACCATCACCGCATGCAGTTAAGCCTAGTGCTGACGCTATTACTGTGCCAAGTAATAGTTTTTTCATCTTTTTTCCTCTATTTTACGAGAACGAATTTTGTTTTTCCCAAAAAAAAGTCACAATAGAAGCATCGTGATTTGAATGGGCATTTTTTTGTTCTTTAATGGTTCAAGTTAACTCAAAATTAATAGGTTAGCCATAATTTTGTCAATTTGACTAAAACTAAATATGTTCAAAAAACAGGACACCTGTTTAAAACACTAGAAGACAATTCTATCAAACGTTTAATAGACGGGCATTCTATAAAATTGGAGGCAGTATCAAATGTTAGAATACCAAGCAGAACAAAGTTCTCTTTCGGGGAAAGTAATTCTGGTAACAGGTGCAGGAGACGGCATAGGTCGAGCAGCCGCAATAAAGTATGCCGAGTATGGTGCTACCGTGATTTTACTAGGTAGAACAGTAAAAAAACTTGAGCACGTTTATGATGAAATTGAGCAAGCGGGTTATCCACAACCAGCCATCATTCCTTTAGATTTAAAAGGTGCTACCGAGCAAAACTACAAGGATATGGCAGATACCATTGAAGAGCAGTTCGGCAAGCTGGATGGATTGCTTCATAACGCAAGTATCGTTGGTGCATTAGGGCCTTTTGAGCACATTGATATCCCAACCGCAGAAGACATTTTCAAAATCAACGTTACTTCTCAAATCATGGTAACAAAAGCGCTATTACCTGTAATGCGTAAGTCTGATTCAGCTTCAATTGTGTTTACTTCAAGTGGCGTGGGTCGCAAAGGCCGTGCTTACTGGGGTCCATATGCTATCTCAAAATTTGCGACAGAAGGAATGATGCAGGTGCTTGCTGATGAATGTGAAGGCTCAGTTGTAAGAGTTAATTCAATAAATCCAGGCGCCACACGAACCGAAATGCGTGCTAAAGCTTACCCAGGTGAAGATCCATTAAAGCTAAAGACCCCTGAAGAAATTATGCCAGCATACTTATACTTAATGTCTGAAGATTCTAAAGATGTAAATGGTCAAGAGTTAAACGCTCAATAGCTTTTTAAAATCAAAAAAGGAGTCGATCGACTCCTTTTTTTATTAAAGAAAATTAACTAACGGTTAATGCTGAAGTCATTAACTTAAAGCTATCCCCTCTGTCTCGAAGGCTTTTTCCGAGCGTTTGAAACAGTACTATGTTTTCTAACAGCTCGACGAATTTTTGCACTTTTCACTTTTTTAGCTCTATCTGTACTGTGTTTATCTGTACCTAAGAAAGTGCGATTTTCTGGTACTAAACCAGCCATTTGTCTAAGATAATTGACCTGCTCAAGTGGTAATTCTACCCAACCACCTCGAGGAAGGCTTTTAGGCAGTTCAATCATGCCATAACGCACCCGTATCAAACGGCTAACTTGTACGTCTTGAGACTCCCACAAACGTCTGACTTCACGATTGCGACCTTCTTTTAAGGTAACATGCCACCATTGGTTAATGCCTTCACCACCAGCGGCTTTTACTTTATCGAAATTAGCAGGGCCATCTTCTAACATCACTCCCATTCTCAGGTGTTGAATATTAGCATCTGTAACTTCGCCAAAGGTTCTCACCGCATATTCACGCTCAACTTCATGAGATGGATGCATTAAACGGTTTGCAAGTTCACCGTCTGAGGTAAATAGCAATAAACCTGAAGTGTTAATATCTAATCGGCCTACTGCAACCCAACGCCCATCTCGAACTTTAGGTAAACGCTCAAAAACAGTGGTACGGCCTTCAGGATCTTTACGGCTACAAATTTCCCCTTCAGGTTTATGATAAGCAAGAACTCGACAAATCACGTCTTCAGATGACTTGATAGAAACCGCTCGCCCATCAATTCTAACTTTTGCATCAGATTCTACACGATCACCAATTGTAGCGATTTCTCCGTCAATACTAACTCGACCTGCAGCAATCCATGCCTCCATCTCACGACGGGAGCCATGGCCTGCACGGGCCAAGACTTTCTGCAATTTTTCACTCATTAGTTGACTCTTCTTTTGTTTCAGGCACGCTAATTTTTGGATTAAACAATGCCTGTAATGATTCAGGATCGGATAAAGCGGGTAACTCAGTTAAGCTGCTAAGCCCAAAATAAGATAAAAACTCAGTAGTTGTTGCGTACAATGCAGGACGCCCCGGCACTTCTCTGTGACCTACTGTTTTAATCCAATGCCTATCCGTAAGTGTTTTCATAATGTGACTATTAACCGTAACGCCCCTAACCTTCTCGATATCTCCACGAGTAACGGGTTGTTGATAAGCGATAACCGCTAATGTCTCAAGTGTTGCTTTAGAATATTTAGGAGATTTAGGAGATTTTTTCTCCCATATTGTTTGCAACATTGGGCTAAGAAACTCAGCCGTTTGAAATCGGAAACCACCAGCAACTTGAACCAGTTGGATTCCTCTTTCTTGATAATCTTGCTGTAATTCAGTAAGAGCTATTTTAATTTTATCTCGGGACACAACAAAATCAGACAGCACATTTTCTTTCAGTTGTGTCAGAGTTTGAGGTTTAGAGCTGACAAAAAGACTCGCTTCAATAAGTTGTTTAAGTTGTATCGCATTGATCTTCATTTTTGCTCTCGCCTAGAAATTATCTAGTATGCTTTGACATAAATTGTGGATAAGGGCTCAGTTTGAACCAGCTCAACTAACAACTCTTTTACTAGTTCCATAATGGCTAAAAAGCTAACAATAACTCCAGCACGACCTTCTTCAACATGAAACAACTCTTGAAATTGTGTATAGCGCTCAGTGCTCAGTTTTCCAAGGATTTCAACCATACGTTCCCGTGTCGATAAGACCTCTTTTTGAACATGATGATGTTCATTAGCCTCTACACGCTTTAACACTTCAGCAAATGCTCTGGCTAACTCTGTTAATGATACCTCGGGAGGAACCTGTTTAATCTCCACCTCACTCTCAGGCTCAAGACTTGAAGTAAATATATCTCGTTCTAACCTCGGTAACTCATCTATATCACTAGACGCCTGCTTAATGGTTTCATAGGCTTTTAACTGACGAATCAATAAAGCTCTAGGATCTTCCTCTTCCCCATCATCCAATTCAGGTTTAGGTAATAGTAACCTTGATTTGATCTCTGCAAGCGTTGCAGCCATAACTAAATAATCAGCAGCTAATTCAATACGGGCGTCTGTGAGTAACTCTATGTATTCTAGGTATTGCGATGTGATCTCATGTATAGGAAGATCAACAATATCCAGCTTTTGTTTTCGGATTAAGTATAAAAGTAGATCTAAAGGCCCCTCAAAAGCCTCTAAAAAAACTTCCAGTGCTTCAGGAGGAATAAATAAATCTGCTGGCATTTCATCAAAACTTTTCCCTCGAACAACTGCCAAGGGCAAACTCTGTTGAGTTACCTGCATTAACTTTCCTCTATCAGCCAGTCCATTAGAGTGTAATTATATCTGTATATACTCAGGTTATCTATTGGAATATAGATGGATATGCTGCTCTCTCATTGGCGATTGTCAGTTCTCAACTAATAATCATTCAAGATTAAATTGGAAATTAATCTTAACTAGCACTGAACAAGCATTGAAATGGATTACTTAGTACTTTGTATATGTTGAATATAGAACTTTACTTCTTATAGAGTATGGATACTCATACTCTATTGTAATTAGGGGGAAACAGCCAAAGAGTACGCTATCAAAACACTTTGTACTTAGGGATTTAAAGTCGTGTAACTATCTATCAACAGATAAAGAGGTAAATCTCATGTTTAAAAAGCTAGTTCCTACAATTGCATTCATTTTCCTAAGCCCTTTTTGTCAGGCGGCAGCGACAACGCCTCAACAAGTGTCAACTCCATCCAGCAACTTTACAAATTTCAAGTCTGCGAAAGCGTTTTGTAAGTATGCTAAGCAACATAAAGGTACTTTTGTATCATGCATACCAATATCAAACCCAAATAAAACAGCTGATTTAGAAGTAAAAATCGATGGTAAAAAAGCGACCCCAGATATAATAGTGTCTCATCAGGGCATGTTTGTTTATTACACTTTTGATAAGGACACTGTAATTAATGTGACTGTAACAAATCTAGAGACGAATAAAGCTATATATGATGGAGCAATTGAAGACAAACTTGGTTTGCAATGTGGGTATGATAAGTGTGCTCCTTGGGTGAAAGGCAAAGGATAGCATTGTACAACTACACTCACGGAGCTTTGTGAGTGTAGTGACTATACACGTGATACTATTGAAAAATACTAATATCCCCTACACCTTCACGTATCACTTCAATGCCATCAGACATGTCTATAACAGATGTCGGATTTTGAGCCAAATAACCACCATGGATAATGCAGTCAACCTGATGTTCAAGCATATCTCTAATATTCTCAGGATCTGATTCTGCATAATCTTCATTAGGCATAACTAAACTTGTAGACATTAAAGGCTCATCAAGTTCTTCTAACAAAGCAAGTGCAATCACATTGCTTGGCACTCTAATACCAATCGTCTTTTTCTTCTCAGACTGTAAACGCCTTGGTACTTCTTTAGTGGCTTTAAAAATAAATGTATAAGGGCCTGGAGTGCAAGATTTCAATAAGCGAAATGCTTGATTATCAACTCTTGCATATGTAGCAAGCTCAGACATATCACGGACCATTAAAGAGAAGTGATGGTCATGCTCAATTTTACGAATCCGAGTAATACGTGTCATGGCATCTTTGTTGCCAATCAAACACCCAAGGGCATAACCAGAATCAGTTGGATAGGCAATAACCCCACCTTGCTTTAAGATATTGACCGCTTGGCTAATTAAGCGAGGTTGCGGATTTTCCTCATGAATATAAAAAAATTGGCTCATGCTATGCTGCTCTTCCACTTTTCTGATTCCCAAATCCAATTAACACCCTTGGGTTGATACATATTCTTTCCAAGATCTAACCAACCACCGGGGAAATGAAAATCACTACCAAGCGAGGCCATCAATTGATTTTGATGACTCAACGCAATTAAATTTGCTCTATCATTTAATGACTGCTGCCCTAATACGACTTCAATCGCATCACCTCCAGCTTCTTTAAACTCTCGTACTAGACGCTTTAACCATTTAGGAGAAAACTTATAGCCACTTGGGTGTGCCAAAACGGCCTGACCTCCTGCTAAATGAATTATTTCAATGGCATTTTCTATGCTTTGCCAATTGTTAGGAACGTAACCTGTTTTCCCTTTCGACATGTATTTTTTAAATACACTACCTACGCATTTAGCATAACCATTATCTACAAGCCATCTCGCATAATGGCCGCGACTTAGCGCTGCATTTCCTGCATAGGATTTAGCACCGTCATAAGCTCCAACCACACCTGATTTTTCAAGTCTTCGCCCAATTTCAATGGCTCGCTCATTTCTCAAATTACGTTGTTTACTTAGAAAAGTATCAAGTTCAAAACATTCTGGGTCAATATTCAATCCAACAACGTGGATATCGTGATTCTCCCAATTAGTAGAAATTTCTACACCATTAATTAACTCTATTGGCAGGTTATTCTTAGCAATATGTGCATGAGCCTCCGCAAGGCCTGCAACTGTATCATGGTCTGTAATACTAAAAATATTTACTTGATTCTTAACTGCTCTATCAATCAATTCAGTAGGAGTTAATTGTCCATCAGAAGCGGTTGTATGAGCGTGTAAATCGATAAGGGTATCTTGATTTTCCATACATCCATTGTAACGGAATAGTTCAATAAAAAGATACAGCTATTTCAGTACTCATGTTGAAGATTAAGGCAGGATTACAGTGGATTTATTCAAGTATCAATAAATAAAAGAAGTAAGAAATTACTCCACTTATACTCAAAAAGAATTAAATAACCATATATGGTCTTTTGAGCAATCGTAAATCAATATAGCCTACTGCGTAAGCGCAAATTAGATTATCTAGCTCTGACTTTATAGAGGAGATATAAAATGGTATTTAAAAGACTCTTGTTTTTAGCAAT